>NZ_JACXXG010000050.1 GCF_014764705.1 Stutzerimonas kunmingensis
TACCAGCGTCCTTGAGGGCGTCAACAACCGCATCAAGGTGATCAAGCGTATGGCCTATGGTTTTCGGGACTCGGAATACTTTTTCCTGAAAATCAAGGCTGCCTTCCCCGGGAAAGCGCGATGAACCTTTTTATTGGCGTGTCGCTTATTGCACCTCGACCGCCAGGCTGTCGGCGATCTTCTGCTGCCAGATCGCCGGGCCGGTGATGTGCACCGACTCGCCGTTGGTGTCGACGGCGACGGTGACCGGCATGTCCTTCACTTCGAACTCGTAGATCGCTTCCATGCCCAGCTCGGCGAAGGCCAGCACCTTGGACTTCTTGATCGCCTGGGCGACCAGGTAAGCCGCGCCGCCAACCGCCATCAGGTAGACGGCCTTGTTGTCCTTGATCGCTTCGATGGCGATCGGGCCACGCTCGGACTTGCCGATCATGCCCAGCAGACCAGTGCTCTCGAGAATCTGACGGGTGAACTTGTCCATGCGCGTCGCGGTGGTCGGGCCAGCCGGGCCAACCACTTCGTCACCGACTGGATCGACGGGGCCTACGTAGTAGATGAAACGGCCCTTGAGGTCGACCGGCAGCTCTTCGCCCTTGTTCAGCATGTCGACCATGCGCTTGTGCGCGGCGTCGCGGCCGGTGAGCATCTTGCCGTTGAGCAGGACGGTCTCGCCCGGCTTCCAGCTCTGCACTTCTTCAGGGGTGATGGTGTCGAGGTTGACGCGGCGCGCGCTCGGGCCGGCTTCCCAGACGATTTCCGGGTAGGCATCCAGCGGCGGCGGGGTCAGTTCGGCCGGGCCGGAGCCGTCGAGCACGAAGTGTGCGTGGCGGGTGGCGGCGCAGTTGGGGATCATGCAAACCGGCAGCGAGGCGGCGTGGGTCGGGTAATCCATGATCTTCACGTCGAGCACGGTGGTCAGGCCGCCGAGGCCCTGGGCGCCGATGCCCAGCTGGTTGACCTTCTCGAACAGCTCAAGACGCAGCTCTTCGATGCGGTTCTGCGGGCCACGGGCCTTCAGCTCATGGATGTCGATGGATTCCATCAGGACTTCCTTGGCCATCACCGCGGCTTTCTCGGCGGTGCCGCCGATGCCGATGCCGAGCATGCCCGGCGGGCACCAGCCGGCGCCCATGGTCGGCACGGTCTTCAGTACCCAGTCGACGATCGAGTCGGACGGGTTGAGCATGGCCATCTTCGACTTGTTTTCCGAGCCACCGCCTTTGGCGGCCACATCCACCTCAACTTTGTCACCTGGGACGATGGAGTAATGAATGACGGCTGGCGTATTGTCCTTAGTGTTCTTGCGGGAACCTGCCGGGTCGGCCAGGATCGAAGCACGCAGGACGTTTTCCGGCAGGTTGTAGGCGCGGCGCACACCCTCATTGATCATGTCGTCCAGGCTCATGGTCGCGCCGTCCCAGCGCACGTCCATGCCGACACGGACGAACACGGTGACGATACCGGTGTCCTGACAGATCGGACGATGACCGGTGGCGCACATGCGCGAGTTGATCAGGATCTGCGCCATGGAGTCGCGGGCAGCCGGGGATTCTTCACGCAGGTAGGCTTCGTGCATCGCCTGGATGAAATCCACGGGGTGGTAGTAAGAAATGAACTGCAAAGCGTCAGCGACGCTTTGAATCAGGTCGTCTTGCTTGATCACGGTCATGCAGCGCGTCCTCATACGGGGCGATAAGAGGCGCGTCGGGGGTGGCAGTCGACGCGCCGCGAAAAAATGCGGCGCAGTATAACGCGTCAGGCTGCGCGGTACACGGATGGACCAGGAGCGATGGGAATGCTGGCTAGGATTTTGTTTTCGGTAAGCGTAGAGTGCGGCAAATTGCCACAGCGGGAAGGATCCCTATGAGTGCGATGCGTGACGAGACCGATCTGCGTACATTGCAGCAATTGGTTACGCGGCGATTCGCACTGGCCTCCGTGACCTATGGTCTGGGCCTGGTGCTGACCTGGGTGGCGGTGGCGGGGGGCTTCTACCAGGCCTCGGTGGCCAGCGCCGTGGCGCAGTCGGCATTGATTGTGGTGAGTCAGCTGCTGTTCTTCTGGCTGTTTCACCGAGGCGTCAACCTGCGCTCGAAGGATCCCAGCCTGACTGAGCCGCAGGTCCTGGTGGGGCTGCTGTGGCTGACGACCTTTCTGTTCAACCTCGGTAGCGCGCGTGGTTCGCTGCTGGTGCTCTATCTGCTGGTGCTGATGTTTGCCGTCTTCCTGCCACCGAAGGTGTTCATTCGCTACGCCGCACTGGCTTTCGTCAGCTTCGTCAGCATGGCTGCCCTAGATTACTATCTGCAGCGGCCGATCGAGACCGATGTGTTCCTGCTGCAGGCCAGCGTGCTGCTGGTGACGCTGATCTGGATGTGTCTGTTCGCCGGCCACGTGTATCGCTTGCGCCAGCGCATGCGCCAGCGGCGTTTCGCGTTGCAGGCACATCAGGACACCCTGCGCGGAATGATGCGTCAACTTGAGGATCTGGCTTCTACCGACGAGTTGACGGGCCTATACAACCGGCGGCGCTTCCTGCGCATCGCCGAGGGCGACCTGAACCGCTTGCGCAAGGGGCATCAATCGGGGCTGGCGCTCATCGATCTGGACCACTTCAAACGCATCAACGATATCCACGGCCATGCCACCGGAGACCGCGTGCTGCAGGCCTTTGCCAGCGTGGCGCGGTCCTGTCTGCGTGATGACGACGTGCTGGCCCGTTATGGCGGCGAGGAGTTCGTGCTACTGCTGCCCAATACCGACGCCGAGCAGTTCACCGCGTGCTGTGAGCGCCTGCGAGAGGCTTTCGCCAACGCCGAGCCGGAAGACGCCAATATCGAAGCCGGACATCTCAGCCTGTCGATCGGCCTGACCCTGCTGAACGCCGGAGATGATCTGGATGCAGCGCTACAGCGTGCCGACGAAGCGCTTTATCGAGCCAAGCGCGGTGGTCGCAATCGTTGCGAACCCGCCTGGGTCACCGCCGATGCCTGAGTTGCATTGCGCCGGCAAGCGCTGGTCGGTCGCGCCCGCTACCAACCTGCTTGATGCCCTGATCGCTGCCGGCTTGCCCGTACCCTACAGTTGCCGCGCCGGCAGCTGCCACGCCTGCCTGGTGCGCTGTGTCGACGGAGCACCGCGCGATCTGCAACCCGACCTGCTGCGGCCCGAGCAGCATGCGGCCGGCTGGCGACTGGCCTGTCAGTGCCGTGTCGAGGAGGATTTCGGTGTAGAAGTCTTCGATCCCCGCCGCGACGGACTGCCCGCTCAGGTGCAAAGCGCCGAGTGGCTGAGCGGCAGCGTGTTGCGCCTGCGTCTGCTGCCGGAGCGGCCGCTGCGCTATCGTGCAGGTCAGCACCTGTTGCTGTGGACCGGTGCCGGCATCGCTAGGCCGTATTCGCTGGCCAGCCTTCCCGGCGACGATTCCTGGCTGGAGTTTCATCTCGATTGCTCCAGGCCGGGGGCGTTCTGCGATGCCGCGCGGCAGCTGCGCGCGGGCGACACGCTGCGGCTGGGCGACCTGCACGGTGGTGCATTGCATTACGAGCCGGAGTGGTCCGAGCGCTCTTTATTGCTGCTGGCTTCGGGAACCGGGTTGGCCCCTTTGTTCAGCCTGTTGCGCGAGGGCCTGCGCCAGGGCCATGCCGGGACGATCAGGCTGGTGCACTTTTGCCGTGACGAGCACTACCTGCGCGGGCCGTTGCAGGAGTTGGCGGACAGGCACGAGAACCTGGAGCTGCAATGGGTCGATGCGCAACAGCGTGACAGCATGCTTTCGACGCTACGACCAACGTCGCGGCGGGACATCGCGCTGCTCTGCGGCGGTTCGGCGTTCGTCGACGCCTGCGCCAGGCGCCTGTTTCTCGCGGGCCTGCCGCGTGGACAGATATTCAGCGACGCTTTCGTCAGCGCGACTCAGCCGCGGTAGTTGGCTCCCCGTTCGATCCCGCAGACAGCACGAGGCCGGCTAAAGAGCCGGCCTCGTGTGATTCCCTGCCAGCCTTACTGATCGCCGACGCGCAGGATCTTCATCGTGTTGGTACCGCCTGTGCTGTCGTGGTAGCTGTCGCCCTTGGTCAGGATCACCCAGTCACCGGGCTGCACGATGTTGCGCTTGAGCAGCTCCTCGACTGCCATCTGGCTGACCTTTTCTGCAGGTAGCGCAGCCGGATCGAATGGGATGGTCTGCACGCCGCGGAACAGCGCGACCCGTGCCTGGGTTTCGCGGTGCGGCGAGAAGGCGAAGATCGGTACCGAAGACCGGATGCGCGACATGATCAGCGGTGTATAGCCGCTTTCGGTCAGGGCGATGATGGCCTTGACCCCCGGGAAGTGGTTGGCGGTGTACATCGCAGCGAGCGCGGCACTCTCGTCGCAGCGCTCGAACTGCTGGCCGAGGCGGTGTCCGGACTTGGTGCTGGTCGGGTGCTTCTCCGCGCCGCAGCACACACGGGCCATGGCCTTGATCGCTTCGATCGGGTATTCGCCGGCGGCGCTTTCGGCCGAGAGCATCACCGCATCGGTGTAGTCCAGCACGGCGTTGGCTACATCGGATACCTCGGCGCGGGTCGGCATCGGGCTGTGGATCATCGACTCCATCATCTGCGTCGCGGTGATCACCACCTTGTTGTGGCGGCGGGCGTGCAGAATGATCTTCTTCTGAATGCCGACCAGCTCGGCATCGCCAACTTCCACGCCGAGATCGCCGCGCGCCACCATCACGCCGTCGCTGGCGCGGATCAGGCCATCCAGCGCCTCATCGTCGGCGACCGCTTCGGCCCGCTCGATCTTGGCGATCAGCCAGGCGTCGGAGCCAGCTTCGTCGCGCAGGCGGCGGGCCAGGTCCATGTCAGCGGCATCACGAGGGAAGGAAACTGCCAGGTAGTCCAGCTGCAGGTCGGCGGCCAACTTGATGTCGGCCTTGTCCTTGTTGGTCAGCGCCGGGGCAGTCAGGCCGCCGCCGCGACGGTTGATGCCCTTGTTGTCCGACAGCCGGCCACCGATCAGTACGGTGCAGTGCAGTTCGTCCGCGGTGGCGTTGTCGACGCGCATCACCACGCGGCCGTCGTCGAGCAGGAGCTCATCGCCGACGCCGCAATCCTTGACCAGATCCGGGTAATCGATGCCGACCACTTCCTGATTGCCGGCGTCGCGCGGATGGGTCACGGAGAAGCGGAACTGGTCGCCTTCCTTCAGCTCGATGCGCTTGTCGGTGAACTTGGCAATGCGGATCTTCGGCCCCTGCAGGTCTCCGAGCAGCGCGACGAAGCGGCCGTGGCGCGCGGCGATTTCACGGACCAGCTCGGCCCGGGCACGATGCTCGTCGGGGCTGCCGTGGGAGAAATTCAGGCGGGCTACGTCCAGCCCGGCGACGATCATCTTTTCCAACACCTCCGGCGAGCTGCTCGCTGGGCCCAGGGTGGCGACGATCTTGGTGCGACGCGGAATCATTCAATTGCTCCTTTTTCTGGCTGGCCCCGAGGCTACTATGCTCGCCGGTTGTAGTCATCGCTCGGCGAGCACTACTCTTTGCGTCCGGCTGACGGGCTGTCTGCAGGTTTTTCCAACCCGGTCGATACAGGAGCATACGGAGGAACCCATGCGCACCCTGATCATCGTTTTCCTGAGTCTTCTGACCGTCGGCTGCAGCAGTCGGCATGCTTTCGATCGCCACCTGGATGCGGCTTACCAGTACTACGAGGCCGACAACTGCGAGCGGGTGATGCAATCACTGTCGCAGGCAGAACGCCGTAGCAAGCCGCGCAGCCAGGTCCAGCCGGAGATTTCACTGTTGCGCGGCCAGTGTCTGGAGCGCCAGGGCCTGTTCGTCGACGCTGGCGAAACCTATCGTTTCATCGTCGAGCGATACCCTGCCAGCGAGTACGCCTATCGCGCTCGTGCGCGCCTGGAGACGCTGAGGCAGCTGGGCCACTATCATGCCGAGGCACCGCCGGTGGTTCAGCCGGCCAAACGTTGATTTCATGAAAGCCATGTGAGGGATCATGCGAGCTTTGCTGATGACCGCCATGCTGCTGCCTGCACTGGCAGATGCGCAGATCTATCGCTGGACCGATGCCAACGGACAGGTTCACTTCGGCCAGCGCCCGGCAGCCGGAGCCGAGCAGGTCGAGGTTCGGCCCCAGGTCGTCGAACGCGACGACCAGACCCGTGAGCGTGAGGCGCGCAGCGAACGATTCTTCGATGCGCGGCGGCAGGAGCAGCAGGCAGCGAGGGAGCAGGCCAGCAAAGCGCGGGCTGCACGAGATCAGGAATGCCAGGGCTTGCGCAGCCAGTTGTCGCGACTGCAGCTTGGCGGACGTTTTTTTCGTAACGATGCAGCCGGAGAGCGCGTCTACTACAGTGAAAGTGAAGTAGAGGCGGCTCGACAGCGCCTGGCGATGCGTATCAGCCAGGAATGCAGTTGAGCCGACAGGACTCGAATTGCAGGGTTAAGGCTGAAGGCTCCGACGACATGAACATGGCGAACCAGCGTCGTATCCAGCGGCATCAGTTGCCGTACTACCTCAACGTATTCAATCGGTTCACCGAGAAGCCGCTGGGCTTCATCGGCAACCTGTCCGAGGGCGGGCTGATGCTGATCAGCCCCTATCCGATGATGCTTGGTGTTCGCTTCGAGATGCGCCTGAAGATTCCGGGCCAGAGCGGTCAACTGCGGCAAGTGGATTTCAGTGCGTTCAGTCTGTGGTCAAGCGAGGATGTGACGCCGGGCAGCTACGATACCGGCTTTTCCCTGATCGACCCGCCCGGGGATATCCGCGAGATGATCGCTGCCCTGCATCACTACTTCAGTTTCCAGCCGATGTTGCACATTCCTCTGGCGCATCATGCCAGCCCGGCATCGGATCGATTCACTGACAAGGACTGCTGCCACGGTCTGTGAGCCGCGCTCACAGCGTCCCGGTTTTCTTCCACGCCAGATAACGCCCGATAAGTGCCGGCCCCAGATCGCAAGGCTGGACGTCGAGTACCGGCATGCCATGGGCCGCCAGGCGCTTGTGCAGCGCCTGGCGGGCGTTCAGGTAGTCCTGGGCGCCGCAGTAGTCGAGCGCGTCGTCCAGGCTCTGCACCGGCCGCAGGCGCAGCTGGTCCAGTACTTCTTCGCGCAGGCTCACCAACAACACCCGATGTTTGCGTGAGAGCCGCTTCAGCGCCCCGTGCAGCTCGGCATCGTCCTCATCGCGCAGGTTGCTCAGCACGATAACCAGTGCCTGGCGCTGTTGCCGGGCCAGCAACCGATCGACCGCTGCGCCGTAGTCTGCGGGCTGCTGGGTGGGCTGCAGGTCGTAAAGACCGTTCAGTAACACGTGAAGTTGCTGTTGGCCCTTGGCTGGGGTGACGTGACGCGGCTGTTCGCCGGCGAAGGTGCAGGCGCCCACGGCATCGCCCTGGCGCAACGCGGCATAGGCCAGCAGCAGGGCAGCGTTGAGGGCATGGTCGAAGTGCGTGAGTTCGGCGTCCTGGCTGCGCATACGCCGACCGCAGTCGAGCATCAGCACGATCTGCTGGTCGCGCTCGTCCTGATATTCGCGGGCAATCGGCATGCGTGCCCGCGCCGTGGCTTTCCAGTCGATCTGCCGCAGGGTGTCGCCCTCGCGGAACTCGCGTAGCTGGTGAAATTCCAGCCCCAGCCCGCGGCGCGGTTGCTGGCGGACGCCGAGGCGATTCAACCAGACGTCGATCGCCTGCAGGCTGGCTCCGTGCAACCGAGCGAAGTCGGGATACACCCGGGTTTCGTCGACAAGCTCAAGCTGGCGTCTGCTGCGCCAGAGGCCCAACGGGCTGGCCAGGCGAAGATCGCAGTGCTGGAAAACGAACTGGCCGCGGCGGGTCGGGCGCAGACGGTAGTCGAGTTGGCAATGTTCGGCGGGCTGCAGCCGCATGCATTGCGGCAGCTGTTCGAAGATCATGCCCTCAGGCACGTGGTCGAACAGCTCCAGCTCGATTGCGCGGGAATGTGCGTTGCGCACCAGCAGTTGCACGTTGCTCCAGTGGCCCAGTGGCAGATTTCCCGACAGGCTGCGTTGCAGCGCAGGCGACGGCAGTCGCCTCAGGGCGAAGGCGTCGAGCGATGTCACCGTAACCAGCGCCAGCAACAGGCCCCACCAGGCGGACTGCCAGTGCCCGGCTTCGACGCCGAACGCGGTGAGAACGCCAAGAGGAATGGCCACGAGCCCCAGCGCGGCCAGCGCAACGAGCAGGCGACGGGATGGCGTCATGCGCGTGGCGCCGCGACCTGATCGAGTAGCTGCTGCAGCACCTGGTCCACCGACAGTCCCTCGATATCCAGCTCTGCCGACAGGCGCACCCGGTGACGCAGTACCGCCAGCGCGCAACCCTTGATGTCATCAGGCGTGACGAACTCGCCGCCGCGCAGCAGCGCTCTGGCGCGACCACCACGAACCAGCGCGATCGATGCGCGGGGGCCAGCACCCAGCGCCAGCCCCGGCCAGCTGCGAGTGGTGCGGGCAAGGCGCACGGCATAGTCCAGTACCTGATCGTCCAGAGGCAGTTCGCTGGCGATCTTCTGCAGGGCCAGCACATCCCGGGCCTGTACCAGCTGGCGCAAGGCGCTGACGTCGAGCATGTCGGCGCGTGCCGAGCGGGTGACCTGGCGTACCAGCTCCAGCTCTTCGTTCGCCTGGGGGTAGTCCATGCGCAACATCAGCATGAAGCGGTCAAGCTCGGCTTCCGGCAGTGGGTAGGTGCCTTCCTGTTCGATGGGGTTCTGCGTGGCCATGACCAGAAAAGGTTGCGGAACCGCCAGGGCCTTGCCTTCCAGGGTGACCTGGCGTTCCTGCATCACCTCGAGCAGCGCGGCCTGAGTCTTGGCTGGCGCACGGTTGATTTCATCGGCCAGCAGAAGGTTGGTGAACACCGGCCCCTTGCGCAGCTTGAACTGCTCGCTCTGCATGTCGTAGACGGCATGGCCGGTGACGTCGCTGGGCATCAGGTCGGGGGTGAACTGGATGCGCGAGAACTCGCCGCCGAAGCAGCGCGCCAGCGCCCGTACCAGCAGTGTCTTGCCCAGCCCCGGCACGCCTTCGATGAGCACGTGGCCGCCGGCGATCAGCGCGGTCAGAACGCCATCGATGACGTCGTCCTGGCCGATCACCGCCTTGTGCAGCTCGTCGCGCAGCGCCTGGGCGAGCTGGCTGGCTCGCAGGCGCTGGCTCACCGGGTTGGAGGCCGGAGCAGGGTTGCCGGATTCTGGGATGTGTTCGCTCATAGCGCGTTCCTGAGGGTTTGCAGGTGGGCGACCTGTCGGGTGAATTCGGTAGCCGACAGACGTTGCTGCGGCAGTGGGCGCATGGCCAGCTCGATGCTGGCGATCGGCAGGCTGGAGAGACGGGCGAGCAGTGGCAGCTGGGCACTCGGCGGAAGCTGTTCGAAGCCCGGATGACGTTGCCCCGCTCGGCGCTGGATGTCCTGTTGCAGCGGCTGCAGCAGACTGTGCTGGCGACCATGGCGCAGCAGGAACTCCGCCGACCCACGCAGGTGTTCCTGCAGCTGGCGACGCGCCGGGTTGAGCGGAGCCTGCAGTGGGCCGAAGCGTTGGCCGGCATGCCAGAGCGCGAACGCCACAAGTAGGCCCAGCACGGTGAGAAGTTCGGGGAAATGGCGGCGCAGCTGTGCGAGCAAGCCGTCGTGTTCGCTGCGGTGCACCAGAGTCACCGCGCTGTCCTGAGTCAGATACCAGAGCAGCCAGGCATGGTCGTACTGATCGATGTTGCGGTTCTGCCAGATCCAGCTGTCGGTCAGCGCGGTGATCAGCCCGTCACCGTGCTGCAGTTGCAGCATGTGCGTGGCGCCTGCGCTGTTGGCCCAGGCGTGGGCGCGGTTGTCGGCATCATAGAGGTGAAAGTCGGTATCGAAGGCCAGATAGGCCGGCGCGCTTTCATTCTCCAGATACAGCTTGGTCAGCTGCGGATGCTGTTCGGCGGTGGATGACTGCGGTGTCTGCGCATCATCGTCCAGGTCGTCAGCTGCGTACTGCTGCAGATTGAGCCGGTCGAACAGCAGGTCGCCGCTTTTGCCGTTCTCTTCATCCCACAGTCGCTCTGCAACCACGACCAGATGGCCGCCGGCGTTTGCCCAGTCCAGCAGGCGCTCGGTCTGCCGCGGGGTCAGGTTGCCGCGGTCACCGAGCAGGAGCAGCGTCTGGCCAGAGGTGGGCAGGGTCTCAAGTCCGGCGATGCCTTCCTGATGCACGACCTGCAGGCCAAGGTCGCGCAGGAACAGCTCGGCGGCCAGGTAGGTGTTGCTGCGCGCTTCCGGGGTCGGGCCGTGCTCGACGACGTCTTCATAGGATTGCAGCTTGCCGGTCAACCAGATGACCAGCAGACCGATCAGCAGGACCGCGGCCGCGGCGAGCAGGCGAGGGCGGAGTCGGTTCATGGCCTCGACTCCTCGGCAAACAGCGCACGCCAGCCGGCACACAGTTCGTCGCGGACCACGTCTTCGGCGTTCCGGTGCCCGTAGGCCTGGTGCTGCCAATGCTGCGTAAGTTGCTCGGCAAAGCGCGACAGCGGTTCGCGCTGAAGCTGTCGCACGCGCGCCAGCACCTCGCCCTCGGTATGCGCCGCCTTCAGCGGCAGCTGGAAATCATGCAGCAGGCGGCTGAGCAAGCCGCGATAGAGAAGTGCCAGAGATGCGCGCGGATCCTGCTGCCAGAGTCGTTCGGCCTCGCTGGCAACGTCGTTTGGCAGGCTTTCGGGCGCGACGTCGAGGCCGAACAGCTGCGCGGGTGCAGGTTGGCGGCGCCTGGCCGGCAGCTGTATGCGGCTGCCGAAAGTCTGCAGCCAGTCGCGGTAGCGCCACAGCAGAAGCGCGACCAGCAAGGCCAGTGCGGTCCAGAGTAGAACTTCGAGTGCCTGCGCCAGCCTTTCCAGGCTTTCCCACAGCGAGCCACCCTGCAGCAGGCGTTCGAGCAGGCGCGCCAGAGCGCCGGGCTCCTGCGGGCTGTCTTGCGCACCAAAGCGCCAACGGGTGACCGTCTCCCGGTGCTGAAAGGGCGGTTGGTCGAGCAGCGCGTCGATTCGTTCGCGGGCCGTCTCGCTGGTCAGTGGCTGATTCAGCAGACGCTCGCTTTTCGGGCCCTGTTGCGCTGTGTCGGCCGTTGGCGCCGCTGCCCAGGCATCGTGCGCTGTCGGCCAGAACAACAGGCCACAGGCAAGCAGCACCGCTGGTGCAGCGCTGAGCAGGCGCTGGCGCAGTCGACGGAAGGCCAGCTCTATGTCCCACGCCTCCAGATGAGTGCGTCGATTGAGATAGAGGCTGAAGCCACAGGCGACATAGATAGGCTCCCAGACGATGAGCACCAGCGCATAGAGCAGATTGGACAGGTGTTCCAGCCAGAGCCATTCGGCGCTCAGCCCGAGCAGATCTTCCCAGTTCCAGCGCTGTACCAGCTGCGCCGGCAGCAGGAAATACAGCACGCCGAGCAGGCCGAGCCAGAGGGCTCCTTCCAGATGCACGCCGACCACGGTCAGCCAGCTGGGCGCGCGGCCGCTGCGCAGACTGAGCGTGAGCAGGCGTTGCTTGCGTGCCTTGCCGTCGAGCCCCTCGAGCTGCTGCACTGGCAGATCGAAGCTGCGCGTCGTGCTCAGGCGACGCCAGGTGAGACTGGCCAACAGCTGTGGCCGCAGCAGGCCGGGGAAGGCTCGCAGGCTTTCTCGAAAGTCTGGTGTTTCACCGAACAGTGCTTTGGACAGGATGTGCAGCGGCAAGCGCTCGTACAGGGGTTTGAGCCACCAGAACAGCAGCAGCGCCAGACTTGGGTGCTGCCACAGCAGCAGACTGATCAGGCCGAAAAGCGGCAGCGTCACGGCCGCCCAGGTCGTCATCAGCAGCTTCGCGTGGCGCCTGGCGAGCAGGGTGCCGAGGTCCAGCGCCTCCCATGGACTGCGCGGGCGGATCGAGACGCTGGCATCACTCAGCTGCATGCTGCGCCCTCCCGGCAAACGCGAAGTAAACGGACACGATCAGCCAGAGCAGCGCGCCGACGATGTACTTGATCATGGGCGAGGTCAGGGTCATGGATGACCAGTAGGCCTCAACAAAGGCAGCGATCAGCAAGAACAGGGTGGCCCCGCAGACCAGCTGGATGCCTCGCTTGGCGGCCTGACGCAGCGCCTCTGCGCGGGTCAGGCGCCCCGGCGCCACCAGCGCTACGCCGAGCTGCAGCCCCGCGGCGCCGGCAAGGGTGATGGCGGTCAGCTCGAACGCGCCATGGCCGATGACGAACGACCAGAACGGCTGGTGGTAGCCGATGGCGCTCAGGTGGCCCGCGACGGCGCCGATCGTCAGGCCATTGAACAGCAGGAAGAAGAGCGTACCCAGGCCGAACAGCAGCCCGCTGGCGAACGTCTGGAATGCGATGCCGATATTGTTCATCACGTAATAGCCGAACATCAGCCAATCGTCGCCCGAGCCCCGTTCGGCGAAGCGACCCAGGCGGCTGGCGTCCGGGTCGTACATCTGTTCCATCTGTGTGACCTGGTCCGGCGGCAGGATGCTGAACACCAGCTCCGGGAAGGCGAAGACCAAAGCGGCCATGCCGAGCAGGCTGCCGTAGAAGAGCAGGCTTGCTGCCAGTACGCAACGCCACTGCTCACGGACCGCGCGGGCGAAGCCACCGGTGATGAACCCGAGCAGTCGCCCCAGCAATGGACTGCGGTGCCGATAGAACTGCTGATGGCCGCGCAGGGCGAGCTGGCGCAACTGATCGATCAGCTGGCTGCTGTAGCCGCGCGATTCGGCCAGCGCCAGGTGTTGGCAAAGACGGCGGTAGGCGGCGGGGAAGTCGCTGGCCTGGCTGGGACTTGGCTTGCCACGCTCCAGCGCGTCCAGCTGGCCGATGAAGTCATGCCAGTCGGCGTGATGCTGGCGTTCGAAGGCGGCCTGCTTCATGGCGCGCCTACCAGTGAGCGGGCGATGCCATGGATCTTTGCCTCGGCGTTCTCACCGGTAACCGCCAGCGGTTCGGCAAGGATCGAAGCCAGCTCCAGACGCCGCTCGGCAGAAAGACTGGCATGACGCTCGGAGAAGGCAATAAGAGCGCGTTGCTCATCGAGACTTAACGCAAAAGGCGGTTTGGCAGCTTCCACCTCCGGCAGCGTCGGGCGCGCTTGTGGTCTTTCCCGGTAGACCACCAAGGTCCCTGCGGCGAGATCGCCGAGACGCTTGAAGGCAGGGTGGCCCAGGCAGCTCAGTGCGCCGAGAAAATAGCCGAACGGCAGCATATCGACGAAGCGCAGCAGGTTGCGCGTCAGCGAGGAGGTCCAGCCGACCGGCGTGCCATCGTCATGCACTACTCGCAGACCCAGCCAGTACTTGCCAGGTGTACGTCCCTGGTTCAGTACTTCGAAGAGCACCATGTACCACCATTGCACAAGGAACAGCAGAAGCGTCCCAAGACCGATACCAAAATTGCCCAGCATCCCCAGGATGATGAAGAGGGCTAGCAGGATGGCAGCACGGAGCGCCAGGTCGATGGCAAAGGCCAGCGCGCGCGGTACGAGCCCGGCCGGACGCAGGAGTAGATCGATGCCTTCGGGCGTCTCCACGCGATGGCTATTGTCGAGCGGCAATGGTCGGTCGAAAGCTGAAGGCAAGGGTAAAGTCGTCTGAGGTAGGCAAAGGTCGATGCTATGCGGCAAGTGCCGCTGCGGCAATGCGCCTGAGTCGTCTGAGCGGAGGGCAAGCCGGAGGGGTGTGATTATGGCGAAGTGCCTGCTGCTTTGCAGGATGTCGTTCGCATACCCAATGCTGAGCGGGCAGATCGGTTGACGCACGCGGCGATGTGCCGCCCTGGCTGATAGACTGCCGCGCTGATCGAGAAGGACTCTCCCGTGAATTCAAGCATCTTCTGGTACGACTTCGAAACCACAGGAATCTCGCCCAGCCGCGACCGTCCGTTGCAGGTGGCGGGTATCCGCACCAACGAGGCGCTCGAGGAAATCGGCGAGCCGCTGAACATCTATTGCCGTCCCTCCGACGACATCCTTCCGCATCCGGCGGCCTGCCTGGTCACTGGGATCACCCCCGCGACCCTCGAACAGAAGGGCTTGTGCGAGGCCGAGTTCATTCATCGCCTGCATCAACAGCTGTCGATGCCTGGCACCTGCGGCGCCGGTTACAACAGCCTGCGGTTCGACGACGAGGTGACGCGCTACAGCCTGTACCGCAACTTCTACGATCCCTATGCCCGTGAATGGCAGGGCGGCAACAGCCGCTGGGATCTGATCGATCTGGTACGCACGGCTTATGCTCTGCGCCCGGAAGGCCTGGTCTGGCCTGAAGAGGAGGGGCGGGTGACGCTCAAACTCGAACGACTGAGCGTGGCCAACGGGCTGGAACATCTGAATGCGCACGACGCGCTATCCGACGTGCGCGCGACCATTGCCCTGGCCAGACTCGTTCGCGATCGGCAGCCGCGGCTGTACGACTATCTCTACAACCTGCGCCGCAAGCAGGCGGTACTTGAGCAGATCCGGTTGCTGGAACCCATGGTGCATGTGTCCGGCCGCTTCTCCGCTGCACGGCATTTTCTCTCGGTGGTCCTGCCGCTGGGCTGGCACCCGCGCAATCGCAATGCGCTGATCGTCTGCGATCTGCAGGCCGGGCCGGAGCCGCTCTTGCAGGAAACGGCTGAAACGCTGCGTCAGCGCCTGTATACCCGACGTGACCAGCTCGCCGATGGCGAGTTGCCGGTGCCCTTGAAGCTGGTGCACGTCAACAAGTGTCCCGTGGTGGCGTCGCTCAAGGTTTTGCGCACGCAAGACATCCAGCGCCTTGGTCTGGATATGCCGGTCTGCCATGAGCGTGCAGCGATGCTTCGAGAGCAGCGGCATATCTGGAGCACCAAGCTCGAAGACATCTATCGCGAAGACCGCTTCGCTGGCACTGATGATCCGGAGCAGCAGCTGTATGACGGTTTTCTCGGGGACCGCGACCGGCGGCTGTGCGACCAGGTCCGTAGCCTGTCACCTGCGGAGCTGGCGAAACAGCCATTCCGATTCGATGATGCGCGCCTCGACGAGCTGTTGTTTCGTTACCGCGCGCGTAACTTTCCTGAAGCGTTATCCGTCGACGAGCAAGCGCAATGGCGTCAGTTCTGCCAACAGCGGCTGAGTGATGGGGCATGTGGCGCGCCCAACACCCTCGTGCAGTTCGAGTCGGATATCGAGCAATTCATGATCGGCGCCACGCCGGCACAACGGCAACTGTTGCAGCAATGGCGCGAGTACGGTCAGGGGTTGCGTGAGCGTTACCGCTTGAGCAATTAACTCTTGGGGAAGGCGTATGTTTGTGCGCCACGCCTGAATCGAGCGGGGAAGGAAGAGTGCAGCACAAATAAAAACGCCGTTTCCCGACATCAATGATTAATGTCGAGAAACGGCGTTCGTTATAAACCGTAGCCGCTTAGCCGAGAAGGGTGGCCCAGCTTTCCACGGTGTCGGAGCCCCACTGGGCTTTCCATTCTTTCAGGGTCTTGTGATTGCCGCCTTTGGTTTCAATCACTTCACCGCTGTGTGGGTTTTTATATTGCTTCACGCGGCGGGCGCGCTTGCTGGTCGCGGGAGCTTTTGCAGCGCGAGGGCTCTTGCTGTTGCGAGAGGCTTCCGGATCGAGCAGGGCAATGATGTCGCGTAGGGACTTCTGGTATTCACCCATGAGTTCGCGCAGCTTGCCTTCGAATTCCAGTTCCTTTTTCAGCTTGTCGTCTTCGGATAGCGACTTCAGGCGCTCTTGAAGTTCCTTGATGGCTTCTTCAGTAGCGCGATACTCATTGATAAGTGACATATGACTTCCTTGGGATAGGTTTGAACGCAAGTGGCAGCAATCATAGTCCTGCGTAATCCGCAAGTAAATATAGCCTTGTAAAAAAGCCGCACTACTATTTGAAAGGATATGTGACGCAGGCTAAGAACTGCTATTGCAGCCGTGCGCAGGCTTAAATCAAGCGGAAAGCCTGTTTTATCGGACAAGTTTTTTCGATTGGTTTTTATGCTTTGCATAACAATCCGATGACTGCGAGCCGCGCCGTTTGCGTCATCGCGCATAGTTGGCGCTGCGCCTCGATCTTAATGGCGATGGCTGTGCTTTTGTCTGCTGGGCTAGAATGCCGCATTTCCCATTGAGTCGGAGTAACCGTTGATGCGCACTTTCAGGCTGGTCATTGCCTGTCCCGATGGCGTTGGCATTGTTGCCAAGGTCAGTAACTTTCTTGCCACTTACAACGGCTGGATCACTGAAGCCAACCATCATTCGGATCACCAGAGCGGTTGGTTCTTCATGCGTCACGAGATTCGCGCGGACTCACTGCCTTTCGATCTGGACGGTTTCCGTCAGGCGTTCGCTCCGATCGCTCGTGAGTTTTCAATGGAGTGGCGAGTCACCGACTCCGAGCAACGCAAACGCGTGGTGCTGATGGCCAGTCGCGAATCCCACTGCCTGGCCGATCTGCTGCACCGTTGGCACAGCGGCGAGCTGGACTGCGACATTCCCTGCGTGATTTCCAACCATGACGACCTGCGCAGCATGGTCGAATGGCATGGCATTCCCTACATTCACGTGCCGGTCGACCCCGCCAATAAGCAGGAGGCGTTCGCCGAAGTCACCCGCCTGGTCCGCGAGCAGCGCGCCGATGTAATTGTGCTCGCGCGGTACATGCAGATCTTGCCGTCCGAGCTGTGCGACGAGTTCGCCCAGCGCGTGATCAACATCCATCACAGCTTTTTGCCGTCCTTCGTCGGCGCCAAGCCCTATCACCAGGCCTCGCTGCGCGGCGTGAAGCTGATCGGCGCCACCTGTCACTATGTCACCGAGGAGCTCGACGCCGGCCCGATCATCGAGCAGGACGTGGTGCGCGTTAGCCATCGCGACAGCATCGAGGACATGGTCCGGCTCGGCAAGGACGTAGAGAAGATGGTGCTTTCTCGCGGCCTGCGCTATCACTTGGAGGACCGTGTGCTGGTACACAGCAACAAGACGATGGTGTTCAACTGACATCCGGGAGCATCTGTGACCGATCCCCTCGAGCGTGCCGCGGCCAAGGCGCCGCCCATCATCGGCAGTGGTTGTACACAGCGATACGATCCTGAGGCGCTGTCGCCCGAGCAGGGCGCCGAGTTCGCCGATGCCGCAGCGCTATGGGCCGAGTTTCAGGCTGAGCAGGGCAATGCAGGTCGGCAATCGAGTGCATCGACGCCCGACGAGAGCGCCCCATCCGGAGCGCGCGAGCACGACAAGGAGGCGGGTTGATGAAGGCTGCAATCGATCGTCTGGTACTCGGCGCTGATGCGACGGGTGAACCGAACAGCCAGTCCCTGCGCCTGGCCAATCGGCACGGGTTGATTGCCGGAGCCACCGGCACCGGCAAGACAGTGACCTTGCAACGTCTGGCCGAGCAGTTCAGCGATGCCGGAGTTGCCGTGTTCGCTGCCGACATCAAGGGCGATCTCTGTGGCCTGGGTGCTGCCGGTGCACCGCAGGGCAAGATCGCCGAGCGGATCGCCAGCATGCCCTGGCTGGACCATCAGCCGCAGGCGTACCCGGTGACCCTGTGGGACGTGCATGGTCGTAGCGGCCATCCGCTGCGTACTACGTTGAGCGAGATGGGGCCGCTGCTGCTGGGAAGCCTGCTGCAGCTCACCGACAGCCAGCAGGCCGCTTTGTACGCGGCGTTCAAGGTGGCAGACCGCGAAGGCCTGCTGCTACTCGATCTGAAGGACCTCAAGGCGCTGTTGGCTCACCTCAAGGCTGAGCCGCAGTTGCTCGGCGAGGACGGTGCATTGTTTACCGGTGCATCGTCACAGGCCCTGCTGCGACGCCTGGCAACGCTCGAACAGCAGGGCGCCGAGGCGCTGTTCGGTGAGCCAGCCCTGCAACTCGAGGATCTGTTGCACCCCGCGGCGGACGGCCGAGGTCCCATCCATCTGCTCGATGCCAGCGTACTGGTGCATGAGGCGCCCAAGGTTTATGCGACCTTCCTGCTATGGCTGCTTGCCGAACTCTTCGAGCAGCTTCCGGAGCGGGGCGATGCCGACAGGCCTTTGCTGGTCCTGTTCTTCGATGAGGCGCACCTTCTGTTTGGCGATACGCCCAAGGCGTTGCAGGAGCGGCTGGTGCAGGTGGTGCGGCTGATTCGTTCGAAAGGTGTTGGCGTCTATTTCGTCACTCAGTCCCCAGCCGATCTGCCTGACCAGGTACTGGCGCAGCTGGGGCTGCGAATCCAGCATGGTTTGCGGGCATACACCGTCAAGGAGCAGAAAGCACTGCGCTCGGTGGCTGACGGATTTCGTGCGAACCCGAACTTTGCGACGCTGGATGTGCTGACCCAGTTGGGCATCGGCGAGGCCCTGGTCGGTGGGCTCGAGGCGAAAGGCACGCCGGCGATGGTGCAGCGAGTCTCGATCGCGCCGCCACAGTCGCGAGTGGGGCCGCTGAGTGAAGCTGAGCGCATGCAGCTTATCGCGAGGTCCAGCTTGCGTGGCCGTTATGACAAGCCCGTCGACCGTGAGTCGGCCTACGAAATACTGAGTGCTCGGGCCATGCAGGCAGTCGAGGAGGCTGAGCGTCCGGTCGAGAAGCCTGCGCGAGGCAAGAGCAGTGCAGGCAGCGATCTGGGGGATCTGGCCGGACGAGTCGTCAAAAGTGCGTTGAGCCAGGCTGCCAGTCAGTTGGGGCGTCAGTTGGCCAGAGGGTTGCTCGGCTCGTTACTCGGCGGTAAGCGCTGACTTATCGGCGCTCTTCAGTTCACTACTGCTGTTTGTATTGGCTGCGCTAGTTGACTTCCTGACCTGCACGGAGGTCAGGATCAGGCTTGCCCAGTTGCCGCGCTTTCACAATCGGCATGTTTTTCCTGTTCGAGCTTCTGCAGTTCCCGCTGAAACACTTGATCAAGCACAGTGGGTTTCTTGCGCCACGGCTTGCGCTCGGGTTCGCGTTCAGCCGCGTAAGTCGTAATTTCACCACCATAGACATTGGTAAAGCGCTGCGCCTGGCGCTCAAGTTCGGCGCGCAGTTCGTCTTTCGTCACGTAAGGATCCTGTTTTTCTAGTTGAATTAAGACGCCTCTGAAAATGAATGACGCGTCTTTGGTTGTAACCGAAGTTTTCAGTTGCAACAGAGTCGAGCTTATGTGCGTGAGACTGGAGGTCAACTGAAAAGGGGCGGTTGCAGGAGCTGAGTGCAACACGGTCATTGAATTGAAGCTGGAGCATCATGCCGCATAGCCATGGCCTTCTGCATCACCTCACCCATAACTTCGATGGGGCACTTGAAGTCGAAGCGCTTAC
>NZ_JACXXG010000051.1 GCF_014764705.1 Stutzerimonas kunmingensis
CCTGGTTGCGGCACGCCCGGGACAGCGGCCTCGCGCCGCTACAGCGCTTCGCTCGCAACCTGCGCAAATACGCCCGAGGCATCCTCGCCAGTGCCAACTTCCATATGCATACCAGCGTCCTTGAGGGTGTCAACAACCGCATCAAGGTGATCAAGCGTATGGCCTATGGTTTTCGGGACTCGGAATACTTTTTCCTGAAAATCAAGGCTGCCTTCCCCGGGAAAGCGCGATGAACCAAAAAAAAGGCCGATCATCTGATCGGCCTTTTTCATTCCACACCTTACATATGGCTGATCATCGCGTCGCCAAATTGCGAGCATGACATCAACTGGGCGCCCTCCATGAGACGCTCGAAGTCGTAGGTGACGGTCTTGGCGGCGATAGCGCTCTCGGTCGACTTGATGATCAGGTCTGCCGCTTCCACCCAACCCATATGGCGCAGCATCATCTCAGCCGAGAGAATCAGCGAGCCCGGATTGACCTTGTCCTGACCGGCGTACTTCGGCGCGGTACCGTGCGTAGCTTCGAACATGGCGACCGTGTCAGAAAGGTTTGCCCCGGGGGCAATACCGATACCGCCGACCTCAGCGGCAAGCGCGTCGGACAGGTAGTCACCGTTCAGGTTGAGTGTTGCGATGACGTCGTACTCGGCCGGGCGCAGCAGTATCTGCTGAAGCATGGCATCGGCGATGGCGTCCTTGACTACTATGTTCTTGCCGGTGTTAGGGTTCTTGAACTGCATCCAAGGCCCGCCATCCAGCATCTCGGCGCCAAACTCGTCGCGGGCCACTTCATAGCCCCACTCCTTGAAGGCACCCTCGGTGAACTTCATGATGTTGCCCTTGTGGACAATTGTGACGGAGCTGCGGTCATTGTCGACGGCGTACTGCAACGCCTTGCGAACGAGACGCTTCGTACCTTCCAGTGAAACCGGCTTGACCCCAATTCCGCAGTTTTCGGTAAAACGGATCTTCTTGACGCCCATTTCCTCGGTAAGGAACTTGATGACCTTCTCCGCTTCCGGGGAGCCTGCCTTCCACTCGACACCGGCGTAGATGTCTTCGGAGTTCTCCCGGAAGATCACCATATCCACGTCGCCCGGCTTCTTGACCGGGCTCGGCACACCGGTGAACCAGCGAACCGGACGCTGGCAGACATAGAGATCAAGCTCCTGGCGCAACGCAACGTTCAAGGAGCGGATGCCACCGCCGACCGGAGTGGTCAGGGGGCCTTTGATCGACACGACGTAATCGCGGACAGCTTCGAGGGTTTCCTTCGGCAGCCAGGTGTCCTGATCGTAGACCTGCGTAGCCTTCTCGCCCGCGTAGATCTCCATCCAGGCAATCTTGCGCTTGCCGCCATAGGCCTTCTGAACAGCGGCATCCACGACCTTGATCATCACCGGGCTGATGTCGACGCCGATACCGTCCCCTTCTATATAAGGGATGATCGGGTTGTCGGGGACGTTCAGGGTGTTATCGGCGTTAACGGTAATTTTGTCACCGCTGGATGGCACCTGGATCTTTTGGTATCCCATGCTGGACTCCGTCTTCGTGGTTAGACATCGATCATCTTTGAGGGTAACCCACTCGAATTGCCTGAAACTACATGTTCGTTCGTCGTATGCGCAATGCCGTTCTGCCCGAGGCTGGCTCGATGGTATACTGCCGCGATGACTCACAAGTCATAAGGGACGAACCTGTCTTGTACAAGTCCCGCCCCTTGAAACCTCAGAGTCGCTACCGCGGCTCGGCGGTTCAAATGCTCGACACTCTATTGGTGCATCCATCATCACCGCGGCGAATCCCCCTTCTGGTTTCATCTAGACGGAGAGCCAGAGCGCCTACCCGGCGCACTCGGGATTCTGTGCACGCCCTGCAAGAAGAGAGTTATCGCTAAATGTCCACCCCTTCGAAGATCATCTATACCTTCACCGACGAAGCCCCTGCGCTGGCTACCTATTCGCTTCTTCCTATTGTAGAAGCCTTCGCCGCCTCCGCTGACATAGCCGTCGAAACACGCGACATCTCTCTTGCAGGGCGCATTCTTGCGAGCTTTGCCGACCAGCTCGACGCTGACAAGAAAGTCGACGACGACCTGGCCAAGCTTGCCGAGCTGACCGTTCAGCCCGATGCCAACATCATCAAACTGCCCAACATCAGCGCTTCCGTGCCGCAGCTCAAGGCCGCCATCGCCGAATTGCAGGCCCTGGGCTACAACATCCCCAACTTCCCGGAAGACCCGCAGACCGATGCGGAGAAAGACGCACGCGCGCGCTACAGCAAGGTACTCGGCAGCGCCGTGAACCCCGTGCTGCGCGAAGGCAACTCCGACCGCCGCGCTCCGGCCGCCGTGAAAGCCTACGCTCGCAAGCACCCGCACTCGATGGGCAAGTGGAGCAAGGCTTCGCAGTCCCATGCCGACTACATGCGTGGTGGCGACTTCTTCTCCAGCGAGCAGTCGATCACCATGGACAAAGCTGGTGACGTGCGCATTGAGTTCGTCGGCAAGGACGGCAAGGTCGAGGTCAAGAAGCAGCTGTCTCTGCAGGAAGGCGAAGTGCTCGACGGCATGTTCATGAGCTGCAACAAGCTGCGCGCCTTCTTCGAAGACACCCTGCAGGACTGCAAGGAAACCGGCGTGATGTGGTCCCTGCACGTCAAGGCCACCATGATGAAGATCTCGCACCCGATCGTCTTCGGTCATGCGGTCAGCGTTTACTACAAGGATGTGTTCGACAAGTACGGCGAGCTGTTCAAGGAACTGGGCGTCAACCCGAACAACGGTATCAGCAGCGTCTACGACAAGATCAAGTCGCTGCCGGTCTCGCAGCAGGAAGAAATCCTGCATGACATCCATGAGGTTTACAGCCACCGCCCTGAAATGGCGATGGTCGACTCGGTCAAGGGCATCACCAACCTGCACATCCCGAGCGACGTCATTGTCGACGCCTCGATGCCGGCGATGATCCGTAACTCCGGTCAGATGTGGGGCAAGGACGGCAAGCAGAAGGACACCAAAGCGGTAATGCCGGAGAGCACCTATGCCCGCATTTACCAGGAGATGATCAACTTCTGCAAAACCAACGGCGCCTTCGACCCGGTCACCATGGGCAGCGTCCCGAACGTCGGCCTGATGGCACAGAAAGCCGAGGAATACGGTTCGCACGACAAGACCTTCGAGATGCAGGCCGACGGCACCATGCGCGTCGTTCTGGCCGACGGCACCGTGCTGATGCAGCACGAAGTCGAGAAAGGCGACATCTGGCGCGCCTGCCAGACCAAAGACGCTCCGATCCGCGACTGGGTCAAGCTGGCCGTGACCCGTGCTCGCCAGTCGAACACCCCGGCAGTCTTCTGGCTTGACCCGGAGCGCGCCCATGATCGTCAGTTGCAGAACAAGGTCGAAACCTACCTCAAGGATCACGACCTGAGCGGTCTGGACATCCGCATCATGGATTACAACGAAGCCATCCGCGTCAGCATGGAGCGCATGATTCGTGGCCAGGACACCATTTCGGTGACCGGCAACGTTCTGCGTGACTACCTGACCGACCTGTTCCCAATCATGGAGCTGGGCACTTCGGCCAAGATGCTCTCAATCGTTCCGCTGATGGCGGGCGGCGGCATGTACGAAACCGGCGCCGGCGGCTCCGCGCCGAAGCACGTGCAGCAGCTGGTCGAAGAGAACTACCTGCGCTGGGATTCGCTGGGTGAGTTCCTGGCACTGGCGGTATCCCTGGAAGAAACCGGCATCAAGACCGACAACATCAAGGCCAAGATCCTCGGCAAGACCCTTGACCAGGCCACCGGCAAACTGTTGGATAACAACAAGTCACCGGCGCGCAAGGTTGGTCAGCTGGACAACCGCGGCAGCCACTTCTACCTGGCTCTGTACTGGGCGCAAGCTCTGGCCGCGCAGGACGAAGACGCCGAACTGAAGGCCCACTTCACCCCGCTGGCCAAGCAGTTGACCGAGCAGGAAGCGACCATCGTCGCCGAACTGGCCGAGGTGCAAGGCAAGCCGGTGGATATCGGTGGCTACTACCGCTCCAATCCGGAACTGACCAGCAAGGTGATGCGCCCCAGCGCAACCTTCAACGCAGCCCTGGCCGCGCTGAACGCCTGAATCGACGCTTGAGTGTTATCACGAACCCCGGCCTGGTGCCGGGGTTCGTGCTTTCTGAACGGAGGTGACTGTTATCATCCCGTCATTTACACAAGGCAGCTCTTATGGACTGGCAACCGCATATTACCGTCGCGACCGTTATCGAAGACCAGGGGCGCTTTCTGTTGGTAGAAGAGCTCAAGGCGGGCCGACTCGTACTCAATCAGCCTGCTGGGCATCTCGAAGCCAATGAGAATCTGCGCCAGGCGGCTGTACGGGAAACCCTCGAAGAAACCGGCTGGGAGGTCGAGCTCATTGGCGTTGTGGGAATTTATCTGTACACCGCGCCCAGCAATGGCGTGACCTATCAGCGCGTATGCTTCGCCGCCAGAGCCCTGCAGCATGATCCGCAGCGTCATCTCGACGAGGGCATTGTCGCGGCTCGGTGGCTGAGCCGCGACGAGCTGGAGGCGCAACCTGAACGCTGGCGCAGCGAACTGGTGCCCCGCTGCATCGATGATTATCTGACCGGGCCGCTGCATTCGCTTGACGTGATTCGCAACTGAACGCGGCTTCGTCATGCCTGCTGCAGCCTGATAGAATTCCGCCCCTTTGCAGAGCCTCAGCGTGTTCCTATGTCTGTAACCACCCTCACCGCCCCGGAAAAAACACGTGTCATCGTCGGCATGTCCGGCGGAGTGGACTCTTCCGTTTCCGCCCTCCTGCTGCTCGAGCAGGGCTATCAGGTCGAAGGCCTGTTCATGAAGAACTGGGAAGAGGACGACGGCACGGAATACTGCACCGCCAAGGAAGACTTGGCCGACGCCCAAGCGGTGTGCGACCGGATCGGCATCAAGCTGCATACGGCGAACTTTGCAGCCGAATACTGGGACAACGTCTTCGAACACTTCCTTGCCGAATACAAGGCAGGACGCACGCCGAACCCGGACATCCTTTGCAACCGGGAGATCAAGTTCAAAGCCTTTCTCGACTACGCATTGATGCTAGGGGCGGACCTCATCGCGACCGGCCATTACGTGCGTCGTCGCGACGTGAATGATCGTAGCGAGCTGCTCAAAGGGCTGGACCCGAACAAGGATCAGAGCTACTTCCTGCATGCGGTCGGCGGTGAACAGCTGAGCAAGACGCTGTTTCCTGTCGGCGAGCTGGAAAAGCCCGAAGTGCGGGCGATCGCCGAAAAGTACGGGCTTGCCACGGCGAAGAAAAAGGATTCCACCGGCATCTGCTTCATCGGCGAAAGGCGCTTCAGCGACTTTCTCAAGCAATATCTTCCGGCCCAGCCCGGCAATATCGAAACCATCGATGGTGAAGTGATCGGCCGTCATCACGGCTTGATGTATCACACCATCGGTCAACGCCAGGGCTTGGGCATCGGTGGCCTCAAGGATGCTTCCGACGAGCCCTGGTACGTGCTGAGCAAGGACCTGCAGCGCAACGTGCTGGTGGTCGGCCAGGGCAACGATCATCCGTGGTTGTTCTCGCGCGCGTTGCTGGCATCGGAAATCTACTGGGTGAACCCCATCGACCTCAGCGCTCCGCTCCAGCTGACCGCCAAGGTCCGCTATCGCCAGAGCGATCAGGCCTGCACGCTGGAAAAGACGGCAGACGGCTATCGTGCCGTCTTCGAAGCGCCACAACGGGCGGTGACACCGGGCCAGTCGGTCGTGTTCTACGACGGCGAAGTCTGCCTTGGCGGCGGCGTGATCGAGCAGGCCGAACCCTGGTTCGAGGGTCGAGCATGAATACGCTCGACGAACAACTGATTGCACTCGGCGCAGTGTTCGAAGCCGCAACATTGGTGGACCGCATCGCTCGCACCGGCCAGGTTCCGAACGCCTCGCTCGGCTGCATGCTGGGCAGCCTGCTGGCCCGCAATCCGGAAACCACACTGGAAATCTACGGCGGTGATGACCTCAATCTGCGTGATGGCTATCGCGCTCTGGTCGGTGCCTTGGAGCGCGACAGCAGCGCACTGCAGCGAGAACCACTGCGTTACGCACTGGCGATGATCGGTCTGGAGCGCCAGCTGGACAAGCGCGACGACATGCTTCAGGTCATTGGCAGCCGTCTGGATCAGATTCAACAGCAGGTCGAGCACTTCGGCATCACCCACGAAAATGTCGTGGCCTCGTTCGGCGGTTTGTACCAGGACACCCTGAGCACATTTCGCCAGCGCATTCAGGTTCAAGGCGACATGCGCCACCTGCAGCAGACGGACAATGCAGCCAAGATTCGCGCCCTGCTGCTCTCCGGAATTCGCTCGGCACGTCTGTGGCGCCAGCTCGGCGGGCACCGTTGGCAATTGATCTTCAGCCGCCGCAAGCTGCTCGATGCGCTCTATCCACGGCTGCGCTCGACCCAGGATGACGACCGCTAACGGTGGCGAATGTACCGGGCCCGCCCGGTCCATTCGTGTATAATCTGCGCCCTCTTTTCGTTGCCTGACTGTCCGAGAATGCCATCTATGCAGCTTTCCTCGCTCACGGCGGTTTCCCCCGTCGACGGCCGCTACGCCGGCAAAACCAGCGCCCTGCGCCCGATCTTCAGCGAATTCGGCCTGATTCGCTGCCGCGTTCAGGTCGAAGTCCGCTGGCTCCAGCGCCTGGCAGCCCACCCAGGCATTCCGGAAGTCCCCCCCTTCTCCGCCGAAGCCAACTCGGTGCTGAACCAGCTGGCCGAGAACTTCCAGCTGGAGCACGCCGAGCGCGTGAAGGAATTCGAGCGAACCACCAACCATGACGTAAAAGCCGTCGAGTACCTGCTCAAGGAGCAGGCCAAGCAGCTGCCGGAACTGGCCAAGGTCAACGAATTCATCCACTTCGCCTGCACCAGCGAAGATATCAACAACCTCTCCCACGCGCTGATGCTGCGTGAAGGCCGCGACAGCGTTCTGCTGCCGCTGATGCGCCAGCTTGCCGAATCGATCCGCAGCCTGGCCGTGCAATTCGCTGACGTACCGATGCTCTCGCGTACGCATGGCCAGCCGGCGTCGCCGACGACACTCGGCAAGGAGCTGGCGAACGTGGTGTACCGTCTGGAGCGCCAGATCGCCCAGGTCGCCGCCGTTCCGCTGCTGGGCAAGATCAACGGCGCAGTGGGCAACTATAACGCCCACCTGAGCGCCTATCCCGAGATCGACTGGGAAGCCAACGCCCGCGAGTTCATCGAAGGCGACCTCGGCCTGACATGGAACCCCTACACCACGCAGATCGAGCCGCACGACTACATTGCCGAACTGTTCGATGCCATCGCCCGGTTCAACACCATCCTCATCGATTTCGACCGCGACGTCTGGGGCTACATCGCGCTCGGTTACTTCAAGCAGAAGACCGTTGCTGGCGAGATCGGCTCGTCGACCATGCCGCACAAGGTCAATCCGATCGACTTCGAGAACTCCGAAGGCAACCTGGGTATCGCCAATGCACTGTTCCAGCACCTGGCCAGCAAGCTCCCGATCTCCCGCTGGCAGCGTGACCTGACCGACTCCACCGTGCTGCGCAATCTTGGCGTCGGCTTTGCCCACAGCGTCATAGCCTACGAAGCGAGCCTCAAGGGTATCGGCAAGCTGGAGCTCAACATCGCCCGCATCGCCGAAGACCTCGACGCGTGCTGGGAAGTGCTGGCCGAACCGGTACAGACGGTCATGCGCCGCTACGCCGTGGAAAACGCCTACGAAAAACTGAAGGACCTGACCCGCGGCAAAGGCATTACGCCCGAAGCCCTGCAGTCTTTCATCGACGGTCTGGATATTCCTGCCGAAGCAAAGGCCGAACTACGCAAATTGACGCCGGCCAACTACATCGGCAACGCCGTTGCCCAGGCCAAGCGCATCTGAGTACGACCATGTATGCACGCCCGGCTGTGCCGGGCGTTTTTATTTTCAGCTCTGTATATAGAGCAAGGTATTACGCATGACTTCTGATATTCCACTTCAAATTCTGGGCGGCATCAGCTCCCGGGAATTTCTGCGCGACTACTGGCAGAAGAGACCGCTGCTCATTCGCCAGGCCATCCCAGACTTTCAGAGCCCCATCTCGCCGGACGAACTGGCCGGCCTTTCGCTGGAAGAGGAAGTCGAATCCCGCCTGATCATCGAGCACGGCGAAAGCCCCTGGGAGTTGCGTCGCGGTCCCTTTGCCGAAGACACCTACCAGCAGCTGCCCGAGCGTGACTGGACCCTGCTGGTCCAGGCCGTCGACCAGCTGGTACCGGAAGTCGCCGATCTGATCGAGCACTTCCGCTTCCTTCCCAACTGGCGCATCGACGATGTGATGATTAGCTATGCCGCACCGGGCGGCGGTGTCGGCCCGCATTTCGACAACTACGACGTATTCCTGCTGCAGGCGCATGGTCAGCGCCGCTGGCGCATCGGGCAGATGTGCGACAGCGAAAGCCCGATGCTGACCCACGGCGATCTACGCATCCTGGCCGAATTCGAAGGCACCGATGAATGGGTGCTGGAACCCGGTGACATGCTTTACCTTCCGCCACGCCTGGCCCACTTCGGCACCGCAGAGGATGCCTGCATGACCTATTCGGTCGGTTTCCGTGCCCCTAGCGCTGCCGAGGTACTGACCCATTTCACCGACTTCCTGGCGCAGTTCCTGCCGGACGAGGATCGTTACAGCGACGCCGATCTGCAACCGAGCGACGACCCCTACCAGATCCAGAGCGACGCACTGGACCGATTGAAAGCGCTGCTTGCCGAGCACATGAGCGACGAGCGTTTGTTGCTCACCTGGTTCGGCCAGTTCATGACCGAGCCGCGCTATCCGGAGCGCGTGGAGGGGCCTGAGCTGGATGAGATCGATCTGCGCTCGGCAATCGAAGATGGCGCCCTGCTGGTCCGCAACCCGGCGGCACGCGTGGCCTGGAGCGAAGTCGACATCGGCCTGCTACTGTTCGCCAGTGGCCAGAGTCGCCTGCTTCCCTCTAAGCTGCGCGAACTGTTGAAACTGATCTGCTCGGCTGATGCGTTGCACGCCGATAACATCGGCGACTGGCTGAGCGACGACGATGGCCGGGGGCTTTTGTGCGAACTGGTCAAACAAGGAAGTCTGGAGTTTGCTGATGAATAGCGTTCAGGTACGGATCGCCGACTGGCAGCAGGACAACGCCGAACTGCGGCGCATTCGGGAGGCCGTGTTCATTGCCGAGCAGGCCGTTCCGCCCGAGCAGGAGTGGGATGCCGACGATAGCGAAGCCGTGCATTTTCTCGCCCTCGAGGGCGACTATCCGATCGGTACCGCACGGTTGCTGGCCGACGGGCAGATTGGCCGGGTAGCAGTCCTGCGCGACTGGCGCGGCATGAACGTGGGCGATGCGCTGATGCGCGCCGTCCTTGCGGAGGCGGAGCGCCGGGGCCTGACGGAGCAGACACTGACTGCGCAGGTTCACGCCACCGCCTTCTATGAGCGACTTGGTTTTGAAGTGGTCAGCGACGAGTTTCTCGAAGCTGGAATCCCCCACGTCGACATGCTCCGCCGGAGCCACTGAGCCGTATGAGCGACAGCGCCCCTGACGAAAGTTGCGATCAGGCCGAACTCCCGGCCATAGACTTTCACTCTCCGGGGCGTTTTGCCGTTCACAACCCCCAAGCCGACCTTCCCGAGCCTCTCGCTTGGAGAGCGGCCACCTTTGAGCTTGGACAGGACACCGAACTGCAACGCTTCAGCGAACCCAACGAGGTTCGCCAGCATGCTTTGGCCATGCTGCAGCAGGCGACTCGCTCGCTGTGCATCTACAGCACGGATCTGGAACCCTGGCTTTATCATCACAGCAGCGTTCAGCAGGCTTGCACTCGCCTACTGCTGGCCCACCCGCGCAACCGCCTGCGTATCTTGATCGGCGACCCGACACGAGCGATCAAAGAAGGCCACCGTCTTCTGCAGCTTGCTCGGCGATTGACCAGCAATGTACATATCCGCAAGCTGAACCCCGATTATCCCGAGCAGAGCGGCGCCTATCTGATCGCCGATGATTGTGGTCTGCTGCAACGCCCCAAGGCTGACCAATACGCTGGCTATGCCCTGTACCACGACCTCGCCCGGGTGCGCATACGCCAAGCGGAATTCGACAAGGCCTGGGAACATGGATTAGCGGATGCAAACCTGCGGAGTTTTCTGCTATGAGCCCTCGAATCTTTCTGCTGTCCGTTGCTGTCAGCATCTGTCTTCCGTTGCAAGCGGCGACCGAAGTCATTCAGCTCGACAACCGCATGGCCGAAGACGTTATTCCCGTAGCGGAGTCGGTGCTCGGTGGTCAGGGACGGGTCACAGCCTACGGCAGCCAGCTGATCGTCAATGCACCGGACGCGCTCATCAGCGAACTGCGGCAGGTGATCGATCAGCTGGACGTCGAGCCCAAGCGTCTGCTCATCAGTGTCGATACTCAGGACTCGGCCAGCAGCTCCGCAGGCGGTTATCAGGTGGACGGCTCGGTACGCTCCGGCGACGTGGAGTTTGAAACCGGACGCGGAGAGATTGGTGGGCGTGATCGGGTGCGAATCATCCGCCGCAGCACGAACAGCAGGGATGGCGGCGTTCAGCAGGTTCAGGCCAGCGAGGGTTATCCGGCGCTGATTCAGGTGGGCCAGAGTGTGCCGCTGACCACCCAGGACACAGATGGCTACGGCCAGATCTACCAGCAGACGCAATATCGCGACGTTCTCCGCGGCTTCTACGCCACCGCCACAGTGCACGGCGACCGGGTGCAAGTCACCATAGGCAGTACCCGAGACCGGCTTGCGCAAGGCCGTGGTGGCGTGGTGGAGGTTCAGAACGCGGACACTCGGGTAAGCGGTCGTATCGGTGAATGGATCACCATCGGCGGCGTCGATGAAAGCGCGAGCTCCGAGCAGCAAGGCACGTTACGTCGCTATTCCACCCAAGGCGGCCAGAACCTGTCGATGCGCCTCAAGGTCGATGTTCTGGACTGAACATCAGCAGGTCCCTGACAGCCACGCCACGATGTAGTGCCCCAAAGAAAACACTACAAAACGATTGACGATGCAATTTCAGCGGAGCATTATTGCCCCGCTCCCGCTAACCAGGGGCCCTGGCAAGGGTCTCCGGGGCGTGCTCAAGCCAACCAGCCGAGCCGTTCCGTGACTGTACTGCCCACAAGGCGGACTGACGAGGTTGCGACTGGAACGAGTCGTCCTGAGGGACGGGGTAGCGATTGACGCATCAGCCAGACTGAAGCTTCTCGTTGTTGTAGCGCACACGGCAGCCACGCCGGCTGTGGGCGCAGCAACCGGAACCAGCCCGGCGGTCGTATCCCCCCTTCTCTTGGTTCAATCCTCGTCCCGGTCGATATTTCGACGCTCTGCCGCGTGTTGCCCGCAATGATCAGCGATAGCACGTAGGTTTCGGTGGGAAAAGTCGGTGCTCAACCACACTCATTTTTGAAGGATTGAACATGTCCGCATATCAAGACGACATCAAGGCCGTTGCCGCCCTGAAAGAGCAATACGGCAGCAGCTGGGCCGCCATCAACCCTGAGTCCGTCGCTCGCATGCGCGCCCAGAACCGCTTCAAGACCGGTCTGGAAATCGCTCAGTACACCGCCGACATCATGCGCAAGGATATGGCCGAGTACGACGCCGACTCGTCCGTCTACACGCAGTCCCTCGGTTGCTGGCACGGCTTCATCGGTCAGCAGAAGCTGATCTCCATCAAGAAGCACCTGAAGACCACCAACAAGCGTTATCTCTACCTGTCCGGCTGGATGGTTGCTGCCCTGCGTTCCGAGTTCGGCCCGCTGCCGGACCAGTCCATGCACGAGAAGACTGCCGTCTCCGACCTGATCGAGGAGCTGTACACCTTCCTGCGTCAGGCTGACAGCCGCGAACTGGACCTGCTCTTCACCGCCCTGGATGCTGCTCGTGAAGCTGGCGACAACGCCAAGGCTGCCGACATTCAGAATCAGATCGATAACTACGAAACCCACATCGTACCGATCATCGCAGACATCGACGCTGGCTTCGGTAACCCGGAAGCCACCTACCTGCTGGCCAAGCGCATGATCGAAGCAGGCGCTTGCTGCATCCAGATCGAAAACCAGGTATCCGACGAGAAGCAGTGCGGCCACCAGGACGGTAAAGTGACCGTTCCCCACGCCGACTTCCTCGCCAAGATCGCCGCCGTTCGCTACGCCTTCCTCGAGCTGGGCATCGACAACGGCGTGATCGTTGCGCGTACCGACTCCCTGGGTGCCGGCCTGACCAAGCAGATCGCCGTCACCAAAGAGCCGGGCGACCTGGGCGACCTGTACAACTCCTTCCTGGATTGCGAAGAAGTTTCCGAAGCCGCACTGGGCAACGGCGATGTCGTCATCAAGCGCGAAGGCAAGCTGCTGCGTCCGAAGCGTCTGCCGTCCAACCTGTTCCAGTTCCGTGCTGGCACCGGTGAAGCGCGCTGCGTACTGGACTGCATCACCTCGCTGCAGAACGGTGCTGACCTGCTGTGGATCGAAACCGAGAAGCCGCACGTTGGTCAGATCGCGGCCATGGTTGACGAAATCCGCAAGACCATTCCGAACGCCAAGCTGGTCTACAACAACAGCCCGTCGTTCAACTGGACTCTGAACTTCCGCCAGCAGGTGTTCGACGCGTTCGTCGCCGAAGGCAAGGACGTTTCTGCTTACGACCGCGCCAAGCTGATGAGCGTCGAGTACGACGAAACCGAACTGGCCCAGGTTGCAGACGAGAAGATCCGTACCTTCCAGCGCGACGGTTCGGCTCACGCCGGCATCTTCCACCACCTGATCACCCTGCCGACCTACCACACCGCCGCGCTGTCCACCGACAACCTGGCCAAGGGGTACTTCGCCGACCAGGGTATGCTGGCGTACGTGAAGGGCGTTCAGCGTCAGGAACTGCGTCAGGGCATCGCCTGCGTCAAGCACCAGAACATGGCTGGTTCCGACATCGGCGACAACCACAAGGAGTACTTCGCTGGCGAAGCCGCTCTGAAGGCAAGCGGTAAAGACAACACCATGAACCAGTTCCACTAAGAATCGGTTCGCGGCCCTCACCGGCCGCAGGTGTTAACAAAAAGCCTCGGCATCTGCCGAGGCTTTTTTTTGCGAGCAAGCAGACTGCGTAGACGAGGCGACATTTCGTCGGCACGACCGCTACCTGTCATTCTGTTGTCGCATATCGAATTTAGCGTCATGGCTCCGACAAAAATCGTAATGGAGCTGCGCCGTGACTACTGAGAACAACGACATTTTGTTTGGCAACGGGGACGAGTTGCCCAGTAACCACTCGACGAACCCACACATTCAGGATGTGATCTCTGCTGGCCGTCGAAAGGTAGTGGTTGGCGGCGCAGCCCTGGGAGCCATGGCCTTTCTCGGTACGGCTATTCCCGGACTTGCGCAAGCGGCTGAACCATCCGCGCAAGGACTCAAGGACCTCCCCTTCCGACGCCGTACCCGTCTGCCGTTTTCGCCAGTGACGGTAACGCGAGCCGATGCTATCACCGTTCCCGCTGGCTATTCCGCGACCACTTTCATTCCATGGGGCACCCCGATTACCGGTAGCTACCCGACCTGGATGGAAGACGCGAGCAATAGCGCCGAAGACCAGGCTCAACAAGTCGGCATGCATCACGACGGAATGCATTTCTTCCCGATGAACGCAAAACTCGGCGGGCGCCAGAGCGATCACGGCTTGCTGGTGCTAAATCACGAATACATTCAAGCGCCTCTGCTTCACCCCAACGGCCCGACGGTGGTCGATGGTAAGCGTGTCGATGTCGACGAGGTCCGTAAGGAAATCAACGCCCACGGCGTTTCGGTAGTAGAAATCCGCCGCGGCCCGCGTGGCGATTGGTCGGTCTTGCCGACAGCCCGTAACCGCCGCATAACGGGTGCCACGCCGATGCGCATTGAAGGCCCCGCGCGCGGCCATGCGCTGATGCGCACCCGCTACAGCCCGAGCGGCACCTCAACCCGCGGAACCCTTAACAACTGCGCCAACGGGCATACGCCTTGGGGTACCTACCTCACCTGCGAGGAAAACTGGGCAGGTTACTTCGCCACGGCCGACAGCGACCTACCTCGTGAACTTAGCCGCTATGGTGTGCGCGGCAGCGGTCGTTATGGCTGGGAGACAGTTGCCGGCGATGAGTTCGAGCGCTTCAACGCCTCGCGCATCGCGACCGATCCACAAGCGGATTATCGTAACGAGCCGAACACCTTTGGCTGGATCGTCGAGATAGATCCGTTCGATCCGAACTCAACGCCAGTCAAGCACACGGCCCTCGGCCGTTTCGCCCACGAGGGACTGGTGTTTGCCCCCGTCAGGCCGGGCCGCCCCGTTGTCTGTTATTCCGGCGACGATTCGCAGAACGAATATATCTACAAGTACGTCAGCCGCGACCGCTATCGGCCGCAGCGAAGCGATGGGCGGCTGCTGGACGAGGGGACTCTCTATGTCGCGCGTTTCAACACCGACGGCAGTGGTGACTGGCTCGCTCTCGATCATGCCGATCCGGCCTTCCAGCGGGCCTGCGAGACCGCCGGTGTTCAATTTGCCGATCAAGGTGAAGTCCTGATCAACACCCGTCTGGCCGCCGACATCGTCGGAGCCACCAAGATGGATCGCCCAGAATGGGGGGCGGTTAACCCAGACAGCGGTGAGGTCTACTTCACCCTCACCAACAACAGCGGACGCAAGGAAACCGACGCCTCCAATCCGCGAGCACCAAACGCATTTGGTCACATCATTCGCTGGCGTGAAGCGAGCCGCGACTTTGCAGGCACGCGATTCAACTGGGATATCTATTTGCTTGCCGGGCCGCAGGACAACAGCCGGGGGCCGAAGGGTCGAGCGCTGGATGAAAGCAACATCATGGCCAGCCCGGATGGGTTGTGGTTCGACGACGAGGGTCGACTGTGGATTCAGACTGACATGAGCGGTAGTCAACTGCGCAGCGGGCCGTTTGGTAACAATCAGATGTTGGTTTCCGATCCCAGGACCGGTGAGATCAAACGGTTTCTCGTCGGGCCTCAGGGCGCTGAGGTAACCGGAATCACAGCTACACCGGACTTTCGGACCCTGTTCGTCAACATCCAGCACCCTGGCGAAGACTCGACCGCGACGAACTACACGAGCACGTGGCCGGACGGGCCGGGTCGCAGACCCCGCTCAGCAACCGTCATCGTCACGCGGGACGACGGAAAGCGCCTGATGTAACTGCGGAGGGGGCAAGCCACAAGGCTGGCCCCCCCTATCAATCCACTGACCACACTCAAGGCTCATCTGGTGAGGTGAAAAGACCCCAGGTCGATATGAATAGCGCCGCGACCAGCGGGCCGATCACGAAACCATTCAGTCCGAACAATGCCAGCCCCCCCAGCGTGGAGATAAGCACGACGTAGTCCGGCATCTTTGTATCCTTTCCAACCAGAATGGGCCTAAGGATGTTATCCACCAGGCCGATTACCAGCACACCATAAAGCGTGAGTATCACGCCCTGCCAGATCGCGCCGGTCATCAGGAAATAGATAGCTACCGGCGTCCATATCAGGCCCGCGCCGACAGCGGGCAACAATGACAGGAATGCCATCAGCACGCCCCACAGCAGCGCCCCGGATATCCCGAGCACGGCGAAGATGATTCCGCCGAGCGCTCCTTGGGTAACGGCGACGACAATGTTTCCTTTTACCGTCGCGCGTACGACTCGCGTGAACTTGCTGAACAGGCGCCGCTTCTGAGCATCGCTGAGCGGAATGGCCTTCCTGATACGCGCCACCAGATCACGCCCGTCGCGAATCAAGAAGAACAGCAGGTACAGCATGACAAAGAAGCTGACCAGAAACTGGAACGTCCCCTGGCCAAAACTGAACGCTTTTGTCGCGAGGAATTGACTTCCCTCGAGCGCCCCAGAGGCCAGCCGTTCACGCATGGAATCGAGGTCACCGAAACCGAAGCGCTGAAGCTGCAGCTGGATCGATTGAGGCAGGAGCTCGCGGAAGTTGACGACCCAGCTGCCGATGTCCAGCTCGCCACTTTCGATCTGCTTGTAGAGGATCGCCCCCTCTTGAACCAGCATCCCGGCGATCAGAATCACCGGCAGTACGGCGACCAGCAACGAAACTAGCAAGGTGATCAGAGCTGTCAGGTTGCGTCGCTGGCTAAACCGTCTGTAAAGATAGCGCTGCAAGGGGGCGAAGATGATCGCCAGTATCACCGCCCAGAAGACTGCCCCATAGAACGGCAGCAGGATCCAGCCAAAAGCCAGAGACACCACCACCAGCAGCGCAAGAAAGACCTTCTGCTCGAGCCTCGAATTGTCCATTGTTGACCCTGTCGCTGCGTTTGGTTCTGTTTAGTCAACGAGCGACGGTACGAGTGCGGGCCTGGCAGATGATTCAGTGTCAGGCCGGAGTTAGGCGTACAGCTGACACTGAATTTGATGCGTTACAGCGTCATTGCCGCCAACCAACCAAATGCCAGAAGTGGCAGGTTGTAATGTAGAAACGTCGGCACGACAGTATCCCAGATATGATTGTGCTGGCCGTCCGCATTCAACCCGGCGGTCGGACCGAGAGTGGAGTCGGATGCGGGAGAACCGCCATCGCCCAGAGCACCGGCAGTCCCGACCAGACTGACGATCGCCAACGGACTAAAACCCAGCTCGACACCTAGGGGAACAAAAATCGCGGCAATGATCGGCACTGTGGAAAAAGAAGACCCAATTCCGATGGTTACCAGCAATCCCACCAGGAGCATCAACAGCGCGCCGACAGCCTTGCTGTCGCCGATCCATTGAGTCGAAGCGTCTACCAGCAACTTGACCTCGCCCGTTTCACGCATCACCTCGGCAAAACCAGCGGCCGCGATCATGATGAAGCCAATCATGGCCATCATCTTCATCCCGTCGGTGAACAGGTCATCCGCTTCGCGCCAGCGCACCACGCCGGAAACGGAAAAGATCACGAACCCAGCAAGCGCGCCAAGTATCATCGAGTCCAGCCAAAGCTGAATCACGAAGGCCGCTGCAACTGCGACAGCAGCCACCAGCAGCGTGAGGGGACTGTAGGTCACTGTAGTTTTTTCAAGCTGCTCGACACGCACGAGGTCGTATTCGCGGGGCTTTCGATAGCTATAAAAAGCAATCAGCAATCCCACGAGCATCCCGATTGCGGGGATCAGCATTGCCTGCGTGACTTTGATTCCAGTTACATCCACGCCACTTTTAGCAACGTTTGCCAGCAAGATCTCGTTCAAGAAAATATTGCCGAACCCGACCGGGAGAAACATATACGGGGTAATCAGACCGAACGCGAGCACACATGCAATCAAACGCCTGTCGATCTTCATCTTCGACAGCACAAAAAGCAGCGGGGGAACCAGTAGGGGAATAAATGCGATATGAATAGGAAGGATATTCTGTGATGAAACAGCAACGGCAAGCAGCAAGCCGATCATCATCCACTTAACCGCTCCGCCCCCTTGCGCTCCTTGCTTTCCAACCAAAGCTAGCGCCTTGTCAGCAAGGGCGTGAGCCAACCCGCTTTTTCCAATGGCAACGGCAAACGCACCCAGCAACGCATAAGACAAGGCAACTGTTGCGCCACCGCCTAGCCCCTTGTTGAATGCCGCCAAGCTACCCTCAATTCCCAAGCCACCAATCAAACCGCCAGCCATGGCTCCAGCGATGAGCGCGACCACTACATGCACGCGGCAAAGACTCAGGATCAGCATGATGCCAACAGCCGCAACAACTGCGTTCATTGAACTCTCCATACAAACGACAAACGTCGCGGAAAAAACGCCGTACTCTGCAATAACGGAACTGGGGTGTCAAAAGCAGATCTGCACGATAAGCAACTTACACGTATCTACCTGGGCAACGCGCTGCACGAGAATGCTTTACCCAAATGCCTACTTAGCCCACTTTGTCTGATATAGATGCCAAGCATAGGAATGATCAGACCGCACGCTCTGGGCAATGCTTAATCGCCGCAGTACTCACAACCGCTTGTACAGGTTTCATGAATACGGATACGCGAAAGCTCAGGCAGAAGCGGTTTGAGCTCAGTCCAGATCCATTTCGCAAGATTCTCGCTTGTGGGGTTTTCTAACCCAGGAATATCGTTCAGGTAATTGTGATCCAGCAGCTCATACAACGGCTTGAAGACAGACTTGATTTCACCAAAATCGCGGATCCAGCCCGTATGCGGATCCACCGTACCGCTGATATATAACGCTACCCGGAAAGAATGCCCGTGCAGTCGGCCACATTTGTGTCCCTGCGGTACATTCGGCAAACGATGTGCTGACTCAAACGTAAACTCTTTGAATATTTCCACTAGATAGACTCACAGTCTGGTCGCCAGATTGAGGGGCGATTTTACGCATTTTGACAGCATGGCACATGCATTACACCAGCTGTAGATGCTGGCCGATGAGCGAATGAATGGCTGTGGAAGTGCTGAAGCACTAACGGCACACGGTGAAGCCGGAGAACTGCAAAGGACTACGTGGTTGGTCACCACCGGCTCCAGGCAGACGAAAACAGCACAAGATAACTGCAGTTCAGTTGCACTATCGGCAATTCCAGCACCGCCTTAGCGCCTTGTGCTTTTCTCTGCCCCAAAAGCAAACCCCCGACCAGCTTACGCGGGTCGGGGGTTTGGGAAAGGAGCTTGACGATGACCTACTCTCACATGGGGAGACCCCACACTACCATCGGCGATGCGTCGTTTCACTACTGAGTTCGGGAAGGGATCAGGTGGTTCCAACGCTCTATGGTCGTCAAG
>NZ_JACXXG010000052.1 GCF_014764705.1 Stutzerimonas kunmingensis
CGTGCCCGCATGTGCTGTATTGCATCGACGGCGCCAATGCCAGCCCGCCGGAGGATGTCGGCGGTGCACCGGGTTACGCGGATTTTCTGGACGCGCTTGCCGACCCCGAACATCCCGAATACTTGGATATGCTCGACTGGTACGGCGATACCTTCGATCCCACGGCATTTGACCGCGACGACATCAATCAGCGTCTGAAGCGGATTAAAGTCTGAGGGTCAAGACGGTAGAGAGCGGACGCTTACCATCCATCTGTTTCCGTGCCCTCACGCACTGGCGCGATCCCTCGCCACGGAGACCCGATGAAATCCCTCCTCAAACTCCACACCCTCACCCTCCTCGGTCTCGCTCTGGCCGCCAACGTCGGCCTGCAGCTGCTCCTCGCCGTCGGCCAGCTCAAAAGCTGGGGCGAGATCGACTGGATGGACGTGGTCGGCGAAGGCGGTTGCGCCGCCCTCGCCCTCGCCTGGCTGATCATGCTGCTGCACAGCCGCCCGGCCGGCCGGGTGACGCGGTTGCTGGCGCTGGGTCTGGCCTGCATCTGCTTTTCCTGGTGGATGGACCTGCTCGACGAATTCATCCAGATCCCCGCCAACATCGCCTGGGACAACTGGCTGGAAACCGCGCCCATGCCGGCGGGCCTGTTGCTGCTGACCTTCGGCATCTACCACCTGAACCAGGAACAGCGCGCCATCAACGCCCAGATGCACAAACGCGAGCGGCTGTTTCGCGAGCATAGGCTGTTCGACAACCTGACCCCGCTCGGCACCGCCGAATACCTGCGGCGGCAGCTCGATCAGGCCCTGCGCCAGGCCGCCGACGAACAACGCCCGCTATCGCTGCTGGCGGTGGACCTCGACGAGTTCAGCCGGGTCAACCAGCGCTACGGCCAGGAAGAAGGCGACCTCGTGTTGCAGGCCGTGGCGCAGTTGCTGGTGCTCAACCTGCACCATCAGGACCTTCTCTGCCGCCTCGCCGGGGATCGCTTCGTCGTGCTGCTGCCCGATACCGCCGAGCAACAGGCGCGGCAGCTCGCCGAGGAGTTGCAGACCGCCGTCGCCAGCCTCGCGCACAAGACCCGCCAGCACGGCGAACGCCTGCATCTGCGCGCCAGTACCGCAGTGGTAATGGCCTTCGACGACGATGCCGAGCAGTTGCTCAAACGCCTCAACCTCGGTTTGGCCAAGGCCAAGCAGTCACTGCCACGCTGCGCCTGAGGCGACCATGGAAAGCCCGTTACGCTGGTACGAATGGGACACTCGCTTCATCGCCGCGCACCACCAGCCGGCGGTGTTGCTCGACCTGGCGCTCTCGCGCGGTATCGACAGCCATGCGCTGCTGCGCGGCAGCGGGCTGTTCTACGAGGACGTTGCCAGCGGCCGCGCCCGCGTCAGCCCGGAACAGCTGCTGACGCTCATCGGCAATACCGAGCGCTTGTTGGGTGCTGCGGACAGCAGCTTTCTGTTCGGCCAGCGCTTGCTGCCCGGCCACTACGGCGATGCCAGCCTTGCCTTGGCCAACGCCGGCAACCTCGAGCAGGCGCTGGAGCGGCTTAGCCAGTTCCGCGCCCTGCTCTGCCCGCTGCTGGCGCCAAGGCTGCTGCTGGACGAGCAGCAGCTGCACATCTATTGGCTGGACAACGGCAGCGCCGGCCGCCACCAACGGTTTCTCATCGAAGCGCACCTGACCGCCATCGTCGCGCTGTGCAAGCGCGGCAGCGGCCTGCGCCTGCCGTGGCGTTTCCAGTTCGCCTACCCGCAACCGCGCCATGTCGAACAGTACTGGGTGCACCTGGGTGACGCGCTGCAGTTCGACCGCCATCTGACCCTGCTCAGCCTGCCTCGCGAGTACCTGCATCAGCCCTGGCTGGATGCTTCGGCCACGGTAGGCCAGGTCGCGCAGCAGGCCAGCCAGCAGCAGATCGATGCGCTGGAAGGCCCCTGCGCCTTTCTCGATGCGTTCTACCAATACCTGCATGACAACATCCGCGAGCCGCTGAACCTGGAGCGCGTCGCGCTGGCGTTCGCCATGAGTCCGGCGACGCTCAAGCGCAAGCTGGCCAAGCACGGCACGCACTTCCAGGAACAGCTCGATCTGGTGCGCACGCACGTTGCGCTCTACCTCTATCAGGCCCGCGGCCTAGGCAACGAGGCCGTGGCGCGGCACCTCGGCTTCAACGACACCACCAACTTCCGCCGCGCCTTCAAGCGCTGGACCGGGGTGGTGCCCAGCGGGCTGCAGCCGCTGTTCGACGCCCCCTGACGGCATGCTAAGGTGCCACCCGCACTACCTTCGAGGCGAGCGGGCATGGATATCAAGCAGCTGAAGTTTCTCGTGGCGCTGGATGAAACGCGTCATTTCGGTCAGGCCGCGGCGCGCTGCCATGTCACCCAGCCGACGCTGTCGATGCGCCTGCGCGGCCTCGAAGACGAGCTCGGCCTGCAACTGGTGATCCGCAGCCAGCGCTTCGAAGGCTTCACTCCCGAAGGCGAACGCATCCTGGCCTGGGCGCGCAGCCTGCTCGCCGCACAGGACGGCCTGCTGGCCGAAGCCGCCTCCTGCCGTGGTCAGCTGGTCGGCACATTGCGCCTGGGCGTGGTGCCGCTGGCCGGTTTCGACCCGATGCAATTGGTGCAGGCCTTCGGCGAGCGCCACCCGAATCTGCGCTTCGAGCTGTTCGCGTTGAGCAGCGATCAGATTCTCGAACGGCTCAATCGCAATCTGCTGGACCTGGGCCTGTCCTATCTGGAGCGGCTGGATGACGCGCACTTCACCAGCCTGCCGCTCGGCGGAACCCGCATGGGGCTGTTGCATGACGAGCGCCATTTTCGCTTCGACGCGCCATCGCTGCGCTGGGAAGCGCTCGCCGATCTTCCGCTAGGTCTTTTGACCGGCGGCATGCACTTTCGCCAGTCCATCGACCACGCACTGCGTAGCCGTGGCCTGAGCCTGGCACCGCGGCTGCAGACGGATGCCGTGCACCATCTGCTGCAGGCCGTAGGGGCCGGACTGTGTTGCGCAATCATGCCGCTGGATAGCGGCCTCGAAGCACTGGATAGCCGGCTGACCCTGACGCCCATCGACAATGCCAATACCCTCGCACCGCTGGGGCTGATCCTGCGGCGCGGCTCGCCGCGCTCCGCGCTGGGCGAGGCCTGTTTCAACGAGGCACGCGAGCTGTTGCAGCGGCAAAGACCCGCCATCCCCTGAGGCGCGATCGATACACTCGATCACCCTATCGAACATAGCGATTGGACGATCCATCCCTGCGCTCCTAGGCTCCCTGCGTCGACCTGTCGCAGGCCATCGCCATGCAATACGCCACCCTCAATGCCCCAAGCGCCAACGCTCCGGATCTCGGCGCGGCGCCCTTGGCTGACGAATGCGCCCTGGCCATCAGCTACAACGGCCTCAATCAGGCCGTGATGATGGTGACGCCGCTGGATCTGGAAGACTTCGTTATCGGCTTCAGCCTGAGCGGCGGCTTGATCGAGCGCATCGATGATCTACGCGATCTGCGCTTGCGGGGCGATGGCAGCGCGCAGCATGCCGAAGTGCAGGTGAGCCCGCGGGCGTTCTGGCACATCAAGCAACAACGGCGGCAGTTGGCCGGCCACAGCGGTTGTGGCCTGTGCGGTGTGCAGGCGCTGGAGCAGGCATTGCCGCAGCTCGCACCCCTTTCGCCAATCGATCTGCCGCCCGAAGGACATTTCCACGATCTGCGCCAGCGCATCGCCAACGCCCAGCTGCTGGCCCGCGACAGCGGTGCACTGCACGCGGCGCTGTATGTCGACGGCAACGGAGAGATCGCCCTGTGCCGTGAGGACATCGGCCGGCACAACGCCCTGGACAAGCTGATCGGTGCGCTGACGCTGCAGCGCCGTACCCCGAGCGAAGGCTTCGTCGTGGTCACCAGCCGCTGCAGCCTGGAGCTGATCCACAAGGCCGTGCGCGCGGGTATCGGCACCCTGGTCAGTCTGTCCGCGCCGACCCACCTGACCGTCGAGTGGGCGCGTCGCCATCACCTCAACCTCATTCACCTGCTTCACCACAGCGCGCCACGGGTCTACAGCCCGGCACCTGCGCTGCCCGAACAGAACGGATGCCAACCATGAGCCGCACGTCCCGCTTCCATCCCGCCACCCGTTTCCAGCCCTACGCCGGCCCGGCAGGCGGCTGGGGCGCGCTGCGCAGCGTGGCCAGCGCCTGGCTCGGCAGTGGCAACGCGCTGAAGAACATCCGCGCCATGCTGCGCACCAACCAGAACGGCGGCTTCGACTGCCCCGGCTGCGCCTGGGGTGATTCGCCGGAGGCCGGTGCAGTGAAGTTCTGCGAGAACGGCGCCAAGGCAGTGAACTGGGAAGCGACGCGGCGTCTGGTGGATGCCGCCTTCTTCGCCCGCCACAGCGTCAGCCAGTTACGCGAGCAGAGTGATTACTGGCTCGAATACCAGGGCCGCCTGAGCGAACCGGTCCGTTACGACGCCGCCAGCGACCGCTACCTGCCGATCAGCTGGGACGATGCCTTTGCGCTGATCGCCCATCACCTGAACGGCCTGGACAGCCCGCACCAGGCAGCCTTCTACACTTCCGGTCGGGCCAGCAACGAAGCGGCCTATCTCTACCAGCTGTTCGGTCGCAGCTTCGGCACCAACAATTTTCCCGACTGCTCGAACATGTGCCACGAGGCCAGCGGCGTCGCCCTGACCGAATCCATCGGCGTCGGCAAGGGCACGGTGACGCTGGAGGATTTCGATCACGCCGATGCGATCTTCGTCCTCGGGCAGAACCCCGGCACCAACCATCCGCGCATGCTCGAACCATTGCGGCAGGCTGTGGAGCGCGGCGCTCAGGTGGTCTGCTTCAATCCATTGCGCGAGCGCGGGCTGGAACGCTTCCAGCACCCGCAGAAGCCCATCGAGATGCTCGCCAACCAGGACGCGCCGACTCACAGCGCCTACTTGCGGCCCAATCTCGGTGGCGATCTGGCGGTGCTGCGCGGCATCGCCAAGTACCTGCTGCAATGGGAGCAGGAAGCCCAGGCCAGCGGCGCGCCGGCGGTGTTCGATCACGCGTTTCTGGCTGAGCACAGCCACGGGCTGGACGCCTATCTGGCCGAGGTCGACGCCACGCCCTGGGCGCTGATCGAGCAGCAGTCGGGGCTCGATCGCGAAACCATTCGCCACGCCGCCACGATCTACCGCAACGCGGAAAGGGCCATCGTCTGCTGGGCGATGGGCATCACTCAGCACCGTCACTCGGTGGCGACCATCCAGGAAATCGCCAACCTACTGCTGTTGCGCGGCAACCTCGGCAAACCCGGCGCTGGCGCCTGCCCGGTGCGCGGCCACAGCAACGTGCAGGGCGACCGCACCATGGGCATCAATGAGCGGCCGCCGCTTGCGCTGCTCGATGCACTGCAGCGCCAGTTCGACCTGCCGATGCCGCGCCAGCCCGGATACAACACCGTGGAATGCATCCAGGCCATGCTCGCCGGGCAGGTCAAGGTGTTCATCGGTCTCGGCGGCAACTTCGCCCAGGCCACGCCGGACACCCCGCGCACCCAGCAGGCGCTGCGCAACTGCGAACTGACCGTACAGATCAGCACCAAGCTCAACCGCAGTCACCTGACCATGGGCCGCGACGCGCTGATCCTGCCGTGCCTCGGCCGCACCGACATCGACCGCCAGGCCTGCGGCCCGCAGGCGGTCACCGTAGAAGACTCGTTCAGCATGATCCACGCCTCCCGCGGCCAGCTCGAGCCCGCGTCCGCCGAGATGCGCTCGGAGCCGGCCATCGTCGCCGGCATCGCCGCCGCCACGCTGGGCAAGCGCCCGGTGGACTGGCTCTGGCTGGTGGAGGACTACGCCCGTATCCGCGAGCTGATTGCGGCGACCATTCCCGGTTTCACCGGCTTCGACCACCGCCTGCATCGCCCTGGCGGCTTCTACCTGGGCAATGCCGCTGCCCGGCGCGAATGGAGCACCGCCAGCGGTCGCGCCGAGCTCAAGGCGCACCCGTTGCCGGCCGATCTGCTACCCGAGCAGGCCCGCCACGGCGGCGTGGAGGCCGACCTGATCCTGCAGACGTTGCGCTCCCACGATCAGTACAACACCACGCTCTATGGTCTGGATGATCGCTATCGTGGGGTAAAAGGCATGCGCGATGTGGTGTTCGTCAATCCCGCCGACATCCAGCGACTGGGCCTGGAAGCCGGCCAGCAGGTCGATCTGCTCTCGCTGTGGGACGACGGCATCGAACGCCGCGTGCGCGGTTTCACCCTGCTCGCCTACGACACCCCGCCCGGCCAAGCCGCCGCCTACTACCCGGAAACCAACCCGCTGGTGCCGCTGGAGAGCTTTGGCGAGCGCAGCCACACGCCGACTTCGAAATTCATCGCGATTCGAGTGCTGCCGAACACGCAGAAGACCGAGCAGCCGCTGATCGCCAGCGGCCAATGACGCTCATTCGAAGCGGCTGGAGTCGTCGCGATCATGCTGGTAGCGCCGGATGAGCGGAAACGGCGGCAGCCAGCCTTCGCGACGCACGGTCCAGCATTCGTAGGTCGGCGTCAGTTGGTCGGGTGCATCCAGGGCGCCGAGATGCACCTCGAGTTCATCGGCGAGGCGGGAAAAAACCGACGAGCCACAGCTCGGGCAGAAATGCCGTCCGGCATATTCGGCCGTCTCGCCCTCGACGGTTACCGCATCCTGCGGGAACACCGCAGCTGCGTAGAACAAAGCACCATGATGCTTGCGGCAGTCCAGGCAGTGGCAGATCCCGACCCGATAGGGCTGCCCCGCCGTCACGATCCGCAGGTTGCCGCACAGGCAGCCCCCAGTTAATGAATTCACGTTCGGCGTCCTCTAATTCAACGAAGGAAGCAGCGAGCCCAGGCTATCGATCACTGAACCGCAGGCTCGACCGCCCGAAAAGCGTAGTCGCCTCTCGGCTGCCGCACTAACGGAGCATCGACCCAGGCCTCAGCCTCCCTTGCGCCCTTGGCCAGCGAAACGCTGGATGTCATGGGTCGGCCCCGAGACGATCAGCAGATCGCCCGGCAGCACCTGGGTGCTGGGCGTCGCATGCTGAAAATCCTCATTGGCGCGCTTGAGGCCCACGACGGTTACGCCGAACTTCTCGCGAACCCCGGCGGCGGCGAGCGTCGCGTTATGAACGCGTTCCGGGGCATGGATCTTGGCAATGGCGAAGCCGTCGTCGAACTCGATGAAATCCATCATCCGTCCGGAGATCAGATGGGCGACCCGCTCGCCCATGTCCGCCTCGGGGTAGACCACATGGTGCGCGCCGATCCGCGTCGCGATCTGTCCGTGCTCGGCGGTCAGCGCCTTGACCCAGATGTCTTTGATGCCCAGCTCGGTCAGCGCCATGATGGTCATCAGGCTTGCCGCCATGTCGGAGCCGATGCCGACGATCGCGTGGGGAAAGTCGGCGACGCCGAGCTGCCGCAGCGCCATGACATTGGTGGAATCGGCCTGCACCGCATGGGTCAGCAGGTCGGCCCAGGTTTGCACCGGCTCCGCCGCCTGATCGATGCCCATCACGTCATGGCCCAGACGCGTCAATGAGCGCGCCACCGAGCTGCCGAACCGCCCCAGCCCGATGACCACCACGCTGTCGCCTTTAGAGAAAGAAAACTGCTCTGAAAACAACAATTTAGCCAACAATTGGGTGTTCCTCCGGATAGCGGTATGGCATGCGGTGCTCGCCCAGTGCGAGTGACGCGGCCAGCGTGATGGTGCCGACCCGACCGACATACATCAGCAGCGTCAAGATCAGCTGACTGGTTTCCGGCAGGTCCGCGGTAATGCCGGTAGACAGGCCGACCGTGCCGAACGCTGAAATGACTTCGAAGATGACCTGATCGGTCGGGATATCGGTGTCGCGCAGGATGACCAGCGTACCCAGCACCACCAGGGCGCTGCCTAGCACCAGCACGGTGATGGCCTGGCGCTGCACGGAACTGCCGACCCGCCGACCGAAGGCCTCGACGTCGGGCCGGCCGCGAATCTCGGCGATCACCATCAGCGCCAGGATGGCCACGGTGCCGACCTTGACCCCGCCCGCGGTCCCCGCACTGCCGCCGCCGATGAACATCAGAAAATAGTGCAGCGCCCAGCTCTCGTGGGTCAGCGCGCCGATGTCGATGGCATTGAAGCCGGCTGTACGCGCCGAGACGGAAACGAAGGCCGCCGAGAGCATCTTGTCCACCCAGGCCATCGGGCCGAGCGTGCCCGGGTTGGACCACTCGAACAGCAGTACGGCCAGGAAGCCGCCCCCCAGCAGCACCGCGGTCCCGGACAGCGTCAGCTTGGTATGCAGCGACCAATGCCGGGGATCGGCCCACTTGCTGCGCAGATCGTAGAGCACCGGAAAGCCAATCCCGCCGATCACGATGGCGCTCATCACCGGGGTCAGGATCAGCGCATCGGTGGCATAGCGGACCAGGCCGTCGCCGTGAATCGAGAACCCGGCGTTGTTGAACGCCGACACCGCGTGGAACAGCCCGCTCCAGGCTGCATCGCCCCAGGCGAGGCCGTATGTCAGATGCAAGCGCAGGGTGAGCAGCAGCATCACCGCCAGCTCTATCACCAGCGTCACCACCAGAACGAGCTTCGCCACGCTGGTGATGTCACCCAGCCCCAGCACGTGGGATTCGGCCTGAGCGATCAGCTTGGTTCGCAAGTGAAACGAGCGGTTGACCAGCAACCCGAGCAGGGTTGCCAGGGTCATCATGCCGAAGCCACCGAGCTGGAACAGCAGCATGATCACCACCTGGCCGAAAGTGGACCAATAGGTGCCGGTGTCGACTACCACTAGCCCGGTGACGCTGACCGCTGACACGGCGGTAAAGAAGGCAGTGATCCACGGCGCCGACTCACCCTGGGCTTGGGCAGCGGGCAATGACAGCAACGCTGTACCGCAGAGAATGGCGAAGAGAAAAACGAGCGAGACAACCCTGCCTGGGTGCAGCAGTGATTTCATTCGACCCACACTGACGGATCCGAAGAGTGAGAACCGCCGGAATCGGCGGCCCTGAAAGCAGAGCGAGAGGCTAGGCGCATTGCTTCGATTCTTCAACTGGACGGCCGAAATAGAACGCTCGAAGCCTGACCTAGCCTTTCATCATCTCGAGCACCCGGGCAGCGAGGACATCTATCGCGAAAGGCTTGGTCAGCACCTGCATGCCAGCGCCGAGCGAGCTGTTGCCCAACGCGGCGCTCTCGGCATAACCAGTGATGAACAGCGTCTTCAGGCCGGGGCGCACCTGGCGACCGGCATCGGCCATCTGCCGGCCGTTCATCCCACCGGGCAAGCCGACATCGGTGATCAGCAGGTCGATGCTCACATCCGACTGCAGCAGCTTCAGCCCGGCCACGCTGTCCGACGCTTCGATCAGTGTGTAGCCGAGATCGCCCAGCACATCCATCAGCAGCAGGCGCACAGTCGGCTCGTCGTCGACGATCAGAATCGTGCCGCAGGCGCCCGCAAGCGCTGTCGCGGAGTTGCTTTGCGCCAAGGTGCCGGTCCCGGCATTGCCGTGGTAGCGCGGCAGGTAGATGCACATCGAGGTTCCGCGACCGACCGCGGAATCGATGCGCACCTGCCCGCCGGACTGTTTGGCGAATCCGTAGATCATCGAAAGCCCCAGCCCGGTGCCTTCGCCAATCGGTTTGGTGGTGAAGAACGGGTCGAACGCTTTTGCAATTACGCTGGGCGTCATGCCGGTCCCTGTGTCGGTGACGGACAGCGACAGATAGTCGCCGGCGGGCAGGTCATAGGCCTGCGCCATCTCCGGGTCGAGCACGCGGTTGGCGGTCTCGATGGTGATCCGACCGCCGTCGGGCATCGCGTCGCGCGAGTTGATGCAGAGATTGAGAATCGCGTTCTCCAGCTGACTGGCATCGACCGACGCCGCCCAGAGGTCGGGCGCGCTGATGGTTTCGAGGAGGATGCTCGGCCCCACCGTGCGCTGGATCAGCTCGGTCATGCCCTCCATCAGCATGTTGACGTCCACCGGCCGCGGGTCGAGAGTCTGCCGGCGGGAAAAGGCGAGCAGCCGATGAGTCAGCGCCGCGGCACGCCTGGCGGCGCCCTGTGCAGCCGACATGTACTTGTCGATATCGTCCAGTCGCCCCTGGGAAATCCGCAGATTCATCAATTCCAGCGCGCCGCTGATACCGGCCAGCAGGTTGTTGAAGTCATGGGCAAGACCGCCAGTCAGCTGGCCGACCGCTTCCATCTTCTGCGACTGACGCAGCTTCTCCTCGGCCTGGATCAGCTCTGCCGTCCGCTCGGCCACGCGCTGCTCCAGCGTGTCGTTGAGTGCGCGCAGCGCAGCGGTGGCGCGATCCCGCTCCGCCTCGATGGAGCGCCGGTCCTCGACGTCGATCAAGACGCCGGGAAAGCTCAACGGCGTTCCGTCCTCGGCATGATCGACGCGCCCGTTGGCCTCAAGCCAGTAGAACCTTCCATCAGCGCGGCGCACACGGTACTGGTGCGCATAGGCACCACCGCGGGCGATGATCTCTTCGATCGCTGCGATCAGTCCGTCCCGGTCCTCAGGGTGCACCGTTGCTATGATCTGCTCGAGGCTAAGCCCGTCACGAGCAAGGGTGGGATCGAGGCCGAAGGCGTTCGCAAACCCCTCATCCACGGTGAAGCGGTCGGTTGGCAGATGCCAGTTCCAGGTACCGATGATCGCGCCCGCCTCGAGCGCCAGCTGGACGCGCTGAACATTCTCCCGCGCAAGAGCTTCGCTGATGCGCAGGCGTTCTTCGGCGTTTCTGCGTTCGGTTACGTCGTTGAAGAGGATGGCGATTCGCCGCTCGGCGGGATCGCCGACGCGGACGGCGCGAACGTCGAACCAGCGTTCGAACGCCTCGGCATAATTCTCGAAGTTGGTAGGCTCACCGGTCTTGGCGACGTGGCCGTAAATTTCGAACCAGAATTGCTCGAGATCCGGCGCGAACTCGGTGACCCATTTACCGCGCAGGTCTACGCCGGCCTGGCGCTCGAACGCAGGATTGGCCTCGAGGAAGCAGTAATCCACGGGATTGTCGTCGGCGTCGAACTTGACCTGAACGATGGCGAATGCCGCCTCGATGGTCTCCAGAATGGTGCTGAAGCGTTCCTCACTCTGGCGCAAGGCCGCCTCGGCAGCGCGCATGCGCGTCAGGTCGAGCATCGCGCCAATCATCCGCACGGCCTGGCCGTGAACGTCACGAATCACATGACCGCGGTCGAGGATATCTGCATAGGAGCCATCCAGACGGCGAAAGCGATACTCGTCGGTCCAGGTCACCTCGCTGCCATCGATGACCGCGTGGATCGACCGGTGAATACGTGCACGGTCATCCGGATGGATATGCGCCAGCCACCAGTCACCGGAGCTGTCGACGTTTGCCAGCGGATGGCCGTACGCATGTTCCAGCGCATCGTTCCACAGCACGTGATTGCTGATCAGATCCCAGTCCCAGACCGCATCGTTGGTCGCCTTCGCGGCCAGCCGATAACGCACCTGGGTGTCTTCCATGGCGAGGCCCGCAAGGTGCTCGCTGGTGCGGTCACGCAGGATTTTCATGAAGCCGAGGTGTGCACCGTTTTCGTCATGGATCGGCGAGAGTTCGCCCGCAGCCCAGAACTGCTGACCGTCCTTGCGCAAGTGCCATCGCTCGTCCAGAGCGCGGCCCTCACGTAGCGCGCTCTGCATCTCTTCGCCGAGCCAGTCGCAGGCACGATCGGCCGGCGTGAAGAAGCGCTCCGCGCTCTGCCCACGCATCTCGTCTGCGGTCCAGCCCATCACCTGCTCGGCGCCGGCATTCCAGTCTGTGATGATGCCTGCGGTGTCGGTCAGGATGATGGCGAAGTCGATCGCGCTCTCGAATATCGCGCGCTGTCGTGCCTCGCTGCCAGCCAGTGCCAGAAGGCTGGCTTTCAGCGTTTCGGGGAGATGTTTGGAGGCACCCAACTGTGCGGGTGTCGGGCGCTGACGATGCTGCTCGCGGGCGGGCTGACTATCACGGTGAACTTGAGATAGGGCCGGATCCGGATCGATTCCAGCCCGGTCCAGAACCGTGCGCAGGCGCGCCACCTCAGCCTCCAGCTCCTCTCGGGTCAGATTTTCCAGAGCTATTTCCACTATGCATCGTGATGAATGGGCGGGCGGTAATCCCGCAGCGTGCTGCAGGTCATAAAAGCAGAAACCGCCGGGCTTTGCACTTGCAGCTGCCCAGGCGGTTGCACGAAATCAAGCGGCCTGGCTCGCCGAACTGTGGCGCCCCAGGTGCATCATTTCCGCCAGGACCCTGCTCTGCCCAGATGGGCACCGCACGCGCGGCGGTCGCCGTCGAGCACTGAATCGATTTGATACAAAGCGGTCCAAAATGCGGGCTCTGTTACGGATTGCCTTCCAGCTATGCTCGCGCACCCGCCAGACGCGGGATCGTCATCACTCACGCTAGAGATCCATATGGAATCGCTTATCCAGCTCTTCTCCGAACCCACCACCTGGGTTGCCCTGGCAACCTTGATCGCCATGGAGGTGGTGCTCGGCATCGACAACCTGATCTTCATTTCGATTCTGACGAACAAGCTTCCGGAGCATCAGCGTGAGCGCGCGAGGCGCATCGGCATCAGCCTGGCGCTGGTCCTGAGACTAGGCCTGCTCGGCACGGTGGCGTGGATCGTTCAGCTCACCGAGCCGGTCATCGAACTGTTCGGCAACGCGTTTTCCTGGAAGGACATGATTCTGATCGCCGGTGGCCTGTTCCTGCTCTGGAAGGCCACCAAGGAGATTCACCACAGTGTCGACCCGACACCCGGCGGCGACATGTTCGAAGGCAAGCAGCTCGACAATGCCGTCACGATGGGGTTCAGCGCCGCGATTGCGCAGATATTGCTGCTCGACCTGGTGTTCTCGGTGGACAGCATCATCACTGCGGTGGGTATGACCGATCATGTTGCGATCATGGTCATTGCCGTGGTCGTCGCGGTAACCGTGATGCTCCTGGCGGCGAACCCGTTGGCCAAATTCATCAACGAGAACCCGACCGTCGTGATGCTCGCGCTCGGCTTCCTGCTGATGATCGGCATGACCCTCATCGCGGAAGGCTTCGGCGCCCACGTACCAAAGGGCTACGTGTATGCCGCCATGGCGTTCTCCGCCGGGGTCGAGATGCTGAACATGATGGCCCGGCGCGCACGGCAGAAGCAGCTCGGTCTCGCTCAAGAGCAATCGAAATAAACTGACGGTGGGCCTGCATCAGCGAACAGGGGTCACGCTGGAGCAGGCCCGCCGCACCGAAGCTCTCATAGCCATGCCGGCATAGAGACCGGCTCGGTCTCGCACCGCCCCACCCCGCGGTTTTAGCCGCTTGCGGCTGGCATCGACTGCAGTTGCCGAGCTCGCCGCCCCTCATCGCCAGCATTGTCAGCCCGACAAAAACCGCCTGAACTTTCGCCAGGGAGGACGGTCAGTCAGCTGATGCACCCGCGGAGCATCTTCATTTTCTTGCCGTTTGCACGTCAGGCTCCGATCTGTGGCTGCCACCGCGTCCGGCCACTAAAAGCGGTGCTTTTCTCTGCGGCTGGCCCAGAGTCTCGCGTGCCAGATGCAGTCGACCTCACCACCCCACGCTTGGGTCCTATTCTTCCAATAACGCGAACTTTTCATGTCCATATCTCTTCATCTTTTTGCCTTGCTCTCCCGGTTCAGCTTTTCCCAGCCGCGCCAAGTCATCGGCGCCAGTCTGTTCGGTGCCCTGCTCATTGCAGGGCCTGTGGATGCCCAGGAATCGTCCGATAACGCGCGCTGGGTCAGCGACAGCCTGAACACTTACGTGCGCAGCGGCCCCACGGATGGCTATCGCATCGTCGGCACGCTGACCTCGGGGCAGAAGGTCGAGCTGATCAGCACCCAGGGCGATTACAGCCAGGTACGCTCGGAGTCCGGCAGCAACGTCTGGATTCCCAGCAAGGAACTGCAAGATGTCCCCGGCCAGGCCGAGCGTCTTCCGCAGCTCGAACAGCAAGTCGCTGAACTGAGCGAGGAACTCAAGACCATCGACGAAAGCTGGCAGGTCCGCGTGCAGGGCATGCAGGAAACCCTGGACTCGCGCAAAGCCCTGATCGACGAACTCGACGCCCGCCGCATCGCCCTCGAGGCGGAGCTGACCGAAGCACAGTCGGAACTGCGTACAACCCAGGCGCGACTGGGCGACGAGAACAAGCAAGTGCTCATGCAGTACATGGTCTATGGCGGCAGTATCGCCGGGGCCGGCCTGCTGGTGGGCCTGATCCTGCCAATGCTGACCCGCGGCCGTAAGCGTAACGATCGTTGGTTCTGACTCGATCAGCCGATGAGGGCTGCCGCTGTGTAGTAGAGCGCTGCACCGAACAGCATGCTGCCAACCAGACCGACTCGGCCGCTGGTGGCGAGCAGAGCGACACCCAATAGTGACGTCGCAGCAGCAGCCGGTGCAGCGCTGATTTCGCTGTATGCGACGTAGACTGCGAGATTGATGAACACCGCGGTCGGCAGGATCTGCCCGACGATGCGTAGACCGCCCGCGCCGAGCGGCATGCTGACGAATACTGGCACGACTCTGACCAACAAGCTGGTGATCAGCAGCGCGGCGGTGGCAATCAGGACCGCCTCGTTCATGTTCGGACTCCGTTCAATAGCAAGGCTACGAGCAATACGCCGGGAATCCAGAAGTACACAGGACCAAGCGTCAGGATCAGGCCGAGGGAAGCTGCGGCACAAAGACAGATCAGAACTGCCCCGGCGACCTGATGGCGCCGAATGTGCGCTCGCCGTGCCTTCAGCTGCGACAAGGCGAGGTAAAACAACACAGCGCTCGCCGGAAATCCGAGGTTGAAATCCTTGCTGAGCCAATCTTCAGGCAGGACCCCACCGATCACAGCGCCAAAGGCTCCTGCCAGTACCCAGGTTAGAAATATCGCGCTGCGTATCTGCAGCATCCGGTCGATCGGCTCGTCGTCCCGTTCACAGGCATAGGCTTCGTCGCCTAGCATGTGCGCACTGCAGGCGCGCGCGAATGCAGATCGAGGCATCCGTCGTATAGTCGAGATCGCCATCGGCAGGTAACGACAATTGATCGATGCAGCTACAAGCAGCAGCGTAAAGAACCCCGTGCCACTTTCGGACAGCGGCAATGCTGCAAACTGCCCGCTGCCAGTGAAACCTAGCAAGCCGAGCAGCAAAACATCCAGTACCGACCAGCCGGACCGTGCGGCAAGCACGCCGAACAGCATGGCAACCGGCATGACCGACAATGCCGCCGGAAGGGCCTGTTTCAAAGCGCTGCCGGTTACGAGCGGCGCCGCCGGGTCCGCGCTCTCTACTATTTCTGACAATTACTCCACTCCGAGCTGCGCGATGACATGCCCTGCGAAGTGTGAGTAGTGCCGCCGAAGGATTCTTGTACGATCGTGCAACCGCGCGCTGACTTCAGCTCAGCCGCATCAGCCGTGCCCAGTGTGCAGGGGTAAGTCCATAGGCTTGTTTGAAGTGGCGACTCATGTGGCTCTGGTCGTTAAACCCCGAAACGAGTGCGGCGTCGGCCACTGATATCCCGTTCGAAAGCAACCGCCGAACATGATCTAGGCGACGTAACGTCAGGTAACGGTATGGGCTGGTGCCATACAGGGCGCGAAAATCGCGCGACAGGTTCCAGCGATCCCGGCCGGAAACCCGCTCGAGTTCGTCAAGGCTGAGAGCTCCATCCAGATGATGGTGCATGTACTCCCGAGCCAGTTCGGCGGCGCGGAAGTCGGCTCGTCGTCGATTGACTCTTTTCCCGGCTACGACGGACATGACCTGGGCCAGGTCAAACAGCGCATCCTGCTGCTCCAACTCTTCTATCGGGTTGTCCAGGCAAGACAGCAGCGCCCAGACGACACGCCGCAAGCGTGGATCACGGGATATCCCGTCATTGATGAAAGGCAATGGCTGCCCACCGAGCGGCCCCTGCAGCATCGCAGGCTGGATATAGATTATCCGGTACCGAAAACCCGCCTCGCTCCCCGCCTCGCCGTCGTGCAACTCGTCGGGATACACCACGAAGGTATTTCCAGGGAGACTGTAGCGGGCGCTCTTGCGGTAGTTGAAACGGTGCACGCCGGCGAGCGTACAGCCGATCGCATAAGTGTCATGCCTGTGGGGAGCGTAACCGTAGCCACTGAAGTAGGCCTCAAGCCGCTCAAGGGGGCCAGGCTCGTCAGGGCGCCGTATCCAATCGTTATTACCCTTCATTACTACTCCCAAGCCCCGAACGATGCACGTCTCACAGTAGCGGTCCACAGCTACGACGAGCAACTCACCAAGCGCCTCACCGCCTCCGCTTCAAGGCTCGTGCTTGAGCCGCTCCGTTCGTCAAACCGCCATCGCTTAAGCCGTGCGGGCGAACTATGCTTGCCGTAGAGCACTGCTAGGAAGCCAGGCACACATGGGCGCAGTATGGCGGTCCGACAATACATCCCAGGATGGGCGTAACAAGCGCGCCCCTTCCCCGAAATCATCCCGCACATCAGCTAAAGGCCGTCGCAAGACGGCACGCCGATTGACGCTGCTCGTCGGCATTTCGCTGCTGGCAGGCGGTGGCTATCTCGGTTGGCAGGAGCTGGACAGCGCCCGGTGGCAATCGCACTGGTTAAGCCGCTATGCGGCCGATCTGGATTACGTGGTCAAACCCGGGCCGAGCCCACGCATTCAGTTCCCAGAAGACGGCCCGTTCGACCGCCGCCTGGGCTACGTCGATCTGCCGCGCTTCATTCAACAGCTGTCACAGCGCAACTTCAGGATCGAGGAGCAGGCACGCTTCTCGCGGGCACTGCTGGATTACACCCACCGCGGATTCTTTCCGCCCTACCCCGAGGACTCCCAGGCCGGGTTGACCATCAACGACTGCCGCGGCGTGCCGATCTACACCAACAGCTATCCACGCCAGTATTACGAGCGCTTCGAGGACATCCCACCGCTGGTGGTGATGAGCCTGTTGTTCATCGAGGACCGTGGCCTGCTGGACGCCAGCCGCCCCCACGCCAACCCGGCGGTGGACTGGCCGCGCTTCACCAAGGCGGCGATCAGCCAGCTGGAGAAGCGCCTTGGCCTCAGCGGCCAGGCCGCCGGCGGCAGCACCCTGGCCACCCAGGTCGAGAAGTATCGGCATTCGCCCGAAGGCCGCACCGGCGATCCGCAGGAAAAGATCCGGCAGATGATCTCCGCCAGCGTGCGTACCTATCGCGAGGGTCCGCAAACCCTGGCCACCCGTCAGCGCATCGTGCGCGACTACCTCAACAGCGTGCCGCTCTCGGCGGCGCCCGGGCACGGTGAGGTGCATGGCATCGCCGATGGCTTGCGGCTGTGGTTCGGCGCCGACTTCCGTGAAGTCAATCGCCTGCTCGATCCACGTAGCGCCGACGAAGTCGATGCGCAGGCGCGCGGTCTGGCGCTGCGTCAGGTGCTGTCGCTGCTGATCGCACAGCGGCGTCCGTCGTACTACCTGGGTGCCGGCCGCGAGGAAATGGCAACGCTGACCGACAGTCACATCCGCCTGCTGGCCAACGGCGGCATCATCGATGCCGGCCTGCGCGACGCAGCGCTGGGCCAGCGCGTCCTTGGACAAAGCCCGAGTCGCGACTCGGCGATCCGGCAGGTGGACGCCACCAAGGGCATCACCGTCGCGCGCATGCGCCTGGCAGGACTGCTCGGCTTGCCCCTGTATGACCTGGATCGCCTGGACCTCACCGCAAGCACGCCGCTGCAGGGTGATCTGCAGGCACAGATCAGCGAGTACCTGGTGCGCCTGGCCGATCCCGCTTTCGCTGAATCGGTAGGGCTGTTCGGCGATCGCATGCTGTCCCCGGAGAAGACCGCCGCCGTGCGTTACAGCTTCACGCTGTTCGAGCGCGGCGAGGAAGGCTTCCAGGTGCGGGTGCAGACCGACAACACCAACCAGCCGTTCGACATCAACGAAGGCAGCAAGCTGGAGCTGGGCTCGACCGCCAAGCTGCGCGTGCTGACCACCTATTAACCCGGCAATCAAATACACCAAATCATGCTGCGTAGGCGATACGTGGATGCCGGAAATAAGAACGGATTCTTTGAGGGCGTAATTGCAATCGTCTCATGACCGAGCGAACACGCCTTTCCAG
>NZ_JACXXG010000053.1 GCF_014764705.1 Stutzerimonas kunmingensis
AACTCTCGAATAAACGAGTGTTGCTTTGTGATGCTGATAATCTATCTGACCATCAGTCTTACATTCACAAGCACCCACACGAATTGCTTGATTCAGTTGTTAAAGAGCGTTTCGATCAAGTCTTTCGCCTCAACCGAGGCCGCGCATTTTACAGCAGCCTTGTTACCTGTCAAGCTGTTTTTGAAGAAGTTTTTCTTTCTTCTCAACCGCTTGCGCTTCAGATCAACTTGCGTCTCTCATCAGCGGGAGGCGAATCATACAGCGTTCAAATCCGCTGTCAACCACCTCTTTCAACCGCTTCCGATCAACCCGACCGAAGCCGCCAACAGGATTCAACCACCACCCTGCCAGCCCGGCGCATTCTACTCGAATCAGCCATCCGTGCAACCCTTTTATTTCGCTAACCTTTTGATTTACAAGAGGTTTTGCTTAAGGACTGCGCCGGAAGTGGTGCGCATTATAGGAGCCTGAAAATCAACGTCAACCGTTTATTTCCACTTAGGCCAGATTTGGCTGGCTGCCCCTCCTATGTGCCACGGTGGCGATCTGCTATTCAGAACAGCGCCAATGTATAGCTGAGGATTAACCGGTTCTCATCAATGTCACTGCGGTAGTTAGAGCGTGCTGCAACATTGCGGATACGAATGCCGACGTTCTTCAACGGACCGCTTTGAATCGTATAGCTGACGTCCAGGTCGCGTTCATGAGCGGTACCCTCGAAGCCCCGATCCGTATCGACGTTATCGCTCGAGATATAGCGCACCGTTGCGACCAGGCCCGGAACGCCGACCGCGGCGAAATCGTATTCGTACCGCGCCTGCCAGGAACGCTCATCCTTTTCGGCGAACTCGTAGGTTGGCACCTCGTTGCCGAGCGGCGTTACGTTGGCGAAGACCCGAGGAAAAGCGCTGTCCCGAACATTGCCTGGTAGCCGACATAGAATGTGTGGCCGCCGTGCCTGGCAGATAGCAGCGAATAGAACGTCCGATTATCAATCTCTCCCGCAAGCTTGCTGCCATCTTCCTGCGAGTCATAGAAACGCCGGCACGGTTTCAACAATCAGCTGTCGCCGGTAGAGTTTGAAAAGCGCTATTTCCAGAGCCTGGAGAGTGTCTAGAAAACCTGGGGCGATTCAGGCTACGGCGCGGGAGACGGCATCAATATCCGTTTTCTGCAGTACCTCTATCCGTTTTCTGCAAAGCGCAAGCGGACAGATTGACGCAGGCACGCAGGACGCCGCCCACGCGTCACGCGGGGGGTGACGAGCAGCGAATGCGCAGTGGCAAGAAAGGAAAAAAGAGCCGCTTCCGTCGGACCGGCAGCGACTCAAGGGGACTCAGTGATGGCGGCGCAACGTATCCGAAGGCAGCTCGCCGAAGGTGCTCTTGTAGCTTTCCGAGAAGCGCCCCAGATGCATGAAGCCATAGTCCATGGCGATCTCGGTGATGTTGCGCACCTTGGCCGAAGGATCGCTCAGCCGGCCATGGATCTGCTCCAGCTTGCGCTAACGGATGTACGACTTCGGCGTGGTGTTGACCTTGCGCTCGAACAGCAGATAGAGCGAGCGCAGGCTCATGTTGGCCAGCTCGGCCAGCTGTTCGACAGAAATGTCACGCTTCAGATGCTCATCTATATAGTCGGCAATCCGCCCGAAGGACGGGCAACTGTCGCCAAACGGATCGCGGCGGATGTTGCTGGCCAGGCTGCAGAGCAGCTTGCTGGCGATGATCCGGCTGTACTGCTCCTGAATCTGCGGAATGCTCTGCTCGGACCCCGCCTCCTGGCAGATCAATCCAAGCAGGCTGCCAAACCCATCGAGTTCGCTGAGCGCGTGGCGGTTGCTGCCGAAGCGAATCCCCTCCGCCGGAGCCTGCCACTGGTTTTCGCTACAGGCCTTCTCCAGAAAGGAGGCCGGCAGTTTGACGATGAGTTTCTCGCAGTCTTCCGAATAGGTCAGGTCGACCGGGTCGTCCGGATTGATCAGCAGCAGCTCGCCGGGCGTGAAATAGTGCTCCTGCCCCCGGCCGCGCCACAGGCAATGACCGCGCTGCAGCAGCTGCAGGTGATAAATGGTTTCCAGCGCCGGTGAGGTGACATGAACGCTGCCGCCATAGCTGATCTGGCAGAGGTCGAGTTTGCCGAACTTGCAGTGGCTCAGGCTCGCCTGCTGGCTGCCCGTGCGCGGCAGACGAATGCAGTGCGCCCCCACGTGCTGATTGACGTAGTCCGAAACGGCATGCGGATCGGCATGCTCGAAGATCCTGCTTTTTTCGTTCAGCAGTCGTTCCATCACCAAGCACTCGCATTGTTCTTATAGTCGGCCGGTCCATCGTCAACGACGCCGGCGGCGATTCCTGCCACGCACATGCATGCTCAGGCTTGATCTTCGTCAAGACTATCGCTTCGTTCGAGCATAGGAGATTCGACCAACGAACGACACCCCGTCGTTCGGTGACCGCACGGTTTTTAGCGGACCGCAAGACGGGCACTCGGAAAAGGCAGCCGCCGCTGATCCCGACCGGACGACAGGCTTGCAAGCCGGGCTGGCCCATGGGCAGCATCCTGTATAATGCCGCCCCCATTTACCGCTCGTGTGCGCCTGCACCGACTCTCCAAGTTATCCGGCCCGATAGTGCAAAGTCCTCATTCGAATCAGTCTGTTGCAAGTAGAAAGTTCTCCGTCGCGCCGATGATGGATTGGACTGATAGGCACTGTAGGTACTTCCTTCGCCAGCTTTCGCAACACGCGTTGCTCTACACCGAGATGGTCACCACCGGCGCGCTGCTGCATGGCGATGCGCAGCGGTTTCTGCGGTATGACGAGACTGAGCACCCACTGGCACTGCAGCTGGGAGGCAGTGTGCCGGCGGAGCTGGCCGAGTGCGCCAAGCTCGCCGAAGCCGCGGGTTATGACGAGGTGAACCTCAACGTTGGCTGCCCCAGTGATCGGGTGCAGAACAACATGATCGGCGCTTGCCTGATGGGCCACCCGTCACTGGTGGCCGATTGCGTAAAGGCAATGCGCGATGCAGTGGATATCGAGGTCACCGTCAAGCATCGCATCGGTATCAATGGACGCGACAGCTATGCCGAGCTGTGCGATTTTGTCGGTCAGGTACGCGACGCCGGATGCCGCAGCTTCACCGTGCACGCGCGCATCGCCATCCTCGAAGGGCTGTCACCGAAGCAGAACCGTGAGGTGCCGCCATTGCGTTACGACATCGCCGCGCAGCTGAAGAAGGACTTCCCGGACCTCGAGATCATCCTGAACGGCGGCATCAAGACGCTGGACGAGTGCCGCGCGCACCTGCAAACCTTCGATGGCGTCATGCTAGGGCGCGAGGCCTACCACAACCCCTATCTGCTGGCCCGCGTCGATCGGGAGCTGTTCGGAAGCGAAGCGCCGGTGATCAGCCGGGCACAGGCACTACGCAATATGCGACCCTACATTGAGCGCCACTTGAGCGACGGTGGCGCGATGCATCACATCACCCGTCATGTGCTCGGTTTGGGCCAGGGCTTTCCCGGCGCGCGGCGCTTCCGCCAGTTGCTTTCGGTGGACATCCACAAGACGAGCGACCCCCTTGCGCTGCTCGATCAGGCGGTGGCGCTGCTCGAAGGGCACTGAAGGCTCCGCACGCAAGGAACGCAACCCCGGCATTTCGATCAAAGGCCAGGCGCATCCGGGTCCACCCGCTCGTTGAGCGGGCTGACTGGCTCGGGTAAGGTCATGCCACTCACAGGACGGAGCCCCTCTTACATGACTTCCAAGCTGGAACAACTCAAGCAGTTCACCACTGTCGTCGCCGATACAGGCGACATCGACGCCATTGCTCGCCTGAAACCGGTGGACGCCACCACCAATCCTTCACTGCTGCTCAAGGCAGCGGCCATGCCGCGTTATGCCGATGACCTGGCAAACGCGATGAAGCAGTGCCACGGCGACATCGGTCTGGCGTGCGACCTGTTCGCCGTCGCTGTAGGCAAGCAGATTCTGGAACTGATCCCCGGGCGCATCTCCACCGAGGTCGATGCGCGATTGTCGTTCGACACTCAAGCCATGGTCCAGCGCGGTGAGCGCCTGATCGGCCTTTACGAGCAGGCTGGCATCAGCCGCGAGCGCGTTCTGATCAAGATCGCTTCGACCTGGGAAGGCATCCGCGCAGCCGAACAGCTGGAGAAAGCCGGCATCCAGACCAACCTTACCCTGCTGTTCTCCTTCACCCAGGCCGTGGCATGCGCCGAGGCCGATGTGTTCCTGATTTCACCGTTCGTTGGCCGTATCTACGACTGGCACAAGAAGCACGAAGGCCGTGATTACCAAGGCGCGGAAGATCCGGGCGTGCAGTCGGTCAGCCGCATCTACGACTACTACAAGGCTCACGGATACAAGACAGTAGTGATGGGCGCGAGCTTCCGCAATGTCGGACAGATCGAGGCACTGGCCGGTTGCGACCGGCTGACCATCAGCCCGGAACTGCTCGGCGACCTGGCCGCAGCCAGCGGCGCGCTGGAACGCAAACTGCAGCCCGGCCGCGAGTCAGAAGCGCGTATCAGTCTGGATGAAAAGAGCTTCCGCTGGGGCCTGAACGAGGATGCGATGGCGACCGAAAAGCTCGCCGAAGGCATCCGTCAGTTCGCGCGGGACCAGGAGAAACTCGAAGCCCTGCTGGCCAAGCTGGCCTGATCAGGACCGCTCCAATGCGGTGACGAGGTCATGGAAGGCCTCGCGGTTGGATTCGTTGAGGCTCATCAGGATGCGGTGAGCCTCGAGCACCTTGGCCTTCACCACCTCTTCGGATTGATCCTGCGATGGCAGATCGGCCAGGCATTCCGGGCATGGCAACGGCGTATCGACGATATTGAACACCTGATCGAAGCCCATAGACTGCAACAGCCGGGTGATGTCCGGGTGGGTGGTGACCAGCGTCGGCAACATACCCACCTTCTGCCGCGACAGTATCGACAGCTTGGCCAATAGGCCCAAGGTGGTGCTGTCAATGCTTCGGCTTTCGGTCAGATCAATGACAATCGAAGAAAAATTGCGCGACGAGAAGATCTTCTCGATCGTTGTATCCAGCGCCGAACAGAGCGTCAAACGGATTTCACCTATGAACTTCAGAACAAAGGTGCCATCCATCTCGGCGAACTGGATTCTACCAGTACTCATGCAAGGTTCCTGCTCAACACCAGCAAGGCGATATCGTCGGGCATGTCAGCCAGCTCGGCCACCCCGAAGACTCGACGTAATCCATCCAGCGTGCCACCGGCATCGGTAATCAGACCGGGCAGCGCGGACTCTTTTTCTTTGAGTGTGTCGCAGGGCAAAAGGTCCAGAATGCCGTCGGAGAGCAAGGTCAAGCTGAAGGTCTCGGGCAGCTTCAGCTCGAAATTCTGATAGGCCGCCTCGACGAACAACCCGACCGGCAACCCACGCCCTTCGAGATAGTGCGCGCCCTCTCCCGTGTACAGCACCGGCATAGGCAGATGACCGCCAATGCTGTAGTGCAGCACGTCATGCTCCTGATCGATAACGCCGCCCAGCATGGTCACGTGCTTGCCCAGCTTGCAATTGATCAGCCCGCGGTTGATGTGATCTAGCACTTCCGACGGTTTGAACTCGCGCAGCGTGCCGCCACGGCGCGACTCGTACAGCAGTCGGGTCGTCATGAACTTGAGCAGCACGGTCACAAACGCCGAGGAGGCACCATGGCCGGAAACATCGGCCAGGTAGAAACCGATGCGCCGCTCATCCACGCGGAAATAGTCGACGAAGTCACCGGACAGGTACAGCGATGGGATGATCTGGTGGGCGAAGTCGAAGCCATCGACGCTCCAGGGCGTCACCGGCAGCATGTTCATCTGCACTTGGCGACCGGCGTCCTGGTCTTCCTGCAACAGGTGCAGGCTGGCTTGCAGATCACGATTGGCCGTCTCGAGCTGTTCACGATAGCGGCGATTTTCCAGCCGCAAACGAGAACGGTCCAGCGCCCGGCGTACCGAATGCTCGAGCATCGCCAGGTCTTCGAGTGGCTTGATCAGGTAGTCGGCAGCGCCCAAGCGCAGGGCCTCCACCGCGTCGCTCATCACGCCGGCACCGGAAACCACGATCACGGGGAGGTCGAGCTGGCGCTCACTGATCTGACGGATCAGCTCAAGGCCATCCATCTGCGGCATGCGCAGATCGCAGATCACCAGATCGGGCTGCTCCGACTCGAAGAGCTCCATGCCCTGCGGGCCATTGCCGGCCTGCAAGACACGAAAACCACTGTCATCCAGATAGGCAGCCAGACTGGCTCGAACCACATCGTCGTCATCTATGATCAGCAGCGTCGCGCTTGGTTTATGCATGTTCCTACCAGGCGGGGTCGCCAGAATGATTGGCGAAAACATTGGCCCCGCATGACGCCGGGCTTGGGTTCGTTTCAAGGCGCAGACGGTACTCCCATACGATCGGGGTTTCAAGCCGACCGGCTGGCGCCTTTACAGGTCGAATTGAGGGGAGCTATAAGAATGCCGCAAGCCATATATAAAAGGTTGAAACCATGAGCCAGAAAGACCGCGATTACAGTGAAAAACGCGATTTCATCCGAATGCAAATCGAAACCACCGTTGCGCTGGAACATGGCGACACAAAACTGAGCGGCACATGTATCGACCTCTCCAGTACCGGCATGCAGGTTCTGGCCAGCGCCCAACTACGCATGGGCGACAAGGTCCGAGTACTCATTCCATCCGAGCACAGCGAACTGAAAGGACTGGACGCGCAGACAGAAGTCGTACGCGTCAGCCAGCTCGACGATGGCCGGCAGAGCCTGGGTCTGGCAATCCTCTCGATGTCCTGACCCTGCTCCAGCGATGGCCGCAGCAAATGCGGCCAGGCTTCAGAAGTCGTCTTCGACTTCCCCGTCCTTGACCCGGAATTCGCGATTCTGAAGGTACGCGTTGCGTACGAAGATGTAGCGATCACCCTGAATCATCTTCTCGGCTGACAGCAGTCCTGCGCGCGTATCGATCAGGTCCACACTCCGCGTCACGTTGCGGGTCGGCACATGATCCATGTGCGGATACGGTTCGAGGAAGTAATCCGGCACCCGGCCGACGGCATCACGCACCGTGCTTGGCCCAAGCAGCGGCAGCACGACATACGGCCCACTTCCCAGCCCCCAGGCACCCAGCGTCTGGCCGAAGTCCTCATCGTTCTTGTGCAGCCCCATACGGGTGGCAACGTCGAAGAAACCGAGCACGCCGAATGTGGTATTGAACAGGATGCGACTGGTGTCGATGCCGGCATCGCGGACCTTGCCCTGCAGCAGGTCGTTGGTCAGCACCACCACATCACCGAGATTACTGAACACATGGCCGATGCCGTCCTCGAGGAAGCTCGGCGTCACTTTCTGGTAGCCCTGGGCCAAGGGCTTGAGGGTGTAGGTGTCAACGGTGTCATTGAAACGAAACACCGCGCGGTTGACGCCTTCCCACGGATCTTCTTCGGCCGCTAACGCTGGCGCTGCGCCAAGCGTGGCGATCGTAGCGACGAAACTGGCCTTGAGCACGGCGATCCAGGCCGTAGCGATCTTGGGCATCACTTTTCTCTCCCTTAGGTATTTGGTGCATGCGGCGCACCGACGCAGACCGCGCAGTATAGAGTGAACATCCTGTTTTCGGCAGTCAGCCGGATATTCGGCTTCGTGGCACAGGCCGGCGCTTGCGCCAGCGCCGGTAAAGGCACAGACAAGGCCTGGCCGCTGGTTTAACCTTCAGCTATCGACGTTCATTACACGCCGCCCGTAAACCCATGAGAGGGAAGCAAAATGCCGGAACATGATCTGCAGTCGCAGCTCGAAGAACTGCGTTATCAACTGGCCCAGGACACGCCGCTGACCGACGAGGAGCGGGCTTCGCTGCAAGCGATCGCCCAGGACATCGAAGTTCGCCTGGCGACGCAGGGCAGCACCGACCACAACGACTCGCTGGTGGATGGCGTCAACCTGGCCGTCGAGCGCTTCGAGGTCAGCCACCCAAGCATGGCCATGACGCTGCGCAACATCATGCAGACCCTGGCCAATATGGGCATCTGAAGCAGGTCACGGGTCGCGCTGCGGCCCTGACCCGCTGCGTTACTGGCGCACCAGACGGCGATTGTCCACGACCATCGCCTCGGTACTGCGGTACGGATTGATGTCCAGCCCGCCACGGCGCACGTAACGCGCGTAGACGGTCAGCTTCTCCGGCTGCAGCAAACGCTGCAGATCGAGAAAGATGCGCTCCACGCATTGCTCGTGAAAGTCGGCATGCTGACGGAAGCTCACCAGATAGGCCAACAGGCTCTCAGCCTGCAACGCCGCGCCGCGGTACTCAACGACTACACTGCCCCAGTCCGGCTGACCGGTCACCGGACAGTTGGACTTGAGCAAGTGGCTGTGCAGCGACTCCTCGACCATATGCCCGGCATCACAGGCCAACAGTCCCGGTTGAGGATGGTCGTAATGCTCGATGGTCACGTCCAGATCGTCGACGCAGCGCCCTGGCAGCGTCGCAACACCCTCGGCCGCCACCTCATCCAGCGTGCGCAGGCGCACCTTCACCGGCTTGCCGGCTGCCGCGGAAAGATCGCTGCTCATCACCTCGGCCAGCGCTTCCCGCGACTCGAACACCGACTGGTTCAGCGAGTTCAGATAGAGCTTGAACGACTTGGATTCGATGATGCTCGGCGAGTCCGCCGGAATCTCGAATTCACCGATCGCCACCACCGGCTTGCCGGAAGGCAGCAACCATGACAGTTCGTAGCAATTCCACAGATCCACGCCCTGGTAGGGCAGCGTCTCGGCGGTGAGACCAAGCTCGGCCCACTTCGGCGCGCGCGGAATCGGAAACAGTAGGTGCGGGCTGTAGGTGGCGACGTAGTCACTGGACTTGCCCAGCGGGGAATGTTCGGCGGGATGCTGCATGGGGAATGGACCTGAACGAGAAACGCCGCGAAGTTTAGCGCTTCGCGGCGTTCTTTTCAGCGGCATCGGCGCAGTCGCCGAACGGTCCGCGGTCTATTGGCGCATCCCGCGTCCACTCTTGAGCAGGCCGACGGAGACCAGATAGAGCGCCGCCACCGCTACCAGCATGAAGCTGATCGCCACACCGATGCGGATATCCGAGACACCGAGAATCCCGTAGCGAAACGCATTGACCATGTGCAACACCGGGTTGGCCAACGACAGCGTCTGCCAGAACGGCGACAGCAGGTTGATCGAGTAGAACACCCCGCCCAGGTAGGTCAACGGCGTCAGGACGAAGGTCGGGATGATCGAGATATCGTCGAAGTTGCGCGCGAACACCGCGTTGATGAAGCCACCCAGGGCGAAGATACTCGCCGTCAGGGTGATCACCAGCACGGTCACGCCCAGGTGGTGCACCTGCAGATCGGTGAAGAACATCGACAGCAGCGTGACGATTACCGCAACCGCCAGCCCACGGGTGATACCACCCAGGGCAAAACCAATGACGATCACATGCGGCGAGACCGGCGAGACCAGCAGCTCCTCGATGGAGCGCTGGAACTTGGTGCTGAAGAAGCTCGACACCACGTTGCTGTACGAGTTGGTGATCACCGACATCATGATCAGCCCCGGCACGATGTAATCCATGTAGCTGAAGCCGTCCATGTCGCCGATCCGCGCGCCGATCAGGCTGCCGAAGATGACGAAGTACAACACCATGGTGATCGCCGGGGGCAGCAGCGTCTGCGGCCAGATGCGTGTATAGCGGCGGATCTCGCGCTGGACGATGGTCTGCAGCGCGACCAGGTTGGGACGCAGTTCGCCGCTCATGACTTCACCTTCAGGTTGTTCTCCACCAGCGACACGAACAGCTCCTCCAGTCGGTTGGTCTTGTTGCGAAGGCTCAGCACCTCGATGCCCTGAGCGCTGAGCAGACGGAACAGTTCGGTCACGCCCTGACTCTTCTCTACCTGCACCTCGAGGGTGTGATGATCGATCAACTGCGCCGGATAGCTGCCCAGCTCCGGCGCGACCAGTTGCGACTCCTTGAGGTCCAGCAGAAAGGTTTCCACGTGCAGCTGCGAGAGCAGCTCGCGCATGCTGGTGTTCTTGACGATCTGGCCATGGTCGATGATGCCGATGTTGCGGCACAGCTGTTCGGCCTCCTCCAGATAGTGGGTGGTGAGGATGATGGTGATGCCTTCACGATTGAGCTCGGTGAGGAACGACCACATCGAGCGGCGCAGCTCGATATCCACACCCGCGGTGGGCTCGTCGAGAATCAACAGCCGCGGTTGATGGATCAGCGCCCGCGCGATCATCAGGCGGCGCTTCATGCCGCCGGAGAGCATCCGCGAGGAAACATCACGCTTGTCCCACAACCCCAGCTGGTTGAGATAGCGCTCCGCGCGCTCCTTGGCAATCTTCGCCGGGATGCCGTAGTAGCCGGCCTGCGTGACCAGGATGTCGAAGGCCTTCTCGAACTGGTTGAAGTTGAATTCCTGCGGCACCACGCCTAGGCAACGCTTGAGCCCGGACGGGTCGCGATCCAGATCGTGACCGAACACGTTGACCGTGCCGCCGCTCTTGTTCACCAGGGTGGAGAGGATGCCGATGGTGGTGGACTTGCCGGCGCCATTGGGCCCGAGCAAGGCGAAGAAGTCGCCTTCGGCCACGTCCAGGTCGATACCCTTGAGGGCCTGGAAGCCGTTGCCGTAGGTCTTGGTCAACTGCCGAATGGATAGAGCAGTACTCATAAGAAGGTGCACACAACGCGAAGGGAGTGAAGCTAGATAAGGGCGCAAGTGACCGATTGCAACCGCCCATTTCCGGAGCGAGCGCCTCAGTGCTACGTGTCGGACTGCTCCAATGGCACAACGATCAATGCAGCACGCTGTCCTTCGGCAACATCGGCCATGGGGAAAAGAATGCGCGCGTCCGGCTCATCGACCACCCAGCGCATGCCGTCGTCCTCGGCAAGCAGGCTGCCAAGCGGCAATGGCGCAAAGTTCTCGATGTCAGCGGGTAGACACAGCCGAAACCGCGAGCTGCGCTTGATGATCTCTCGAGAAATACTCAGCAGCTGCGGTTGCGCCTCTGCATCCGCAGACAACTCGCGCCCCTCGATCATTGCGATCAGCCCCTGCTCGAACTGCAGCACTGCCGGCGGCAGTGCCTCGTCCTTGCCTTCGGCAAGCTCCAAGGTAAACGCCTCGGCGCCATGAAGCGTGGCGGTCATGGCACTGAAGGTAGAGCTGGGCTGGCGCTGCAACAGGACTCCGTCGATTGCCAGAGCATGCAGTCGGGCCAACGCATTGGGTTGTGCGCCCCCTCCCTCGCGCCAAGGGCAGATCGCAAACTGGGCGAGACGCGACGGGCGCATCGCTGAGTGCAGGTCATAGTGCCGGCGCTGGCGTCCGGACACGCTGAAGAAGCCTCCGACCAATGCCTCAAGCTCTGACGCACGAATGGCTTCGCCGCCCCATACATCAGCATGGGCACCGAGAAAGAGACGGTTAAGGTCATGTTCGATGTACCGAACCATGCGACGCATCGCTGCAGGATTGGCGAACAGCAGCAACAGTCGCGCACGGGGCTGCACATCGCCCCGTGCGAGCGCACGGATCAGGCGATCCAAGACATGTATGGGGATGAGTTCATTGCCGTGTATGCCGGCCGACAGAACCAGGTCGATGCCCTGATCCTGGCCGCTCGGCGGCGATACCAGCAGCGCGCCCTCGGCCAGCCAGTGCAGCTTCACCCCGCGCGGGGTGAGCTGGACTTTCTCGCAGGGCTCGCGCCCGGCGAAGGTCAGTTCCAGCAGCTTGCCGATAGCGAGCATGCCGGTCTGCCGTCAGTGATTGCAGTCAGGGCCGTGGACGTGCTCGTCGTCATCGGCCTCGACCGGCTCCATTTCCAGCTGCAGGCTGACCAGATTGGTCGCCAACGGACGCAGCACCAGATTGGCGTACTCGGTGTCGCCGTCCTCGACGTCCACACCGATCATCAGCTGACCGTTGCCGACCTGCTGAATCCAGACCTCGCGGCCCTGCCAAATCACGGCAAAACGGGTGCAGGAAGTTTCCAGTTGGGTTCCGTCGACATCTTCCAGAACCAGTTGCAGGCTATCGCTCATTGAATTGCTCTCGCTAGTAGAACGCGCGACGCCCGCGGCGCCGCGCATGGGGAATGGTCAGGCTTGGGTCAGCGTCGCGACGGCGCGCTCGAGGCGATCCAGCCCTTCGTCGATATCAGCGTCGTCGATGACCAGGCTCGGCGCCAGGCGTACCACGTCGGGGCCGGCCTGCAGCACCATGAGAGCTTGCTTTTCCGCCGCGGCGCAGAAGGCACCGGCCTTACCCTTCCAGGCCTCGCTCAACACACAGCCGATCAGCAAGCCACGGCCACGCACCAGGCTGAACACGCCATAGCGCTCACCGATCTGCATCAGGCGCGCCTTGAAACGCTCGTGTCGCGCCTTGACGCCTTCGAGCACCTCAGGCGTATTGACGATATCCAGCACCGTCTCGGCAACTGCGCAGGCCAGCGGATTGCCGCCATAAGTGGTGCCGTGGGTGCCGACGCTCAGGTGCGCGGCGATCTGGTTGGTGGTCAGCATTGCCCCGATGGGGAAGCCGCCGCCCAGGCTCTTGGCGTTGGTCAGGATATCCGGCGTGACGCCGTAGTGCATGTAGGCGAACAGCTCGCCGGTACGGCCGAGGCCGGTCTGCACCTCATCGAAGATGAGCAGCGCGTTGTGCTCGTTGCACAGCTGGCGCGCGCCTTCCAGATAGGCCTGGTCGCCCGGCAGGATGCCGCTCTCGCCCTGGATCGGCTCCAGCACCACCGCGCAGGTCTTGTCGGAGATCGCCGCTTTCAGGGCGTCGAGATCGTTGAAGGGTACATGGGTAATCCCTTCGATCTTTGGCCCGAAGCCGTCGGAGTACTTCGACTGCCCGCCCACCGTGACGGTGAACAGGGTCCGGCCGTGGAAGCTGTTGAGCGCCGAGATAATCTCGAATTTCTGCGGCCCGTAGACGTCATGGGCGTAACGACGGGCCAGCTTGAACGCCGCCTCGTTGGCTTCCGCGCCGGAATTGCAGAAGAACGCGCGGTCGGCGAAGGTCGCTGCCGTCAGCTTCTTCGCCAGGCGCAGCGCCGGCTCGTTGGTATAGATGTTGGAAATGTGCCAGAGCTTGCCAGCCTGCTCGGTCAGCGCCGCGACCATCGCCGGATGCGCATGGCCCAGTGCATTGACCGCGATGCCGCCAGCGAAGTCCACCAGTTCTCGCCCGCTCTGATCCCATACTCGCGAACCCAGGCCACGTACCGGTACGAAGGCTGCTGGGGCGAAGGTGGGAACAATGACCTGGTCGAAATCGGCGCGTTCTACCGGGGTGTGCGGGGCGGACATCGGGGCTCTCCTGCGAGGCGACACGGAATGAGAAATGAAAACGCCCCGCCATCGGCGGGGCGTCACTCGCGCAGTGTAAACGCAGGGCCGGCCCTCGTGCGCACTCGAGAAGAAATTCTCTTGCGCTCCACGCGCTCTTTCAGCCGAAGTGCTGCTGGTCCAGCGCGATCGCCTGATCCAGGGTTTCCAGCAGCGCCTTGCGCACTTTGAGCTTGGTGTTCTTGTGCGCCACTAGGTTGATCTTCTTGAGCTGCTCGGCCGCGGCTTTGGCGACTGCCAGCAGCTCACCGGTCGGCACCACCTTGTCGAGAAAACCGGCATCCACCGCGCCAATCGGATCGAACATCTCGCCGTTGATCACCGAGCGATGGAAGGCTGACTTGCGCAAACGGTCACGCGCCAACTCGATGCCTGCATGGTGCATGGTCATGCCGATCTGCACCTCATTGAGGCCTATATGGAATGGCCCTTCGACACCAATGCGGTAATCGGCGGACAACAGCAGGAAGGCGCCTTTGGCGATCGCATGCCCTGGGCACGCCACGATGATCGGAAACGGGTGCGCCAACATCCGGCGGGAGAAGGTCGAACCGGTAGCGACCAGCGTCATGGCGTTCTGCGGGCTCGACGTCATGACCTTCAGATCGTAGCCGCCGGACAGGATGCCCGGCTGCCCGGTGAGAATCACGACGGCACGGTCCTGCTCGGCGCGATCCAGCGCGGCGTTGAGCGCCTCGAACACGGCAGGCGAAAGGGCGTTGACCTTGCCATTGCACAGCGTCAGCGTGGCGACGCCGTCTTCGAATTGGTAGGAGACCAGCTCACTCATGAAGAGATTCCTTGTTTTTGAAGTGGGCAGACGTTACCCAGCGCTCAGGCTCAGGTAAAGCGCGATGACCGACCGGCCGGTCACGCCAGAGGCGGCATAGCCGCACCGAAACGTATCTGTACAGAAAGGGATCAGCTCGATTCGAAGTCGGCCAGTGTCTCGGGGTGCAGGATGGCCTGTAGCTCGGGGTCGGCGAGATGAAGCCCGAAAGAGCCATCCGGCAGACCGACGGATATCCGGTAAGGCGCACCCTCCTCGTCCACGGTGATCTGCGCCAGGTCCAGATAACGCGGCGTGCAGCGCTGCTTGGCGGCATCGCGCAGCACCACAACACGGGGGCGGAGTTGGTATTGCCGATGTTTTTCCACTACCACGGCGACCTCACCGGTGTGCAACTCGACGAGCGTACCCACCGGGAAGGCTCCCAGCCAGCGGATGAATTCGCTCACCAGGTCCTCGTCGAACTGCCTGCCGCTGGCGCTGCGCAGGATCTCGAAGGCCGATTGCACTGGTCGCGCGCAATCGTAGGCCCGGTGGCTGGTAATGGCGTCGAAAGCGTCGACAATGGTGATGATGCGCGTCATGTAGGAAATCTGCGCCGGCCCCGAACCCAGCGGATATCCAGTGCCATCGAGTCGCTCGTGATGGCCATACGCGGCGTGCAGTGCAGCCTCCGGAATACCGGGTTGCGCCCGCAGCGCTTCCAGGCCGAAGACCGGATGCCGCTTGATCACCTCGAACTCCTGCGCGGTGAGCTTTCCGGGCTTGTTGAGAATCTCCGGATCAATGCGCATCTTGCCGACGTCATGCAGCAACCCCGCCATGCCCAGCAGCTGGAGTTTGTCGTCCTGCAGGCCGAGATGATTGCCGAAGCCCATCGCCATGATCGACACCGACAAGCAGTGCAGGCTGGTGTAGAGATCCTTGTTCTTCAGCCGGACCAGCCAGAGCATGGCGCTTTCATTGCGCAGCATGCTGGCCAGGTTGCGCTTGACGGCGCCATGGCATGCGCGGGTGTCGATCACTCGTCCATGCTGCACGTCGGCCAGTACCTGTTCGATCAGGCGGGAGCCATCCAGATAGGCTGCGCGGGCCTCTTCCACCTCGGTCGAAAGCGCGTGATGCGGTCGCTCTATCGGCTTGCGAACACGCGGCCCGACGACCGGAACCGGCGTATCGTGCTGCAAGCGAACTCTGCGCGTATCGTCGACATAGACATACTCGCAACAGTTGCGTAGCGCGCGTATCTCGGCGGGCTTCAGCAGCGGAAAACCCTGGAACGCAAAGTTCGTTTCATTCCACGGCCGATCCAGCTCGCAGACGTACATGCCCAATTCCAGGCGGGCGACAGCAACCCGACGCCGGGTCGGCACCAGCAAGGTATCGATATGCTTGCCTGACTTGCTTGTCAGTTTCATGGCACAGGTGAGCTCCGCTCGGCTTCTTATTCAAAATAACCCAGGCATCGACCAAGGCTGCAATCAGGAGTCTAGCGGAACGTGCAGCCTGTCACCTGAGTGAGACGAATTTGTTAAGCGCATGAATAAGCTAAAAAAGTTTTTGCCAAAGGCACAGGGTTCGATTACATTAGCGCGCCTCGACGGACATGAACCTCCGTCGATCCGGTGAGGTGTCCGAGCGGTTGAAGGAGCACGCCTGGAAAGTGTGTATACGAGAAATCGTATCAAGGGTTCGAATCCCTTCCTCACCGCCATATTCGATTCAAGCAAAACCCCTGACTTCCCCGAAGTCAGGGGTTTTTTTGCGTTCTAGAGCCCCGATCCGAGGGCACCATACGTCCGTCAGCGATTGTCGTGCCGTCTGGCCTGTTGCAGATTGCTCGCAGTCCTTTTCATGCCGCAATCACTTCCATGGCCGATCCCTACCACCTGCAGCGCTTCGTCGACGCTCAACAACTCCAGTATCCGCAGGCGCTGGCAGAACTGCGCAGCGGGCGCAAACGTACGCACTGGATGTGGTTCATCTTTCCGCAGCTGCAGGGACTTGGCCGCAGCGCCATGGCACAGCGCTACGCGATTTCGGGCCGAGCCGAGGCTGAAGCCTATTTGCAGCACCCGCTGCTGGGACCACGTCTGCTGGCCTGCACCGAGGCGATGCTAGGGCATCACCGCAACAGCGCACAGCAGATTCTGGGAAGCCCAGACGACCTGAAGTTTCACTCCTGCATGACCCTCTTCGCCTATGTAGCGCCAGACTCCGCCCAGTTCGAGCAGGCGCAGCAAGCCTTCTTCGACGGTCAGGCCGATACGGCCACCCTGAGCCTTCTGAGCAGCGGCGACACCACCTGCTGAACGCCGGCCGACTCAACGCTGACCGGCGGCGCCACCCGTTGCGCCGCCGCTGGCCGCACCGCCGCTGCTGGCTCCGCCTGCACCGTTACCGCTACCTGTTCCGATTCCACCCGGCGGTGTGACGCCGCCCTGATTGGCGTTTCCATTGGCACCACCCGGAGCGGTCTGCGGCTGGGTGGTGCCCAGAGCAGGATTCGCGCCCACGCCACCGTTCGGCTGGCGGACATTGTTCTGCGGACTCGGCAAACCGGTCCCGGTCGGCGGGTTCGTGGCACCCGGAACGTTGGGTCGGGGGTTGTACGCATCACTCTGCACGCCCCCTCGGTTGACACCAGGCGCCTGCTCCCGAGTGGTGCCCGGCTCACGGATACGGTTGATATCGCGACCGATCTGCTGGCGATTTTCTTCCAAATCGGCACCCATCTGGTCACGCTCCTGCTGCAGTGTCATGCCCTCCTGCTGCGCCAATGCAGCGCTGGAAATGGCGGTGAGTAACAGTACTAGTGTCCAGAGCGGGTAGTTCGTTTATTTAATGATGTAACGTTATACTGGCGTGGCTCCGAAGCCACTGACCGGTAACCCACATGGCCAAGCCCGCCGCCTGCTTTGTCTTAACGCCGTCCGATC
>NZ_JACXXG010000054.1 GCF_014764705.1 Stutzerimonas kunmingensis
TCTTGCCGGTATATTCGAGTTCGGAGAAGGTCTTCTGCACGCGCGTAACAAAGCTCATGGAGGGGGCTGGTTGAGGGGGCTCAGTGTGCCAAGGGTGGGGGCGGCTGGCTATTTATGCAGTGTCTCCTTAAAGAATTTTACACAGGCGAGGCAGATGCTTGGTTAGTGCCACTCTGGGTATGCTAAAAACCTAGCGGCTTACCATTTTCATACGACTAGCCAACAACTAAATATAAGTCTGTTCACGCTGAGGCCCACAATCGCTCAATGAGCAGCTGCACGCACCGAGCCTACTGGTCCTCTCAAGAATAAGTAATGGCCTATAAACAATCCCCTAGGGATGGTCTGAAGTAGCCATGTATTTCTGGCTGACTTCAGCTTCCGCCGATTTTGAAAGCGGAAAATCGACCAAAAATGATCAGATCACCGCTCATTTCTGTGTTTTTAGCCGCCGCGAGCACCTCGCGGCGGCCATTCCCCGCATTACAGGCGCACCTCTCCCGCGTTGGTCAGTAACCGTCGGCGCGCCTTCCACAGATTCGACAGCGCGAACAGCGTGACCAACTGAGCGGTGTTCTTCACCAGCCCGCGGAACCGCACCTTGGTATAGCCAAACTGCCGCTTGATCACGCGGAACGGGTGCTCGACCTTGGCGCGTACTTGGGGCTTTGGCCTTCTCGATCTTGCGCTTGGCTTTGTATAGCGCGCTGCGCTTATCGAGCTTCTTGTAGGTGATGCGGCGTGCCGCAACCTGCCAGATCACCTGACGCCCCTCATGCTCGGGACGCTTCTCAACGCCGGTGTAACCAGCGTCGGCGCAAACCACATTCTCGTCGCCGTGCAGCAGCTTATCGACCTGGGTGACATCCGCCACGTTGGCCGCCGTGCCCACCACGCTGTGCACCAAGCCCGATTCGTCATCCACGCCGATGTGCGCCTTCATGCCGAAGTAGTATTGCTGGCCTTTCTTGGTCTGGTGCATCTCCGGGTCGCGCTTGCCGTCCTTGTTCTTGGTTGAACTCGGCGCGTTGATCAGTGTGGCATCGACGATAGTGCCTTGGCGCAGCGACAGGCCGTGGTCACCCAGGTGGCCGTTGATCACAGCCAGGATGCCGGCAGCCAGCTCATGTTTCTCCAGCCCGGCTTTGGAGCTTTTTCCTGCGAGCCAATGCCATATGTAGACAAATCCCTTCCTTCTCACCCGATACAGAGTCTGCTCGCTGTGAGAATGGCAAGCGTTATGTATCCAACCGATGATACTGCCGAATTCGACGAAGCAGGAGCAAACCGAGTCCGAGTGCGATCACGCCAAGGATAGGCCAATCCCGCCAGCGCACATAAGGGGTCGCGCCAGTTCGGGGGGTCACTTCGGCGCTGAGGGTGGCTACGCGGAATTGAGGAGCGCGTGTAAGGACCTTTCCCTCATAGCTGACAGTTGCTGTGATGCCCGTGTTCGTGGCTCGCAGTAGGTCACGTCCGGTTTCGATGGCACGCATGCGGACCATCTGGAAGTGCTGGAGAGGGCCGATTGAGCTGCCGAACCAAGCATCGTTGCTGACATTCACCAGTAACTGCGCTTCGGGCAGAAGTTCCGTGACTTCAGCACCAAAGACCGCCTCGTAGCAGATGAGTGCTCCGACGGGCACACCCGCTGCGTTAAGGACGTGCGCTTCCCGTCCGGGTGTGAAATCGGACATAGGCGCCCCGAGCACGTCGAGGGCCGAACCCAAGAAGTTCCGGAGCGGAACATATTCACCGAAGGGCACCAGGTGGCGTTTGTAGTAGAAGCCTGAGGGATCGGAGAGGCTTACCACGGCGTTGTAGGTACGGCCCTCCGCCTCGCGTACCGGGACGCCAATCATTAACGATGTGCCTGCCTGATCGGCTAACGCCTCAAGCTCAGCAAGATATGCTTTGGCCTGGTCATGCCACATCGGGATTGCCGCTTCTGGCCAGATCACGATATCGGCTCCGAGATGCTGCGCGGTAAGCGCCTGATAGCGCTCAAGTGTGATGTCCCGGTATCCCGGGTCCCATTTCTTGTCTTGCGCGATGTTTCCTTGCAAGAGGACGACATCGATCGGGTCAGCGGCTGGCTGCGTCCATTCACGATCCAGCAGTTGCAAGCCGGCGAGGGTAGCGACTAACACGGCACCGACTACCGCAGCACGGCGCAGGCTTGGCCCCTGGACAACCCAGGCAAGCCCGCCAGCGAGAAGTGCCACCAGTAAACTCACGCCAAGCACGCCAAAGACGGGAGCGATAGTGGCAAGTGTGGTGTCGGTCTGGCTGTAGCCAATGAAGAGCCAGGGAAAGCCGGTCAAGAACCAGGTGCGCATCCATTCACTCAGCACCCATGCCGCAGGTAGCCCTAGCCAGAGTGCCATTGCATCCATCTCAGGGCGCAGGCAGCGCACGAGGTACGCGACGCCCCATGGAAAGAGGGCGAGCAGCGAGACAAAGGCCGCCGTGACTAACACCGCCACCACGGGGCCATTGCCGTACTGGCTAATGCTGATAAAGACCCAGGAGACACCCACGCCGAAGTAGCCAAGGCCAAAGAGGTAGGCCGACCACAGCGCCTGACGCCTTGAAGACTGCGCGGTCAGGACAAAAAATGTTGCCAGAGCGATCACCGCAAGCCATGCCCAGCCCACAGGGGCAAAGGCAAGCGGCATGGCGCCTCCAGCAAGTAGAGCCATCCCCCCTGTCAGAAGCGGCTTATAGCGCACGCCCGTGTATAGGCTAGAGGGTAGCGCGCACTTATCACCCAATGCTCTCTCGCCTCCGAATCCAGGATCAACCCTGTGGCTCATGCTTTCTTGCTCCGCTTAATCAAGCTGCGTCAATTCATTCGGCCGGCTGGCCAGGGTGGCAAAGTGAATGTTTCTGGACTCGACTAGGTGCGCCGTAAGCTGGGAGCTGCTTCGTATTCGGCCAGCACGACAGTGGCTGTGTTGGGGAGCAGTACGTTAGCTTTGCGATACCACCCCTTCCAAGCCCGCTGATACCAGAACGAACAGGACGAAGCCGCCTATGAAAGCCAGCGGTGAGATGTGCGTATCGTCACCGCTCTCGTTAGCCTCGGAGACCATATCTTCGATGGCAGCGACCGTGAGAAGGCCTGCCGTGAACGTCAGTGCCGCTAGCTTAAATGCCTCCGGCTGGTTCCTGAGTACGAAGTAAGCAAAGACGGCTGCCGAGAGCACAGGAATCGCGAAGGAAGCAGAGAGCAGTATCCGCTTGCTACGAGGGATTCCTTTATCTTTCATGGTGGCGATCGTCGCAAAGCCCTCAGGAACATCGGCGAGAACCTGACCCGCCGCCAGGATTATCGCGACCGACGGTGAGACCGCCGACCCCGCCCCGATCAGGAGGCCATCGCTGAACAGGTCGATGGATACGGCGATATAGATCATCCAGACACTCGTCTGACCGCCTTCTCCCTGCTGGCCTTGTCGCTTCTGGAGACTCTCAACGAGCTTCTCGATACCTACGTAAGCAATGCCGCCCAGCGCGAAAGCGAGGGCGATTACCCAGGCTGAGAGGTTCTCTAGCACGCGCGGCATGATTTCAACCGCCACCACCGCAATGACGAGGCCGGCAGCGCCGTGAAGGGCGTAATTGAGACGGCGCCCGGTAGTTCGGGAGGCCTCCGCAGCGAGCCCACCACTAAAATTGCCTAAGGCGGGCAACAGCGCCAGGCCGAGTACCAGCCAGATACTATCCATCATCTTCCTTCCTTGGTTGATTCCTAGATACGCTACCTTGCTGGCTCCGAGCCTTCGCGCTATATGCTGTCGTTCAGGCCTAGCGCGCTTGTACAGCCACTTCGATCAAGTGTCCCAGGCATCGATAGCTGCGTACCGTGCAGCCTCACCCCTTGAGCGCCAGGATGCGCCGAGCGCCGTTGAGGACGATCAGGCCCACGATGGTACCGATAATCAGGTCAGGGTAGCTGGACCCCGTCCAGGCGACCAAGGCACCGGCGGCGATGACGCCCATGTTGATCACCACATCATTGGCCGAGAATATCCAGCTTGCCTTCATATGCGCGCCGCCTTCGCGGTGCTTGGATATCAACAGCAGGCAACCGGTATTGGCGATCAACGCGACGAAGGCGATCGCCATCATCATCAGCGATTCAGGCTCACTACCGAAAACAAAGCGTCGCACCACCTCGACGAGTACGCCGATAGCCAAAATCAGTTGCAGTACCCCTGCCAGATGCGCGGCACGTACCTGCATTTTCGCACTGCGCCCTACGGCATAGAGAGCCAGGCCATAGACGGCTGCATCGGCAAACATATCCAGGGAATCAGCGATCAGGCCGGTAGACTGGGCGATCAGGCCAGCAGTCATTTCCACCACGAACATGATCGCATTGATACCGAGCAACACGCGCAGAGTGCCTGACTCCTGCGTAGCAGAGACTGCCGAGCTCTCAGCGGCCTTGATCGTCTCTGGGTCGGCAATGACGGTTTCCTGAAGAGAGGCGCCTAGCCCCAAGGTCGCCAGTTTCGCGGTAATGGGCTCAGCCTCGCCGTCATGCACGACCTCCAATCGGCGGTTCGACAAGTCGAAGGACAGCGTTCGAATCTCATCAAAGCCGTTCAGCGCCAAGCGGATCATCCGTTCTTCTGAGGGACAATCCATCTTCGGCACAGCATACACGCTGACCCATTCCCCTGACGCTTCGGAGGAGACCGGCATATCGGTATCCGCTGCAGGCGTTGCATCGCAGCTACATGGGCCACCACAGGCTTTACTCACGATACGGCTCCAGTTAACCAACATAGATTGCTAGTATTAAAAACTATATAGCTACTATAAGGTCAATGGGACAGATGATCCGTTGAGGAGTAAGCCTGATGCGCATTGGTCAGTTAGCCCAGATAGCGGGTATCGACACGCAGACGATCCGCTTCTATGAGCAGCAGGGCCTGTTGCCGCCGCCAGAACGGCAGGAGAATGGTTACCGTGTCTATACCGAGAAGCATGGCGAGTGGCTTGCCTTTATCCGCCGCTGCCGAATTCTGGACCTGTCACTGACAGAGATTCGCGAGCTACAGAGCTATCAGGACGACCCTCGCCAGCCCTGTACCGCCGTCAACGCCATGCTCGATGACCACATCTCTCATGTGCGGTCGCAGATAACTGCTCTGCAAGCGCTTGAGCAACAACTCGTTTCACTGAGGGCGAGTTGCAACGAGGGTCGGGAGATCAATGCCTGCGGCATCCTGACGGGGATCAGCGAGGAGAGCAAACAACAGCTGTATAGGGCTAGCTCAGGCCGTAAGGACTGAGCAGAGACATGCCGGACCTTGCAGTGACATTGTGAATGCATGGTGTGTTGATCGCGAAGCCTCACTGCGTATCTCGGCATGCGAACCTGGGCGTTGCTGCAAACTTGCAGGGGCCGTGAAGAAGAGTCGTCATCAACCAGGTAATCCGCTGAGCTGATGGTTGGTTCCGTCATCATGATATGAGCCAATCAACCAAAAAATCCGGATACCCGCCAGGTCAAGCAAGCCGCGCCGCTCCAGATTCGGCGGCTGGTCGAGCTCGATGACTGGTTGGCTGCAGCGATCGCTGCGGCGCATGCCCGGGGCGATGGAGCGGCAGCGCTTCGCCACCAACGGGACCGAGCGCTGGTGCTGCTCGGATTCTGGCGTGGCTTTCGCGGCGATGAACTGCTGCGGCTGCTGGCGAACTCACGAGCGCACCGCGCTGGCCAGCGCGTCGCCGGAAGCTCTATGCGCCCATCTGCCTCTACTGGAAAACCAGGTCAGCAACGTCTGGTCGATGGGTAAGGATGGCCGCTCCTACTGGCCCATCAAGCGCCAGGCCGCCACGGCGGATCGCATTGCCAACCACAAGGGACGCAATCCGCAAGAGCGCGCCTCCCTGAAAAAGCGTCTGCTGCGCAAGTGGATGAGCAAATGAACCTGTCCACCATCGAGGCGCTGGCTATCGCTTGGGCGCGAATCGCTGAAGAAGCAGAACTCCCAGCCGGCTACGAGGGCACGGCGACGCCAGAGGCGCATCGGGCCTGCGAGGTGATCCAGGAGCGGATTCGAGAGCACGTCGTCGCCACCAATGACATGCGGCTGTTCGGCCTGCTGCACCTGCTTGGGCAGGCGTCGCTGCGCATGGAGCAAGCGCTGTGGCCGGAAGAATATGCGCGGATGACCCGCGAGGTCGAGGAAGCTCTCCGAGAGGCCGACGACCCCAACGCCAAGTCGTACACCCACGAAGAAGTCATGCGGGCGATGCAGGAACTCATCGACCAAGCGCGAGACAAGCCATGTTGATCGGCTGACGGAAATTTCTGGGTTTCCGGCTTACAACCCCCTTTACATACACTTTAAATAACGATAATAATTCTCAGCCGCTAGCGCATTTAATTATCAGAAATACTTAGACAGAGCGGCACTTCTCTGCCCACAACTCAGCCAAAGGTGACGGGCAGCGCTCCGTCGCTGCTGCCCTGCTGCGCCTGAGGCTCTCAATCAGGAGCTCACCTCCGCATGATCAGGACGACCCGCCGTATCGGCGTCACTGCCAGTCTGCTGGCCATCGCCATTGCCCAGGCCGCGCAGGCCAACGAGACCGAGGACAACCGTCAGCAGAAGCAGGACGGCCCGGTATCCCTTGCCCCGCTCGTCATCCAGCGGGATGTGCTTGGTAGTGCCAGTGACGAAGAGGTACGCACCTATGCCGGCAGCCGCAGCGTGGTCCAGGCTCACGAACTGAAGAAGGCCAGCGTGCGTGGCCTGGATGACGCGCTGGCGCGGGTCCCAGGGGTGAAGATCCTCGACGAGACCGGTGCCGGGGTACTGCCGCAACTGTCCGTGCGCGGGCTTTCGGAAAGTCGCAGCGGCCGCGTCCAAGCGCTCGCCGATGGCATCCCGCTGGCCCTGGCGCCCTATGGCCAGACCAGCCTGTCGCTGTTTCCGCAGACCCTGGCGACGGTCGATCGCATCGACATCGTGCGTGGCGGCGCGTCCGTGCAGTACGGACCGAACAACGTCGGCGGCGTGATCAACTTCATCAGCCGGCCAATTCCGGATAAGTGGGAAACCACCCTGCAGGAGCGTGTCACCTTCGCGCCCGGCGGGCGCCAGCTGTACGACAGCTACCTGGGCACCGGTGGGCGCCTGACCGACAACTTCGGCCTGCAGCTGGACGTCAACACCATCAGTGGCGAGTACGGTCGCGAGCATTCTGAGACCGATGTGCAGAACTACCGCCTGCGCGGCCAGTGGGATATCGATGACAGCCGCAGCCTGAGTTTCGGCGTGCAGCGCTACATCGCCGACATGGACCTGGCCGGCGCCCTCAGCGTGGCCGACTACAAGGACGACCCGCGGCAGTCGACCCGCAAGCTCGATCGTTTCGAAGGCGACAGCGACCGCGTCTGGGGCACCTATACTCAATACCTCGGCGCCATGGGCCCGTTCGACGACGTGGAATTCAGCTGGACCAACTTCGCCCAGCACAGCTATCGCAACTTTGTTGTCGGGCTGCCCTTCGCGCCGGATGCCACGCCGACCACCCTGCAGGATGCTCCCCGCGACTTCCGTGTCTGGGGCAGCGAGCCGCGCCTGAGCCTCGGCATCGACGGTGATGGCGTCAGCCAGACCTGGCTGCTTGGCGCCCGCCTGGTCAAGGAAAACGTCGACTTCGATGTCGACCGTCTGAACCTGAATACCGGCGCCACAAGCGTGGTGCGCGACTGGGTATTCGATACCAAGGGCCAGGCCGCCTATGTGAGCAACGAAATCAAGCTGCTCGACGACCGCCTGACCCTCACCCCCGGCGTGCGCTATGAGCACGCCAAGATGGAGTACGCCGACGGCGTCAGCGGCATCGAGCGCAAGACCGTGGCCGAAGAGTGGCTGCCCGGTCTGAGCATCGGCTACCAGGCCAGCGACGACTGGTTCGTCTACGCCAACGCGCAGCGCTCGCTGCGGGTGCCTCAGGTGTTCCAGATCGTCAGGGATGGCGTGGTGCAGGCGGAAATCTCGCGCAACTACGAGACCGGCGTGCGCTTCACCCCACAGGACAACCTGCGCATCGACTTCGGCCTGTACCGCATCGACTTCGACGACCAGATCGTGTTCGCCAACAGCCGCTTCCAGAATCTCGGCAGCACCCGCCACCAGGGGATCGAGACCGAGGTGTTCTGGACGCCGGCCGCGCTGCCAACCCTCGACCTGCACGCCGGCTACGCCTACCTCGATGCCGAGCTGCGCACCGGCGACTTCAAGGGCAACGAGGTGCCGTACAGCTCCAAGCACCAGTTCACCGTCGATGGTCGTTACCGCTTCGCCGAGTTCTGGACCTACAGCCTGGATGGCCTCTACGTCAGCAGCGCCTATACCGACGACGCCAACAGCGCCGAGGAGAATGCCAGCGCCTCAGTAGGCGAGCTGCCCGCCTACTGGATCTGGAACACCGCCATCGAGCGCGAGTTCAAGCTGCAGGACGACAGCGTGCTGACCGCCTCGGCCGGCATCAGCAACCTGTTCGACCGCCAGTACTACTTCCGCGGCACCGACACCAGTCCCGAGGGACGCCAGCCAGCACCGGGCCGTACCCTGACACTGGGGGTGAACTACCGCTTCTGATCGCCTAGTCGTCCTGCCTCATCCCCTGGCGTCACGCCAGGGGCCTCATTTCACGCGCCCGGCTGCAACGTCGGTACCGTATTCGAAGCCATCAGCCTCACTCCGAACGCCACCAGCACGCCACCCTGTCAGCCGATCCAGCGCCCTAGTCAGTCCACGCCGGCGCAGCAGTCTGCCGAGCGGAATGGTTGCGGCGATCAGGATGGCGAACCCGCCCAGGGTCAGTAATACGTGAAGGCCTGAGAGGAACGAGTACGCCGCCACATCCGCACCGGGCGGAACGAACTGGGGCACAAAGGTGACGTAGAACACACCGGCCTCGGGGTATTCAGACGGACAACTGTCGCGCGCCGATACCCTGGCGATCTGCCAACCAACGCCGATTCGAGAGCCACTTCGGGCTCAAGCGAAACAGGGACAGATTTATTTATTGGGCTGACTGTCCGCTTGTGGCCGACTCCTGCCTGGTACGACGGGCTCAAAGCGGCCAGAAGCAGCCATTGCCTTGGTTTCTTTATAGCTCGGCGGTGCTCTTTGAGACCTGAAACGAATGGTTACATGCGCACATTCGAATTAACGCATATTGTAACTTTTCTGCAATGATCTCCCTAGTAGATTGGTGGCTCCCACCACTCAATAGGTAGCGCCATGAAGAACCTCACCCTCTCAGCACTGCTCCTCTCTTCTCTGTTCACCGGCTCCGTTATGGCCAGCGAATTCGATAAGCCTGGTTTTGTTACCGAAGTTGAGGATGGTCGTCTCTGGGTTTTCCGCGAGGACTCCCAGGAGCTAAAAGATTTCAAAGCCTCTGGTGAGCCAGCCAAGCAGTTCACTGATATCGGTTCCGGCCCGAATGGCATGACGGTCAAAGCGGCTGATGAGAAAACCCTCAAGGATTACCTTGAGGTCATCAAGAAGTAAGCGCTTTCAAGCAGAAAGGCCCGCAGAATGCGGGCCTTTTCATTGGTGCAGATTACTGGCTGAGAGCGAGTAAACGCTCAACCCCTACCGGCTCCTCCGCCATGAGCGGAATCACCGCGTAGCGTTGCGCGTGCTCGGTCGCGACACGCTCAATTTCCCTCAGCTCATTGACCGCCCGCTTATGCAATAGCGGTGACTCAGTCTGTGCAGCTGCCACGCTGTTGTTGATCACCCATGCCCACGGCTCGATGCCGGCACGACGCAGGTCGGCTTGCAGGCCAGCAGCCTCCAGCACAGGAGTGGTTTCGGCCAGGGTCACCAACAGCACTTTGGTTTGCTTAGGATCTTGGAGTTGCATCATCGGCGTGGAAAAGCGCATGTTGCTGCCCGACATCTGCCGAGCAATGTCGCGGTGATAAGCCCCGGTGGCATCCAGTAGCAGCAGGGTGTGGCCCGTCGGGGCGGTGTCCATCACCACGAACTTTTTGCCGGCTTCACGGATAATTCGCGAGAAGGCCTGGAATACGGCGATCTCCTCGGTGCAGGGTGAACGCAGATCTTCGGCCAGCAGCGCCCGAGCCTGCTCATCCAGGCCCGTACCCTTGGTTTGCATGACGTGATCACGATAGCGCTGTGTCTCGGCATGCGGGTCAATGCGGCTCAGCGTCAGGTGCTCAAGCGTGCCATCCAGTGTCTCGGCAAGGTGCGCGGCAGGATCAGAAGTAGTCAGGTGCACGGGCAGCCCACGTCGAGCCAATTCGACGGCAACCGCTGCGGCCAAAGTCGTTTTACCGACACCACCTTTGCCCATCACCATGATCAGGCCATGACCATCGGCGGCGATCTCGTCGATCAGGGACTTGAGTCGTGGAGCGTTCAATTCAATCGGCGCACTGGCCGGTTCCTGCGTGCTGTCAGCAGAACCCTCAACCAAAAGTTGTCGCAGGGCATCCAAACCCACCAGGTTGAATGCTTTCAACGGCAACAGGTCGAGCGGCAGTGTTCGCAGCGCTGGCGGCATGGCAGCGACTGCGGCCTGTTCACGTTTATAGACGGCGGCGGCCAGTACATCCTTCTGCGCCTCACTCACCGGCAGCACGCCGTTGATCACCAGGTACTGCTCCTGCAAGCCGATGGCTGCCAGCTCCTCACGGGTACGGGCCGCCTCGCGCAGGGTGGCGGCCTGCGCCCTGGCAACCAGAACCAGGCGGGTCTTGGCAGGATCAGCAAGTGCTTCTACTGCCTCGCGGTACTGGTAACGCTGTTTGTCCAGACCGGCCAGCGGGCCAAGACACGAGGCATCACCTTGCCCCGCCTCCAGAAATCCACTCCAGGCACCCGGCAGTTGCAGCAGTCGAATCGTGTGCCCGGTCGGGGCGGTATCGAAAATGATGTGATCGAAGCGGGCCTTCAGTTCATCGTTGACCAGCAGTGAGGTGAATTCGTCGAAGGCTGCGATCTCGGTCGTGCAGGCTCCCGATAATTGCTCCTCCATGCCTTTGACCACATCAGCAGGCATGACACCCCTCGCCGGGCCCACAATCCGATCCCGATAGGCCTGAGCTGCGCCCTGTGGGTCGATCTCCAAGGCCGCCAGGTTTTCCACGGCGGGCACGGCAGTAATGTGATTACCAATCTCCAGACCGAATACCTGCCCGACATTGGAGGCTGGATCGGTACTCACCAGCAGCACTCGCTTGGCCTGACGGGTCAACTCCAGGGCTGTCGCGCAGGCAATGGACGTCTTCCCGACCCCGCCCTTACCGGTGAAGAACAGGAAGCGTGGTGCATTGTCGATAAAGCGCATGCTGACCCCCTAGCGATTGTTGAGGCTGCTCTCGTACCAGTTGCGTGTGCTGTTGACCATGCGTACCAGCCAGAGCATCACGGGCACTTCGATCAGTACGCCGACCACGGTTGCCAGGGCGGCACCCGAGTTGAATCCGTACAAGACAATGGCCACGGCTACGGCCAGCTCGAAGAAGTTGGAGGCGCCGATCATGGTGGCCGGGCCCGCTATGTCGTGGCGCACTTTCAGGGTATGGCAGAGCCAGTAACCCAGTGCCGCGATGAACAGCGTCTGCACCAGCAGGGGAATCGCAATGATGCCGATGATCAGAGGCTGCTCGACAATGGACTCCCCCTGGAAGGAGAACAACAGAACCAGAGTGGCCAGCAGAGCGATGATGGAAAATGGCGAAATCTTCGCCAGCACATTCTCGAAATAGGCTTCGCCGCGCTTCATCAGTTGAGCCCGCAGAAACTGGGCGATGGCCAGCGGGATGACGATGTACATCACCACGGAAAGCAGCAGGGTGTCCCAAGGCACCGGGATCGAAGAAACGCCCAGCAACAGCGCCACGATAGGCGCAAAGGCAAACACCATGACCAGATCGTTCAGGGCCACCTGGGTCAGAGTGAAGTTGGCATTACCCTTACACAGGTTGCTCCAAACAAACACCATCGCCGTGCAGGGCGCCGCACCGAGCAGGATCAAGCCGGCCATGTAGCTATCCAGCTCTTCGGCGGGTAGCCAGGGCGCAAACACCTGCTTGATGAAGAACCAGCCAATCAGCGCCATGGAAAACGGCTTGACCGCCCAGTTAACGAACAGCGTGGCGAACATGCCGTTCTTCTGCTGGCGCACTTCGCTGATGGCGTTGAAGTCGATCTTCATCAGCATCGGAATGATCATCACCCAGATCAGCAGGCCAACCGGGATATTGACCTTCGCCACCTCCAGGGCGCCCACAGCCTGAGCCGCTTGCGGCACAACCAAGCCAAGCACGGTGCCCACCACGATGCACAGGAACACCCACAGGGTCAGGTAGCGCTCAAAAACTCCCAGTGGAGCCCCAGAGGCCTGCTTCATCGCGACTTCACACGCATTTGTCATCTTTGCTGCCTATCCTCGTTCTCTTGGCGCGCAATGCACCGAATATTCACTTTACTGCATATTCGAAAAATAATATATTTGCTCGTGTGCATCTTTGATAGGGATCAACATGAGCCAGAAAAAGCGCGTCCTGTTCCTCTGCGTCGCGAACTCCTCACGCTCGCAGATGGCCGAAGCCCTGCTGCGCCACACCGGCTCAGAACATTTTGAAGTCTACAGCGCAGGCTCCGCCCCCACTGAAGTCGACACCCGAGCCCGCAACGCATTGGAGCAGCTTGGTGTTCCCACTGATGGGCTTTACAGCAAGTCCATCGAGCAGGTCGCTCGCGAGCCGTTCGACTATGTGATCACCCTGTGTGACAAGTCCGCCCTGGAGTGCCAGGCACTGCCAGGGGCCGGTGAGTACATCGCCTGGAACTTCGAAGACCCGGCGACCAGCTCGCAGAAAGATGCCTATCGCAAGACCCTGCATGAGATACATGAACGGATAAAGATGTTCGTGCTGATCAAAAGTAAACCGGCGAATGAAGCTTCCACCCTGCATGCCATGTCGCCAACCGAGGTCTTCAAATGCCTGGCCGAGGAAACGCGGGCGCGAATCGCCTTGCTGGTGACCTTGGAACAGGAACTCTGTGTCTGCGAACTGACCTCGGCACTGGAAGAGGCGCAACCCAAGATCTCCCGGCACCTAGCCCTGCTGCGTGGCTGTGGCCTGCTGGAGGATCGACGCAATGGTCAGTGGGTGTACTACCGCCTGCACCCGCAGTTGCCGGAATGGGTGACCGATATCCTCAAACAGACCCTGGACAACAATGCCGAGTGGTTGCGCCAGGATGTGCAACGCCTCTGGCAAATGCGTGATCGCCCTGGGCGCAAGCCGGCCTGCGATTGAATACCAGGCATTGGGGATGACCATGAAAGTTTTATTTCTCTGCACCGCCAATAGCTGCCGCAGCATCCTGTCGGAGGCTATCTTCAATGCGATGGCTCCCAAGGGCATGCGGGCCTTTAGCGCAGGCAGCTACCCCAAGGGGGAGGTCAATCCGCTGGCTTTGCAGGCACTGATTGATGCTGGATTCGATGTTGAAGGCCTTTACAGCAAATCAACCGATGCCCATCAGGCTCTCGCCCCTGACATCGTCATTACCGTCTGCGACAAGGCAGCCGGAGAGGCCTGCCCGGTTTTCTTTGGCCCGGCGACTCGTTGTCACTGGGGACTGAGTGACCCATCCGAAGTTAACGGATCTGAGGCAGAAATAAACGCCGCGTTTGCAGCCACCATCCAGCAGATCCAGAAGCGAGTGAGCGCATTTATCGCGCTGCCCTTTGCTCAACTCGACAGTGATGCGCTCAAGGCCGAGCTGAACAGGATCGGCTCGTTGTAGCCCAAGAGGTAAGAACCCATGATCGACAACCTGCCCAACGTCGCCGAGGAGCTTTTTGCCCGCTCTATCCCGACAAACCTGGGCCTCGCCGAAGGCGAGCACAAGCCGCGCATTCTGCTGCTGTATGGCTCCAATCGTGAGCGCTCCTACAGCCGTCTGCTGACCCAGGAAGCGGCGCGCTTGCTGGAAGCCTTCGGCGCGGAAACCCGGATATTCGATCCTTCCGGCCTGCCCATGCCGGACGATGCCGACAGCAGCCATCCCAAGGTCAAGGAACTCATCGACCTGGTGTTCTGGTCTGAAGGTCAGGTGTGGTGTTCACCCGAGCGCCATGGCGCCATGACCGGCGTATTCAAGTCGCAGATCGACTGGATACCGCTGACCATGGGTGCCATCCGCCCCAGTCAGGGCAAGACCCTGGCCGTGATGCAGGTCTGTGGCGGCTCGCAATCCTTCAATGCGGTTAACCAAATGCGTGTGCTGGGGCGCTGGATGCGCATGTTCACCATCCCCAACCAGTCTTCAGTGCCCAAGGCCTACCTCGAATTCGACGAGGCCGGGCGCATGAAACCTTCCAGCTATTACGACCGCGTAGTGGACGTCATGGAGGAACTGGTCAAGTTCACCCTGCTGCTGCGCGGCCACAGCGACTATTTGGTCGACCGCTACTCGGAGCGTAAAGAGTCCGCTGAAGAACTCTCCAAGCGCGTCAACCAGCGCGCCATCTGACTGCCAGGAAACCCTCTCAATGAATCACCCCTACGACCTGCTCAGCATCCCCGGCATCAAAGGCAAACTGATCTTCACGCCCTGCCCCGGCACCAAAGACAGCAGCCTTGCCGACTCGCTTGCCACGCTCAAACAGGCCGGCGCCTCTGCCGTGATCAGCCTGATGCCGGCAAGCGAACTGGCCGCCAATGGGGCCGAGGACATTGGCAAGCAAAGCCAGGCGCAAGACATGGCCTGGTTTCACCTGCCGGTCGCGGATGAACAAGTGCCACTCGAAGATTTCGGCCAGGGCTGGAAAGCCTGCAAACAGAGCATCCTTGAGCGGCTCAATGCGGGCCAGGACATTGCCATCCACTGTAAGGGCGGTTCGGGGCGTACCGGGCTGATTGCGGCGCGGATCATGATCGAGGCCGGCATTCCCCGCGCCGATGCCATTGCCTTGGTGCAAGCCCTGCGCCCCAAGGCCATTCAACACCCGGCCCACATCAACTGGCTCTCCCAGTTCGGTGCCTCTCACTAACTCCAGTAGATGAGTCGGAAAACATGGCTATAAAAATTGGTATCAACGGTTTCGGTCGCATCGGTCGTTTGGCTTTGCGCGCCTCCTGGGACTGGCCCGAGTTCGAATTTGTCCGCATCAATGATCCAGCAGGCGACGCCGCCACCCATGCGCACCTGATCAACTTCGACTCGGTGCACGGTCGCTGGCACCACGAAGCCGGCAGCGATGGCGATTGCGTGGTGATTGGCGGCAAGCGCATCCAGGTCACCAATAACAAGGCGATTGCCGACACCGACTGGTCGGACTGCGATCTGGTGATCGAAGCCAGTGGCAAGATGAAGACCGTGGCGGTATTGCAGGCTTACCTGGATCAGGGCGTGAAGCGGGTTGTGGTCTGCGCGCCCGTGAAGGAGAAAGGCGCACTGAACGTGGTGATGGGCGTCAACCAGCAGCTGTTCAATCCAGCTGAGCACCGCATCGTCACCGCTGCCTCCTGTACCACCAATTGCCTGGCTCCGGTGGTCAAGGTGATCCACGAGAACCTCGGCATCCGCCATGGCTCGATCACTACCATTCATGACCTGACCAACACCCAGAGCATCCTCGACACCCCGCACAAGGATCTGCGCCGTGCACGCGCTAGCGGCATGAGCCTGATCCCGACCACCACCGGTTCGGCCACCGCCATCGCCGAGATTTTCCCCGAGCTGCGCGGCAAGCTGAACGGCCATGCCGTGCGCGTGCCGCTGGCCAACGCCTCGCTGACCGACTGCGTGTTCGAAGTCGAGCGGGCCACCACAGTGGAGGAAGTCAACCAAATGCTGAAGGCTGCTGCCGACAGCCAGCTGAAAGGCATCCTCGGCTACGAGGAACGCCCGTTGGTCTCCATCGACTACCGCACTGACCCGCGCTCCTCAATCATCGATGCGCTGTCGACCATGGTCATCAACGGCACTCAGGTGAAGCTGTATGCCTGGTACGACAACGAGTGGGGCTATGCCAACCGCACCGTGGAGCTGGCCAAGCTGGTCGGCCTGGCCGTTTAACCGAGTAGGGATGCAAGCATGAAGGCGTTGTCAGCTCTGGCCCCGGAGGTCAAACAGTACCTGCTGGTGACCGGCAATTACTGGGCATTCACCCTCACCGATGGCGCCCTGCGCATGTTGGTGGTGTTGCACTTCCATAGCCTGGGCTACAGCCCCTTGCAGATTGCCGCGCTGTTCCTTTTCTACGAGATTTTTGGCGTGGTCACCAACCTGGTCGGCGGCTACCTCGGTGCCCGGCTGGGCCTCAATCGCACAATGAACATTGGCCTGGCCATGCAGGTGGTCGCACTGCTGATGCTCACCGTGCCCGCCGCCTGGCTGACCGTGCCCTGGGTTATGGGCGCACAGGCGCTGTCGGGGATCGCCAAAGACCTCAACAAGATGTCAGCAAAGAGCTCCATCAAGCTCCTGGTGCCCGATGCCCAGCAGGGCACGCTGTACAAGTGGGTGGCAATCCTCACCGGCTCGAAGAATGCGCTCAAGGGCGTGGGCTTCTTCCTCGGCGGCGCCCTGCTGGCCGTGCTGGGTTTTGCCGGCGCGGTATTGACCATGGCCGGCGTGCTGGCGTTGATCTGGATCGCTAGCCTGTTCTTGTTGAAGAAAGATCTAGTGTCCAGAGCGGGTAGTTCGTTTATTTAATGATGTAACGTTATACTGGCGTGGCTCCGAAGCCACTGACCGGTAACCCACATGGCCAAGCCCGCCGCCTGCTTTGTCTTAACGCCGTCCGATC
>NZ_JACXXG010000055.1 GCF_014764705.1 Stutzerimonas kunmingensis
AACCCTGCTCACGCATGCGTAGGGCCGTGGAGCGCTTTTCACGTTGTTCTTGGGGGCTGAGTTTACGGGCATCTATTTTCATGGAGACAGATTATCTAATATGCCCTATTTATTTGCCAGGTTAATACAGGATTGTCCGTGTTGCGGTGCCGAGGATCAACTGGCGCAGAAGCTGACGGTATCAGCAGGTGAAAGTGGCCAACTCCAGCCCGATGCTACTGGCGACTCCCGGCCGGTATCTGCCTGTCGCGTTAGGCAGGTACCGGCCGAGACTGTGTAAAAACGTTTTCAAGTGCGGCAGGTACTCAAACACAAGCTAGAAATCGTGCATCTGGGAGAAATCCACATTTGCTGACGTGCCGATAAACTCCAGATTTCACGTAGACGCGAGTACTTCAATTTTGACGAAGCGTTTTTACACACTCTGGGCCAATAGCGGTCAGTCGCGATACCATAGAGATGATTCACCATAAGGCAGCGACTGGAGCTCACGCAGCAATAATCCTTAGATCCATTGCTAACTGACTAATACAAGATGCTGCTGGTTGGCAGATTCGATTCGTTCTCTCATCAGGATCACAAGCCGTCGGTACTCAAGCTTAGGAACAGCATGGCGATTGGCAGATTTCCAAAGTCGCCATGAGTCGCTCAGAACGATGTTTCATGACCGGCGAAACTTGGATCCTGCCTGAGCATCATTGATGCTCGCATGGATTCGAACGATACAGCATCCGAGTAGCCGCCCCGAGCAGGAGACGGCTACTCAAAACACTAAGCCGCAGGCTTCATCACAACCTTCGTCCACCCCTTGTCTCGTGCATCGAAGTGCTTATAAGCACTTGGGCCATCATCCAGCTTCAATCGATGGGAAACGATCTGCGAGGGTGCGGCACGCCCGTGATGAATTAGCTCAGCCAACTGGCGGTTGTACGCCTTGACGTTGGCTTGCCCGGTGCCGATTTTCTGCCCTTTGAACCAGAAGGAACCGAAGTCGAAAGCCATCTTCCCTTCTTTGGCTAACTCGTTCTTGGCACCCGGATCTTGGGGAACGAATAGCCCGACTACTCCGATACCACCGGTTGCCTTGGTCGAGGCGACGAGGTTGTTCATGGTCAGGTGATTCACCTCGTGGCCATGTTTGTCGCAGCACTGGTAGCCCACGCATTCGCACCCACGATCCGTGCCTTTACCATCGGTGTAATTCAGGATTTCATCGACAGCCTTCTGCTCGACGGAATTGATTGGCGTGGCCCCCATCTGGGCAGCCAGTTTCAAGCGGTCTGGTTGATCGTCTATTACGAAGACCTGCGAAGCGCCTTGGATAAGCGCGGAGTGCGCCGCCATCAAGCCGACCGGGCCTGCGCCGTAGATGGCAATGGACTCGCCTGGTTGCAGCCCCGCCAGCCTTGTTGCGTGCCATCCCGTGGGGAAAATGTCGGAGAGCATGACGTAGTCGTCCTCGCGCTCCTTCGCATCCTCAGGCAGCACGAGACAGTTGAAGTCCGCGAAGGGAACTCGCAGCAGCTCGGCCTGGCCACCGTCATAAGTGCCCATCTCTGCAAAGCCGTAGGCGGCACCAGCGCTGCCTGGATTGGCGGTCAAGCAATAGCCGGTAAGTCCTTTCTCGCAGTTTTCACAAAAACCACAGCCGATGTTGAAGGGCAAGCAGACCATGTCTCCAACCTTAACGCGCTCAACTCCTGCACCTACCTCGACCACCTCACCGAGGTTCTCGTGACCGAAGACTCGACCCGTCTCGAAGGTGGTTCTGCCTTCGTACATGTGCAGATCGGAACCACAAATATTCGTGGATGTGACTCGAACGAGAGCATCCGTTGGTCTCTCGATCTTCGCATCTGGGACGTTCTGGACGCTGACGTCACGCGGGCCGTTGTAGACGATTGCTTTCATCTGGGTTCTCCAAGTCAGTTCAAAGGAGCGCCGATTGCGCTTTCGCTCCTACCTTGGTTCGTCTCCCATACAACGCGCGTTGTTCAGGAAAACTGGTCAAAGCCTGACGGGCGGTACCGCGTTCGAGGCTGATGCAACAGCTCTAAAACGACCATTTTCCTCTATTGAAGCGCACGTCGCCGTTGCTCGGCACTGGACTAAACTTTCCGTTTTTGCAGACAAATCGAGATGCCCAATGGAGACCGCTAAGATTCAAGCATTCGCAAACTGAATCGCCCCGGGTTTTGTGGAGGCCGTTTCGTTTAAGTCAGGCCGCCATGGCCTGACCTGCTTGTTGCTGGTGGAAGTTTGCCTCAGCCTCCCCAGGCGGGATATATCCGATTGAGCTCAGCAGGCGTTGGTGGTTGTACCAGTGCACCCCATTTCAAAGTCGCCATTTCGACGGCTTCGCGGCTCTTCCATGACTGACGGTAAATCAGCTCGGCCTTGTACAACCCGTTGATGGTTTCGGCCAAGGCGTTGTCGTAGCTGTCTCCCTTGCTGCCAACCGAAGGCTCAATGCCGGCCTCTGCCAGCCGTTCGGTATAGCGGATCGAGACATCCTGGCTTCCACGGTCGCTGTGATGGATCAGACCACCCGAGCAATGCGGCTGACGGGCATACAAGGCTTGCTCTAGGGCATCCAGTACGAAGTTTGTCTTCATGCTGGTACTGACTCGCCAGCCGACGATCCGCCGTGCAAAGACGTCGATCACGAACGCCACGTACAGCCAGCCCTGCCAGGTCGATACATAGGTGAAGTCCGACACCCACAACTGGTTCGGGCGGTCGGCATGGAACTGGCGTTGGACACGATCCTGCGGGCAAAGGGCCTTGTCGCCGGCCACCGTTGTCTGCACGATCTGGCCACGTCTAATGCCCTGCAATCCGGCCCGACGCATTAACCGCTCCACCGTGCATCTGGCGACCTCGATGCCTTCTCGCCGCAGCTGCTTCCAGACCTTCACCGCGCCATAGCACTGCATATTGGCATCCCACACTCGCTGGATTTCCAGGGTCAATGCGTCATCGCGCTGAGCACGACAACAGCGCAGTGCCGGGTTGCGCTGTTGAGCCACGTGCCTGCGGTAACCGGACGGGGCGATCTGCAACACGCGGCAGATCGACTCGACCCCGAGACGGTCACGATGCTGATCGACAAACGCCCTCAGGACTTGGTGCGGCGGTCGAGCTCCGCCTGGGCAAAATACGCACTGGCCAGGCGCAATATCTCGTTTGCCTTACGCAGTTCGCGGTTTTCGCGCTCTAGGGCTCTGATGCGCTCGCGCTCTTCACTGGTCTGACCGGGGCGCTGCCCCGCATCGGTCTGCTGGCGACGAATCCAGCCATGCAGGGTTTGCGCGGCACAGCCAATCTTCGGCGCGATGGCTTCAATGGCGGCCCACTCGGAGGAGTAGTCGTTCAAATGCTCCAGAACCATGCGCACGGCACGTTCACGGACTTCAGGGGAGTAGGTCGTAGTCTTTCTCATGGCCTCATCTTCTCAAGAGTTGAGGCCTCCACGAAACCCGGGGCGATTCACGAAAGCTGAACGGGGTGAGTGCAGAAATGAGCTTGAATGTGCTTGCCTATAATTTGAAGCGGGTGATGAAAATCATGGGTACCGAAGGCTTATTGAAGGCGATGACGGCGTAAAAGCCCCGGTTTTTACTGTCCCAAGAGGTACCACAGTGCTTTATAAGCGCTCTGACGCGCCACCGGCGCTGATCGTGGCAAATGCTCGGGAAATCACTACGCCCAGGCGCAGTGGGCTGGGGCATACAAGATGTGAAAGTGTTTTTACACACTCTGGGCCAAAAGCGGACGATTGCTGGCAGGTATTCAAGCTATGTCCCCAGGCCCTGGGGAAATAGCTTGGGGTTTGAGAAAGCCTGCTTAAGGTGGTCGTACACCAATCGCACCCGCTTCGATACAGGACCCTGCTGCGGGCGGTATATGAACAGATCCCATGGTGCTGGAGCGTGATCAGCCAAAACGGCAACCAGCTTTCCTGACCGCAGATGAGGCTCAGCCAGATAGGCAGGAATTTGGCCAAAACACATGCCTGCCAGGGTGGCTTCCAATTCCGTATCTGGATCATCACAGATAAGCGCTGGCTGCCTGGGCGCGAACGTTTGCCCGTCGGCAAATAGCCAAGGCCAAGGGCGGCCATTTTTCCGGTCGATCAGGACTGAAAGTGGCAGCTTAGCTAAGGCATCCAAAGATTTAGGTGGTGTCTTTTGGCCTATGAGAGACGGGCACGCGACAACGTAAAACGGCACGGGAGCTAAGGCACGTGCAACGTAGCGCCGGTCGCGAATAACCCCCACCCGGATACCAATATCGATATGCGCTTCAACGGCATCAGTCATCTGATCTTCCAAGCGGAGATCGAATTGCAGGTCAGGATGTGCAGCGGCCAGGGGCTGAAGAAACGGTATTAGGAAGCGCCTGCCAATAGCATGTGGAGCCGTAATCCCCACCTTACCTGACAGCCCAGGCTCCGTCCTGTGCGACCGGAATAGCGTATCGAAATGATCCAGAGCTGACCTGGCATCTTTGGCGTAATCCTGACCGAAAGCAGTGATGCTCACCTGGCGGGTATTGCGGTGGAACAGTGATTCGCCAAGCTCAGTTTCCAGGGCTTGAATGGCTCGAGTCACCCCTTGTGGGGAGATGCCTAATCGAGTTGCCGCTTCGCGGAAGCTACCTGCCTCTGCTGCTGTGCAAAAAATCCTAACCATCTCCATGCGGTTAAGCATGTTGCCCCTCCCATTTATTCCATTTTCAGGAATAGTATAATCCAATCATTTCCATTTATTGAGATCAATCATGGGTCTAAAGTTTGCGCACTGCCAGGTTAACCAGCCATGGCGAAGTACAAACCCGCCGATGAGGTTCTCAGCATGAGCAATAACATTTCTGGAAAAGTTGTCGTTATCACCGGTGCCAGTAGCGGCCTGGGTGAGGTTACTGCACGCCACCTTGCTGCGCTTGGCGCTCGCGTAGTGCTGGCTGCACGTCGCAAAGATAAACTCGACGCATTGGTGGCTGAGCTGACCAATGCAGGTGGTCAGGCAATCGCGTATCAGACCGATGTTACCTCTCAGGAAGAGGTCAAAACGCTCATTCAAGGTGCCGTGGACACCTACGGTCGCATTGATGTACTGATCAACAATGCCGGACTGATGGCGATTGCACCGCTCAGCGATACTCGCACTGACGAGTGGGATCGCATGATCGATATCAACATCAAGGGTCTGCTGTACGGAGTCGCGGCTGCATTGCCAGTCTTCCAGAAACAAAACAGTGGTCACTTCATCAACATCGCATCGGTTGCAGGCCTGAAGGTGTTCAGCCCAGGTGGCACCGTGTACAGCGGCACCAAGTTTGCTGTGCGGGCTATCTCCGAAGGACTGCGTCACGAAGTCGGTGGCAGCATCCGCACCACGACTATCGAACCGGGCGCCGTGGACTCCGAACTGAAATTCGGCAGCACCCACCAACAGAGCCGCGATTTCGTGGTGGACTTCTACAAGCATGCAATTCCCGCCGAATCGGTCGCTCGAGCTATCGCCTTCGCAATTGAGCAGCCTGCTGACGTGGATATTAACGAGATCGTTCTGCGCCCAACCGTGCAGGAATTCTAATGAGTTGAGGGCCTGTCTCTTCGGCGTCAGGCCCCGCTTATCTGGAGTGAAAAGCGGTGAGTGCCACATGGCCCGGAAGAAAAGAAGCAAGCGCTCGATGCAGGTGCTGAATGCCCTGCAATTCTTCAGCAGCTTGCAGCTGTTCGTGGGGCTGACAACGGATTGATGGCAACGGTTATGGAGAGCTATCTACGGGAAGAGTTTCCCAGTAGCGAAATCAGGTGCGATTCGCAGAACAAGTCCATTGACGAGACCATCTCCATCGTCCGCTCCTACCTGCGGTAGAGGCACCAGGGTGCCCTCGGTGAGGGAAAATTTAGTTAGCTAGTAAAGGAAGCGACATCATGAAATCACGTGCAGCAGTTGCTTTCGGGCCTGGAAAGCCACTGGAAATCGTCGAGATCGACGTCGAGCCTCCGCGCAAGGGCGAGGTGCTTGTCAGGATCACGAATACCGGCGTTTGCCATACCGACGCCTTCACCCTGTCGGGCGAGGACCCGGAAGGCGTGTTCCCGGCGGTGCTGGGCCATGAGGGCGCCGGCATCGTGGTCGAGGTCGGCGAGGGCGTGACCTCGGTCAAGCCGGGTGACCACGTGATCCCGCTGTACACCGCCGAGTGCGGTGAGTGCCTGTTCTGCAAGAGCGGCAAGACCAACCTGTGCGTGGCGGTGCGCGCCACCCAGGGCAAGGGCGTGATGCCCGATGGCACCACCCGCTTCAGCTACAACGGCCAGCCGATCTACCACTACATGGGCTGCTCGACCTTCAGCGAATACACGGTGGTGGCCGAAGTCTCGCTGGCCAAGATCAACCCGGACGCCAATCCCGAGCATGTCTGCCTGCTGGGTTGCGGTGTGACCACCGGCATCGGCGCTGTTCACAACACGGCCAAGGTTCAGCCGGGTGACTCTGTGGCCATCTTCGGCCTCGGCGGCATCGGGCTCGCTGCGATTCAGGGGGCACGCCAGGCCAAGGCGGGTCGCATCATCGCCATCGACACCAATCCAGCGAAGTTCGAGCTGGCTCGTACCTTCGGCGCGACCGAATGCCTCAACCCGAAGGACTTCGACAAGCCGATTCACGAGGTTCTCATCGAGATGACCGGTTGGGGTGTCGATCACACCTTCGAGTGCATCGGCAACGTCAACGTGATGCGCTCGGCACTGGAAGCAGCACATCGTGGCTGGGGCCAGTCGATCGTCATCGGCGTGGCTGGTGCAGGCAAGGAAATTTCGACGCGCCCGTTCCAGTTGATCACCGGTCGCACCTGGAAGGGCTCGGCTTTCGGCGGGGTCAAGGGCCGCACTCAACTTCCCGGCATGGTGGAGGACGCAATGAAAGGCGAGATCGATCTCGCCCCGTTCGTCACCCACACCATGGGCCTCGACGACATCAACAAGGCCTTCGACCTGATGCATGAAGGCAAGTCGATTCGCACGGTGATCCACTACTGATCGCCCACTACCCATTCAACGCCAACCACCAAGGAAATTAATCATGTCCACTCCTGTCATTTCTGGCGATGGCATCTTTTCGCACATCTTTATCGGCGCTGCCGACCTTCAGAAGTCGGTCGCGTTCTACGCCGCCGCTCTGGGTGCTCTTGGCATCAAGAACCTCGGTCCTTTCAACAACGGATGGGTACTTTTCGGTCGCGAAAAGCCGGCTTTCATCATCGCCCGCCCGGGCAATGGTGAAGCGCCTTCCAGCAACGGCGTGACGATCGGCTTTGCGGCCGCCACTCCCGCTGAAGTGGATGCCTTCCACGCCGCCGGCCTTGCCGCAGGCGGCACTGACGAGGGCCAACCTGGCGCACGTGGTCACCTGCCGGGTGCCTATGCTGCCTACCTGCGTGATCCGGCGGGCAACAAGGTCTGCTCGTACACCTTCGTCTGAAAGCAAGGAAGCTGAGAGCGTTCTGACAGGGTCAGCACAAGCCTCTATTATACGGCGAGCCTGTTAGACGGACTGCGTAACGCGGTGCATGCTCATGAAGATCGGCCCGCAGCCATGTGTGAAACGCATGGCTGCGGGCATTTGTTTTGAAGCGTGCTTTTCAACCAATGGGAAATGAGGTCGTTATGAAAGAGCCGGCCAATATCAATACGACGACCGTACAACCCACCCCAACCGCCACCGTGTACGGCATGCCGGCTTATGCCGATCGTGCTGCAGCCGTGGGTGAAGTGCATGCGCGCCCGCATCTGTTGCTTGAGGCCCCCCGCGGTATATTGCAGCTCGCTTTCATGACCGAAGGTGACCAGACCAGGGATCAGATGGCGATGAGCGAGTTGTCTCATCGCTTCGGCGTTGCCGAGCCCGACCACGCTACGCCGCTACACGGCATGACATGGGATGAGGGAGACCTTCACTGTGAAAAGCACACCGAGTTCTCTACGTATCTCTGGTGCGCTTCGCTGGATTCCAAGACGGGAGAGCCTTGCGGAGAAAATCCCTTCAAACATGGATTTGTTCCTCCGGGCCCGGTCATATCCGGCATCCGCTTGAGACTTCTTCCGTGGATACCAGAAACGGAGAAGGAGGCTGATCGCTTCGATCCTGCCAGCCTGTGCTACTCGTTGGTAGAGAACGGCTCTGCCGCCATCTTGACCGACTTCCGACAGGATGAGGATGGCCTGACGCAGATCCTCATCCTTGCTCGTGATTTGACCCCGGCGCGGGCAGGTGCGCTGGCTCAACTTCTATTGGAGATCGAGACGTACCGTACCTTGGCGTTGCTGTCTCTGCCGTTGACGCGATCGATGACGTCGGAGCTGCGACACATGGAGTCGCGCCTTGCTGCGATCACTGACGAGATGTGTACGAATTTGGTAGAACGCCGCGATAGCGACGTGCTGCTTTCCGAATTGACAGGTCTGGCCGCCGAACTGGAAGCTGGCGTCGCGGCAAATCTCTATCGCTTCGGCGCCAGCCGTGCCTACTACGAGATCGTCGAGGAAAGGCTGGCTGCGCTTTCAGAAGTGGCCGTATCCGGATACAGCACCTGGGCGGATTTCCTGCAGCGTCGCATCGCTCCAGCCATGCGGGAGTGCCAATCCGTAAAGGAGCGCCAGGCCAAGCTCTCCGACAAACTGACCCGAGCCATCGCGTTGCTGCGTTCGTGGATCGACGTCGAACTTGAACGCCAGAACCGCGATCTGCTGGCTTCGATGAACAACCGGGCCAAGTTGCAATTGCGCCTTCAGCAAACCGTCGAAGGCCTGTCGGTCGCGGCAATTTCTTATTACGTCGTGAGTCTTCTCGGCTACCTGCTCAAGGGCATTCCGATCGTTCACGACAGCGTGGCGCCGGTGATGGCGGTTCTGGTACCTGCGGTGATGCTGACGATCTGGTGGATCGTCCGCAGGATAAGACACGCCCACAGCGACACGGCGGCGGAAGAGAAATCTTCCTGACGAGCTGCCGTCCTGGCGCGCGATAGCTGCGCCGTCCGTTTGAACAGAGGAGAACAACATGCCAAGCAATTCTTTCGGTGAATCCTCTTGTACCGCTGCGGCCTGCATTGAAGCGTTTGTAGACCTTATTCCAGTAGCCAAACGCCTTGGGCAGGTCTCTCCAGGGACATCCCGTGCGCATGCGGTACAGCATGCCCTCCACGGTCATTCGTAGATCACGCTTGTTGTAGATGGCCTTGTGCAGCAGAATTTCCCGCAGCTTCGACCAATGCTCATCGCTGAGCAGTAATCGGGGCATTGCAAGCTCGTATCGATGTTGGGTCAGAGCTTCAACGATACGGGCTTGCTCTTATAGATCAATGGGTTAGCGCGAAATGGCAACAGACCCTAGCAAACCAGTTCAAATAACGTGGCGCAGTAGTTTTATCAGGTCCAAATGCGCCGTTTGGCCTGCGTCAGTTTCCCGGCGGTCTCCAGCTGTACATACACCAAACGCCTCTGGTCATCCACCGCGTCGCAACTCCCTGACACCCCGGCCCAGCTTGCGGCGCAACAGGGCCCGCAGGGTCACCCCATCCGAGTACCCGACCTGTGCGGCGACTTGGTCGACGCTCGCGTTTCCGGTGCGCAAGAGATGGACGGCATGCTCCACGCGCAGGTCCTGGAAATACGACAACGGTGTCTTGCCCAAAACGCTTTGCAGCCGCCGCGCCAAGGTGCGCTCGCTTGTGCCCGCGGCGCTGGCCGCCTCGGCCAGCGAGAACCCCTTCGCGAGCTGACTTCTGGCCCAGGACTCGAAGCGCTCCACCATCGGGTCGGCATGCGCAAGGTGGTCGGGAATCACGAACTCGGCTTGCGAACTGCGTGCCTCGACCAGCAGATAGCGTGCTACTAGGGCCGCCAGCGCCGGACTGCGCCCCCGGATGATGCGCAAGGCCAGGTCGACGTGGGCCAAAGCGGCACCCGCGGTAGTGAAGCGTGTCGAGTTCACGATCATGCGTGACTCGTCCAGCGTGACGTTCGGATAGCGCTGCCGAAACATCGGCCCCAGCCACCATGACGTCGTCGCACGATGCCCATCAAGCAGGCCACTCTCTGCAAGCAAGAAACTACCGGAGCAGGCGGCACCAAGGTGCGCGCCAGCGGTGGACCACTGCTGTAGCACGGCGACCGCATCGGGCACGTCGGGGCGTGTGAGCCGAGCCGAGAGCGTGTCAGGCATCTTTTCACCAAACGCGGGCACGAGCACGACGTCTGGTTCCGGCACACCACGCGCAGTGACCACGGGGACCGTCAAGCCTTGCGCAGTTCGGATGCGACGCCGCACGCCCACCAGCGTGAGCTCTATGTGCGCGGGAGCCTGTGGCAGCGAGCCCGACATCGCATTGGCCAAGCCCACTGTGTCGGTGAGCGCCGCAAGCCCCAGATCAAACACGCCATCACAAACAAGGATGTGGATTTTCATGGCAACAATGATATCAATGTTGTCATTATTGTCTATAGAGATGGCTGTCATGAAGACTTAGACTGCAGGCTCGTCGATCCCTTCACCCACTTTTCCATTTACCCCAAGGATTACAGCATGACCAAGCTCGCCCTGTTTGTTCGCCTCGAAGCCAAACCCGGCCAGGAGGCTGCGCTTGCCGACTTCCTGGCCAGCGCACTGCCACTCGCCAACGCAGAGTCCGGCACCACTGCCTGGTTCGCATTGAAGTTTGGCCCTTCGACGTTCGGTGTGTTCGATGCCTTTGCCGATGAGGCAGGTCGCCAAGCACATCTGAACGGCCAGATCGCCGCGGCCTTGATGGCCAACGCCGCGACCTTGCTCAGTTCTCCGCCCAATATCGAGAAGGTCGAACTGCTTGCAGCCAAACTGCCTGCATGACAACCCGGCCTTGACCCAATCAGGTCACGCTGCAGGATGGGGGTCACAAGCTCTACGCAGCGATCCCCCCCTCGATTGCACTTGCCCAGGGAGCTACCTTCCACAGCGACGGGGGGCAATATTGCAGCCAGAACTTCCAAGCTGCGTCAGCAAGCAGGGGCAACATCAGGGCTGGCTGTGATGTTCCGATTCGTCGGGTAGTTATCGAGAAGTACCGACTGTTTGCAACGTGTCGGTACCGAGAGCCGTCTGGGCGAGCCAGATTTCCGGCCAATCGAAAGTCCGCAGTCCGCAAGCGCGGACCGATAGAGCGGTTTGTTGAAAATCAACGACCTAGCATCGGGCCGTGCGGGCTAGTGAGGGTTTCTGGGGGTTCGTACGTAACGATTCGAACTCCTGCGGGGGCTCGGAGCCGGGGGATTTGAATCCAAAGACAAAAATACCCAGCTCAAATCAGCGTTTCAGGCACTTGGTCTCTGAAAACTGATTTGTAGGATTTCACTCTTAAGCAATATAGGAACCTTGAGCCTTCCGTCAAGAGCGCAACCAAAACGATTTCCAGTTTAAAGGCGCCGCGCGGTGCGGGAAGGATGTTCTGGGTTCAAATCCTCGATAGGGATTTGAACCGGCAGCTTGTTGGGGGCTCAGTTGACCGAGGTGGCGGCCGAATTTAATCGTGCGTTTTCCTGCGTGGCTTCATTCAGCAGCTTATCCCACGAGTCAGGTGGATGTCCGCTTGCGAGCATTTTTCGAAACACCTTGTAGGCGTCATCGCTGCTCTCATAGGCACGCTTGGTGTCTTCGTCATTAACCCACGCCAAGATGATTACCTTGCTTGGGCCGTGGTACCGGAAGAACAGCCGATACTGCTGAAAAAACTTGGCACGGAACCAGTGCTTATGTTCCTCGCCAAATGTGCCACCTTGGCGGTATTCGGGCTTGCTCGGGGCTTGTGGGATAACGTCAAAAGCCAGCTTGGTGATGGCTGCCAGCCGCTTGGCTGCATTATTCTTGCGATAACCCACGGGGTCTTTTTGTTTTGAGAGCTCAACTTGCTGAATGAGGGTTTCGAGCTGATCCAGAAACAAGGGGTGCGCAAATACTGTCCAGCCATGAGCAACCAGTGGCTTACCTTGGTCTTGGCTCATTCATCGTCTGCCGACAGCGGGGCATCCAGATCTATATCGTTGCTATCGACCAGCGAATGAATGCGTGCCACGAGATCTGAATCTATGGCTCGCAGGTGCTGAGGGTTCGCTGCGATGTCATGTGCAAGAAAGCTGAGAAACTGGCCGATTGCCGGGTCATCCTCAGTGGGCTCAGCACGGCTCAGCACGACCTCACCGCTGGGGCGAATCGAGTAATGGATTTTGTCGCGCTTGTTTAGCTGAAGTGCGCGGCGAACCGTTTCTGGTACCGTCGTCTGATAGCGGTCGGTAAGGGTGGATTCGACTTCAAGTGCTCTGGCCATGACTTGCTCCGGCTCGTGTGAGTTGTTTCAAGGTAATGCGGATGCATTACCTTGTCAATGCGGTTGCATTGTCTGAGCTGGGGCGATAGTCGAGCAATGGGCTAGCTGAATACCGTGCTCCAGTTGCGGGTAACCAGCGTCTTACATGCTTCTGAGGTGCCGCCAAAACATCTCCGAGATACTGTCTGCATGTCGGCTTCAGTGACATAAGTGATGCTGTTCCCATCCTGGTCAATCAGCACACCCCCTGCGCCAATTAGCAGCGCATGACCTGCAGCCACATCGTGTGCTGAAACCGGCACAAGCGATACGCCTGCATCCCCATCACCTGCTGCGACTCGTGCCAACCGATAGGCGATGCTGGGCATCGCCACAAAGCAACCTGGTGAGCACAATTCAGAATTGATTTCGGGCTTGTTCGTTGCCGCAGTGCTGACCATAACTTTGCTGTCTTGATTCCATTCTTTTTGGGCGAGTGTCGCTTTAATGGGGCTCCCATTGCGAAGCACACACGGTGCCCCTTTTGCCCATGCGACGCAGTCGGAATCACCAGTGATTGGGTACTTCATCCTCAAAGCCCAGTCGGCAGAACCAGCGATAGGCCAGGTTTAAGTGCACCTCTTCTCACGATCGCCGTTTGGAAAGGATGCCATAGCAGTAGCCGACGACCAGCATGCGCACCATCAATTCCGGGTCAATCGAGGTGCGCCCGATGGGGCTATAGAAATCCGCCAGGTAGGCACGCAGATCGCTGAGATCCAGGCACTGGTCGATGCTGCGTAAGAGGTGTTGGGGCGGAACGTGGTCTTCCAGATTGAACGAGTAGAACAGGCACTGCTGTCCTCCTGGTAACTGTCCCATCATGCTGTTCGCCCCCGCGCTAGCTGACAGAGCAATTCTGCCAACAGCATGGGGGGAGCAGCTACTTTTTCAACAGAATCGGCCAATAGCGGTCATCAGGGCTGGCTTGAATCGGGGCCGAAGGATTACGCTCTCAGCCCCATAATTGCTGGTCAGACAGTTACCACGATCTTGCCGATCTGCTGATTGGCTTCAAGGAAACGATGGGCATCCTGGATGTCGCTAAGTGCGAATGTCTTTGCGATGATCGGGCGCAACGTACCGGACTTCAACCCTTGCAGAATAAAAGCCTTTGCTCTCTCTAGGGCTTCAAGGTCGGCCACAATCTCTGCGTAGATATAGCCCTTCAAAGTCAGGCTTTTGCCCAGCACGGTAAACAGTGGGAATGGTGTCGGTTCAGAGCTAAGTGCGCCGTACTCCAGCAAAATTCCGCCCCGCGCCATGCTCTGCGTGAGAGGTTCAAAGGACGGCCCGCCTACAGGATCGAATACAACGCGAGCGCCTTGACCGGCAGTTATCGTCATAACACGCTCGACGATATCCTCTTCATCGCTGACGATGACATGCGCAGCGCCTGCATCAAGTAGGGCTTGCTTCTTCGCGTGAGTTCGAGTGATCGCAATCGATGTGGCGCCGACCATACGAGCCATTTGGAAGGCGGCCAAGCCAACACTGCTTGACGCGGCGGTAACGATGACAAAATCGCCCTGCCGTAGCTTCGCCTGTTCAATCAATGCCCCCCAGGCGGTGACGTACTGCATCCAAGACGCCGCAGCCTCTTCAAAGGACAAGTTCTCAGGGCTCTTTACCACCAGGTGGGCCGGTACATTGGCCAACTCGCCGTAGGTGCCCCAGCGAGCAATATCCAGAGGTGGGATCAGAGCGACCGAGTCACCAATCGTGATCTCGGTTACGTCGCTCCCAACTGCCGTTACGATGCCTGCGGCCTCGTAGCCTAAGCGGCTGGGGAACTCCGCTTCTTGTAGGTATGCGTGATTGCGGAACATCACTTCGGCTCGGTTCAAGCCAATGGCTTTAACACTAATTTGCACCTCGTTTGCTGCTGGTGCCGATACTTCCAGATCTTCCAGCTTCAGAACGCTGGCGTCACCGTATTCATGAATTCTGACAATGCGTGCCATCATAGATATCTCGTTTATCAATGGGCCTCGACGTACATCCGGAAGGTATCCGGGCACTCGAAAGGTGACGAAAATTTAGTCATTGGTTGGCGCTAGATAAAGGCCTACGATGGCGCATTACTAGAAACAGAGTGTTTATAATGGATCGCCTGACCCAGATGGCCACGTTCGTCAAAACAGTTGAGCTGGGTTCATTCAGCGCCGCTGCGGACGACCTGAATCTCTCCCCTCAATTGGTAGGGAAACAGGTGAAAATGCTCGAACAACATCTGGGTGTTTCCCTGCTGCACCGGACTACGCGCAGGCAAAGCCTCACCGACTTCGGCAGGGCGTTCTACCCGCGAGCAAAACTGATCCTTGCAGACATGCAGTCTGCCGAGAACCTGGCCGCCCTCACTCGGGGCACACCAAGCGGCCGCCTTCGCATCAACGCGCCGGTCACGTTCGGAATTCGCACGCTTTCGCCACGCCTGCTGGAATACATGGTTCGGTATCCTCAGGTGTCTGTTGACCTAACGTTATCGAACGAACTGGTCGATATCGTTGATGATGGTTACGACGTGGTATTTCGCATCGGCGAGCTGGTGAGCAGTGGGTTGAAGGCAGTGCCACTGGAGCCCTATCAGATGGTTTTATGCGCTGCGCCGTCCTATCTTGCACGTCGCCCTCCCATCATCAATCCGTGGGATCTACAGCAGCAGGAGTGTCTGGGGTTTACCTATTCTGATGGCCGCTCACACTGGAGCTTCGACAGCCCGGAGGGGCGTATAGATGTTCCTATTACAAGCAAATTAACGATCAATCAAGGTGATCCACTGCTGGCAGCGGCTGTAGCTGGTCTAGGTGTGGTTCTACAGCCGATAGAGTTGGTTAGCGATGCACTGCGCGATGGGACACTGGTGCGTCTGTTGCCGCAGTACCCCGTGCCGAATACCGCAATGCACATCCTCTATACCCCTGACTGCGGATTCCACGGTCATCTGGCCACCCATTCCATAAGCATCTGACCACCGATTCCACGGTGATCCGGCCACCCATTCCACGCGTATCCGACCACTGATTCCACGGTCATCCGGCCACTCAACCGGGCAGGCAGTAACGCAGGATTTCTTCACTACCATCGACCTCTTTTTCGAAGCAGAGAGGTCGTCGTGGAGCGTTTATCCATGCGTAAGATTCGCGAAGTACTTCGTCTCAAGTTCGAGGTCGGGCTATCGGCTCGCCAGATTGCCGTCAGCGTGCAGATCGGTCGTGTCACTGTCGGCGATTACCTCAACCGCTTTGCCGCCAGCGGTCTAGCCTGGCCCTGTTCGTTGTCCGATTCCGAGCTGGAGCAGCAACTGTTCCCACCGCCCCCTGCGGTGCCCAGCGAGCAACGGCCATTGCCCGATTGGTCTTGGGTGCATGCCGAGCTACGCCGGCCGGGCGTGACCTTGGCGCTGCTCTGGCAGGAGTATCGCCTGAGCCAGCCGAAAGGCTTTCAGTACAGCTGGTTCTGCGAGCACTACCGAGCCTGGCAGGGCAAGCTGGACGTGGTGATGCGCCAGGAGCATCGCGTCGGTGAGAAGCTGTTTGTCGACTACGCCGGGCAGACGGTGCCGGTGATCGACCGCCACAGCGGCGAGATCCGCCAGGCGCAGGTGTTCGTCGCGGTGCTTGGCGCGTCCAGCTACACCTTCGCCGAAGCCACTTGGTCGCAGCAGTTACCGGACTGGCTGGGCTCCCATGTCCGCTGCTTCGCCTTTCTCGGCGGCGTGCCGGAAATCGTGGTGCCGGACAACCTGCGAAGCGCGGTGAGTAAGAGCCATCGCTACGAGCCGGACATCAACCCGAGCTACCGCGATCTGGCCGAGCACTATGGCGTGGCGGTGGTGCCGGCGCGGGCGCGTAAGCCGCGCGACAAGGCTAAGGCTGAGGTCGGCGTGCAGGTGGTCGAGCGCTGGATCCTCGCCGCGCTGAGGAACCGCCAGTTCTTCTCCCTGGACGAACTCAACAGCGCCATCGCCTTATTGCTGGAGCGGCTCAACCGACGACCGTTTCGCAAGCTGCCGGGCTCCCGGCACTCGGCCTTCGAAGCCCTGGATCGTCCAGCGCTGAGCCCACTGCCGGAGCAGCCCTACGTCTATGCCGAGTGGAAGAAGGCGCGCGTGCATATCTTGTGTGGCCTTGCGATTTATGTGGCCTTCAGTCCGCGGCACGGCCTCGGCTGCGGGGTGGCGCGATCTGTAGGCCACAGAACTATTCGCTACAGTGAACGCAGAAACTGCATCAAGTCTG
>NZ_JACXXG010000056.1 GCF_014764705.1 Stutzerimonas kunmingensis
AACCCTGCTCACGCATGCGTAGGGCCGTGGAGCGCTTTTCACGTTGTTCTTGGGGGCTGAGTTTACGGGCATCTATTTTCATGGAGACAGATTATCTAATATGCCCTATTTATTTGCCAGGTTAATATCTTGAGGTTATCGCCGAGCTGCACCAGCGCTACTCGGACCTCAGCCCGGGCGAGCTGCGCAAGATCGACGCCAAGGCCAATCTCAGCCGCTGGGCCATCGATTATCTGGCCACGCACAGCGACCGTAGCCTGGAGCGCATGCTCGACGCCGCGCTGGATCGGCGCTACTCGGCCAGCCCCGCCGAACGCTTCTTCACCGGCGCCGGCATGCACCGCTTCGGCAACTTCCGCCGTGAAGACGACGGACGCATCCCCACCGTACGCGAATCGCTGCGCGAATCGATCAATCTGCCCTTCGTACGGCTGATGCGTGATCTGGTGAGTTACAGCACCTACGAAACCATCAATAGTGCCGAACTGCTGGGTGACGACAAGGACCCGCGCCGCCAGGAATACCTGACCCGCTTCGCCGATCGCGAGGGCTCGGTGTTCCTGCAACGTTTCTGGAAGAAGTACCGCAACAAGACGGCCGAAGAACGCATCGAGACCTTCCTGCATGGCATGCGGCCGACGCCGGTGCGCCTGGCTGCCGTGCACCGCTACCTGATGCCGGATGCCGAGCGGCCGGTGTTCGACAGCTTTCTCAAGCAGCATCTACCGGATGCCGATCTCAGCGACAAGAAGGTGGATGCGCTCTACACCCGCTATGGCCCGGGTGTCTACAGCCTGCCCGATCAGGCCTACATCGCCCGCACGCACCCGCTGGACCTCTGGCTGCTGGGCTACCTGATCGCCCACCCACAGGCGACGCTCTCCGAAGTCGTCGCCGACAGCCGCGCACAACGCCAGGAAGTCTACGGCTGGCTGTTCCGCAGCCGGCACAAGAGCGCACGCGACAGCCGGATTCGCATCATGCTGGAGGTCGAGGCCTTCACCGACATTCATCGCCGCTGGCAGCGGCTGGGCTATCCGTTCGACAACCTGGTGCCTTCGCTGGCGACCGCGCTGGGTAGCTCGGGTGATCGACCGGCGGCGCTGGCCGAGCTGATGGGCATCATCCTCAACGACGGCGTCCGCCTGCCCAGCGTGCGCATCGACAACCTGCACTTCGCCCAGGGCACACCCTATGAAACCCGCATGGGCCTGGCCGCCGGGACCGGCAAGCGGATGATGCCGGTCGAAGTCGCCCGAGCGTTGCAGGATGCACTGGCCAATGTGGTCGAAGGCGGTACTGCACGGCGCCTGCAGGGTAGCTTCGTGCAGCAGGACGGCAGTGCTTTGCGAATGGGCGGCAAGACCGGCACCGGTGACAACCGCATCCAGAGCGTCGGCGCTGGCGGCCGGCTGATCAGTTCGCTGGCGCTGAACCGCACCGCCACCTTCGTCTTCTATCTCGGGCCCAACCACTTCGGCACGCTAACCGCCTATGTGCCGGGACGCGCCGCCGACAGCTTCCGCTTTACCTCGGCGCTGCCCGTGCAGACGCTCAAGGGCATGGCGCCCATCCTGCAACCCTACCTGCAAGGCCAGAACACGCTGTGCCGAGCGGATGACCTGCCGGCACTGACCAGCGGCATGCTTTCGGCCGAGAACTGATCCCCAAACGCCCGCACCGGTGCTCCTTCCCGGCGCCGGTTTCGGCGCGTGCACCGGCGACAACTGGACGTAATCCGAATTCGTTTGCGACGCTTCGCCTGTTTGCCTGTCGAATACCCCGGTCCTGGAACCAATCTGAAGTGCACACCTGATTGCCGAACTGATCGGCCGCAACGGGAAACGTCATGATCGAAGGGATATTGCTGCTCGCCACGGGACTCCTTGTGCTCGTCACACTCCTGCCACTCTGGCGGCATCGCGCCTGGTGGGTGCGCGTATGGGAGTTTCCACGCCTGCAGCTCGGCGCACTGCTGGTCGCCCTGCTCGTCGCTCAAGGCATGCTGCTCGACTACAGCCAGCCGTGGCATTACCTGATCTCTGCCTTGGCCGGCGCCTGCCTGGTATACCAGCTCGCATGGGTCGTGCCCTACACACGCCCCTGGCGCAATGAGGTTCGCCGGGCGGAGGCAGATGCCGCAGGGCCGCGCATCCGGGTGATGTCATCCAATGTGCTGGGGCCGAATCGGCAGTCCGATCGGCTGCTGGCGCTGGTTCGCGAGTATCGCCCGGACGTTCTGGTCACGCTTGAATCGGACCGGTGGTGGGAAACGCAGCTCAAGCAACTCGCCGAGCAATACCCGCACAGCATCCGCTGCCCGCTGGACAACCTCTACGGCATGCATGTCTTTTCACGTCTGCCGCTGGAAGAGCCGGAGCTGTGCTTTCTGGTGGAGGACGACGTGCCCTCCATGCATGCCCGGGTGCGTGTCAGCGACGAGCTCGCGGTGCGCATGCACTTTCTGCATCCGGCACCGCCCAGCCCGACCGAGAACGAGGAATCCACCGAGCGCGACGCAGAGCTATTGGTGGTCGCCAGGAGCATCCAGGACAGCGATGACCCGATCATCGTCAGCGGTGACCTCAATGATGTCGCCTGGTCGCCCACCACGCGCCTGTTCCGCAAGATCAGCGGACTGCTCGATCCACGGGTCGGCCGCGGCATGTACAACACCTTCCATGCCCATCACTGGTTTCTGCGCTGGCCGCTTGATCACTTCTTCCACAGCGCGCATTTCCGCTTCATCCGCCTGCTGCGGCTGCCTGATATCGGCTCCGACCATTTCCCGGTGTTCATCGAGTTGCAGTACGACCCCAAGCACACTGAAGAGCAGCATGGCCTTGAAGCCGATCGCGACGACGAGCAGCAGGTCGAGGAAACCATCGACAAGGAGCCCGTCACCCCGGGCGAGGTACCGCAACCTGCAGCCGGCCCGCGACGCTGAGCCGCTGGCCATCAGCCGCGGCGATAGGCCTATGCTGGAAAATACCGTGCGCCCAGTTCAGACGAGAGAGCCCGCATGACGCCTGCATCCGAACGCCCCGCCATCACCCCGGAAACCCTGCGCCAGCTCGCCTTTGATCAGTCCATCCGCTGGACCAGCCAGAACGATGACCTGTGGCAGCTGATCGATAACGACCTGTGGCAGCTCACGCGCAATCCCAGCCTGGTGCTCAGCACGGTGCCGCTGCAGAAGCTGGAAGCACTGCTGCAGCGCGCTGAATGCCATCGTCTGGTGGAGGGCATCGTCGAAGCTCAGCAGGCACGCCTGGAGCGGGCGACCTGGTTCGCCAGTCAAAGTCACGGTGACCAGAGTTACAGCGAACAACTCGCGCGAGTCGCCTACTTCTCCATGGAGTACATGCTCAGCGAGGCGCTGCCGATCTACTCCGGCGGGCTCGGCAATGTCGCCGGTGACCAGCTCAAGGCCGCCAACGACCTCGGCGTACCGATAACCGCAGTAGGCATGCTCTGGCAGCACGGCTATTTTCGCCAGAGCATCGGCCCGGATGGTCGCCAGCAGGCGCTCTACCCGGTCAATGACACCCGGCAGATGCCCATCGAACCGCTGCTCGACGCCAGCGGAACAGCATTGCGTTTTGCGATCCAGCTGCCCGGCGTGCAGATCTGGCTGCGCGGCTGGCAGGCCAGGGTCGGCCGCCACCGCCTGCTATTGCTGGACACCAACGACCCTGCCAACCCGCCCATCGCACGACTGATCACCAGCGAACTCTACGGTGGCGACAACGAAATGCGTCTGCGCCAGGAGCTGGTGCTGGGCATCGGCGGCTGGCGGCTGCTCGAAGCCGCCGGGCTGCAGGCCGATGTGCTTCACCTGAACGACGGCCACGCAGCATTCGCCGTACTGGAACGCGCCCGCAGTTACATGGCCAGGGAGCGCGTGTCCTTCGAAGTGGCGCTCCACGCAACCCGCGCGGGCAATCTGTTCACGACCCATACGCCCGTCGAAGCCGGCTTCGACCGCTTTCCGCCGGAGCTGCTGAGCAAATACCTGGAGCGCTATGCCGAGTACGAACTGGGCATCCCGCTGCAGGCGCTGCTGGCCATGGGACGCAAGCATGTGCACGACCCACACGAGCCATTTAACATGGCCTACCTGGCAACGCGCGGGGCCGGGGCGGTCAACGCCGTCAGCCAGCTGCATGGCCGCACCAGTCGCTACATCTTCCGCGAGCTTTATCCGCGCTGGCCGCTCGAGTCGGTGCCGATCGGTCATGTCACCAATGGCATCCATCTGCCGACCTGGGTATCGCCGGACGCCGAAGCCCACTGGTATGAGCTGCATGGCGATGAGATTCCCTGGCGCGGCACCGACCAGGCCTCAGTGGACGATCTTCTGGCCCAGGTCGATGACCGCTGGCTGTGGCAGATCCGCCAGCATGCTCGTGGCGAACTGCTCAGCTTCGTACGCAGCCACCTGGCCCGCAGCCTCGCGGTGCACGGCGCCTCGCCTGCGGAGATCGAATTCGCCGGCTCGCGCCTGCATCCGCAACGGCTGACGCTGGGCTTTGCCCGGCGCTTCGCCGCCTACAAACGCCCCAACCTGCTGCTGCAGGACCCGGAACGGCTGGCGCGCCTCCTCACCCATCGCGATTACCCGGTGCAGCTGCTGGTTGCCGGCAAGGCGCACCCCGCCGATCGCGCAGGCCAGGCGCTGCTCAGCGAATGGCAGCGGTTCGCCGCGCGCCCCGATATTGCCGGCCACGTGGTTTTTCTCGAGGACTATGACATGCGTATCGCCCGGCACATGGTGCAGGGCGTGGATGTCTGGCTGAATACCCCTCGTCGCCCGTGGGAAGCCAGTGGCACCAGCGGCATGAAGGTCCTGGCCAACGGTGGGCTGAATCTTTCGCAGCTCGACGGCTGGTGGGCCGAAGCCTATGCCGCCGACCTCGGCTGGGCGGTCGGCGACGGCCTGGAGCACGAACCCGAACACGATGCCGCGGACGCCGAACAGCTGTATCGGCTACTCGAAGAGCAAGTCGTGCCCTGCTTCTACCAGCGCGACCAGCAGGACATCCCCACCGCCTGGGTGAAACGCATGCGCCGCAGCATGAGTGCTCTGGTGGAACGCTTTTCCGCCGACCGAACAGTGCGTGAATACACCGAGCGCTATTACCTGCCGCTGTCCGGCCGCTACCGGCAGCGCTGTGCGGATGGTTCTGCGCTGGCCAGCGAGATGTCGCGCCGAATCACCAGCCTGCGCAGTTACTGGCACGAACTGGCCTTCGAACAGCTTGAGTGGCGGCGCGAGGGCGATGCGCAGCACATCGAGGCTCGCCTGCACCTCGGCCGAATCGAACCGGATCAGATAGCCGTGCAGCTGTTCGCCGAATCGCAGGGAGCGGAGCCGGCCACCGTCCATACGTTGCAACTCCAGCACCACGAAGGCTCATACGCCACCTTCCGGACCGAGCTGAGCACCCAGCGCCCTGAGGCCGACTACACCGCACGGGTCGTCCCCAGCACCGCGCTGGGCCTGGCGGTGCCGCTGGAGCTGCCGCTCATCCTCTGGCAGCGATGAACAGCCGGAACGCTGCCCGCATGCCGCAGTCATCTATAAACCACCCGCATAGAGGATGCCGCGTCATGATCAAGCAAATGTTCGACAAAACCGCCCCACAGAACGTCCACGGCTGGGAGCGCGCCGCGTCGCTGGCGGGCGGCCTGGTGATGATGGGCAAGGGGCTACGCCGTGGCGGATTGATCGGGATCGCCGAGCTGGCCATGGGCGGTATGGCGCTGGCTCGTGGTATCAGCGGTCGCTGCGAGGCCAAGCGCATGCTCGCGGAGATGGAAAGCAAGCCGGCGCTGCCGAGCCAGCGCTACAGCCATATGCCGATGGATTCCGAAGTGCACAGTTCGGACTTCACCGATACCAGCGTACAAATGCCGGACTCCACCCCCATGGGCAACGAAAGCCGCACCACGCCGCGCGTCTGATCGACCGGGCAGCGCCTCGATGATGCGCTGCTCGCTAACAGCCTCTACAAGCGGCAAAAGTGCAAACCTCACGGCGCTCTAGCGGCGCCGTGGCTGCAATGCGGTCAATCATCGATAACTAGATAACTACTGGCCCAACAATCGGTCCTGATTCTGCTGCGCCATTTCCTTCAGGTAATCCCAGGTCGTGCGCATGCGCGCCAGGTCCTTGAACTCGATGGGCATCAGCATCCAGAAGGTGCGGGTAAAGCTGACCTCCTCCGGCAGCAACAGTCGCAACCGTGGATCGGCGTCGGCGGAAAACGCCGGCAGGATCGCAATCCCCGCACCCATCGCCACTGCTTCCTGCTGCGCCAGCAGGCTGGTGCTGCGCAGGCCGATGGAGCGGGCGTCGGCGATGCCATCGAGAAACAGCAGCTCCTTGCTGAACAGCAGGTCATCCACGTAGCTGACGAAGCGGTGCGCGGCCAGATCCTCGCGGCTGCGGATCGGCGGGTGTTCGTTCAGATACGCCGGAGAAGCGTACAACCGCAGCGCATAGTCGGTGAGCCGGGTAATGATGAAAGGCCCACGCTCCGGGCGTTCAAGGGTAATGACGATATCCGCCTCGTGGCGCGACAGGCGCACCGCCCGCGGCAGCGCCAGCAGGTCGATGTTCAGGTGCGGATAGCGCCGGCTGAGCCCGGTGAGCTGGCCGGCGAGCATCACCGTGCCGTAACCCTCCGTCGCGCCGATACGTACCTGCCCGGAAAGGCCATCCCCCATGCTCGGCAACGAGTGCTCGATGGCTACGCTGGCGCTTTCCATCGCTTCCACTCGCGGCAGCAGGTTGCGCCCGGCTTCGGTGAGCTTGTAGCCACCCGGCTCGCGCAGGAACAGCTGCAGGCCCATGCTTTTTTCCAGCGCCTGCAAACGACGGGACACGGTGGTGTGGTCCACGGCGAGCCGGCGCGCCGCGGTCGTCAGCCGCCCCGCTCGGGCGACCTCGAGGAAATAGCGCAGATTGTCCCAGTCCATGGTTGAAGCCTCCATTAGCCTCTGTGCATTTATGCAGAGCGATTCTGCATTTGACTCCATTGTAATGTGGTTTTTTGCATTGCTACATTCAGTGCAACTGATCGCAGCCGTCCGCGAGCCATGACAACAACTGTGCCTTTTCAGGCGGAGAGCCTTATGACAACGTCCAGCTCCATTCCTACCGTTAAATTGCTGATCGACGGTGAATTTATCGAATCGACGACCCAGGACTGGCGCGATGTCGTCAACCCGGCGACCCAGGAAGTCCTGGCGCGCGTGCCTTTTGCGACTGCCGAGGAAATCGACCGTGCCGTCGCTAGCGGCCAGAAAGCCTTCAAGACCTGGCGCAAGACACCGATCGGCGCGCGGGCGCGCATCTTCCTCAAGTACCAGCAGCTGATCCGCGAAAACATGAAAGAGCTGGCGGCGATCCTCACCGCCGAACAGGGCAAGACCCTGGCCGATGCCGAGGGCGACGTGTTCCGCGGCCTGGAAGTGGTCGAGCACGCCGCTGGCATCGGCAACCTGCAGCTCGGCGAGCTGGCCAACAACGTCGCCGCGGGCGTCGATACCTATACCCTGCTGCAGCCGCTGGGCGTCTGCGCCGGCATCACCCCGTTCAACTTCCCGGCGATGATTCCGCTGTGGATGTTCCCGATGGCCATCGCCACCGGTAACACCTTCGTCCTCAAGCCGTCCGAGCAGGACCCGATGGTCACCATGCGCCTGTGCGAACTGGCGCTGGAAGCCGGCGTGCCACCGGGCGTGCTCAACGTGGTGCACGGCGGGCCGGACGCGGTGAACGCGATCTGCGACCACCCGGATATCAAGGCGGTGTCCTTCGTTGGCTCGACCAGGGTCGGCACCCACGTCTACAACCGCGCCAGCCAGGCCGGCAAGCGCGTTCAGTGCATGATGGGCGCGAAGAACCACGCCATCGTGCTGCCCGATGCGCACAAGGAACATACCCTCAACAACCTCGCCGGTGCCGCCTTCGGTGCGGCCGGCCAGCGCTGCATGGCGCTGTCGGTGGTGGTGCTGGTGGGCGAGGCGCAGGCCTGGATTCCCGATCTGGTGGCCAAGGCGCAGACCCTCAAGGTCAACGCCGGTGTCGAGGCCGGCACCGATGTCGGTCCGCTGGTTTCCTGCGCGGCGCTGGATCGCGTCAGCGGGCTGATCGAACGCGGCGTACGCGAAGGCGCCAAGCTGGAGCTGGACGGCCGCAACCCGAGCGTCAGCGGCTACGAAAAGGGCAACTTCGTCGGCCCGACGATCTTCTCCGGCGTCACCCGCGAGATGAGCATCTATCAGGAAGAAATCTTCGGCCCGGTCCTCTGCGTCATGGCGGCGGCGACCATGGACGAAGCCATCGAGCTGATCAACGCCAACCCGAATGGCAACGGCACAGCCATCTTCACCCGCTCCGGCGCGGCGGCGCGGCACTTCCAGGAAGAGATCGACGTGGGTCAGGTGGGCATCAACGTACCGATCCCGGTGCCGGTACCGATGTTCTCCTTCACCGGCTCGCGCGCTTCCAAGCTTGGCGACCTCGGCCCCTACGGCAAGCAGGTGGTGCAGTTCTACACCCAGACCAAGACCATCACCGAACGCTGGTTCGATGAGAACGAGGTCGGCGGCCCGGTCAACACCACCATCAATCTTAAGTGAAATCACTCACCAAGCCGGCGCGCGCGCCGGCCCAAAGGATGCTGAAATGACATTCGAAACCCTGCTCGTAGAAATCAAAGAACGCGTTGCTCTGATCACCCTTAACCGGCCGCAGGCGCTCAACGCGCTCAACGCCCAGCTGATCAGCGAACTGAACCAGGCCCTGGGCCAGCTCGAGGCCGATCCGCAGGTCGGCTGCGTCGTGCTCACTGGCTCGGCCAAGGCCTTCGCCGCCGGTGCCGACATCAAGGAAATGGCCGAGCTGTCCTACCCGCAGATTTATCTTGATGATTTCTTCGCCGAAGCCGACCGCATTGCCACGCGCCGCAAGCCGCTGATTGCCGCCGTCGCCGGTTACGCCCTGGGCGGCGGCTGCGAGCTGGCATTGCTCTGCGACATGATCTTCGCCGCAGACAACGCGCGCTTCGGCCAGCCGGAAGTCAACCTGGGCGTGCTGCCCGGCATTGGCGGCACTCAACGCCTCACCCGCGCAGTGGGCAAGGCCAAGGCGATGGACATGTGCCTGACCGGTCGCCAGATGGACGCCGCCGAAGCCGAGCGCGCCGGTCTCGTCGCCCGTGTGTTCCCGGCTGAAAGCCTGCTGGAGGAAACCCTCCAGGCCGCCCGGGTGATCGCCGAGAAATCCCTGCCGGCCACCATGATGATCAAGGAAAGCGTCAATCGCGCCTTCGAGACCACGCTGGCCGAAGGCATCCGCTTCGAGCGTCGTGTGTTCCATGCGGTGTTCGCCACTGCCGACCAGAAGGAAGGCATGGCCGCGTTCAGCGAGAAGCGCAAGCCTGAGTTCACCAATCGCTGAGCCGCATCTGGCCATAACAACAAGAGGAAGCACGCCATGCATATCGGATTTATCGGCCTTGGCAACATGGGCGCACCCATGGCCCACAACCTGCTCAAGGCAGGCCACCAACTCAGCGTCTTCGACCTCAACGCCGCGGCCGTCGAAAACCTGGTCGGCGCCGGCGCGCTTCCGGTCGACTCCCCGACCGCCATTGCACAGGGCAACGCCGAGCTGATCATCACCATGCTGCCGGCAGCCGCCCATGTGAAGAGCGTGTACCTGGGCGAGAACGGCCTGATCGCCAGCAGCCGTGCCGGTGTGATGCTGATCGACTGTTCGACCATCGATCCGCACAGCGCCCGCGAAGTGGCCAAGGCCGCCGCCGAGCATGGCAACCCGATGCTCGACGCACCGGTCTCCGGCGGCACCGGCGGTGCAGCAGCCGGCAGCCTGACCTTCATGGTCGGTGGCAGCGACGCGGACTTCGACCGTGCGCAGCCGATCCTCGCGGCCATGGGCAAGAACATCGTGCACTGCGGTGCAGCCGGCAACGGCCAGGTGGCCAAGGTCGCCAACAACATGCTGCTGGGCATTTCCATGATCGGCGTCGCCGAGGCGATGGCGCTGGGCGTCTCGCTGGGCATGGATGCCAAGACCCTGGCTGGTGTGATCAACACCTCCAGCGGCCGTTGCTGGAGCTCGGATACCTACAACCCCTTCCCCGGCGTGCTGGACAACGTTCCGTCCTCACGCGGCTACAGCGGCGGCTTCGGCAGCGATCTGATGCTCAAGGACCTCGGCCTGGCCACCGAGGCCGCCAAGCAGGTGCGCCAGCCGGTAATCCTCGGCGCCCTCGCCCAGCAGCTCTACCAGAGCTTCAGCGCCCAGGGTCATGGCGGCCTGGATTTCTCGGCGATCATCAATCAGTACCGCAAGGACACCTGACCATGAGTCCAACCGAACGCCCCGTGCTGGCCGCCGTACGCAACCACGTCGGCCACCTCACCCTCAACCGCCCGGCCGGGCTGAATGCGGTGACCCTGGAAATGGTCCGTCTGCTGCAACAGCAGCTCAGCGCCTGGGCGGCCGATCCGCAGATCCATGCCGTGGTGCTGCGCGCCAATGGCGAGAAAGCCTTCTGCGCCGGTGGTGACATCCGCTCGCTGTACGACAGCTTCCAGCGCGGCGACACCGAGCACGAAACCTTCTTCGAGGAGGAATACGCCCTCGACCAACACATCCATGCCTACCCGAAGCCGCTGCTGGCGCTGATGGACGGTTTCGTCCTCGGCGGCGGCATGGGCCTGGTCCAGGGCGCGTCGCTGCGCGTGGTCACCGAGCGCGTGCGCATGGGCATGCCGGAAGTCGGCATCGGCTATTTCCCAGATGTCGGCGGCAGCTATTTCCTCTCACGCCTGCCGGGTGAGCTTGGCACCTACATGGGCGTCACCGGCCTGCAGATCCGCGCCGCTGATGCTTTGCACGTTGGCCTGGCGGACTGGTGCGTCAGCCACGACCAGATTGCCGAGCTGGATCGCTGCCTGGACCGTATGAGCTGGTCGGTCCATCCGCAGGAAGCGTTGCGCACCCTGGTGGCGACGCTGGGCAGCAACAAACTGCCGGGTTCCGAGCTGAAGGCCCTACATCAGGCCATCGACGAGCATTTCGGCAAAAGCGATGTGGCGTCGATTCGCGCATCGCTGGCCGCCGAGGCGCGCCCGGAGTTTGCCGACTGGGCCGAGGAAACGCTCAAGGTGCTCGACAGCCGCTCGCCGCTGGCCATGTGCGTGACCCTAGAGATGCTGCGTCGCGGCCGCGAACTGCCGATCGCCGACTGCTTCGCGCTGGAGTTGCATCTGGACCGTCAATGGTTCGCCAAGGGCGACATAATGGAAGGCGTGCGTGCGCTGATCATCGACAAGGACAAGTCACCGCGCTGGAATCCGCCGACGCTGGCAGAGGTCACGCCGGAGCGCGTCCAGGCGTTCTTCGACGGCTTCAAGGCCACCACCGGCAAGACACGCCGCAGCGCCACGGCCTGAACCTCTTTGCAGCACAACAACAAGAAGAGACCGCGCAATGCATGACCTCGAACTCAGCGAAGACCAACGCATGATCCGCGACATGGCGCGCGACTTCGCCCGCCGCGAGATCGCCCCCCATGCACAGGTCTGGGAAAAGGCCGGCTGGATCGACGACGCCCTGGTCGCCCAGATGGGTGAGCTTGGCCTGCTCGGCATGGTCGTCCCGGAAGAATGGGGCGGCAGCTACATCGACTACGTCGCCTACGCCCTGGCCGTGGAGGAAATCTCCGCCGGCGACGGCGCCACCGGCGCGCTGATGAGCATCCACAACTCGGTCGGTTGCGGCCCGGTGCTGAACTACGGCTCGCAGGCGCAGAAGGACGAATGGCTGGCCGAACTGGCCAGCGGTCGCGCCATCGGCTGCTTCGCCCTCACCGAACCGCAGGCCGGCTCCGAGGCGCACAACCTGCGCACCCGCGCGGAGCTGGTGGACGGCCAGTGGGTACTCAACGGCAGCAAGCAGTTCTGCAGCAACGCCAAGCGGGCGAAGCTGGCCATCGTTTTCGCGGTGACCGATCCGGACCTCGGCAAGAAGGGTCTTTCCGCGTTTCTGGTGCCCACCGACACGCCCGGCTTCGCGGTGGAGCGCAGCGAACACAAGATGGGTATCCGCGCCTCGGACACCTGCGCGGTCTCGCTCAGCGACTGCCGAATCCCGGAGGCGAACCTGCTTGGCGAGCGCGGCAAGGGCCTGGCGATTGCGCTGTCGAACCTCGAAGGTGGCCGTATCGGCATCGGCGCGCAGGCCCTGGGTATCGCCCGTGCGGCATTCGAAGCCGCCCTGCTCTACGCCCGCGAGCGCGTGCAGTTCGGCAAGCCGATCGCCGAGCACCAGAGCATCGCCAACATGCTCGCCGACATGCAGACCCAACTGAATGCGGCGCGTCTGCTGATTCTGCATGCCGCGCGGTTGAAGAGCGCCGGCCTGCCCTGCCTGTCCGAAGCCTCCCAGGCCAAGCTGTTCGCCTCGGAAATGGCGGAGAAGGTCTGTTCGCAGGCGGTGCAGATCCACGGTGGCTACGGCTATCTCGAGGACTACCCGGTGGAGCGCTACTACCGCGATGCGCGTATCACGCAGATCTACGAGGGCTCGAGCGAGATCCAGCGCCTGCTGATCGCGCGGGAGCTGGCGAACTACGCGCTGTAAACGCCACTGCGTGCTGGACGAATGCCGTGCTGCAATGTGACAGCTCGGCATTCGTCACAAGGGCGCCGTCACTCGCATGGCAAAGCCAGCCTGGCTGTATCGAAGCCCACTCAATTACACAATCAATGCCCACAACGCCTGACAGCGTGGCCGCTGTCTTGCGGCCCAAATAAAAAGGGGAGCCGCTAGGCTCCCCTTCAGGTCATGTTGCTTTGTTCTTCTTCTGCTGACGGGCTTGTTGTTTTTGTTGGCAGCCCGGTCGGACATCGTCCGAGTAGCAGTCCCATAAGGGACATAAAGAACAAACGGATTATTTTGGTCGCTGATGTTGCCACTACCCTCGCGGGCTCAACCGGTTCTGGAGCTGCCTCAAGGCAGTTTTATTGTTCTCGGTCCGGTCGACAGGAAACCTGTCGGGCAATTCCTCTCCAAAAGAATCAGTTTGCTACGTCTCCCACCTGCTTGTTTTTATTGTGTCGGAGTCGCTACGTGTTGTTTTTGTTATTGGATGTGCTTTCTTGTTCTTGTTATGCCAATAACAAAGCATTCGTCGTGCCAGTTTAGATAACTCCATATTTTTCAATAGGTTACGATTTACGCATGCACAGAGAGCACAGAATTCGCGCCTGATTCGTTACCGCCCACCTCAGTGACCGTTTACGCTGTACGAAAGGAGTAACACCTTTGGGTAACCGCCTCTGTGCGCGGCGACGTGCAAAGGCGCGATAGTGATATGAAAGGGTCTGCCAGCCGATTCGCGGCTGCATAACGCAGGACACCCCGGCAGTGGTTCACTGTCAGGGTGTCTATCGCTCGATGGGCATAAAAAGGTTCTTCGGCTGGTTAGCGCCTGTGTCGTATCAGGCGTCTGCTGTCTGCACAGCAGTTTCCTTGCGTCTCGCTAGGTAATCGCAGGCCATGATGGCGAGCAAAGGGACGACACCTACACTGAGGGCAGCGTGCCAGGATCCGACGAGGGCCACAAACAGCATCCCCACGACAACGATCGCAGCGACGCAGTGGGCCAGGAAACGGCACAGTTCAAGTGCAACTACTTGTTGTTCGGCATCATTAATCATGACGTTGTACTCCCCGTTTTTGTTGTAATAAGCAGCCTCCGTTTTCATAGTAGTCAGCTGGTGCCAACTCGCAAACCAAAACCGACGTGCGGCACGTCTAGGCCGCGCTTTACGGGCGCTGCACACTACTTTGGTCGACCCCGAATGATTACTTTGAACAGTGTTGCGATATAAGCGTTATATATTCAGGAATCATTTTCCTGACTGCTTGCCCAATAATGGACGCGCTTTTTTTCGCAGCATGAAAATCGTCGACTTCGATACTCGCGCGCAAGCCTGCGTGCGTCGTAACAGTGCTTACCGTCAGCTGCGCAGCTCAGTCCCACCCCTCCTCCGCACCGCAACGTAACGTCCGCCTCGCCTTGCCTGGCGTGCGGGAAAAACGCGGAGCCGGTGCTGCCTGCAACACGCCCTCAACGTCTTGGTAAACGCCACGCTGGCGCAGATGCGGGTGCTGCGCCGCTTCTTCCAGTTCAAGCACCGGCGCGAAGCAGGCGTCGCTGCCCTCGAGCAAGGCGCACCACTCGGCTCGCGTGCGGGTCGCGAACAGCCGCTCCAGCAGCTCGCTCTGCACAGGCCATTCGCCCGGATCGGCACAGCCCACCCAGAGCGCTTCCGGTGCGTCTATTCGCTCCAGCAGCTCGTGCCAGAACTGTGGCTCCAGCGGCCCGATTGCAATCTCGCGACCATCGGCGCAGCGATAGCAACGGTAGTTCGGCGCAGCACCAGCCAGCGGATTGCGTTCGCGTTGCATGTCGATCCGCCCGCTCGGCAGCAGGCCGGCGAAGAAGGTCATCAACGACGACACGCCATCGACGATCGCCGCATCGATCACCTGTCCCTGCCCCGAACGTTCGCGCTCCCACAGCGCGGCGAGGATGCCGACGGCGAGATAGAGCGAGCCGCCGCCGAAATCGCCGACCAGATTCAACGGCGGAATCGCCGTCCCGCTCTCGCCGCGGATTGCCGCCAGCGCGCCGGTCAAGGCGATGTAGTTGATGTCGTGCCCGGCAGCCCTGGCCAACGGCCCGGTCTGCCCCCAACCGGTCATGCGTCCGTAGATCAGTTTCCGATTGCGCTGCCGCAGCTCCTCCGGCCCGAGCCCGAGCCTTTCCATCACGCCGGGCCGAAAACCCTCGATCAGCACATCGGCGGTCTGCGCCAGCTCAAGGCAGCGCGCACGCCCTGCTTCGCTGCGGATATCCAGCGTCAGCGTCTTGCGCCCACGGTCGACCACAGGGTTCGGCCAGCCGTTACCACCCTCGCGTTCGATGCGCAGCACTTCGGCGCCCATATCTGCCAACAGCATCGCGCAGTGCGGCCCTGGGCCTATCCCGGCAAACTCCAGCACGCGCAGCCCCTGTAGCGGGCCCTGGCGTGCATCGACACCTTCGCTCATCTGTATTTCTCCTGATCCGCGCGCGCAAGAACGCCCCGCGCCGACGGCACGGGGCGCTTCTGGTGAAAGGTTACTGGTTCACGGCGCTGGGCTGGTTCTCTACCAGATGGTTGCGATAGCGCTCGCGCAGCACCTTCTTGTCGATCTTGCCGGTGGCGGTCAATGGCACCGCGTCGAAGATCACCGCGTCCGGCATCCACCACTTGACGATGTTCGGCTCCAGGTGGGCGAGGATCGTATCTACGGTGACCTTGGCATCGACATGCGGCTCGATCACCAGTACCGGACGCTCCTCCCATTTGGGGTGGAATACGCCGACCACCGCGGCCACCTTCACCCCGGGACAGGCCGCCGCGACGTTCTCGATATCAATGGAGCTGACCCATTCGCCGCCGGACTTGATCACGTCCTTGCTGCGGTCGGTGATGCGCATGAAGCCATCGGCATCCAGCGTGGCGATATCACCGGTGTCGAACCACCCATCCTCATCCAGCGCGCTCACTTCGCTGCGGTAGTAGCGCTCCACCGTCCAGGGGCCGCGCACCTTGAGGCTGCCGGAGCTGACGCCGTCGCACGGCAGTTCGCGCCCCTCCTCGTCGACGATCTTCAGCTCGATGCCGAATTGCAGGCGCCCCTGACGCGTCCAGATGGTGTCATTGGTGGCCTGCTGGCCACGTTCGGCCAGCTTTGGCGTCGGCGTTGCCACCACACCCAGCGGGCTGGTCTCGGTCATGCCCCAGAGCTGACAGACCGCGACGCCGTACTTGGTCTGGAAGGTTTCGGCCATCGCCCGCGGGACGGCGGAACCGCCGATCACCAGCCGCGCCAGGCTGCCGGAATCCTCACCGCTACGTTCCAGATGGGCGAGGTACATGGTCCAGATGGTCGGCACGCCGCCGGACAGAGTCACGCCCTCGGTCTTGATCAGTTCCTGCAGGCTCGCGCCGTCCATCTTGTCGCATGGCAGCACGAACTTGCAGCCATTGATCGCCGCGGCGAACGGAATGCCCCAGGCAGTGCCGTGATAGAGCGACGAGCACGGCATGATGCAATCGAAGGCGGACAGGCCGAACGCGCCGGACAGCCCGGCGGCCATCGCATGCAACACCACCGAACGGTGGCTGTAGAGCACACCCTTGGGGTCGCCAGTGGTGCCGGAGGTGTAGCAAAGCACCGCGCCTGCGTTCTCGTCGAACTGCGGCCAGTCCAGCGGCTGCTCGTCGGCGATCAGCTGCTCGTAGCCCAGAACATCCTCTAGCAGGCCGTTGAAAAACTCGGCTTCAACTGCCCCAACCCGTCCGGTTTGGCGCTTTTTCAAGCGCTTTGGCCTAACGGAGTCCACACAAGGCCTGACTTCAGGCCTTTTTGACAGGTTTCAGCACCAC
>NZ_JACXXG010000057.1 GCF_014764705.1 Stutzerimonas kunmingensis
AGATCAACCGCAAGAGCGTGATCGTCCTGGCCGAGAACGGCACGAAACAGTACAAGGTCTCACCGGAATTGCTAAGGCCCCTTCGGGACGTAAAGTAAGTCCAGTACGTCGTGGAATGAACGCTTACGACGCAGTCTCACTCCGGTGCATCCATCATATAGCCCATGCCACGCACGGTATGGATCAGTTTGTGCTCGAAGTCGTCGTCGACTTTTGCGCGCAGACGGCGTACCGCGACCTCGATAACGTTGGTGTCGCTGTCGAAGTTCATATCCCATACCTGAGATGCAATCAGAGACTTCGGAAGCACCTCGCCGCGTCGGCGCATCAACAATTCCAGCAGTGAAAATTCCTTCGCCGTCAGATCAATTCGCTTCCCAGCACGAACGGCGCGGCGCTTTAGCAGGTCCACTTCGAGATCTGAAATTTTCACGGTGGTTTGGGTGGGGGAGCCGCTGCCCCTGCGAAGCAATGTCCGGACCCTTGCCAGAAGTTCGGAGAACGCGAACGGCTTAATCAGGTAGTCGTCCGCGCCCAGCTCCAGGCCTTTGACGCGGTCTTCCACGCCATCACGTGCGGTCAAGAACAGTACGGGTATTTCGTGCCCTGCTGATCTGACCATGCGTAGCACCTCCCATCCATCTAACCCTGGCATCATCACGTCAAGGATTAAAAGGTCATAAACCTCACTCAGCGCATATTGGAGCGCATCCGTGCCAGTCGTGACCCGGTCGACGGTAAATCCAGCTTCGGTAAGTCCTTGTTGCAGGTAAGAACCAGTTTTGGGTTCGTCTTCAGCGACCAGTAATTTCATGCAGGCAGATTCCGAAAGTTTGTTTCGACTCAGTGTGCAGGTTAACGAGGCCGCCATCTAGAAGCTTACAAAAATGTAACGTATAAATCAGCTCGCTGACAGGCTGAGGTGATAGTGTTTCACATAAGTCGGAATCTATGTTCGAGCAAAATATGAGCAGTGACTCTAAGAATGCTAGCAGCTGGTTTTTCCAGGCCTTCCACATTGCTCCCTTGGCCTAATGGCGCCTCAACGGCGCCTTTTTTTTTGATGATCTGATCAGGCGGGCGAGCCTTACAGATAGTAATTTAAGTGTGCGCACCTCTGAACTTGAAGTGAATTAATTCATTCCTCTGCACGGAGTTTCTTTCAATGCTTAGATTGGGCGCGACATCCATCAGTCGGCTATCAAGCAAGGAGGGTCGGCAAGGTGAGGATCCGTTAATCTCCTTAGTTGGCATGCTATATCTATCGGGACGAGCGGCTCATGCTGACGCAACGTACTAAAAATACCAGCACTGGAGGTCACTGCCGTGTATCACCGCCATCTTCATCGGAATAATGAAATATCTTTTTGGAAGACTAGACCCGGCGTAGCGCTCTTAATGCTGGCAATAATCGGTTTTTTCTACTTGGCACGCGAGCATTACGGTCATCTCTTGCAGGGACTGCCATACATAATCTTGCTGCTTTGCCCGTTGCTCCATTTGTTTGGTCACAACCATGGTGGCCATTCCAATCCCACCCGTGTCTCCAAGGACAAAGATAGGAAGTAAATGGCATGCACAATTCTTCCAGCAACCACGACCGGCATCAGGCTAACCATTCGCACGATCAAAACGGTAAACAGTACGACCCGGTGTGTGGAATGGCGGTCAAGCCAGATAGTCCTCATCACGAGACCTTCGAAGGAAAGACTTATCGCTTTTGCAGCGCAAGGTGTCAGGAGAAATTCCAGGCTGCCCCTCAGCGGTTCGCAAGCGCACGGTCGCGTGAGGAGAATCAGAATGTAGCTCAAGCGCCGTCCGAACCGAGCACTGAATACATCTGTCCGATGCATCCGGAGATTCGCCAGGCGGGACCAGGAAGCTGCCCAATCTGCGGTATGGCATTGGAGCCTGTGATTCCGGAACTAGACGAAGAAGAGAACCCGGAGCTTAAGGACTTCTCTCGGCGCTTCTGGTGGACCCTGCCGTTGACGGTGATCGTCACCGTGCTGGCCATGGGTGGGCATTCCCTGAACCTGTTCCACGGCACCACGCAGAACTGGGTCGAGCTCGTACTGACCACTCCGGTAGTGCTTTGGGCTGGCTGGCCATTCTTCGAGCGCTGCGTACGCTCGTTCGTGCTGCGCAGTCCGAACATGTGGACGCTGATCGGCCTCGGCACCGCCGCCGCCTACCTGTACAGCGTCGTTGCCACTCTGGCGCCAGGCGTGTTTCCTGCCGACTTTGTACAAGACGGGCGCATCGGCGTGTACTTCGAGGCGGCGGCGGTGATCATCTCACTGACTCTGCTCGGCCAGCTCCTCGAGCTGAAGGCACGCTCGCAGACCTCGGCGGCGATCAAGTCACTACTCGGCCTGGCGCCGAAGACCGCGCGACGCATCAATCCCGACGGTACAGAGGACGACATTCCGCTCACCCATGTTCATGCGGGCGATAGGCTACGCGTACGCCCTGGAGAGAAGGTGCCAGTCGACGGTCTGGTGCTGGAAGGCGAAAGCGCGGTGGACGAGTCAATGCTGACAGGCGAGCCGGTGCCGATCATGAAGCACGTCGGTGACAGTCTCATCGGTGCCACCCTTAACGCCCACGGCAGTCTGGTGATGCAGGCGCAGAAGGTCGGCAGCTCGACCATGCTTGCGCAGATCGTGCAGATGGTTGCCCAGGCGCAGCGCTCCAAAGCACCGATGCAGCGACTGGCTGATGTTATTGCTGGTTACTTTGTGATGGTGGTGATCGCTATCGCCATACTAACCTTCCTTGTCTGGGGGCTTTGGGGTCCGGAGCCGAGCTGGGTCTTCGGTTTGATCAACGCGGTGGCGGTGCTGATCATTGCCTGCCCGTGCGCCCTGGGCCTGGCCACGCCAATGTCGGTAATGGTCGCGACCGGCAAGGCGGCCGGCAGCGGCGTACTGTTCCGCGATGCGGGCGCCATCGAAAATTTGCGCAAGATTGACACGCTGATCGTCGACAAGACGGGCACCCTGACTGAAGGTCGCCCGGCCTTTCACAGTGTAGAGGCGGCGCCTGGTTTCACTCCGGATGAGGTGCTGCGCCTGGCAGCGAGCCTCGATCAGGGCAGCGAACATCCCCTGGCCCACGCCATCGTCGACCATGCCCGCGCGCACGGCCTGGCACTGAGCACGGCCGAGACATTCGAATCAGCCTCCGGCATCGGCGTACGTGGCCAGGTTGATGACCACCACCTGCAACTGGGCAACACCGCGCTGATGAATGATGCCGGCGTGGATGCCAGCTCCCTCAGTGCGCGGGCCGAACAGTTGCGCGGCGAAGGCGTGAGCATCATGTTCCTGGCGGTGGACGGCGTCCTGGCTGGTCTGCTGGCAGTGGCTGATCCGATCAAACCGACGTCGAAACTGGCGGTAGAGCGCCTGCAGGCAGACGGCGTGCGGGTGATCATGGCCACCGGTGATGGCCTGACTACTGCTCGCGCAGTGGCCCGCGAGCTAGGCATCGAAGAGGTGCACGGCGAGGTCAAACCACAGGACAAGGAACGCTTGGCCGCCGCCCTGCAACAAGAAGGGCACCGCGTGGCCATGGCCGGCGACGGCATCAACGACGCCCCAGCCCTGGCGCGCGCCGATATCGGCATTGCCATGGGCACCGGCACCGACGTGGCGATGAACAGCGCTCAAGTCACGCTGGTCAAGGGCGACCTGCTGGGCATCTTGCGCGCAAGGAGCCTGTCAGTGGCCACCGTGCGCAATATGCACCAGAACCTGACCTTTGCTTTTCTCTATAACGCTCTGGGCATCCCGCTGGCCGCAGGCCTGCTCTACCCGCTGACCGGCCTGCTGCTGTCGCCGATTATCGCCGCGCTGGCGATGAGCCTGAGTTCGGCCTCAGTGGTGTTTAACGCGTTGAGGCTGCGCAAGGTATCGATCGATTGAAACGCTTGACCTTGCCGCTCTGGCAAGGTTGAACATCTGCTCAACCATTACGGTGACTTCCCAGGAGATTCTCATGAGCACCATTGAACTGAACGTCGAAGGCATGAGCTGCGGCTCGTGCGTCAAGCATGTCACCGAGGCGCTCAACACTGTCGAGGGCGTCACCAAGGTGGATGTCGATTTGCAAGCCGCCAGGGTGCGGGTTAGCGGCCAGAGCGACAGCCAAGTGCTGATTGCTTCCCTGACTGATGCGGGATATCCCGCGCAGCTGGCCAGTCCGGCAGCCGGGACGAACAACATGAAAAAGACGGGTTGCGGTGGCAGCGGTGGCTGCGGCTGCAACTGAAAACGAGAGGCAAACAAGGTTCTTATATGTCTAGAAAACTGCGTATATCAGCCCTTGCGGCGCTGCTGGTAAGTGGGGCGATCCATGCCGCTGAACCCTTGATCATCGATGTACACCGAGACGCCAACTGTGGTTGCTGCAAGGACTGGATCTCCTATCTGGAGGACAACGGCTTTGCGGTCCGCGACCATGTTGAACGCAACATGCGTTCGGTGAAGCAAGACCTAGGAGTGGAGCCGCGTCTGGCGTCCTGTCACACCGGTGTGATCAACGGCAAGTTCGTTGAAGGCCACGTGCCGGTGGCGCAGATACTCGAATTGCGCAAGCGTTCCGACCTGCTAGGTATTGCCGTGCCCGGCATGCCGGCTGGATCGCCCGGTATGGAGCACGGTGATGCCAAACATGCCTACGAGGTAATCGGGCTTACCCGTTCAGGGCAGGATGAGGTCCTCGCCAAGTACCCGTAAATTCAGGCTCCGTGCCGCTGACCGGCTTTCCCAGGCGGGTGGCAGCAAAGAGAACGCGGGGGTGATCACTGGATGATCGCAGCGATCACCCCGTCCGGCTCGCTTGCTCAGGACAGTTTCCTGACTTGCGAGGCGGAATTATGTCCGGAGCCTTTCGTTAACTCTTGTTCCGCGAGATACCCATGTTCCGCCTTTTGCTGTGCCTGCTTTTACTGATCCCACTGCCGGTCAGTGCTGGGATTTTTGATCTGCCTCGCTCACAGCCGGCCCTGTTCAACGCCCCCCTGAATAACAGCCAGGACTTCCTGCCGGTGGATCTGGCCTTTGGCCTTGATCTGATAGAAGCCGACACCGACAGTATTCGCCTGCGGTTCATAAATGCCGATGGCTATTACCTCTACAAACATCGTTTCGCCTTCAACAGCGACCATCCGCAAGTAACAATCGGCACCCCGCAATGGCCTGCAGCCGAACCGAAAACCGATGAGTATTTCGGCGATGTCGAGGTGTTCTACGGCATTACGGACTTAGAACTACCGATTGATAACCCTCAGAACAGGCCGTTCACCCTGCAGGTGAGCTACCAGGGCTGCGCCGATCTGGGACTGTGCTACCCACCTGAAATGCGCACTTTTCAGATCGGTAACTCGCCCCCGGTATCGCCTGCGCAACCGGAAACGACCTTGGACTGGGGAAGTCTGGCACTGTTCTTTCTGGCCGGTTTGGGGCTGACTTTCACTCCCTGCGTGCTGCCGATGCTGCCCATCCTTTCCGGCGTAGTGCTGCGTGGACAACTCGGTGGGCTACGAGGTTTTCGCCTGTCGCTTGCCTACGTACTTCCCATGGCTGCCTGCTTCGCACTGCTCGGAGCGCTGATGGGCATGTTCGGAGCTGGCCTCAACCTGCAGGCGCGCCTGCAGTCACCGTGGCTACTGGTGCCCTTTGCGCTGTTCTTTTCGGTATTTGCCCTGGCCATGTTCGGGGTGTTCGAGTTGCGTATGCCGCGCTTTATTACCGAACGAATGGATCGCCTGGCCAGCCGAACCCGCGGGGGTTCAATGATAGGGGCCGCAACGCTAGGCGTGCTGTCAAGCCTGCTTGTATCACCCTGCGTGACAGCACCACTGGTCGGTGCGCTGCTGTACATCAGCGCCACCGGCGATGCCCTGGGCGGCGGGCTGAAGCTGTTTTCGCTGGGTCTGGGCATGGGGGCGCCGTTGGTGTTGTTCGCCACTGGTGGCGCCGCCTTGTTGCCCAAGTCCGGGACCTGGATGGTCGGCGTACGCAAGGTTTTCGGTCTGATGTTGCTGGGTGTCTCTGTATGGCTGCTGGAGCGTGTGTTACCAGCTCCCGTGACGCTGGCCTTGTGGGGCCTGTTGGCGGTTGGCACTGCGTTGTGGCTGGGCGCCCTGGAATTTATTCCTAAGCCCGGCAAGCAGAAGCTTGCCCAGTTGCTTGGTGTGGCCTTGCTGGTTTACGGCATCAGCAGTTGGGTGGGCGCTTTGCAAGGTCAAACCGACCCGCTGCGCCCACTGGGTCGCCTGGACGCCCAAGGCTTGCCTCAAATCGGCGCAACCGTCGGCTGGCAGACCCTGGACACCCCAGCAGCCCTGGATGCGGCACTGTTGTCAGCGAAAACTGCCGGCCAACCTTTGCTGCTGGACTGGTACGCCGACTGGTGCATCAGTTGCAAAGTAATCGAACGAGAAGTACTCGAAGTGTCCTCTGTGCGCGAACAGCTGGCTGATTACCGGCTGGTGCGCTTCGATATGACGCGTAGCGATGCCGAGCAACGCGCGCTGCTTGATCGCTACCAGCTGTTTGGCCCGCCGGCACTGCAATTGTTTGCCCCCAGTGGTGATGAGTGGCAGGACCTTCGCACGGTTGGTGAAACCGACGCCGAAAGTTTTCTGGAACGACTGCGTCAAGCCGACGACCGAATGTAAAGCATGCAACCTGGTCGCTCCCGGAAGTCGACGTCAGCTGGCAGATCGCAGCCCGCCGCAGCATGTACTTGCGGCGGCTGAAAGCTAAGACGTGGGCAGATGACTTGATCGTTTTTACCGATGCTCCACTTTCAAAATCCGTGACGGCTGAAGTCAGCCATTTGTTGAACAGCCACACCGGAACTTAACAGTCAGAAAAACTAGAACCTGACAGAACTGTAATGTTTCGCTAAGGCCTGTGACAGGATGCCGCGGTTAAGTTGGCGTCGTGCCTGAAGAACAAAGCACTCCGTTCAAACGGAAACCGAATTAACGGGTATTTCGAGGGGGATCGAACAATGCCCCTGTTTTCATGCGTTGCCGAGTACTCCGACTTGGCAGGGGCGAATGTGTCAGTTGGCATATGGGGCACCTGAGTGGCGGTTTGAGAATCTGTCGCCTCCAAGCAGCATAAGCCGAGGCGCCTGTTGCAAATTGCGACGCCAAATAAGCTGAGCTTACCAACTGCTGAAGAGGCGCTGCTCGCTGGAACGAGTTCACACAACAGTGGGAAAGGTTGAAGGTGGAATCTCGATAGTGGGGCAGTCAACGAACCCGAAACCGGATTGCTCACCACCGGCTCATCTGATTAATGGACATAACGGGATGCAAAGCAAAACCACAAGGCGCACTTTCATCAAGGGGCTAGCCGCCACCAGTATTCTCGGCGGCTTAGGCATGTGGCGTATGCCGGTCTGGGCCGTGACCAGTCCCGGTCAGGCCAACGTGCTGGCCGGTACCGATTTTGATCTGTTCATCGGTGAAACCCCGGTAAATATTACTGGCGCGGCTCGTACCGCGATGACCATCAATGGCTCACTTCCGGGGCCGACCCTGCGGTGGCGGGAAGGCGATACCGTGACTCTGCGCGTTCGTAATCGTCTGCAGGAAGATACCTCGATTCACTGGCACGGCATCATCCTGCCGGCGAACATGGATGGCGTACCTGGCCTGAGTTTCCACGGCATCGCCCCCGATGGCATGTATGAGTACAAATTCAAGGTTAACCAGAACGGCACCTATTGGTACCACAGTCACTCGGGACTGCAGGAGCAGGCTGGCGTCTATGGTGCTCTGGTGATCGATGCCAAAGAGCCGGAGCCGTTCAGCTACGACCGTGACTACGTCGTGCTACTAAGTGACTGGACTGACGAAGATCCGGAACGGGTTCTGGCCAAGCTCAAAAAGCAATCGGATTACTACAACTTCCACAAACGCACAGTCGGCGACTTCGTCGATGACGTCAGCGAGATGGGGTGGTCCGCAGCGATCGCTGATCGGAAGATGTGGGCCCAGATGAAAATGAGCCCGACTGATCTTGCCGATGTCAGTGGCTATACCTACACCTACTTGATGAATGGCCAGGCGCCGGATAACAACTGGACTGGTATTTTCAAGCCGGGTGAGAAAATCCGCCTGCGCTTCATCAATGCATCGGCCATGACCTATTTCGATGTCCGTATCCCGGGTCTAAAGATGACGGTGGTGGCGGCCGATGGGCAGTACGTCAAACCTGTTAGCGTCGATGAGTTCCGTATTACTGCGGCCGAAACCTTCGATGTAATAGTCGAACCCGATAGCGAGCAGGCCTACACCATCTTCGCGCAGTCCATGGACCGCACCGGCTATTCACGCGGCACCCTGGCCGTTCGCGAAGGGCTGAGCGCGCCTGTTCCTGAAGTTGATCCTCGCCCGTTGATCTCCATGAGCGATATGGGAATGGATCACGGCAGCATGGAGGGAATGGATCATGGCTCCATGCAGGGCGGCATGGCAGGCAAGGATCATAGCAAGATGGCAGGTATGGACCACGACAGTATGGCTGGCATGGATCATTCAACGATGGCAGGCACGGGTGGAGCGATGCAGTCCCATCCGGCCTCCGAAACCAATAACCCTCTGGTCGACATGCAGACCATGACGCCAACTCCCAAGCTAAATGACCCGGGAATCGGGCTTCGCAACAACGGTCGCCGTGTCCTGACTTACTCAGATCTGCACAGCACCTTCCTCGATCCGGATGGGCGCGAGCCGAGTCGTACTATCGAGCTGCATCTCACAGGTCACATGGAAAAGTTTTCTTGGTCATTCGATGGCATTGAGTTCTCTGACGCGGAACCGTTGCGATTGAAGTATGGCGAGCGTGTTCGTATCACCTTAGTCAACGACACTATGATGACCCACCCCATCCACCTTCATGGCATGTGGAGCGATCTGGAGGATGACAACGGCAACTTCCTAGTTCGCAAACACACCATTGATGTACCTCCTGGCTCGAAGCGCAGCTATCGCGTAACCGCAGATGCGCTAGGGCGCTGGGCCTATCACTGCCACCTGCTGCTCCACATGGAAATGGGCATGTTCCGTGAAGTTCGCGTGGATGAGTGAAGGAGATATCTAATGGGCAATTCCCCGATACGAAACCCCCTTTTCTGCAGTGCCGCAATGTTGAGCCTTTTGGCTGCCCTGTATATCCCAGTGTCGCTGGCCGAAGAAAATCACAGCGATCATGGACGGCACGCCGTTGACTCTTCCAAAGCTGCCAGTGAGAAGCAGCCTCCTCAGGTGCGAGGCCAAGGCCCAGCCAATCAGCAAATGGATCACGGCTCGATGAACCATGAAGGCATGGACCACCAAAAAATGACCGGTGAGCATGGCAGCGACCATGCCGAGGCAGATTCGAACCATGACCATTAAGCTATCACGTCCATCGCTCATTGCCCTGGCGGTGTCAATGAGCGCACTGAGCGGCGGCTTTACCTTTGCCGCAGAAGGAATGGATATCTCGACTATGGGCCGCGGCTCCATGCCGCTGGACCATAGCAAGATGGGCCACGGCGCCATGCAAGAGCAAATGGAAGGGATGGATCACAGCAACATGGATCACTCCCAAATGAACCATGGCTCCCCGAGAACCACCAGTCGTACACCGATCCCCGTCCTCACGGATGCCGATCGCCAAGCGGCCTTCGCGCCTCTGCCTGGACATACAGTGCACGATAGCGGCATCAACAGCTTCTTCCTGCTCGATCAGCTTGAATATCAGGACGCTGATGAGGGCAGCACCCTGGCCTGGGATGCCTCAGGCTGGGTGGGAGGCGATATCAATCGGGTCTGGTTTCGTTCCGAGGGAGAGCGTACCAACGGCGTAACCGAGGATGCCGAGCTGCAGCTGTTGTATGGGCATTCGGTCGGCCCGTGGTGGGACGTCGTTGCTGGCGTTCGCCAAGACTTCAAGCCCGAGTCTCCACAGACCTGGGCTGCCATCGGTATGCAAGGTCTGGCGCTTTACGATTTTGAAGCCGAGGCCACTGCGTTCGTTGGCGAAGGGGGCCAGGCTGCAGTTCGCTTAGAAGGCGATTATGACATCCTGCTGACCAATCGACTGATCCTCCAACCAACTGCGGAAGCCAATTTCTACGGCAAGAATGATTTTGAAAGAGTAGTGGGCTCGGGCCTGGCAAATACTGAACTGGGTTTGCGCCTGCGCTACGAAATCGTTCGCGAATTTGCGCCCTACATCGGGATTTCCTGGAGTCGCTCATACGGTAATACCGCAGACATGCTGCGCGACGAAGGAGAAGATGTTGAAGAGGTGCGCTTTGTCGCCGGCATTCGAATGTGGCTTTAGAGGTTAATATGAAAAAAACAATTACAACCCTCTTGGTAGCAGGCGCTGCTGGTACTGCTGCAATACTAGCTGGAGCCTATTCCGGAGTGATTAACGTAGGAGCTGACGATCCTCATCACCCTGCCGTGTATGCGTTCCTTTCAATGGCGCGTGATCGCTCTATTGAAGCGCGTTCCAAGGACATTGTGGTTCCCGATCTAGATGACGAGAATCTCATTCGTGGTGGCGCCGGGAACTACAACGCCATGTGCGTTGGGTGCCATCTGGCGCCCGGTGTCGAACTAACAGAGCTGAGTCAGGCGCTGTATCCAGCCCCTCCGAACCTGGCCAAGATTGGCATTGACGCAAGCCCCGCATCCGCCTTCTGGGTCATCAAGCATGGAATCAAGGCAACAGGCATGCCGGCCTGGGGCAAGAGCATGGGCGACGAATATATCTGGGGCATGGTTGCCTTCCTCAGCCAGTTGCCCAAGATCGACGCTACGCAATACCAGGCGCTCGTCGCAGCCAGTGGCGGTCACCAGCACGGTGGCGGTGAGAGTCAGACGCGAAATCACGATGGCCTAGATGGTAGCAATTCTGACCATCATGGCAATGTTGCCGCTGGAGGAGAGCCTGGACGTCGCGGTATAGCGGCAGCAGACCACCACGGCGGCTCAGCGTCAGAGTCCGATCACCATTCTGCGAGCAGTAACGGCGATGATCACCATGATGGAAGTAACTCCAGCTCGAAAGGCAGCAGCGCTACCGACGACCATGCCGAGCCATCCTCCAATACCCACACTCATACGGATGGCAAAGTGCACGTACATGGCAGCTAAAAGCAATGGGCACGTTAGGAAATGGCGCAGTAGTTGAGCTTTCCCGCGACAAGCGTCTTGCTACACCGACGTCATAAATGGTTATTTCGTGTGCTGGCCGCTCAGGTCAGCGCGCTTAATAAGCGTATGACCTCGTCGGAATCGCAGCATCACTTTTGCAAGAAGAATGGACCGGAGCGAGAAAGTCGCGCGATACCTTGCGTCAGTTAGCCCTGTCTAAATCATCAATCAGAAACATCATTTCAGAAATCTCTCGGCGCTGAGCCTCAATTATTTGATCCGCCAGCTTGCGAACGCGCGGGTCTGAGATCTGAGCGCGCTCACTCGTCATGATGGCTATAGAATGGTGAGGAATCATGGCCTTCATATAGTCGGTATCGTCGACAGTTGCCTGACTACGAACAAGCCACAAGGCAATAGCAAAGGAAGCTGCTCCGCCTGCGAGTATCGCTACGTTCAGCGCCTTTTTCTTGTACATATTGAGCATGAAGGCGAGCATGATAATCGCCATGACGGATCCCATCACTATCGCCATCCAAGCACGGGTCTCACTCCATAAAACATGCTCGAACGTGTAAGTATTCAAATACATAACGCCGTACATGATGGCGGTTGATGTGGCCACCATCGCAGCGAAACGCCAATAAGACATTTTCATATCAACTCCTCTTGGTGATGTGCTGCCACAGTATTGCATTGACTAAAGTCTGCGTATTTTTCGATCATGCCGGGCAGTTGCGTTACTAATACTGTGAGAGCTCAGATTTGATAATCAGCCCTCGGTGTTACCTAAGAACGGACAAGCCGGGAGGCTGTGAGGTTTCGATTTTTTTAAAAAGCTTACAAAAATGTAATCTGCACCAAGTTTACTCGCTCTCGGGTTTGCGCAGCGCTGCTCCAAGTCGAAGTGACCATGCGCCAGTCTGGCTGCGTGACGCGCTTCCGTGATTTGGTGAGGAACACGGCGCGCCTGGTGACGCTGTACGACCTGTCGAACTGTGGATGTCTCCTCGATATTCGCTGTCGAATGTAGAAGAGGTAAGCCTTTAAGGGGTAAGGGGCGACATCGAGATCCTTGCGGTAACCAGTAATTGCGATTTGTGGAAGATCAGGTCGTTCAGACCTGTTTCCAGTTTCCAAAGCGCAGGAGCTGAACGTTTGTTGGCTGTCACTGAGGTTACGCCAATGTAATTTTAGGGACAGCATCCCGTAAGTATTCACCCGCCACACTCAAATCAGGCCCCAACACTGAGGAAAGCACAATGAAAAGCATGCAAAAGCTCGTTATCGCCCTTGTTCTAACCGCTACATCTCCTTTTCTCATCGCTGCAAATAAAGGCGATCAACCCATGAGACACGACCATACTGTTGGCGATGGTCATGAAGTGATGGTCAATCTGCTAAAAACCGGGCAAGTGCTAAGCGTGACCCCAATGGGTAATTCACCAGTGTCCGGAAGTGATGTAAGAACGTATGAGATTAAAATTAAAACCCCTGACGGAGTCGTCCATTCGGTCGAATTTCTCGGTGCCCCAGTAGGCGTTAAAAACGGCTGATACCACTTTAACGGACACCTCCGCGATATTAATACGATTATGGTTGTTGCAGGTATCAGCACTTACCCTGCAACAATCATCGATGCTTAGGCTTCCCTTTGCTAAGGGAACCCTAGACGTGCAGTTTATACTTGGGATGTTTGAGACAGAAAGCGAGCAATAGTTTTTTAAACGCAAATCGGGGAAGAGGGATAAATGATGAACCAAATTAGTAAAGCACTGGTGACGATTTCGCTAATTTCGGCAGCTTTCGCAGCCGTCGCCGGCACGGAACAAGAAAGTGCTATGCGGCACGATCACACTGTTGGGGATGGTCACCAAGTAATGCTGGATCTGCTGAAGCGCGGCGAGGTGGTGAGTGTGGCCCCTATGAATAAAGAGCGTTCGGATAATAAAGCTATAAATAACACACTTAAGGGAAATGTTAGGCCATATGAAATAAAAATTCGTACTCCAGACGGGCGACTTCACGCGGTAGAGTTCCGCGGAATGCCAGCCAAAATAAACAACCGCTCACATGGTAATAAATGACAAGAAAGTTATTTCTGAGTAGCTGCCACAGGGGTAAGCCGGATCATAACGTCTCCTTACACGGGAGGAGGATCCTGACAGCGTGTCATGCAACAATGGGCTGAGTCGGCCTTCTCGGCTCAGCTCAAAGCAACATGAGCGAGTGATTTAATTTTTCCACAGCACATACAATTTTTACATTCAGTTGGCGTCTACTTCACCAGTTGAGCGAATGTCTGTGGGGGACCCAGTGGTGCTGCTACGAAATCACTACAGTCGCTGTGGAAAACCACCAGTCCGCTCTGATATGCCGCCGATCGCGATCGCGTTCTCTGCCGCGAATATGAGGCCCTGACCAAAAGTGTGACGATACGCAGCGTTTTGAAGCTCCATTGCCATTCTGAATGCCGCCCCTTATGGCCGCGCCGCTATCGCCTCCTACATAGGCTATTACCAAGTTGAGTCTGTCATTGTCGAGCAGTATGTGGTCTTCCTCGTGATGTCTTCCAAAAGGCACCGATAATTGCCGCGGGTAGCTTGCAAACGCGGACGTCACGCAAAGCGATGCATGTGATCGACGAGACCCATCTTTTGGTCTGAGATCGCAGCGGTCAGTATCCCAGCTTTGAGCCGGGAAAGTCTGATGCGGCGCATATCGAGAATACGCCCCTGGTCGATGCCGATGCTGTTCTCTGCTCCGGCAGTGCCAGTTCTATGCCCCTTCATCAAGAGCCGAGGGGCGCCTGTCACCCGTCGGCCCGTCCTAGCCAGAAGCGCTGCGTGGATGGGCCTCTCAAATTTAAAACTTGAGCGCCTGCGACCCCCAGCTCAACGGCTGAATGATTTTCATATGGTGTGGCCGCTAGGTAACTGAGCCAATTAATCGGGATGGCTATGCTTGCTCGAATGCTACCGGCCCCACTTAATCCTTGGGTAATTTGATTCATAACACCAGTGTAATTACCGTGTCATATGAGTAACAGCTTGCCGCTCTTATAATTTCATCACACACGTTAAGTTAGGAGCTGGTTATGAAAGCTTTCAAGATTACGGCAGCAGTGTTTTTTATGAGCGTGAGCTCATTATCCTTGGCAGAGGGTAGCTCAGATCGCGAGTATGGCGAAATGATACGCGCGAACGAAAATACTATGCGGGAGTACGCTACTTCTGTCGGAAAGAAGCCTCCCGAAGTTGTCCATTATCGTTATGGGATGAAGTTGGACATCGCCAAGGTAATTCGTACCACGCGAACCGATATGACCTGCAACGATGTGATGCCGGCCCAAATTACCTATGAGGACTCTAAGGGTGATTTGGCGATTGTTGAGTATCGGGTCGCCGGAACGAACTGTCGGAGATAAGACACCACCTATCGACCCATCGAAGCCTGCATAAACGTAAGAGTCCGAGGCGGTAGTCGCAGCCCGAGACATGCTCCTGGTGCGGCGGTGGTCATAAGCATTTCAGCAATACAATCGTTACTAGCCTTGCCGTTTTTATGGCGAATCGGTGCGGGTACTGGCATGGGGCCGTCTGGGGAAACTGCCCAGCTGAGCGATGTGCTTAGTAGTACATACATAGCCGCGAGGGGTGCCTACGACTCGCGGCTTTTATTTTCCATATGGAGCGTGTAGCTGAGAAATGTTCGGACAAGTACTATCAAACCAAGTACTGCAACGTTTCGTAGCGAGGGCTCAATTACAACCGTTCGTATGACATCGGCAGCAACGAGGAATTCTAGTCCTAGCACAATCGCGCCGCCAATATCTTGCCGTAATGACCGGGAGCGATCCGTCAATGCGGCCCCTTTGTAATTGAAAAAAAAGCGATAGAGCGCTATGAAACTTCCGAAAGTTATAGCGAGCACCCCTGCAATCTCGAACCCGATCACCGCGATCTCAATCGCTGCATGAGGTGCCTCAAGGTTCATAGAAACACCCGTCAATGGTGGTCATAGATGCCTATTCCCCGAATATCGTTCCATGAGGTGGTCTGGTGGCAGAGATAGCACTGCTCAGGTTCCGCATTCCTGACACCCGCTATCGGCTTGGACATCATTCCGAAGTGCTCCTTGTAGTGGCTGAGCGGCGCGAGGTGGCACTGGCCGCACTCGG
>NZ_JACXXG010000058.1 GCF_014764705.1 Stutzerimonas kunmingensis
CTTGGACTGGTCTCGATACTGGATACGATCAATCGGCTTAACCGCATGGCCTGAACCGCCGTGTACGGAACCGTACGCACGGTGGTGTGGGAGGACGGCGGCCGTGAGGCCGCCTCCTACCCGATCCCGCGATTCCGGCGTGGTGAAGCGGCCCGCCTCTTGAGGGCTGCTAGCCTCTGGCTTTCTCCATAGCGAGCGCTTGGTTGACCGCGAGCCAGCCATCTACCGCTTGTTCACCTACATCATCGAAAGCCCTTTGAAGCAGACGGACCTGTTCTCTGCGCAAGGCCTGTTCCAGCTTCGCCCCCTCTGCGGTAAAGCGCAGCATGCGCTTTCGCTTGTCATCCTCTGCAGTCAGGCTCTCCACCAAGTGCATTTCGATCAACTGGCGTAGCGGTGTATTCAGTGCCTGCTTGGAGACACCGAGATAGCTCAGCAACTCCTTAACGCTCAGGTCCGGGTAGCTGGCGATAAAGAAAAGAATGCGGTGGTGCACACGGGACAGGCCGCGGCGGGCGAGCATTTCGTCAGGCTTGGCCGTGAAGGCCTGATAGCCGAGAAAGAAACTCTCCATGATTTGGCGCTGCACTGCGCTTTTTTTTAGGTCAGGCATATTGACGTATTTATCGTGAGAGGCGTAATTTCGGTCAAGAAGTTTGACTTATTTTGCAGCGCCTCGCATCTGGTATGGAAATGGCCTTCTCCGAACGTATTACTCGCCTTAAAAGCTCTCTGATTCGTGAAGTCCTCGCTGCAGCCCAGCGCCCGGAAGTGATGTCCTTCGCTGGCGGGTTGCCGGCTGAGGCGATGCTGCCGATCGTGGATTGGGCAGAACTGCCCGCAAGCATGGGGCAGTATGGTATGAGCGAAGGCGAGCCCGCTCTCCGTGAACTTATTGCCGCCCAGGCGCGGGCGCTTGGCGTGCCTTGCGAAGCCAGTCAGGTGTTGATCGTCAGTGGCTCGCAGCAGACGCTGGATCTCGCGTCGAAGCTGTTTATCGACTCGGGGACAGAGGTGCTGGTCGAGGCGCCAACCTATCTCGCCGCGCTGCAATCCTTTCAATTGTTCGGAGCTGAATGTCTGGCAGTTCCCCAGCAGGCCGATGGTCCGGATCTGGCTGCCCTGCGCGCCACGCTGGAGCAGCACGTGCCTGCTTTCGCCTATCTGATTCCTACGTTCCAGAATCCATCCGCCGTTCGCTACAGCGAAGCCAAGCGTGATGCTGTCGCTGCATTGCTGGATGAGTTTGGCGTGACGCTGCTCGAGGACGAGCCATATCGTGAGCTGGTATTCGATCAGGGCAGTGCCAAGCCGATCGTCTCGCGTCTGAAACGTGCTAGCTGGATCTACACCGGTACGGTTTCCAAGACGCTGCTGCCTGGCTTGCGGGTGGGGTATCTGATCGCCTCGCCGGATCTGTTCCCTTATTTGCTACGACTGAAGCAGTCGGCTGATCTACATACCAACCGCATTGGGCAGTGGCAGGCGCTGCAGTGGCTGGGTAGCGAGCGGTATCAGGCGCATCTGGCGGAGCTTCGCGATTTCTATCGCGTTCGTCGTGATGCCATGCAGGCTGCGCTCAGCGAGCACTTCGGTGATCTCGCGACCTGGCAGCTGCCGCAGGGAGGGCTGTTCTTCTGGCTGACGCTGAAGCAGCCGCTGGATACGCGAACCCTGCTTGATCGAGCGCTCGCCAATGATGTGGTGTTCATGCCTGGTGAGCCCTTTTTCGTGGACCCGGACGCTAATCCTGGTTATCTGCGGCTGAACTTCAGCCATGTGGCTGCTGAGAGAATGGAAGAAGGGGTGCGTCGTCTGGCGCAGGTCATCCGCGAAGGTAAAGCGCTGGAAGCCGCCTGAGATATCGCTGACCTGCGTTGTGGGTCGATGGGAGGGAGCATGTTGAAAGTCTATGGTGATTACCGGTCGGGTAATTGCTACAAGGTCAAGCTGATGCTGCACCTGCTGGACCAGTCGTACGAATGGATTCCGATCAATATCCTTCGTGGTGAGTCCCGCTCCGAGGAGTTTCTCAAGAAGAACCCGAATGGCAAGATTCCGGTTCTTGAGTTGGAGGATGGCGCCTGCCTGTGGGAGTCCAACGCCATCCTCAACTATCTGGCCGACGGCAGCGAGTTTCTGCCAGCGGACCCGCGGCTGCGTACCCAGGTGCTGCAGTGGCAGTTCTTCGAGCAGTACAGCCATGAGCCGTTCCTGGCTGTCGCCCGCTATATCAAGGTGTATCTCGGCATGCCCGAGGATCGCCGTGAGGAGTACGAAGCCAAGCAGCTCGATGGCTACCATGCGTTGAACGTTATGGAGCAGCAGTTGCTACGCACGCCCTACCTGGTGGGTGAGCATTACTCGATTGCCGACGTTGCGCTGTATGCCTACACGCATGTGGCTGAAGAGGGAGGGTTCAGCCTCGAAGGCTATCCCGCAATTCGCCGATGGCTGCAGCGTGTCGCCAGTCATCCGCGGCATGTAGGCATGTACGATTGAACGAAAAACAGGGCCGCAAGGCCCTGTTTTACTGTGGGCTCGGTGCTATTTCACCAAGCCGAGAAACTCGCTACGGGTCGCGGCGTTATCGCGGAACTGACCCAGCATCACCGATGTAACCATTGACGAGTTCTGCTTCTCCACGCCGCGCATCATCATGCACATGTGCTGGGCTTCGATGACCACTGCAACGCCTGATGCGCCGGTAACCTGCTGCATCGCCTCGGCGATTTCACGGGTCAGGTTTTCCTGAATCTGCAGGCGGCGCGCATACATATCCACAATGCGAGCGACCTTCGACAGGCCGAGTACCTTGCCATTGGGAAGATACGCAACGTGTGCCTTGCCGATGAAAGGCAGCATGTGATGCTCGCACAGCGAGTACAGCTCGATATTCTTGACCAGCACCATCTCGCTGTTATCTGACGTGAACAGCGCGCTGTTGGTGACTTCCTCAAGGGTTTGCTGATAGCCCTTGCACAGGTACTGCATGGCTTTGGCGGCGCGCTTGGGCGTGTCGAGCAGACCTTCGCGGCTAACGTCCTCGCCGAGTTGGCCGAGGATCGCGGTGTAGTGTTGTTCCAGGGACATTGAGCTACCTGTCAGGCTTCATGGGGTCGCGAACGCGAAGGGTAGGGGGCCGCCGCTCGGCTGGCAAGTATGGCGAGCGAGACGCTGGCCTCGGCTCATTCGTCCCGGCCTTCAAGCATGGTGCGTTTGAGCATCACGTAAATGGCGCCGGTGCCGCCATGACGTGGCAGGCAGGAGGTGAAGCCGAGCACTTGCGGATGCTGCCGCAACCAGGTGTTGACGTGGCTCTTGATCAGTGGCCGCTTGCCGTCGAGCCTTGCCGCCTTGCCATGGGTCACGCGGACGCAGCGCACTTCGAGCCGCGTCGCTTCGGCGATGAAGTCCCATAACAGCTCCCGGGCTTTCTCGACGCTCATGCCATGCAGGTCGAGACTTCCCTCGAATGGGATCTGTCCGGCTTTGAGCTTGCGGACCTGGCTGTCCTGAACCCCGTCGCGGGCCCAATAAAGCTCGTCCTCGGCACCTACGTCGATGACGAACTGATCCGATAATCCGTCGACGCGCGTGGTTTCGTTGCTGACGGTGGCGTTGCTGCGGCGAGTCGCGATCTGTTCGCGATTGCTGCGCACTTTGCCGGTTTCGGCGCGGTCGTGCTTGATCGGCTTGACGCCGCGCACAGCCGATTGGAAGAGAGAGAAGTCGTCGTCTTGCATGGGGCCTCCAAACAGGATGGCAGTTTACCCCAGCCACAGCGCCTAGCGGACGAGCTTCCATCCAGGCGTACTTTTGCTTGCATCATGCAGAGCGTGTCTGGAAAGGCTGCCAGCTCGTTCGGCGTTCGGATCGTGGGTATTCAGCGCGCCAGCGCCGCAGCGTCTTGCACGCAAACGGCAAAGTTGTCGGCAAGAATGGTCATCTCGATGCGGTGCACCTGTTCGGCATCGATGCTGCCTTCGCCCATCGGCAGATTGCGTGTGGCACAGGCGCTGTCCACCAGTGTGCAGCGATAGCCGTAATCCTTGGCGGCGCGAACCGTTGTACTGATGCTGGAGTGGGTCATGAAACCGCAAACGATCAAATCCAGGCGACCCAGCTTCTGCAGCAGTTCGTGGAGTTCGGTGCCGGAGAAAGCGTTCGGCAGGCGTTTGGCAACCACTGCCTCGCCGGGCAGCGGTGCTGCTTCCGGCATGATCTGTCCACGGAAGCCCTGCGGATCGAAAAGACCACCGCTGATACCTAGGTGATGCACGTGCACGATCGGCGCGCCAGCTTCGCGCGCAGCTGCTAGTAGACGGGTGATTTCCGGAAGTGCCCGATCCAGGGCAGGCAGGGCAAGAACACCACTGCGGTACTCTTCCTGCACATCGATGACCAGCAAGGTGGCATTCGTCAGCGTCGCCGGGTTGTAGCTGCGGCCACTGAGCTGAAGCATGGTCTGTGGCTTGGTCATTTTCGGCTCCTTGTGCTGTGAGGGGGCTGATTGTGGCGCCAGAATGCGCCGATGTGAACCGTCCGGCTCATGTTTCGCTGGTCGTTGTGCTGACTGCTCGGTCGAACTGCATGGGCGCACGATATGTCGGAGATATCGAGTCTCAATCGCGAGCCGAAGGGTAATGCCGGTGGCACGCCTAGTGTTGAAACGAATTGAGTATTTACAGCCCAAGTGGATGGCTCGAGAGCCTTGCTCGCGTGGCTTAGCAGACATGGCTCGGGTTTTCATATGCCTGCTACACTCGCGCCCTTTTTACAGGAGATGCCCTTGTGACCGCTTCGCTCTCCCGCTTGCGTACGCTGCGTGACCATATCCGCTGGGCCGTCAGCCAGTTTCAGGCGGAGCAGTTGTTCTTCGGCCATGGCACCGACAATGCCTGGGATGACGCGCGCCAGTTGGTGCTGGGTGCGCTGCACCTGCCATGGGAAATGGCTGACAGCTATCTGGATTGCCGTCTCGAGCTCGACGAGTGCGAGCATTTACAGGAACTGCTGCGTCGCCGTATTGAGGAACGCGTGCCGACCGCTTATCTCCTCGGGCAAGCCTGGTTCTGCGGCTTGCCCTTCATCGTCGACGAGCGCGTGCTGATCCCACGTTCGCCGATTGGTGAGCTGATCGAGCACCGCTTCGAACCCTGGCTGCCTGGCACGCCCAAGCGGATTCTCGATCTGTGCGCGGGGTCGGGCTGCATCGGCATCGCATGCGCTTACGAGTTTCTCAAGGCCGAGGTGGTGCTCGCTGACCTGTCGTTCGATGCGATCGAGGTCGCCAACCAAAACATCGAGCATCACGGACTCGAAGAGCGGGTTTATACCGTGCAGAGCGATGGCTTCGACGGGCTGCCAAATCAACGTTTCGATCTGATCGTTTCCAATCCTCCATATGTCGATGCCGAAGATTTCGACGACATGCCGGCTGAGTTTCATCACGAGCCGGCTCTTGGCCTGGCATGCGGTGAAGACGGACTGGATCTGGTGCGGCGTATGCTCGCCGAGGCCGCGGATCACCTCACTGACGATGGCATCCTGATCGTCGAAGTGGGAAATAGTCAGGTTCATGTCCAGGCCCTTTATCCCGAAGTGGATTTCACCTGGCTGGAGTTCTCGCGCGGGGGGCATGGTGTCTTCCTGCTTGCGGCGCAGCAGTGCCGTAAGCATCAGGCCCTGTTCCGTGCACGCGTCGCGGGAAGCTGACTCAGCTCCGTGCCCTTTAACGACCGAGCTGTCGCGCTCAGGTGTTTGCGCTGTTCCTGTGGGCACGGGCAACCTTGGGATTTCCCCGTCGACTGCTGAGCATTTGAGCCGCTGAGTGGTCTGTAGCATGTGGCGTCTGATCGGAAGGCGAGGAGCGCGATATCCTCGCTATCGTTGACCGATCATCGTCGTGCTCGCGCTGCACGTCATTGAACCCTGCATTCAAGCGGACGGATCATGCCAGGCATTACGGTAGAACCCATCACATTCGCGTTGTTCGGTGCCCTGGGCGACCTTGCGTTGCGCAAGCTGTTTCCCGCGCTGTATCAGTTGGATCGCGCCGGCCTGCTACATGCCGATACCCAGATACTGGCGCTATCGCGTGAGAGCGGCGAGCCGGCCACGCACAAGGCGCGAATCGAGCAAGCATTGCGTACGCGGGTTCCCAAGGGCGAGCTCGATGAGCAGGCCCTCAGTCGCTTCAGCGCCCGGCTTCAATATCTGGCGATGGATTTTCGTCGAGCTGAGGATTACATGGCGCTGCGTGACTGCGTGCCGGCCGAGCAGCCCCTGATCGCCTATTTCGCGACGCCCGCGGCGGTCTACGGTGATATCTGCAGGTTCCTGGCTACGGCAGGGCTCGCCGAGCAGGCGCGCGTCGTTCTGGAAAAGCCCATCGGTCATGACTTGGCTTCTTCGCGTGTCATCAACGATGCGGTCGCCGAGCACTTTCCCGAGAGCCGCATCTATCGCATCGACCACTATCTCGGCAAGGAAACGGTACAGAACCTCATCGCGCTACGCTTCGCCAACAGCCTGTTCGAGACGCAGTGGGACCAGCACCATATCTCCCATGTAGAAATCACAGTGGCCGAAACGGTCGGCATCGAAGGACGCTGGGGTTATTTCGACCAGGCCGGACAACTGCGTGACATGGTTCAGAACCATTTGCTGCAACTGCTCTGCCTGATCGCCATGGACCCGCCGAGCAACCTGACTGCGGACAGCATCCGCGATGAAAAGGTAAAGGTCCTCAAGGCGCTGGCACCGATCACTGCCGAATCCCTTCATCAGCGGGTGGTGCGGGGCCAATACGCAGCCGGCAATGTTGCTGGTGTCTCGGTGCCTGGCTACCTGGATGAGGAGAACTCGAACGCCGAAAGCAGTACGAAAACCTTCGTCGCGTTGCGTGCCGATATCTGCAACTGGCGCTGGTCGGGCGTGCCGTTCTATCTGCGAACCGGCAAACGCATGGCGCAGAAGCTTTCGCAGATCGTGATTCATTTCAAGGAGCCACCCTTCTACATCTTCGCGCCCGAGCAGCGAGCGCTGATCAGCAATCGCCTGATCATTCGACTGCAGCCTGACGAGGGCATCTCCCTGCAGGTGATGACCAAGGAGCAGGGGTTGGACAAGGGCATGCATCTGCGCAGCGGACCCTTGCAGCTGAACTTCTCCGAAACCTACAAGAGCACGCGCATTCCAGACGCCTACGAGCGCCTCCTGCTCGAGGTCATGCAGGGCAACCAGAACCTGTTCGTGCGCAGGGATGAAATCGAGTACGCATGGCAATGGTGCGATCAGCTGATCGAGGGCTGGAATCGTCTCGGCGCAGAGCTCAAGCTTTATCCCGCTGGCTCCTGGGGGCCAGTCGCTTCGATTGCACTGATCACACGCGATGGGAGGGCGTGGTATGGCGATCTCTGAACTGGATCTTCCTACCGGTGTGGTGGCGCATAGTTCGGCCAATCCGCAACGGCAAGCTGAACTGATGGCTGACAATGTGGCCAAGGCGCTGGCCTACGCGGTGCAGACACATGGCGTTGCCAGTCTCGTCGTATCCGGTGGGCGCAGTCCGATCGCATTCTTCGAAGCCCTGTCGATACGAGAATTGAACTGGTCGAAGGTGCAGATCAGCCTGGCTGACGAACGCTGGGTACCTGCGACCAATCTGGCCAGCAACGAAGGCTTGGTGCGGCGCCATTTGCTGCAGAACGCGGCACGTGAGGCGTGGCTGATCGGGCTGTACCACCCGGCCGAATTCCTCGAGCAGGCCGCATCACTCGCTGACCACGCCCTGGCGCAGCTGCAGCGGCCTATCGACGTGCTGATACTGGGAATGGGAGATGACGGTCATACGGCCTCGTTGTTCCCCGGCAACCCAAAGCTGGCGCATGCGTTGCGCGATGACTGCCTGGAGCGGTGCCTGCCGATGCAGGCGCCGGTCGATCCGCAGGCACGTCTGACAATGACCTATCCGCTGCTCGCTGGTGCTCGAATGCAGTGCCTGGCTATCCAGGGTGCAGACAAGCTCGAAACCCTGCGCGCGGCGCTGAATGTCGATCCGCTGCAGATGCCGATTCGCGCATTCCTGCATTCCCCGCTCGAAATCTATTGGTGCCCGTGAGGCCCGAGGACTTCCGCATGACCATGGACCAGAAGAACGCTCTGATCGAACGAATCTGTGTAGAGTCGAGGATTCTGCCGGTCATTACCATCGGTAGCGACGAGCAGATCCTGCCTCTTGCTGATGCATTGGCTGCTGGCGGCCTTCGTACGCTGGAGATCACCCTGCGATCCAGTCATGGCCTGACAGCCATTCGACGGCTACGTGAAGAGCGTCCTGATCTTTGTATCGGCGCTGGTACCGTTCTGGACCGACGCATGATGGATGAAGTGGAGGCGGCAGGGGCGCAGTTCATCGTCACACCCGGTTCCACGCGGGAAATCCTGGAAGCGGGGGTGAGCTGCTCGGTGCCACTGCTGCCAGGCACCAGTAGCGCATCGGATGTTATGGAGGGCTACGCGCTGGGTTATCGCCGCTTCAAGCTCTTCCCGGCAGAGATCTGTGGCGGCATCGCTGCGCTGAAGGCGCTCGGCGGCCCCTTTGCCGACGTGCGTTTCTGCCCGACCGGCGGCGTGAACGCAGCAAATGCCGCGCAATATCTGTCCCTGGCGAACGTGATGTGCGTCGGTGGTGCCTGGATGATCGATGGTGCGAGCCTCAGTTCGGGCGACTGGGCCGGTATTCAGCAACGCACTGTTCAGGCGCTGGCCGCACTGGGGTGATCTCGCCAGCGCAGGTCGGGATCACTGCTACGCTGTGGTTGGTGCGTAGCTGCAGCGATGCGCGTATGATTCGCGCCCTTTCAATCGGATTGCCACACCGGGAGGTGCCCAGATGACCGAGCACGAAGAAACAAGCACTCACGTTACTCACGGCGAAAAGCTGCAGAAAGTCTTGGCCCGTCTGGGCATGGCTTCGCGCCGCGATGTCGAAAAATGGATTTCCGAAGGCCGTGTCAAGGTCAATGGCGCGGTTGCGAGCCTGGGCCAGCGCGTCGATTCTCATGATGCGATTGCAGTCGACGGTCGCCTGCTCAAGCGGGAAGAAGTCAGCGAAGTAGTCCGCCGAGTACTGATCTACAACAAGCCGGACGGCGAGATCTGCACACGCAACGATCCGGAAGGGCGCCCAACGGTATTTGATCGTCTGCCGCGCCCGAAGGAGGGCAGGTGGATCAATATCGGTCGCCTCGACATCAACACCACCGGCCTGCTGCTGTTCACCACCGACGGCGAACTGGCCAACCGCCTCATGCATCCATCCTATGAGATGGACCGCGAGTACGCGGTGCGGGTGCGTGGGGAAGTCGACGACGAGATGATCGAAAGGCTGAAGACCGGCGTGATGCTCGAAGACGGTCCGGCACGCTTCACCGACATCCAGGAGGCGCCCGGCGGTGAAGGCTTCAACCATTGGTATCACTGCGTGGTGATGGAAGGCCGTAACCGCGAGGTTCGCCGTCTCTGGGAATCGCAGGGTCTGGTCGTGAGTCGATTGAAGCGTGTGCGTTTCGGTCCGGTCTTCATGACCTCCGATCTGCCGATGGGACGCTGGCGTGAAATGTCGCAAACCGAGGTGGACATTCTCAGCCAGGAAGTCGGGCTAAAGCCGGTTGCACTGCCGAGCATGAAAGCCAAGGCCAAGGAAAAGATCGACCGCATGCAGCGTAAGGTGGCGAAGCCGCTGAGCCGCGGTGAGCGGCGACCTCGGGTGCTGCGTTCGTCAAGCGAGGCCGATGTGCCTGTGTCGGACAAGCCGCGGGCACCGAGGGGTAGCGAAGGCGGGCGCAAGCCGCGTGCCAGCGACGGGCGTAGTGAGAAGCCTCGCGGAACGCCGGTCGCTGAGCGTCCGGGCGAGACGCGTAAAGGTGGTAAGCGTAGTGACGGGGCAGGGCGTCCGTCGGGGCCAGGTAAAAGGCCGGCCGGAGATGGTCAGCGTCCAGGCTTCGGGCCTAGCAAACGCACCTGATCGTTGTATCCAGCGCTGCGCAGTGGGGGCGAAGCCGCTGCGCAGCGTTTTTGTTTTGGAAGGCTTAGTTATTGCGCGTCCAGCGCCTGACCATTCACCCCGATGCTGTCCGGGCCCATCAGGTACAGATAGACAGGCATGATTTCCTCTGGGAGCGGGTTCACCAGCGGGTTCTCGCCGGGATAAGCCTTCGCGCGCATGTCGGTACGAGTGGCCCCCGGATTGACGCTGTTGGCGCGGACCGCAGCGGTGTCATCCAGTTCATCCGCCAGCACCTGCATTAGCCCTTCGGTGGCAAACTTCGATACAGCGTAGGCGCCCCAATATGCACGCCCCTTGCGGCCGACACTGCTCGACGTGAAGATCACCGAAGCGTCCTTGGCTAGCTTCAGCAGCGGCAGCAGTGTGCTCGTCAACATGAACATTGCGTTCACATTCACCTGCATCACGCGCATGAAATTGTCGCCGGACAACTGCTCGAGCGGCGTCCGCGGACCAACGATCGCCGCGTTATGCAAAAGGCCGTCGAGATGACCGAACTCGCGCTCGATCATGGCGGCCAGTTCGTCGTACTGGTGCGGCAGCGCGGTTTCCAGATTGAACGGAATAACGGCAGGACGAGGATGGCCCGCGGCTTCGATGTCATCGTAAACCCGGTTCAGGTTGTCTTCATTCTTGCCAAGCAGCAGTACGGTTGCTCCGTGTGCCGCATAGGCTTTCGCGGCAGCTTCGCCGATGCCGCGGCCGGCTCCCGTAACCAGAATGGTGCGCCCAGCGAGCAAGTTGGGGCGGGCGGAATAGTCGAACATCGGATGCCTCTTGAATCGATGGTAGGTGGCCCCCGGACGAATGTTCGCCGGACGATAAAACTAGGAAGGTTTGCGCTGTCGCCGTTTCAGCAACTGCACAGTGCTCTATCCAGGACTTGCCGGAGCTCCAGCGGGTGGTCTACCACCACATCAGCGCCCCAGTTTCCCGGGTTGTCTTCGGGGTGAATGTAGCCGTACCGCACTGCGGCTGTACGACTGCCTGCCGCGCGGCCTGATTCGATGTCTCGCAGGTCGTCGCCGACGAACAGAACCGCGGATGGGTCAAGGTCGAGCTGGCTGCAGGCCAGAAGCATGGGTTCGGGATCAGGCTTGCTCTTGGTGACATGATCAGGGCAGATCAGCACAGCGGAGCGGGAAGCCAGGCCCAGCTGATGCATGATCGGTTCGGCGAAGCGCAGCGGCTTGTTGGTCACTACGCCCCAGATCAGGTTCGCGCGTTCGATCTCGTCGAGCAGTTCGGCCATGCCGTCGTAAAGATGACTGTGCACCGCGCAGTTCTCCTGATACCGCGCAAGGAACTCGAGACGCAGTTCTTCGAACTCAGCCGATAGAGGGTCGACTTCGAAAGCGCTGAGTACCATGGCCCTCGCTCCGCCTGACACGACATCACGGACCTGTTGTTCGGAAACCGGTGCCAGCCCTCGGGCGGCTCGCATGGCTTGCACGACGGCAATGAAGTCAGGAGCGGTATCGAGCAGAGTACCGTCCATGTCGAACAGAACAGCGCGCAGGCGCATCATGCCTCCTTGATGGTCTGCACCATGTAGTTGACATCGACGTCCGCAGCCAGCTTGTAGTGCTTGGTGAGCGGATTGTAGGTAAGGCCGATGATGTCTTTGACGGCCAGGCCCGCGTCGCGGCTCCAGGCACCCAACTCCGAGGGGCGGATGAACTTCTTAAAGTCGTGGGTACCGCGCGGCAATAGTTGCAATACGTACTCAGCGCCAATGATGGCGAATGCATAGGCTTTCGGGTTGCGGTTGATCGTCGAGAAGAAGACTTGCCCGCCTGGCTTGACCAGTGCACAGCAGGCCTGGATGACCGACGCCGGGTCCGGCACGTGCTCGAGCATTTCGAGACAGGTGACCACATCGAACTGCTCGGGAGCTTCCTCGGCCATGGCTTCGGCAGTGATCTGCCGATAATCGATTTCGAGTCCGGATTCCAGCAGGTGTAAGCGCGCTACCGAAAGCGGCGCCTCACCCATGTCTATACCGGTGACCTGGGCGCCTCGCTGAGCCATGGCTTCGCTGAGAATGCCGCCTCCGCAACCGATATCGATTACCTTCTTGCCCGCCAGAGCAATATGCTCGTCTATCCAGTTCACTCGCAGTGGATTGATCTCGTGAAGCGGCTTGAACTCGCTTTCGCGATCCCACCAACGATGTGCAAGGGCTTCGAATTTGGCGATTTCAGCGTGGTCGACGTTGCTCATGATCCGGTCCGTTTGAAAGCTTGAGGGAGAAGCTTGAGCTGCAAGGGCTCATGTTGCCAGCTTCAGCTAAGGTCGGGGCATCGTAGCCGCCGTGGTTCGTATGTCATTTGGTCGCGCAGAAGCTGTGTATGGTTGGTTTCACACCTTCAACGTTGATCGGTGCTCGAAATTCTCTCGCCCCATTGGCGAGCGTTCGCAATCACTTGCTGCTCATCCATTCGCGTAAGGCGGCCGCTCTCCAGCAGCTGCTTACCGCCTACCCATACATGTCGCACCGTGTCTCTACTGGTGGAGTAGATCAATTGGGATACCGGGTCGTATACCGGTTGTTGCGCCAGACCGGAAAGATCCAGCGCGACCAGATCGGCGAACTTGCCTACCTCTAGAGAACCGGTGTGCTCATCGATGCCCAGCGCCCGGGCGCCATTCAGTGTGGCCATGCGTAGAGCGCGATGGGCGTCCAGTGCCGTGGCCGATCCGGCGACGGCCTTCGCCAGCAGCGCTGCCGTACGGGTTTCGCCTAGTAGGTCCAGGTCGTTATTGCTTGCCGCCCCATCCGTGCCGACCGCCACGTTGATTCCTGCTTCCCAAAGGCGCTCGACCGGACAGAAGCCACTGGCGAGCTTGAGGTTGGATTCTGGGCAGTGAATAACGCTGCAATTATGCTCTGTGAGCAGCGCGAGATCGTCATCATCGACCTGGGTCATGTGCACTGCCTGAAAACGCGGCCCTAGCAGCTGCAATCTCGCTAGTCGCGCCAGCGGCCGCTCACCGTGTTTCCGCAGTGCCTCCTGGACTTCATGAGCGGTTTCATGGACGTGCATATGGATGCCTGCATCCATCTCCGCTACCAGAACGCGAATGCTTTCAAGTTTGTCGTCCGCAACCGAATAAGGAGCATGAGGCCCGAAGGCGATCGTGATTCGGGGGTGATGCTTGAGATCGTCGAACAGCGCTACACCTTTGCGTAGCGCTTCATCCGCATCGCGAGCGTCGGGAACCGGGAAGTCAAGAACCGGGATGGTGATCTGCGCTCGCACACCGTGCTTGTGTACCAGCTCGCTGACGACGCTGGGATAGAAGTACATGTCAGAAAAGCAGGTGATCCCACCTTTTAATTGCTCGGCGATTGCCAACTCGGTGCCACAGCGAACGAAATCCTCATCGACCCAACGCGACTCGGCTGGCCAGATGTGATCTTTAAGCCAGCGCTGCAGGGGCAGGTCATCAGCAAGTCCACGAAAAAGAGTCATCGCGGCATGGCCATGCGCATTGATCAGACCTGGAGCGAGAAGCATACCCTCGAGCTCTCGCGTTTCTATCGCCTGATACTTGAGTGCTACGGCACGCGGAGCGATGAGCGCAATGCGTCCATCTCGAACGCCGAGACCGTGCCCCTTCAACACCACGCCAGCCGGCTCCACCGGAACGAGCCAGGTCGGAAATAAAAGCAGATCGAGCGGTGCATCACTTTGCCGGGACATGTGAAGCCATGACTGAGGAGAAGAGGGCTAGTGTAATGGCTGGTGGCGTAGGATTGAAGAAACGAGAGAGTCGCGATTTTTTGCTGAGCATCCTTATATAAAGCTGTGGCTGGTATCGCTCGTACGGACGGTACTTTTTGACTCGCTTGGCCGTTATCTGAATAAAACTGAAATAAACGGTTGACGTTGATTTTCAGGCTCCTATAATGCGCACCACTTCCGGCGCAGTCCTTAAGCAAAACCTCTTGTAAATCAAAAGGTTAGCGAAATAAAAGGGTTGCACGGA
>NZ_JACXXG010000059.1 GCF_014764705.1 Stutzerimonas kunmingensis
AGATCAACCGCAAGAGCGTGATCGTCCTGGCCGAGAACGGCACGAAACAGTACAAGGTCTCACCGGAATTGCTAAGGCCCCTTCGGGACGTAAAGTAAGTCCAGTACGTCGTGGAATGAACGCTTACAGTTACGCGTCAGCGTTGAGCAAGGCGCAGACCTGGCGGACATTGTGCCGCCGTTGCTGGCGTTCAGTTCAAGCAACCCATACCTTTGCAGCCGCCAATCGCACCTGCTGTTTCAGATCGCCCAGCAACTGGAGAAGAGCGTTGAGCTGGAGCAGGCCCTGCTGCTTTATCAGCAAAGCGCGCATGGCGAAGCCCGCTGGCGACAGATTCGCGTACTGGAACAACTGGGGCGCGATGCCGAGGCCTATGATCAGGCCCTGGCCTTTAGCCAAACCCCAGGCAGCGATGAAGAAAGCCAGCGCCTGGAACGAGCCCTCACCCGCCTGCAGCGCAAGCTCGGCCTGCAGATGGTGAAAAAGCCCAAGGCTGCGAGCGAAACCCGCATCGACTTGGTATTGCCGGCGCCGACACATGGCAGTGTGGAGATAGCTGTGAGTGCACCTGCAGCAGGATGATGCTCCGGTGCACTATGTGGAAAATGCCCTGCTCTGCAGCCTGTTCGGCTTGCTGTGCTGGGAGGCGATCTTCGCACCGCTGCCGGGGTCATTTTTTCACCCGTTCCACAGTGGCCCGGTGGACCTGCACAGCCCGGACTTTTATGCGCGCCGCCAACACCTGTTCAAACGCTGTCTACTGCAACTTGAACAACCCGACTACAGGCAATTGATCAAGGCTCGGTATCAGGAAAAGTTCGGCCTGCAATCACCCTTCGTCTTTTGGGGCATGCTCGATGAGGCGCGCCTGGGACTAGCCCTGCAGTGCATTCCCGCTGCACACCTGCACGCCTGTTTTACCCGCCTGCTGCGAGATCTGAAAGCCAACCGCGCCGGCATGCCCGATCTGATCCAGTTTTATCCGCAGGAACATCGCTACCGGATGATTGAGGTCAAAGGCCCCGGCGACCGCCTGCAGGACAACCAGAAACGCTGGCTCAGTTTCGCGGCTGAGCACGGTATCGCCGTTGTAGTTTGCTACGTGCGCTGGGCTGAGGCATGAGCTATCGGGTAGCGGTGCGGGCACTGTGCGAGTTCACCGCCAAGGAAGGTGACCTGGATCTGCGCTTCACCCCTTCCCTCACCGCTCAGGAAGGCATGGCTGGGCACCAGACAGTGGTTGATCGGCGGGGAGACGGCTATATCGCCGAGTTACCTCTAAGTGGCAGCTACCCCGGCCTGCTGGTCGGCGGCAGGGCCGACGGGTACGATCCGCAAGAGCGGCGCCTAGAAGAGATCAAAACCCACCGTGGCGATATCAGCCGCATTCCGGCCAACCACCGGCTGCTGCATTGGGCGCAGGTCAAGGTCTACGGCTGGCTGCTCTGCCAGCAGCTTGAGCTGGAAGAGTTGGAATTGGCTGTGGTGTATTTCGACGTGATGAGTCACGCCGAGCATGCCTTCAGCGACCACTTCACAGCCGCTGAACTGGAAGACTTCTTCAATCAGCAGTGCCAATTGTTTCTGAGCGGGGCTGAACAGGAAGAAGCACCGCATCAAGCGTGACGAGCATCTGCAGAGCATCAGTTTTCCCTACCACTCAGGAAGTCCCGTCCTGAGCGGGGCGAACTACAGGATAAGAACATGCCAAACAATACTTTCGGTGAATCCTCTTGTACCGCTGCGGCCAGCGGCCTCGTGCAGGTGCGTGGCGCGCGTGAGAACAACCTCAAAGAGGTGGACGTCTCTATCCCGCGGAATGCGCTGGTGGTGTTCTCGGGTGTCTCCGGCTCCGGGAAGTCCTCGCTGGCCTTCGGCACCATCTATGCCGAGGCGCAGCGACGCTACTTTGAGTCGGTGGCCCCCTATGCACGGCGCCTGATCGACCAGGCGGGCGTGCCGGACGTAGATGCGATCGACGGCCTGCCACCAGCGGTGGCGCTGCAGCAGCAGCGGGGGTCCAGCAATGCGCGTTCCTCCGTGGGCAGTGTGACCACCCTGTCCAGCCTGGTGCGGATGATGTATTCGCGCGCCGGCGCCTATCCCGCCAATCAGCCGATGCTGTACGCCGAGGATTTTTCGCCGAACACGCCGCAGGGGGCGTGCCCGACCTGCCACGGCTTGGGTCATGTGTACGAGGTGTCCGAGGCGATCATGGTGCCCGACCCCTCCCTGAGCATCCGTGAGCGGGCGATTGCTTCCTGGCCACCCGCCTGGCAGGGCCAGAACCTGCGCGACATCCTGGTCAGCATGGGCTACGACGTTGACCGGCCGTGGAAGGACCTGCCGAAAAAGGATCGCGACTGGATTCTGTTCACCGAGGAAACACCAACGGTGCCGGTGTACGCCGGTTTCACGCCTGCCGAAACCCGTACCGCGCTCAAACGCAAGATGGAGCCGAGCTACATGGGCACCTTCACCGGCGCCCGGCGGTATGTGTTGCACACCTTCGCCAATACCCAGAGCGCGCTGATGAGAAAGCGCGTATCCCGGTTCATGGAGGGCAAGCCGTGCCCCACCTGCCACGGCAAGAGGCTCAAGCCCGAAGCGCTGTCGGTCACCTTCGCTGGGGTGGACATCGGCGCGTTTATGCAGATGCCGCTGGACCACTTGGCGGCATTGCTCGAACCCATCGCACAGGGCGATTTCCGCGCCCATGCAGCGGGTGCGGCTACGGACAAGGAAGCGACCCGGCGCGAGCGTGCCGAACGCGCTGCCACCGGCCATGCGGTCCATGCGGTATCGCCCGACGTGCGCCGTACCTCCGCGCTGTCGGAAGAAAAGCGCCTCGCCGCACAGCGCCTGGCTGGAGGCGTGATGGCGCGCCTGCGCCAACTGCGCGAGCTAGGCCTGGGCTACCTGACGCTGGACCGGGCCACGCCGACGCTTTCGGCCGGCGAGTTGCAACGCTTGCGGTTGGCCACGCAATTAAGTTCCCTGCTGTTCGGCGTCGTGTACGTACTTGACGAACCCTCGGCGGGCCTGCATCCCTCCGACAGCCAGGCCCTGTACGATGCACTCGACCGGCTGCGCGACGCGGGCAACTCGGTGTTTGTGGTGGAGCACGACCTGGACCTGATGCGCCGCGCGCAATGGCTCGTGGATGTCGGGCCGGAGGCCGGGGAGCGTGGCGGCCGCGTGCTCTACAGCGGCGAGCCGGATGGCCTGCGCAAGATTGCCGAATCGCGTACTGCACGTTACCTGTTTGACGAAATTCCCGCACCCGGAAGCCGAGCACGCGAAGCGACCGGCTGGTTGGAGCTGCAGGGCATCCACCGCCATAACCTGCATGGCGTGGATGCGCGCATTCCGCTGGGCGTGCTGACAGCCGTTACCGGCATCTCTGGCTCCGGCAAATCCAGCCTCATCGCGCAGGCCCTGCCGGAATTGGTGCTGCTGCACCTGGGCCACGAGCCTGAAGACGATGCCGCCGAAAGCGCCACCAGCGAAGGGCCGGCAGTGGTCGAAGCGACCGGCGGCCATCTGGCGGGCGACGTGGACGCCATACAGCGCCTGGTGCAGGTGGACCAGAAGCCGATCGGGCGCACGCCGCGGTCGAACCTGGCTACCTACACGGGTCTGTTCGACCATGTGCGCAAGCTGTTCGCCGCCACGCCCGATGCTCGACGCCGCCGCTATGATGCCGGACGGTTCTCGTTCAACGTCGCCAAGGGGCGCTGCGAGACTTGCGAGGGCGAAGGTTTCGTTAGCGTGGAACTGCTGTTCATGCCTAGCGTGTACGCGCCGTGCCCGACCTGCCATGGCGCGCGCTACAACGAGGCCACGCTGAAGGTGCAGTGGAACGGGCGCAACATCGCCGAGGTGCTGCAGATGACCGTGGACGAGGCCAGCGAATTCTTCGCGGGTGAAGACGCGGTGGCAAGGCCCCTGCAACTGCTGCGCGACATCGGACTGGGCTATCTGCGCCTGGGGCAACCGGCCACTGAGCTTTCCGGTGGCGAGGCGCAGCGCATCAAGCTGGCGACCGAGCTTCAGCGCAGCCAGCGCGGCCGAAGCCTGTACGTGCTCGACGAGCCGACCACCGGGCTGCACGCGTCGGATGCCGACCGGCTGCTGGTGCAGTTGCAGCGCCTGGTCGATGCCGGTAATACCGTAGTGATGATCGAGCACGACATGCGTGCGGTGGCCCAAGCCGACTGGGTGATCGACGTAGGGCCAGGCGCGGGCGCTGCCGGCGGCAGCATCGTGGTGGCGGGTTCCCCTCAGCAGGTGGCCCGAAAGTCTGGCAGCCGAACCGCTCCGTTCCTTGCACGGGAGTTGGCGCGGGCCGAGTAGCTTAGTTCGCCAAATGTTGCCAGCTTCGCGGGGCATTGATCGTCGCCACACGGTGGTGACGGTCGCTGCCCGAGTCGCGTCATCCTTCCTGAGTCAGAGCAAGATAGGGATTGTTGGGCGGTATTTCGGCGAATACCAAGGACCCATTTTCGAGGAGGTAGCCATGCAGTCGGCGGGACTTCCTCGGGCCCGTGACTTCACAGGTCCAAATGTTCAGGCCATTTGGGTGCTTGCGGTATAGCTGCAGTTTCTAAAAGCGCTTTTGCACCCACTGCCAATCCGGTTGCTTGTCCTGCCTGACCAGCGCATCCACCTGGGATGTTCCTACGCATAGCGCTGGAACACGCTGGGACTGACCAGGTAGGCGGTGTCGCTCACCGTATGCACGAGCGCCTTGGCGTCGTTGATGATGAGTCGCCGCGCGGCGACTCCCTGTCGCAGCCACGTCATGAAATGCTCCCCGGATGGTATCGCGACTGTTGGAGTTGATGCAGGTCCAGGCGCAGGGGTAAGTGGCAAGGGAGACGCTGCGGCTGTGGTTGGGGCAGGAACGTCAGGCTGGGCAGGGACTTTCTCCACTGGATCTTCACCCTTCCCCATGTCGGCCGTGCGATCCAATCCAACCATCGCCAGCATGTCCTCCATGACGTCAGGCACGGGCGGGGCCGCAGTCGGCAAGGCGGTATCGCTGCGAGGGCATTCCCAAGGGGGAGTCTCCAGACCTTCGGGGGTTGGCTGCCCCACGACCGCGGGCGGTGTGCCTGGTGCACTGCCGTTGATTTGCGCTGGCGTCGTGTCGATCGCCACCGTGCCTGCGAAAAGCGCTGGCCGCTCGCCGGATTCCCAGATCAGCGCGGGCGCGAGGCGCAACAGGGTGAACGAGTAGGACCAGCCGGTCGCACTGGTCACGGTCGCGCGCCAGACCGCCTTGCCGTCTGAGGTGGGCTGGAGCATGCCGTGGTTCTGCAGCACTTTGAAGACGGCGGTGTTGTTCACAGGAATGCCGTCGATCCCCTGAGACAGCAGGTGCGCGCGCAGCTTGTCCGAGACAGTCTTGCTCACCAGCCACAGCCCATCCTCAGTGAGCCAGCCATCGGAGGCTTCCGGCTGATTCAGCTTCAACGGTTCCTTGAGCAGGAAGCGCAGCCCGTCCAGCAGCTTGCGTTGCAGCGCGTGCCTGGGCGCGGCCATGGCGCGCGCGGGATCGCCGCCCAGTTCCTGTGCCACAGAAGCGCGATCAGCCTGCACGACCAGTTCACCCAGCACGCCGGCGTGCTCGTACTGCCCGGCCAAGACGTAGAGCAATGGTGCCCACAGAGACGGATAGCCGCTGAGCCAGTCTAGGAGCGGACCATCGAGCAATTGGCGGTAGAGCAGCCCTGTTGCGGCGCTGTGCAACCGGTACTCGCGGTCTTCGCGGTAGCGGAAGCGGTACGACTGGTGCAGCGGGCCGTGCCAGGGATGCCACAGCGAGCCGTCTGCCAGCTCGACCAGCAGATCGACGGCCACCTTGCCGATGTCGTGCAGCAGCGCGGCGTAAGCAACGGCGGCGGTCCAGGCTTCCGACTGCGCCGCCTGGTCTTAGGGGCTGGCGCCGATGGGCAACAGATGGGACTGCCGCAGCTTGAGCGCATAGGCGACGATCTCCAACCCGTGATCCAGCATGCCGCCGGGGTAAGCGTGATGATGGCTCTCGGAAGCGGGGAATTGCTGGACCAGCTCGGCGTAGCGCTCCAGCGGCGTGCGCTGCCAGATGTGTTCCAGCAGCTTCTGTCGGCGCGGTGTCGCCAGCAGCGATGCGGCCGATTCGGGCCGTAGCAGCCCTTTGGGGAGGTCGGTGGCGGGCGCTGGTGATGGGGCAGTGACCGGAGGCCGTTTTCGCTGGAACAGGGAGAGCATGTGGGTGTCCTCTGGGGGGGGCCGGCCGGGATGCCTTTTCGCCTTTTCGAGGTAGGGCCTTTCCCCTTGCACCCCCATTCCCTTGCCGTTTCGGCCCTTTGGCCTTTAACCGCTTCGGTATAGCGGGAAATGGGATGCGGCTCCAGCGTCAATGGGGAACCCGCTGGAATGGAATGGTCAGCGTCCTTCAGGTCACGCTCGATGCCGTAGAGCTTGTTGATCAGGCTCAGCGCCACGTCGGCACGCCCAGTCTTGCCCTTGGGCTGCACCTTTTGGGCTTCGACGAACTTGCGTCGCGCATGCGCCCAGCAGCCCAGGCGTTCGATGCCGTCGCGTGCAGCCACGGCGTTGTAACCGGCGTAGTCGTCGGTCATCAGGTAGCCGCGGTAGCCATCGAGCAGGCGTAGCGGCACCTCCTGCGCGCGGCTGGCTGTGTAGTCGAAAAGGATCACCGGCTTGTCCGGCGGCCCACCGCTTTGCACCCACATCCAGGATTGTGCCGAGGGGTCGCGTCCCGGTTCATGCAGCACCTGCAAGCGCGTTTCGTCGCAGTGCAACACGGGGTAGTCCAGCAGCTTGTCGCGCATCAGGTTGAGCAACGGTTGCAGTTGCTCGCCACTTTGGATCACCCAACGCGCCAGGGGCTGGCGTGGGATGTCGACGCCGTGGCGGCTGCCCCCTAAAGAAGGTTGGCCGTAGAAGAGCACTTGAAGGGCTTCGCGTCCCTCTCTGGAGTGTGCTGTCTTTTGCGTGTACAGCCCCTGGTTTCAGCGTTGTCAAGTGGCAGTTTTGCTATAGGAGCGTTTTTTCCGCGCACCGCATCACTGGTAATGCTGTTCGATCACTCGAAGCTTCGGATGATCTGATCGTTATTTGGTCACATTGCTGTTTTTGACATCGGCAAAGACTGAAATCAGTCAGAAATACAAGGGTGTGCAGCCCTAGATTCTTTCTTGCAGCGCCTTGAAGAAGGCATCGATATTCTCATCGTGGCGTTTGTAGTAGGTCCAGGGGCCGATCCGCTGCGATGTCACCAATTGCGCGCGCTGTAGAGCTGCGAGATAAAGCGATGTCGTTGACTGCGAGAGGCCCGTGCGCTCTTGGATGATACTGACGCACACGCCTACCGTTTCTGGGTCGACTTCCTGCTCGGGAAAGACTGTCCTGGGATCCTTGAGCCAATTGAGGATGGCAAGGCGCGTCGGGTTCGCCAATGCTTTCAGGGCTTCGTTGACGTCAATAATCATGAATTTTTTGAGACCTGTTTTTTTCGATATCTAGATATCTTCCTGATTCGCGCATCAAATTGGAAGGCTTCGCCATGATCTCTGCGCGCCAGCCCGTCGCAATGACGGGCTGGTTTGGACTGGAATCCTATTGTCCTGTCAGGTAGGACTATCGGGCACCTGTGCGCCGAATTGCGGGACGATATGTTTGCCAAGTTCCTCGATAACCTCTGCTGCGGGGCGTTTACCATACTTGAGGTTCAGGATGACGTGATCTACACCGATTTCCTGAAGTGTATCCAGCAAGGCCCGCAGGTGGTTACGTCCCAGTCGGAATCCTAGATGGATAGGCGAGGGCGGCGTGGATGGGTGTTCGTCCAGGTCGATATACAGCGATTGCAAGAACGGCTTGTAGATAGTGCCACATTGTTTAGCCGTTTCCTGTCGCCAATCTTCCACGATGAGTTGCTGCATTTTTGGCGGACGTGGATAGTTGATCCATCCATGGCTTTCACGCGCGATCCAATCGAGCGGCTGGCGGCTGTGTCCGGTTACGAATAGCGGTATTTCCCGAGTCGTAGGTTTGGGAACGAGATCGGCCCCCAGTAACTCGCCGTGACTCCAGCGAATGGGCTCGAAGTGTGTTCGATGGGCTTGGCGTATCACATTGAGGTTTTCTTGAAAGGTCTCGCCACGCTGTTCTGGATCAACGCTGAATGCGGGAAACTCCACGGGACGATCGCCAGAGGCTACTCCCAGGAGCAAGCGACCTCCGCTCAACTGATCAATGCTCGCTGCGGCCTTTGCCGTGTGCAAGGGATTACGCAAAGTAAGGGCGATGGAGGCGGTGCCTAGTGCGATTTTTGTTGTATGGGCTGCCATGTAGCCCAGATACACCCAAGGGTCGAAAACCTGGCCGACATCGCCGAAGCTTGGGTCCCTGAGCGGCACGTCGCGAAACCAGAGCGCCGAAAAACCAAGTGCCTCTGCACGTTTGGCCAGCGCGACCTGATCTAACATGCTCGGTGTATCACCTTCGAAAGCCTCCAGGGGAAAGAACAGCCCAAGGCTTAGATGACCCTGCCTGAAGGTTCGTTTGAATCCCCTATGCTCTTGGTAGGGGATCGTGCTCGGTTGGTACATGCTTAACTTCCTCGGTCAGCAAACGCAAAGCCACGCCCCTGAGTTATGGGGCGTGGCTCTGAGCGTTTAGGATTTGTAAGTCGGGTAGTCGGTGTAGCCCTTATCGGTACCGCCGTACATGCTGCTTGGATCAACTGGGTTAAGCGGCCAGTTGTTGGCGATACGAGCGGGCAGGTCGGGGTTCGCAATGAAGGGGCGGCCAAAAGCGATCAGGTCGCCCCAGCCAGCTTTTATCACGCGATTTCCTCGTTCAGCGGTGTACTTGCCGGCATAGATAATCTTGCCGCTGAAGGTCTTACGAACAGCTTCCCGGAACGTCTCAGGCAGCTCGGGTGCGTTTTCCCAATCGGCTTCGGCGAGCGACAGGTAGGCAATGCCTACTTCCTCGAGGATCTTCACTGCCTCGATGTAGGTTTGGTGAGGATCTTCTTCGACCAGGCCAAGGTAGACGCGGTCTTCGTCTGTGGTCGCGAACAGCGGGGCGAAGCGAACGCCAACGCGCTCCTTGCCGACGACACCAGCAACGGCGAGGGTGATTTCGCGCAGGAAGCGAAGACGGTTCTGCAGCGAACCGCCATATTCATCATCACGCTGGTTGGTATGCGCCGAAATGAACTGGTTTACCAGGTACCCATTCGCGCAGTGAAGCTCCACCCCGTCAAAACCTGCGTCCAAAGCATTTCGGGCTGCTTGGGCGTAGAGCTCAACCAGTTCCTTTACCTCCTTGGTGGACAGGGCTCGTGGGGTCGAAGGGTCGGCCAGTGTACCCGTGCCGGGGCCAGTTTCGATGAACACCTTGACGTTGTCCGCGCGGATGGCTGATGGCGCGACGGGCGCTTCACCACCGGGTTGCAGCGACGTGTGCGACACGCGGCCCACATGCCAAAGTTGAGCAAAGATCACCCCCCCTTCGGCGTGAACAGCGTCGGTGACCTTACGCCAGCCTTGTATCTGTTCCGGGCTATGAATGCCAGGTGTCCAGGCATAACCCTGTCCTCGGGGTTCGATCTGTGTGCCCTCGGTCACCATGAAGCCAGCACCGCTGCGCTGACGGTAATATGTGGCCATTAGGTCGTTCGCAATATTGCCGGGTTGGGAGCTGCGTGAACGCGTCAGTGGCGGCAGAACGATACGGTTCTTGAGGGTGTATGGGCCCAGCTGAGTGGTTTTAAAAAGTTCTGAGTGTGTCATTTTGCTTACCTGCATATCTAAAATATTCGATGTTATAAGTCAAAAAAACATGGTTCAAGGAGGTCAGAAGAGCCCGAGCGGTGCTTCGTTGAGGCTGACGTAGATGTTCTTCTTCTGGCTGTAGGCTTCCAGCATTGACTTGTGAGTTTCCCGTCCTAGGCCAGATTTCTTATAGCCACCAAAGGGGGCATGGGCAGGGATCTCATGGTAGGTATTTACCCACATACGTCCGGTTTCCACCGCGCGTGCCACACGTAACGCCCGGTTGATGTCTTGGGTCCAGACTGCACCGGCTAGGCCGTACTCGGAGTCGTTGGCCATGGCGATGACCTCCGCTTCATCCTTGAAAGGAATGACGCACAGAACAGGGCCGAAAATTTCCTCGTAGGCGACGCGCATATCGTTGCGAACACCGACCAGAATCGTTGGCTGGATGAAGAAGCCGGCATCGTAATTGGCACCTGTGAGACGACCGCCGCCGATCAGTACCTCAGCGCCTTCCTGTTTAGCGATATCGACGTAGCCGAGGATCCGTTCCATCTGGGACTTGCTGACCTGTGCACCCATCATGGTGTCCGGGTTCAGTGGGTCACCCACACGCACAGCTTCGAACTTATGCTTGAGCTCAGCTAGGAATCGTTCGTAGATGGATTCGTGAACGAACAGCCGTGCGCCGGATTCGCAGACTTGGCCTTGGTTCCACAGGATGGCGAGGACTGCGCCTTCCACGGCCTTGTCCCAGTTCGCATCGGGGAAAACGATGTTGGCCGACTTGCCGCCCAGTTCAAGGGTGGCGGGAATGATTTTCTTCGCTGCCGCATTGGCGACGAGTTCGCCGACACGCGTCGAGCCGGTAAAGGCAAGCTTGCGCAGGTCCGGATGATCCAGTAACGCCTGCCCAACTGTGGTGCCTAAGCCTGTGACGATGTTGACCACGCCGGCTGGAAGTACCTTAGCGAAGATCTTCGCCAGTTCGAGGATGGTTACCGGGGTCAGCTCGGAAGGTTTGATGACTACGGTGTTACCCGCTGCGATGGCCGGAGCGATCTTCCAGGCGGCCATAAGCAGCGGGAAGTTCCACGGAATCACTTGGCCCACAACTCCGAGGGGTTCACTGAGAGCGATGCTGAGTGTTTGCTCATCCAGCATGACCGCCTCATCCGATTGGCTGCGGATTACGCCGGCGAAGTAGCGGAAGTGATCAATTGCCAGCGGGATGTCGACGGAGCGACTTTCACGAATGGGTTTACCTACATCAAGGGTTTCCAGAACGGCGAACCGATCGGCATCGGCTTCCAGCAGGTCGGCGATCTTCAACAACGCATTGGCGCGTTCCGCAGGTGAGGTGGTACGCCAGGTCATGAAGGCGCGCTGTGCGGCCTGCACCGCGCGGTCGACGTCGGCAGCTGTGGCGTTTGGGATGTTGGTGAGAATTTTTCCGTTGGCGGGGTTGATAATGTCGAGGGTTTCACCGTATTCGTCCGAAACCCACTGGTTGTCAATAAACAGGCCGTAGCTGCTGTCGGGAAGGTGATTCGGATGGGTATCGCTGGAATCTTTCATGGGGGGTGCCTCCTGAGGTTTCTAGCGCGGGTTACGAGTCCAGGCTATTCGCAATATTCATATATGTCAATATAACGCTATTGGTTCCGGCACGTGTGCATATTTCCACGCCCTTGCAGCTCACTTCTGGATCAGCTGGGAACGCGCCGTGCTTCGCGCCAGGGTTGCCTATGCAGCCAGCTCCCTTGAGCTTTTCATCATGGAGGCTGGCTGCATCAGGTATTGATGTTTGCGTTGATGTGCAGATGAAGTTAGAACGGCGCGTCAATATCGATGACGCTAATCAGCTTGTGATTGACGAATTCCTTGATGCCCAAGCCGATTAGCTCGCGCCCGTAGCCGGAGCGTTTGATTGCGGATTCCACGCTGACTCGGACACCCATTCCACGCACATCCGGACAGTGATTCCACGCTGACCCGGACACTCATTCCACGAGCATCCGGACACCGATTCCACGGCCATCCGGACACTTTTCAGGCAGGCAGACGGCTTGTATGGTCATTAGACATCCCGTTACGACAGGGTATCGAAGGCTGGCGCATTCAACCGACGTGCTTGATTGGCCCCGAATACTTCGCTATAGCATGATTATTGGTTACTAGGATGAAGCCTTCCGAAGCGGCTTGTCCGATGAGCATCCGATCAAATGGGCGCTGTGAAGGAGAGGCGAGGCCGCAGCCGTAATGGCGTGTCGGCTGGTCATGGACAGCTCCTTGTAGTCGCCGTCCAGAAGAGACCTTCTTAGTACTCCTGTATCGAACTGAAAGCTGGCTTTGCCCATCGCGTTTTGGCCGATTTCCCAGATGCTAGCGGCGCTGATGAACAGCTCATTGGCGCGATCCTCGATCATCTCCACAGCCCCGAGTTAGCTAACCTACTTAGTCTATCCCCTCGTTGGAGGGGCAGCTGTCATGGTCAATTGCAGGCTGTAAATAATTGCGGTTTTTCCGTGACGCTGCGGTTATATGGAATTATGGCTCAGCCATAATTATTGCTGAGCCATAATTTCCATCATTTTGTGGCCCCGCCGTACAGCTCGACGCGTGACGCGCTTCGTGCGTGCACTAGATAGGCAGCTAGATGTTAGTGAGCAGATCTCAGCGTACGCAGACTTTCTCGAACCTGCCCCTCGCTACAAATTACTCAGGTCATCCGCTTTCGTTTGCAATTTAAGCAGTCGCGAGGAGTCGCGGTACCCTTCCGCGTCACAGACGCGCCTCGCTTGTGGTGATTACCAACGGTGCGAAATTTCAAAATTCGAAAAGACGACTCCGAGCCGGTTGGATCAGCCTCGCATCGTCCGTGGAGATATGTCTTGATCTCAAATAGTCATTGGCCGCGCCTAGGGTAAGTCCGATAAGGATTATCTTTCTTGCTCTTCTGGTGCGTGAGTTCTGGCAATCCTTGTCAATATATACGTATTACAAATACCGATGGTCAGTGGTTGGCTTTTTCTTTTCTAAAAGTGCTTGACGAGCAGTGGTTGGAGCTGGATTATTTTATTGCATTGGTTTCAGGTTGCTGTTTTTTGTCCAATACTGAGCGTAGTGGGGCGATGCCATAGGCTTGCATCGATGAATAAGGTACTTAGTTTAATAATGGAGGTTGATGGGGTTGCGCTGCTCGCCTTTTAGACTCAGGCCATATATTAATAGTCAGAACTGACGCTCATTGGGAAACAAGCTTTTCATACTTGGTAGGTTTGTCAAGGTAGGGACGTTTTGCCCAGATTCTGCCTCTAGACATCTATGGCTCAGATAGAGAGATGGTATGGACGATTTAAAGAAAGTATCTCATTTGTTATACGCCCCGGGTGAGGTAATGCCTGGTATCGAGATGTCGTTAGCAGAGGCGTGCGCTGTTGCCGCTGACCGAAAACTGACCCAGTAGAGGCTGTTCTGCCGACTGAAAACTGACCCAGGTGTTCAACTGCTCCTGCTCAATTTTTGAGCAGGAGAACACAGGGTGATCAGTATGGAAATGATGGGCAAAATCCGCCGGATGTATTTCCGCGACAAGCTGTCGCTGCATGAGATAGCCAAGCGCACCGGGTTGGCGCGCAACACGATTCGCAAGTGGGTCAGAGCACC
>NZ_JACXXG010000005.1 GCF_014764705.1 Stutzerimonas kunmingensis
GTGGTGCTGAAACCTGTCAAAAAGGCCTGAAGTCAGGCCTTGTGTGGACTCCGTTAGGCCAAAGCGCTTGAAAAAGCGCCAAACCGGACGGGTTGGGGCAGTTGAAGCCGAGTTTTTCAACGGCCTGCTAGATACCCGCGCGCTGTTCAGCTGCCACTCTCGCGACCCCGCCGTGTTGCATGCGCAGAGCAAGAAGCCGCGTCTGCCGATACGCCCGGTGGCATTCAGCGATTCGCCGCAAGTGCGCTTCGTCGGTCACCCCGAGCTGGAGGCGAACGACGCATTCATGGCGCCCTGGCTGGACAAGGTGGCTGGCTGGATCGAGGCCGGCAAGACGCCGCACGTCTATCTGCATACCCCCGACAATCATCGTGCGCCCGAGCTGGCGATGCGTTTTCACGGCTTGCTGAGCGAGCGCTTGCCCGGCCTGCCGGTCCTGCCTGCATTGCACCCTGCGCCGCAGATGTCCTTGCTGACGGATTGAGCCAGCGATTTCGACCAGTTTTGTAAAACATCCCTTTCAACTTCGCGGGTTGGCTGTTGCCCATAAGGAATGACCTTTGGCCGCTTCTTCCTTCTCCTGTTGCTGCTGCTTGCCGGCTTCGTCCTGGCGGTGCGGCAGGATCTGATCGACATCCCGCCGCGCTGGAACCCCTGGGCGCCGCTGGATATCCGTGAGCCGCCAAACCTGTTGACGCCACTCAAGCTACGGCGCCTGCAGCAGGACCGAACGCTCTGCGAACAGGCGCTCGCCACGGCACCGCTGCGTTATTCAGCGGTGCCGGACAACACGCCGGAGCCCGGCTGTCCGGTCGAGAACAGCGTTCGGGTGCAGGGCTCGGACGTGCGGTTCAACGGACCTTTTCTCGCCACCTGTCCGCTGGCGGCGGCTTATGCGATGTTCGAGTTGCACGGACTTCAGCCGGCGGCCCAGGCAGTATTCGAGCAGCCGGTGGTGCGCATTGATCACTTCGGCAGCTTTGCCTGTCGCAACATCGCCCGCAGCAACCGCCGCAGCCAGCACGCCAGCGCCAATGCACTGGATATGGCGGGCTTTCACCTTGAGGATGGCACCCGCATCACCGTGGCTCGGGACTGGGAGGGCGAGGGCGACAAGGCGCGTTTCCTGCGGCTGGTTCGCGATGCGGCCTGCGATGCGTTCAACGTGACGCTCGGGCCGGAATACAACGCGGCCCACCACGACCACTTTCACGTCGACATGGGCGGCTTCGGGATGTGCCGCTGAACGCTCGCGCGCAGCCTGGAATGCTCTGGCACAATGCGCGGCTTTCCATCATCGCTGGATGTCCCATGTCCGCACGCAACCCTGTGGTTCGAGTCGAACCGCTGACTTCTCAGTTCGCCGCTGCCGCCCATCAATGGGCGCAGCGTCTCGACTTGCCGGAAATTCAGGACGTGGCCGAATTCGCTTTGCAGATTGGCGCGGACGGCTTGCAACTGCAGTTGCTCGAAGCGCAGGCGCCGGGCCCGGTACGAGTGGACTTCGTCGAGGGTGCTGCGGCGCACCGGCGGCAGTTCGGTGGCGGCAGCGGGCAGATGATCGCCAAGGCCGTGGGCATCCAGCCCGGCATCCGGCCGCGTGTGCTGGATGCCACCGCTGGGCTCGGGCGCGATGCCTTCGTGCTGGCGACGCTGGGCTGTGAAGTGAGCCTGATCGAACGCCAGCCGCTGATTGCCGCGCTGCTGGAGGATGGCCTGGGTCGCGCGGCTGGGGACGCCGAGGTGGGTGCTATCGCCGCGCGGATGACCCTGCTCAAGGGCAATGCCATCGAGCTGATGACGCAGTGGCAGGGCGAGGCGCCGCAGGTCATCTACCTCGACCCGATGTTTCCCCATCGCGACAAGAGTGCGCTGGTGAAGAAGGAGATGCGCCTGTTCCGGCCCTTCGTCGGCGACGATATGGACGCGCCGGCGCTGCTGGCCGCGGCACTAGAGCTGGCCAGCCATCGTGTGGTGGTCAAGCGTCCGCGCAAGGCGCCGGCCATCGAAGGCGCCAAGCCCGGCTACAGTCTGGAAGGAAAATCCAGCCGCTACGACATCTATCCGAAGAAGAAACTGCAGGGCTGATTCACCCGTCCGCAACCTCTCGCTTGCTCACCTCAGCGGCGATAGGCGCGTAGAAATACGCTCACCGCATCCCGTGCGTGCAGGTTGCCTTCGTCATTGGTTGGCGCCTCGGCATAGCCGACCAGCAGGCGGAAGTGCTGGGCACCCTTGATCAGCGAGCAGAAATGCTCGGCGGCCCGCAGCGGATCGTCGATCTCCAGCAGGCCCAGCGCGTTGGCTCTGGTGAACAGCTGTTGCAGGTCGCATAGCAGTTGCTGCGGGCCGGCATCGAAGAACATCTTCACCAGCCCCGGATTCTGCGTCGCCATCGCCACCATCACCCGATGCAGACCGATGGACTCGGGGCTATTGACCAGCTCATTGAAGGCACCGCCGATCGCCAGCAGCACCTTCTCGATGTCGCAATCTTCCTCCACCTGAAACAACCGCCTCGGCAGGCGCGTTTCGCAGGTGGTCTTCACGGCCGCGCTGAATAGCGCCTCCTTGTCCTTGAAGTGGCTGTACAGCGTGAGCTTGGAAACGCCGGCTTCGGCGGCGATGGCCTCCATGCTGCTGCCTTCGTAGCCGTTGCCGAGGAACAGCACCTGCGCGGCAGCGAGGATCGCCTCGCGCTTGGCAGGGTCTTTCGGGCGACCGGGACCTGGCGATACGGAGTGGTTTTCTGTCATGGGCGTTTTAATAGTGGACTGGCTGGTACGGTATTTTTACTATACCGCGCAGTATAAGTATTCCAATCCGCTTCGCGACAGAGAGACTTCATCGTGTTCCGACATGCCTTGTCCCTTGCCTCCATGTTCGGTTGTGCCTTTGCCCTGGTCGCCTGCGGCAACGGCGAACCGCCGCAGCAGCTCCCTCGTCCGGTCATGGTGGTGCACCCGCAGCCAGCCAGCGAAGCACGCGAAAGCTATCCCGGTGAGGTGCACGCACGCTACGAGCCGGAACTGGCGTTTCGTATAGGCGGCAAGGTTGTCGAGCGTCTGGTGGAAGCCGGTGATCGCGTTCGCAAGGATCAGCCTCTGGCGCGGCTCGATCCGCAGGACGTGCGGCTGCAGCTGGACGGTATGCGGGCGCAGGTGGCGGCGGCGGAAGCCAATCTGCGCGTAGCCAAAGCGGAACACGACCGTTACAAGGCGCTGCTTGGTCGCCAACTGGTCAGCCAGTCGCAGTTCGACAATGCCGACAACGCCTATCGCGCCGCGGCTGCCCGTTTGCAGCAGGCGCGGGCCGAGTTCGATGTGGCCAGCAACCAGGTCGATTACGCCGTGCTGCGCGCCACCAGCGATGGCTTGATCGCGCAGCGCCGAGTCGAGGTGGGGCAGGTGGTCGCGGCGGGGCAGACCGCCTTCGTGCTGGCTGCAGATGGCGAGCGGGAAGTGGCCATCGATCTGCCGGAGCAGTCGCTGGAGCGCTACCGGGTTGGCCAGGAAGTCGAGGTCGAACTCTGGTCGCAACCGGGGCGCCACTATCTCGGCAAGATCCGCGAACTCTCGCCAGCCGCCGATGCGCAGTCGCGGACCTATTCCGCGCGTGTTGCCTTCAGCGAACAGGAGGTGCCAGCCGAGCTGGGACAGAGCGCGCTGGTGAGCATTCGCCGCGATGGCGAAGTGTCGCTGGCGGTGCCGCTGTCAGCGCTGAGTGCGGAAAAGGGCCGGGCGCATGTCTGGCGGCTCAGAGCCGATTCCACCGTCGAGCGGGTCGAGGTTCGGACCGGGCCCTTCGGCGAACAGCTGGTGCCGGTCCTCGAAGGGCTGGGCGCCGACGACTGGATCGTCCTGGCCGGGGTGCAGATGCTCAGCGATAACCAGCCGGTTCGCCCGGTGGATCGCCACAATCGCCCCGTCGAGCTGGCCGCCCAGGAGTAATCGCGATGCGCTTCAATCTCTCCGCCTGGGCGCTGCAGAACCGGCAGATCGTCGTCTACCTGATGCTGCTGCTGGCGATCGTCGGCGCGCTGTCGTACAGCAAGCTCGGCCAGAGCGAGGACCCGCCATTCACCTTCAAGGCCATGGTCATCCAGACGCAATGGCCGGGCGCTACCGCCGAGGAAGTGTCGCGCCAGGTCACCGAGCGCATCGAGAAGAAGCTGATGGAAACCGGCGAGTACGAGCGCATCGTCTCGTTCTCCCGACCGGGCGAATCCAATGTCACCTTCATGGCACGCGACTCGATGCGCTCGAAGGACATTCCCGACCTCTGGTACCAGATTCGCAAGAAGATCGGCGACATCCAGCACACCTTTCCGCCGGGTGTGCAGGGGCCCTTCTTCAATGACGAGTTCGGCACCACCTTCGGCAACATCTACGCCCTGACCGGCGACGGTTTCGACTACGCGATCCTCAAGGATTACGCCGACCGCATCCAGCTGCAGCTGCAGCGGGTCAAGAACGTCGGCAAGGTCGAGCTGATCGGCCTGCAGGACGAGAAGATCTGGATCGAGCTCTCCAACGTCAAGCTGGCCACGCTCGGCGTCCCGCTGGAAGCCGTGCGCCAGGCACTGGAGGCGCAGAATGCGGTGACTGCCGCCGGTTTCGTCGAGACAATCAGCGATCGGGTGCAGCTGCGCGTCACCGGCAGCTTCGAGACGGTCAAGGAGATTCGTGATTTCCCCATCCGCGTTGCCGGCCGCACCTTCCGTATCGGCGATGTCGCCGAGGTACATCGCGGCTTCAACGACCCACCCGCGCCGCGCATGCGCTTCATGGGCGAGCCGGCACTGGGGCTGGCGGTATCGATGAAAAGCGGTGGCGACATCCTGGTGCTGGGCGAGGCACTGGAGCAGGAGTTCGCCCGCCTGCAGCAGGAGCTGCCGGCGGGGATGCAGCTGCGCAAGGTCTCGGATCAGCCCGCTGCGGTGAAGACCAGCGTCGGCGAGTTCGTCAAGGTGCTGATCGAGGCGCTGGTGATTGTGCTGCTGGTGAGTTTCTTCTCGCTAGGCGTGCGTACCGGGCTGGTGGTCGCGCTGTCGATTCCGCTGGTGCTGGCAATGACCTTTGCCGCCATGAGCTATCTGGACATCGGCCTGCACAAGATCTCCCTCGGCGCCCTGGTCCTGGCCCTCGGACTGATGGTGGATGACGCGATCATTGCGGTGGAGATGATGGCGATCAAGATGGAGCAGGGTTACGACCGCCTCAAGGCCGCCAGCTTCGCCTGGACCAGCACGGCGTTCCCGATGCTGACCGGCACGCTGATCACCGCCGCCGGTTTCCTGCCAATCGCCACCGCCAATTCCAGTACCGGTGAATACACCCGTTCGATATTCCAGGTTGTGGCCATTTCGCTCATCGCGTCCTGGATCGCCGCGGTAATGTTCGTACCGCTGATCGGCGAAAAACTGCTGCCGGACCTGGCCAAAAAATCTGCACACAAGCACGGCACAAGCAGCGAAGGCCACGATCCTTACGCAACCCCGTTCTACCAGCGCGTACGGCGCGTGGTGACCTTCTGCGTGCGCCGGCGCAAGACCGTCATCCTGCTCACCCTGGCGATCTTCGCCGCCGCGGTGGTGCTGTTCCGCCTGGTGCCGCAACAGTTCTTCCCCGCGTCCGGCCGTTTGGAGCTGATGGTCGATCTCAAACTGGCCGAAGGCGCCTCGTTGAAGGCGACCGAAGCGGAGGTGGCGCGGCTGGAACAGCTACTCAAGGAACGGGCCGGCATCGACAACTACGTGGCTTACGTCGGCACCGGCTCGCCGCGTTTCTACCTGCCGCTGGATCAGCAGCTGCCGGCGACCAGCTTCGCCCAGTTCGTCGTGCTGGCCGACAGCATCGAATCCCGCGAGGCTCTGCGCAGTTGGCTGATCGAGCGTATGCGCGAGGACTTCCCGAGCCTGCGTGGTCGCGTGACGCGACTGGAGAATGGCCCGCCGGTGGGCTATCCGGTGCAGTTCCGTGTCACCGGCGAGCACATCGACGTGGTGCGCGGGCTGGCTCGCCAGGTTGCTGCAAAGGTCAACGAGAACCCGCACGTGGCCAACGTCCATCTGGACTGGCAGGAGCCGAGCAAGATGGTCCGGCTGAACGTCGATCAGGATCGTGCCCGGGCGTTGGGCGTGACCACCGCCGAGCTGTCCGGCTTCCTGCGGCGCACCTTCACCGGCAGCAGCGTCAGCCAGTTCCGCGAGGACAACGAGCTGATCGAGATCCTCCTGCGCGGCACCGAGCGCGAGCGGCTTGAGCTGTCGATGCTGCCGAGCCTGGCTATCCCAACCGAGAGCGGGCGCAGCGTGCCTCTGTCGCAAGTGGCGACGCTTGAGTACGGCTTCGAGGAGGGCGTGATCTGGCATCGCAACCGCCTGCCGACGGTCACCGTGCGTGCCGACGTGTACGGGGAGCAGCAACCGGCTGCGCTGGTGCGGCAGATCGAGCCGACCCTGGCAGACATTCGCGATCAGCTGCCCGGCGGCTATCTGCTGGAGGTTGGCGGAACGGTGGAGGACTCCGAGCGCGGCCAGCGTTCGGTGAATGCCGGCATGCCGCTGTTCGTCATCGTCGTGCTGACCCTGCTGATGGCGCAGCTCAAGAGTTTTTCACGCTCGGCCATGGTGTTCCTCACCGCGCCGCTGGGCATCATCGGTGTGGCGCTGTTCCTGTTGCTGTTCGGCCAGCCGTTCGGCTTCGTCGCCATGCTCGGCACCATCGCGCTGTCGGGAATGATCATGCGCAACTCGGTGATTCTGGTGGATCAAATCGAGCAGGACATCGGCGCTGGGCAGGCGCGCTTCACCGCCATCGTCGATGCCACGGTGCGCCGCTTCCGGCCCATCGTGCTGACCGCGCTGGCGTCGGTGCTGGCGATGATTCCGTTGTCGCGCAGTATCTTCTTCGGGCCAATGGCGGTGGCGATCATGGGTGGCCTGATCGTTGCCACGGCGCTGACGCTGCTGTTCCTGCCAGCCCTGTATGCCGCCTGGTTCAAGGTTCGGGAAGACGAAGCCGGCACCCTCTGATCGGCAAGAGGGCGCGCCCACTGCGACGCGCCTAGATTCCGGCGGCCTCGAGCAGTCGTTCGGCGGCGACTTTCGCGTCCCGTGCCTGCTCGCCCGGCCCTTCGATATGCGCCATGCTCAGCGCGCCTTCGAGCAGATACTGCAGTTGGCGCGCCAGCTGCAGCGGCTGTGGCGCATCCAGGCGTTCCAGCAGCTCGCGAAGGTAGGCCAGCAATTCTGCCTTGTAGGCGGAGGAGCGGCGGTGAATCGGGTGGTCGCGGTCGTGATATTCGGCCGCTGCGTTGATAAACAGGCAGCCGCAGAAGGCGTCGTTGCCGTGAATCATTCCGTGCAATCCATCGAAAATTCCCAGTAGCGCCTCACGCGGCGGCAGTCTGGTGGCACGCTCGCGCAGGCGCGCGAGCATCAGGTCGTGGCGCGCCTGCAGCACGGCCAGGATCAGCTCGTCCTTGGACTTGAAGTGCTTGTACAGCGTCATCTTGGCCACGCCGGATTCGGCCAGGATGCGATCGATGCCGGTGGCGTGATAACCCTCGCGATAGAACAGATTCTCTGCGGTGTTGAGCAACTGGTCACGCTTGTTCGATGCCATGGATACCTCCTGTGGTTCGACATTATGCGGGAGCGCTCGCGGCTTGCTCCAGTTGGGGTGGATTTGGGTTGGTGCTTGAAGTGTACAGACAGGTCTGTATATTATCCAGTCGCAGCCAATCACGAGGGCAACACCATGAAGCTTTACGACCTGACGCTATCCGGCAATTGCCACAAGGTTCGTCTGTTTCTCAGCCTGATCGGCCAGCCGGTGGAGCTGGTGCCGGTGAATCTGCTTGCGGGCGAGCACAAGCAGCCGGCGTTCCGTGAAATCAATCCGCGCGGACAGATTCCGGTGCTCGAGGACGGCGACTTTCGACTTGGCGATTCCCAGGCAATCCTGGTCTATCTGGCCCAGCGCTATGCCAATGAGTGGTATCCGCAGGACGCCGAAACCCAGGGCCACATCGCCAACTGGCTGAGCTTTGCCGCCAACGAGGTGCAGCATGGCCCGGCCACCGTGCGTCTGGGCAAGCTGTTCGGCCGGCCGATCGACGAGCCCCTGGCGCAGGCACGTGCCGCCAGCGCCCTGCGTACGCTTGAGCGGCACCTCGCGCAGCACGCCTGGCTGGCGCAGACCAGCAAACCGACCATCGCCGACGTTGCCGTCTTCCCCAACGTCGCGCTGGGTGGTGACGGCGGGCTCGATCTGGCTGCCTATCCGGCGCTGCAGGCCTGGTTCGCCCGCGTCCGCGCGCTGCCGGGTTATGTCGGCATGCCGGGGTTGTGACGCCATGAACGTGCAGAATGGTCGGATGCTCGGCGAGCTGGACCGGCACCCGGGCCGACGGATCGGAGTATCGCTGCTGCTGGTGATCGGGCTGGCAGTCTCCCTGTTTGGCTTCGTCGAGGATGCTTCGGCTGCGCAAGGGTTGCGCTTCAGCCTGGTGAAGACGGCGCAGAGCGACAGTGGCGACTTCCTGCTGGGACGGAACGGTTGGCAGGAGGCGCCGCCCACTCAGCACATCGCGATTCTGATCGAGCATCGCGGCAGCCGCTTGCTGTTTGGAACCGGGCTCGGTCGACAGATCGACGCGCAGCTGGACGCCGAGGTGCCCTGGCGAATCAAGCGCTACGCGGACGTGCGTCCGGTGCGCGATCAGCTGGAGGGGGACGGACTGGAGATTGATCGTATCGTGCTGGGTTGCGTGCGCTGGGAGCACGCTTCGGGGCTGGCCGACTATCCCGAGGTACCGGTATTGGCCAGCGCGGACAGCCTGGGCTATCTGGAGGCTGCCACGCCGCCAGCGGTGTTGTCCAGCCAGTTTCGCCACCCGGTCCGCTGGCAGTCGCTGGAGTTCCAGGCGAGCCCCTATCGGGAGCACCGTCGCAGCCTGGATCTGTTCGGCGACGGCCAGGTCGTGCTGGTGCCGCTGGATGGCCATGGGGCGGTCGGTCTGTTCCTCACGCTTGCCGATGGCCGCCGCTTCTTCTTTCGCGGCGACCGACTGGAACGGGACGCCGGCGATGCGCCAGAGGACGTTATCGCGCTGCAGGATGCCAACACCCACGCTTCGCTCGGCTACTATCCGCGCTGGGTGGAGGGAGCCGGACAATAAAAAAATAGCGCGGCCGCTGCGGATTTGGGCGATGCTTAGGGCATGGGAACGAGCGATCAGCCGCGCGACGGCGCCGCCCCGATCGCCAGGCCCGTGCCCAATGGCCGAAGTAGGTCTGCCGCTGTGAAGACGGATAGCTGCGAGCCCCTGGCAAGTGTCGTCGATTTGTTACTGGATGCGATCTGCGTTGTCGATGCGCAGGGCAACTTCGTCTACGTCAGCGCCGCCTGCGAGCGCATCTTCGGCTACACCCCGCAGGAGATGCTCGGCAAGCGGATGATCGAGATGGTCTACCCCGAAGACCGTGCCCGGACCCTGGCCGCCGCCAAGGAGGTCATGGCCGATCAGCCGCTGCTGCACTTCGAGAACCGCTACGTGCGCAAGGACGGCGGTGTGGTGCACATCATGTGGTCGGCCTGCTGGTCGACCGATAACAAGCTGCGCATCGGCGTGGCGCGCGACATCACCCAGCGCAAGCAGTCTGAAGCGATGCAGGCGGCGCTCTATTCGATCTCCGAGGCGGCGCACGGGGCCAAGGACCTCGCGGCGCTGTATCAGCAGATCCATCTGACCATCGCCCAGCTACTGCCGGTGGACGATTTCATCGTCGCCATCCGCAGTGCTGCCAGCGGCGAGCTGAGTTATCCCTACCAGGCACTGGCGCTCGATTCGACCGGGCTGCCAGCGGAGCCCGCGGCGTCCCTGTGTTTCTCCGTTCTGCATGGCGCGCAGCCGTTGCGCTTCAATGCGGACTCGATGCCAGCGCTGGCGCTTCCGCTCGGTGATGGGGATACCCATGCCTGGTGGCTGGGGGTGCCGCTCAGTTCGAGCGAGGGGGTGATCGGCGTGCTGTTGCTCAAGAGCACGGCCGCGCCCTACACCGAGAAGGATCAGGAGCTGCTGCAGTTCGTCTCGGTGCAGGTGGTCACGGCAATCGAGCGCAAGCAGCTGTATGCGCGACTGCACCGGATGGCACAGTACGACGAACTCACCGGCCTGCCGAATCGCGCCTGTTTTCGCGATCGCCTGGACACGGCCCTGGCGCGGGTGCGGCGCAATGGCGGACGCGTCGCCTTGCTCTACGTGGATCTGGATCGCTTCAAGCAGGTCAACGATACCTACGGACACAGCGGTGGCGACCAGCTGCTGCGCGCAGTGGCCGATCGCCTAACGCACTGCGTGCGCGACACCGATACCGTGGCGCGGCTGGGTGGCGATGAGTTCGTGGTGCTGCTGGAAAGCATCGCCGAGGCAGAGGATGCCCGCCGCGTCGTCGACAAGATCCGCGCGGCCTTCGAGGAGCCGATGCAGATTGCCGAGCACAGTCTCGATATCGGCTTGAGCATAGGCACCGCGCTCTATCCCGAAGACGGTGATGCGGAGGCCCAGCTGCTCAAGCAGGCCGACGACCGCATGTATCTGATGAAGGCCCGTGGCGGCCAGCCGCAGGATTGCGACTGAAGGTCCCGGACATATCGGCACCGCGCCTCAGAACGACTTCAGCATCCTGCCCAGCAACTCCATCGCCTGCTCGCTGCGGGCGTCCCATGGATGGCCGTGATTCAGCCGCGCGCAGTTGCGAAAGCGCTGGGTCGCCGAAAAGATCGGCCCTGGCGCCAGGCTGATGCCCTGGGCCAGCGCCAGTTGCAGCAGCTGCAGCGAATCCACCTGCTCGGGAAATTCGAACCACAGAAAGTAGCCGCCGCTGGGCCGGGTGACTCGCGTGCTCGCTGGGAAATGGCGGGCCGCGGAGGCGAGCATCGCGCCCTGCTGCATCTCCAGCGCATGGCGCAGCTTGCGCAAGTGACGGTCGTAGCCGCCATGCTGCAGGTAGTCGGCGATGGCGGCCTGCGCCGGCACGGAAGGGGAGATGGTGGTCATCAGCTTGAGCCGGGCGATCTGCTCGGCATAGCGACCGCCGGCAACCCAGCCGACCCGGTAACCGGGCGCGAGACTCTTGGAGAACGAACCGCAGTGCATCACCAGACCTTCGCGATCATGGCTTTTCACCGGCTTGGGCGGCTCGCGGGTGAAGTACAGCTCGGCGTAGACGTCGTCCTCGATCAACGGCACCTGGTGGCGCTGCAACAGCTCATAGAGCTGCTGCTTCTTCGCCTCGCCCATGCTCGCGCCCAGCGGGTTCTGCAGGCTGCTCATGAACCAGCAGGCCTTGATCGGCAAGTGCGCGAGGCGATCGGCGAGGATGTCGAGGTCGATGCCTTCGCGCGGGTGCACCGGAATCTCCACCGCCTTGAGCTTGAGCCGTTCCAGTACCTGCAGCGTGGCGTAAAACGCTGGCGCCTCGATGGCCACCAGGTCGCCCGGTTCGGCCACCACCTGCAGGCAGAGGTTCAGAGCCTCCATCGCACCGGTGGTGATCACCAGTTCGTCCATCGGCAGCATCACACCGCTGACCATGTAGCGCAGGGCGATCTGCCGGCGCAGGTCCGGGTTGCCGGCGGTCATCTCGGCAATCACCTCGCGTGCCGGCATGTCGCGCACGCTCTGTGCCATCGAGCGCGCCAGGCGCTGCAGGGGAAACAGCTCGGGACTGGGAAACGCCGAACCGAAGGGCACCGTGGCCGGGTCGCGCAGCGAGGCGAGCACCGAGAACACCAGCTCGCTGACGCCGACATCGGTGGTTTCCGCCGGACGCAGGCTGATGTCCGGTTCGTGCAACGGGCGCTTGGCATGTTCGCGGACGAAATAGCCCGAACGCGCCCGCGCCTGGATCAGCCCGCGGTCTTCCAGCAGGTAGTAGGCCTGGAATACGGTGGACGGGCTGACGCCGTAGGTGCGGCTGGCGTGGCGCACCGAGGGCACCTTTTCTCCCGGCGCGAGCACGCCACTGCGGATCAGTTCGGCAATCTCGTCGGCGAATTTCTCGTAGCGCTTCATCGTGTCCGGGCCGTGGCGCTTGGGCATGGCCAGTCTACTGGCGTAGCGCCGCGATGGGGGCGACGAAGGTGCTCGGTGTACTCACCCGGCTGCTCGGCTCGGCCAGGTCGCTGACCTCGAAGCGCAGCTCGCGGCTGAAGTCGCGGGCGTTGTCGAGCAGCGCAACGCTGACCGGCAGGTCGGCGATCTCGCCCGGGGCCAGGGCGATCTCCTGCGGTCCCTGCAGCGCAAACGGCCCGCCTTCCAGCCCGAGCGCGTAGCGGCGCGGTTGCTGGGTCTTGTTGATCAGCTTGAGGCGGTACATGTTTTCGATCTGCCCCTGCATGTTCTCGCGGTACAGGGTGCGGTCGCGGGTGACGTCCAGCTGCAGCTGCGGCCGCGCGTCCAGTGCCCAGCTGAAGGCGGCGATCATCGCCGTCATCGCCACGGCATACCCGATCAGGCGCGGGCGCAAGAGGCGGGTGGCGCCGCCCTTGAGCGCACGCTCGGAGGTGTAGCGCAGCAGGCCGCGGGCGTAGCCCATCCGGTCCATGACACTGTCGCAGACGTCGATGCAGGCGCCGCAGCTGATGCAGTCCAGCTGCAGGCCGTCGCGGATGTCGATGCCGGTGGGGCAGACCTGCACGCACAGCGTGCAGTCGACGCAGTCACCGAGGCCCTGCGCGCGCGGGTCACTGCCCTTGCGTCGCGCGCCGCGGTTCTCGCCACGGGCTGTGTCGTAGGAGACGAGCAGGGTATCGGCGTCGAACATTACGCTCTGGAAGCGCGAGTAGGGGCACATGTGCAGGCACACCTGTTCGCGCAGCCAGCCGGCGTTGATATAGGTCGCAGCAGTGAAGAACAGCAGCCAGAAACCGGTGGTCGCGCCGAGCTCGAAGCGGGCAAGGTCGGCCACCAGTTCGCGTACTGGCGTGAAATAGCCGACGAAGGCCAGCGCCGTGGCCAGGCTGATCGCCAGCCACAGCGTGTGCTTGGCGGCACGGCGCAGCAGCTTGGCGGGCGACCAGGGCGCGGTGTCGAGCTTGATGCGCTGCAGGCGATCACCCTCGGTGACCTTTTCCACCCACATGAACATCCACGTCCAGGTGCTCTGCGGGCAGGCGTAGCCGCACCAGATGCGTCCGGCCAGCACGGTGATGAAGAACAGGCCGAACGCGGCGATGATCAGAATCGCCGAGAGCAGGATGAAATCCTGCGGCCAGAACGTGGCGCCGAAGATGTGAAACTGCTGCCGGTCCAGATCCCACAGCACCGCCTGGCGCCCGTTCCAGTTCAGCCAGACGGTGCCGAAGTAGAGCAGCATCAGCAGCGCGCCGCCCAACAGGCGCAGGTTGCGGAACCGGCCGCTGAAACTGCGCGTATGAATGGGCGCGCCGCTCTGCGCGGGTGTCAGGCGGATCGGTTGGCTGGGATCAACGGTTTCGATGATCTGCGCGGGTATGCGGTCGGTCATTAGGCTTCGCCCCATAGGCTTTTCAGGCGAGGCGATGATCCGTGCGAAGGGTGACGCATAACAGACTCAGATGAATCGAGGAAATACGGATCAGATGAATCCCCTGTGTGCGCCTTAGGGCCTTGTGCCGCCACGGCTTGACCTGTGTCAGTGGACCGTGTCGCAATCGGCTGATCTGCTTTTTTAGTGCCAATCTGCATCTGTTGCGCCGCTGCCAACGCAGCCATAGTCGAAACCTTTTGCCACGCCCTGAGGAGCTGTCGTCATGATTTCTGACCTGCCGCCAATGGAGCACCGCCGATGATTCTCAAGGGCCTGACCTGGCTGGTGTTGCTACAACTGCTCGGCAACCTGATCAATCTGGTGCTGCTGCCGGCATTGCCTGGGCCGATCATCGGCATGCTGTTGCTGTTCGGCCTCCTGTTGCTGCGCCGCAGCATTCCCGAGTCGCTGGAGAAGACCGCGGCGTTGCTGCTGCAATACCTGCCGCTGCTGCTCATCGTGCCCGCCGCCGGAATCATGACCAGCGGCGCCGCGCTGCTGGATGACCTGCCTGCCATCGCCGCCGGGCTGGTGCTGTCGTTGCTGATCACCGTGCCGTTCTGCGGCTGGCTGATGCAGCGACTGATTCGCCGGCTCGACCTCAAGCGGGAGGATCAGGCATGACGGTTCTCGACTGGCGCACGGCCTGGGCGGCCGTTGTGGTGCACCCGCTCTTCGCCGTGGCGCTGACGCTGATCGCTTTCCAACTCGCGCTGATGCTCTATCGGCGTAGCGGCTGGTTGGTTCTGCAGCCGGTGATGATCGGCATGCTGCTGGTAGTCGGCACGCTCACCCTGGTGGATTTGGACTACGCGCGCTACCGCGAGGGCGCCGCGTTGATCGCCATGTTGCTGGGGCCTGCAACCGTGGCGCTGGCGGTGCCGCTGCATCGTCACCTCAAGCGGATTCAGCAATTGTTCTGGCCGATCGTCATTACCCTGGCTGTGGGCGGCGTGCTCAGCGTGGTGCTGACGCTGGTGATCGCCTGGGCGCTGGGCGCGCAGCTGCCGGTGCTGATGAGCCTGGCGCCGAAGTCGGCGACCATGCCCATCGCCATGCTGGTGGCCGAGCAGCTCGGCGGGCTGGCCTCGTTGGCCGCGGTGTTCGTCATGCTCACCGGCGTTATCGGCACCGCGTTGGGGCCGCTGTTGCTGCGCTGGGCCGGTGTCGAGCATCCCGCCGCGCGGGGCCTCAGCTATGGCATCAACGCGCATGCCATCGGTACGGCGAGGGCGTTGGAAGAGGGTGACGAATGCGGCGCTTTCGCCGCGCTGGGCATGAGTCTGCTGGGCATCCTGATCGCGCTGCTGCTGCCCTTTGCCCTGGGCTGATGCGCGGCGCTGCCGCAAGTAGGTGAACCGGACGGATTCCGGGCCCTTCAGCCTTCACGCACCACTGGCTAGCACCCCGTCAGCCCGGTTAGAGTAGGCGGCGGTCGCTTGACCGTGCACAGGGTGCAAACATGAAATTGCGGATGTTTCAGGTAGATGCCTTCACTGCCGAGCGCTTCAGGGGCAATCCCGCGGCAGTGATACCCCTGCAAACCTGGCTGCCGGACGAGCTGATGCAAGCCATCGCCGCCGAAAACAACCTTTCTGAAACGGCCTTTTTCGTACGCGAAGCGGACGGGGCGTTTCACATTCGCTGGTTTTCGCCACTGACTGAAATCGACTTCTGCGGCCATGCCACGCTGGCCAGCGCCTTTGTGCTGCTGGAAGCGGGCCTGGCTCAGGCACCGCTGACCTTCCGCGCTGCCGCCGTGGGTGACCTGGCGGTGCAGCGACGGGCTGATGGCATGCTGGAAATGAGCTTTCCCAACCGCGCGCCGGAACCAGTTGCCGAACCGCCGGCGGCATTGTTGCAGGGGCTTGGGTGCGAGCCGGAAGCGGTGCTGCGCAGCTCGCAGGCGTGGTTCGCCGTCTACCGTGACGAGCGCGAGGTCAGGGCGCTGGCTCCCGATCTGGATGCGCTGCGTACGCTGGCCCCACTGGACGTGGTGGTGACCGCCGCAGGCAGCGAGCAGGATTTCGTCTCGCGCTACTTCTGGCCAGCCAACGGCGGCGACGAGGACCCGGTTACCGGCTCCATCCATGCCGGGCTCGCTCCCTACTGGGCCGCGCGGCTTGGGCGCAACGAACTGGTGGCGCTGCAGGCTTCGAAACGTAGCGGCATCCTGCACTGCCGGGTCGAGGCGGATCGTGTGATGGTGGCCGGGCAGGCCGTGCTTTATCTCGACGGCACCATCGAACTTTAAAAATAGTCTTCAACCCATTGCGATCGGCTTTCACAGGCGGCGCGATGGGTGTGTCTGTGTGTGGCTGATCGGTTCAACGAATGGGGTTGCGGAACGTGATGATGAAAAGGCTGTTGCCGTTTGTCCTGCTTGCCAGCGCGATGGGCTCGTTCCCCTGCGCGGCACAGCCCGCGTTGCCGCTGGATGACCGGCAGGCGCTGATCGAAACCCTGCTCGAGCGCATGACCCTGGCGGAGAAGATCGGCCAGTTGCGCCTGATCAGCATCGGTGGCGACATGCCGCGCGAGCGGATCGTCGAGGAGATCGCTGCCGGACGCATTGGCGCCACCTTCAATTCGGTCACCCGCGCCGACAACCGCCCCATGCAGGATGCTGCGCTGCGCAGTCGCCTGGGCGTTCCGATCTTTTTCGCCTACGACGTCATTCACGGCCACCGCACCATCTTCCCGATCAGCCTGGCGCTGGCTTCGAGCTGGGACCTCGAGGCCATCGCCCTTAGCGGTCGCGTGTCGGCCATCGAGGCCAGCGCCGACGGCCTGGACCTGACATTTGCACCGATGGTCGACATCACCCGTGATCCGCGCTGGGGCCGGACCTCCGAAGGCTTCGGCGAAGATCCCTACCTGGTCTCGCAGATCGCCGGCACGCTGGTGCGCGCCTATCAGGGTGAGCGCCTGAGCACCGCGGACAGCGTGATGGCCAGCGTCAAGCACTTCGCCCTGTATGGCGCGGTGGAAGGGGGCCGCGACTACAACGTGGTCGACATGAGTCCGCAGCGTATGCATCAGGATTATCTGCCGCCATACCGTGCGGCGGTGGACGCCGGCGCAGGCGGCGTGATGATCGCGCTGAACACCGTCAACGGCATGCCGGCCAGCGCCAACCGCTGGCTGTTGCGCGACCTGCTGCGCGACGGCTGGGGCTTCCGTGGGCTGAACATCAGCGACCACGGCGCCATCGACGAACTGCTGCGCCACGGCGTGGCTCGCGACGGGCGCGAGGCTGCGCGCCTGGCGATCGAGGCGGGTATCGATCTGAGCATGCATGACTCGCTTTATCTGCAGGAACTGCCGGGGCTGGTCGAGCGCGGTGAGGTGCCGATAGAGCTGATCGACCAGGCGGTGGGGCGTGTGCTCGGTGCCAAGTACGACCTCGGCCTGTTCCATGATCCTTATCGGCGTATCGGCAAGGCGGCGGGCGATCCGGTTGAGGTCAATGCCGAAGGCCGCCTGCATCGCCAGGCGGCAAGGCAAGTGGCGCGCGACTCGCTGGTCCTGCTGGAGAACCGTCAACAGACGTTGCCACTGCGCAAGGACGCGACCATCGCGCTGGTCGGCCCGCTGGCCGATTCCCACGTTGACATGCTCGGCAGCTGGTCGGCGGCCGGTGTGGCGGCACAGACGGTGACGCTGCGTCAGGGACTCGAGGCTGCAGTGGGCGATTCCGGCCGGGTCATTCATGCCCGTGGCGCGAACGTCACCGACGATCCGCGACTGATCGAGTACCTGAACTTTCTCAATTGGGATCGCCCGGAAGTGACGCAGGACCCGCGCCCGCCGCAGGCGATGATCGACGAGGCAGTGCGTGCCGCGCGCGAGGCTGACGTGATCGTTGCTGCGGTGGGCGAGTCACGTGGCATGTCCCACGAATCCTCTAGCCGTACCAGTCTCACGCTGCCGGCCAGTCAGCAGGCACTGCTCGAAGCGCTGGCTGCCACCGGCAAACCGCTGGTGGTGGTTTTGATGAATGGCCGGCCGCTGCAACTGGGCTGGGTCAAGGACAACGCGGATGCGGTGCTGGAAACCTGGTTCGCCGGCACCGAGGGCGGGCACGCGATTGCCGAGGTGCTGCTCGGTGCGCACAACCCGTCCGGCAAACTGCCGATCTCCTTTCCGCGCTCGGTTGGCCAGATTCCGACCTACTACAACCACCCGCGACTCGGCCGACCCTACGTCGAGGGTCGCCCCGGCAACTACACCTCGCAGTATTTCGAAGAACCCAACGGTGCGCTGTACCCGTTCGGTTATGGCCTGAGCTACACCGAGTTCGAGCTGGCGAAGCCGCAGCTTTCACGACATCAGCTGAAACGCGGCCAGATTCTGGAGGTCAGCGTAACGGTAAAGAACACTGGCGCACGCGCCGGCGCGACGGTAGTGCAGCTGTACCTGCAGGATCTGGTCAGCTCCAGCGTACGTCCGATCAAGGAACTCAAGCGCTTCGAAAAGCTCATGTTAGAGCCGGGCGAGTCGCGGGTAGTGCGCTTTGAACTGGGCGAGGACGATCTGAAGTTTCCTGACGCGCGACTCGACTACGTGGCCGAGCCCGGCGAGTTTGAAGTCCAGTTGGGCCTCGACTCGCGGTCGGTGCAAAGCGCGCGATTCGAGTTGTTGTAAGACTTTTTCTTTATGGCGATCTGCATCCAGCCCACGGCCGCTGCCGCGCTTCAGAGCAACGCGGCGGGACACGCGGGTTGTAGGCGATCAGAACACAGCGAAGCAGAGCGAACTCTGCACAAACGTGTAATTCGGAGGCGGTGTGTTACGCATTTTTCAATGGAACACGGGGAATCAGCCGGCACGCATGCTGGCCGGTCTGGCGGGTGGCCTGTGCATGCTTATGGCTGGCAGTGCGCTGGCGTTCAGCCTCGACGATGTGGCCAAGCGGGCTCAGGAACTGGCTGCCAGCGGTTACGAGGAGCCGGTGAGCAACCTGCCCGACGAATTCCGCAAGATGGCATTCGCCGACTACCAGCGCGTGCGCTTCAACCCGGAGCATGCCTACTGGAAGGACGTCGAAACCCCGTTCCATCTGCAGTTCTATCACCAGGGCATGCACTTCGACACGCCGGTGCGCATCAATGAAATCACCGCGACGAAAGTGCGCGAGATTCGCTACGACCCGTCGATGTTCGAGTTCGGCGGTGTCGACATCGACCCGGCCTCGCTGGATGGGCTGGGCTTCGCCGGTTTCAAGGTGCTCTATCCGCTGAACAAGAAGGACAAGCAGGATGAGGTGATGACCCTGCTCGGCGCCAGCTACTTCCGCATCATCGGCAAGGGCCAGTGGTACGGGCTCTCCGCGCGCGGGCTGGCGGTCGACACGGCACTGCCAGTGGGCGAGGAGTTCCCGCGGTTCCGCGAATTCTGGGTCGAGCGGCCGCAGGCTGATCGGCGCAACCTGGTGATCTACGCGCTGCTCGATTCGCCGCGCGCCACCGGCGCCTATCGCATGGTGCTGACGCCGGGCAAGGACAGCACGCTGGACGTGCAGGCCAAAGTGTTTCTCCGCGAGCAGGTCGGCAAGCTCGGGATTGCGCCACTGACCAGCATGTTCCTGTTCGGCGCCAACCAGCCGAGCAATGTCACCAACTTCCGTCCGCAACTGCATGACTCCGAGGGTCTGGCGATTCATGCCGGCAGTGGCGAATGGATCTGGCGCCCGCTGAACAATCCGAAGCGGCTGGCCGTGAGTGCGTTCAGCGTGGAGAACCCGCGCGGCTTCGGGCTGATGCAGCGCACTCGCGATTTCGGCCGTTACGAAGACCTGGACGACCGCTACGAGCTGCGCCCGAGCGGCTGGGTGGAAACCCGCGGCGACTGGGGCAAGGGCCATGTCGAGCTGATCGAGATCCCGACGCCTGACGAGACCAATGACAACATCGTCGCCTTCTGGTCCCCGGAAAAGCAGCCGGAGCCCGGCCAGTCGCTGGATCTGGAATACCGCCTGCACTTTTCCATGGACGAACCGAGCCTGCACGATCCTGAGCTGGCGTGGGTGCAGCAGACCCGTATCTCCACCGGCGACGTCAAGCAGGCCAACCTGATCCGCCAGCCTGACGGCAGCACGGCTCTGGTCGTGGACTTCGTCGGGCCGGTGCTGGAGAAGCTCGCCGAGGATGCGCCGGTCAGCACGCGCGTCAGCGTCGATGACAATGCCGAGCTGGTGGAAAACAACCTGCGCTACAACACCGTCACCAAGGGCTGGCGCCTGACGCTGCGCGTGAAGGTGCGCGACCCGGCGCGCCCGGTCGAGATGCGTGCGGCGCTGGTCGATGGCGACAAGACCCTTTCCGAAACCTGGACCTACCAGATTCCTCCCCATGAATGAGCAGCATGCAGTGAATGGTCTGACGCAAAACTATTGCGACGGCCTGGCATTGAACGAAACCGAGGACCCGGCCAGATACCGGCAGGCGGCCGAGCGGGGCGGCCTGTTCGCGCTGCATGATGAACTGTCTGCCGAGACCAGCGCGCAGCGCAGCCCGTCGCGGCGTCTGCTCGACTCGGTGGTTGCGCGACTGCGGCTGGGCTGGGGCGATCTGTTCGACCGCGCCGGCGTGATCGCCGAGGATCACCAGGGGCGCGCCTATGTGCAGTCGACCCCGCCGATCGTGCGCACGCGCATGGTGCCGGAGCCCTGGCATACCAATATCCTGCGCCGTGGCTGGCGCCGGATGCTGGGTCGCACGCCGCCGCGGCGTCACTTCGAGCCCAGTCCGCAGCCGCTCGACGAGGCGCGCTGGCGCCGGGTCGCGGCGCTGCGCCGTGCGGCACTGCTGGTGCTGATGCTCGGCCAGACCGCCTTTGCCACCTGGCAGATGAAGGCGGTGCTGCCTTACCAGGGCTGGTTCCTGGTCGACATGCAGGAAGTGTTCGTCCAGCCGCTGTCCGAATCAGCCCGGCAGATCCTTCCCTATGTGGTGCAGACGAGCATCCTGCTGCTCTTCGCACTGCTGTTCTGCTGGGTCTCGGTGGGCTTCTGGACCGCGCTGATGGGCTTCTTCCAGCTGCTGCGCGGCAAGGACCGTTACAGCATCTCGGCCAGCAGCCCCGGCACCGAACCGATACCGGCCGAGGCGCGTACGGCGCTGGTGATGCCGATTGCCAACGAGGACGTGCCGCGTGTGTTCGCCGGCCTGCGCGCGACTTACGAGTCGCTCAAGGCAACCGGTGAACTCGAGCATTTCGACATCTTCGTGCTCAGCGACAGCAACGACCCGGACACCTGTGTTGCCGAGCAGAAGGCCTGGGTCGAGTTGTGCCGTGCGGTGGATGGCTTCGGCCATATCTTCTACCGTCGCCGCCGTCGCCGGGTGAAGCGCAAGAGCGGCAACATCGACGACTTCTGCCGTCGCTGGGGCAGCAGCTACCGCTACATGGTGGTGCTGGACGCCGACAGCGTGATGAGCGGCGAATGTCTGACCAGCCTGGTGCGATTGATGGAGGCAAACCCCAATGCCGGCATCATCCAGACCGCGCCCAAGGCGTCGGGCATGGACACGCTCTATGCGCGGCTGCAGCAGTTCGCCACGCGCGTCTACGGTCCGCTGTTCACCGCCGGGCTCAACTTCTGGCAGCTGGGTGAATCGCATTACTGGGGCCACAACGCGATCATTCGCGTGAAGCCGTTCATCGAGCACTGCGCGTTGGCGCCGTTGCCCGGCACCGGCTCGTTCGCCGGGGCGATCCTCTCCCACGACTTCGTCGAAGCCGCGCTGATGCGCCGCGCCGGCTGGGGCGTGTGGATCGCCTACGACCTGCCGGGCAGTTACGAGGAGCTGCCGCCTAACCTGCTCGACGAACTCAAGCGTGATCGTCGCTGGTGCCACGGCAACCTGATGAACTTCCGCCTGTTCATGGTGCGCGGAGTACACACGGTGCATCGCATGGTGTTCCTCACCGGGGTGATGTCCTACCTGTCGGCGCCGCTGTGGTTTCTCTTCCTGCTGCTGTCCACCGGCCTGCTGGCGATCCATACGCTGATGGAGCCGGAGTACTTCCTGCAGCCGAACCAGCTTTACCCGCTGTGGCCGCGCTGGCACCCGCAGGAAGCCATCGCGCTGTTCTCGGCGACCATGACACTGCTGTTTCTGCCCAAGCTGCTCAGCGTGCTGCTGGTTTGCATCCAGGGTGCTGAAGCCTATGGCGGGCGGCTGCGGGTGCTGCTGTCGATGCTGATCGAAACGCTGTTCTCGGTGCTGCTGGCGCCGGTGCGCATGCTCTTCCACAGCGTGTTCGTCACTGCAGCCTTCCTCGGCTGGTCGGTGCAGTGGAACTCGCCGCAGCGCGGCGATAACGCAACCCCCTGGGGTGAGGCCCTGCGCCGGCATGGCTCGCAGATCGTCATCGGTGTGCTCTGGACGGCATTGGTCGCCTGGCTGGATGCAGCCTTTCTCTGGTGGCTGGCGCCGATCGTGGTGTCGCTGATCCTGTCGGCGCCGGTATCAGTGATCACCAGCCGTACCGGTCTCGGCTTGGCCGCGCGGCGCAGCAAGCTGTTCCTGATCCCGGAGGAATACGCACCGCCCACCGAGCTGGCCAATACCGACCTGTACCAGCAGCAGAACCAGGCGGTTGCCTTGCGCCATGGCTTCCTCGTGGCGGTGGTCGATCCGCTGTACAACGCGCTGGTCTGTGCCATGGCGCGCGCCCGGCATGCCAGGGTGGTCAGCGGCGCCGAGCGTTTGCGCGAGCAGCGCCTCGGTCAGGTGCTGGCGGTCGGCCCGGACGGCGCGGATGCCGAGGCGGCGCGCTGGCGCCTGCTGAACGATCCGGATGGCATGGCGCTGTTGCACCGTCACGCCTGGGAAGATCCGGCCGGGGCAGTCTGGTTGGCGCGCTATCGGGAGCAGTATCCCCACGGTGTGGCGCGCCCGGACCTCGCCAGCGAGGCCTGATTCGCGCGACTTTCTGGCGGCCCGCAGGGGGCGTCAGAGAGGCTGGTCAGTCGTCTCGCGTCAGCACTTCGAGCAGCTCGATCTCGAAGTGCAGATCCGAATTGGGCGGAATATGCGCGCCGACCTGGCGCTCGCCATAGCCCAGCTGCGCCGGCACGAACAGCCGGCGCTTGCCGCCGACCCGCATCCCCATTAGCCCGATGTCCCAACCCTTGATCACCCGACCGGTGCCGATCACGCACTGGAAGGGTTTGCCGCGCTCGTAGGAGCTGTCGAACAGCGTGCCGTCGCTCAGCGTGCCGCGGTATTGGGTGGTGATCAGCGCACCCTTGACCACCGCTTTGCCATCGCCGAGCTGAATGTCTTCGACCAGCAATTCATCGTTCATTGATGCGCTTCCTGAAAGCTGAAAGAGGGGAGCGCTTTGTGGCAGGTAAATGCGCTACGGGCAAGAGAGAATGGTCGCTACGCCAGATAGCCGAAGCCCATTCGTCTGCATAAGTATCGATTTCGTCGATGGTTATTGGCTGAAAATTGCAAACAATATTGATCTGATTGAATGGATCATCTCCCTCATTGGCCGGGTTCGTCCCGGTGCCCCGATCTGTGGAGAGCGAGATGATCGAACTACGTCCATATGCCCGGCTTGGCCATGCGCAGCACGGCTGGCTGAACGCGCGCCACCACTTTTCCTTTGCTGGTTATCATGACGTCGAGCGCATGCGCTGGGGCCGCCTGCGCGTATGGAACGAAGACAGCATCGCGCCGCAATCGGGGTTCGAACCGCACTCGCACCGGGACATGGAAATCATCACCTACGTCCGCCAGGGCGCCATCACCCATGAAGACAGCCTCGGCAACCGCGGCCGTACCGTCGCTGGCGATGTGCAGGTGATGAGCGCAGGCACCGGGATCGTGCACAGCGAGTACAACCTGGAGGATGTGGAAACGCGCATTTTCCAGATATGGATTCACCCGCAGCAGACCGGACTGCCGCCGGCCTGGGGCACTCGCCAGTTCCCCACTGGCGAGCGGGCCGGCGCCTTCGTCACGCTCGCCAGTGGCCTGTCCGGCGATGACGAGGCGCTGCCGATTCGTGCTGAAGCCAGGCTGGCAGCGGCTACGCTTGCAGCAGGGCAGAGCGCCGACTACGAAATTGCTGCCGGGCACCGGGTGTATCTGGTGCCGGCCAGCGGCCAGATCGAAATCAACGGACTCGCGGTCGCCGCCGGCGATGGCGTGGCCGTGCGTGATGAGACACGGCTGAGCATCAGGGCCGTGGCAGACAGCGAAGTTGTCCTGGTCGAGTCGCTCTGACGCCTGCTGTTGGAACGACCCGTCTGGCGCGTTATCCCATCCACCACTTAATTCAGACTCACCCACCGAAAGAGGAAAGCAAGATGGCGAAGATTCTCGTGCTCTATCACTCCATGTACGGCCATATCGAAACGATGGCCAATGCCGTCGCCGAAGGCGCGCGCCGCGTGCCGGGCGTGGAGGTGACGATCAAGCGCGTGCCGGAAACCATGCCGGAAGACGCCTTCCGCAACGCCGGCGGCAAGGTCGATCAGCCAGCCGATATCGCCGATCCGAACGAGCTGCCGGACTACGACGGAATCATCTTTGGCACCCCGACCCGCTTCGGCAACATGTCCGGGCAGATGCGCAACTTCCTCGACCGCACCGGCGGCCTGTGGGCCAAGGGCGCGCTGCACGGCAAGGTCGCCAGCGTGTTCGCCTCGACCGGTACCGGCGGTGGGCAGGAGATGACCATTACCTCGACCTGGACCACCCTGGCGCACCACGGCATGGTCATCGTGCCGACCGGTTATGGCATCAGCGAGTTCTTCGACATCTCCGAAACCAACGGTGGCACGCCCTACGGCGCCACGACCATCGCCGGCGGCGACGGCTCGCGTCAGCCTTCGGAAAAGGAACTGGCCATCGCACGCTACCAGGGCGAGCACGTGGCGAAGATCACCAGCAAGCTCAAGGGCTGACGAACGACGCAGTACCTACGCTGGGACCCGCCCGGGTCCCAGCAACAGTCCATACATCAGCTCGTCGACGAAGCCGTCGTCGCTGCTGCGCTTGTAGGCAGCGCGTTGCGTGCCTTCGTGGACGAAGCCGAAAAGCTCGTAGAAGGCGATCGCTCGTGGGTTGTCCGCCTCCACCGTCAATTCCACACGACGAATGCCGCTGGCGGCCAGCTTGTCGAGGGCTTCCTGCATCATCCGCTGCGCCAGGCCGCTGCCCCTGACCTCGGGCGCGACGGCCAAGATGCCGAGGTAGGCCACATGGGCGGCGCGGCCCAGGTGGCGCTGCACCTTGTAGAAGCCCTGCACCATGCCGTCGTCTTCGAAGACATAGAAGCTGGCGCTTTCGAACAGCGGCTCGAAAACCTTGCCGAAGTGCTCGCGCGGCATGGGATCGAAGCCCAGGTAGGGCACCACGTCCGGGTGCATGTAGATGTCGTAGACCCGCTGCTCATCGGCGGGCGTGGCGAGGCGGCGCATGGGGTTCTCCTGTTGGGACGGCTCCAGCATAGCCGGGTCCTGGAAGAAACTGCGCTGCGTCAGTCATCGCTCGCCGATTGAGGTGATAATGGCCACCGCTCATCTTCTGCCTCAGCCAAGGACATCGCCCTGTGGTGCTATTCGAGATCGTTCCGCTCAGCCCCGAAACCTATCGCCAGCAGACCCGGCGCAGCACGCTGATCGTCGCCGCGACCTTTGCCGTCCTCGCCATGGGCTTGTCGACCCTTGCCGTGGCGCTGTTCGGTGAGCCCGGTGGCGACAACCTGCGGCTGAACATCATTGGTGTCGTGGCCGGACTGGCGCTGACGATCGGAATCGTCAGGTGGCTGTACTGGCAGCAGCCGTGGATGGCCGCAGCGGTGTACGGCTGGCAGCTCAAGCGCAGCCTGATGCGTGTGACCAACATGATGCACCAGGTCAAGGCAGGCGTAAGTGCGGGCGATCCGGATGCGATGAAGCTGCTGCGCTTCTATCACCTGGGGCTGACGCAGATGCATCGGCTCGATGGCAACTCCAGCGGCCTCAGCGATTCGGTTGCCGAGATTGATCGTCACCGCGAGGCGATGGAGGCGCGGAGCATGGATATCGACCAGCCACGACTGGAGTCGGGTTGGCTGGAACGAGTCGGACAGATCGAGGCGAAGCGCTGAAGCGAACGGCTTGAAGGACGATTGCGCCGTTCATGGCGCAGCGCATCAATGCACGTGGCGGCTACCGTCCGGGTGGTGGTGTACATCGGCTTCCGGTGCTGCTTCCGATTGTGCCGGCGCATGGCCGTCGTGTGCGCCCTGATGATGGTCTGCGCCTGCCGGCTGCTGATCGGCGGCAGGAGCGGGGTGCTGGCCGCTGTGATCGTGCATGTCCGATTCACCGCCACCGTGCTGGTGGCCGTCACTAGAGTCCACCAGCGTCTGGTATTCCAGCGGGGTGAGTGAGGGCAGTTGTTCGACGAAGGCGACCAGCGACCAGATGTAGCGGTCGTCCATGAACTTGCCCCACGCCGGCATGCCGGTGGACTTGAGTCCATGCTTGATGACCCAGAAAGTCGCGGCCGGGTCGTTGTCGCGGGAGTCCTCGGCAAGCGTTGGGGGCGCGGGGTAGAGGCCCTGGCTCAGTTCGGTCGGCTCTACGCCGGGCGCCAGGTGGCAACCGACGCACATGGCCGCGTAGTTGCCCGCCCCGGAACGAATCTGCTCCGCAGACCCCAGCGTCGGCACTTCGAGGTCGCGGGCGCGCACGGCCACGGCGCGTTCACGGGTGGTCTCCAGCACGGCGTGCAGTGGCGCGCTGTGCGGGGCGTCCGCGCCGACATCGATGATGCCGGAATACACCACCAGCGCGCCGCCGATTGCAACCAGCAGGGTGCTCAGTGCCAGTGTCGCCAGGACAGTCTTCATACGTGGGGCCTCAGAACCAGAAGCGAATACCGGCTACCAGCTTCGCCTCGCTGACGTCTTCGTCATCGGCACGCAGCAGGTCAGCGGTATTGCCGTAGGCACGGCCCCAGCTGACGCCGACATAAGGCGCGAACTGACGACTTATCTCGTAACGCAGGCGCAGACCGACACTGGCGTCGCTGAGACCGGAGCCGACGCCGCGCGCCTGGTCGTTGCGCCCGTGCAGGTTCAGCTCCGCGGTGGGCTGCAGTACCCAGCGCTGGGTCAGCAGGATGTCGTATTCAGCCTCCAGGCGCAGCGCGCTCTGGCCGCCCTCGCCAAGGAAAGCCGTGGCTTCGGTTTCCAGACCGAACAGTGGCATGCCCTGCACGCCAAAGGCGGCCCAGGTCTGTGGCGAACCAGGCTTGAAGTCCTGGCGCACGCCGGCGACGGTTTCCCACCAGGGGCCGATGGCGTGGCTCCAGAGCAGCTGCAGTTCGGCCTCCTCGGTGTGGCCATTGGTGCGCTCACCCTCGGAGCGGAAGGCGAGGCGGTCGATATCGCCGCCATACCAGCCGGAAAGGTCCCAGGCCAGCGTGCTGCCTTCATCGGCGTCCTGCCATTCCAGCTGATCGGCGAGGAACAGAAAATTGCTGCCGCCCTGATGCATAGAATGAGGCGGCAGGTCGGGAAATGCCGCGGCGCGGTCAGCATCGCTGATCGTAGGAATTGGCGTGCGCGGCTCCTGTCCGGTGCCGACGCCGGTGACCGGCGGGTGAGCCATTGAACTGTGATCCATGCTGCTGTGATCGCGATGATCCATGCCGCCTTGGTTCACAGGCTCATGGTTCATCTGGCTGTGACCCATCTGCCCAGGATCCATCTGGCTGTGGTCCGCTGGCGCAGCGTGCCCGGCGTGTCCGGAATGATCCATGGCCTGCTGCGCCTGGCTCGCCGTCGCAGCCAGTGCGAGGGCGATGGCGACCGGCAGTGTCTTAATGATCATGCGGCTTGCCTTGTTCGGCGCCCTTTGGCAGGTCGTTCTGCATCTTTCCGTTGCCCATGCTGCCGTGGTCCATGTGGTCGGAACCCATGTGCTGGTCGTGCATGTCCTGCATCTTGTCGTGGTCCATGCCCTGCATCATGTCGCCCTGCTTTTGTCCGGGCTTGGGCTGGCTGGCCTGCGGCGCGGCCTGTTCGGCTGGCGCGTTGGCGGGATGATGACCGTCCTGCTCGCTTTGCGCGTAGGCGGCGTTGAGGCTGAGAGCGGCGGCCAGGCCGAAGGCGAGCAGGGCGGTGCGCTTGATTGTTTTCATGGTTTTCTCCGTCATTCTTCTACGCGGACTTCGCGGAACATCCCGAGGTCCATGTGCATCAGCATGTGGCAGTGATAGGCCCAGCGCCCGAGGGCGTCGGCGGTGACGCGATAGCTGCGTTTCGAACCCGGTGGCATGTCGATGGTGTGCTTGCGCACCTGGAAATTGCCGTGTTCGTCCTCCAGATCGCTCCACAGCCCGTGCAGGTGGATGGGGTGGTGCATCATGGTGTCGTTGACCAGCACGAAGCGCACCCGCTCGCCGTATCTGAGGCGGATCGGCTCGGCGTCGGCGAAGGGGATGCCGTCGAACGACCAGGCGAAGCGCTCCATGTGTCCGGTCAGGTGCAGTTCGATGGTGCGCGTCGGCTCACGGCCGTCCGGATCGGCGAAGGTGCTGCGCAGGTCGGCGTAGGTCAGCACGCGCCGGCCGTTGTCGCGCAGGCCGATGCCGGGATCGTCCAGCTTGGACACCGGCATCATGGTCTGCATGTACACCAGCGGGTTGTCGGTTTCGCTTGCCGGATGCGTCTGCATGCCGCCGCCGGACGAGCCGTGGCCCATGGTCGCGTGGTCCATCTGGCCATTCATCTCATTCTGATTCATCGCGCCGTGATCCATGTCGCCATGCCCGGCGTGAGGATCGTCGCTCGGCGCAGGCGCAGCAGCCTGGCCGTGGGCGGCATGATCACCGTGGCCCATGTCCTCCATGCTCAGTTCTGGGCGCGGATCGGGCTCGGGCACCGACGCCTGCAAGCCATCGCGCACTGCCAGCGTGCCGCGGGCATAGCCGCTGCGGTCCATGGCTTGGGCGAACAGGGTATAGGCGTCCTGGCTGCCGTCCGGCTCGACGATCACGTCGAGGGTTTCCGCCACGGCCAGGCGCACTTCGTCCACCTGCACCGGTTCGACGTTCTGCCCGTCGGCGGCGACCACGGTGAGCTTGAGACCGGGGATGCGGAAGTCGAAATAACTCATCGCCGAGCCGTTGATCAGGCGCAGGCGGATGCGCTCGCCTGGCTGAAACAGGCCGGTCCAGTTGCCGTCCGGCGCCTGGCCGTTGAGCAGGTAGGTGTAGGTGGCACCGCTGATATCGGCCAGATCGGTCGGCGACATGTTCATCTTCGCCCAGGCCCAGCGCTTGCTGACGGTGTCACTCCAGCCGTTGTCGGCGACGTCATTGATGAAATCGCCAAGCGTGCGGCGGCCCCGGTTGTAGTAGTCCGAGCGCTTCTTCAGCTTGGCCAGCACCCGTGCCGGGCTTTCGTCGGTCCAGTCGGAAAGGAACACCACATAGTCGCGATCGTAGCTGAAAGGCTCCGGCTCCTTGGGATCGATGATCAGCGCGCCATAGACGCCCAGCTGTTCCTGAAAACCGGAGTGGCTGTGGTACCAGTAGGTGCCGCTCTGGACGACCTTGAAGCGGTATTCGTACATGCCATCCGGCGCGATGCCGGCGAAGCTGAAGCCGGTAAGCCGTCCATGTTGGCCGGCAGCAGGATGCCGTGCCAATGGATGGAAGTGTCGTGGGGTAGCCGGTTGCGCACGCGCAGGGTCACGGTGTCGCCCTCGCGCCAGCGCAACAATGGGCCGGGGATGCTGCCGTTGATGGCCATGGCAGTGCGGCGCTTGCCGGTGAAGTCCACGCTCATGGAATCAATGGTGAGGTCGAACTCGGTGCCGCTGAGCACCGTCGGCTGACCTGGGCTGGTCAGCGCCCAGACGGGCTGTTGCCACAGCCCGAGGCCAGCGACGGCGCCGCCGGCAGCCAGGCTTTTGACGAAGGTGCGCCGAGAACTGGTCAATTGCATGCGGGTCCTGTTCGGTCGATCGAATTGTTGGTTTGCCGCCGCGCAGGCGCGACGTTGCAACGCTTGTGACAAGCACCATAGCGCGGTGCATCTGTCAGCGACCTGAAGCGAAAATTACGATTTTGTCAGCTGGCAGCGTGGCCAGCCCCAATCGGGCTGGCCCTGCCGGAGATGCCGAACGGCATCGCCTGTCCTGATGGCAGCGCGGCTTAGCGAACCGGTTGCGCGCCGAGGTAGTCGCCGAGCACCAGATCGCGGCCCTTGGTGGTCAGGCCGATCACCTGGTACTGCTGGTGCGGCTGGCCATAATCCATGCCCGGCGAGCCCGCCGGCATGCCCGGTACGGCAACACCGGCGAGATCGTCGCGCTTCTTCAGCTCATGAATCGCCGCAACCGGAACGTGGCCTTCGACGAACTTGCCGTCAATCACACCGGTGTGGCATGAGCCCAGGCGAGGCGCGACACCCAGCTTCTGCTTGACCGCCGACATGTTGCTTTCGACGTGATCGCGCACCTCGAAACCGTTGGCCTCCAGGTACTTGATCCAGTCCTTGCAGCAGCCGCAGTTGGCATCGCGATGCACATCGATGACGTCCGCGGCGTGGGCCATGCCGGACATCAGCAGAGCGGCGAGTGCGGTGAGGTAGAGTTTCATGGGCTTCTCCAGAGCGATGTTCAGTTGCAGCCGCAACCGCATCCGGTTTTGCGGGGCGTCGGGGCAGGCGAGTCGGTGGTGACCTCGGCAGGGTAACCGGCTTCGTCGAGTGCGGCGATCAGCTCCGCGCTATCGGCCGTGCCGTCTATCCGGGCGACCCCGGCGGCCAGATCGACCTCGACGCGCTCGACACCCGCCAAGGGCTGTAGTGCCGCGGTTACATGCCGGACGCACGCGCCGCAGGTCATGCCGGATACCTTGAGTTGAATGCTGGTCATGGGATGGTCCTCGGTTAGCCAGTCTGGTAGCACTGGTTTGATGCTCAACCTTGACGCGATGGCAAGGTCAAGCCTCATTTTTCTGAGTACCACGCTAACCCCGGCGGCCTGACAAGAGGCTGATCGAAAGATTACTTTTTTGTCAGCTTCGTGGCGTCCCAGCTGCGGGCACTGCCACACTTGCGGCGTCGCCACCGAAGGAACTCGCCGCCATGAAATTGCTGGTCGCTGAAGACGAACCGAAAACCGGCATGTACCTGCAGCAGGGGCTGAGCGAGGCCGGCTTCACCGTCGACCGTGTTACCAGCGGAACCGACGCGCTGCAGCATGTGCTGAGTACGCCCTATGACCTGCTGATTCTCGACGTGATGATGCCGGGCCTGGATGGCTGGGAAGTGTTGCGCCTGGTGCGGGCGTCGGGCAACGAGGTGCCGGTGCTGTTTCTGACCGCGCGCGATCGCGTCGAGGATCGAGTCAAGGGGCTGGAGCTGGGCGCCGACGATTATCTGGTCAAGCCGTTCGCTTTCTCCGAGCTGCTGGCGCGCGTGCGCACCCTGCTGCGACGAGGCAACGCGGCGGCCTTGCAGACCCAGTTGAAGATCGCCGATCTGGAGGTCGATCTGCTCAAGCGCCGCGCGGTGCGGGCCGGCCAGCGTATTGACCTGACTGCCAAGGAATTCACCCTGCTGGAACTGCTGTTGCGTCGGCGCGGCGAGGTGCTGCCCAAGTCGCTGATCGCTTCGCAGGTGTGGGACATGAATTTCGACAGTGACACCAACGTCATCGAGGTGGCGATCCGTCGCTTGCGTGTGAAGATCGACGATGGCTTCGAGCCCAAGCTGATCCACACCGCACGGGGCATGGGTTACATGCTCGACGAGCCGGACGCGCCATGAAGCGGCTGTCGCTGACCGCGCGGCTGAGCCTGATGTTCATGCTGGCGGTGACCGGCGTGTTGGCCGCCGCCGGTTACTTCTTCAGCCAGCTCAGCGAGCATCACTTCGACGAACTGGACCGCCATACGCTGCACGAAAAGCTCGAGGCAAGCCGACGCCTGCTGGGGGAGCTGGACGACCTGCAGAACTTCGAGCGCGTTCGCCCACAGCTGCAGGTGCTGCTCGGTGGGCACAGCGAGATGCGCGGTTTCATTTTCGATGAACGCGGTGCACAGCTGTTTCCTCAGCCGGGCGTTGATGAAGCGGAGCCGCCGCTGCTCGATCTGATCGGCCGGGAGGCGGGGGAACTGACGCTGGACGGGCGCGTCTGGCGTGGCGAGGCCGGGCATGTCGAGATCGGCGCACAGCGGCTGACCTTGCTAATCCTGCTCGATGTCACCGCACACAAGGCCTTCTTTCACACCTTCAGCGGCTGGCTGTGGGCGGCACTGGTGCTTTGTGCGCTGCTCAGCGGGTTGCTCGGCTGGCTGCTGGTGCGCAGCGGCTTGCGATCCTTGCGCGAGGTGACCCAGGTGGCCGCCTCCGTCTCGGCCAAGTCGCTGCGCGAGCGCATCCCCGACGAGTCGACGCCGGCGGAACTGCAACAGCTGGTGCAGGCCTTCAACGCCATGCTGGCGCGACTGGAGGACGCCTTCGTGCGGTTGTCGAACTTCTCCGCCGACATCGCCCACGAGCTGCGCACACCGCTGAGCAACCTGATGACTCACACCGAGGTGGCGCTGACCCGCGCGCGCACGCTGGATCAGTACCAGGACAACCTGCATTCGAATCTGGAGGAGCTGCAGCGCATGTCGCGGATGATCGACGACATGTTGTTCCTCGCCAAGGCGGACAACGGGCTGATCGTGCCGGACGCCAAGCCCGTCGCGCTGGAGGCGTTGTGCGCGCAGCTGCTGGACTATTACCAGCTCTCGGCGGACGAGCGCGGGGTGCGTTTCGAGCTTTTCGGTGCCGGCACCATTCAGGGCGATCTGTTGATGCTGCGCCGGGCGCTGTCGAACCTGCTGTCCAATGCGCTGCGTTACACGCCCGACGGCGAGCGGATCCGGGTGACCATCGAGCGAGGCGCCGGTCACGTGACGCTTGAGGTGAGCAATCCCGGCGCGACCATCGCGCCCGAGCATCTGGAGCGACTGTTCGACCGCTTCTACCGGGTCGACCCGGCGCGCCGCGAAGGCAGCCCGAGCAATGCCGGCCTGGGCCTGGCGATCACCCGTTCGATCGTTCAGGCCCATCAGGGCCGAATCCACTGCAGCTCCGCGCAGGGCTGGACGACCTTCTGCCTGGAGTTCCCTGGCTAAGCGCGTGCTCAGCGCTGCAGCGGTACCGTCAGTGATACGCGCAGGCCGCCGGCCTGGCTGTCGAAGGTGAGGGTGCAGTCGCAGCGTTGCGCGATCGCCTGGACAATGGCCAGGCCCAGGCCGCTGCCACTGCTGGCGGCGTGTCGCCAGAAGCGGCGGGTCAGGTGCTCGAGATGCTCGCCGGCGATGCCCGGGCCCTGGTCGCGTACTTCGAAGCGTACTCGCTCGGCTTCAGGCTGCAGGGTCAGCGTGACGGCGCTGCCCGGCGCGGTGTGGCGCTGGGCATTTTCCAGCAGGTTGCGCAGCGCGGCGATGGCCAGCACCGGCGGCATGGCGAGTGGCACATCCGACAGTTCCGCTGGAATCTGCAGGGCAATCGGCGCGCCGTCACCGCCACCGGCGTCCTGAATCGCCAGCCGCGCGACCTCGGCAGCCGAGCATTGCAGGCCATCGTCGAAATCCAGACTGCCTTCCACCCGGGCCAGCAACAGCAGCTGTTCCAGCGTGCGTTGCAATCGGTCGGCACCGGCCTCGGCGTTGGCCAAGGCTTGTTCGGCGGCGGCGCCTTCGGTCATGCGTGCTACCTGCAGGTGGGTCTTGATCGCCGTCAGCGGGCTGCGCAGTTCGTGGGCGGCGTCGCCTGTCAGCCGGCGTTCGCGTTCGATGGCCTGGGCGATGCGCTGGAACAGCTGGTTCTGCGTCTGCACCAGCGGCAGCAGCTCCGGCGGCAGGCCTTCGACCGGCAAGGGTTCGAGGGAGTCGGCGCTGCGTCGGGTCAGTGCCTCGCGAATCCGCCGCAGGGGCGCCAGCCCACGGCCGAGGCCAAGCCAGAGCAGGCCCAGGCTGCCGAGCAGAGCGACCGCCACGGGCAGCGCCGCCGCCAGCAACACCGAGCGCTTCAGTGCGGCACGTTCATCCAGGCGGTCGGCCGTGGTGATGCGCAGCTCGCCTTGCACCAGAGTGAAACTGCGCCAGGGCACGCCGTCGATCAGCTGGTCGCGAAAGCCGTTCTGCTCGGCGTCCAGTTGCTGATCGGGTGCGCTGTGGCTGCGCGCCAGCACCTCGCCACGCAGCGAGCTGACCTGGCAGGCCAGGCCATTGGGGATGCCCAGTTGTTCGGCGCTCAAACGCTGCGGCGGGCCGTCGCCGGGCACCGGCTGCGGCAACTGCACCAGCAGACCGGCGACCATGCGCGCCGAGGCCGCCAGGCGCTGGTCGAGCGAGAGCATCATCTGGCCGCGCAGATCGACCAGCATCCAGGTCGCGGCTAGCGCCCAGAGCAGCACGAAGGCCGAGCCGAGCATCAGGGTCAGGCGTAGACGCAGGCTCATGGCGCGTCCTCGTCGCCGGCCGGGCCGAGACGGTAGCCCAGGCCGCGCACGGTCTCGACGATGCCGTTGCCGAGCTTGCGGCGCAGATGGTGAATGTGCACGTTGAGCGCGTTGCTCTCGACGTCGTCGGCAAAACCGTAGATTGCGTCCTTGAGCTGCTCGCTGCTGAGCACCCGGCCCTGGTTGTTGAGCAGCGCCTGCAGCAGTGCCTGTTCGCGGCGCGACAGGTCGACGAGGCGGCCGTCCAGGCGTGCTTCGCAGCGGCTCGGGTCGTAGCTCAACCGGCCATGTTCGATGAGGTTGACGCTGCGGCCGGACATGCGCCGCATCAGCGTGTGCAGGCGCGCGGCCAGCTCGCGCAGGTCGAACGGCTTGAGCAGGTAGTCGTCGGCACCCGCCTGCAGGCCGGTGACCCGGTCGCTGACCGCATCGCGTGCGGTGAGCACCAGCACCGGTAGTTCCAGGCCCTGTTGGCGCAGGCGTCGCAGCAGGACGATGCCGTCTTCGTCGGGCAGGCCGAGGTCGAGGATCAGCACATCGAAGTGCGCCGTACGCAGCAGGGCTTCGGCATCCGCCGCAGTCGCGGCGTGGTCGACGATCAGGCCCTGGGCATTGAGCCCGGCGACGATACCGCTGGCGATCAGCGCGTCGTCTTCGGCAAGCAGCACGTGCATGGGAGGGTCCGCAGAAGAAGCTCAAGGATGGACCTTAGCGATTAAGGCAACGTTATGCAGCCGTGCGCTGGCGTTAGCAGGCCGTTGAAAAACTACCTGCGTTGCCATCGCAGCGTTAAAAACAGGCTCAAAATGCTCATTTACCGTTCGTAAACTGCGCTTTTTCGCCTGTTTTGCCTCGCGCTGGCGGCCTCGCCTACGTTTTTCAACGGCCTGTTAATGGCGCGTTAATCCCGTCGCGGCATGCTGCGCGGCAGTCATTTCTCGGCCAGGACTCTCATGCGCATATTGGTTCTTCTGCTGTTTCTGTTGGCGCCCGGATTGGCGCTGCCGGCCGGTGGGCTGTTTGGCGGCGGCTCGCAGGATGATTTTCTGCCGGTGGAAGAGGCGTTCGCGCTGACGGTCAGCCCGCAGGAGAACGGCGCGACGCTGCTGTACTGGCGGATCGCACCGGGCTATTACCTCTATCAGCAGCGCCTGCAGTTCGACGGCCTGCCGCCGGAGCGCCAACCGCAGCTGCCCGAGGGCGAGCCCTACAGCGACGAGTTCTTCGGCGACTCGCAGATCTACCGCGACAGCCTCGAACTGCTGATCCCGCCGGGCGCGGAGAACAGTGTGCGTCTCGGCTGGCAGGGCTGCGCCGATGCCGGGCTCTGCTATCCGCCGCAGACCCGCGAGGTGTCGTTGACTGGCAACGGCACGGCGGCAGCACCTGGGCTGGCTGAGGATCAGGCGCTGGTCAGCGGCCTCGAAAGTCAGGCACTGGCCTGGAGCCTGCTGGTCTTCTTCGGCCTCGGCTTGCTGCTGGCCTTCACCCCCTGTTCGCTGCCGATGCTGCCGATCCTGGCGGGCATCGTGGTCGGCAGCGGTGCCACCTCGCGCCGTGGTTTTGCCCTGGCGTCGGCGTACGTGGTCAGCATGGCGCTGGTCTACGCCGGGCTCGGTGTACTGGCGGCGCTGCTCGGCGCCAACCTGCAGGCGGCGCTGCAGCAGCCCTGGCTGCTCACCAGTTTCGCCGTGCTGTTCGTGTTGCTGGCGCTGCCGATGTTCGGTTTGTTCGAGCTGCAGTTGCCGGTGGCGCTGCGTGATCGCCTGCAGCGTGCCGGTGATCGCCAGCGTGGTGGCAGTCTCGCCGGTGCTGGCGCGCTGGGTGTGCTCTCCGGACTGCTGGTCGGCCCCTGCATGACCGCACCTCTGGCCGCCGCGCTGCTGTTCATCGCACAGAGCGGCAGTGCGCTGCAGGGTGGCTTGGTGCTGTTCGCACTGGGCCTCGGCATCGGCACGCCGTTGTTGTTGCTGGTGACGGTCGGCCGGCGTTTTCTGCCCAAGCCGGGCGCCTGGATGGACCGGGTCAAGGTGGTATTCGGCTTTCTCTTCCTGGCGGCCGCGCTGTTCGTTGCGCGTCCGTTGCTGGCCGACTGGCTATGGCTGGGCCTGTGGGGGGCGCTGCTGGTGGTGCTCGCCACCGCATTGCTGAATGTGGCGCAGGTAGTGCAACGTCAGCGCGTGCTCTGCCAGGCCAGCGGCATTCTGCTGGGCCTGTGGGGCGCAGCGATGCTGCTCGGTGCCGCCGGCGGTGCGGACGATCCACGCCGGCCGCTGGCGATCTATGCCGGCGGTGGGGCGGGTGCCATCTCCGCCGACGCTCACGCGCTCGGTTTCAGCGATCCGTCCGTGCTGGATCGTGAGCTGGCAGCGGCTAAAGCACAGGGCCAGTGGGTGCTGATCGATTACTACGCCGACTGGTGCGTCTCCTGTAAGGTCATGGAGAAGGAGGTCTTCGGCAATGCCGAGGTGCAGGCGAGCCTGGACGGCGTGCGCGTGCTGCGCCCCGACGTGACCCGCAGCGACGCCGCCAGCCGCGAATTGCTGGACCGTTACCAGGTGCTCGGCCCGCCGACGCTGCTGTGGATCGGCCCGGATGGCGTCGAGCGCCGCGAACGCCGTATCACCGGTGAGGTCGGTGCCGGGGACTTTCTGCAGAACTGGAACCAGACCCGGGAGCGAGGTTGATGCTGACTGTGAATATCGGGCCGCTGGCCCTGGCGGTGCCCCATGTATTGCTGCTGGGCAGCCTGCTGCTGGCGACCCTGACCGGCTGGTGGGTCGGCCGCCGCAGCGAGCGCAACCCGGAGCGGCAGCTGTTTCGCCTGCTGCTGGTGGCGCTGTTCGTGGCTCGCCTGGCCTTTGTCACGCTGTACTGGGCGTACTACCGGGATGACTGGCTAAGCGTCATCGATATCCGTGACGGTGGCTTCATCGCCTGGCCCGGGCTGGTCGCTGCGCTGGCGTTGGGCATCTGGTGGGGCTGGCGCGACCGCGAACTGCGCAAGCCGCTGGGTATCGCGCTGACGGTGGGAATCCTCAGCTGGGGCTTCAGTAACCTGGCCTGGCATTCCTTCGAGCAGGGCACGCGGCTGCCGGAAATGGCCCTGCGCGACAACCAGGGGCGTCCGGTGGCGCTGGAGGATTATTCAGGTCAGCCACTGGTCATCAATCTCTGGGCGACCTGGTGCCCGCCGTGCCGGCGCGAGATGCCGGTACTCGCCGACGCCCAGGCACGGGAAAGCGACACCCTGTTTCTGTTCGTCAATCAGGGCGAGGGGGAGGGGGAGATCAACCGCTTCCTGGAAACCGCAGGGCTGAGTCTCGATAACGTCCTGCTCGACAGTGGCGGGCGCCTCGGTCAGCACGTGGGCTCCACGGCGCTGCCGACCACGCTGTTCTACAACGCCGATGGCCGCCAGGTCAGCAGCCATCTTGGTGAACTCTCGCACGCCAGCCTGGCGCGCGCGCTGGAAAAACTGAAAGAGGAAGCTGCGCAGTGATTCGATTCAAGCCGTTACCCTACCTGCTGGCCGGCGTCAGCCTGCTGGCCCTGCCCATGGCGCAGGCCGAGGAATTGCCGGAGGCGATCAAGGCCGTCGAGGCGCGTGGCGCCGAGGTCGTCGGCCGTTTCGAGGCACCCGGCGGGCTCAAGGGCTATGCCGCGCGTTACAACGGGCAGGGCATGGCGCTGTATCTCACCCCGGATGGCGAGCACGTGCTGATCGGTAGCCTGCTCGATGCAAAAGGCGAGGACCTGACCCGCGCGCACCTGGAGAAGCTGGTCTACGAACCGCTGGGCAAGGAAATGTGGACGCGCATGGAGAACAGCACCTGGATCGCCGACGGCAAGGCCGACGCACCGCGCATCATCTACATGTTCAGCGACCCTAACTGTCCGTACTGCAACATGTTCTGGAAGCAGGCCCGGCCCTGGGTCGAGTCCGGCAAGGTGCAGTTGCGGCACATCATGGTCGGCATGCTGCGCGCCGACAGCGCCGGCAAATCCGCCGCGCTGCTCAGCGCCAAGGATCCTCAGGCAGCGCTCAACGAGCACGAGGCGGCCGGCAAGGCGAGCAAGCTGAAGGCGCTGGATAAGATCCCGGCAGCACTGGAAAAACAGCTCACCAACAACCTGATGCTGATGAGCGAACTGGGTGCCCAGGCGACTCCGGCGATCTTCTATCTCGACGACAACGACCGTCTGCAGCAGCACCAGGGTGCACCGCAGCCGGATGCGCTGGCGCAGATCATGGGGCCACGCTGAAGGATTGCTGTGGGAAGGCTGGTCGCTGAGCTGTTTCGCGGCACATCCGCTTCAGAACGGGGCGGCGTTTCACTGCGAAGCGACTATCCGCTGTAGACATCATTGGGTGGGGCGCCATCAGAACAGATGGCGTGGCAGCCAGACGATCATCACCGCGCAGAAGACGCTGAGACCGATGCAGAACCACAGGAAGCGCCGCTGCCGGCGCTCCGGGGCGCTGTCGGCGTGTTCCGGCAGCGGCATGCCGCAGTTGCTGCATTCGGCTTGCTTCGGCGGGTTGTCCTGTTGGCAGTACAGGCATCTGGGCATGGCGGCGCTCCTCTCGGTCGGTAAAGCCTGACACGGCGGAAAAATCGCAGGCTTTGACGACGATCAACTCACTCGAACTGCTCGAGCCGCTGGCGATCGAGGATCGCGATCTGCCGGCCTTCCTGGGTGATGATGCTCTCGTCGATCAGTCGCCGAATGATCCGCGAAAACGTCTCTGGCTGGATCGACAGGTGCCCGGCCACCAGCTGCTTGGCCATCGGTAGCTCGAAGCTGTTGCTGCCGTCCTTCACTCGCGCCAGTTGCGTCAGCAGATAGCGCACCACGCGGTGGGTGGCGTTCTTCAGCGACAGCGTTTCGATTTCGTTGATGCGCTGGTGCAGGCGTACGCAGAGCTTGCCGAGCAGGGCGAAGGTGAGGCGCTGGTTGGCTTCCAGCAGGCGCATGTAGGCCGCGTTGGAGAACCGGTAGACCTGCGACGGGCAGACCGCCTGGGCCGAGGCCACGTAGTTGGGCGTGTCCATCAGCATCATGGCTTCGGCAAAGGTCTGGCGGTTGCCGATGACCTCGAAGACCTTCTCCTGGCCGTCGGGCGTCAGGCGGTAGACCTTAACCGCACCGGAGATGACGAAGTAGAAGTTGTGTGCCGGCTCGCCCTGGTGGAACAGGTTGTCACCCTTGTCGAGGTTGAGCAGTTGGCTGGCATTGAGCAGTTCTTCCATCTGCTCTTCATTCAGCGGTTCGAACAGGTGGTGGCTGCGGAGAATCTGGTGGTGTACGCGGTGAAGCACCATGCAAGGCGTCCTGTTTCAATTGAACAACAACAAACGTCGGCCTTCAGCCTAGCGCATGTGATGGGCGATGACGCAGGTTAGAAGTTGATGACGGTTATGATCTGGCCATATGCGGCTCGGTACCGCGTCGGCGATCAGTGCAGATGCGCGACGAATCCTTCACGCCATATCGGCTCGGCAAACAGCTGCGGATAACGTTCCAGTGCGTCGAAAATGCGCTGCAGGCCCTGTTCACGCTGCTCGGCATCGGACAGCGCCTCGGCGCCCTTGAGCAGGTCGATCAACAGGCCATGCAGCGCGTTGTCAGCGGCTTCCGGCAACTTGCAGTTGGCAATGAGATAGCTGGTCGCCGCTTCGATGTCGCGTTGCAGCGCGGCCGCCGACTCGTCACTGACCGGCTGGCCGGGGGCACTTGGCATGCTGCGTTGTACGGCTTCGTGGATACGGGTCATGCCTTCGCGCAGAGCGGCGTCGGTGGCCCAGCGCTCGCCTGGCGTAGCTTGGGCGGCGACGGGCGTTGGGTGGCTGTGATCGTGTGCAGTGGCCGCCTGCGCCGTGCCGACGGCCATGCTCAGGGCGAAGCTGCTGGCCAGGGCGACGACCGAGGCCATTGCCACGCCCCAGGCGATAGGTTGCAGATACTGTTTCATGACTGAGCCACCTCGATACGTTGTACGCCTTCGTCGCTCGCTGTCAGCGCGGTCATTTCCGCGTTACGGAACAGCACGTTGTTCTCCAGGTGGATGTGCTGCATCAGGTCGCTGCGCATCTCCTCCAGCCCGCGATACAACGCGCGCCAGGTATTGCATGCGTTGGCCGGCGGGGTGATGTCGTTGGTCAGCGCCGCCAGCTGCTCCAGCGCATTGCCGTGCTCCTGATGCTCGTAGCGCATTACCGAGATCGGCCCCTGCGCCTGCGGGAAGCGCATGCCGCGCTGCAGCATCGGGAAGAGAATCTGTTCCTCCTTCAGCATGTGGCTTTCCAGCTCCTGCTGCATATGCCACAGGTGTTCGGCGAGACCGTTGGGGCATTCGGGGCGGCTGCCATGGACCTGCTCGACCCGGCTGGCCAGGCGAATCAGCTCCGGGAACTGATCGCGATGCCGCTCATGAAAGCGCGCCAGGATGTATTCGATCAGCTGGCCAGCGGGCTCGGCGCGCCAGTCTTTCTCGGATTCTTCCGGCTCGAGGGCGAGCAGGGCGCCGGCGATGATGTGCGGATCGACATCGATTCGCGCCGCGGCCTCGCGCAGCGGCAGGTCGCCACCGCAGCAGAAGTCCAGACGGAACTGGCGGAATACCCGGGTGGCACCCGGCACCGAACATGCGAGATTGCCGAGGGTCTGGTCGATTAGGTCGGTGGTCATGGCAGTGGTCCTGATGGATATGACCAGTCCATCGCAACAGCCGTGCCAGGCGCCGACACCGCGGAAACTGGCGACTACGACACGCTGCTGGTGGAAATTACCCGAAGCGGTTATGGTTCGAAAAACCATGAGGGTATTCAGCACCATGATGGCTGACGCACTGCTTGCCGACCTGACCACCGAACTGCCCAACGCGGTGCGCCTGCAACGTCTGGTGCACACCCTGCACCAGCACTTTCGCTGCGGTGCCGTCGTGCTGTTGCGTCTCGACGAGGACAGCCTGCGGCCACTGGCGGCGGTAGGGTTGGTGCAGGAGGCGCTGGGCCGGCGCTTCGTCGTGGCGCAGCATCCGCGTCTGGCGGCGATCCTCTCCCAGCGCGAGCCGACCTGGTTCGAGCCCGACAGCCGCCTGCCGGACCCCTATGACGGTTTGCTCGACGAGCACATCGGCGAGCCGTTGCCGGTGCATGACTGCATGGGCGTCAGCCTCTACGTCGAAGGCAAGCTGTGGGGTGCGCTGACGCTGGATGCGCTGCATGCCGGCACCTTTGGCGATGACGCCCGCTGCGACCTGCAGCGCTACACACTGGTGATCGAGGCCGCGGTGCGGGTTACCCGGCTGGAGCATGAGAATCGCGGTCTGCGCCTGGCGCGTAGCGACGTAATGGAAGCCGCACTCGATCATGGTGATGGCGAAATTCTCGGTCAGAGCGATGTGATCCGCGAACTGCTGCGCGAATTGCAGGTGGTGGCCGATTCCGAATTGCCAGTGCTGCTGCTGGGCGAGACCGGTGTCGGCAAGGAGCTGTTCGCGCGCTGGCTGCATCGGCATTCGCGGCGGCGCAACAAGCCACTGGTGCACGTCAACTGCGCGGCACTGCCGGAATCCCTGGCCGAGAGCGAACTGTTCGGCCACGTCAAAGGCGCGTTCTCCGGTGCCACCACCGATCGGCCCGGTCGTTTCGACGCTGCCAATGGCGGCACGCTGCTGCTCGACGAGGTTGGCGAGCTGCCGCTGACGGTGCAGGCCAAGCTGCTGCGCACCTTGCAGAACGGCGAGATCCAGCGCCTCGGTGCGGACAAGCCGCGCCAGGTCGATGTGCGCATCATCGCCGCGACCAACCGCAACCTGCGCGAAAGCGTGCGTGACGGGCATTTCCGCGCCGATCTCTATCACCGGCTGTCGGTCTATCCGGCGCCGATTCCACCCTTGCGCGAGCGTGGCAACGACGTGCTGATCCTCGCCGGGCACTTCCTCGAACTCAATCGCGCGCGGCTGGGGTTGCGCAGCATGCGCCTGTCGCCGGCCGCCGAGCGCGCTCTGCTGGCCTATTCCTGGCCGGGCAACGTGCGCGAGCTGGAGCATGTGGTCAGCCGTGCGGCGCTGCGCCTGCTCAGCCGTGGCGCGTCGCGCAGCGAGATCCTGACGCTGGAGCCCGATCTGCTGGACCTGGACAGCCATGCCGTCGGTGTGGTCGCGGCGCAGGTGGCCGATGAGCCGGTAGTCGCCGACGAGGTGCTGCCGCTGCGCTACACCGTCGATGCTGCCCAGCGCCAGGCCATCGTCCGGGCGTTGGAGGCCAGCGGCGAGAACTGGGCGCAGGCCGCCCGCCTGCTGGATGTCGACCCGAGCAACCTGCACAAACTGGCGCGACGGCTAAAGCTCAAGTAGCGCCCGTCGGCCGGCGAGAGTCGCAGACGACCTGCCATGGTCTAACCTCATATCACAACCGAGGAGAGCTCCATGGCACTGGACCAGAACGAATTCGAAGCGCTGTTGAGCGAGGCGCAGGCCTTCGCCGAACGCGCCGCCAGCGAAAACAATCCGCTGCACTATCGCGACGCCTTCGCTGCGAGCCTGAAGGCCATACGCCTGCTTGGTGAGGAGTCCGGCGCGTGGCGGCAGATGGTCGCCCGTGCCACCGAGGAATTCGAGGGCGACGAGGGCATTTGAGGCAATTGCTCGCCAGCCATGGCACGGCTGGCGCGCACCTTCCGCTGCATTTCGTCGCAGTCGCGACGTCCGAGCAAACTTGACCCCTATCAATGCTGGCCAATGGTCAGCTGCCTAGACTGCCGGCTGTTTTCCGTTCAGCCGAACGACCGCCACGCCATCGGTGCGTGGCGCGCATGTACCCGAATGTCTAGGAGTTGTCATGCACCTGGTCTGCCCGGCAGGAAGCCTGCCCGCGCTCAAGGCCGCCGTCCAGCAGGGCGCCGATGCCATCTATGTCGGATTTCGCGACGACACCAACGCCCGCCATTTCGCCGGCCTCAATCTCGATGAAAAGCAGCTCGACAAGGGTCTGCAGCTGATCCGCGAGAAGGGCCGGCAGCTATATATCGCCGTCAACACCTATGCCCAGCCGGACGGCTGGAATCGCTGGCAGCGCGCCGTGGATCAGGCCGCCGACATGGGCGTGGATGCGCTGATCGCGGCCGACCCCGGCGTGCTCGGCTATGCCAGCAAGCGCCATCCCAAACTCAATCTGCATCTGTCGGTGCAGGGGTCGGCTACCAATGCCGCCGCGCTGGGCTTCTACCAGCAGCGCTACGGCATCAGCCGCGCGGTACTGCCGCGGGTGCTTTCGCTCAAGCAGGTCAAGCAGGTCGCGGCGAGCAGCCCGGTGCCGATCGAGGTATTCGCCTTTGGCAGCCTGTGCATCATGGCCGAGGGTCGTTGCCATCTGTCTTCGTACCTTACCGGCGAATCACCCAATCTCTGTGGCGTCTGCTCGCCGGCCAAGGCGGTGCGCTGGAGCGAGGAGCCGGAAGGGCTCACTTCGCGCCTCAATAACGTGTTGATCGACCGCTACGCCGAAGGCGAATCGGCTGGTTACCCGACGCTGTGCAAAGGTCGCTTCATGGTCAATGGCCAGCGCTTCCACGCGCTGGAAGAACCCACCAGCCTGAACACCTTGGATCTGATCCCCGAGCTGTCCGCCATCGGCGTCACCGCGATGAAGATCGAGGGCCGCCAGCGCAGCCCGGCCTATGTCGAGCAGGTCACTCGGGTCTGGCGCGCGGCGCTGGACAGCTATCTCAAGGCGCCGCAGCGCTACGTGGTCGAACCCGGCTGGCGGCAGGTGCTGGATGGCCTCTCCGAAGGCTCTCAAACCACCCTGGGTGCCTACCACCGGGCCTGGCAATGAACGAGGAGTCACCCATGAAACTTTCTCTGGGCCCGGTGCTGTTCTACTGGGATCGCCAGCAGACGCTGGACTTCTACGCCAACATGGCCAGCCAGCCGCTGGATGTTATCTACCTCGGCGAAACCGTTTGCTCCAAGCGCCGCGCGCTGATGCTCGATGACTGGCTTGGTCTGGCCCGTGATCTGGCTGAGGCCTCCTCGGCGCAACTGGTCTTGTCCGGCCTGACCCTGGTCGAAGCCGCTTCCGAGCTATCAAGCCTGCGTCGCCTGTGCGACAACGGCGAGCTGCTGGTGGAAGCCAACGACATGGGCGCGGTGCAGCTGATGTCCGAGCGCAAGCTGCCCTTCGTCGGCGGCCCGGCGCTGAATCTCTACAACGGCCACGCCCTGGCCGAGCTTGTGGCCAGCGGCATGACCCGCTGGGTGCCGCCGGTGGAAGCCTCCGGCAAGCTGATCAAGAGCGCCCGTGCGCAGCTGCAGGAGCTGGACGTCACGCTGCCGGAAATCGAGATATTCGCCTACGGCCATTTGCCGCTGGCCTATTCGGCGCGCTGCTTCACCGCCCGTGCCGAGAACCGGCCGAAGGACGACTGCCAGTTCTGCTGCCAGAACTATCCCGAGGGCATTCCGCTGCTGAGCCAGGAGGGTGAGGCGCTGTTCACCATCAACGGTATCCAGACCATGTCCGCAGCGGTCAGCAACCTGCTCGCCGACTACGCGGGTCTGGTCGACAGCGGTGCCGATCTGCTGCGCCTGAGCCCGCGCGCTGCCGGTATGGACGAGGTGATCGCTGCCTTCGATGCAGTGCGCAAGGGCGCGCTGCCGCCGCTGGCGGTGGATGGTTGCAATGGGTATTGGCATGGCCAGCCGGGCATGCTGCGCGCCGAGGAGGCCGGATTATGCTGAATCCACGTGCCCATCTGGTGAATCTCGGCGGGCGGCTGTTGCCGCTTGCGGCCAAGACGCCATTCCTGCTCCAGCGCCTGGCGCTGGAGCGCAGCCTCAATCAGGTATTCGCCGAAGCACTGAGCGACGGCGCCTTCGACGTGCTTGACGGCCACTGGATGAAGCTCGAAGTCGCCGACCTCGGCCTTGCCTGGTGCCTGACCTGCGAGCGCGAGCAGCTGCGCATTGCGGCGCAGGCACCGGTGGAGGTGACCATTCGCGGCAACTGGCGCGAGTTCCTGCTGTTGGCCAGCCGTCAGGAAGACCCGGATACGCTGTTCTTCCGCCGCCGGCTGGTTATTGAGGGTGATACCGAGCTGGGCCTGGCGATCAAGAATCTGATCGACAGTCTCGACCCCGACACGCTGCCGAGCTGGCTGTGGAAACTGCTGCAGGGTGCCGGCGAGGAGGTGGCGGCGGCCGGCCGGGCACAGGCGGCCAGAGCCTGACCGATTGTTCCGCCCGCAGCCGTCGCAAACTGCCTGCGCCTGCAAGGCTCAGGCTGGCAGACCGCCCCGACGATTCGCTGTAGCAGCGAGCCTGCTTTGGATGCGTCTGGAGGCGGACCGAGGTATCGGTCCGATCCCCGGCGCGGCGCAACAGTGCGGGGGACGGCAGGGCGCGCTACCCGCTGGAACGAACTGTTCCGCGATTCCAGCGACACGCTCAGTCCGTGGGTTTCAGGCTGTGCGCAGCTGCATCCGGTCACTGGCGATAATGTCTTTCATGTCATCGAACAGCGCGCTGATCTCCTCCTCGCTGCAGTCTTCCCGATAGCGCTTGCGCAAGCCGTAGCTGCTGAGGGTGATGTGCACGTCGGGTGTCACGCCGTGCTGCGCGAGGCAGGCTCGGGCGCAATGCATCGGGCAGCCGTCGATGGCGAGAATGGGGCGGCCGGAGTTGGCTTTCTTCACCAGCGCTGCAACGCGCCCGCCGACGCCGGCGATGCAGGACATTTCCGCCAGCCCGGCGCGATCAAGGCGCACCGCCAGGGTGTTGGCCAGCTGCGCGACATTCGAACAACCGGAGCATGAATAGACCAGGGGCGCAGGCGTTGTGGTGATCATCGCGTTTTCCTGACGGTGGCGTGACGCGGGTCATTTTCCAAGGCGCGCAGTCGACTGGCTTTGACAGCAATCAAGATCACTGGGGCGTTCTGCCGCAGGTCACTCGTCATAGGCGGCGAGCTTGCGGTTGTCGAGAATCTCGATGCGTCGCCGCTGGACCGATATGGTCCCGGCGTCGATCAGCCGATGCAGGATGCGCGAGAAGGTTTCCGGCTGAATGCCCAGTTTCGACGCGATCAAGCGTTTCGGCACATCGAGCACCACCACGCCGCTGTCGTCCTGCTGCGATTGCGCGAGAAAGCGCACCACTCGATGGCTGGCGTTGGCCAGGGTGAGGGTGTCGATCTCGGTCATACGCTGGTGCAGCCGAATGCTCAGGGTGGCGAGGATGTCCAGGCAGATATCCGGGTGCTGCTCGAGAATGCGCCGGTAATGCGGCCCGTTCAGGCTCGCCACCAGGCTGGCCTTTAGCGCGGTGGCGCTGACCGGATAGCTCGGCGTGCCCTTGAACAACAGCGCTTCGGCGAACGATTCACCGGCACGCATCACTTCCACCAGCTTCTCCTGCCCGTCGCAGACTACGCGGTGCAGCTTGATCTGGCCGCTGAAGAGGAAATAGAAGCGGTCGGCCTTATCGCCCTGATGAAACAGCGAGGCCCCCGCAGGCAGGCGCTTCAGGTTGGCAGAGGTGCACACCTCCTGTAACGCCGCCTCGGGCAGTCGGCTGAACAGATGGTGGCGGCGCAATTCCGCGACCAGGGTTTTTTCAGTGAGCATGTGTCCTCCCCCGGACTGAACCGGGTTTATCAGCCTGCATCCTAGGAGCCCGGTGTCCGCCGCTTCCTTGATCACGGACAAGAGTGTCGGCCATGAGCCGTCGGCGCCGTCCGGCGATCACTTGCCTGTGCTTGACGATGATCAATTCGGTAATGAGGTTCCACCTCTAAAGTCACACCATATTGTGTTTTCGGCGAATAGATTCACTACATATGGTTATGGAGGCGTTGATGCCCAGGCAGGCAGAGGTGGCGAAACCGGTTTCACTGCGCAAGCGCGATGGCCGACTGGCGGCGTTCGAAGTGGACAAGATAGAGCGCGCCATCGCGGCGGCAGGCGCGGCGACCGGCGAGTTCGAGTTGACAATGGCGCAGGCATTGGCCGAGGCCGTTCGTCAGCAACTGGCCCATCGCACGGCGGTGGAGGTAGAGCAGGTGCAAGACGGCGTCGAGCGTGCCCTGATGGCAGCCGGCTACTTCGATACCGCCCGGGCCTACATCGTCTACCGCGAACGCCATGCGCGTCTGCGCCGAGATCGCAAGGTAGTGGTCGACGTCGCCGCCTCGATGAACGAATACCTCTCCCGCGAAGACTGGCGGGTGCGCGCCAACGCCAACCAGGGCTATTCACTCGGCGGGCTGATCCTCAACGTATCCGGCAAGGTCACTGCCAACTACTGGTTGGACGAGGTCTACAGCCCGGCAATCGGCACCGCGCATCGCGAGGGTGATCTGCATATCCACGACCTGGACATGCTCGCTGGCTACTGTGCCGGCTGGTCGCTGCGCACGCTGCTCAATGAAGGCTTCAACGGCATTCCCGGACGGGTCGAAGCGGGCCCGCCCAGGCACCTGTCCAGCGCGCTGGGGCAGATGGTCAACTTTCTCGGCACGCTGCAGAACGAGTGGGCCGGGGCCCAGGCGTTCAGCAGCTTCGATACCTACCTCGCGCCGTTCGTGCGCAAGGACCAGCTCGGTTTCGATGAGGTGCGTCAGGCGATCCAGGAGTTCATCTACAACCTCAATGTGCCGTCGCGCTGGGGCACGCAGACGCCGTTCACCAACCTGACCTTCGACTGGGTTTGCCCCGAGGACCTTCGCGAGCAGATCCCCTATATCGGCGGCGAGGAAATGCCCTTCGCCTACGGCGAGCTGCAGACCGAGATGGAGCTGATCAACCGCGCCTACATCGAAGTCATGCAGGCCGGCGACGGCCTCGGCCGGGTTTTCACCTTCCCGATCCCGACCTACAACATCACCCACGACTTTCCCTGGGACAGCGAGAACGCCGAGCGCCTGTTCGAGATGACTGCACGCTACGGGCTGCCGTACTTCCAGAACTTCCTCAACTCGGACATGCAGCCGAACCAGGTGCGCTCGATGTGCTGCCGCCTGCAGCTGGATGTGCGCGAGCTGCTCAAGCGCGGTGGCGGACTGTTCGGTTCGGCCGAGCAGACCGGCTCGCTGGGCGTGGTGACGGTCAACTGCGCGCGCCTGGGCTATCTCTACCGTGGTGACAAGGCGGCGCTGCTCGAACAGCTGGATGCGCTGCTGGACATGGCGCGGCAGAGCCTGGAGGTCAAGCGCAAGGTCATCCAGCACCATATGGATGCCGGGCTCTACCCGTACACCAAACGCTACCTCGGCACCCTGCGCAATCACTTCTCCACCATCGGGGTGAACGGTCTGCACGAGATGGTGCGCAATTTCACCGACGACACCGAGGGGCTGCAGACCGCTGCCGGTCGCGCGCTGGCGATCGAGGTGCTCGACCACGTGCGGGCGCGGCTGGTGCAGTTCCAGGAAGACACCGGGCACCTCTACAACCTTGAGGCGACGCCGGCCGAAGGCACCACCTATCGTTTCGCCAAGGAAGACCGCAAGCGCTTCCCCGACATCCTCCAGGCGGGTTCGGCCGAGGCGCCGTACTACACCAACTCCTCGCAACTGCCGGTCGGCTTCACCGACGACCCCTTCGAGGCCCTGGAGCTGCAGGACGAGCTGCAGTGCAAGTACACCGGCGGCACCGTGCTGCACCTGTACATGGCCGAGCAGATTTCCTCGGCCGAGGCCTGCAAGAAGCTGGTACGCAATGCGCTATCGCGCTACCGCCTGCCGTACCTGACGGTCACGCCGACCTTCTCGATCTGCCCGGTGCACGGGTATCTCGCCGGCGAGCACGAGTTCTGCCCGAAATGCGACGAGGCGCTGCTGCACAAGCAACAGGCCGAAGCGGCCCTGGCCGTCTGATCTGCGATCCCATGTCACGCCGCTCCAAGAGGTGCGGCGCCGCATACTTCACCCTCAGCAAAAGGAGCGTCACCATGAACCCAGCCAGCCAACTGCCCCAGGACCAGCGCCAGCGTTGCGAAGTCTGGACCCGCGTGATGGGCTATCACCGCCCGGTTACCGCGTTCAATCCAGGCAAGCAGTCCGAGCATCGCGAGCGCCTGCATTTCACTGAAGCGGCGGCGCGGTGACCGCAGCACTTCGCGTCGGGGGGCTGGTCCCCCTGACCACGCTGGATTTCCCAGACCATCTGGCCTGCGTGCTGTTCTGCCAGGGTTGCGGCTGGCGCTGCCGCTACTGCCACAACCCGCAGCTGATCCCCGCCTGCGGCAGTGAGGAAAAGCCCTGGCCGGAGATTCTCGCCTTTCTCGAACAGCGCGTCGGCTTGCTCGAGGCGGTGGTGTTCAGCGGTGGCGAGCCGACCCTGCAGACCGCGCTGCCCGAGGCGATCGCCCAGGTGCGGGCGCTGGGCTACAAGGTCGGCCTGCACAGCGCCGGCATCAAGCCGAAGCTGTTCGCCAACATCCTGCCGCTGGTGGATTGGGTCGGTTTCGATATCAAGGCGCTACCCGAGCACAGCACCGCGATCACCGGCGTGGATGGCAGCGGCAAGGCCAACTGGAAGAGCCTCGAACACCTGTTGGAAAGCGGCGTCGAGCACGAATGCCGGACCACCGTGCACTGGCAGCTGTTTGACGCCGATACCCTTTGGGAGATGGCCCAGCGCCTGCGCCGGTTGGGTGTCGAACGCTTCGCCGTGCAATGCGTACGCACCGCGCGGATGCTCGACGACAACCTCGCCGAAAGCCGTGCACCCTACGACCAGCAGCGCTTGTGGGAGCGCATGGATCGTCTGTTTCCTTCATTCGTGTTGCGTGGCTAGCGAAGGTGGCGAGCACCTTTCCACGCGCTGCCTGCGCGCTAGGCCTGGCTCTGTAGGGTGGGCTTTAGCCCACCGTGCAGGGCGTTGAAGGGATTCTGGTTGGCTGAACCCACCCTGCGCCTGCCGGTGCTGCAGTCCCATCTGGGACGTGCTCTAGCCCACCATGTACAGGCAACTCACCAGCCCCAGAACTGCAACCACCAGCCGTAGCCCACCAGCGTGCAACCCACGTTGACGCAGGCAAACGCCAGCAGCCGGCGCAGGCCGTTGCCGCCGTGACGGCTGATCACGTTCCACGCCAGGTACAGACTCCACGCCACGGCGCCGATCAGCAGCGCGGCGCGAGCCGGTTGCGCCCAGGCCAGCAGGAATCCCTCGTAGCGCAGCAGCTTCACCGTGGTGGCGGAAAGGCCGAGAAACAGCCCGGCGCCACCCAGCGGCACCAGTGCCAATGCGAGGTGCTGGAACACATTGTCGCCACGGCGCATCACCCGCACGGCCGCACGCAGCAGCAGCCACAGCGCGCCGCCAACGAGCAACGAGGCACCGAAGATATAGGTGAGGATCGCCGCACCATCGAGCCAGGTGAAGGCGTCGTTGGCCTGCGGATAATGGGTCAGCAGCCACCAGGGCGCGTTGGCTTCCAGCGGCCAGAAGATGTCGCGATCTACCAGCCATTCCGCCGCGGCCTGCTTGAGGGTGATGAACCAGGGACTGACCGTCCACTGGAAGGCGCCCATGGCCAGACCGATCATGCCGAACAGCAACAGGGTGCTGTCCCAGTGATCGCTTTGCTGCTGACCGCCGACGATGAGGATTTCAGAATTGGGCGAACGGGCGCTCAGTTGCACTGCACCGCGCTGGCTGCTGCAGCGGCCGCAGGCATGGCAATCGGCATTGCCCTGCATGCGACGGATGTCGATCAGTGGGGCGCAGTTGGGTGTCGGCAGGTGCGGTTCGCGATTTTCCAGCCAGCGCTGTTCGTCGACCTTGTAGTGCACCGGCGCCAAGCGGGCGAGCAGGGCGAACACGCCGCTGACCGGGCACAGATGGCGGCACCAGATCCGCTTGCCGCGGCCGTAGAGAAAGCCCACCAGCATCGCCGCGACGGTGGAGCCGCCGAGGATCAGCAGTGCCGCCTGGGCATAGTCATAGACGCTGATCAGCTGGCCGTAGACGGTGGTGAGGATGAAGGCGATGGTCGGCCAGCCGCTCCAGCGCACCCAGCGCGGCGTGCGTTTGTTCAGCCCGCGCCAGCTGATCCACTCGCTGAGCGAGCCTTCGGGGCAGAGCACTCCGCACCACAGGCGGCCGAAGAAGATCATCGACAGCAGCACGAAGGGCCACCACAAGCCCCAGAAGATGAACTGCGCCAGTACCGTCAGGTTGTCGAGCATGCCGGCCTGGGCCGGCGGCAGATCAAGAAAGGCGGGGATCACCAGCAGCGTCAGGTAGAACCCCACCACCAGCCACTGCAGCGCGCGAATGGCTTTCGCATGCTGGCGCAGCAGGTCACCGAGTCGCGCCAGCCACGGCGCCTGGGTGATCATGCTGGCCTCGCAGCGAGCTGCACCTGTGCCCGCGGTTTGAGCCACGTCCACGCGGCGAGCCAGTAAAGGCCCAGAACTACCGCGGCGGCCAGCGAAGGCATGGCGCGATAGCCGGTGAGGCCGGCCAGGGTGCCGCCGAGCGCGCCGCCATCATCCAGCAGGGCCGAGGTATCCCAGAGCGGATCGCCGAACACCGTGTACAGCACTTCCGGTACGTCCATACCCATCAGCTGGCCGCTGAAGCGATCCAGCGCCGCCATCAGCAATGCGCCGCCGAGCAGCAGCAACATCACTTCGCTGACCTGGAAGAAACGCCGCCAGCTGAAGTAGCGGCTGCCGGCCTGCAGGGCTGCATAACTGAGCACTGCGAGGACGAAACCGAGTACACCGCCGATGACGAAGCGGGTGAGGTCCATACCCGCCTGCTGGTTACCGATGCCGTAGAGGAACACCACTGTCTCGCTGCCTTCACGGCCCACGGCGAGCATGGCCAGCAGCAACAGGCCGATGCCGCTGCCCTGGTTGAGCTTTTCCGCGGCGCTGTTCTGCAGGCTGGTCTTCAGCGTGCGGCCATGCTGATGCATCCAGCCGACCATGTGCAGAATCAGCATGCTGGCTACCAGCAGCATCGCGCACTGGAACCATTCGCCACCGCTGCCCGCCAGCCAGTCGCCGGCCTGCAGTACGCCCCAGCCCAGCGCAGCGGCCAGACCGAGGCCGGCAGCGACACCGGCCCAGAGCATGCGCAGCGCATTGGCCGCGCCTGGTTGCTGGCGCAGCCAGGCATGCAGGATGCCGATGACCAGCAGGGCCTCGACGCTTTCGCGCCAGACGATGAACATGGATTGGCCCATGGGACGCTCCTCAGAAAAGCAACTACTTGGCGACGATCTCGCCTTCGGGAAGATCCATATGGAATTCGTCGAAGAATGGATAGCGGCCCGGCTTCAGCGGGTGGATCACGACGAAGGAGGTCACCCCGGGTGACAGCACCTTCTCGACGCGTAGCGGGGTGCTCTCGAACTCGGTCGGCCCGCTGCCGGCGTTGTGCACGATGATCTTGAAGCGCTGGCGGGCAGGGACCTCGATGGTCGCTGGCTCGAAGTGGCCGTCACGTATGGTCAGCTCGTACGTCGGCAGCGCGGCCTGCGCCGGGCTCGCGAGCCCGACCAGTAGCGGCAGCACGCCGAGCAGCGATTGCCCGGCGCGACGCATCAGTAGCCCCCTTTCTTGCCGATGCCGGCGTAGGTGAACTCGTACGTCAGCTCGCAGCCTTCGAACCAGGGGGCGACGCCGGTTTCCTTGTCGGTGTGGCGACCGAACATGTTGTGCCCCGAGCCTGGCGGCAGGATCTTGTAGGTCAACTGGTACTTGCCTGGGCCGAGCAGCTTGACGTTGTCACCGTAGTGCGGGCCGTCGTTTGCCACCATCGGATGGAAATCGCCTTCGACGACTTCGTCGGAACCCTTCTTGCGCAGCGTGTAGTGGATGCTCAGATATGGCACGAAGCTGCCTTCCTGCCAGCCGTTGCGGTTGTCTTCGGTGGCGCTGATATCGGCCTCGAGATGCACGTCGGACTCGGCCGCGGCACGCATCATGCCCGGTGGGTCCATTTCGACCGGCTGCAGGTACACCGCGCCGACCTCCATGCCGCCGCACTGCTGCGGTTCGCCGATGGGATATTCCTTCGCCTGGGCGAGCGGGGTGAGCAGCAGGGTGGTGATGGCCAGTGTGGCGGGGATGCGCATGGGAATTCTCCGGAAACAGAAAAGGACGGAGCGAAGATTGCATTTGCGCTTCCGAATGATAATGATTCGCGTCAATTTCCCAAGAAATATTTTGTTACCGGTGCCTGAACGCAAGGCTGTATGCAGCTGCAGACGGCTGTTTGCGGGCGCTGCAGGCTAACTGCGACAGGTCGTCACAGTGGCAGTTGGTGTGGGTGTGCGGAGTGCAGCGATCCGAACCGGCGCCGAACGAATCCTCTAAGATGGTGCACCTTTCGTATCCGGGGACTTCATGCAACCGCCCGTCTCACTCGACGCCCGTACCGCGCGGATTTTGCCGTGGCTGGTGGCCATCGCCTTCTTCATGCAGACGCTGGACGGCACCATTCTCAATACCGCGCTGCCGGCCATGGCGCGCGATCTGGCGGAAAACCCGCTGCGTATGCAGGGCGTTGTGATCGCCTACATGCTCACGGTGGCGTTGCTGATTCCGGCATCCGGCTGGATTGCTGACCGCTTCGGTAGCCGGCGCATCTTCGTGACCGCCATCGTGCTGTTTTCCGTGGGCTCGCTGTTGTGCGCGTTGTCGACCAGCTTCAACCAGCTGGTGGCTTCCCGCGTGCTGCAGGCGCTGGGCGGAGCGCTGATGCTGCCGGTGGGGCGGCTGGTGGTGCTGCGGGCATTTCCGCGCAGCGACTTCGTGCGGATCATGGCCTTTATCGCACTGCCAGGACTGGTCGGCCCGTTGCTCGGGCCAACCCTGGGTGGCTGGCTGGTGGAGTACGCCTCCTGGCACTGGATCTTCCTGATCAATCTGCCGGTGGGCGTGATTGGCTGCATCGCCGCCCTGCGCTTCATGCCCGATCTCAAAGGGCCCGAGCGGGTGCGCTTCGATACGCTCGGCTTCCTGCTGTTCGGCGCAGCGATGGTGCTGGTCACCATCGCGCTGGAGGGGCTCGGCCAGATGCACATGTCGCATGCCCGCGTGATGCTGCTGCTGTTCGGCGGCGCAGCGTGCATGGCGGCCTACTGGCTGCGCGCCGGGCGCATCGATGCGCCGCTGTTCAGCCCCAAGCTGTTCCATACGCGCAGCTTTGCGGTGGGCATCTTCGGCAACCTGTTTGCCCGGCTGGGTGGTGGCGCGCTGCCGTTCCTGCTGCCATTGCTGCTGCAGGTGGCGCTTGGCTATTCGCCGGCGCAGGCCGGGATGAGCATGATTCCGCTGGCCTTGGGTGCGATGGCGGTCAAATCCCTGGCCAAGCCGATCATCGATCGTCTCGGTTATCGCCGTCTTCTGATCGGCAACACGCTGCTGCTCGGCTGCCTGATCGCCAGCCTGGCGACCATCGATGGACAAACGCCGACGTGGCTGCTGCTGGTGCATCTGGGCCTGATCGGCATGGTCAACTCGATGCAGTTCACCGCGATGAACACCGTCACCCTGGTCGGCCTTAGCCATGCCGACGCCAGTAGCGGCAACAGCCTGCTGTCGGTGGTGGTGCAGCTATCAATGAGCCTTGGCGTCGCCACCGCCGGTGCGCTGCTGGGAGGCTTCACCGTGGACGACGCGCAGGGCAGCGAGGTGCTGCGGGCATTTCAGCTGACGTTTCTCTGCGTCGGCGGTATGGCGATGCTCGCTGCCGCATTGTTCCTGCAGCTGGAACATCGCGACCCTGGCCATGACGACGATGTGCGGCGACCGGTGGACGTCGGCGAGTAATCCTTTGTCGACCTGTAACGAATCACGACAGGTGGTCGCAGTGGGGCTGCGTCATGCTGGCACATTGCCGGGCGGCCTGCGTGGTCCATAGCCGTCCTTCACTAGCAGATGGCGGCAATGACCTGCTGCAAATGTTTACCTGTGCAAGTAAACATTATCGACCTGTCGTCATAAGCTACATATTGTTGAGTCTCTGGAAGCGGTACTGCGCCGCAATCAAAGGAGCGAAACGATGAGTGCAATGAGCCTCGCCTGGCTGCTGATCGGCACCTCGCTGTGCGGCGTGATGGTGCTACTGGTACTGCTCTGGCTGCTATGGATGGGCCGGCAGAGCCAATGCCGTGAACTGGAAGTGCTGCGTGAGCTGCTGGATGGCCTTGGCCAGGTGATTGTGCGCCTGGAGCAGGACAAGGCTGAGCTGACTTCCGGGCTGCGGGCGGAAAAGACCCATGTTGCGCAGCTAAGCCGCCAACTCGAATTGCTGCGTCGCTGAGGTGGTCGTAATTTTGTTGTTTTAATAAACATATTTCTTCGAAATCGCCTGATTCGCCGTTATGATCCCGACCTATTGTTTATAAAAACTATAAATAGGAGGTTTCATGCATCCCGTAGTCGTCGAAGTCACTCAGCGCCTGATCGAGCGCAGCCGCCCGACGCGCGAGGTCTATCTCGCCATGATTCGCGGCGCTGCTAGTGCTGGCCCGGCGCGCAACGGGGCGCAGTGCGCAAACTTTGCCCATGGCGTCGCCGGCTGCGGCGCGCAGGACAAGCAGCGTCTGCGCCTGCCGGACGCGGCTAATGTCGCCATCGTCACCGCCTACAACGACATGCTCTCGGCGCACCAGCCCTACGAGGATTACCCCGAGCGCCTGCGCCAGGCGCTGCGCGAGATCGGCTCGGTGGGGCAGGTGGCGGGCGGTGTGCCGGCGATGTGTGACGGCGTCACCCAGGGCGAGCCGGGCATGGAGCTGGCCATTGCCAGTCGCGAGGTGATCGCCATGAGCACCGCGGTGGCGCTGTCGCACAACCTGTTCGATGCGGCGCTGCTGCTCGGTATCTGCGACAAGATCGTCCCCGGACTGCTGATCGGTGCGTTGCGCTTCGGTCATCTGCCCGCCGTGTTCGTGCCGGCCGGGCCGATGCCGTCCGGTCTGGCCAACAAGGACAAGGCCGCGGTGCGCCAGCGCTATGCCGAAGGCAAGGCCAGTCGCGACGAGCTGTTGGCGGCAGAGATGCAGGCCTATCACAGCCCTGGCACTTGTACGTTTTACGGCACCGCCAACACCAACCAGATGCTGATGGAAGTCATGGGCCTGCATCTGCCGGGCTCGTCCTTCGTCAACCCGGGCACACCATTGCGCGATGCACTGACCGCCGAGGCCGCGCGCCAAGTCACCCGACTGACGCCCCAGGGTGGCAACTTCACGCCGCTGGGTGAGCTGGTCGACGAGCGTGTACTGGTCAATGCCATCGTCGCGCTGCATGCCACCGGCGGCTCGACCAACCACACTCTGCACATGCCGGCAATCGCCCAGGCGGCGGGCATCCAGCTGACCTGGCAGGATATGGCCGACCTCTCCGCGGTGGTGCCGACGCTGGCGCGGGTCTATCCCAATGGCTCGGCCGATATCAATCACTTCCATGCCGCGGGCGGCGTCGCGCTGCTGGTGCGCGAGCTGCTCGCGGCCGGCCTGCTGCACGAGGATGTGCATACCGTGATGGGTCGCGGCCTCAATCGCTACACCCAGGAGCCCTTCCTCGAAGACGGTCGATTGACCTGGCGTGAAGGCGCTGCGGCGAGCCTGGACGAAAGCATCCTGCGGTCGGTCGCGCGGCCGTTCTCGGCCGAAGGCGGGCTGCGGGTGATGAGCGGCAATCTCGGTCGCGGCGTGATGAAGGTGTCCGCCGTGGCGCCCGAGCACCGTGTCGTGGAAGCGCCGGCGCGGGTCTTTGCCGATCAGCTGGAGCTGGTCAAGGCGTTCAAGGCGGGCGAACTTGAGCGCGACGTCGTTGCGGTGGTGCGCTTCCAGGGGCCGCGTGCCAACGGCATGCCCGAGTTGCACAAGCTGACGCCCTATCTAGGTCTGCTGCAGGACCGCGGTTTCAAGGTCGCGCTGGTCACCGACGGGCGTATGTCCGGTGCGTCCGGCAAAGTGCCGGCGGTGATTCATGTGTGCCCGGAGGCAATTGATGGCGGGCCGTTGGCGTGCGTGCGCGACGGCGATCTGCTGCGCGTGGATGGGCAGACCGGCGCGCTCGAGGTGCTGGTCGATGCTGCCGAGCTGACCGGCCGATCGCCTGTTGCTGCGCCGGCTGCGAGCGTGCAGGGTTGCGGGCGCGAGCTGTTTGGCTTTATGCGCTCGGCGTTCAGCTCCGCCGAGCAGGGCGCCAGTGTGTTCACTGCCGGGCTGGAGGCGCTGCGATGAGGCTGGCGCTGGTCGGCGATATCGGCGGCACCAATGCGCGTTTCGCGCTGTGGCGCGACTCGCGGCTGGAGTCGGTACGGGTGCTGGCGGCGGCGGATTTCGCCACGCCCGAAATGGCGGTTGAGTATTACCTGGCATCCCTCGGCCTGGCGCCGGGCAGCGTCGAGGCAGCCTGTCTGGCCTGCGCCGGGCCGGTCAAGGGCGAGCAGTTCACTTTCACCAACAATCACTGGCGGCTGACGCGAAGCGACTTCTGCGGCGCCCTGCAGATGGACGAGCTGCTGCTGATCAATGACTTCGCTGCAATGGCGCTGGGTATGACGCGGGTAGGCGAAGCGGGGCGCCGCATGATCTGTGCTGGCGAGGCCGAGCCCGATGCGCCGGCACTGGTTATCGGGCCGGGCACCGGGCTTGGCGTTGCCGGGTTGCTACCCTTGGGTGGTGGCAGCTGGCGTGCATTGCCGGGGGAGGGTGGGCATGTCGACCTGCCCGTGGCGGATGCTCACGAGGCGGCGCTGTGGCAGATGCTCTTCGCCCAGCTTGGCCATGTGCGCGCGGAAGACGTGCTCAGTGGTGGCGGCCTGTTGCTGCTCTATCGTGCGGTCTGTGCCCTGGCCGGTTTGATGCCGCGACTGGCGTCGCCGGCTGAGGTCACGGCGGCTGCGCTCGCTGGCGATCATGTTGCGGTGGCGACCCTGGAGCAGTTTTGCGTCTGGCTCGGGCGGGTTGCCGGCAACAACGTGCTGACGCTCGGTGCGCGGGGAGGGGTGTATATCGTTGGCGGTGTAGTGCCGCGTTTCGCCGATTTCTTCGCGGCCAGTGGTTTCGCCCGAGGCTTCGCCAGCAAGGGCTGCATGAGTGGTTATCTCGGCGATGTGCCGGTGTGGCTGGTGACTGCTGAGTTTCCAGGGCTTGAGGGCGCCGGTGTGGCGCTGGAGCAGGCGCTGGCGCGCTGATCGGGCGCTTTCGGGTATGGAAGGCGGGATGTTGTTATAGCAACATCCCCTTCTCGTGTCGGCGCGGTTGCCTTAGCTCGGTTCTTCATCCGCCGGATAACGGCTGGCGTTGAGGCTTTCCTTTACCTTGCGCAGGTGCGGCTGGAAATCCACGCCGCGGCGCAGGGTCATGCCGGTGGCGAGCACGTCGAGCACGGTGAGCTGGATGATGCGTGAGGTCATCGGCATGTAGATGTCGGTGTCCTCGGGCAGCGGGATGTTCAGGCTTAGCGTGCTGGCCTGTGCCAGCGGTGAGCCGGCGGCGGTCAGGCCGAGTACCGAGGCGCCGTTCTGCCGCGCGATACGTGCCACCTCCACCAGTTCGCGGGTGCGCCCGGTGTAGGAAATGATCACGAACAGCTCGCCGGTATGCGCCACCGAGGCCAGCATGCGCTGCATCAGCACGTCCGAATGTGCGGTCACTGCCAGGTTGAAGCGGAAGAATTTGTGCTGCGCATCCAGTGCCACCGAGGCTGAGGCGCCGAGGCCGAAGAAGTGGATCTGCCGGGCCTGGATCATCAGGTCGACGGCTCGGCTGACCAGCTGCGGATCGAGGCTCTGGCAGGCGCTGTCCAGCGAGGCAATGGCCGAGCCGAAAATCTTGCGCGTGTATTCCGCCGGGCCGTCGTCGGGCTCCACCGCCTGGCTGACATAGGCGGCGCCGCTGGCCAGGCTCTGCGCCAGCTGCATCTTCAGTTCCGGGTAGCCGCTGACGCCGAACGAGCGACAGAAGCGATTTACTGTCGGTTCGCTGACCTGCGCGGTCTGCGCCAGGGTGGCGATGCTGAAGCGGGTCGCCTGCTGCGGATTGCGCAGGATCACCTCGGCGACCTTGCGCTCGGCCTTGTTGAGGTCTTCGATGCGGCGCTGGATCTGCTCGAGCAGGTTGTGTACGCGGTCCATGTCGGTCCTGATGCGGCTTGCCAAAGGGGTGGCCTATGCTACTGAGCGAGATGCGGAGCGACCATAGGAATCTTGTTTTGCAGTAAATGTTGTTTTTATTACTACATTGAGCTTGAATAACAGGGCATCGCCGTGTATTCATAGCGCAGTTTTAGTAGAAGAACAAACATCATGACGCCACTATCTGTCGAACCCTGCACCCTGGCGCTGTTCGGCGCCCTCGGTGATCTGGCCCTGCGCAAGCTGTTTCCCGCGCTCTATCAGCTCGATCGCGCCGGTCTGCTGCCAACCGAAACGCGCCTGCTCGCGCTGGCGCGTGAGAGCGGCGAGCCGGCAAGCCATCTGGCGATGATCGAAGAGCATCTGCGCCGCCACGTCGGCGAACGCGACCTCGATGAAGCCGTGCTGCAGCGCTTCATGGCGCGCCTGGACTACCTGAGCATGGATTTCCGCCGCGCCGGGGATTTCGCCGCGCTGGCGGACAAGGCCGGCAACGCGGAAAGCATCGTCGCCTTCTTCGCCACCCCGGCTTCCGTCTACGGCGCGATCTGCGCCGGGCTGGCCGAGGCGGGCCTGGCCGAGCGCACCCGCGTGGTGCTGGAAAAGCCCATCGGTCATGACCTGGAATCCTCCCGCGAAGTGAACGACGCGGTGGCGCGCTTCTTCCCGGAAGACCGCACCTACCGCATCGACCATTACCTGGGCAAGGACACGGTGCAGAACCTGATCGCCCTGCGTTTCGCCAACAGCCTGTTCGAAACCCAGTGGAACCAGAATCACATCTCCCACGTGGAGATCACCGTTGCCGAAACCGTCGGCATCGAAGGCCGCTGGGGCTACTTCGACCAGGCCGGCCAGCTGCGCGACATGATCCAGAACCACCTGCTGCAGCTGCTCTGCCTGATCGCCATGGACCCGCCCAGCGACCTCTCGGCCGACAGCATCCGCGACGAGAAGGTCAAGGTGCTCAAGGCGCTGGCGCCGATTGCGCCAGAACATCTTGGCCAGCAGCTGGTGCGCGGCCAGTACGTCGCCGGCAGCATCCTTGGCCGCCACGTGCCGGGCTATCTGGAGGAAGAAAACTCCAACACCCAGAGCGACACCGAAACCTTCGTCGCGCTGAGGGCGGAAATCTGCAATTGGCGCTGGGCCGGCGTGCCGTTCTACCTGCGTACCGGTAAGCGCATGCCGCAGAAGCTGTCGCAGATCGTTATCCACTTCAAGGCGCCGCCGCACTACATCTTCGCCCCGGAACAGCGCCAGCTGATCGGCAACAAGCTGATCATCCGCCTGCAGCCGCAGGAGGGCATCTCGCTGCTGGTTATGACCAAGGACCAGGGCCTGGACAAGGGCATGCAGCTGCGCAGCGGCCCGCTGCAGCTGAACTTCTCGGAAACCTACAAGAGCCCGCGTATCCCCGATGCCTACGAGCGCCTGTTGTTGGAAGTGATGAAGGGCAACCAGAACCTCTTCGTGCGCAAGGACGAAATCGAATACGCCTGGAAGTGGTGCGACCAGCTGATCGACGGCTGGCAGCGCGTCGGCGCCCCACCCAAACCTTATGCAGCAGGCAGCTGGGGACCGGCTGCCTCGATTGCCCTGATCAGCCGTGATGGCAGGAGTTGGTATGACGATCTCTAATCTCGATCTGCCCGTGCAGACCCTGGGTTTCAGCCTTGGTGACGCCGAGCAGCTGGCCGGCGAACTGGCACTGACCGTTAGCAACGCCCTGCGTGGTGCGATCACCGAGCGCGGTGCGGCGACCCTGGTGGTTTCCGGCGGCCGCAGCCCGATCGCCTTCTTCGAGCGCCTGGCGCAGCAGGAACTGGATTGGGCCAAGGTCACCGTCAGCCTCGCCGACGAGCGCTGGGTGCCGGTCAGCCATCCCGAAAGCAACGAAGGCCTGCTGCGTCGCCATCTGTTGCAGGGGCCGGCCGCCGCGGCACGCCTGGTTGGCCTGTACCAGAGCGCGGCGAGTCTGGAAGAGGCCGCCGAACGCGCCGACGCCGTATTGGCCGAGCTGCCGCCGATCGACGTGCTGGTGCTGGGCATGGGCGAGGACGGCCACACAGCCTCGCTGTTCCCGGAGAGCCCGAATCTGCAGCAGGCGCTCGACCCGCGTGGTACGCGGCGCTGCCTGCCGATGCAGGCGCCAACTGTGCCGCGCCAGCGCCTGAGTATGAGCCTGTCGCTGCTGGCCAGCGCCCGCCTGACGCTGCTCGCTCTGCACGGCCCGGGCAAGCTGGCCACGCTCAATCAGGCCCTGGCTGGCGAGCCCTACGAAGCGATGCCGATTCGCGCCTTCCTCGCCCGTCCCCTCGAAATCTACTGGTGCCCCTGAGGCCGCAAGGAATTATCCATGACATCTATCCAAACCAGCGCCGACGCCATGAACGACAAGATCGCCCTGATCGACAAGTGGTGCAGCGCTGCGCGCATCCTGCCGGTGATCACCATCGAGCGTGAGGCGGACATCCTGCCGCTGGCTGATGCTCTGGCCGCCGGTGGCCTGCGCGTGCTCGAGATCACCCTGCGTTCGGCGCTGGGCCTGGGCGCCATTCGCCTGCTGCGCGAGCAGCGCCCGGAGCTGATCGTCGGCGCCGGCACCGTGCTCGACGCCAACATGCTGGAGCAGGCCGAGGCCGCCGGTGCACAGTTCATCGTCTCGCCCGGCAGCACGCCGGCGCTGCTCGAGGCCGCGTTGCAAGGGCCGCTGCCGCTGCTGCCGGGCGTCGCCAGCGCCTCGGAAATCATGCTCGGCTACGCCATGGGCTATCGCCGCTTCAAGCTGTTCCCCGCCGAGATCTGCGGCGGCGTAGCAGCACTCAAGGCGCTGGGCGGGCCGTTCGGTGACATCCGCTTCTGCCCGACCGGTGGCGTCAATGCGCGCAATGCGCGGGATTACCTAAGTCTGGCCAATGTGATGTGTGTCGGCGGTACCTGGATGGTCGATGCCAAGGCCGTGCGTGCCGGCGACTGGGCCGCCATCGAAAGCGCCACGCGCCAGGCCCTGCAGGCGCTGGACAGCGCGCCGGCGGTCGAGCTGCCGCGCGACTTCGACCTGCGCGCCGAGCGTGCCGAACAGCGCGAGCTGTAATCGTCCCATCCCCTCGCGGCGGGCGAAGGTCCGCCGCATCTTCCCCATCTTCTCGCTACCTGGAGGTTGCATGAGCAACGCGCGCCCGCTTTCCGAGCTTTTCCCCCGTCTGGATGAGATTCCCGAGGCCTATCGTCCGGATGCACCGGTTACGCAGCGCGATTATCTGGTCGATGGCGAGCTGATGAACTGGGACGGTCCTATGGCCGAGGTACGCAGCCCGGTGTTCCTGCGCGAGGCGGACGGCTGCGAGCGCCAGGTAGTCCTTGGCAGTACGCCGCTGCTGGATGCCGACGCCGCGCTACGCGCATTGGACGCCGCTGTCGCCGCTTACGATAACGGCCGCGGCGCTTGGCCGACCATGCGCGTGGCTGAGCGCATCGCCCACGTCGAGAGCTTTCTGGCGCGCATGCGCGAGCAGCGCGAGGCGGTGGTCAAGCTGCTGATGTGGGAGATCGGCAAGAACCTCAAGGATTCCGAAAAGGAATTCGACCGCACCTGCGACTACATCGTCGACACCATTCATGCGCTGAAGGAGCTGGACCGCAGCTCCAGCCGCTTCGAGCTGGAGCAGGGTACGTTGGGGCAGATCCGTCGGGTACCGATGGGCGTGGCGCTTTGCATGGGGCCGTACAACTACCCGCTGAATGAAACCTTCACCACGCTGATCCCGGCGCTGATCATGGGTAACACGGTGGTGTTCAAACCGGCCAAGTTCGGTGTGCTGCTGGTACATCCGCTGCTCGAAGCCTTCCGCGACAGCTTCCCGGCCGGCGTCATCAACGTCATCTACGGCCGTGGTCGCGAGACAGTCAGTGCACTGATGGCCAGCGGCAAGATCGACGTGTTCGCCTTTATCGGCACGCACAAGGGCGCCGCCGATCTGAAGAAACTGCATCCGCGTCCGCACCGCCTGCGTGCTGCGCTGGGGCTGGACGCGAAGAACCCGGGCATCGTCCTGCCGCAGGTCGATCTGGACAACGCGGTGGAAGAGGCCGTGACCGGCGCGCTGTCGTTCAATGGCCAGCGTTGCACGGCATTGAAGATTCTCTTCGTGCACGAGGCGGTGCTCGATGGTTTCCTCGAACGCTTCGCTGCGCGGGTCAACGCGCTCAAGCCGGGCATGCCCTGGGAGCCGGGCGTGGCGCTGACGCCGCTGCCCGAGCCGGGCAAGACCGATTATCTGCATGCCGTGCTCGAAGACGCCGTGGCCAAGGGTGCGCGGGTGATCAATGCCGGCGGCGGCGAGTCGCACCAGACCTTCTTTCATCCGGCGGTGCTGAGCCCGGTTGATTCGTCCATGCGTGTCTATCACGAAGAGCAGTTCGGCCCGCTGGTGCCCGTAGTGCCGTACCGCGACCTGCAGGAAGTGATCGACTATGTGACCGCCTCCGATTACGGCCAGCAGCTGTCGATCTTCGGCAACGATCCGGCGCAGGTCGGCGAGCTGGTCGATGCCTTCGTCAACCAGGTCGGTCGCATCAACATCAATGCCCAGTGCCAGCGCGGGCCGGATAGCTATCCGTTCAACGGCCGCAAGAATTCGGCCGAGGGAACGCTGTCGGTACACGATGCGCTGCGGGTGTTCTCCATCCGCACCCTTGTGGCGACCCGTTTCAACGAGGCCAACAAGCAGTTGGTTGACACCATCATCCGGGAGCGTCGCTCGGGCTTCCTGACCACCGATTACATCTTCTGACGGAGCCTTGCCATGGCCTCGCCCGTGCTCGCCCAGCCGCTGTTGCTGGGCATGATGCGCCTGCTGGAATACCCCGAGCTGGGTGAACCCCAGGCACTGCTGGCGTTCATCGAACGCTGCGTCGAGCGCGGGCTGAACGGTTTCGACCATGCCGATATCTATGCTGGCGGGCGCTGCGAGGCGCACTTCGGCGTGGCCCTGCGTCAGGCGCCGGGGCTGCGTCAGCGCCTGCAGATCATCGGCAAGGCCGACATCGTACCGGCCGGGCAGGATTGTTCGCGCTGGCGGGTCAAGCACTACGACTCCAGCGCCCGCTATCTGCGCCAGGCGGTGGACGGCAGCCTGACGCGGCTGGGTGTTGAGCGGCTAGACGGTTTTCTGTTGCACCGGCCGGACCCGCTGTTGCAGGTCGACGAGGTGGCGGACACGCTGAACGACCTGATCGCCAGCGGCAAGGTCGGCTGGGTAGGGCTGTCAAACGCCGGGGTGTTGCATTGCCAGGCATTGGCGCAACGCGTGCCGCTGCGCTGCAACCAGATCGAACTCTCGCTGCAGGCCCAGCAAGGGGTATGGGACGGCGGTTTGCATGCCTTGCAGGCCGCGGGTCTGCAAGTGCTGGCCTGGTCGCCGATGGCCGGTGGGCGTTTCGGCGAGCGACTGCGCAGTGCGCTCGAGGAAGTCGCCGCTGATCGGGGCGCAACGGCCAATCAGGTGGCGCTGGCCTGGCTTCGGGAATTGCCCGGCAGCCCGTTGCCGATCCTCGGCAGCCTGCGCTGGGAACGTATCGAGGAGGCGCTGCTGGGCGCTGAATTAGAGCTGGACCGTCCCGCCTGGTTCTACCTCAGCGAAGCGGCCCGCGGGCATGAGGCGGCGTAGGGCTGAGTGTTCATCTGCCGCCAATCCAAGGTGGAAAATGCTTCGCAGTTTTCCACCCTACGGGGTGGTTCGTAGGGTGGATGACGCTTCACCCATCCACCGCGTGGCATTCGCGATGGGACCGCATCGGCTACATCTTTGATGACCATGCCCACGCTCCGGCGCCGACACGGGAGCTGCTGATGGTTCCACGCTGGAGCATGGGACCAACATCGATCTCCGTTCAGCAATCAGTAAACCTGCGATCGACGGACGCTGCGAGTGGTCCAAAACAGTGCGCCGCTGTGCTAGGGTCGCGTCCGCCGCGGGACGACCCGCTGGCATGTCGAATCGTGCGGGGACGGCCCTGCAGTTGATGGAGTCATCGTCATGCATTCGGCCTGGATCATGCTGATCGTAGCCGGCCTTCTGGAAGTGGGTTGGGCCATTGGCCTCAAGGCTTCCGAAGGCTTCACCCGCCCGCTACCCAGCGTGTTCACCATAGCGGCCATGGCTGGCAGCTTTTTCCTGCTCGCGCGTGCCATGCAGGTTCTGCCGGTGGGTACGGCCTACGGCATCTGGGTCGGTATCGGCGCATTGGGTACCGTGCTGCTGGGCATTCTCATCTTCGGCGAAAGCGCCTCGCCCGCGCGGCTGGTGAGCGTGCTGCTGTTGCTGGCTGGGCTGGTTGGTCTGAAGCTGAGCGCCTGAGGAATCTCTGCGGCGCTCACTCCCGAACGTGTGCCCGTCAGTCCTGCAGCTTCAGATGCGATATATCCGGCACCACGGCGGTGGTGTCGCGCGGCTTTTCGCCCATGTCGCTTCCCACCGGGGCAAGGCTGAACTGAGAAAGGTCCACGCGCGGCGCCTCTGGCTCGGGCCGGGCGTCCTGCAGGTCGACACCGATCGGCGCAATACCGAAGTCCGGTGCCTCGACGTCGGCGAAGGCCGCCATGTATTCGTCACGCGGCGTCACCTTGAGTGTGGCCGGGGCGTCGCTCGTTTTTCCTGCGCTGCTCTCGGTGCTGGCCGCGCTGGTCGCCGTCGATGCCGGAGGCGGCGCCAGTTCGATTTCCTCCACATCGACGGGCAGCGGTTTGAGTTCTACCTGCGCGCCGGCACGCTCCATCGCCTGGCGATATTTTTCGGCCGCGGCGAAGTCCAGATTCTGCTTGATCACGATGCGCCGGCCGGAGAACAGCAGCGCGATACGCTGGGCGTCGGCCTGGAACAGCTTGGTCAGGTTGGCCTCGACCTGCTCGAGCTTGGCGCCCGGGAGCAGTTGGCCGGAAAAGGCGATCTCGTAGAGACTCATGGTGCGGTTCCTTTTGTAACCGATGCCAGTGATCGTGGAGGCGGCGGGGCGCCTCGGGACGGAAACGTAAGCGAGGTGGCGATGATCTGGCAAAGCGCAAACTGCTGCACTCGCCGGTGTCACAAGTTTGCATGCCGCCATAGCGTCAGGGTAGCGGTGCGAACAGGGCGTCGATGTCGCGTTCGCCAAGCTGCAAGCTGCCGTCGACTGCACCTTCGAGTACACCTGCCGCGAGTTCGGCCTTGCGCGCCTGCAACTCGCGGATGCGCTCCTCGACGGTGCCGCGGCTAATAAGACGATAGACGAAGACCGGCTTGTCCTGGCCGATGCGATAGGCGCGGTCGGTCGCCTGGTTCTCCGCAGCGGGATTCCACCAGGGATCGTAGTGGATCACCGTATCCGCCGCCGTCAGGTTGAGCCCGGTGCCACCGGCCTTCAGGCTGATCAGGAACAGCGGCACTTCGCCGGCCTGGAAGCGCTCGACCGGTGTGCGTCGATCATCGGTCTCACCCGTCAGCTTGACGTACTCGATGCCGCGCTTGTGCAGCGCCTGCTCGATCAACGCCAGCATCGAGGTGAACTGGGAAAACAGCAGCACCCGCCGGCCTTCGCTCATCAGCTCGTCGAGCATCTCCAGCAGGCTGTCGAGCTTGCCGGAGCTGCTGCCGCGTGCGGCTCGTGCCGGCTCACCCTTCAGCAGGCGCAGGTCGCAGCAGACCTGACGCAGCTTGAGCAGCGCCTCGAGGATGACCATCTGGCTGCGCGCGAGTCCCTTGCGCTCGATCTCGTCGCGCACCTTGCGATCCATTGCCAGCCGCAAGGTCTCGTAGACCTCGCGCTGGACGTCATTCAGTTCGACCCAGTGGACGAACTCGTTCTTGGCCGGCAGCTCAGTGGCTACCTGTTCCTTGGTGCGCCGCAACAGGAACGGCCGAATGCGGGCGCGCAGGTGCGCCAGTCGTGCATCGTCGCCGTGTTTTTCGATCGGATTGCGGTACTCCTGGGTGAAGCTTTTGGCGTCTCCAAGCCACCCGGGCATGAGGAAGTGGAATAGCGACCAGAGCTCGCCGAGGTGATTCTCCAGCGGTGTGCCGGTCAGGCACAGGCGCTGCCGGGTCTGCATTTCGCGTACGGCCTGGGCCGCTTTGCCGGACGGGTTCTTGATGTGCTGCGCCTCGTCGAGAATGAGTAGGTGCAGCGGCTGCTCACGCAGTGCGGCTATGTCGCGCGTCAGCAGCGCATAGCTGGTCAGCAGTAGATCGTGCTCGCCAAGTTCGCCGAAGTGTTTCTGCCGGGTGCTGCCCTTGAGCGTCAATACCCGTAGCTGCGGGGCGAAACGGCTGGCCTCGTCCTGCCAGTTGGGAATCAGGCTGGTCGGCATCACCACCAGCGCCGGACGATCGAGCCGTCCTGCCTGCTTTTCGGCGAGGATGTGGGCAAGGCTCTGTAGCGTCTTGCCCAGGCCCATGTCGTCGCCGAGGATGCCGCCGGCGCCCAGCTCACGCAGCGTCTGCATCCAGACCAGGCCCTGCTGCTGGTAGGGCCGCAGTTTGCCAGCGAGCCCGGTTGGGGGCGGGCAGGCCTTGATATCAGGGTTGCGCAGGCGCCCGGCGAACTCACGCAGTCGTTCACCGCCTTTCCATTGCGGTGCCAGGCTGTCGAGCCCGGCCAGGCGCGCGCCGTCGGCCTTGCTCATACGCAGCGATGGCCCATCCATCTGCTCGCGCATGTAGAGCTCGCCGAGGGTGGCCAGAATCGGCTTGATGCGCCCCAGCGGTAGCGTCACGTGCAGCGCCTGCTTGTCGTGTTGTCCCGGCCGGTCCAGTTGCACGCGCAGCTGCTCCTCATCGCTACGCAGCGCGATGGCGCGAGGGCTGAGCAATTGAGGGTTCTGGCGGATCAGCCGCAACAGGATCGGCAGCATGCCGATACGCTGCCCGTTGACGATGATGCCGAGATCGAGATCGAACCAGTCCTCATCAGCTGACTCGTCGATCTGCGCGTACCAGCTGTCGATGGCGGTCAGGTCGTAGGCGAAGCCGGGATGGATATCGATCTGCCAGCCTTGTCGGCGCAGTTCGGGCAGTTGCTGCTGAACGAACCTGAGCCAGGCATCTTCGCCGGGCAGCTGGAACATCTCCGCCGACTCCTTCGGCAGCGCCAGGCTCTGGCGCAGCGCCGGCCGGAAGCCCAGCTGTTCAAGCTGTCTGCGCAGCGCCTGTTCGGCTTGGGGATGGCGTGCGATCAGCTGTAGCTCGTTGCCGACCAGATGGCGGACACGTTCGCCGTCGCGCTTGCCGTGGATGCGCGCGTCCCCATAGAGAAACGACAGGCCGGCGCGGTGCTGATGGTCGCTGACCATGCGCTGGTTACCCGGCTGGTAGTTGATTGCCAGATGACTGCCGAGACTGAGCAGCGGCACGGGCGGCAGATCGTCGATCAGCCGTTCGTCGCGAGGTGCCAGCGGAGGGCTCATCTGCCGGGCCCTCTGTGCCGGAGTGCGGCAAGGCAGGCCAGCCGGCTACCGGCCGGATATCGGCGCGAAATGCTCATAGTGGTTTCAGTTCGATCAGCAGCCCGAGGCTGCCATGGTCGATGTAGGTCAGACGCCCAGGGACCAGGCGAACGCGCTGCGTCAGACGCTCGCTGGCGAGCAGTTGGCCGTACTCGCCGAAGCGGTTCACCCAGAAGGTCATGTCAGTCTGCATATAGCGCCCGGGTCTGACCCTCAGCAGACCCTGAATCGGGTAGTGCTCGAATTGGCGTTGCCCCTGGTGCAGTGCAATGGTCGGCGCATCTTCGCTGACTGCTTGCTGCCAGGCGCGTTGCATCAGTACCTGGTAGCCCTGGTCCGGCGTAAGCCTGGCGGCGACATGCTCGAGGGCTGGCTGGCGTTCGGCGCGCCTGTCCAGCACCTGCGCACTATCGGCCCAGTCGTAGGGCGCGTGCTGGCTGGCTTCCAGTGGCGGGGCGTGGCGAAACAGGATCAGCTCGACGCGATATAGCGCCTCGGCGTGAGCCTGAGGCGCCAGCAGCGTCAGCAGCAAGACCAGATAGCGAAGTGGCATCTACGATCCTTGCTCGTTGGGCGCCAGCCGCTCGAGCAGCGCTTCCAGCGTATTGAAGCGTTCCTCCGGGCGTTCCATCGGCACCTGGAATTTGAACAGCGTGGCGCCTTCGAACTTGTAGCGATTCGGCTGGCTCTGGATCAGCTTGATCAGCACCATCGGGTCGACCGAGGTGTCGGCTGAGAACTCGATGCGCCCACCCTGCGGGCCTGCGTCGATCTTGGTAATGCCGAGCTTTTCCGCCTGCAGCTTGAGCAGTGTCAGGCGCACCAGGTTCTTCGTCGGTTCCGGTAGCAGGCCGAAGCGGTCGATCATCTCCACCTGCAGTTCTTTCAGCCCGTCTTCGTCGGCCGCATTGGCAATGCGCTTGTAGAGGATCAGGCGGGCATGCACATCCGGCAGGTAGTCTTCCGGGATCAGGGCTGCCAGGCGCAGGTTGATTTCCGGCCCGCCGCCGAGCGGCTGCTCCAGATTCGGCTGCTCGCCCTTGCGGATCGCTTTGACCGCGCGCTCGAGCATTTCCATATAAAGGGTGAAGCCAACCGCCTGGATCTGCCCGCTCTGGCCCTCGCCGAGCAGCTCGCCGGCGCCGCGGATTTCCAGGTCGTGGGTGGCGAGTACAAAGCCTGCACCGAGGTCCTGGGCATTGGCGATGGCCTCCAGACGCTTCTGCGCGTCATCGGTCATTGCCTTGCGGGTCGGGGTCAGCAGATAGGCATAGGCCTGGTGGTGACTGCGCCCGACCCGGCCACGCAGCTGGTGCAGCTGCGCAAGGCCGAACTTGTCGGCGCGCTCGATGATGATGGTGTTGGCACTCGGCACGTCGATGCCGGTTTCGATAATGGTCGAGGCCACCAGCACGTTGAAACGCTTGTGGTAGAAGTCGCTCATGACCTGTTCGAGGTCACGCTCGCGCATTTGCCCGTGGCCGATCGCGACGCGTGCCTCCGGCACCAGTGCCTGCAGGTCGGCGGCGCATTTCTCGATGGTCTTCACATCGTTGTGCAGGTAATAGACCTGGCCGCCGCGCAACAGCTCGCGCAGCAGCGCCTCCTTGATCACGGTGTTCTGCTGTTCCATGACGAAGGTGCGAACCGACAGCCGGCGCGCCGGCGGCGTGGCGATGATCGACAGGTCGCGCATGCCGGCGATGGACATGTTCAGCGTGCGTGGAATCGGCGTGGCGGTCAGCGTGAGAATGTCCACTTCGCTGCGCAATGCCTTGAGCTGTTCCTTCTGGCGCACGCCGAAACGGTGTTCCTCGTCGATGATGACCAGGCCCAGGTTGCTGAACTTGACGTCATCCTGCAGTAGCTTGTGGGTGCCGATGAGAATATCGATCTTGCCCTCGGCAAGCTCGGCGATAGCGTTCTGCACTTCCTTGGCGGACTTGAAGCGGCTCATCACCTCGACCCGCACTGGCCAGTCGGCGAAGCGGTCGCGGAAGCTGTTGTAGTGCTGCTGAGCGAGCAGGGTGGTCGGCACCAGTACGCCAACCTGCCGGCCGCCATGGACGGCGATGAAGGCGGCGCGCATGGCCACCTCGGTCTTGCCAAAGCCGACGTCACCACAGACCAGACGATCCATCGGCTTGGCCGACAGCAGGTCCTCGCGTACCGCGTCGATGGCGGCCTGCTGATCGGGCGTCTCTTCGAACGGAAAGCCTGCGGCGAACGTCTCGTAGTCGACCTGCGGGTCCTTGAAGGCATAACCCTCGCGTGCGGCGCGGCGGGCGTAAATATCCAGCAGCTCGGCCGCGACATCGCGGACCTGCTCGGCCGCCTTACGCTTGGCTTTCTGCCAGGTTTCCGAGCCGAGCCGGTGCAGTGGCGCGAGCGCGTCGTCGCTGCCTGTATAGCGGGCGATCAGGTGCAGGCTGGCGACCGGTACGTAGAGCTTGGCGTCCTCGGCGTACTGCAGCAGCAGGAATTCCTGCGCCTGGCCTTCGATCTCCAGGGTAACCAGGCCCTGGTAGCGACCGACACCGTGATCGATGTGCACCACCGGCGAGCCTTCGCGCAGCTCGGTGAGGTTCTTGATGACGTTCTCGCCACCGTCGCGACTCTTCTCGCGTCGCCGGCGCTGCATGACGCGCTGACCGAACAGCGGGCTTTCCGCAACCAGTGCGACGTCGTCCAGTTGCAGGCCTTCGTCGAGCGGAGCGATGGTGATCGCCAGGCGCTCCTGGCTGGCGAGGAATTCCTCCCAGCCTTCGACTTCTTGCGGGCGCAGCTTCAGACGGGCGAGCAGCTCCAGCAATACTTCGCGGCGGCCGGCTGATTCGGCAGTAAACAGCACACGCCCGGCATATTCGTCGAGGAAGCGTCGTAGCTTGCCCAGCGGTTCGCTCGCCTTGGCCTCGATTGCCAGTTCCGGCAGGGCCTGCGCGGTGAAGCGTTCGCGGCCGATGCCAGGCTCGACATCCTGTTGGCTGGCGACCACACGCGGCCAGAGCTTGAGCCGAGCGAAGCAGTCCTCCACCGGCATGAACAGTTCGGCCGGCGGCAGCAGCGGTCGCTCGGGGTCGACGCGGCGTTCTTCGTAGCGATTGCGAACGTCGCTCCAGAACTGCTCGGCGGCCTGCTCGATGCCGGGCAGGGAGAACACCTGGCTGTCTTCAGGCAGGTAGTCGAAAAGCGTCGCGGTTTCTTCGTAGAACAGCGGTAGGTAATACTCGATGCCCGCTGGGGTGATGCCGGTAGAGAGGTCCTGGTAGATCGGGCAGCGGCGGAAGTCGACGTCGAAACGCTCGCGAAAACGCGCGCGGAAGCCGGTGACTGCCTCCTTCTTCAGGGGGAACTCGCGTGCTGGCAACAGGCGGATCGACTCGACCTTGTCGATCGAGCGCTGGTTCTCCGGATCGAAGGTGCGCAGTGTCTCGATCTCGTCATCGAACAGGTCGATGCGGTAGGGCAGGGGGCTGCCCATGGGGAACAGGTCGATCAACGCGCCGCGCACGGCGAACTCGCCGTGCTCGTACACGGTGTCCACGCAGCGATAGCCGGCTGCTTCCAGGCGCAGGCGCATCTGCTCCACATCCAGCTTCTGCCCGACGTCCAGCACCAGGCTCGAACCCAGCAGGAAGCGCTTTGGCGCTAGCCTGTGTAGGGCGGTGGTGATCGGCACTACCAGCACGCCGTGGCTCAGCTCCGGTAGTTGGTAGAGGGCGGCAATACGCTGGGAGACGATGTCCTGGTGCGGCGAGAAGATGTCGTAGGGCAGCGTTTCCCAGTCAGGAAAATGCAATACCGCCAGCTGTGGCGCGAAGAAGGCGAGTTCTTCCTGCAGGCGCTCGGCGCTCTGGCTGTCGGCAGTGAGCAGGAGCGTGAAGCGTTTGGCGTTGCTGGCTGCTTCGGCAATCGCCAGGCTTAGCGCAGCTCCTGGAAGATTGCCCCAATGTTGCTTGCCGCTGGCGGCAGGCAGGGGGGGAAGGCGCAAGACGGACACGAGTGGGCGTGGCTCCGATCAAAAAATAGGCCGCCGGGATTGTAACTATCGAGGCGCTTGGCTGTCAGTGTTTCGTCCGCTGCAGATTGCCGGCGCTAGGGTGCGCCGTCATAATGTAGCCCCTTTTCTCAGCCCCTACATGTTGGAAGGAACTGCCCGTGACTCAGAAGCCCGACCAGTGTCTTGGTGAATGGATTGACCGCGAAGCGCTCGCCGAAGCGATGATTCCGCTGATTGGTCAGCTGTATCGCAACAACAACGTGGTGACTTCGATCTACGGCCGTGGCCTGATCAATCGTTCGGTGATCGCCATCCTCAAGGCACACCGTTTCGCCCGTCACCGCATCGCCGACGAAACCGAGCTGTCGGTGCACGACACCTTCCAGATCCTCAAGACGATGAGCGAAATGAACCTGGGCGCCGCTTCGGTGGACCTGGGCAAGCTGGTCGCCAAGTACAAGGAAGTGGGCAACGGTCGCAATCTCGAGCAGTTCGTCCGTGAAGAGCTGGCTGAGGTGGCCGACAAGCGTCACGCCGCAGCTGGTCACAAAGGCACTGACGTGGTTCTCTACGGGTTCGGCCGTATCGGCCGTCTGCTGGCGCGTATCCTGATCGAGAAAACCGGTGGTGGCGACGGCCTGCGCCTGCGCGCCATCGTCGTGCGCAAGGGCGCGGACAACGATCTGGTCAAGCGTGCCAGCCTGCTGCGTCGCGACTCGGTGCATGGTCCTTTCGATGGCACCATCACCATCGACGAAGAGAACAGCACCATCACCGCCAACGGCAACCTGATTCAGGTGATCTACTCCAACGATCCGTCCTCGGTGGATTACACCCAGTACGGCATCGAGAACGCGCTGCTTGTCGACAACACTGGCAAGTGGCGTGACGCTGAAGGCCTGGGTCAGCACCTCAAGTGCCCGGGTGTTGCTCGCGTCGTATTGACCGCGCCGGGCAAGGGTGAGCTGAAGAATATCGTGCATGGCATCAACCATGGCGACATCACCGCCGATGACAAGATCATCTCCGCCGCATCCTGCACCACCAACGCCATCGTGCCGGTGCTCAAGGCGGTGAACGATCAGTACGGCATCGTCAACGGTCACGTGGAAACGGTGCATTCGTACACCAACGACCAGAACCTGATCGACAACTTCCACAAGGGCAGTCGTCGTGGTCGCAGCGCTGCGCTGAACATGGTGATCACCGAAACGGGTGCCGCCACCGCTGCAGCCAAGGCACTGCCGGTGCTTAAAGGCAAGCTGACTGGCAACGCGATCCGCGTCCCTACGCCGAACGTGTCCATGGCAATTCTCAACCTGAACCTGGAGAAGGCCACCAGTCGCGAAGAGATCAACGAGTACCTGCGCCAGATGGCCATGCACTCGGATCTGCAGAAACAGATCGACTTCGTCAACTCTCAGGAAGTTGTATCCACTGATTTCGTCGGATCGCGCCATGCTGGCGTGGTGGATGCCGAAGCGACCATTTGCAACGACAACCGTGTCGTGCTTTACGTCTGGTACGACAACGAGTTCGGCTACAGCTGTCAGGTCGTGCGGGTGATGGAAGACATGGCAGGGGTTAACCCGCCAGCCTTCCCGCGCTAAACGCTGCGGACGGTGAAATCGAAACGGGAGCCTCGGCTCCCGTTTCGCGTTTCTGGGCGGTAGTAATAGCGCGAGCTGCCGGGGTTGAGCGGCCGAGCGGTCGGCTCGATTTCGTGCGCCGCTAATTTTGCTTCTCTTGTTTCGAGTCAAAAATCCGCAATGCTTGGGTGGTCAGTCAAGGTCCGCGACCTCTATAATCGGGCGGATTTTTTACCTGGGTCCGCGACATGGTGTCGCGTCAATAACGTATTGGCGCGCGCGGCGCAATCCTACTTTGCGCCATGCCGCTGGGCCTGCAAAAAAAGCTTTCTAAAATCAGTGGTTAGGCAAACCGATGATCAATATAAAACGAGGGCTTGATTTGCCCATAGCCGGTGCGCCGGCGCAGCGTATCGAGGCCGGCAGGCCCGTGCGCAGCGTCGCCGTCGTCGGCTTCGACTATCCGACCATGAAGCCAACCATGGCTGTTCAGGTCGGTGATCGGGTTAAGCTGGGGCAGATCCTTTTTTCCGACAAGAAGTCCGAAGGCGTGCATTACACCGCGCCCGGCGCCGGTGTCATCAGTGCAGTTCACCGCGGCGAAAAGCGCGTGCTGCAATCGGTGGTCATCGACCTCGAGGGCGATGAAGAGGTCACCTTCACGAGCTATTCGCCAGCCCAGCTGGATGGTCTGAGCGGCGAGCAGGTGCGTGAAAACCTGCAGCAGTCAGGCCTGTGGACCGCGCTGCGCACGCGCCCGTTCAGCAAGGTGCCGGCCGTCGATGCCACGCCTGCCTCGATTTTCGTGACCGCGATCGACACGCATCCGCTGGCAGCCGATCCGGCGATCATCATCGCTGAACAGCCTGAAGCCTTTGAAGCCGGACTCAAGGTCCTGACTAATCTGGCCAAGGTGTTCCTGTGCAAGGCGCCAAATGCCTCGTTGCCAGGCGAGTCCCTGGCCAAGGTTCAGGTCGAAAGCTTCAACGGTCCGCATCCTGCCGGGCTGGCTGGTACCCACATCCATTTCCTCGACCCGGTAAGCGCCAGCAAAAGCGTCTGGACCATCGGTTATCAGGACGTGATTGCCGTGGGCAAGCTGTTCACCAGTGGGCGTTTGTCGGTGGAGCGCGTTGTCGCCCTGGCCGGCCCGGTGGTCGAGCAGCCACGTCTGGTACGTGCCCGTCTCGGTGCCAACCTCGACGAACTGACCGCTGGTGAGCTGCAACCCGGAGCCAATCGCGTCGTTTCCGGCTCGCTGCTGGGTGGTCGTACCGCCCATGGTGCGTTCACCTACCTTGGTCGCTACCACCAGCAGGTTTCCTGCCTGCGTGAGGGCAAGGAGCGCGAGATGCTCCATTACATGCGCCCGGGCGTCGACAAGCATTCGATCCTCAATATCTATATCTCCAAGCTGATGGCCGGCAAGAAGTTCGCCTTCTCTACCTCCACCAACGGCAGCCCACGGGCGATGGTGCCGGTAGGTAACTACGAAGAGGTCATGCCGCTGGACGTCCTGCCGACCCAGTTGCTGCGTGCACTGATCGTGGGTGACACCGAAGTGGCGCAGAAACTCGGTTGCCTGGAGCTGGATGAAGAAGATCTGGCGCTGTGCAGCTATGTCTGTGCCGGGAAATACGAATACGGCCCGATCCTGCGGGACAATCTGACCCGCATCGAGAAGGAGGGTTAAGGCATGGGCATTCGCGCATTCCTCGACAAGATCGAGCATCATTTCGAAAAAGGCGGCAAGTACGAGAAGTGGTACGCGCTTTACGAAGCGGCCGACACCTTCCTCTATCGTCCCGGCAGCGTCACCAAGACCACGGCCCACGTGCGCGACGGCATCGACCTCAAGCGCATGATGATCACCGTCTGGATGTGTACCTTCCCGGCGATGTTCTTCGGCATGTGGAACACCGGCTACCAGGCCAACCTGATCTTCGCGCAGAGCCCTGATCTGCTCGCAGCTCAGGAAGGCTGGCGCTTCGGTCTGATCGGCGCACTGGCGGGCTTCGATCCGAACAGTCTCTGGGATAACTTCATCCAGGGCGCAGCCTACTTCCTTCCGATCTACGCGGTGACCTTCATCGTCGGTGGGTTCTGGGAAGTGCTGTTCGCTTCGATCCGCAAGCACGAGGTCAACGAGGGCTTCTTCGTTACGTCCGTGTTGTTCGCCCTGATCCTGCCGCCGAGCATTCCGCTGTGGCAGGTCGCGCTGGGTATCAGCTTCGGCGTGGTAATCGGCAAGGAAATCTTCGGTGGTACCGGCAAGAACTTCCTGAACCCGGCGCTTACTGCGCGGGCGTTCCTGTTCTTCGCCTACCCGGCACAGATGTCCGGTGACGGCGTCTGGACTGCGGTCGATGGCTATGCCGGCGCAACTGCGCTGAGCCTCGGTTTCGTCGGCGGTATCGAAAACGTGATCGACAACGGCATCACCTGGATGGACGCCTTCGTCGGTACCATTCATGGCTCGATCGGTGAAACCAGCACGCTGGCGATCTTCATCGGCGGCGTGATCCTGATCGGTAGCAAGATTGCCTCCTGGCGCATCGTTTCCGGTGTGATGCTCGGCATGATCGGTCTGAGCTTCCTGTTCAACCTGATCGGTTCCGACACCAACCCGCTGTTCGGCATGCCCTGGTACTGGCACATGGTCGTCGGTGGCTTCGCCTTCGGCATGATCTTCATGGCGACCGACCCGGTGTCGGCCTCCATGACCAATACCGGCAAGTGGGTGTTCGGCATCCTGATCGGTGTGATGGTCGTGCTGATCCGCGTGGTCAACCCCGCCTTCCCGGAAGGCATGATGCTGGCGATCCTGTTCGCCAACCTGTGTGCGCCGCTGATTGACCATTTCGTCATTCAGGCCAATATCAAGCGGAGGCTGGCACGTAATGTCTAGTCAGAAAGAATCCACCGTTCGCACGCTGACGGTAGCCCTGTTGGTCTGCCTGGTGTGCTCCATCTTCGTGGCTGGCGCCGCCGTGGCGCTTCGCCCGACTCAGCAGGAAAACCGTCTGCTGGACAAGCAGCGCAGCATCCTGGCGATCGCCGGTCTGGGCGAGGCGGGCATGTCCGGTAATCAGGTCAAGCAGTTGTTCAACGAGCGCATCGTCGCCCGTCTGGTCGATCTGGAAACCGGCAAGTTCAGCGATGAATTCGAAGCCAAGACCTTCGATCCGCTCGCCGCTGCCAAGGACCCTGCGCTGTCCCAGGCGCTGCCTGGGGAGCAGGATATTGCCTCGATCAAGCGTCGCGAGCGTTACAGCACCGTTTATATCGTCGAAGGGCAGGGCGAGGGCGAGATCGATACGCTGATCCTGCCGGTTCGTGGCTACGGTCTCTGGTCGACGCTCTATGGCTTCATGGCAGTCGAGGGTGACCTGAATACCGTTGCCGGCTTCGGCTTCTACCAGCACGGTGAAACCCCGGGCCTTGGCGGTGAGGTCGACAATCCGAAGTGGCGCGGCATGTGGCCCGGCAAGGAACTGTACGACGACAACGGCAAACTGGCGGTGCAGATCGTCAAGGGCGGTGCCGACCCTCAGAGCCCGAAAGCCGACCACCAGGTCGATGCCCTGGCCGGTGCGACCCTGACCAGCAACGGCGTCAACTCGCTGTTGCACTTCTGGTTGGGCGAGAACGGCTTCGGTCCATTTATCGCTAATCTGCGCGCTGGGGAGGCTTGATCATGTCGCAACCCACTGTCAAAGAAGTTCTGCTCAATCCGATCTTCAATAACAACCCCATCGGCCTGCAGATTCTCGGAATCTGCTCGGCGCTGGCCGTCACCTCCAACCTGAACACAGCGCTGGTGATGTCTGTCGCGCTGACCCTGGTGGTGGCGTTTTCCAACCTGTTCATCTCGATGATCCGCAGCCAGATCCCCAACTCGATCCGCATGATCGTGCAGATGGTGATCATCGCCTCGCTGGTGATCCTGGTGGATCAGGTGCTCAAGGCCTACGCGTTCTCGCTGTCCAAGCAGCTCTCGGTGTTCGTCGGTCTGATCATCACCAACTGCATCGTGATGGGGCGTGCGGAAGCGTTTGCCATGCAGAACCCGCCAATGCTGTCGTTCTTCGACGGTATCGGCAACGGGCTGGGCTATAGCGCCATGCTGATTGCACTCGGCTTCATTCGCGAGCTGACTGGTGCTGGCAAACTGATGGGTTACACCATTCTGCCCGTCGTCAACGACGGCGGTTGGTATCAGCCCAACGGCATGATGCTGCTGCCGCCTTCGGCATTCTTCCTGATCGGCCTGTTCATCTGGGGCATTCGTGCCTGGAAGAAGGAGCAGGTCGAAAAGCCTGCCTTCAAGATGGCGCCGCAAGTCTCGAACAAGGAGGCTTACTAATGGAGCATTACATCAGCCTGTTCGTCCGTGCCGTGTTCATCGAGAACATGGCCCTGGCGTTCTTCCTTGGCATGTGTACCTTCATCGCGATTTCCAAGAAGGTGGAAACCGCCATTGGCCTGGGTATCGCGGTCATCGTGGTGCAGGCCATTACCGTGCCTGCCAACAACCTGATCTACACCTACCTGCTGAAAGCCGGAGCTTTGTCCTGGGCAGGATTGCCAGATGTGGACCTGAGCTTTCTCGGTCTGCTCAGCTATATCGGCGTGATCGCGGCCATTGTGCAAATCTTGGAAATGCTGCTGGATAAGTACGTACCTAGCCTCTACAACGCACTGGGCGTATTCCTGCCGCTGATCACCGTGAACTGCGCCATCATGGGCGGCACTTTGTTCATGGTCGAGCGTGACTACAACCTGGGCGAGAGTGTCGTCTACGGGTTCGGCTCCGGCGCATCCTGGGCGCTGGCCATTGCTTTGCTGGCCGGTATTCGCGAGAAACTGAAGTACAGCGATGTTCCGGATGGGTTGCAGGGGTTGGGTATCACCTTCATCACCATCGGACTGATGTCGCTGGGCTTCATGTCTTTCTCTGGCGTACAGCTGTAAGGACGGAACGAACTGATGAGTTACGAAATTTTCCTCGCCATCGGTATGTTCACCGCCATCGTGCTTGCGCTGGTGGTGATCATCCTGGCTGCACGCGCCAAGCTGGTATCCAGCGGTGACGTGTCAATCGAAATCAACGGTGAGCGTACGATTACCGTGCCCGCCGGTGGCAAGTTGCTGCAGACTCTGGCCGCCAACAACATCTTCCTCTCGTCAGCCTGTGGTGGCGGCGGTACCTGCGCGCAGTGCAAGTGCATCGTCGAGAGCGGTGGTGGCGAGATGCTGCCTACCGAGGAGTCGCACTTCACCCGTCGCGAGGCGGGCGAGGGCTGGCGCCTGTCCTGCCAGACTCCGGTCAAGGCGGACATGAAGATCGAAGTGCCGGAAGAAGTCTTCGGCGTGAAGAAGTGGGAATGCACCGTTGAGTCCAATCCGAACGTCGCGACCTTCATCAAGGAACTGACACTCAAGCTGCCGGAAGGCGAGAACGTCGACTTCCGCGCTGGTGGTTATGTGCAGCTCGAGTGCCCGCCGCATGAAGTGCGTTACCGGGACTTCGACATTCAGGAAGAGTATCGCGGCGACTGGGACAAGTTCGACCAGTGGAAGTACGTGTCGAAGTGCGACGAGACCGTCATTCGCGCCTACTCCATGGCGAACTATCCGGAAGAGCGTGGCCTGGTGAAGTTCAACATCCGTATCGCCTCACCGCCGCCAGGCCGTGACGATATTCCGCCGGGCAAGATGTCATCCTATGTCTTCAGCCTGAAGCCGGGCGACAAGATCACCGTTTACGGACCGTTCGGCGAGTTTTTCGCCAAGGACACCGACGCCGAGATGGTCTTCATCGGCGGTGGCGCGGGGATGGCACCGATGCGCTCGCACATCTTCGACCAGCTCAAGCGTCTCAAGTCCAAGCGCAAGATGAGCTTCTGGTATGGCGCGCGCTCCATGCGCGAGGCATTCTACGTGGAAGAGTACGACCAGTTGCAGGCGGAGAATCCGAACTTCCAATGGCATCTGGCCCTGTCCGATCCGCTGCCGGAAGATAACTGGGATGGTCCGACCGGCTTTATCCACAACGTGCTGTACGAGAACTATCTGAAGGATCATCCGGCTCCGGAAGATTGCGAGTTCTACATGTGCGGGCCGCCCATGATGAACGCATCGGTGATCAAGATGCTCACCGACCTCGGCGTCGAGCCGGAGAATATTCTGCTCGACGACTTCGGCGGCTAGCATGACCCGAGCGTCACTGCAGGCTCTCCATGCTGTCGTGTACCTCCGGCCCGTCATCGCTGTCGCTCTCGCGGCAGCCCTGACGGGCTGTCTGTTTCAGGACAGGGTCGAGGTCATCAGCGGCCCAACGATGGGCAGCACCTATACCGTCAAGTACGTAAGCAGCGGCGACGTCCCGTCCAGGGAGGAGCTGCACGGTGAAGTCGAGGCCATTCTCGGCGACATCGACAAACAGCTGTCCACCTACCGAAGCGATTCCGATGTCGAGCGCTTCAATGCGCTGCCCGCCGGAAGCTGCGAGTCGATGCCGGATACGGTGCGCGAATTGGTCGCAGCGGGCGATCAGCTATCGGCCGACAGCGATGGCGCGTTCGATCTTACACTCGAGCCATTGCTGAACCTTTGGGGCTTCGGTCCGCAAGGTCGTGCCGAACAGGTTCCATCCGCGGCGGATATCGAGGCTGCGCGGGCGTTGACCGGCCATCGGCATCTACGTATCGATGGCGATCAGTTGTGCAAGACGGTGGCGCTGCAGCTGGACTTCAACAGTATTGCTGCCGGTTATGCGGTTGATCGCGTTGTCGATCGTTTGAAGGCGCTCGGCGTAGAGAGTTACCTCGTTGAGATCACTGGCGAGCTCAAGGCTGAGGGCCGCAAGCCCGATGATTCACCGTGGCGCATAGCCATTGAAGCGCCCAGGGATGACCAGCGGGTTGCGCAGAAGATCGTCGAACTCGATGGTCTGGGCGTATCCACCTCCGGCGACTATCGAAACTATTTCGAGCAGGACGGCCGGCGTTATTCACATACCCTGGACCCGCAAAGCGGCAGACCGATCGAGCATCACCTCGCTGCGGTGACGGTCATCGATAAATCGACTTTGCGTGCTGACGGGTTGTCTACCGCGTTGATGGTGCTCGGCCCCGAGCGGGGGCTGGCACTGGCAGAGCGTAATGCGATCGCCGCGTTCTTCGTCGTGCGCGAGGGGCAAGGCTTCGTAACAACGAGCACCAAGGCTTTTGACGAGCTGTTCGGTGCGGGAGTAGAGCAATGACTTGGTTACTGGTTTTTCTGGTGATGCTGCTTGTGGTATTCGGCATGGCCATCGGCGTGATCATGGGACGCAAGCCCATCGCGGGTTCCTGCGGGGGTATCGCCAATCTGGGCATCGAGAAGGAGTGCTCCATCTGTGGCGGTAGCCGCGAGAAGTGCGAAGAAGTGAACGAGGCGAAGAACGCGGGTAACGCCGATCTCGCCTACGACGCCACCAAGCGTTGATGTGAACCTTTGCGCGTCCAGGCAGCCCTGAGCGGGCTTGCCTGACCGGGCTCCTGATGGGCACGGCGCGCGCAGAGCTTGAAAGAAGTGGCTGGTTTGCGTCTTTGGACATCGGCGAATTCGTTGACAGCAGCGGCGTCTCCCGCTGCGTTTTCAGGAGTGTATATGGCGGTCTATAACTACGATTTGGTGGTATTGGGTTCCGGTCCGGCCGGGGAGGGCGCGGCAATAAATGCCGTCAAGGCGGGACGCAAGGTCGCCGTGGTAGATAACCGTCCGCTGGTTGGGGGCAACTGCACACACCTGGGCACCATCCCGTCCAAGGCCTTGCGCCATTCGGTACGGCAGATCATGCAGTACAACACCAACCCGCTGTTCCGCCAGATCGGCGAACCACGCTGGTTCTCCTTTCCGGACGTGCTGAAGAGTGCCGAGAAGGTCATCAGCAAGCAGGTCACTTCCCGCACGAGTTACTACGCGCGTAACCGCATCGATACCTTCTTCGGGACTGCCAGCTTCTCCGATGAGCAGAGCGTCGAAGTGGTCTGCCTCAATGGCATGGTGGAAAAGCTGGTTGCCAGCCAGTTCGTCATCGCCACCGGCTCGCGCCCGTATCGACCGGCTGATATCGACTTCAATCACCCGCGTATCTACGACAGCGACACCATTCTTACTCTCAGTCACACGCCGCGCCGGATGATCATCTATGGGGCCGGCGTCATCGGTTGCGAATATGCATCGATCTTCAGCGGTCTGGGCGTGCTGGTCGATCTGATCGACAACCGCGAGCAGCTGCTCAGCTTCCTCGATGACGAGATTTCCGATGCGCTCAGCTATCACCTGCGCAACAACAACGTGCTGATTCGCCACAACGAAGAGTACGAGCGGGTCGAGGGGCTGGAGAACGGCGTCATCCTGCATCTTAAGTCGGGCAAGAAGATCAAGGCAGACGCATTCCTCTGGAGCAACGGACGTACCGGTAATACCGACAAGCTCGGGCTGGAGAACATCGGGCTCAAGGCCAACAGTCGTGGTCAGGTCCAGGTTGATGAGCACTACCGCACCGAGATCGGCAATATCTACGCTGCCGGCGATGTGATCGGTTGGCCGTCGCTGGCCAGTGCCGCTTATGACCAAGGCCGCTCGGCAGCGGGCAGCATCGTCGAGAATGACTCCTGGCGTTTCGTCGATGACGTACCGACCGGTATCTACACCATTCCCGAGATCAGCTCGATCGGCAAGAATGAGCGCGAACTGACCCAGGCGAAGATTCCCTATGAAGTCGGTAAGGCGTTCTTCAAAAGCATGGCGCGGGCGCAGATTTCGTTCGAGCCAGTGGGCATGCTGAAGATTCTCTTCCACCGCGAAACGCTGGAAGTGCTCGGTGTGCACTGCTTCGGTTATCAGGCTTCGGAGATCGTGCACATTGGCCAGGCGATCATGAACCAGAAGGGGCCGGCGAACAGCATCAAGTACTTCGTCAACACAACCTTCAACTACCCGACAATGGCCGAAGCCTACCGCGTCGCTGCGTTCGACGGGCTCAACCGGCTTTTTTGAGCAGCTCCGGCCGCTGGCCTGAGGCGGCTGGAGAGGGCGGCGACTCCCGTAATTGGCATTGGCCTAACCGGGAGAGCTTCTGATCAGGTGAGGGTGAATCCGGCAGCGGCCTGCGCTGCCGGATCGTGCCGCGGTGCGTTGGCTGTCAGGATCGCGATAGCGTACTGACAGCCAGGCCGGGGTAGTCGGTGATCAGGCTGTCGACGCCGAGGTCGGCCAGGCGGCGCATCAGGGCTGGTTCATTGACTGTCCACACCGATACATGCAGGCCCTGTTTACGCGCTTTTTCCAGACGCTCCGGGGTGCACAGCGTCCACTTCAATGCCAGCAGGCTGCAGCCATATTGACGGGCGACCTTCAGTGGGTCGAGCCAGTTGTGCTCGGCTACCAGCCCGCGTGATATCTCTGGCGCCAGCCGGTTCAGCGCACGCAGGACTTCACGAGAACTCGACGTGACGGTGATGCGATCGAGCAACCGATGCTGTTCGGCCAGCTCCTTGATCGCCATGACCGTACGCGCGGCGCGCACCCGTGAAGCACTCTTGACCTCAAGCTGCCAGTGCTCGAAATCGCATTTTTCGAACAGCTCGCTCAGCCTCGGAATAGGGCAGGGTGTCTTCCAGCCAGGTCCGCCTTCCCGGGCGTCGTAGTTCACAAGCTCGTCGGCATCATGTTGCACGACTTTTCCCCGGCGACCGGTGGTGCGCTTGAGTGTCGGGTCGTGGATGACCATCAATTCGCCGTCGCGGGAAAGATGCAGATCCAGCTCGCAGCGGCGCACGCCGTGCTGGAGGCATTGCTCGAAGCTCACCAGGGTGTTTTCTGGCGCTTCGCCCTTGGCGCCGCGATGGCCGTAGATGAGTGTCACGGTTGCAAGTCTTCCTTAGGGGGATGATGGGGGGCGTTGATGATGGCGCACGCTGCTGATCACCCGGTCGCCTTCGAAGTACACGGAAAACTCCCGGTAATCCCAGCGGGTGATCGGCGGCTGGCCGACGGCGGGTCGCTCTTCATCGGCCAGGCCGAAGCGGTCCAGAACCTGGTTCTTCGAGTCGCCACGACTCGGCATGGTCATTTCCGGCAGGCCTTGTTGGCCAACAGGTATCCGAATGTCTTCGGCGAACAGGGGGGGACTGAATGTCAGTACGAGCAGCAGAGTCGCCAGGCGGCGCATCGGTCAATCTCCTTGCAGGCTTTCCAGGGCCAGGCGCCGCTCCAGCGCCTGTTTCTGCAGGATATGTCGTGCGAGCAACTGTCGCTGTGCATCAGTCAACGCTTCGAACTCTGTGCCGATATCGTAACGCCCGTCATCCATCGGCGTGCAGTAGATAACCCGCGCGGCCAGCACAAGGCCAAGCCCCTGGGGCAGCAGAATCAGCTTCAGTGTGAGCCCCTCTCCTTCAGCTTTGGGCTGCTCGCTGGCGAAGCTGATACCGCCTTCGGACAATATCACCGGCTGCGGTGCGCCCTGATCCTTCAGCAGATCCTGCGCCAGTGCCTGGCCCAGGAGTTCGATTCGTTTGTTCTGCACCTTCAGGTAATTGGCCAGCGTGCGATTGCTCTCGGCAATCTGCCGCAACAAATGCTGCGCTTCGAAATCAAGTTGGTGCAGCTCGCCGAGCAGGCTGAAAAGCGGCGGTAGGGGCGCTGCGTCGGCCTCCTGGCCTTGGCCGGCCGGGATGATTTCCAGTGCCACACGATCCTCGATACGGTAGTATTCGCGGCGTTCTTCAGTGTCTTGTGTCGGCATGGCGATACCCCGGATGCAGTAATGGCCAGAGTGTATCAGGCCCCGCGGTGACGTCAGCTGCATGTTGTTTCTTCCCCCGCCAGCGAACCCGTCGATCTTATGTTCAGACCGCTGTCCGTCTTTATCGGCGCGCGTTACACCCGCGCCAGACGTCGTAGCCTCTTCGTCTCCTTCATCTCCCTGACATCCATGATCGGGCTCGCCCTGGGTGTGCTGGTGATGATCGTCGTGCTTTCCGTGATGAACGGCTTTGATCACGAGATGCGTACCCGCGTGTTGGGCATGGTGCCGCATGCGACGATCGAAAGCCCGACGCCAATTGGCGACTGGCAGACACTTGGGAAGCGCCTCGAAGGGCACTCCCAGGTCGCGGCGACGGCACCTTTCATTCAAAGCCAGGGGTTGCTGACCCATCAGGGGCAGGTGACCAAAATCCTGATCAACGCAGTGGACCCCGAGGCCGAACGGCGGGTTTCGATCATCGATCAGTTTTTCCGCGAGGGTTCGCTGGACGATCTCGCCGCAGGCGAGTTCGGTATCGTCATCGGTGACAAGGCTGCGACCAAGCTCGGTGTCGGCGTGGGGGACAAGATCACCTTCGTGGCGCCCGAAGTCATCGTGACTCCAGCTGGGATGTTCCCGCGCATGAAGCGTTTTACCGTGACCGGAATCTTTCATGTCGGAGCCGGCGAGATCGATGGCTACGTTGCGCTGGCGAACATCGCTGACATAGCACGGCTGCAGCGCTGGAAGCCGGACCAGGTCCAGGGAGTTCGTCTGCGTTTCGACGACCTGTTCCAGGCGCCCCGCATTGCCTGGGAGCTGGCCGGCCAGCTCGGCGATGATTTCTATTCCCGTGACTGGACCCGCACCCATGGCAACCTGTACCAGGCGATTCGCATGGAGAAGGCCATGATCGGACTGTTGTTGCTGCTGATCGTGGCGGTGGCGGCGTTCAACATCATTTCGACGCTGGTGATGGTAGTAACCGACAAGCGCGGCGATATCGCCATCCTTCGCACGCTGGGCGCGACCCCGAAACAGATCATGGCGATATTCATGGTCCAGGGTACGGTGATCGGCGTCGTCGGCACCTTGGTCGGGGCGCTGCTGGGCATGTTCGCGGCAGTCAATGTCAGCAGCTGGATCGCTGCCCTGGAACGCCTGATCGGACACAAGTTTCTCAGCGCCGACGTCTATTTCATTGACTATCTGCCGTCACGGCTGATGGCGGCCGACGTCATCCAGGTCTGTGTTGCCGCGCTGGTCCTGAGTTTCCTCGCGACCCTGTATCCGGCCTGGCGCGCTGCGCGCACCCAGCCGGCAGAGGCGCTACGTTATGAGTGAACAGGTTATGAACGAGCTTTCTTCGCAAAAGCACGCGGTGCTGAGCTGCCGCAATCTTGGCAAACGCTACGAGCAGGGTCCGGAGTCGGTGGAAGTGCTGTCCGGCCTGCAACTCGAGTTGTTCCCGGGGCAGCGCGTCGCCATCGTCGGCAGTTCCGGCTCGGGCAAGAGCACCCTGTTGAACCTGCTTGGCGGGCTGGATACGCCCAGTGAGGGCAGTGTCTGGCTGGCCGGTGAGGAGCTTTCGGCGCTCAACGAAAAGGATCGCGGGTTATTGCGTAACCGCGCGCTGGGCTTCGTTTACCAGTTCCATCACCTGCTCGCCGAATTCACTGCACTGGAGAATGTCTGCATGCCGTTGCTGATCGGGCGGACGCCGATCCCGAAAGCGCGGCAGAAGGCCGCTGCGCTGTTGACGCGTGTCGGACTCGGGCATCGCCTTGAGCACAAACCGGCGGAGCTCTCGGGCGGTGAACGCCAGCGTGTGGCGATTGCACGGGCGCTGGTGAACGAGCCGGCGCTGGTACTGCTCGACGAACCTACCGGAAACCTTGACCATCACACGGCGCAAGGCATCCAGGACCTCATGCTGGAGCTCAGCAAGTCGTTGCAGACTGCCTTCCTCGTGGTTACCCATGACCGTCAGCTTGCCGCGCAGATGGATCAGATCCTGCGGTTAGAAGACGGACGTCTGGTGGTCGAATGATGTTCAGGCCTCTGAGTGTCTTTATCGGCAGCCGCTACACCCGTGCCAAGCGGCGCAACCATTTCATCTCGTTCATCTCCCTGACCTCGCTAATCGGCCTGGCACTTGGCGTGTTGGCGATGATCATGGTCCTGTCCGTGATGAACGGATTTCAGCGCGAGATGAGTTCGCGCATTCTCGGGATGGTGTCCCACGCCACCGTCATCGGTGATCAGCCATTGGACGACTGGCAGGCCGTTGCGTCGCGCCTGTCGGCGCATCCTCAGATTGTCGGCAGTGCACCCGTCACCCAGCTCGAAGGCATGCTGTCATTCAAGGGCAGCATGCAGCCGATACAGATCAGCGGTATCGATCCGCAGGCTGAGGCGGATGTATCCATCGTCGGTGATCGCCTGGTCGGGGGCAGTCTGGATGCGCTGAAACCGGGTGAGTTCGGCGTCATCATCGGCTTGATGACCGCCCGGCGCTTCGGTCTGAAGCTGGGCGACAAGTTGACACTGATCGTGCCGGAAGTGAGCTCCTCGCCCGGTGGAGTCACGCCTCGCATGCAGAGGCTGAATGTGGTTGGCGTTTTCAAGGTGGGCGCCGATCTGGACGGCAGCCTGGGGATGATCCACCGCGCCGATGCTGCGCAGATCCATCGTTGGGCGCCGCAGCAGGTGCAGGGCGTGCGGCTCAAGCTGAGCGACCTGTATCGGGCGCCGGAGGTGGCAGCGCAGGTGGCTGAAATGCTCGGTGATGGCTACCGCGTGGAGGACTGGTCTTATACGCAGGGCAGCCTATTCAGCGCGATGAAGATGGAAAAGACCATGATTGGGCTGTTGTTGATGCTGATCGTTGCGGTGGCTGCCTTCAATATCATTGCGACGCTGATCATGGTCGTTGCCGACAAGCGAGCCGATATCGCGATTCTGCGCACGCTTGGCGCGACTCCACGGCAGATCATGGCGATCTTCATGGTTCAGGGCAGCATCATTGGCTTCAGTGGCACCGTGATAGGCGTGATTCTGGGCGTACTCGGTGCGCTGAACGTAAGTGCTCTGGTGGCCTGGCTGGAAAAAGTGTCAGGCCAGCATATCTTTAGTTCCGACGTCTACTTCATCAGCACCCTGCCATCGGAGCTGCGTCTGGAGGACGTGGTGCTGGTATCGGTCGCGGCGCTGACCTTGAGCTTCTTGGCTACGCTCTATCCGGCATGGCGAGCCGCGCAGACCCAGCCGGCCGAGGCACTGCGCTACGAGTGATGGCCGTTAGCGCCGGCCGTTCTGTCGCCGGCGCCAGCTGCGCCCGACCCACCAGCGCCAGTAGGCCTGAGTTAGAACGTAGCCGAGAATGGCGAAAACGACGCCCGAAACCAGCGAGCCCAGATACAGCGGCTGCCAGTTGTGCTGCAGCATGTGACTTACCCAGGCCAGGCTCAATTCTGCCGGCATGTCAGAGGCCGGTGTATCCAGCAGCCAGGTTCCGACCTTGTAATTGCAATAGAACACCGGAGGCATGGTCAGCGGGTTGGTCAGCCAGACCAAACCTACCGCGATGGGCAGATTGGCTCTCGCGGGAAGCGCACAGACGGCCGCCGCGAGCATCTGCATGGGCATCGGAATCATCGCCCAAAACAGGCCGATAGCCATGGCTCGCGCCACCGAGTGCCTATTGAGATGCCAGAGATTGGGATCGTGAATCAGCGCGCCGAGAAAACGCAGGGACTTGTTAGTCTTGATGCGATCGGGGTGCGGCATGTAGCGTTTGAAAAAGCGACGCGGCATGAAGGTTCTCTGGCAGGCTGCAGCCCGGCGATTATGCCTCGAATCGCGATGCGGCGCTGACAGGAGTTTTGTGACATTAGGTCTACGCCCGCGACAAATTGACCATCCGCCCACAGCGGTCCCGGAATGGATTCCAGGAGTCGAAAAAGCATGCGCACATGGATGTTGGCGCTCGCGGCAGGCCTCGTCTTGCCCCGTTTCTTACCGGCGTTGCCCTCTGTCTGGATCTTGTGCGTGCTTGGCGTGCTGGGGGGCTTGCTGCTTTCGCGTCGGCGCTGGGCGTCGTCCGGGTTGCTTCTCCTCGGGTTCGCCTGGGCATGCTGGCAGTGCCAGAGTGCCATTGATGATCGCCTGCCCGTTTCGCAAGATGGCCGGACATACTGGATCCAGGGGACGGTCAGTGGATTGCCCACCAGCACGGGCGATGTCGTGCGCTTCGAGTTGGAGGATATCGAGTCGAGGCATGCTGGGCTGCCGTCGAAGGTGCGTCTGTCCTGGTACGGCGGCCCGCAAGTGCGGGCCGGCGAGCGCTGGCGGCTTGCGGCTCGACTGAAACGTCCGCGTGGCCTGGTCAATCCGCATGCGTTCGACTACGAAGCCTGGTTGCTGGCGCGTCGCATTGGCGCGACCGGTTCGGTCAAGGCGGGAGAGCGCCTCTTCGCGCCGCACTCCGTGAATAGTTGGCGCGACCGCTTGAGGCTCCGTCTGATGGAGGTCTCCGCGTCCGGTCGACAAGGCGCGATTGCGGCACTGGTGGTCGGTGATGACTCCGGCCTGAGTCATGAGGATTGGCAGGTGTTGCAGGACACCGGCACGGTGCACCTGATGGTCATATCCGGACAGCACATCGGCATGCTGGCTGGCTTGCTATACGGACTGGTTTCGCTAGCAGCTCGATGGGGCTTCTGGCCCAGCCGTTGGCCCTGGCTTCCATGCGCATGCGCGTTGGCTCTCGCTGGCGCGCTTTCCTATGGATGGCTCGCGGGGTTCGATGTGCCGGTGCGTCGTGCGTGTCTCATGGTCGCCGTGGTCCTGCTCTGGCGCTTGCGCTTTCGTCATCTGGGTGTCTGGCAGCCGCTGTTGCTGGCGCTGAATGGTGTCCTGCTGGTCGACCCCCTGGTCTCGTTGCAGCCGGGGTTTTGGCTCTCATTCGGGGCCGTTGCGGTGCTCGCGCTGGCGTTCTCCGGTCGGCTCGGCCGATGGAAGTGGTGGGCGACGCTGACGCGCGCCCAATGGGCAGCTTCCCTCGGCCTGCTGCCTCTGTTACTGACGCTGGGACTGCCGGTCAGCGCCAGCGGGCCTTTGGCCAATCTGATTGCCGTACCCTGGGTAAGCCTCACCGTTCCCTTCGCGCTGCTCGGTACGTTGCTTCTGCCGTTGGGCGCTATCGGCGAGACGCTACTCTGGTTGGTCGGCACCTCGCTGGCGCTGCTGTTCGAGCTGCTGTCCGCCATGGCTACCTGGCAACCCGCCTGGCTGGCGGTCGGTATACCCATCTGGGCCTTGCTGATGATTGGGCTGGGTGTGCTGTTGATGTTATTGCCGTCAGGTGTGCCGGTGCGTGCGCTCGGACTGGTGCTCCTCGCGCCGTTGGTGTATCCCCCGTATTCCGAAGTAGCCGAAGGACGGGCGCAGGTCTCGGTGCTGGATGTGGGGCAGGGGCTTTCGGTACTGGTGCAGACCCGGGAGCACGCGTTGCTCTACGATGCGGGACCGAGGCAGGGTGATTTCGATACCGGCGAGCGTGTCGTGTTCCCGTCGCTGCGAAGCCTGGGCGTGAAGAGGCTGGACATACTGCTGCTGAGCCATGCGGATAACGATCATTCCGGTGGCGCTCAGGCGATCCGTCGACTGCTTCCGGTCGCGCGGACCGTCAGTGGGGAGCCGCAACGACATGCGACCGATCTGAATGCCAAGCCCTGTGAAAACGGTGCCGAGTGGCGGTGGAACGGCGTGCGTTTCAGTCTCTGGCAATGGCAGACGGCCCGGGAAAGCAATCAGACGTCATGCGTTCTGCTGGTCGAGGCCAATGGCGAACGGGTTCTGCTTACCGGCGATATCGATCAGGCCGCGGAGCAGGCTTTGCTGCTCAGCGGACAGGACGTAAAGGCGCAGTGGTTGCTATTGCCTCATCACGGCAGCCTCAGCTCATCGTCGGAGCCATTCCTGCGAGCGGTGGAACCGAGCGCCGCGCTGATCTCACGGAGCCTGCACAACGCTTTCGGTCATCCTCATCCGACTGTGACCGCTCGCCTCGAAGCGTCCGCGATCGACGTTTACGACACTGCCTTGCACGGCGCGATCCGCATCGATCTCGGCGATTTCTCGGTGGCGGAGATACAGCGTGCGGAACGTCGGTTCTGGCGGGAAAAATGAGAACGGCGGCCGTCGGCGACCCCGCGACCCTATGCTAGAGTGGCGCCACTTTTTCGAGGGGGATTCATCTCGTGTGGGAGCTGGTCAAAGCAGGCGGCTGGATAATGCTGCCAATCATCCTGTGTTCCATCGCCGCCGCCGGCATCGTTGCTGAGCGCCTGTGGACACTGCGCCCGAGTCGTGTCACGCCGCCGCATCTGCTTGGCCAGGTGTGGAAGTGGATCAAGGACAAGAAACTCAGCAACCAGAAGCTCAAGGAGCTGCGCGCGGATTCGCCTTTGGGTGAGATTCTTGCCGCCGGCCTCAGCAACTCCAAGCGTGGTCGCGAGATCATGAAGGAGTGCATCGAAGAGGCGGCCGCGCGCGTCGTTCACGACCTGGAGCGCTACCTCAACGCCCTTGGCACCATTGCCGGCATCGCGCCCTTGCTTGGCCTGCTGGGAACGGTGCTGGGCATGATCGAGATCTTTAGCGCCTTCATGGGCTCTGGCATGGCCAACGCGCCGCTGCTCGCCGGCGGTATCGCCAAGGCGCTGATCACCACCGCGGCGGGCCTGATGGTCGGTATCCCAGCGCTGTTCTTCCATCGTTTCCTGCAACGCCGCGTCGACGAGCTGGTCGTTGGCATGGAGCAGGAAGCGATCAAGCTGGTGGAAGTGGTGCAGGGCGACCGCGATGTCGATCTCGGTGAGGGCAAGGCGTGAAATTCCGTCGCAAACCCCGGGAGAACGTGGAGATTGGGCTGGCACCGCTGATCGACGTGGTCTTCATTCTGCTGTTGTTCTTCGTGGTCACCACGACCTTCACCCGTGAAACGCAGCTCAAGGTCGATCTTCCGGAAGCCGCCAGCGGTACACCGCCGCAGGATGCCGAGGTCCGCCAGCTGGAAGTGCTGATCGACGTGGCCGGCAATTATTCGCTCAACGGCAAAGCGCTACTGAAGAGCGACCTCAATTCGCTGATGGCGGCGTTGAGCAAGGAATCAGGCGGCGACAATCGGCTGCCGATGGTCATCAGCGCCGATGGTAAGACCCCGCATCAGGCGGTGATCACCGCGATGGATGCCGCCGGCAAGCTGGGCTTCGGCCAGCTGCGCATCACCACGGTCGAGGCGCAGGCCTCTCCCTGATGTCATTCGCCGATCGCCTGCAACGCGCCTGGTATCAGGGGCATCCGGCCCTATGTGTGCTGGCTCCGCTGGAGCTACTCTATCGGCGCGTTGTCGAGGCAAAGCGACGGCGCTTTCTCAAAGGTGAAAGCGCTGCCTATCGCGCACCAGTGCCGGTCATCGTGGTGGGTAACATCACCGTAGGTGGAACAGGCAAGACTCCACTGATTCTCTGGCTGATCGAGCATTGCCGTAGCCGCGGGCTGCGCGTCGGCGTCGTCAGCCGCGGCTACGGTGCCAGGCCGTCGGCGCTGCCCTGGCGCGTTCAACCCGAACACTCGGCGGAGCAATCAGGCGACGAGCCGCTGTTGATCGTGCAGCGTACCGGCGTGCCGCTTATGATAGATCCCGACCGATCACGCGCGGTACGGTGCCTGCTGGAGACCGAATCGCTTGACCTGATCCTTTCCGACGATGGCCTGCAGCACTATCGGCTGGCCAGGGACCTCGAACTCGTACTGATCGACGCGGCACGCGGGCTGGGCAACAGGCGCTGCCTGCCGGCTGGCCCCTTGCGCGAGCCGGCCGAACGCCTGAATAGCGTGGATGCTGTGCTGGTCAACGGCACCGATTCGGATACCGCCGACGGCTATGCGTTCAGCCTCAAGCCGGTCGCGCTGGTCGAACTGTGCTCCGGCGAGCGCTGGCCTCTCGATCACTTTCCCGCCGGCCAGCGGCTGCACGCGGTGGCTGGCATCGGCAACCCGCAGCGTTTCTTCACCACGCTCGAAACGCTACACTGGCGTCCGATTCCGCACCCCTTCGCCGATCACGCCGCCTACAGCCAGGAGCAGCTGGAATTCAGCCCCGCCCTGCCGTTGGTGATGACCGAGAAGGATGCGGTGAAATGCCGGGCATTCGCACCGCCGGGTTGGTCATATCTTCAGGTGCACGCCGTACCTTCTGCGGCTTTCGTCACCTGGTTCGACGGCCAGTTGGCGCGATTGCTGCCCGATCACTCTTAAGCCGCTCGCACTGCCATCGCAGTCGAACGCTTCCAAGGACTGCGCATGGATACCAAACTGCTCGACATACTGGCCTGCCCACTATGCAAGGGGCCGCTGAAGCTGACCGATGACAAGTCGGAACTGATCTGCAAGGCCGACGCCCTGGCGTTTCCCGTGCGCGATGGCATCCCGGTGATGCTCGAGAGCGAGGCCCGTACGCTGGACGTGGATGAGCGCCTCGACAAATGAGCACTGCCTACACTGTCGTGATTCCCGCCCGCTATGCCTCGACCCGCCTGCCTGGCAAGCCATTGCAGGACATCGCCGGCAAGCCGATGATCCAGCACGTGTGGGAGCAGGCAAGCAAGAGCACGGCTCAGCGCGCGGTCATCGCCACCGACGACTCGCGCATCGTCGATGCCTGCTCGGCATTCGGTGCGCAGGTTGTTTTGACCCGCCCCGACCACAACTCCGGCACCGACCGGCTGGCTGAGGTGTGCGAGCAGCTTGGTCTGCCGAGTGACGCCATCGTGGTCAACGTGCAGGGCGACGAGCCGCTGATTCCCCCGGCAGTCATTGATCAGGTTGCCGCCAATCTGGCTGCGCACCCCGAGGTGGCCATCGCCACGCTCGCCGAACCATTGAGTGATGTGCAGGCGCTGTTCAATCCAAACGTGGTAAAGGTGCTCTCGGACACCAATGGCCTGGCGCTGACCTTCAGTCGGGCGCCGCTGCCCTGGGCAAGAGATGCGTTTGCCGCCGATCGCAGCGTACTGCCTGCTGGCGTGCCGTACCGCCGGCACATTGGTATCTACGCCTATCGCGCCGGTTTCCTCGCTGATTTCGTTTCCTGGGGTCCTTGCTGGCTCGAGGACACCGAGTGTCTGGAGCAGTTGCGCGCGCTCTGGCACGGCCAGCGTATTCACGTTGCAGACGCGGTACAGGCACCGCCTGCGGGGGTGGATACCGCGGAAGACCTGGAGCGGGTCCGTCGTCTGCTGGGCGGCTGAGATGAGAATCCTGTTCGTCTGCATGGGCAACATCTGCCGTTCGCCCACCGCCGAAGGCGTGTTTCGCCAGCGCGTCGAGCAGGCCGGGCTCGGCAGTCGGATCGAGATCGATTCTGCTGGGACCGGCGATTGGCATGTGGGCAAGGCTCCGGACTCGCGTGCTTGCGCCGCGGCCGGCAAACGCGGCTATCGGCTGACAGCGCTGCGCGCGCGCCAGGTGCAGCCGGAAGACTTCCTGCGTTTCGACCTTATTCTGGCGATGGATCACGACAACCTGGCTCGACTGGAGGCCTTGCGCCCCGAAGCGAGCAGGGCGGAGCTTGATCTGTTGCTACGCCGTTGCGGACTGGCGCGTGACGTGGTGCCAGACCCTTACTACGGCGAGGCAGGCGGCTTCGAGGAAGTGTTGGATCTCCTCGAGGAGGCCTGTGATGCGCTGCTTGCGGAATTGAAGGGGCAACTGTGAGCCTGATCCTCGAATCGAACCGATCACTCAAGGCATTCAACACGTTCGCTGTCGATCAGCGTGCGCGCTACTTCGCGGCCGCTCATAACGATGAGGATGTTCGTGACGCGCTCGCCCAGGCGCGTCGGCTCGACGTTCCGCTGCTGCCGATCGGTGGTGGCAGCAACTTGCTGCTGACTCGTGACGTGCCGGCGCTTGTCCTGCATATGGCCAGCCGTGGCAAACGCATCATCGATGAGTCTGCCGAGCAGGTTCTGGTCGAGGCGGAGGCAGGCGAGCCCTGGCACCCATTCGTGCTCTGGACGCTGGATCAAGGCTTGGCGGGCCTCGAGAATCTGAGCCTGATACCAGGTACCGTTGGTGCATCACCAATCCAGAATATCGGTGCCTACGGTGTCGAGATCAAGGACGTATTTGCAGGGCTCACTGCGCTGGATAGTGAAACTGGGATCATCCGTGAGTTCAGCGAGGACGACTGCGCATTCGGTTATCGCGACAGTCTGTTCAAACAGCAGCCCGGGCGTTTTCTGATTCTGCGAGTGCGTTTCGCGTTGCGTCGCCAGGCAGCGCTGCATCTTGAGTATGGGCCGATCCGCCAGCGTTTGGCGGAGCAGGGGATTACCGTACCTTCCGCGCAGGATGTGAGCCGAGCTGTTTGTGCCATCCGCAGTGAAAAGCTGCCGGATCCACAGCAGCTGGGCAATGCCGGGAGTTTCTTCAAGAATCCGCTGGTGCCGGCTGCCGCTGCTCAGACGCTGCGCGACCGTTACCCCGAGCTGGTCGGTTATCCGCAAGCCGACGGTCAAGTGAAACTGGCGGCTGGCTGGCTGATCGAGAAGGCTGGCTGGAAGGGATTTCGTGACGGCGACGCAGGGGTGCATCGGCTGCAGGCGTTGGTGCTGGTCAATCATGGCCTGGCCACGGGGGTGCAGCTGCTGGACCTGGCGCGACGTATCCAGGCCGATGTGCTGGAGCGCTTCGGCGTAAGCCTTGATATCGAGCCAAATGTGCTCTGACTACGACTCGTACGGTCAGTTCTCGCTGCGTTAAAGCCAGGCCGTGCGGTGGTGTAGATATCTGGTTCCGGTCGCTTGAGTTGTACTGATCTCGTACTTCGGTTCGCCTAGCGCGGGCAACCAAGCAGAACCTGCGATGTGCATCGGATGTAAGCGAGCTCAATTTCGACCTGCAGCCGGTCCGGCTTCTCAAGCTTGCAGTGACGGCTTTTTCGGGGAGAGATGGGGCAGTGAATAGCCTTGCTGACTGCGCCGCACCCCTTCTGCCATGAGCGTTCTCCTGATGAATAAGACGAAGGTGTAAACCTTATTCAGGACGGGACAATGCAAAAAAAAGGATGCCGAAGCATCCCTTTTTTAGGCCGGCGGTGTTTAGCCTTGCGGCTTCTCACGGTTATCTGGCTGGTCACCTTCTGCAGCTTGTTCCGGCTCCTGGGGTGATGGCTGAACCACTTCCTCAGTTGTCGGTGCTTCTGGCTTCTGCTCGTCTACTTCAGCGGTCGACACCTGTGCTTGTTCGGCGGGCTCGTCAGCCTCGGCGAGCGACTGCTCGTGGAGGGTGGTGACTGGCTCGGCGAACTGCTCAGGCTGGGCGTCGGCAGCCACCGGCTCCGCAACTTGTTCAACTTGCGCTTCGACGACTGGCTCGCTGGCGACGATCTCCGGGCTGGCCAGAGGTTGCTCCGCTGCGGCCTTGGCGTCGGCTTCTGCCGCTTCCTTGGCCAGACGCTCGGCTTCACGCTGACGGCGACGGACCTCGCGCGGATCATTAGGCGCGCGTCCGCTCGGCGCCAGTACTGGCGCCACGGCCGGTGCGACTTCGACTTTCTCGACCACCGGCTCCGGGGCAGGCTGCGGGGTGACGTCGGCTTGGACGACCTGTGCTGCTTCGCTCGGCGCAACTTCGGCAGCGTGTGTCGATGTCTCGTCTGCAGCTTCGATAGCTATCGACTGCTCGGCCACAGTGCGCTGCTTGTCCGTACTTTCCACGCTTGGCGCATGCTCGACAATCGTCGCTACACCATCGGTGCTGGTTTGAATCACGGCGTCATCAGCGAGCTTAGCCTGTGGAGCCGCTTCGGTGTCGGCGGTGTTCGCGGCCAGGGCGGCGGCTGTTGCTGCGACGGCGATTTCCTCGGTTTTCACCGGGGCGTTGCTCTCGTCGACCTCGTCGATTTCGTTACCGTTGGCGTCACGCTGACGCTCACGGCGATTGCTGCGACGACGCTGGCCGCGGGAGCGGCGGCGTGGGCGGTCGCCGTCGTTGCCTTCGCTGCCCTCGTTGGAGTCCTGGGCGTCCTCGGCTTCGTTCGCATCCTCGGTTTGCTGCAGCAGCTCATCGGCGGCTACCGGGGCTTGCCGTTCGGCGCGCGGCTTGCGCTCTTCGCGCGGGGCGCGTGGTTGCCGCTCGGCCTGCTCTTCTTCTGCTGCTACAGCGATCGGAGCTTCGTCGATTGGTGCTCGCAGTTCGCGCTTACGCTCCTCGCGGGGCTTGCGGTCCTCGCGTGGGGCTCGCTCGCGGCGCGGCTGGCTTTCGGCAACTTCGGCCTGTTCACGGGGTTTGCGTTCCTCGCGTGGTGGGCGCGGCTGGCGCTCTTCGCGGGGCTGACGCTCCTCGCGAGCTTGGCGCTCCTCACGGGGCTGGCGTTCTTCGCGCGGCTTGCGCTCCTCATCACGGCCACCGCGCGAATCGCGGCGACGGTTCTGCTGGCGTCCGCTGCGGCGCTCGTCATTGCGCTGCGGGCGCGGCGAGGCGGGCTTCTTCTCGACTTCGGCTGTGGCCTGCGGTTCTTTCGTCTCGCCTGCGAACAGTCCGACCAGGGATTTGATCAGGCCCTTGAACAGACTTGGTTCCTGCACCGGCGCGGCAACGGGTGTTTCGGCTGGCGCTGCGGCGGCTGCCGCCGGTGCGGTGCGCTGCGGTGCGGTCTTGACCGCCGCTTCCTGACGAACCAGGGTGCGTGTGGAGCTGACCGGCTGAGCTTCTTCGGCCTCGGTCGGGCTCATTTCGTAGCTGGCTTGGCCTGCCATGATTTCTGGGCTGTCGTCACGCAGTCGCTGAACTTCGAAGTGCGGCGTTTCCAGGTGATCGTCCGGCAGTATGAAGATGCGCGCACGGGTGCGCAGCTCGATCTTGGTGATCGCGTTGCGTTTCTCGTTGAGCAGGAATGCTGCTACCTGGAACGGCACGCGGGCGCGAACCTCGGCGGTGCGGTCCTTGAGGGCTTCTTCTTCGATCAGGCGCAGAATCGCCAGCGACAGCGATTCGACGTCACGAATGATGCCTTGGCCGTTGCAGCGTGGGCAGACGATGCCGCTGGTCTCGCCCAGAGAGGGGCGCAGACGCTGGCGGGACATTTCCAGCAAACCGAAGCGCGAGATACGGCCGACCTGGATACGTGCACGGTCGGCTTCCAGTGCTTCGCGCATCTTCTCCTCGACGGCGCGCTGGTTCTTGGCAGGGGTCATGTCGATGAAGTCGATGACGATGAGTCCGCCGATGTCGCGCAAACGCAGCTGGCGGGCGATTTCCTCGGCCGCCTCCAGATTGGTCTGCAGGGCGGTTTCTTCGATGTCGCCACCCTTGGTGGCGCGAGCCGAGTTGATGTCGATGGATACCAATGCTTCGGTCGGATCGATGACGATAGAGCCGCCGGAAGGCAGTTTTACTTCACGCTGGAAGGCCGTCTCGATCTGGCTTTCGATCTGGAAGCGGTTGAACAGCGGTACGGAATCTTCGTACAGCTTGATCTTGCTGGCGTACTGCGGCATCACCTGCTGGATGAAGCTCAATGCCTCGTCCTGTGCTTCGACACTGTCGATCAGCACTTCGCCGATGTCCTGGCGCAGGTAGTCGCGGATGGCGCGGATGATGACGTTGGATTCCTGATAGATCAGAAATGGCGCGGGGCGATCCTGGGACGCATCCTTGACTGCGGTCCAGAGCTGCAACAGATAGTCGAGGTCGCACTGCAGCTCTTCGCTGGAGCGGCCCAGGCCTGCCGTGCGGACGATCAGACCCATGTCAGCGGGGATATCGAGACCGTTCAGGGCTTCACGCAATTCATTGCGTTCTTCACCTTCGATGCGGCGCGAAATGCCACCAGCACGCGGATTGTTCGGCATCAGGACCAGATAACGGCCGGCCAGACTGATGAAGGTGGTCAGTGCAGCGCCTTTGTTGCCGCGCTCTTCTTTTTCGACCTGAACGATGACTTCCTGGCCTTCGCGCAGGACGTCCTTGATGTTCACGCGGCCTTCAGGCGATTTGCTGAAGTATTCGCGAGAAATTTCCTTGAGGGGGAGGAAGCCATGGCGCTCGGCGCCGAAGTCGACGAAAGCAGCTTCGAGACTGGGCTCGACGCGGGTGATCTTGCCCTTGTAGATGTTGGCTTTCTTCTGCTCGCGGGCACCTGATTCGATGTCCAGATCGAACAGACGTTGGCCGTCGACCAGTGCGACACGCAACTCTTCGGGCTGAGTTGCGTTAATTAGCATTCTTTTCATGTAGTACCGTCGGTTTCCGTGGCATCCGGAAACGGCGTTCGGCACACACGACTCTCGCGGTCGGTGTCAGGTGAGTCAGGAATGGCTGTAAAGCACTCCAGTGTCCAGCGATGTGCGGCCAAATGGGCCGGCGTCGCGACGACGTCTCCTGCTTGCTGTCGGAACAGAAGCAATGGTTCGGGAGGAGGAATCAGGCATCGGTAGCGGACGGAATGAAGCGTCTGTGAAAGCCTTTGCTACGCAATCCGATGCTGTGCATCTCCACCCAACACGCATACTTTGAAAATCGGGTGCCGCTCGCAGAATCCGGGGAGCGGGTTGTCGATTATCGCGATTCCCATAGGGGGCACGCATCATGTCTTCAAGGCTTGTTTCGCAACTTCTCCGCTACTTGAGGGAAGCTCCGTCGGACGGCCTCACGTCCTAGAACATTTTTTTGCCGGTCTGGGTTGGCGGTATCGCTGGCATCCCTGGACCTGACCGCTTTTGGCGGCGTTCGCGACTATAACAGCAATGTTTAAGTGCTTCAATTCCATGAAAATTGATATGATGCCGCGATGACCAATACCCCCTCCCAGACCTCCGGTGTGCAAATACTCGAGGTCGCGCCGGAACTTGCCGGCCAGCGCATTGATAACTTTCTCCGCAATCAGCTCAAAGGCGTGCCCAAGACGTTGATCTACCGCATCTTGCGCAAGGGCGAGGTGCGTGTGAACAAAGGGCGCATCAAGCCTGAGTACAAGTTGCAAGCCGGTGATCTGGTGCGCGTGCCGCCGCTGCGCCTGGCCGAGCGCGACGAGCCTGAGCCGCTTGCTCAAGGACTGTTGGAAAGGCTGGAAAAGGCCATCGTGCACGAGGACAAGGCGCTCATCGTACTGAATAAACCGGCCGGCATAGCTGTGCATGGTGGTAGCGGGCTCAGCTACGGGGTGATCGAGGCTTTGCGGCAACTGCGTCCTGATGCCAAGGAGCTTGAATTGGTGCATCGACTGGATCGCGATACCTCCGGTCTGCTGATGGTCGCCAAGAAGCGCAGCATGTTGCGCCACCTGCATCAGGCGTTGCGCGGTGACGGTGTAGACAAGCGTTATATGGCTCTGGTGCGTGGTCGCTGGGAAACGTCGAAGAAGCAGGTCAATGCGCCGTTGCTGAAGAACACACTGCGCTCTGGTGAGCGAATGGTCGAGGTGACCGAAGACGGCAAGGAAGCGCTGACATTGTTTCGCGTGCTTCGTCGCTTTGGTGACTTCGCAACGCTAGTGGAGGCCAAGCCAGTTACCGGTCGCACGCACCAGATTCGTGTGCACGCGCGCCATGCCGGGCACAGCATCGCCGGCGACAGCAAGTACGGTGATGAGGAGTTCACTCGCGAGATTCGCGAACTAGGCGGCAAGCGATTGTTCCTGCATGCATACGCGCTGAAGGTTCCCTTGCCTGATGGCGGTGAGTTATCCCTGGAGGCGCCCGTCGACGAAATGTGGGCGCGAACGCTGGAGCGTCTCGGTGAGTGAGTACCGGGTTCTGATATTTGATTGGGATGGCACGCTGGTCGACTCGATCGGGCGTATTGTCGAATCGATACATGTTGCGGCGCAAAATTGTGGTTTGCCGCAGGTCGATGATGCCTCGGTCAAGGGCATCATCGGGTTGGCCTTGCCGGAAGCGATTGGCGTGTTGTATCCGGATCAGGCGGATGTCGCGCTGATCGAGGATTTTCGTCACTGCTATAGCGAGTATTATCTGTCCCTGGAGACCCAGCCTTCAGCTCTTTATCCGGGAGTCGCCAAGGCGTTATCCGAGTTCCGTGACGCCGGGTATATGCTCGCTGTCGCGACTGGAAAGGGGCGTCGCGGCCTTGATCGCGTTTTGGCTGGGCAGGGGTGGGAGGACTTCTTCGATATCACCCGTTGTTCGGACGAGACGGCAAGCAAGCCCGATCCACTGATGATCCACCAGATTCTTTCTCACTGCGGTGCTCGTCCGGAGCAGGCGCTGATGGTCGGTGATTCGGTGTTTGACCTGCAGATGGCTCATCGCGCGGGTGTGGATGGCGTAGCTGTCGCTTATGGCGCACAACCACTGCACATCCTGCAGCAGTGCAAGCCGCGCACTGCGATCAATCATTTTTCGGAGCTTGGTGATTGGCTGCGCTCCTTGGCGGTTTCTGAGGTGAATGCAAATGTCGGATGAGTGGAAGGCTCCGGTAGACGAGTCCAAGGGTGATCGTAATAGCTGGAAGCTGCTGGAGAAGACGCTGCTTGCAGGGGTTCAGGAGCAGCGGCGCGCTAGGCGCTGGGGTATCTTCTTCAAGTTATTGACCTTCATTTACCTGTTCGGCGCGCTGGCACTGTTTTCCCCGGCGCTGCAGTTTGGTTCCAGCAAGGGCGCGGAGGGTAGTCATACGGCGGTCATCAATGTGCGCGGCATGATCGCGGATGAAGAGCCTGCCAGCGCCGATAACGTCGTCGGTGCCTTGCGGGCAGCCTTCGAGGACGCCAATACCAAGGGTGTGGTGCTGCGAATCAACAGCCCGGGGGGCAGTCCGGTGCAGTCGGGCTATATATATGACGAAATCCGGCGTTTGCGCGGCGAACATCCGACCATCAAGGTCTATGCGGTGATTACCGACCTGGGGGCGTCGGGTGCGTACTACATCGCTAGCGCCGCGGACGAAATTTATGCTGACAAGTCCAGTCTGGTGGGGTCGATCGGTGTAACCGCGGCCACCTTTGGCTTCGTTGATACCATGGAAAAGCTCGGCGTCGAGCGGCGTGTCTATACGGCGGGTGAGCACAAGGCTTTTCTGGATCCGTTCCAGCCGGAAAAGCCTGAGGAGACCCAGTTCTGGCGAGGCGTGCTGGCTACCACCCATCAGCAGTTCATCGACAGCGTCAAGCGTGGTCGCGGCGATCGCCTTCAGGAGGAGCAGCATCCGGAGTTGTTCTCAGGTCTGATCTGGTCTGGGGAGCAGGCATTGGAGCTCGGGTTGATCGATGGTTTGGGAAGTACGGCGCATGTCGCGCGCGAGGTGATCGGTGAGCCCGAGCTGGTGGACTTCACTGTCAAAGAGTCGCCGCTGGATCGTTTTACCAAGAAACTTGGTGCTGGCGTCGCCGAACGCTTGGCTGTTCTGGTTGGGGTGCAGGGGCCGGTGTTGCGATAGCAGCCGGCTCGCGCTCACGGAACGTCGTAGCCTGCGTTCAGTAGCATGTCCACTAGGCGGATGAGCGGAAGGCCTACCAGGCTGGTAACGTCCTCGCCTTCGGTGGCGCGGAAAAGACTGATGCCTAATCCTTCAGCCTTGAAACTGCCCGCGCAATCGTAGGGCTTTTCAATTCTCAGATAGCGCTCGATTCGGGCTTCATCTAGTTCTCTGAAGTGTACGGTGAACGGTATGCAGTCGGTCTGAATTCTGCCTGTCGCGCTGTCGAGGAGCGCCAGTCCGGTCAGAAATCGGACGCTGTTGCCGCTGGCGGATTGCAGTTGCTGTTTTGCCCGCTCGAACGTGTGCGGTTTGCCGATAATCTTCGAGTCCAATACTGCAGTCTGATCGGAGCCGATAATCAGGTGATTCGGATACCGCTCGGCAAGCGCTCTGGCCTTCTGCTCGGCGAGTCGGTTTACGAGTTGTTCGGCGCTTTCTCCGGGTAGATGGGTTTCATCGATATCCGGGGCGCAGCTTTCGAACGGCAGTCCCAGCCGGGAGAGCAATTCCTGTCGATAGGGTGAGCTGGATGCAAGCAGCAGGCGGCGCATGATTCCTCCTTTATATACAGGTGCGAGATTGTATGCGTTGCGTCGTGAAGCTGGGCGGAATTCCTTTGACAGGCTGCGGGCGCGTCCCTAGAATGCCGCGCTTATGTTGAAAGGACCGATACCACCGCACGTTGATCCGCGCAAGCTCGCCGACCGAGCGGCCACCCTAGCCGGTGAGCTGCAATTGTCGCAGCTGAAGCGGCTCGCCGATCCTCTTGAAGAGGATCAGGGTGTGGTGCGCGCCAGTTTTGCCTTTGGGCGCGACGAGCAGCGTACTGCGGTTATCCGTAGTCAGCTCGACGTTGAAGTCAAAATGATTTGCCAGCGTTGTCTGGAGCCGGTTGTTCTGCCGATTCACAGCGAGTGCGATTACGCGGTTGTGAATGAAGGGGCGAGCAGCCAGCACCTGCCCAAAGGGTATGACGTGCTGGAAGTGGGAGAGGATCCTCTGGATCTGCTGGCGCTGGTCGAAGACGAGCTGTTGCTCGCTCTGCCGATTGTTCCACTCCATGACCCTGAAATTTGCCAGCCGCCGGTTGGGCCAGATGAGCCTGAACCGAGTGAGGACGAGGTAACGCGGTCCAACCCGTTCAGCGTACTGGCGCAGTTAAAGCGTGACCCAAACGTTTAGGAGTTGATCCAAATGGCTGTTCAGCAGAACAAAAAATCCCGTTCCGCCCGTGACATGCGTCGTTCCCATGACGCTCTCGAGCCGAGCGCGCTGTCCGTGGAAAAGAGCACCGGTGAAGTTCACCTGCGTCACCACGTGTCCCCGGACGGTTTCTACCGTGGTCGCAAGGTGATCGACAAGGGCGCTGACGAGTAATCCTTGTCCGCTCCGGTCATCGCGATCGATGCAATGGGTGGGGACTTCGGTCCCCACTGCATTGTTCCTGCCAGTCTGTCCTGTCTGGCTGAAAGCCCCTCGCTGCATCTGGTCCTTGTCGGCCAATCTTCCCTTCTCGAACAGCTTGTCGCCCAGCATCCTGGGGTCGATCGTTCGCGCCTGAAAATCGTCGATGCGCCTGAAATCATTGGTATGGCTGAACGCCCGGCTCAGGCATTGCGTGGCAAGCCACGCTCTTCCATGCGTATTGCCCTCGAGCAGGTTCGCGACGGTAATGCCAATGCTTGTGTAAGCGCCGGTAACACCGGCGCGCTGATGGCATTGGCGCGCCAGGTTCTGAGAACGCTGCCAGGTATCGATCGGCCGGCGATGGTGACAGCGCTCCCTACGCAGGCTGACCCATGCCTGCTGCTGGACCTGGGCGCAAATGTCGATTGCCCGCCCGAGCAGCTTTTCCAGTTTGCTGTCATGGGGGCTGTGGCGGCCGAATCGCTGGGGCGACAACAGCCTAGGGTCGCGCTGCTGAATGTCGGTACCGAAGAGATCAAGGGCAATCAGCAGGTCAAGCAAGCCGCGCTGCTGTTGCAGCAGGCCGCTGATCTCAACTATCAGGGCTTCATCGAGGGGGATGGTCTGTATCGCGGTGAAGCCGACGTGGTCGTATGCGATGGCTTTGTCGGCAACATATTGCTCAAATCCAGCGAGGGCTTGGCTGGGATGCTGGTCGCCAGAGTCGAGGCGCTTTTCAAACGTTCGCTTGGCGCGCGCATTGTCGGTGCTGTCGTATTGCCGTTGTTGCGCCGTCTGCGGGCGGATCTCAATCCGGCTCAGTACAACGGTGCGAGCTTTCTCGGGCTGCAGGGAATTGTCGTCAAGAGTCATGGTAGTGCCGGCGCGGAGGGCTTCAAAGCAGCGATCCGGCGCGCGGCGCAGGATGTCGAGCATGATCTCCCTGGGCAACTGAGGAGCAGGCTGGGGCATTTTCTGCGGCCGCCTCATCCGTTCGATGATGTGGATGATGTGACCGCAGGTGGTGGCCAGCCATCCAACTGAAATTCGCGACGCCGGTCCCTGGCGTATTCTTCAGACGAACAGAACCACAAGAGAGTCGTTTCATGTCCGCATCACTTGCTTTCGTCTTTCCCGGTCAGGGGTCTCAGTCCCTTGGCATGCTGGCCGAGCTGGGTGCCCAGCAAAGCGTGGTCGTCGATACTTTTGCCGAGGCATCTTCGGCGCTCGGGTACGACCTTTGGGCGTTGACCCAGACCGGTCCGGAAGAACAGCTGAATCAGACCGACAAGACCCAGCCGGCGATTCTTGCCGCCTCCATTGCAATCTGGCGTTTGTGGCAGACAGAAAGCGGCGCGCAGCCCGCATTCGTTGCCGGACACAGCCTCGGTGAGTACTCCGCTCTGGTGGCGGCGGGCAGCCTGCCGTTCGCTGACGCCATCAAGCTGGTTGAATTGCGCGGTCAATTGATGCAGCAGGCAGTGCCGGCCGGGCAGGGCGGCATGGCCGCCATTCTCGGGCTGGAAGATGCCGATGTATTGGCCGCCTGTGCCGAGGCCGCGCAAGGTGAGGTGGTCAGTGCGGTCAACTTCAACGCTCCGGGTCAGGTGGTGATTGCCGGCAGTGCGGCGGCGGTAGAGCGCGCGATCGAAGCGTGCAAGGCCAAGGGTGCCAAGCGTGCGATGGCTTTGCCGGTGAGTGTCCCCTCTCACTGCGATCTGATGCGCCCGGCTGCCGAACGCTTCGCTTCCTCGGTGGAGTCGATCGAATGGCAAGCGCCGCAGATTCCGTTGGTGCAGAACGTCAGCGCAGCAGTCGTCGCGGATCTGGAAGTGCTCAAGCGTGATCTGCTGGCACAGCTCTACAGTCCGGTGCGCTGGGTCGAGTCCATGGTTGCTCTGGGAGACCGTGGCGTCACCTCGCTGGTCGAGTGCGGACCCGGCAAGGTTCTGTCGGGCCTCAACAAACGCTGCGTCAAGGGCGTCAGCACCTACAATCTGGATACCCCCGAGGCCTTCGCGGCCGCTCGTGCCGCATTGGCTTGAACAAGGAGAATGCTATGAATCTGCAAGGTAAGGTGGCGTTGGTAACCGGCGCGAGCCGCGGTATTGGCCAGGCCATTGCCCTTGAGTTGGGCCGCCAGGGCGCGATCGTAATTGGTACTGCGACCACGCCAACCGGCGCCGAGCGCATCGCCGAGACACTGAAGGAAAACGGTATCGAAGGCGCTGGGCTGGTGCTCGATGTTGGCAACGATGAATCTGTCAGCAGCACTCTTGAGCACATTCAGCAGCATCTCGGGCAGCCGGCAATCCTGGTCAACAATGCCGGTATTACCCGCGATAACTTGATGCTGCGCATGAAGGATGATGAGTGGCATGACGTCATCAACACCAACCTGAATAGCCTGTATCGCCTTTCCAAGGCCGTGCTGCGCGGCATGACCAAGGCTCGCTGGGGGCGAATCATCAATATCGGTTCGGTGGTTGGTGCCATGGGCAACGCCGGACAGGTAAACTACGCGGCAGCCAAGGCCGGTCTGGAGGGTTTCAGCCGTGCATTGGCTCGTGAGGTCGGTTCTCGTGGTATCACGGTAAATTCCGTGGCGCCTGGTTTCATTGATACCGACATGACTCGCGAGTTGCCGGAAGCCCAGCGTGATGCGCTCGTGGGGCAGATTCCCCTGGGACGTCTCGGTCAGGCCGAAGAAATTGCAAAGGTCGTTGCGTTTCTCGCTTCGGACGGCGCTGCCTACGTCACCGGTGCTACCGTTCCGGTGAATGGCGGCATGTACATGAGCTGAGTGTGACGCCTACGCAGGAGGACAGTCTTAGAGGCTGTCTTTAAATTAGCTATAAAACCGCAGCTGGTTTATAGACAGAAGGTTGAAGGCGGCGTCATGCTTGCCTGCTTCCAGCTTGAAATGCGGAAAACGCTTTCTATACACTACCGCGCAAACCAGCTGCCTGATTTTTCCATAGGAGTGAAAACAAGGTATGAGCACCATCGAAGAACGCGTCAAGAAAATCGTTGCCGAGCAACTTGGCGTTAAAGAAGAGGAAGTAACCAACAGCGCTTCCTTCGTCGAAGACCTGGGTGCCGACTCTCTTGACACCGTTGAGCTGGTGATGGCTCTGGAAGAGGAATTCGAGACCGAGATCCCGGACGAGCAAGCTGAGAAGATCACCACCGTTCAGGAAGCCATCGATTACATCAACGCGCACGCGCAGTAAGTTGTAATCTGCTTCAGAAACAGGAACAGCCGCACTGCCTTTGAACGAGGTAGTGCGGCTTTTCTTTGAGAGGGATTCATCCAGGTCGCGGGGGCTCCATTGCACCCAACCGGGGATGGTTCCTGTCTTGGCGGGAACCGAGCCAAGTACGTTTAGGTATAGGAGTAATCGCTGTGTCGCGTAGACGCGTCGTAGTCACCGGGATGGGCATGCTATCGCCACTGGGTAACGATGTGCCAAGCAGCTGGCAGGGAATTCTCGCCGGCCGCAGTGGTATCGGCCTGATCGAGCACATGGATCTTTCTGCCTATTCCACTCGTTTTGGCGGGTCGATCAAAAGCTTCGATGTCGAGCAGTATCTGCCGGCAAAAGAGGCACGCAAACTCGACCTCTTCATTCAGTACGGCCTTGCCGCGAGTTTCCAGGCGGTGCGTGATTCCGGGCTGGAGGTCACTGACGCCAATCGGGAGCGCATCGGCGTCGCGATGGGGTCCGGTATCGGCGGCCTGACCAATATCGAAAACAGCTGCAAGGCACTTATCGAGCAAGGTCCGCGGCGTATATCTCCCTTCTTCGTGCCGGGCTCCATCATCAACATGGTGTCTGGTTTCCTGTCGATCCATCTGGGATTGCAGGGCCCCAACTATGCGATCGCTACCGCCTGTACCACGGGCACCCACTGCATTGGCATGGCCGCCCGTAACATTGCCTATGGCGAGGCGGATGTCATGGTGGCCGGCGGTTCCGAGATGGCTGCCAGTGGGCTTGGTATCGGAGGCTTTGCAGCAGCACGCGCACTGTCCACCCGCAACGATGACCCGGCGGCTGCGAGCCGGCCCTGGGACAAGGGGCGCGACGGTTTCGTCCTCTCCGATGGTGCCGGTGCGCTAGTGCTGGAGGAGCTGGAGCATGCCAAGGCCCGGGGGGCGCACATCTATGCCGAACTGATCGGTTTCGGCATGAGCGCCGATGCGTTCCACATGACCTCGCCGCCCGACGACGGCGCCGGTGCTGCGCGCTGCATCCGCAATGCGCTGAAGGACTCCCAGTTGAATGTCGATCAGGTGCATTACATCAATGCACACGGCACCTCGACTCCCGCAGGTGACAAGGCCGAGGCTGCTGCTATTCGCAGCGTATTCGGTGATCACGCCTATGAGCTGTCGGTCAGTTCGACCAAATCCATGGTCGGCCACCTGCTGGGTGCTGCCGGTGCGGTGGAAGCGATCTTCAGTGTTCTGGCTATTCGTGATCAGGTCGCTCCGCCGACCATCAATCTGCATGAGCCGGATGAAGGCTGCGACCTTGATTTCGTTCCGCACGAGGCCAAGCCCCGACCGATCGAAGTGGCGGTGTCCAACTCGTTCGGTTTTGGCGGAACCAACGGTTCGCTGGTATTCCGCCGGTTCGCCGAGTGACATTGAGCTGGCTGAACGGGGAGCCCTGTGATGGGCTGCCCATTCATGATCGAGGACTGGCCTACGGCGATGGGCTGTTCGAGACTATTCGCGTCGCAGGTGGCCAGGCGCGGTTGGTCGAACGCCATCTGCAGCGGCTGCAAGATGGGTGTGAGCGCCTCGCCATTCCCGTTGATGCAAATCTGCTGCGCAATGAGCTGATGCGCTTCTGCCGGGCACTGGGGCAGGGCGTCGCCAAGCTCATCGTCACGCGTGGCGCCGGACAGCGTGGTTATGCAACGCCACAGCCGTGTCAGCCGCAGCGTCTGCTGTTAGGCTCGTCCTCTCCATCTTATCCGCCACAGCATGCTGAAACCGGCATCAGGCTATTTCCGTGCGAGACCCGGCTTGCCGAGCAACCGCGACTCGCCGGCATCAAGCATCTGAATCGCCTGGAACAGGTGTTGGCGCGTGCCGAGTGGCATGATCCGGTCTACGCGGAAGGGTTGATGCGCGATATGTCCGGCCGAGTGGTGGAGGGCGTTTTCAGCAATCTGTTCATCGTGGAAGCCGGAAAACTGCGTACCGCGCCGCTGACTCGTTGCGGAGTCGCTGGGGTCATGCGTGCGGAGATCATTGCGCGCGCAGCACAGCACGGGCTCCCGGTCGTGATCGACGACATCAACTATGCCGAGCTTGTGCAGGCCGATGAGGTATTCCTCTGCAACAGCCTTTACGGCATCTGGCCCGTGACAGCTTTGGCCGAGTGCGTCTGGCCCGTCGGTCCGCTGACCCGTAAACTGCAGTCCGTTGTCGCCGACCTGTTGAGTGATTCGTGATCCGTATAATTCTTGTTCTTCTGCTGACAGTGTTGCTGTTGGCGGCGATTGCGCTCGGGCTGTTCACCTGGAAACAGCATGCTGCGCTCGAGCAGCCTCTGGCCGTTACCGACGAGGCCCTGCTGCTCGACGTGCGTCCGGGCGATACGCCCAGTGGCGTACTTCAGCGGTTGGAGGCCGAAGGCGTATTGGAGGATGCCTTCTGGTTGCGTTTGTATTGGCGTTTGAACCTGTCCGGGCAGAGCTTGCACACCGGCGAGTATCGCCTGACCCCCACTATGACGGCGCGGGACATGATCGGGCTTTGGCAGCGTGGCGAAGTGGTGCAATACAGCCTGACTCTGGTCGAGGGCTGGAACTTCCGCCAGTTGCGTAGCGCCCTGCAGAATCAGCCCAAGCTGGAGCAAACCCTGGATGGTTTGACTGATGCCGAAATCATGTCGCGCATAGGTGCGTCGGGCCAGCACCCGGAAGGACGCTTCTTCCCAGATACCTATCGTTTCACCCGCGGCACATCCGATGCAGACCTCTTGCGCCGTGCCTACGCCCGGCTGGAGCAGGTCCTCGAGGAGGAGTGGCAGCAGCGTGCCAGGGAGCTACCGTACAAGGACGCTTATCAGGCGCTGATCATGGCCTCGATCATCGAGAAGGAAACCGGCGTGCCCGGCGAGCGTGGAGAGATTGCCGGCGTCTTTGTGCGCAGGCTGGCGCGGGGCATGCTGCTGCAGACCGACCCAACCGTTATCTACGGCATGGGTGAGAAGTACAAGGGCCGGATCACCCGCGCCGATCTGCGCACGCCGACACGCTACAATACCTACACCAATGCCGGCCTGCCGCCGACCCCGATCGCGATGGTCGGGCGCGAGGCGATCCACGCCGCGCTGCATCCGGCGGATGGCACCAGTCTCTACTTCGTCGCCCGTGGCGATGGCAGCCATGTTTTCAGCGATACGCTCAATCAGCACAACCGTGCGGTGCGCGAGTATCAGCTCAAGCGCCGTGCCGACTACCGCTCCAGCCCGCCGCCACGGCAGGCACCGGCGGACAACGGAAACGTACAATGAAAGGACTCTTCGTGACCCTCGAAGGCCCTGAAGGGGCCGGCAAGAGCACCAATCGTGAATATCTCGCCGAGCGCCTGCGCGCATGTGGCGTGGATGTCGTGCTGACCCGTGAGCCCGGTGGGACGCCGCTGGCCGAGCGTATCCGCGAGCTGCTTCTCACCCCGGCCGACGAGCCGATGGCGGTGGATACCGAGTTGCTGCTGGTCTTCGCCGCACGTGCTCAGCATCTCGCGCAGGTCATACGCCCGGCACTGGAGCGCGGGGCGGTGGTGCTCTGCGATCGTTTCACCGATGCCACCTATGCCTATCAGGGCGGGGGTCGAGGGCTCTCTATCGAGCGGATCGCCCAGCTGGAAGCCTTCGTGCAGGGTGAGCTGCGACCTGATCTGACCTTGATCTTCGACCTGCCGGTCGAGGTGGGGCTGGCCCGTGCTGCGGCGCGCGGTCGTCTGGATCGCTTCGAACAGGAAGGCCTCCGCTTTTTCGAATCGGTACGGCGCGCCTATCTGGAGCGCGCCAAGGCTGCGCCGTCGCGCTATCGAATCATCGATGCAGGGCAGCCATTGAATGTCGTGCAGCAGGATGTACAGGCCCTGATTCCCGACCTGATGGGGCGCCTCGATGGCTGACGTCCTCCCCTGGCAAGCGGAGCTCTGGCGGCAGCTGGCAGGTCGTACGCAGCATGCTCACGCTTACCTGCTGCACGGTCCTGGCGGCATCGGCAAGCGGCAGCTCGCCGAGCAATTGATGGCGCTGCTGCTTTGCCAGCGGCCCGTGAACGCCACGGCCTGTGGTGAATGCAAGGCTTGTCAGCTGTTGGCTGCACATACGCACCCGGACCATTACATACTCGAGCCGGAAGAGGTCGACAAGGCCATACGGGTCGACCAGGTGCGTGATCTGGTCGGCTTCGTCACCCAGACTGCGCAGCTGGGTGGGCGCAAGGTGATACTGCTGGAGCCCGCCGAGGCGATGAATCTCAATGCGGCCAACGCATTGCTCAAGAGCCTTGAGGAGCCCTCCGGCGATACGGTACTGCTGCTCATCAGTCACCAGCCGAGTCGCCTGTTGCCGACCATCAAGAGCCGTTGCGTGCAGCAGGCCTGCCCTCTGCCGGGACGGCAACAGAGTCTCGACTGGCTGGCTGGACAGCTCCCCGAGCTGGCAGCGGAGCTGCGTGAGCAGCTACTGACACTGGCGGCGGGGTCACCTCTGGCCGCCTTGAAGTTGCATGAGCAGAAAGTACTGGATTTGCGCGCGCAGGTTGTCGACAGCGTGAAGAAGCTGCTCAAGCAGCAACAGTCACCCAGTCAGCTGGCTGAGGGCTGGAATGCGCTGCCGCTGATCCTGCTGTTCGACTGGTTTTGCGAGTGGACGCATCTGATCCTGCGGTATCAGATGGCCGGTGATGATGCTGAGCTCGGTGCAGCCGATATGCAGAAGGTGTTGCAGTACCTTGCGCAGAAGTCAGCGCAACACAAAGTGATGGCGCTGCAGGACTGGCTGCTCGAACATCGGCAAAAAGTGCTAGGCAAAGCCAACCTCAACCGTGTGTTGCTTCTCGAAGCGCTGCTGGTGCAGTGGGCAACGCTGCCCGGCGCGGGCTAGAATCGACTGGAATTTTCGTTAGGAACACCGCATGAGCCTGCCAGCAAATCTTGGTCCGCGTAATGGCATCCTGTCCCTGACCATCAAGGACAAGTCGGTGCTCTATGCCGCGTTCATGCCCTTCATCAAGCATGGAGGTCTGTTCATCCCGACCAACAAGAGCTACAAGCTTGGCGACGAAGTGTTCATGCTGCTCAACCTGATGGACGAGCCGGAAAAGATTCCCGTTGCCGGCAAGGTCGTCTGGATCACCCCAAAGGGTGCCCAGGGCAGTCGCGCTGCGGGAATTGGCGTGCAGTTCAACGAAGGCGACAGTACCGCACGCAACAAGATCGAAACCTATCTAGCCGGTGCGCTCAAATCCGACCGTCCGACCCACACGATGTAACGCTCTGAGTCACTGAACGTCATCCCTCGCCAGACGGCAGGGTGTTCGTTGGCCTTTCCTGACAACCGGCCATTTGCTCTACAATCGCCCCTTTTTCGCGATAGCAAGTAGTGCATTTCATGCTGGTAGATTCCCACTGTCACCTTGACCGACTCGACCTGACCGCACATGACGGTTCACTGGATGCCGCGTTGGACGCTGCGCGCTCGCGCGGTGTCGGGCATTTCCTCTGCATCGGCGTTAGCGCCGACAACGCAGCGACGGTCAGATCGCTGTCCGAGCGCCATGCCGACGTGGATTGCTCGATCGGTGTTCATCCTCTGGATCTCGAGCCGACGAGCCAGCCGGTGCTGGACTGGTTGCTTGGCGAGCTCCAGCATCCGCATGTGGTTGCCATTGGTGAAACCGGTCTGGATTACCACTACGAGCCCGAAGCTGCGCAGATGCAGCAGCAGTCCTTCCGGCTGCATCTTGAAGCAGCCAGGCTGACCGGCAAACCGGTCATCGTGCACACCCGGGCTGCCCGCGCCGATACGCTGGATCTGCTGCGTGAAGCGGCGCTGCCGCAGGCGGGTGTATTGCATTGCTTTACCGAGGACTGGGACATGGCCAAGGCTGCGCTTGATCTCGGTTTCTATATCTCGCTGTCGGGGATCGTCACGTTCCGCAATGCCGATGCGCTGCGCGATGTGGCCCGCAGAGTTCCGGCTGATCGCTTGCTGGTCGAAACCGATTCGCCGTATCTGGCGCCGGTTCCCCACCGTGGCAAAGCCAACCTGCCGCAGTATGTGCGGGAGGTCGCCGAGTTTGTTGCGGAGTTGCGTGGCGTTCCGTTCGAGGCTCTGGCTGAGCAAACCACTGCCAACTTCAAGACACTGTTCCCGCTGGCCAGGGTGCGCAGCTGACGTCGCCGCCGCGCAGGGTTGATGCTTTCCAGCACGTCCGGTGCGCTGCGTTCTTTCTCGCCGACACGAGCGGCGCTTTTCTTGCCCTGAAGATCCACAAGGTGGCGTATGACCGCTGAAACGCTGCACACCGGACCGCTCCAGCGCGGTCTGAAGAATCGCCATATCCAGCTGATCGCCCTGGGCGGAGCGATTGGAACGGGACTGTTCCTGGGCTCGGCCGGAGTTCTGAGAAGTGCCGGCCCGTCGATGATCCTGGGTTATGCGATCGGCGGCTTCATCGCTTTTCTGATCATGCGCCAGCTGGGGGAGATGATCGTCGAGGAGCCGGTCGCAGGGTCGTTCAGCCATTTTGCACACAAATATGGCGGCGGTTATGCGGGGTTCCTTTCCGGCTGGAACTACTGGGTGCTGTACGTCCTGGTGGGCATGGCCGAGCTGACGGCGGTCGGCAAGTACGTACAGTTCTGGTGGCCTGATATTCCCGCCTGGGCCACAGCCGCTGCGTTCTTCGTGCTGATCAATCTGATCAATCTCAGCAACGTCAAGGCTTTCGGTGAGGCCGAGTTCTGGTTTGCCATCGTCAAGGTCGCCGCCATCGTCGGCATGATCCTGCTCGGGCTTTTCCTGCTGGTCAGTGGCCAGGGGGGCGAGCAGGCAAGCATCAGCAACCTGTGGACGCACGGTGGCTTCTTCCCTAACGGCTTCAGCGGCATGCTGCTGGCGCTGGCGATCATCATGTTCTCCTTCGGTGGACTGGAGCTAGTCGGCATCACGGCGGCAGAAGCGGCGGAGCCAAAAACCGTGATTCCCAAGGCGATCAATCAGGTCGTCTATCGCATTCTGATCTTCTACATAGGCGCGCTGACGGTGCTGCTGGCGCTGTATCCCTGGGACGCGCTGTTGCAGACGCTGGGCTCCGCGGGCGACCCCTACAGCGGCAGCCCCTTCGTGCAGATATTTTCGCTGATCGGCAGCGATACGGCGGCGCTTCTGCTGAACTTCGTCGTGCTGACGGCTGCGCTTTCGGTCTATAACAGCGGCGTGTATTGCAACAGCCGTATGCTGTACGGCCTGGCAGAGCAGGGCGATGCGCCGCGCAGCCTGATGAAGATCAATGCCCGGGGTGTCCCGGTGCTAGCGGTGGGCGTGTCGGCCCTGGTAACCCTGCTCTGCGTGGCGGTGAACTACCTGTTTCCGCAGGGCGCGCTCGAACTGCTGATGTCCCTTGCGGTGGCTGCGCTGGTAATCAACTGGGCGATGATCAGCCTTGCGCACCTGAAATTTCGTCGCGCCATGCAGCGCCAGGGCGTTGAGCCGAGCTTCAAGGCGTTCTGGTTCCCGCTGAGCAATTACCTGTGCCTGGCCTTCGTCAGCGGGATCCTGGTCATCATGCTGTGGCTGCCCGGCATCCGCATGTCGGTGTTCGCGATTCCGGTCTGGGTCGGGTTTCTCTGGCTGTGCTACCGGCTGCGGACTCGTTTGCTGGCGCAGCCCCAGACCTGAGAGCAAAAAAAACCCGGTTTCCAGGGAAGCCGGGCCAAGACCATTAGGAGTATGAAATCGCAATCCTAGCGACCTCATCTGGCTGGGCAGTGGGGGGATTGCCCGGCCAGTTACTCAAGTATTAACGCTGCTCCGCGGGTTTGCCGGCGGATTTCCCTGATTTTTAAACGCATTTGGAATACAAGTCTCGCTGGCTGATCGCCTTCAGTGCGCAGCCAGGTCATGCAAAAGGCCTAGCGTTTCGTCTATGACGTGCTCCGGCGTGTAGAAATGTGGCGAGAAGCGGATGCCGCCGCCGCGTTGTGCACACACCACCTGTTCAGTCTTGAGTCGCTCGAACAGAGTGGCATTGGGCCAACCGTCGAGGCGGAACGTGACGATGCCGGAGCGTCTCTCCGCTTGGCCTGGCGAGAGGGTTTCTACTCCTTTCAGCTTGCTGATCCCGTGAGTCAGCCACTCGATTCGCTCGTCCAGCGATCGGGCGACTTGCTCCATCCCCACGTCCTCCAGCAGCGACAGGCTGGCTTCGAGTGCCATTGCCCCCAGCATGTTCGGGCTGCCGCACTCGAACCGCCTGGCACTGCGTGCGGGCTCCCAGTCGCTACGGTCGTAATCGCCGGCGTGCTCCAGCATGTGCCAGCCGTACTCGTGCAGTTTCAGTTGCTCGCGTAGGTCGCTGCGACAATAGAAAACACCGAGTCCTTCCGGGCCGAGCATCCACTTGTGACCATCCGCCATGGCGAAGGCGCAACGGTTCTGCTGGACATCGAAGGGCAGGGCGCCCAATTGCTGGATTGCATCGATGCACAGAAGCACGCCGCGTTGCTCGCAGCCTTCGCCCAGGCGCGGAAGATCCAATCGCATGCCGCTCGCATATTGCACGGCGCTGATCGACATCAGGCGTACCCGAGGACCACACGCTGCAAGGAGGTCAGCCTCGGGATCGACACCCTTGAGACTGACCTGAATGACTTCCACGCCGAGCGGCCGCAATGCCTCCCAGACCACCCGATTGGACGGAAACTCCTGGTCGCTGATCACGATCTGGTCACCGCTTTTCCAGTCCAGCCCGAAGGCGACGAATGAGAGCGCTTCGGAAGTGTTCTTGACCAGCGCCACATCGGCACTGCTCGGCGCGTTGAGCAGTCGCGTCAGGCGTTGGCGCAGGCTGCGTTCCACTGTGAGCCATTCGGGGTAGTCGCGCGCGCCCAAGGTTGCATTCTGCTCGGCAAAGGCGCTCACGGCCCGAGCGGCCCGCCTGGGCCAGGGAGCGACGGCAGCATGGTTCAGATATCGCAAACCGACTATTTGCGGGAATTCGTCATTTATTTGAATCATGGTTGGATGCCCCGTGCATTTCATGACCGGTTAGGCATAATGGCTGCCTCGTTTTTCACCTCAAGCAGCCTTCCTATGCAGAATGAACCTCGTAAGGTCCGCGAATTTCGTCGCCGCGAACAGGAAATCCTCGATACCGCGTTGCAGCTTTTTCTCGACCAGGGAGAGGACAGCGTTACTGTCGAGATGATTGCCGATGCGGTCGGTATCGGCAAAGGCACGATCTACAAGCACTTCAAGTCCAAGGCCGAAATCTACCTGCGGCTGATGCTGGACTACGAGCGCGACCTGAACCAGATCCTCCACTCTCCCGACCTGGACCGCGACAAGGAAGCGCTTTCGCGCGCCTACTTCGAGTTCCGCATGCGCGACCCGCAGCGCTATCGGCTGTTCGACCGCCTCGAGGAGAAAGTGGTCAAGGGCAATCAGGTGCCGGAAATGGTCGAGCAGCTGCACAGCATCCGCGCCTCCAACTTCGAACATCTGACCCAGTTGATCAAAGGCCGTATTGCCGAAGGCAAGCTGGAAGACGTGCCGCCGTATTTCCACTATTGCGCCGCCTGGGCGCTGGTGCATGGTGCGGTGGCGCTGTACCACTCGCCGTTCTGGAGCAACGTGCTGGAAGATCAGGACGGCTTCTTCCAGTTCCTCATGGATATCGGCGTACGCATGGGCAACAAGCGCAAGCGTGACTGAATCGGCGGCAGCGTGAAGATCGAACAGGCGTGGACGCAATGAACGTGAGCGAGTTTCCCATCCGCTACATCGAGCCGGTATTTCGGCCGCCCAGCGAGGCGCATTCGCTGATCCTGCCGGTGACCAATGGTTGTTCCTGGAACAGCTGTACCTTCTGTGAGATGTATACCTCGCCGCAGAAGAAGTTTCGTGCTCGCGATGAGGCGGAGGTGCTCGACGAGATCCGTCGTTGCGGCGAGCAGTTGATCGTGCAACGCGTATTCCTCGCCGATGGTGACGCCTTGGTGTTGCCGACCCACCGGCTGTTGAGAATCCTTGAACAGATCCGCCAGTGCCTGCCCGAAGTTCAACGTGTCTCGAGCTATTGCCTGCCACGCAACCTGCGCAAGAAGTCGGTTGCCGAGCTGCAGGAACTGGCGGATGCGGGGCTCGGCATGGCCTATGTCGGTGCCGAGTCCGGCGACGATGAGGTGCTGGCGCTGGTCAACAAGGGGGAGACCTATGAATCGACGCTCAGCGCGCTGGATAAGCTGGGGGCGGCGGGCATCGCACGCTCGGTGATGATTCTCAACGGGCTTGGCGGTCGCCAACTGAGTCGCCAGCACGCACGCAATTCGGCGCGGCTGATGAATGCAGCGCAGCCCGAGTTTCTGTCCACGCTGGTGGTCAGTTTTCCGCAGGGTGAAGCGCGTTTTCGGCAAACCTTCGAGGATTTCGAGCCGCTGGTGCCGGCCGATCTGTTTCGCGAACTGGAGTGGTTGCTGGAGGATCTGGAGCTGACCGATACGGTTTTTCGCAGCGATCACGCGTCCAATTATCTGGTGCTTAAAGGCATTTTGGGTGCCGATAAGCCTGGCCTGCTGCGTCGGGTACGTGAGGCCATCGAAGACCCGCGTAACGCTCCGTTGCGTCAGGAGTGGCAGCGAGGGCTGTAGCCGCCTCGTTCGAGCGGGGAGTCGAGAGCATCCAGCTGAACCGGCTCGCCTCGGTGCTGGAAGTGGCGTGGATGCTGCATTGGCTGTCGAATCGTCGGTTTTTCGTCGCCGTCCTATGAGGTGAGTTTCATGCGATTTCTGTTACTGGCAGTGCCAGGCTTGCTTGCATTGCTCTTGCTTTCTGGCTGCATGAAGGTCAGCGACATGGCGGAGGGTACCCGTTATCACCTTCGCGATGCCGGAATTCTGGATCATAGCGAAACCCGTCGTTCCAACTCCTGGCGCCTGCAGGCGGACTCATTCATCTATATCGCGCAGGGACATTTCGTGCCGCCCGGTGACGCATACCCGCGGCCGAACGTCGTGGCCGAAGAGGCCTTCAGCGGGTTTGTCGAGTACTTCCCAATGGTTCGTCGAGCCCGTGGCCCGCTCGGGCTCGAGGAGGCAATGGCCGAAGCGTCGGCAATGGGGGCGCATTATCTGCTGTATCTGCGGTTTGCCGCGGCTGATGATCGCATCGGCAGTTTCGACGAGCTGAACGATCAGCGCGCACTGGATCGCCTTGGTGTCGATTCCGGCGTGGTGCAGTTGATGCTGGTGGAAACCGGAACTCGCTATCTGGTCGATACCGCTCGCATTCGTAATCGTGGCGGCGTGCTCGGCATCTACGATGCCAAGCCGGAGCAACTCTTGCGTCCGCCACTGCAGGACTATGCTCGTCGTTTGTTGGGCCTGTCACGTTGAGCGATGTGGCAGTATCGGGAACAGGCGATTACCTCATTCAATCGAGGAGGACCGAATGACCGATACAGGCAAGGCTGGGGATCTGCTGGCGCAGCTGTCCGCTGGCGGGAAGAAGAAAGGGTTGCCGCCGGTGCATCTGTGGAACCCTCCGTTCTGTGGCGATCTGGACATGCGCATCGCGCGCGACGGGACCTGGCACTATCAGGGTTCGCCGATCGGGCGGCCGGCAATGGTGCGTTTGTTTTCCACGGTGATTCGCCGCGACGGCGACGACTACTTCCTGGTGACACCGGTAGAGAAGGTCGGTATCCAGGTCGAAGATGCGCCTTTCGTTGCGGTCTGGCTGGAAGTCAGTGGCGAGGGTGAGACGCAAAGCCTGCGCTTTATCACCAATGTCGAGGACGAGGTCGAGGCTGGTGAAGAGCACCCTTTGCGCGTTGTCACCGACCCGCAAACGCAGGAGCCGGCGCCATATGTGCATGTGCGTGCCAACCTCGAGGCACTGATCCATCGCAATGTGTTTTATGAGCTTGTGGAGCTGGCGGTGCCCGGCAAGGTAGATGGCAAGGATTACCTCGGTGTGTGGAGTGGCGGGACGTTCTTCCCGATTGGCGCCGCTGAGTAGCTGTTTCGTTACCCATGATCAAAAAAGGCTCCCGAGGGAGCCTTTTTTGATGGTCTTACATGTTGGGGTAGTTCGGTCCGCCGGTACCTTCGGGCGCGACCCAGGTGATGTTCTGCGCCGGGTCCTTGATGTCGCAGGTCTTGCAGTGCACGCAGTTCTGCGCGTTGATCTGGAAGCGCTTGCTGCCATCGTCGTTGCTCACGACCTCGTAAACGCCGGCCGGGCAGTAACGCTGTGCCGGTTCGTCGTACATCGGCAGGTTCTTTTCGATCGGAATGCTCGGGTCGGTCAGTTTCAAGTGAACCGGCTGCTCTTCCTCGTGGTTGGTATTGGAGAGGAATACCGAGGAGAGCTTGTCGAAGCTCAGCTTGCCGTCCGGCTTGGGGTAGTCGATTTTCTTCGACTCTGCAGCCGTCTTGAGACAGGCGTAGTCCGGCTTGGTGTCGTGCAGGGTGAAGGGGATCTTGCCACCGAAGATGTTCTGATCGATGAAGTTGAACGCGCCACCCTTGATTGCGCCCCACTTGTGAATGGCAGCGCCGAAGTTGCGGCTCTTGTATAGCTCGTCGTACAGCCAGCTGGACTTGAAGCCCTCTTCGTACGCGGTCAGTTCGTCGCCACCTTCGCGTCCGGCCAGCAGTGCGTCCGCAGCGGCTTCGGCAGCCAGCATGCCGGACTTCATCGCCGTGTGGCTGCCCTTGATCTTGGCGAAGTTCAGGGTGCCGGCGTCGCAGCCGATCAGTGCACCGCCATTGAATACCATTTTCGGCAGGCAGTTGATGCCGCCCTTGGCGATCGCACGTGCGCCATAGGAAACGCGCTTGCCGCCTTCCAGGTACTGCTTGATCACCGGATGGTGCTTGTAGCGCTGGAATTCGTCGAACGGCGACAGATACGGGTTGCTGTACGACAGGTCGACGATCAGGCCGACGACCACCTGATTGTTTTCCAGGTGATAAAGGAAGGAGCCGCCGGTGTTTTCGTCGTTCAGCGGCCAGCCCGCGGTGTGTACCACCAGGCCCTGCTCGTGCTTGGCCGGATCGATGTCCCACAGTTCCTTGATGCCGATGGCGTAGTGCTGCGGGTCGACGTTGGCGTTGAGCTGGAAGCGGTTGATCAGCTGCTTGCCGATATGACCGCGGCAGCCTTCGGCGAACAGCGTGTACTTGGCGCGCAGCTCCATGCCTGGCGTGTACATGCCTTCCTTCGGATTGCCTTCGCGGTCGACGCCAAGGTCACCGGTGACGATACCGCGCACGACGCCGTTTTCGTCGATCAGCGCTTCCTGAGCGGCGAAGCCTGGGTAGATCTCGACACCCAGGTTCTCGGCCTGCTGGGCCAGCCAGCGGCACAGGTTGCCGAGGGAAATGATGTAGTTGCCTTCGTTGTGCATGGTCTTGGGGACCAGTGCATTGGGCAGCTTGCTGGCGGCTTCGGCGGTCTTGAGCAGGTAGATGTCGTCACGCTTGACCGGCGTATTGAGCGGGGCGCCGAGCTCTTTCCAGTCAGGGAACAGCTCATTCAGTGCGCGCGGCTCGAAGACTGCGCCGGATAGAATATGGGCGCCTACTTCGGAGCCTTTCTCAACGACGCATACACTGATTTCTTGACCAGCGTCGGCGGCTTTCTGCTTCAGGCGGCAGGCTGCGGATAGGCCTGCAGGGCCGGCGCCGACGATGACAACGTCGAATTCCATGTATTCGCGTTCCATTGGGCTTTCTCCTACTCAGGGCTTGGTTGTTATATAAGTGGTGGAGGGCTGTGATCGGTCCTGACCGAGCCGGGCCGGCGCATTATATATAGACGCTCGAATCGGTCCAATACAAACGTTTGTTTGAATTTTCTGGAAGCCTGTTAGAATCGCCCGAACCGCGTCGTTATGACGGGTCATATGCGTTGTTGACCCCGTCCGCGGCCTGCGGTCAAGATACGGACGGTTTGCACTCGCCGAACAGGGCAGCGGCTATCAAAACCCAAGCCACGAGCAAGGCTCGGTTCGCCTCGGCGGAATTCTATTCACCGGAGAGTAACGAGGAATCCATGAAGGTTCTTGTAGCTGTCAAACGAGTGGTCGATTACAACGTCAAGGTTCGCGTCAAGGCGGACAATTCGGGCGTTGACCTCGCCAACGTCAAGATGTCGATGAACCCCTTCTGCGAAATTGCCGTGGAAGAAGCCGTACGCCTGAAAGAGAAGGGCGTGGCGAGCGAAATCGTTGTCGTCTCCATCGGTCCGACCGCTGCCCAGGAGCAGCTGCGCACCGCGCTGGCGCTGGGCGCCGACCGCGCCGTGCTGGTCGAGTCCAACGACGAACTGAACTCCCTGGCTGTCGCCAAGCTGCTCAAGGCCGTGGTCGACAAGGAGCAGCCGCAGCTGGTCATTCTCGGCAAGCAGGCGATCGACAGCGACAACAACCAGACCGGGCAGATGCTCGGTGCACTGACTGGCTATGCCCAGGGCACCTTCGCCTCCAAGGTGGAAGTGGCTGGCGACAAGGTCAACGTGACCCGCGAAATCGACGGCGGCCTGCAGACCGTCGCGCTCAGCCTGCCGGCGATCGTCACCACGGACCTGCGTCTGAACGAGCCGCGCTACGCGTCGCTGCCGAACATCATGAAGGCCAAGAAGAAGCCGCTGGAAACGCTGACTCCAGATGCGCTGGGCGTCACCATCACGTCTACCGTGAAGACCCTGAAAGTCGAAGCGCCGGCTGCCCGCAGCGCCGGTATCAAGGTCAAGTCCGTGGCTGAACTGGTCGAGAAACTGAAGAACGAGGCGAAGGTACTCTAAATGACTATCCTGGTTATCGCTGAACACAATAATGCCGTCCTCGCGGCCGCTACCCTGAACACCGTTGCCGCCGCCAAGGCCATTGGTGGCGACATCCACGTACTGGTAGCCGGCAGTGGCTGCGGTGCTATCGGTGAAGCAGCCGCGCAGATCGAAGGCGTGGCCAAGGTATTGGTCGCTGACGACGCGGCTTACGCCAATCAGCTGCCGGAAAACGTCGCGCCGCTGATCGCCCGCCTGGCGAAGAACTACAGCCACGTGCTGGCTGCAGCGACCACCAATGGCAAGAACTTCCTGCCGCGCGTTGCTGCTCAACTGGATGTCGATCAGATCTCCGAGATCATCGCTGTGGAAAGCGCCGATACCTTCAAGCGCCCGATCTATGCCGGTAACGCCATCGCTACCGTGCAGTCCAGCGCTGCCATCAAGGTCATCACCGTGCGTGCCACCGGCTTCGATGCCGTGAATGCCACCGGCGGTTCGGCTGCGGTCGAGCAGGTCTCAGGCGCTGGCGATGCTGGCAAGTCGGCTTTCGTTGGCGAAGAGCTGGCCAAGTCGGATCGCCCCGAGCTTACCGCTGCCAAGATCGTCGTTTCCGGCGGTCGTGGCATGCAAAACGGCGAGAACTTCAAGCACCTGTACTCGCTGGCCGACAAGCTCGGCGCGGCTGTTGGTGCCTCCCGTGCCGCGGTCGATGCCGGCTTCGTGCCGAACGACATGCAGGTCGGCCAGACCGGCAAGATCGTTGCACCGCAGCTGTACATCGCGGTGGGTATCTCCGGTGCCATCCAGCACCTGGCAGGCATGAAGGACTCCAAGGTGATCGTCGCGATCAACAAGGACGAGGAAGCGCCGATCTTCCAGGTTGCCGACTACGGCCTGGTGGGCGACCTGTTCGAGATCGTGCCGGAGCTGGAAAAGCTCGTCTGAAGCTGATTGCTGTTGAAGAAACCCGCTCATGTAGCGGGTTTTTTCATGGGCGATGGGCGGGTTCGTCGGTGTACCATCGGCGAACTTCGACCAGCATCAGTTAACTCGCGCAATAAGGGGATCTTCATGCGTTTCGCTTTTCCGTTGAAATTGGCCATGGTCGCGCTGGTGTTGGCAACGCCATTCACGGCAGCGGCAGCGGGGAAGTGCGACCGTCTGGTGGCGACTGGCGCAGCGGACAACCCTCCCTTTCTCTGGCGCGATCCGCAGAACCCGAAGCGTCTGATCGGGGCCAATGCGGACCTGCTTGGGCAGATCGCCGACTCGCTCGATCTGAAACTGGACCTGCTTTACACCGGTGACCGAACCAAAGCGCTCGAAGAGGTGCGCAGTGGCCGGGTCGACGTACTGGCCGATGCGACGCTGACGGTGCAGCGACTCGAAGAACTGGATTTCGTCCACCCGGCCATCCTGCAATTGCAGACCGTCGCCTGGGTACGCAATGAGCCCGGCTTCTTCTATGCCAGCCGTGAAGATCTTGGAGGCCACGCCGGCTTGATCGCTGGCACCAGCCGCTTCGGTAGCGAGTTCGACGCCTTCGCGAAAAAACACCTGCAATTGCAGCCGGTCGCCGACCTCGCTCAGGGGCTGAAGCGGATCGTTGCGGGCAATGGCGACTACTTGCTGCATGAGCGGTACAGTGCAGTCGCGGCGGCTGATGCATTGGGGCTGCTGGACAAGGTGCAGCGTCTCGAACCTCCAGTGGTAGGCCGGGATATGCACCTGGCCATTTCGCACGACTCGGCCTGCAATGATCCCTGGCTGCGCGGACAACTGGCGCGGAAGATGACAGAATTGCGCGCCGCCGGTGTGCCTGAGCAACTGGTGGCGCACAACCTGACCGTCTGGAAGAACCAGCAGTCAGAGCGGGCAAAGGCTTCGAAAAAGTAGGACTCGCCGTGTTGAAAAGACTTTTCGCCAGCCCATTTCTGGTCCTGGTTTTCCTGACTGGCTGTGCCAGTGATCCCGCCCCGACAGAACAACTGCGCCTGAGCTCGCAGGCCGTGGCGCAGGCACGCTCCGTAGGCGCAACCGATGCGTACGAGGAGCTGGTGCTGGCCGAAAGCAAGTTGAGCAAGGCCCAGGAGGCACTCGAGGCGGGCGATAATCGCAAAGCCCGGCTGCTGGGCGAGCAGGCGGAGCTGGATGCTCGTCTGGCGGAGAGCAGGGTTCTGAAGGACAAGCGCGAGGCGCAGATCGACGATCTGAATCGTCGCATTCAGCGGCTACGGCAGTTGCTGGGGGAGGCCAGGTGAGAAGTGGATTTGCGATAGCCCTGGCTGGGCTGATACTGGCCGGTTGCTCGACGCCGCAGACCGAGCTCGAATTGAACCGCGCATCTGCGGCGCTGCAACGCATTCAGGCTGACAGTATGGTCCAGCGCAGCGCGCCGAAGGATGTTCAGCGTGCGCTCGAGACGCAGCAACGCGCCGAGCGTTTCAACCAGTACTGGGGGGGCGCCGCCGACGCCCGGCATTACGCCTACCTGAGTCAGCGCTACAGCGAAATCGCCGCGCAGCAGGGTGAGCTGCTGCAGCATCAGGAACAGGTCGCACGCCTGGAGATGGAGCGCGACCGGTTGCGGCGCATGCTGCAGGACGCCAGGTTGATGACCGCCGAGCAACAGGGTCGCTGGCTGGAAGACCAGATGATGAGCCTGGCTGCCAGCGAAACCGATCGCGGCATGGTCATGACGCTGGGCGACGTGCTATTTCGTGCCGGCAGTGCCGACCTCAGCCACACGGCCAATCGCACCTTGCTCAAGCTGGTGCATTTCCTCCAGCTCAATCCGCAGCGCAAGATTCGCATCGAGGGATACAGCGACAGCCGCGGCGATGCCCAGGAGAATCTCGCGCTGTCACAGGCGCGGGCGCAAACGGTGGCGGATCTGCTGATCAATCTTGGCGTCGCTGCCGAGCGGGTAGAGGTGCGCGGCTATGGTGAGCGCTTTCCGTTGGCCGAGAACGCCTCGGCACGCGGTCGCGCGCAGAACCGTCGCGTTGAGATCCTGTTCTCCGACGCGGAAGGCAATCTCGGTCCCGACCGTTAGTCGCGCGGCCATCTGAGCAGACTGTTTCGCCTAGACGTGACCTAACTGTATTGGTCTGGGTCTCCAGCAGTGCGCTACTGTTACGGTTCAGTTGGCAGGAGACCGGCGAGATGACCAATCTGTTGCTCTATCAGCGCATTGCCCAGCAGCTTGCCGAAGATATTCGGCGCGGCGTATATCGCCCCGGTGAGCGCGTGCCGTCGGTACGCAAGATGAGCCGACAGCTGAGTGTCAGCCACGCCACGGTGTTGCAGGCGTACGCCAATCTCGAAGATCAGGGCATGATCCGTGCGCGCCCGCAGTCCGGCTTCTACGTCCACCAGACGCCCGTACTCACTGCGCCGACGCCGGATATTGCCCAGGTCGAGCGGCCGAAACTGGTCACCCGCAGCAGCATCATCAATCAGGTGCTCAGCGAGTCGCGCCGTGAGGGGCTGATTCCGCTGGGCGCGGCCGTGCCGCATGTGGATTATCTGCCGGTGCGGGCGTTGCACCAGCAGTTGGCCAAGGTCACGCGGTTTCACAGCCCTCGGGCATTCAGCTACATGTTCAGCCCGGGCTACGAGCCTCTGCGCCGCCAGGTGGCGATTCGCATGCGCGATGCCGGTGTGGTGGTGGATTCGAGCGAGATCGTCATCACCCACGGCTGCGTCGACGCGCTGCAGATGTCACTGCGGGTCCTGACCAAGCCGGGCGATCTCATCGCCGCCGAGTCGCCGACCTATTACGGCTTGCTTCAACTGGCCGATCTGCTCGGACTGAAGGTCATCGAGATCCCCAGCGACCCGGATACCGGAATGAGCCTTGAGGCGCTGCAGCTTGCGGCAGGGCAGTGGCCGATCAAGGCCCTGGTGCTGACCGCGCGCCTGAGTAATCCGCTGGGCGTGAGCATGCCTGACCACCGGCAGAAGCAGCTGCTGAGCCTGGCGGCGCGTTTCGACATCCAGATCGTCGAGGACGATATCTATGGCGAACTGATGTTCGACCAGGGCCAGTACAAGGCGCTCAAGTCCAATGATCGGGACGGACGTGTCATCTACTGTTCCAGCTTTTCCAAGACGCTTTCGCCGGGGGTGCGGATCGGTTGGGTCATCGCCGGGCGCCATCAGGCCGAGATCGAGCGCCTGCAGACCTTCAGCACCCATTCGGCGTGCAGCGTCACTCAGATGGGTGTGGCGGCTTATCTGGAGAACGGGGGTTACGATCGACACCTGCGTGCCATCCGCCAGGAGTACCGCAAGAATCTCAGCGCGTTTCAGCTGGCGGTACAGCGCTACTTCCCGGAAGGCACACAGATGACGCGCCCCAAGGGCAACTTCATCCTCTGGGTCAGCCTGCCGGTGCGGGTCAATACCCAGGACCTGCACGTCAGGGCGCTGGAGCGGGGGATCAGCATCGCGCCGGGACTGATCTTCAGCAACACTGAACAATTCAACCACTGCATTCGTCTCAACTGTGGGCTGCCCTGGAATAACGAGACCGAGCGGGCGCTGCGGACACTCGGGCAGCTGGCTTCGGAACTGTGCCGGGATGCCCAGTAGCGCCCCAACCTGCCGCTGTAAGGAGCGATCGGATGCGAAGGCCGCTGTTGTTATTGCTGTCGTTGGCCTTGCTGGGGGGATGCGGGGACGACGAATCGACTTCATCGCGTGCGCCCGCGCCGGTCGAGCAGCTCTCTGAACCGGAGAGTATCGTCGAGCAGGAAGAGGTGCCGCCTGATCTCGATATTGAGCTGGCGCCAATCGAAGAAACCTCCGATGCCGAGCCGCCGGAGGTGGAGATCAGCCTGCCCGAACCCGTTCCCGAGGACGAGGCGCCTGCCCCGGCGCCGCAGCCATCGACGGCCAAGCGCTCCACGCCGCCGCCAGCGAAGGTCGAACTGCCCGAGCCGGAACTCGATCTGCGCTTGCCCGAGGAACTGGTCGAGGAGCTGGCGCCAGGGCCGGGTGATGAATCGATGCGGCTGTTACCGCCGCTTTTCGAGGGTGGCGGGCCGTCGCGATCGATGCAGATCGGCGGCCGGCTGATTTCCGGCGAGGCAGAAGACGAGGAGCTCATCGAGGGCGCGGAGATTCGCCTCGAATTCAAGCGCTGAGGTGCATGCGTTCGCCGGTCCTGCGCTTTAGTCCCTGGCTGGCAGCAGCGATAGCAGCCGCTGCAGTTCATCGGCCGGCATCGGGTGGCTCATGTGGAAGCCTTGCACCTCGGTGCAGCCGTCGTCTTTCAGCAGCCGCAGCTGTTCCTCGGTTTCCACGCCCTCGGCCGTCACGCGCATCTGCAGGCCGCGGCCCAGTTCGATCAAGGCGCGTACGATCGAATGATCTTCCATCGACTGCCCGATACCGGCGACGAAGCTGTTGTCGATCTTTATCACATCGAAGGGGTAGTGGCGCAGGCTGGTCAGCGACGAGTAGCCCGTGCCGAAGTCATCCACGGCCAGGTGTACGCCGAGCGCCTTGATCCGCTTGAGCTGGTCCAGCGTGCCCTGCGTTTCCCGTAGCAGTGCACTCTCGGTAACCTCCAGCTCCAGCCGCTTGCCTGGCAGATCGTTCTCGCCGAGTGCCTGGGCTATCTCGTCGAGTAGCCGATCATCATGCAGCTGCAATGGCGAGAGGTTGACCGAGACGACCGTATCGCCTGGCCAGCGGGTCGCCTGGCTGCAGGCCTGATGCAGTACCCAGCGCCCGAGTGGAATGATCAGTCCGGTATCTTCGGCCAGTGGAATGAACTGCTCTGGCAGTAGCAGCCCACGCTCGGGGTGATTCCAGCGCACCAGTGCCTCGGCGCCGATGATCTGCATGCCGTGGCTCAGGTAGCGCGGCTGGTAGTAGACCTCCAGCTGCTGCTCGGCAATCGCGACGCGCAGTGCCTCTTCGCGCTGGAGCCGCTCGTGCAGCCGCTGATCCATCTCGCGGCCATAGGCACGCCAGGTTCCCCGGCCTGCATCCTTTGCCTGGTAGAGCGCAATGTCGGCGCAACGCAGCAGTTCGTTGGCCTGGTTGGCATCGTCGGGCGCCAGGGCTACGCCGATGCTGGCGCCGATATTGATCTGCTGATCCTCGTAGACGAAGGGCGCGCTGATTGCCTCGATGATGCGGTTGCAGAGACGGTCGATATCGGTGTCTTCGCTCATCCGGTGGAGCGCGACGACGAACTCGTCACCGCCCAGCCGCGCCACGAGGTCGCCGTCGCGGGTGTGTTGGCGCAGGCGGGATGCCACGCCGATCAGTACTTCGTCGCCAGCGGCGTGACCGAGGGTGTCATTCACCGGTTTGAAGCGGTCCAGGTCGATGTAGAGCAGTGTCAGCGCCGAGCCGCTACGAAGCGCCGCCAGATTCTGATCCAGGTAGTCGCGCAGCCGGCTGCGGTTGGGCAGGCCGGTCAGGGCATCGTGCTGAGAGAGGTACTGAACGCGAGCCTGCGCCTTGGTTTCCTCGGTGATGTCGCTAGCGGTGCCGCGATAGCCGACCAGCTTGTCGTCCTGATGGATGGCGCGGGCAGCCAGCCGGCAGAAACGCTCGCAGCCATCGGCGGCACGATAGCTGCTGCGCAGTGGTGCGACCTGTGGTGCCTGGAGCCAGTTCTGCAGCGCAGCACTGTCGCTGATCAACAGTTCCAGCAACGGGCGGCCCAGCCACTGGCTGGATTCGTGTCCGGTGATCTGGCGAAAGCGATTGGAAAGAAAGGTCAGCCGAGCTTGCGCGTCGGTTTCCCAGATCCAGTCGGAAGCGGCCTCGGCGACATCGCGAAAGCGCTCTTCGCTATCCGCCAGTGCGCTGCGACTGGCGGCCAGCCTTGCATAGCTGATGTCGAGCAAGTGCAGGCTGCGCAAGGCATGGCGAATGAGCAACCAGGCGAGCAGCCCCAGCCCCAGGGCCACGGCCGCGAGGATTGGCAGGGTAACCCACAGCAGCAGGCGCCCCGGCTGCGCCGGCGTCCAGGTGAGCTGAATGGTCGAACCATCCTCCAGCAGTCGCTCGATGCGCGGATCATCGGTTGGTGTCGAGTCGGGAGCCAGGCGCAGGCGCTCGATCGCATACTGCTCACCAATCTCCGCCAGCCGCTCGGCATCCAGCAGGTCGACAAACAGCAGAATCGACGCCGGACCTTCGTCCTCGTCGATATCCGTACCACCGGTGGTCAGCGTGGCTGCAGCGACCAGCGCCGGCTGACCGTCAGCCCAGAGCAAAGCGGAGACGCCCGATTCCTCCTCGACAGCTTCCCGGGCTCGCGCCAACAGTTACGCTAAACCGTGCTGGAGAAACACGAAACCGTCGATCGTCTGCAGTTCGCCGCTAACCACGGAATAGGCCGTATCGCCTGCCGAAGTGATGACCAGCACCGCTTCGTAGCCGAAGTCCTTGTACAGGGACGGGCCTAGGTTGGCCTGGGTAAAGGCCCAGTCGAGATCGACCTGGCTGTTTAGGTGCGCGTAGGCATCACCCCAGAATGCATAGTCGACGATGGAGCGGTTCATCGAGTCGCGCTGTGCTTGTAGCGCCTTGCCTGCGAGGAAATGGCTTTGTCGCAGCGCATCCTGATCGATGCGTCTGGCGATATGGATCAGCGCAGCGGCAGCCACAACGAGGGCGATCACCAGCAGCGAGACCATGCCAGGAAGAATACGGCGAGCGAAGATCAATCTGGCCTTCGGTTTGACCGGGCCATCAGCGGGAGGGGGCGTTTGCATGAGGGATTCCTGCCAGCACTGCATTGAAACGCGGCAATGGCGGCATGGTGCCACTGCCGTTCGGCAAAATCATCGTAAATAGCAGCGGGCTGCCGGGCCGAACTGCTGCGTCGGGCGGGCGTTCAGCGGTCGCGGGAGTCCTGCGCGTCCGCCTCGTCGTTGCGTTGAGCGATGCGCTTTTTCTGTTCTTCGGTCAGGGGAATCTTCTTTGCCGTCGAGCGCAGCATCAGCAGGCTACCGACGATCGAGCCCAGCGCGACGAGCAGAATAAGCCAGAAATACCAGGGCATGTTTTTCCTCCGGGCGGTTGGGCGGCAGTGACGAGCCGCACTCTACGTGGCTGCGTCAGGGTGGTCACTATCGGCGTTGCGATAGCTATTCTGACCCCGCAGGGAGGCTTTCGTCGCGCGTGGTGTTTTCTGCGACAATGCGCGCCGACTTTTCCGAGGACGTGTCATGACCTGCCAGACTCCGATTATCGTAGCGCTCGATTTCCCCTCCCGCGATGCTGCTTTGGCATTGGCGCGCCAGCTCGATCCGCGGCTTTGCCGGGTCAAGGTCGGCAAGGAGCTGTTCACGCGTTGCGGTCCGGCGGTGGTCGAGGCGTTGCAGGGAATGGGCTTCGAGGTGTTTCTCGACCTCAAGTTTCACGATATCCCTAACACCACCGCGATGGCGGTGAAGGCCGCTGCCGAGCTGGGTGTGTGGATGGTCAACGTGCACTGCTCCGGCGGTCTGCGGATGATGGCGGTCTGCCGTGACACGCTTTCTGGCATGGCCGGACCCACGCCGCTGCTGATTGGTGTCACCGTGCTGACCAGCATGGAGCAGGACGATCTCGCTGGCATCGGTCTGGATATCGCACCGCAGGAGCAGGTGCTGCGGCTGGCCGGGCTGGCTGCGCAGGCTGGGCTGGATGGACTGGTCTGTTCGGCGCAGGAGGCAGTTCCGCTCAAGGCGCAGTTCCCGGCGCTACAGCTGGTCACACCGGGCATTCGTCCGGCCGGCAGTGCGCAGGACGATCAGCGCCGCATCCTGACTCCGGCCCAGGCCATGGCTGCAGGCTCCGATTATCTGGTGATCGGCCGGCCGATCGCGCAGGCAGCCGATCCGGCGCAAGCGCTGGCAGCCGTGGTGGCCGAGCTGGCATGACGAAAAAAGGCTGGGCCTCACGGCTCAGCCTTTTTCGCAGCGGGCAGTTGCTCAGCTGACCTTGAGCACCAGCTTGCCGAAGTTGCCGCCGGTGAACAGCTTCATCAGCGTGTCCGGGAAGGTCTGCAGTCCCTCGATGATGTCTTCCTTGCTCTTGAGCTGGCCGCTCGCGAGCCATTCGGCCATGTCGCGCATCGCCTCGGGATAGCGAGTGACATAGTCAGTCACCACCATGCCTTCCATTCGCGCGCGGTTGACCAGCAGCGAAAGGTAGTTGGACGGGCCCTTCACCGCCTCCTTGTTGTTGTACTGGCTGATGGCGCCGCAGATCACCACTCGCGCGCCGACGCTGATGCGCTGCAGCACCGTATCCAGGATGTCGCCGCCAACGTTGTCGAAGTACACGTCCACGCCTTTCGGGCATTCGCGCTTCAAGCCAGCGGCCAGATCTTCGTTCTTGTAATCGATGGCGCCATCGAAGCCGAGCTTCTCAGTGAGGAAGCGGCACTTGTCAGCACCGCCGGCGATGCCCACGACGCGACAGCCTTTGATCTTGGCGATCTGCCCGGCAATGCTGCCGACCGCGCCGGCGGCGCCGGAGATCACCACGGTCTCGCCGGCCTTGGGCTGGCCGACCGCGAGCAGCGCAAAGTAGGCGGTCATGCCGGTCATGCCCAGCGCGGACAGGTAACGCGGCAGCGGAGCCTGTTGCGGGTCGACCTTGTAGAAACCCTTCGGCTCGCCGAGGTAGTACGCCTGCACGCCCAGCGCACCGTTTACATAGTCGCCTTCCTTGTAGTCAGGATGCTGCGAGGCAATCACCTTGCCGACACCGAGAGCGCGCATTACTTCGCCGATGCCCACAGGTGGAATGTAGGACTTGGCATCGTTCATCCAGCCGCGCATGGCTGGGTCTATGGACAGGTATTCGACCTTGACCAGAATCTGATTGGGGTCAGGCTCGCTCACCGGCTTCTCGACGTAGTCGAAGGTCTCCCGGGTCGGCGCACCGATCGGCCGCTGGGCTAGCAGGAATTGCTGGTTGAGCAGGGTCATGGAATAAGCCTCGTGTTTGCGAAAGGTTTGGTTTAGCCCGGCCAGCGCCGCGCCGCAAGCTACGTCAGCAGGCTGGAATGAACGGGCATCCAGTTCGGTGATATGACCGTGCCGGCAGTTAAATGCGCGAGCGCATAGCGGTATAAGTTCGACCGGGAAGCCTTGTGCGGTCATTTTGCGGGCGCAAGGTGAGTCGAATTCTTCGGGAAGAACAATCATGAGCATGACATTCTCCGGGCAGGTTGCCCTGGTTACCGGCGCAGCAGCAGGAATCGGTCGCGCCACCGCGCAGGCGTTCGCCGAGCAGGGCCTCAAGGTGGTGCTGGCCGACATCGACGAAGCGGGCATCCGCGACGGCGCAGAAAGCATTCGTGCTGCTGGCGGCCAGGCGATCGCCGTGCGCTGCGACGTCACGCGCGATGCGGAGGTCAAGGCGCTCATTGAGCAGACGCTGGCGCAGTACGGGCGGCTCGATTACGCCTTCAACAATGCCGGCATCGAGATCGAGCAGGGACGCCTGGCCGAAGGCAGCGAGGCGGAGTTCGACGCGATCATGGGCGTCAACGTCAAGGGTGTCTGGCTGTGCATGAAGCACCAGCTGCCGGTCATGCTGGCGCAGGGTGGTGGCGCTATCGTCAACACCGCGTCCGTTGCGGGTCTCGGTGCTGCGCCGAAGATGAGCATCTACGCGGCATCCAAGCATGCGGTGATCGGCCTGACCAAGTCGGCAGCGATCGAGTACGCCAAGAAGCAGATTCGCGTGAATGCGGTATGCCCGGCGGTGATCGACACCGACATGTTCCGCCGTGCCTACGAGGCCGACCCGCGCAAGGCGGAGTTCGCTGCGGCCATGCACCCAGTCGGGCGCATCGGCAAGGTCGAAGAGATTGCCGCCGCGGTGCTGTACCTGTGCAGCGACAGCGCCGCCTTCACTACCGGTCATGCGCTGGCGGTAGATGGCGGGGCGACGGCGATCTGACGGCGCGCCCGGCGCTGTCTGGCCGGGCACCCCTTTCAGCGCCGCTCAGTTACGACGGCGCAGAATCAGCAAGGTGATTACACCTGCGATCAATCCCCACAGCGCCGCGCCGATGCCGAACAGCGTCAGCCCTGACGCCGTGACCATGAAGGTGATTAGCGCTGCCTCTCGCTCGTCGGGCTGCTGCATCGCCTGGGTCAGCCCCGAGCCGATCGAGCCGAGCAATGCCAGCGCGGCGACGGACAACACCAGTGCCGCGGGGAAGGCGGCGAACAGCGCGGCCAGGGTTGCGCCGAAGATGCCGGCAATACCGTAGAACACCCCGCACCAGGCAGCTGCGGTATAGCGTTTTTGCGGGTCGGGATGAGCTTCTGGGCCTGCGCAGATGGCCATGGTGATCGCCGCCAGATGAATGCCGTGGGAGCCGAACGGCGCCAGCAGTACCGAAGCGATGCCGGTGGTGGAGATCAGCGGCGAAGCCGGCACCTGATACCCCTCGGCACGCAGCACGGCCAGGCCTGGCATGTTCTGCGAAGCCATGGCGATGACGAACAGCGGGATGCCGATACTGAAGATCGCCGCGAGGGAAAACGCCGGTGTGGTCCACACCGGCACCGCGACCTGCAGGCTGAAGCGCTGGAAGTCCAGCAGACCGGAAATGCCGGCGATCAGGCAGCCGACCAGCAGCGCTGCGAGCACGGCGTAGCGGGGCTGCATTCGCTTGGCCAGCAGGTAGCTGAAGAACATGCCGAGCACCAGCACCGGCTGAACCTCGACGGCACGGAAAATCTCGCTTCCGATATTGAACAGCACGCCCGCCAGCAGCGCGGCAGCCAGCGATGCCGGTACTCGCCGCATCAGCCGATCGAAGCTTCCAGTCAGGCCGCACAGGGCAATCAGCGCCGAGGCGAAGATGAAGGCGCCGATGGCTTCGGCGTACGGCACGCCGGGCAGACTGGTGATCAACAGGGCCGCGCCGGGCGTCGACCAGGCAACCACCACCGGCGTGCGATAGCGCAGCGACAGGCCGATGCTGCAGATCGCCATGCCGACCGACAGTGCCCAGATCCACGAAGAGATCTGCGCCGTGCTCAGGCCTGCTGCCTGGCCGGCCTGGAACATCAGCACCAGCGAGCTGGTATAGCCGGTGAGCATGGCGATGAAGCCGGCGACGACGGTCGAAGGCGAGCTATCGCTCAGGGGGCGCAGGGCGGTACGGCTGATTTCGTTCATTGCTGATTTCTACTTATGCAAGGTATGACGTCGCGCGGCTGCGGCAGCCTATCCTACAGAGCCTATTGGCCGTGGTCGGGTAGCGTCGCGGTACAGCCGCCCGCGTATTGGACGTAACAGTTGCGACGGGCGTAAGTGCAGGTCATCGCCGCGCCTGGCCGCTGGTATTCGATCTGGCACCCTTGTTGCTATCTAGTCTTTGCCTGCCGCGATACGTCAAAAAAACCGCGGCTGTTGGAGGATTAGATGAGTCAGGGTGTTCAATTCAATCGCTTGATGCTGGAAATGCGGGCCATGCAGACCGATGCAATGGCGCGCGCCAAGCCGGAGGTCAAGACCCAGGAGGTCGGCGCTCCGAGCTTCTCCGACATGCTTGGCCAGGCGGTGAATAAAGTGCACGAAACCCAGCAGGTTTCGAGTCAGCTGTCATCTGCCTTCGAGATGGGGCAGGGCGGTGTCGACCTGACCGAAGTGATGATCGCCTCCCAGAAGGCAAGCGTTTCCTTTCAAGCCATGACCCAGGTGCGCAACAAACTGGTTCAGGCTTATCAAGACATCATGCAGATGCCGGTGTGAGGCGGATTGAATCATGGCTGAAGCGGTGAACGTTCCGGTGCCGGCTACTCCCGAGGGTGTCAAGAAGCCCCTGCTGGGCTTGTCCTTTCTGGAAAACCTTTCGGATATGTCCATGCTGCGGCAGGTCGGCCTGTTGGTCGGGCTGGCGGCCAGCGTGGCGATCGGTTTTGCCGTGGTGCTCTGGTCGCAGCAGCCCGATTATCGTCCGCTGCTCGGCAGCCTGGCGGGGATGGATGCCAATCAGGTGATGGAAACCCTCGCCGCTGCGGATATCGCCTATACCGTCGAACCGAACTCCGGCGCCCTGCTGGTCAAGGCGGATGATCTTGCTCGCGCACGTCTCAAGCTCGCCGGTGCGGGTATCGCGCCGGCCGACAGCAACATCGGTTTCGAAATCCTCGACAAGGAACAGGGGCTGGGTACCAGCCAGTTCATGGAGGCGACCCGTTATCGCCGTGGTCTCGAGGGCGAACTGGGCCGCACCATTTCCAGCCTGAACAACGTCAAGGGCGCCCGTGTGCACCTGGCGATCCCGAAGAGCTCGGTGTTCGTTCGCGACGAGCGCAAGCCCAGTGCCTCGGTACTGGTGGAGCTTTACCCGGGCCGCGCGCTGGAACCGAGCCAGGTGATGGCGATCATCAACCTCGTCGCCACCAGCGTGCCGGAACTGGGCAAATCGCAGATCACCGTGGTGGATCAGAAGGGCAACCTGCTGTCCGATCAGCAGGAACTGACCGAGCTGAGCATGGCCGGCAAGCAGTTCGACTACAGCCGCCGCATGGAAGGCCTCTACACCCAGCGCGTGCACAACATTCTGCAGCCAGTGCTGGGCAGCGGCCGTTATAAGGCCGAAGTCTCCGCGGACGTGGATTTCAGCGCCGTCGAATCCACCTCGGAAACCTTCAACCCCGATCAGCCGGCGTTGCGCAGCGAACAGAGCGTCAATGAGCAGCGCCAGAGCAGCCTGCCGCCGCAAGGCGTGCCGGGCGCCCTGAGCAATCAGCCTCCTGGCCCGGCGACCGCGCCCGAGCAGGCCAATCAGGCCGCAGCCGCCGCGGGTGCCGTGGCTCCTGGTCAGCCTCTGCTCGATGCCAATGGTCAGCAGGTCATGGATCCCGTGACCGGTCAGCCGATGCTCGCGCCTTATCCGGCCGACAAGCGCGAGCAGGCTACGCGCAACTACGAACTCGATCGCTCGATCAGCTATACCAAGCAGCAGCAGGGTCGCCTGCGCCGGCTCTCGGTGGCAGTAGTGGTCGACGATCAGATGACGCTCAATGCGGCCGGCGAGATGGTTCGCGTACCGTGGAACGCCGATGATCTGGCGCGCTTCACTCGCCTGGTGCAAGACGCGGTGGGTTTCGATGCCAGCCGCGGCGATAGCGTCAGCGTGATCAACACCGCGTTCGTCGCCGACAGCGCTGGTGAGACCTTCGAAGAGATACCGTTCTACTCGCAACCGTGGTTCTGGGATGTGGTCAAGCAGGTCCTCGGCGTGCTGTTCATCCTGGTGCTGGTGTTCGGTGTGCTGCGTCCGGTGCTCAAGAGCCTCACCAATCCGTCCAGCGGCAAGGAACTGCAGGTTGCCAGCGGTCCGGGCGAACTGGGTGACGATGATGGACTGGACTCCGGCCTGGCCAGTGACCGGGTCAGCCTGAGCGGCCCGCAGAACATTCTGCTGCCGAGCCCCAGCGAGGGATATGAAGCCCAGCTGAACGCGATCAAGAACCTTGTGGCCGATGACCCGGGACGGGTAGCCCAGGTGGTGAAAGAGTGGATCAACGCCGATGAATGACAATCGAGTTCAAGCCAAGCTCAACAAGGTCGACAAGGCCGCCATCCTGTTGCTCTCGCTGGGTGAAACCGACGCTGCGCAGGTCCTGCGTCACCTCGGTCCGAAAGAGGTGCAGCGCGTCGGTACTGCCATGGCGCAGATGCGCAACGTGCAGAAGGCACAGATCGAACAGGTAATGAGCGAGTTCGTCGAGATCGTCGGCGACCAGACCAGCCTCGGCGTCGGCTCCGACGGTTACATCCGCAAGATGCTTACCCAGGCGCTCGGCGAGGATAAGGCAGGCGGCCTGATTGATCGCATCCTGCTGGGCGGCAACACCAGCGGTCTGGACAGCCTGAAATGGATGGAGCCGCGTGCGGTGGCGGATGTGATCCGCTACGAGCACCCGCAGATCCAGGCCATCGTGGTGGCCTATCTCGACCCGGACCAGGCTGGCGAGGTGCTCTCGCATTTCGACCATAAGGTGCGCCTGGACATCGTCCTGCGCGTGTCCTCGCTCAACACCGTGCAGCCGGCTGCGCTGAAAGAGCTGAACCTGATCCTGGAAAAGCAGTTCTCCGGCAGCACCAACACCAGCCGCGCCAGCCTGGGCGGCGTAAAGCGCGCGGCGGACATCATGAACTACCTGGACAGCTCCATCGAAGGCCAGCTGATGGATGCCATCCGCGATGTGGACGAGGACCTGTCGAGCCAGATCGAAGACCTGATGTTCGTCTTCGACAACCTCGCCGAAGTCGACGACCGCGGCATTCAGGTGCTGCTGCGTGAGGTATCCTCCGACGTGCTGGTGATGGCGCTCAAGGGCGCCGACGACGGCATCAAGGAAAAGGTCTTCAAGAACATGTCCAAGCGCGCCGGCGAGCTGCTGCGTGACGACCTGGAGGCCAAGGGCCCGGTGCGTGTCAGTGATGTCGAGAATGCGCAGAAGGAAATCCTTACCATTGCTCGCCGCATGGCCGAGGCCGGTGAAATCGTCCTGGGTTCCAAGGGCGGCGAAGAGATGATCTAACCAGGTACGAATTCCACCCATGGCCAAGGACAACCCCAGCGACGTCATACGCGCGAAAGACGTCAGCCTGTTCGATCGCTGGTCGCTGCCCAGCTTCGACCCGCAGGGCGAAGAAGACGAGTTGCCTGCAGCAGGGGTCGTGGAAGAGCCCGCCGAAGAGCTGGCGCGCAGCGAGGACGTCCCGGTCGAGGAAGTCAAACCGCTGACGCTCGACGAACTCGAAGCGATCCGCCAGCAGGCATACAACGAAGGTTTCGCCACCGGCGAGAAAGATGGTTTCCATGCCGGCCAGCTCAAGGCGCGGCAGGAGGCCGAGGCCGCGTTGGCGCCGCGGCTGGAAAACCTCGAGCAGCTGATGGGTCAGTTGCTCGAGCCGATTGCCGATCAGGATCGCAATCTCGAGCACGCCATGGCGACCCTGGTCAGCCACATGGCGCGCGAAGTGATCCAGCGTGATCTGCTGATCGATTCCAGCCAGATCCGTCAGGTGCTGCGTGAGGCGCTGAAGTTGCTGCCAATGGGCGCCAGCAATGTGCGAATCCACGTCAATCCGCAGGACTTCGAGCTGATCAAGGCGCTGCGCGAGCGGCACGAGGAAAGCTGGCGAATTCTCGAGGACAGCAGCCTGCTGCCTGGTGGCTGTCATATCGAAACCGAGCACAGCCGCATCGATGCGAGCATCGAGACGCGCCTCACCCAGGCCATCAAGCAACTGTTCGAACAGCAGCGCGAGAATGCCACCCGCCCCCCTGCCGCCGATCTGACCATCGATCTGGACATGCCCGATGCGCCTTGAGCGAACCAGTTTCGCCAAGCGTTTCGAAGCCTATGGCGAAGCGATCAAACTGCCCAGCCAGCCCATGCTCGAAGGGCGCCTGTTGCGCATGGTCGGTCTGACGCTGGAGGCTGAGGGGCTGCGCGCAGCCGTTGGCAGTCGCTGCCTGGTGATCAACGACGACAGTTATCACCCCACTGAGGTCGAGGCCGAGGTGATGGGCTTTTCCAGCGGCAAGCTGTATCTGATGCCTGTCGGCAGCCTTGCCGGCATCGCGCCGGGCGCGCGGGTCGTGCCGCTGGTCAATACCGGACGGCTGCCCATGGGCATGTCCATGCTCGGCCGCGTGCTGGATGGCGCAGGGCGTGCACTGGACGGTAAGGGTGGCATGAGAGCGGAGGATTGGGTGCCGATGGACGGCCCCGTTATCAACCCGCTCAAGCGCCACCCGATCAGCGAGCCGCTGGATGTCGGCATCCGCAGTATCAATGGCTTGCTGACCGTCGGTCGCGGTCAGCGCCTAGGCCTATTTGCCGGCACCGGTGTCGGCAAGTCGGTGCTGCTGGGCATGATGACCCGCTTCACCGAGGCCGACATCATCGTCGTCGGCCTGATCGGCGAGCGGGGGCGAGAGGTCAAGGAATTCATCGAGAACATCCTCGGCGAGGAAAGCATCAAGCGCTCCGTGGTGGTGGCATCGCCGGCTGACGAAGCGCCGCTGATGCGCCTACGCGCCGCGCAGTACTGCACGCGTATTGCGGAGTACTTCCGTGATCAGGGCAAGAACGTGTTGCTGCTGATGGATTCGCTGACGCGCTATGCTCAGGCCCAGCGCGAGATCGCCCTGGCCATCGGCGAGCCGCCAGCGACCAAGGGCTATCCGCCGTCGGTGTTCGCCAAGCTGCCGAGTCTGGTCGAGCGCGCCGGTAATGCCGAGCAGGGCGGCGGCTCGATCACGGCGTTCTACACCGTGCTCTCCGAAGGTGACGACCAGCAGGACCCGATCGCCGATGCCGCTCGCGGTGTGCTCGACGGCCACATCGTGCTGTCGCGCCGTCTGGCCGAAGAAGGCCACTATCCGGCTATCGACATCGAAGCCTCCATCAGCCGGGTCATGCCGCAAGTGGTGAGCGCCGAGCATGTGCGCGCGTCGCAGCGTTTCAAGCAGCTCTGGTCGCGCTACCAGCAGAGCCGCGACCTGATCAGTGTCGGCGCCTATGTGCCAGGTGGCGATCCGGAAACGGATATGGCCATAGCGCGTCAGGCCGAGATGGTCAGTTACCTGCGCCAGGGCCTTGACGAGAGCGAGGACCTGACGCGCAGCGCCGCGCAACTCGCAGCGGTGTTCAATCCACGGCAGGGCGGCTAACCGATGGCGGCCAGTCGGGCGGCGCGCCTGGCGCCGGTCATCGAGATGGCCGAAAAGGCCGAGCAGGAGGCCGCACGGTTGCTGGGCCAGGGCCAGACTCAGCTGAATCAGGCCGAGGCCAAACTCGGTGAGCTGGAGCAGTACTTCAGCGACTACCAGCAGCAATGGATGCAGCAGGGCAGTCAGGGCGTCTCGGGGCAGTGGCTGATGAATTACCAGCGCTTCCTGTCGCAGCTGGAGTCGGCCATTGGTCAGCAGCAGCGCAGCGTCAACTGGTACCGCGACAATCTGAAGAAGCTGCGCCAGCAGTGGCACCAGCGCCATGCGCGTGTCGAAGGCCTGAGCAAGCTGGTCGAAAGCTATCAGAAGGAAGCGCGGATCGCGGCGGACAAGCGCGAGCAGAAGTTGCTTGACGAGTACGCCCAGCGGCTGTCTGGGAGAACGCGTGAGCAGTGATCCAGCCACGGTCTCAGGCCGGATTCGTGCTTGCCGTACCGCTGCTTGAATGATAAATCTTGACCGCGTTTCAGCGCGGCGACCGCCAACAGATCGTTTCAGCTGCCATCTGGCTCTTCCGAGGATAAGTCTCAGAACCGGATGGCCGCCTTTCAGCCGGTACACGGCTGTTCATTTCGCTTATCGCGACGGCTGCTCGCAAGCCGCTTTCAAGACGTACCGGATCAGGAGTGCCACATGACCATTACCTCGCAGCCTTCGACGGATGGCCAGGAGTTGACCATATCCATCAGCGGACGCTTCGACTTCAATGCGCATCAGGCCTTCCGAGATGCTTACCAGCGTCAGGACGTGAATCCGCAGCGTTATGTGGTCAATCTGCAAGGCACCACTTACATGGACAGTTCGGCGCTGGGCATGCTGCTCTTGTTGCGCGATCACGCCGGTGGCGACGAGGCGGACATCCGCCTGCTCAACTGCAATGGCGACGTGCGCAAGATCCTGTCGGTGTCGAATTTCGAACAATTGTTCGTGATCGCCTGACATGCCCATGCGGCTGTCGATCCTGATCGCCGAAGACAGCCCGGTCGATCGGATGCTGCTTTCCACCATCGTCGCCAAGCAGGGCCACCGGGTGCTGACGGCAGCCGATGGGCAAGAGGCGGTCGAGCTGTTTCAGGAGGAGCGGCCGCAGCTGGTGCTGATGGACGCGCTGATGCCGGTAATGGATGGCTTCGAGGCGGCGCGGCGCATCAAGCAACTGGCCGGCGATGAGCTGGTCCCGATCATCTTTCTCACCTCGCTGACCGAGCACGAAGCGCTGGTCAGCTGCCTCGAGGCTGGCGGCGACGACTTCATCGCCAAGCCTTACAACCCGATCATTCTCGAAGCCAAGATTCAGGCCATGCATCGCCTGCGCCGCCTGCAGGCGACCGTGCTCGAGCAGCGCGACCTGATCGCCAGGCGCAATCAGCAGCTGCTCGACGAACATCGGGCCGCCAAGGCGATCTTCGACAAAGTCGCACATGCTGGTTGCCTGAGCGCGCCCACCATCCGCTTCCGCCAGTCGCCGCAGGCGCTGTTCAACGGCGACCTGCTGCTGGCGGCGCAGGCCCCGGCGGGGCAGATGTTTGTCCTGCTCGGCGATTTCACCGGCCACGGGCTGCCCGCCGCGATCGGGGCCATGCCGCTGGCGGAAACCTTTTACGGGATGGCGGCGAAAGGCTATTCGAGCACCGACATCCTTCGCGAGATGAATGCCAAGCTCAAACAGATCCTCCCGGTGGAAATGTTCTGCTGCGCGACGCTGCTCGATATCGATCCCAAACAGGGCAGCCTGCGGGTGTGGAACGGCGGTTTGCCCGACGGTTACCTGATCGGCGCGGCCGGCCGGCGCACGGTCCTGGCATCCCGTCACCTGCCGCTTGGTGTCGTCTCCCCGGCCGCGCTGGACGACAAGTTCGAGCATTACCCCTTGGCCCCCGGCGACCGGCTGTTGCTGCTGTCCGACGGCGTGGTCGAGAGTCGCAATGCCAATGACGAGCTGTTCGGCGAGCAGCGCCTGCTCGCCGTGCTGGACGCCAACGACGATCCGGCACGGCTGTTCGACGAGATCGAGCAGGCGCTGCTGGATTTCCACGGCCAGCAGCACGACGACCTGAGCCTGGTCGAGGTCGTAGTCAGCCCGGAGGTGATCACGATGCCGTCGATTGCCCCGGCCACCGCGCACCGCTCACGGCCGATGGACTGGTCGATTCGGCTCGAGCTGCGTGCCGACAGCCTGCGCAGCGGCAATCCATTGCCTTCGTTGCTGCAGATCCTGCTGCAGGTCAATCAGTTGCGCTCGCGTGTCGGTGAGATCTACACCGTGTTGGGCGAGCTCTATTCCAATGCCCTGGAGCATGGCGTGCTCGGCCTCGATTCGAGCCTCAAGTGTGATGCCGACGGTTTCAAGCAGTACTACGACTTGCGCCAGCAACGCCTGCAGGCACTGGTCGACGGTCATGTGCATCTGCAGCTGAACATCAAGACCGCCCCGCATGGAGGGCGCCTGCGCATCGGCATCAGCGACAGCGGCTCGGGCTTCGACGTGTCGCGCGCGTTGCAGGCGCAGTTTGGCAGCGACCGCTTCAGTGGGCGTGGCTTGCATCTGGTGCGCCAGTTGAGCGACCGATTCGACTGGCAGTCGGATGGGCGCGGGCTGAGCGTGGAGTTCGCCTGGCAGGCTGAGGCATAATCGTCCGCTTTCACTCAGGGGTGTACCGGTGTCCAACACTCATCTCGACAGCGCCGTGCTGACCACGCTGCAGGACGTGATGGAGAGTGAGTATCCGGCGCTGCTGGATACCTTTCTCGCCGACTCCGAGGAGCGCGTTCGGCTGCTCCGCCAGGCCTGTCTCGCCGACCAGTCTGAAACCTTGCGGCGTGCTGCGCACAGCTTCAAAGGCAGCTGCAGCAACATGGGCGCGACGCTGCTGGCCGACCTCTGCCAGGAGCTCGAGAGTGCCGCTCGGGAGGAGAACCTCGCGCAGGCCCCGGCGCTCATCGAATCCATCGAGCGAGAATTCGCCATCGTCGGAATTCTGTTCCGCGCCGAGCGCCAGCGCCACGGCTGAGTGGCCAAATCTCTGACGCCGGTGCCCTCTAACAGCAGAGCCGTTGCCGCCGGGCCGTCGTTTCTGTTCATGTCAGCGCGCTTCCCCGGCGTTTTTCCGGCATTCATGCCGCTGGCCCGGAACTTGCTCTGCTTCCGCCACGATCCATCCGTAGCGGAATGACCTCATGGCTGTTTCCCCCGACCTGTTGCTTAGATCCCCATCCGTCGACGCGCGCCCAAAAGCGGCGGCCAAAGCGCCAGAAGCACCGCGCGAAGGGCGAGACAGCGGCAGCGCCAGCTTCTCCGATGTCTACGCCAAGGAGCGTCAGACGAAGCCAGCCGAGCGCCCGGTGCGCAACGAGGCCAGCCGCGACAAGCCGGTCGAGAACAAGCGCGAGCAGGAAACGGCGGAGGCGACCACCGACGAGAAGCCGGCGGTTGCCGAAAGCGGCAATACCTTGCCTCCCGAAACGCCGGCTGAGGAAATTCCGGAGGCGGAGCTCGATCCAATGCTGCTGCTTGGTCTTGGCACGCAGTTCGTGGCGGAGTCCGAAGCCCAGCCTGAAACCGAGGTCGATGCTGTCTCCCTGCTTCCGGGGCTGCCGACGGCCGCTGCCGGCATTGCCGGCGATGAGGCTGTCGATGCGGACGAAGCAGCACTGGCCGGCATGCGTACGCTGACCGAAACCCCGGCAGCCATGCAGAAGACGGCCCAGCAGCAATTGCAGAACCCGCTGACCGATGCGCAGGCGAAGGCCTCGGCTGACGATGGCTTTGCCAGCGCGTTGCTGGCGAGTCAGGACGCGGGTGAGGGCGAAGAGCTCGATGTGGAATTGCTGACCAAGGACCTGCTGGAAAGCGTGGAGGCGCCAAAGGAGAGTCGTGCCAGCGCCAGCGAACTGGCTGCGGGACGCCTCAACCCCTTGAGCCAGACCATCGCTCAGCAGGTGCAGCAATCGCAGCGTCCGCAACTGGTGCCGGGTCAACCGGTACAGATGCAGCAGTCCGGCTGGAGCGAGGCGGTCGTCGACCGCGTGATGTGGCTGTCCAGCCAGAATCTCAAGTCGGCGGAAATCCAACTCGACCCGGCTGAACTCGGTCGTATGGAAGTACGCATCGACCTGACCAAGGACCAGGCGCAGGTGACCTTCCTCAGCCCGCATGCGGGGGTGCGCGACGCGTTGGAAGGGCAGATGCAGCGACTACGGGAAATGTTCACCCAGCAGGGCATGAACCTGATGGACGTGAACGTATCCGATCAGTCGCTGGCGCGTGGCTGGCAAGGCGGAGCCGATGGTGGTTCCTCGCGGGGTGGAGCGTCGGGTGAGGGGGATCTGGCAGGCGAGGAGCTGGAGCTCGGCGTGACGGAAATCGCCTCCAATCGTGCCGCCGGTGATCGCGGACTCGTCGACTACTACGCCTGAGTCATCCGCTTTTAGGGATAATCCGGCGCCGCGGTTCAGGTGCGCGCCGGTTTTCCGCCGCCCGTCGCTGCAATCGCTTTCGCGTCGCCTATCCAGGCGTTATCTCCATCCTTTTCCTGATACCTTGTGAGCGCACTGCCTGGAGCCCGAGGCTGCGCCGTACCGGCGTGCATTGACGTTGGCACAGCTGTTGCTCCTAACTCCTGAAATCAGAATCGAACGCTGTTGATGACGGATATTTGGCATGGCTAAGAAACAGGCTCCACCAACAGTGCCGCCAACCGGACCGGAAGCGGAGCCGGCAGGCAAGGGAAAGCTGAAACTCATCCTGGTGATCGTGGTCGCCATGTTGGTGGCCGTAGGGCTTTCCATCGGCGGTACGCTTTACTTCATGAACAAGGGCGGCGACCTTGGTGACGACAAGGCCGAAGAGGCCGCGAACACTGCCTCGGGCAAGCAGCCGGCGATCTATGAAGTCCTGATGCCGGCCTTCGTGGTCAATTTCAGCAACAAGGGACGCCAGCGTTACATGCAGGTCAGCATCGCGTTGATGTCGCGTGATCAGGCTGCGCTGGATGCACTGAAAGTGCATATGCCGTTGTTGCGCAACCGACTGGTCATGCTGTTCTCCAGTCAGGACTTCGAGGCGTTGAAAACGCCCGTGGGCAAGGAAATGCTGCGTCAGCAGGCGACTGCCAGCGTGCAGGAACTGGCGCAGAAGGAAATTGGCAAGCTTGCCGTCGAGCAAGTGCTTTTCACCAACTTCGTATTGCAATAGAAGGCTGCCGCAGATGGCTGTTCAAGACCTGCTCTCGCAAGACGAGATCGATGCGCTCCTGCACGGGGTCGACGACGGTCTGGTGGATACCGAAAGCGATTCCGAGCCGGGGTCCATCAAGAGCTACGACCTGACCAGTCAGGACCGCATCGTGCGTGGGCGCATGCCTACGCTGGAAATGATCAACGAGCGTTTCGCCCGTTACACCCGGATTAGCATGTTCAACCTGCTGCGCCGCTCTGCCGATGTGTCGGTGGGTGGCGTGCAGGTGATGAAGTTCGGCGAGTACGTGCATTCGCTGTATGTACCCACCAGCCTCAATCTGGTGAAGATGAAGCCGCTGCGTGGCACGGCGCTGTTCATCCTCGACGCCAAGCTGGTGTTCAAGCTGGTGGACAACTTCTTCGGCGGCGACGGTCGCCACGCCAAGATCGAGGGGCGCGAGTTCACCCCGACCGAGTTGCGCGTCGTGCGCATGGTGCTCGATCAGGCCTTCACCGATCTCAAGGAAGCCTGGCACGCGGTGCTGGACGTCAACTTCGAGTACGTCAACTCGGAAGTGAACCCGGCTCTGGCCAACATCGTCAGCCCCAGCGAAGTGGTGGTGGTTTCCACCTTCCACATCGAACTGGACAGTGGTGGCGGCGATCTGCACGTGACCATGCCTTATTCGATGATCGAGCCGATCCGCGAAATGCTGGATGCCGGCTTCCAGTCGGACGTCAGTGACCAGGATGAGCGTTGGGTCAAGGCGCTGCGTGAAGACATTCTCGACGTCAGCGTTCCGCTGGGCGCAACTGTCGTCAGGCGGCAACTGAAATTGCGCGACATTCTGAACATGCAGCCCGGCGATGTGATCCCGGTGGAAATGCCAGAAGACATGATCATGCGTGCCAATGGCATGCCGTCCTTCAAGGTCAAGCTGGGTGCCCACAAGGGCAACCTGGCATTGCAGGTGCTGGAGCCCGTGGTCCGCCCACGCTGAGCCAGCCCTTTACTCAATTCGAGCCGATCGAGGATTAGCGATGGCAGACGAACACGACAACACCTCCCCCGAGGAACAGGCGCTGGCCGATGAATGGGCTGCGGCGTTGGCCGAAGCTGGCGACGCCAGCCAGGACGACATCGATGCGCTGCTGAATCAGGGGCCGGAAGCGGCTGCACCAGCCGCCCCGCGGGCACCGCTGGAGGACTTCGCCAGCGCACCCAAGTCCAATGGCGTGCAGCTGGGACTGGAAGGTCCCAATCTGGACGTGATCCTCGACATCCCGGTTTCCATCTCGATGGAGGTCGGCAGTACCGAAATCAGCATCCGCAACCTGCTGCAGCTCAACCAGGGCTCGGTGGTGGAGCTCGATCGTCTGGCTGGCGAGCCGCTGGACGTATTGGTCAACGGCACCCTCATTGCCCATGGCGAGGTGGTGGTGGTCAACGAGAAGTTCGGCATCCGGCTGACCGATGTGATCAGCCCGACCGAACGCATCAAGAAGCTGCGCTGACGTGCGCGCGCTCGTATTCCTGGCAGTGTTCGTCGCGCTGCCAGCCTTCGCCGCAGAGCCGGCAACCAGCATGAGCAGCGAGGGCATGGGCGCTCAGCTGAGCAAACTGATGCTCGGCCTGTTGCTGGTGATCGGGCTGATCTTCCTGCTCGCCTGGCTGCTGCGTCGGGTTCAGCAGCTGAACCCCCGCGGCACTCAGGTGATCAAGCTGATCTCCACCCAGGCGCTGGGGCCTCGCGAGCGGCTGGTGCTGGTCCAGGTTGGCGGCGAGCAGATTCTGATCGGCCTCAGTGGCGGCCGCATCACGCCATTGCACGTGATGCAGGAGCCGGTACATCTGCCGGACGCCGAGCCGGCCAACCCTGAATTCGCCCAGCGTCTGATGGAGCTGCTCGGCAAGGACCACAAGGACAAGCCTTGATGTTGCGCATTCTGCTGGTGGTCGCGCTGATGTTGCTCGGCCCGCTCGCCATGGCGCAGGAGCCTTCCGGCATCCTGGCCCAGGGAAACAACCCGCTCTCGATTCCGGCGATCACTCTGACCACCGACGCGGAAGGGCAGCAGGAATACTCGGTCAGCCTGCAGATTCTGCTGATCATGACGGCGCTGAGCTTCATTCCGGCGTTCGTCATGCTGATGACCAGCTTCACCCGCATCATCATCGTGTTTTCCATCCTGCGTCAGGCGCTTGGCCTGCAGCAGACACCGTCGAACCAGATCCTCATCGGCCTGACCCTGTTCCTCACGCTATTCATCATGGCGCCGGTGTTCGAGCGGATTAACCAGGAAGCGCTGCAGCCTTACCTCAGCGAGCAGATCCCGGCGCAGGAAGCGATTGCCCGCGCCGAAGTACCGCTCAAGGGCTTCATGCTGGCGCAGACCCGTGAGAGCGATCTTGAGCTTTTTGTCAGGCTGTCACGACGCACCGATATCGCATCGCCGGAAGCTGCACCGATGACCATCCTGGTGCCAGCGTTCGTCACCTCCGAGCTGAAGACGGCGTTCCAGATCGGCTTCATGATCTTCATTCCCTTCCTGATCATCGACATGGTGGTGGCCAGCGTGCTCATGGCGATGGGCATGATGATGCTGTCGCCGCTGATCATCTCGTTGCCGTTCAAGATCATGCTGTTCGTGCTGGTGGACGGCTGGGGTCTGATAATCGGCACGCTGGCCGGTAGCTTCGGCACGCTTTAGGAACCACGCATATGACTCCAGAAGTAGCGGTGGACCTGTTTCGCGAAGGGTTGTGGATGACGGCGATGATCGTCGGCGTGCTGGTGGTGCCAAGCCTGCTGGTCGGCCTGGTGGTGGCGATGTTCCAGGCCGCGACGCAGATCAACGAGCAAACCCTGAGCTTCCTGCCGCGCCTGCTGGTGATGCTGCTGACGCTGATCTGGGCTGGGCCATGGCTGGTGCGCGAGCTGATGGAGTACACCCAGAACCTTGTCCAGAACATTCCGTTGCTGATCGGGTAAGCGCGTGCTTGAGCTGAGCAATGCGCAGATCGGCGGCTGGGTAGGGCAGTTCCTGCTGCCGCTGTTCCGCATCGCCGCCTTGCTGATGAGTATGCCGCTGATTGGTACGCAGCTGGTGCCGATGAGGGTGCGGCTTTACCTGTCGCTGGCCATCGCCCTGGTACTGGTGCCGACGTTGCCGCCCATGCCGGTGGTCGAGTCGCTCAGCCTGGCCTCGTTGCTGCTGATCGCCGAGCAGCTGGTGATCGGTGTGATGCTGGGGTTCGTCCTGCAGCTTTTCTTCCACGTGTTCATCGTGTCCGGCCAGTTGCTGGCCATGCAGATGGGCCTGGGTTTCGCGTCGATGGTCGATCCTGCCAACGGCATCTCGGTGCCGGTGCTCGGTCAGTTCTTCAACATGCTGGTGATCCTGTTGTTCCTCTCGGTAAACGGCCATCTGGTGGTGCTGGAGATTCTTGCCGAGAGCTTCGTGACGCTGCCGGTAGGTGGTGGTCTGTCGACCAATCATTACTGGGAGGTGGCGGGCAAGCTGGGCTGGGTGCTGGGCGCCGGCCTGCTGCTGGTGCTGCCGGCGATTACCGCACTGCTGGTGGTGAACCTGGCGTTCGGCCTGATGACGCGGGCCGCGCCGCAATTGAACATCTTCTCCATTGGCTTTCCGTTGACCCTGGTGCTGGGCCTGATCATCGTCTGGATCGGCATGGCGGACATCTTTGCGCAGTACCAGGTTTTTGTCAGCGAGGCGCTGGCCATGCTGCGTGAACTGGCGGGAGCGCGCTGATGAGAGTGGCAGGGTCGGAGGTCGCGCATGGCTGAGAGCGAAAGCGGCGCCGACAAAAGCGAGGAACCCACAGAGAAACGCCTGCGCGAATCCCGCGAAAAAGGGCAGTTGGCCCGTTCCCGCGAGCTCAGCACGGTCGCAGTGACCCTGGGCGGTATCGGCGGGCTGCTGGCGTCTGGCGCAGGTCTGGCGCAGAGCCTGATGGCGATGATGCAGGGTACCTTCGAGCTGAGCCGGGAAACGCTGCTCGACGAAGGCTCCATGGTACGACTGCTGATGGGCAGCGGCATGATTGCGCTGGAGGCGATCATGCCGCTGGTGATCGCCTTGCTGATCGCATCGATCGTCGGCCCGGTATCGCTGGGTGGCTGGTTGTTCTCGGCCAAGGCGATGGCGCCGAAGATGAGCCGGATGAATCCGGCTGCCGGGCTCAAGCGGATGTTCTCCACCAAGGCGCTGGTCGAGCTGCTCAAGGCGCTGGGCAAGTTTCTCGTGGTACTCGGCGTGGCGTTGCTGGTGCTTTCGGCCTATCAGGACGATCTGCTGTCCATCGCCAAGCAGCCGTTGGACCTGGCCATCATGCACAGTGCCGAGGTGGTTGGCTGGTGCGCCCTTTGGATGGCCTGCGGCTTGATCCTGATCGCGGCGGTGGATGTGCCGTTCCAGCTCTGGGACAACAAGCAGAAGCTGATGATGACCAAGCAGGAGGTTAAGGACGAGTACAAGGATTCCGAGGGCAAGCCGGAGGTCAAGTCACGCATCCGCCAGCTGCAGCGTGAGGCGGCGCAGCGGCGCATGATGCAGGCTGTGCCCGAGGCAGACGTGGTGATCACCAACCCGACGCACTTCGCCGTCGCCCTGAAATACGACGGCGACAAGGGCGGTGCGCCCCGGCTGGTGGCCAAGGGCGGCGACTTCGTCGCGCTGAAGATTCGTGAAATCGCCCAGGAGCACAAGGTGACGGTGCTGGAGTCGCCGGCGCTGGCGCGGGCGGTGTACTACTCGACCGAACTGGACCAGGAGATTCCCGACGGCCTTTACCTGGCAGTGGCGCAGGTACTGGCGTACGTCTATCAGCTGCGCCAGTACCGCGCGGGCAAGGGGCGGCGGCCGGACCCCTTGAATGATGTGCCCATCCCGCCGAATCTGCGCCGCGACGACTGAGGCGCATCACGCGGCGATCGCCGGCTCGCCGCGTGTCCCAGCGTTATTCGATGACGCCGCAGGCGACCCGCGCACCGCCACCGCCGAGGGGTTGCGGATGGTCGGAATGATTGTCTCCGCCCTGGTGAACCATCAGCGCCAGGCCTTTGATATCGCCCAGGCTCTTCAGGCGCGGCGCCAGCACTGGCTGACTGGCTTTGCCCCCGCTGTCGACGTACAGCGCCGGCAGGTCGCCCATATGGCCGTCACCCCATGGCTCGCCATGCTTGCCGCTGTTCTTCGGGTCCCAGTGACCGCCCGCTGCGCCAGCCGGGGTCTGCTTGCCATCGATCTCGGCCGGCTCGCAACTGCCCTTGGCGTGAACGTGAAATCCGTGGGCGCCAGGCTGCAGGCCAGATAGCTCGGGGCGGAACACCAGCCCGTATTCGCTGTTTTCGATCTTGACGCTGCCGACCGATTCGCCGACGCCCTGGGCCGTCACGGCGTTCACCTTGACGTTCAATGTATCAGCCTGAACGGCGACCGCAGTGCAGCCGGCCAGCGCGGCGATGATCCACTGTTTCATCTGGAAGCTCCTTTGTACAAACGGCGACGGGCTGTCGCCGGTTGCTAGTGTGACTGCCAGTTGTCGGTGGCGTTCGCTGGCGCGGCGGCTCGCAGGTCTGGCTGGGGACAGACCGTGCGGCGGGCTCTGCGACGGGCCGCAGAAGTTGGACCCCTTCTTGCTATAACCCGGGCAGGACGCTTGTCGCGTCAAGAATTCGTTCTGTATCCCCGGGGGCTACGTTGGATCGCACGCAACTCATCAATATTCGCAATGGCCTGACGGGTGCGGGGCGCGGCAACCTCGGCGTGCCGCTGCTGCTGCTCGTGATGATGGGCATGATGATGCTGTCGGTGCCGCCGTTCCTGCTGGATCTGCTGTTCACCTTCAACATTGCGTTGTCGATCGTCGTGCTGCTGGTCAGCGTCTATGCGTTGCGCCCGCTGGATTTCGCAGTGTTCCCGACGATTCTGCTGGTTGCCACACTGATGCGTCTGGCGTTGAACGTGGCGTCGACGCGGGTGGTGCTGATCAACGGCCATGAAGGCGGCTCCGCTGCCGGCCATGTGATCGAGGCCTTCGGTAATGTGGTGATCGGCGGCAACTACGTCGTCGGTATCGTGGTGTTCGCGATCCTGATGATCATCAACTTCGTCGTGGTGACCAAGGGTGCCGGCCGCATCTCGGAAGTGAGTGCGCGCTTCACCCTTGATGCCATGCCCGGCAAGCAGATGGCGATCGACGCCGACCTCAACGCCGGCCTGATCGACCAGGAAGAAGCCAAGAAGCGTCGTAGTGAAGTGTCATCGGAAGCTGATTTCTACGGTTCCATGGATGGTGCGTCGAAGTTTGTCCGTGGTGACGCCATCGCCGGTCTGCTGATTCTCTTCATCAACCTGATCGGCGGCGTCGGTATCGGCATGGCGCAGCACGGTATGAGCTTCAGCGATGCCGGCCAGGTCTATGCACTGCTGACCATCGGTGATGGCCTGGTTGCGCAGATTCCTTCGCTGCTGCTGTCTACCGCGGCGGCCATCATGGTTACCCGTGTTACCAGTTCCGAGGACATGGGGCAGCAGGTGCAGCGGCAGATGTTCGCCTCGCCCAAGGCGCTGGCCGTTTCCGCGGCAATCATGATTGCCATGGGTCTGGTTCCCGGCATGCCGCACATGTCCTTCCTCGGCCTTGGCGCCGCGGCTGCAGCGGGTGCCTACTGGATCTGGCATCGGCAGAAGCAGGTCGTGAAGAAGGCCGAGCAGGAAGTACAGAAACAGCAGGATCTGCTCCCGGCCCAGCGTGCGGCCGAAACCAAGGAGCTGGGTTGGGACGATGTAACCCCGGTCGACATGGTGGGGCTGGAAGTTGGCTACCGTCTGATTCCGCTGGTGGATCGCAACCAGGGTGGCCAGCTGCTGGCGCGAATCAAGGGCGTACGCAAGAAGCTCTCGCAGGACCTGGGTTTTCTCATGCCCTCGGTTCACATCCGTGACAACCTCGATCTGTTGCCCAACGCCTATCGCTTGACGCTGATGGGGGTGAGTCTGGCCGAGGCTGAGGTCTATCCGGATCGGGAACTGGCGATCAATCCGGGTCAGGTGTTCGGGCCGCTCAATGGCATTACCGCCAGAGACCCGGCGTTCGGGCTGGAGGCGGTCTGGATCGAAGCGAGCCAGCGTGATCAGGCGCAGTCGCTTGGTTATACCGTGGTGGATGCCAGTACCGTGGTCGCCACCCACCTCAATCAGGTGCTGCACAAGCATGCCCACGAACTGCTTGGCCATGAGGAGGTCCAGCAGCTGTTGCAGCTGCTGGCCAAGAGCTCGCCCAAGCTGGCCGAGGAGCTGGTGCCCGGGATGGTTTCGCTGTCCACGCTGCTCAAGGTGCTGCAAGCCTTGCTGCAGGAGCAGGTGCCGGTGCGCGACATCCGGACCATCGCCGAGGCCATCGCCAATGCGGCCGCCAAGAGTCAAGATCCCGCCGCAATGGTTGCTGCGGTACGCGTCGCATTGTCTCGCGCAATCGTGCAAAACGTTGTGGGACTAGAGCCGGAGCTGCCTGTGATCACTCTGGAGCCTCGGTTGGAACAGATTTTGCTCAATAGCCTGCAGAAGGCTGGTCAAGGCTCCGAAGACGGCATTCTGCTGGAGCCGGGAATGGCCGAAAAGTTGCAAAGGTCTCTGGTAGATGCAGCACAGCGTCAAGAAATGCTCGGCAAGCCGGCGGTACTGCTGGTAGCCGGCCCGGTACGGGCGATGCTGTCGAGATTCGCGCGTCTGGCGGTACCGAACATTCATGTTCTGGCCTACCAGGAAATACCGGACAACAAGCAGGTCACCATCGTCTCGACGGTGGGTCAGAATTAACCGAGGGTACAGGCCATGCAGGTCAAACGTTTCTTCGCCGCCGATATGCGCATCGCCATGAAAATGGTTCGCGACGAGCTGGGCGCCGATGCCGTGATCATCGGCAATCGCCGGGTGGCCGGTGGCGTCGAGCTGACCGCTGTGCTCGATTACCCCATGCAGTCCGCGCCGGCGGCCAACAAGCCCAACCCGGCGCTGGAAGCCGAATTGCGCAAGACGCAGTCGCGGCTGGCCAATGCACATGCCGAGCTGAGCGCTGCGCCGCGCGCGAAGATGCAGGATCGTCAACTGGTTGACGAGAAGCCTGCCGTCGCGGCCAGCAAGGTGCAGCCCGATACGGTCGCCGAGCCTTCCCCCGCGGCCGACTCCCGTGCCATCGAAGCGATGTACTCGGAACTGCACGGTTTGCGCGAGCTGATCGAAGTGCAGCTCGGCTCGATCGCCTGGGGCCAGGAGCAGAGCCGTCGCCCGCAGCAGGCAGGCCTCTGGCGCCGTCTGCAGCGCCTGGGCCTGCCGGCCGAGCTATCGCGTAGCCTGCTGGAAAAGGTCGCCGGCATTAACGAGCCGCGTCAGGCCTGGCGCATGGTGCTGGCGTATCTGGCGCAGGCAATCAAGGTCACCAAGAACGAGCCGCTGGAAGAGGGCGGTGTGATTGCTCTGGTCGGCCCAGCAGGCGTCGGCAAGACCACTACGCTGGCCAAGCTGGCTGCTCGCTACGTGCTGAAACATGGCGCGCAGAGCATTGCGCTGGCCAGCATGGACAATTATCGGATCGGTGCGCAGGAGCAACTCAAGACACTGGGCCGGATCCTCGACGTGCCGGTGGTGCAGATCGATCCTAGCCAGCCGCTGAGCAAATCGCTGGCCTCGCTGGCGCGTAAGCGGATCATCCTGATCGACACCGCCGGCTTGCCGGCAAGCGATCCGACGCTGCGCATGCAGCTCGAAGCGCTGTCGGACAAGGGCGTCAAATCGAAGAATTACCTGGTGCTGGCGGCAACCAGCCAGAGCCAGGTGCTCAAGGCTGCATGGCACAACTATCGTCGTTGTGGGCTGGCCGGTTGTATCCTGACGAAGCTCGACGAGGCGGGCAGCCTTGGCGATGTGCTCGGTCTCACGATCAGCCAGCATTTGCCGATAGCTTACCTGGCCGATGGTCCCCGGATTCCTGACGACCTGCATCTGCCGCGCAGCCATCAGCTGGTCAGTCGGGCGGTTAGCCTGCAGTCCGGCGAGGAGCCGAGCGAAGAAACCATGGCCGACATGTTCGCCGGGTTGTACAACGGCTCGTCACGGCGGGCTGGATGATGCTGCGACAGCGGTACTCGAATGAATCAGATGCGTGCCATGCGGACGCATCGCCGGCCGCAAGGCCCCAGCAAGATATAGGCATGTGAACATGGGTATGCATCCCGTACAGGTGATTGCGGTGACTGGCGGCAAGGGTGGCGTCGGCAAGACCAACGTGTCGGTCAATCTGGCACTGGCGCTGGCGGACCTCGGCCGGCGTGTGGTGTTGCTTGACGCCGACCTTGGCCTGGCCAACGTCGACGTGCTGCTGGGGCTTACCACCAAGCGCACCCTGGCTGACGTCATCGCCGGCGAATGTGATCTGCGCGACGTACTGATCCAGGGGCCGGGCGGCATCCGCGTAGTGCCGGCCGCATCCGGCACGCAGAGCATGGTGCAGCTGTCTTCCCTGCAGCACGCCGGGTTGATCCAGGCGTTCAGCGAGCTTGGCGACGAGCTCGACGTGCTGATCATCGACACCGCGGCTGGCATCGGCGATTCCGTTGTGAGCTTCGTGCGCGCAGCTCAGGAAGTGCTGCTGGTGGTCACCGACGAGCCCACGTCCATCACCGACGCCTATGCACTTATCAAGCTGCTGAACCGCGATTACGGCATCAGCCGCTTCCGCGTGTTGGCCAACATGGCTCACGCACCGCAGGAAGGCCGCAATTTGTTCGCCAAGCTGACCAAGGTTACCGAGCGCTTTCTCGACGTGGCGCTGCAGTATGTCGGTGCAGTCCCTTACGACGAAGCGGTGCGCAAGGCCGTGCAGAAGCAGCGCGCAGTCTATGAAGCGTACCCGCGCTCGAAATGTGCACTAGCCTTCAAGGCGATCGCGCAGAAGGTTGATACCTGGCCTCTGCCGGCGACGCCGCGGGGTCATCTCGAGTTCTTCGTAGAGCGCCTCATCAGCCCCGCTTCACCCAGCCACGAATGACAGGTGCCGGATCCGCTATGTATTACAGCAAGGCTCAGGCAAAGGATGCGCAGTACCGCCTGATCGATCAGTACGCCCCGTTGGTCAAGCGAATCGCTTACCACTTGTTGGCGCGTCTGCCTGCAAGCGTGCAAGTGGACGATCTGATTCAGGCTGGAATGATCGGACTGCTGGAAGCAGCTAAGAAATACGACGCCGGCAAGGGTGCCAGCTTTGAAACCTACGCCGGTATCCGCATTCGCGGCACCATGCTGGACGAAGTCCGCAAGGGTGACTGGGCGCCGCGTTCGGTACATCGCAATTCGCGGATGGTCAGCGAGGCGATCCGGGCGATCGAAGCGAAAACCGGGCGCGACGCTAAAGATCACGAGGTTGCGGCCGAACTTAAGCTAAGTCTCGACGAGTATTACGGCATTCTTGGCGATACGCTGGGTAGTCGCCTGTTCAGCTTCGACGATCTGCTGCAGGAAGGCGATCATGGCGAGCTCGAGGAAGACGCTGCCAGTCTCCACCCGGAGCCGTTCCGTGATCTCGAGGATGAACGTTTTCAGCAGGCGCTGGCCGACGCCATCGCCAACCTGCCCGAGCGTGAAAAGCTGGTGCTGTCGCTGTATTACGACGAAGAATTGAATTTGAAGGAAATCGGTCAGGTGCTGGGGGTCAGCGAGTCGCGTGTGAGCCAGTTGCATAGCCAGTGCGCTGCGCGCTTGCGCGCGCGTCTCGGCGAATGGCGCGCCAATTGACGATTGTTTGCGGTATGACGTGCTCGGTTTGCTGAGGCATTTTGGGACTTACGGAGGTCGACTTGGACAAGAACATGAAAATCCTCATCGTCGATGACTTCTCGACGATGAGACGAATCATCAAGAACCTCCTGCGTGATCTGGGGTTCACCAACACCGCCGAAGCGGATGACGGTACTACCGCACTGCCGATGCTGAAAAGCGGCAGCTTCGATTTCCTGGTCACCGACTGGAACATGCCGGGCATGAGCGGTATCGATCTGCTGCGCACAGTGCGCGCGGACGAGCGCCTCAAGCATCTGCCGGTACTGATGGTGACCGCCGAGGCGAAGCGCGATCAGATCATCGAAGCGGCCCAGGCCGGGGTCAATGGCTATGTGGTCAAACCCTTCACCGCCCAGGTGCTCAAGGAAAAGATCGAGAAGATCTTCGAGCGCGTCAACGGCTGAAGCAGTAACGCCGCGAGGGCACTATGACGCAAGCAGACCAAAGCCTGGCAGAGTTCGAAGCAACTCTGAAGGCGCATGCACCCAAGTTGATCGAAAGTCTGCAGCAAGGCCGCTTCGATGAAGCGACGCAGATGTTCAACGAGCTCAATCAGGTGCGCAACAACGGGCTCTATCAGGAAGTGGGCAAGCTCACGCGCGAGCTTCACAACGCCATCGTCAAGCTCGAGATGGACACCTGCGCCACGGGCGGCGACCCGTCACCGATCACCGATGCCACCGACCGTCTGTCCTACGTGGTGGAGATGACCGAGAAGGCTGCCAACCGCACCATGGACCTGGTCGAAGAATCAGCGCCGCTGGTGAACTACGTGAGCTATGAGGCGCAGAGCCTGACAGCCGACTGGCAGCGTTTCATGCGTCGTGAGATGAGTGCCGATCAGTTCCGCGATCTGGTCAAGCGCATCGACCAGTACCTGCAGCGCAGCATGAACGATGGCGGCCAGCTGTCGCAGAACCTCAGCGAAATCATGCTGGCGCAGGACTTCCAGGACCTGACCGGCCAGGTGATCAAGCGAGTGACCCGCCTCATCACTGAACTCGAAAGCAACCTGCTTAACCTGGTCCTGATGGCGGGGCAGGTCGATCGCGTGGCGGGCATCCAGCATGACCGCGAGGCGATGCGCGCCGAGCAGGAAAAGAAAAAACAAGAAAAAGAGCCTTCCAAGGGTGAAGGTCCGCAGATGCATGCCGATATGCGTGAAGACGTCGTTTCCGGCCAGGACGATGTCGATGATCTGCTTTCAAGCCTGGGCTTTTAGGGGAAGTGAATATGAGCTTCGACGCCGATGAAGAAATCCTCCAGGACTTCCTGGTAGAGGCCGGCGAGATTCTCGAACTATTGTCCGAGCAACTCGTGGAGCTGGAAAGCAGCCCCGATGACATGGCGTTGCTCAATGCGATTTTTCGCGGGTTCCATACGGTCAAGGGCGGTGCCGGGTTCCTCCAGCTGCATGAGCTGGTGGAGTGCTGCCATATCGCCGAAAACGTCTTCGACATCCTGCGCAAGGGTGAGCGTCGAGTCGATTCCGAACTGATGGATGTCGTTCTGCAGGCGCTCGACGCCGTGAACGCGATGTTCAGTCAGGTCCGCGAGCGCGTCGAGCCGACGCCAGCCTCGCGTGAGTTGCTTGCGGCGCTGGCACGTCTGGCGGAGCCAGCCTCGGCTGATGAGCCAGCGCCGGCAGTCGAACCGCAGGTCGTGGCCGAATCCCGATCCGAGGGCGCCGATAGCGAATTCGAACTGATGCTCGATGCCATTCAGCCGTCCGCCAGCGAGCCGGCTGCGGCCGAAGTAGCGACTGGCCCTGCCACCGACGAGATTACCGACGACGAATTCGAGTCGCTGCTCGACCAGCTGCATGGCAAGGGACAATTCTCTGCCGCTGCGGGTGCCTCGATGCCTGCCGAGAGCGAGTTCGTTGCTGCGCCGACCAGTGACGAAATCACCGATGACGAATTTGAAGCCTTGCTGGACCAGCTGCATGGCAAGGGTAAGTTCGAAGCGGCCCCGGCTGAACCCGCTGCGCCAGCAAGCGCCGAACCGGCAAAGGGCGGTGGTACAGCTGGTGCAGCTGACGAGATCACCGACGACGAGTTCGAAGCACTGCTCGATCAACTGCATGGCAAGGGCAAGTTCGAGCCTGCGGTCGTCGAGACTCCGGCTGAACCTGCTGCGGCTGTGCCGATCAAACCGGCGCCCAAGCCCGCCCCTGCTGCTGCTCCGGCCAAGGCCGCTCCGGCAGCTGCGGTGAGCAAGCCGGCCGCTGCTGCTCCGGCGGAAAAGCCTCCGGCCGAGGCCGAGACCACCGTGCGCGTCGATACCGCACGCCTGGACGAGATCATGAACATGGTCGGGGAGCTGGTGCTGGTGCGTAACCGTCTGGTACGCCTGGGCTCCAACAGCGGCGACGAGGCGATGGCCAAGGCCGTCTCCAACCTCGACGTGGTGACGGCCGATCTGCAGAGTGCGGTGATGAAGACCCGCATGCAGCCGATAAAGAAGGTCTTCGGTCGCTTCCCGCGCCTGGTCCGCGACCTGGCTCGCAGCCTGAAGAAAGAGATCAACCTTGAGCTCGTCGGTGAAGAAACCGATCTCGACAAGAACCTGGTCGAAGCCCTGGCCGATCCGCTGGTGCACCTGGTGCGCAACGCGGTCGACCACGGTATCGAGATGCCCGAGGAGCGCGAAGCCGCCGGCAAGCCGCGTACCGGGCGGGTAGTGCTTTCCGCCGAGCAGGAAGGCGACCACATCCTGTTGATCATCAGTGATGACGGCAAGGGTATGGATGCCAACGTCCTGCGCGCCAAGGCCGTCGAAAAAGGCATGCTGGAGAAGGATGCCGCCGATCGCCTGAGCGACCTGGAGTGCTACAACCTGATCTTCGCGCCGGGCTTCTCGACCAAGACCGAGATTTCCGACGTGTCCGGCCGCGGTGTCGGCATGGACGTGGTCAAGACCAAGATTTCCCAGCTCAACGGCACGGTGAACGTGTTCTCCACCAAGGGCCAGGGCTCGCGGGTGGTGATCAAGGTGCCGCTGACCCTGGCGATCATGCCGACCCTGATGGTCATGCTCGGCAGCCAGGCCTTCGCCTTCCCGCTGGTCAACGTCAACGAGATCTTCCACCTCGACCTGTCGCGGACCAACGTCGTCGATGGCCAGGAAGTGGTGATCGTCCGCGACAAGGCGCTGCCGCTGTTCTACCTCAAGCGCTGGCTGGTCAACGATGCGGCTCAGGAGGAGCAGCGTGAAGGCCATGTAGTAATTCTCAGCGTCGGCAATCAGAGCATCGGCTTCGTCGTCGATCAGCTCGTGGGCCAGGAAGAAGTGGTCATCAAGCCGCTTGGCAAGATGCTGCAGGGTACGCCTGGTATGTCTGGCGCGACGATCACCGGCGATGGCCGCATCGCGCTGATTCTCGATGTTCCCAGCATGCTCAAGCGCTACGCACGCAGGATTTGATTCAGTCAGGCAGCGCTTACCTCGGATGGGAGCGCTGCCGCTAGGAGTGATGTATGGCAGTCAAGGTCCTGGTCGTCGACGATTCCGGCTTCTTTCGTCGGCGCGTCTCGGAAATCCTTTCCTCTGATTCGAATATCCAGGTCGTCGGCACCGCCACCAACGGACGCGAGGCGATCGACCAGGTGCTGGCGTTGAAGCCGGATGTCATCACCATGGACTACGAGATGCCGATGATGGACGGCATCACGGCGGTGCGGCAGATCATGCAGCGCTGCCCCACACCGGTGTTGATGTTTTCCTCGCTGACGCACGAAGGTGCTCGGGTCACCCTCGATGCACTGGATGCCGGCGCCGTCGACTATCTGCCGAAGAACTTCGAAGACATTTCGCGTAACCCGGATAAGGTCAAGCAGCTGCTGTGCGAGAAGGTACATACCGTTTCGCGCAGCAACCGGCGCTACAGCACGTTCTGTACCTCGAGCGTAAGTACGCCGCCGGTATCCGCGCGTGGCACTGCCTCGACATTGGCTACTGCAGCGCCTCGGGCCGGCGCTACAGCGCCAGCGCCCGCGGCGCCGGCAGCTCGTTCGCCGGCGCCCAAGCGCAAGGCGTACAAGCTGGTGGCCATCGGTACGTCTACTGGCGGTCCGGTGGCGCTGCAGCGTGTGCTCACTCAGCTCCCGGCGAATTTCCCCGCGCCGATCGTACTCATCCAGCACATGCCGGCCGCGTTCACCAAAGCCTTCGCCGATCGTCTGGACAAGCTTTGCCGCATTCGTGTCAAGGAAGCCGAGGACGGCGACGTGCTGCGTCCGGGGCTTGCTCTGCTGGCACCGGGTGGCAAGCAGATGATGATCGATGGCCGCGGTGCGGTACGCATTCTGCCGGGCGATGATCGCCTCAACTACAAGCCTTGCGTCGACGTTACCTTCGGTTCGGCCGCCAAGTCGTTTCACGACAAAGTGCTGGCGGTAGTGCTGACCGGCATGGGTGCCGATGGTCGCGAAGGCGCACGGTTGCTCAAGCAGAGCGGCAGCCAGGTGTGGGCGCAGGATGAAGCCAGCTGCGTGATCTATGGCATGCCGATGGCGGTGGTCAAAGCCAACCTGAGTGATGCGGTCTACGGGCTCGACGACATCGGTCGCAATCTGGCCGAGGCGTGCATCTGATGGAGGCCCGCCTCTAATGGACGTGCTCAGCCTGATCGGGCTGCTGTTGGCGTTCGTCGCCATCGTTGGGGGCAATTTTCTCGAGGGCGGGCATATCTCGGCGCTGCTCAATGGGCCGGCCGCGTTGATCGTGCTTGGCGGTACCCTGGGTGCCGTCCTGCTGCAGACGCCCATCGCCGTGTTCATGCGGGCGATGAGTATCGGTCGCTGGATATTCTTTCCGCCGCGCATCGATCTCGCGCGCGGCATCCTCATGGTCACTACCTGGAGCAATACTGCGCGCAAGGAGGGGTTGCTCGGCCTCGAGCCGGTCGCCGAGACGGAGCCCGATCCTTACGCACGCAAAGGCCTGCAGCTGCTGGTCGATGGCGCCGAGCCGGAAGTGATCCGCAGCATCCTCGAGGTCGATCTGTATACCCAGGAGGGGCGTGACCTGCGCGCGGCCAAGGTCTACGAGAGCATGGGTGGCTACTCGCCGACCATCGGGATCATCGGCGCGGTGATGGGGTTGATCCACGTGATGGGCAATCTGGCCGATCCCAGCCAGCTGGGCAGCGGCATCGCCGTTGCGTTCGTGGCGACCATCTATGGCGTCGCTTTCGCCAACCTGCTGGTGCTGCCGGTCGGCAACAAGCTGAAGAGCGTCGTCCAGCGGCAGACCGCCTATCGCGAGATGCTGCTGGAGGGCGTGTTGTCCATTGCCGAGGGCGAAAATCCGCGTTCCATCGAGATGAAGCTGCAAGGCTTCATGGACTGACCGCCATGGCCAGACGCAGACCACCGGAAGAGCACGAGAATCACGAGCGATGGCTGGTGTCCTACGCCGACTTCATCACGCTGTTATTTGCCTTCTTCGTGGTGATGTACTCGATCTCCTCGATCAACGAGGGCAAGTACAAGATCCTCTCCGATTCGCTGGTCGGCGTGTTCAATCAGGTCGATCGTTCGGTCAAGCCCATCCCCATCGGTGAGGAGCGACCTCGGACCACCGAGGCGGAAGTGTCCCAGGTCGAGGATCTGTCGGGCCCGGCTTCGTCGGCGGGGAAGCCGACCCTCGATCCGCTGGAGCGAATTGCGCAGAGCATGCGCGAGACGTTCGGCGAGCTGATCGCCAACGAGCAACTGACGATCCGTGGCAATGAGCTGTGGATCGAGATCGAACTCAACTCCAGCCTGCTGTTCCCCAGCGGCGATGCGCTTCCCAACGACCAGGCATTTCTGCTGATCGACAAGGTCGCCGGAATTCTGGCCCCTTTCGACAACCCGATCCGTGTCGAAGGGTTTACCGACAATCTGCCAATCAGCACCAGCCAGTTCCCTACCAACTGGGAGCTGTCCGCAGCCCGCGCTGGCAGCGTTGTGAGGATGCTTGCAGCGCAGGGGGTGGACCCTTCGCGGATGGCAGCGGTGGGCTATGGCGAATTTCAGCCCGTGGCGGACAACGCGACAGCCGAAGGCCGGGCGCGCAACCGGCGGGTGATTCTGGTGGTGTCGCGCAATCTCGATGTGCGCCGAAGTGTCACCGGAATGGGCAGCAGCAATGTACGGCCTGACGATGCGTTGCGTCGGGCTGGCACACAATCTGCACCGGCTGTGTCCATGTAAGCGCTTCAGGGCGCAGTCGTCAAAACACCGTCGCTTTGCCGTTTTCAGGCAATGCCGTTCCGGTCAGCTTCGCCGGGTGGAAGATCAATGAGAGTCTGGGCTGTAGCCAATCAAAAGGGTGGGGTGGGCAAGACCACTACGTCGATCGCACTGGCGGGCTTGCTGGCCGATTCCGGCAAGCGCGTCGTCGTGCTGGATCTGGATCCACATGGGTCGATGACCAGCTATTTCGGGCATGATCCCGATAACCTGGACCATAGCGTCTTCGATCTCTTCCAGCACCAGGGTACCGTGCCGGATGGCCTGCCGTGGCAGCTGCTGCTGGCCACCAGTCACGAGCGTATCTCGCTGATGCCTTCCAGTACCGTGCTGGCGACACTCGAGCGCCAGTCGCCCGGGCAGAACGGCCTCGGGCTGGTCATTGCCAAGAGCCTGTCGCAGCTGTGGCAGGACTTCGATTACGCCATCATCGACAGCCCGCCGCTGCTCGGTGTGCTGATGGTCAACGCACTGGCTGCCAGTCAGCAGCTGGTGATTCCGGTGCAGACGGAGTTTCTGGCGATGAAGGGTCTCGAGCGAATGGTCAGCACGCTGTCGATGATCAACCGTTCGCGCAAGCAAGCGCTGCCTTACACCATCGTGCCGACCTTGTTCGACCGCCGCACCCAGGCCTCGATGAATACGCTCAAGGTACTGCGAGCCGGTTATGCCGATCATCTCTGGCCAGCGTTCATCCCGGTCGATACGCGGCTGCGCGATGCCAGCCGCGCCGGCCTGACGCCTTCGCAGTTCGATCCGACCAGTCGTGCGGTTCTTGCCTATCGGGCCTTGCTCAAGCATCTGCTGGCGTCGCAAGTGTCTCCGCAGGTGGCGTGAAGTGCCATGCCGCTCGGCGCCTGCCAGCTCAAGTTTGTCGCGCCAGTGGCCGATAGCCTGTTCAGATTCTCATAACGAGTTCGTTCCATGAGCCGCACCGTCCTAACCGAAACCCGATCCCAGCAGGCGCTGCAGTCCTATCTCGATGGGCTGTTGCAGGACGCTGCCATCGAACTGGCCGACTCGGTCAGTCAGGACGAATTCCAGGCGGCCGTGCTCGAGGAGCAACTGCGTGATACGCGGCAGAGCCAACCGCCGCGTCTTGAAATAGTCCAGCCGGCGCCGCCGCCCGTGGTGGAAGCGCCTCTAACGATGCCGTCGGTGCCGACTCTTGAGCCGGTCGTGGAGCTCGAGGTTGCGCCGCAGCTGCCCAGCGAACCAGTCGGAGCCGTGCCTGACGCCCATCCGGGTTGGGGTGAGGAGCCTTTCGAGTGCCTGCTGTTCGATGTGGCAGGGTTGACCCTGGCGGTGCCGCTGGTGTGCCTGGGCTCCATCTATCCGCTGGCCGGACAGGAGCTGACGCCGCTGTTCGGTCAGCCCGACTGGTTTCTTGGCATACTGCCGAGCCAGTCAGGCAACCTGAAGGTGCTGGACACCGCGCGCTGGGTGATGCCTGATCGGTATCGTGACGACTTCCGCGAGGGGTTGCAGTACGTGATCTCGGTTCAGGGCTACGAATGGGGTCTGGCGGTCCATCAGGTCAGTCGCTCGATTCGCCTCGACCCCAGTGAGGTCAAGTGGCGTACGCAGCGCAGTCAGCGTCCATGGCTGGCCGGTACGGTAATCGAGCATATGTGCGCGCTGGTCGACGTGACTGCGCTGGCCGAGTTGATCGCCAGTGGCGCTGTGAAACAGATGCAGGGCGCGACGAAGCCGCGGACGCATTGAAAGCAAACAATTGACGGTCGCGCCTGTTGCGCGGCCCGGCGATAGAATCGACCGCCATTGCGGTAACTGAAGAAGGTGGGGCTATGAAGATGACGTCTGCGCAGGGTTCCGAAGATCCTGTACTGCAATGGGTGACCTTCCGTCTGGACAACGAGACGTACGGTATCAACGTGATGCAGGTCCAGGAGGTGTTGCGTTATACCGAGATCGCGCCGGTACCGGGTGCTCCGAGCTATGTGCTCGGCATAATCAACCTGCGCGGCAATGTGGTGACGGTGATCGACACGCGTCAGCGTTTCGGCCTGGAAACCGCGTCGGTATCGGACAATACTCGAATCGTGATCATCGAGGCGGATCGTCAGGTCATCGGCATCATGGTCGATAGCGTTGCCGAGGTGGTCTACCTTCGCCAATCCGAGATCGAAACTGCGCCCAACGTCGGTAATGATGAGTCGGCCAAATTCATTCAGGGCGTCTGCAACAAGAACGGCGAGCTGCTGATTCTGGTCGAACTCGACAAGATGATGAGCGAAGAAGAATGGGCCGAGCTTGAGAGCATCTGATACATGCTGATCGCGTCGCTGGTCGCATCGTTGGTTGCGCTGGCCTTCTGCTGTCTTGGGCTGCTGGGCTTCTGCCTGTGGCTGCTCAGGCGGCAGCGGTTTCTGGCCGAACAACAGCAGCAACGCGATGCGAACAGGGATAAGCGCATCAAGGAGCTGAGCAGCCGCCTGGATGCCTATCTGGAAGGCAGCTTGCGCATGGGCGATGAGTTGCGTGAGTTGAGTCGCACGCTGGCGCCGTTGCCGGACAAGCTCACCCAGCTGGAACAGCGCGACCCCAACAACTTCTCCTTCTCCCAGGCGGCCAAACTGGTCGGCATGGGCGCAAGTGTCGACGACCTGACGCAGTCGTGTGGCCTGTCGCAATCCGAAGCGGAGCTGATGAGCAAGCTGCATCAGGCTCGCAAGAAACCCTGATTGCAGTTTTTCCGTCGACTGGTCGTCCCTTCCGGGTCTTGTGCCGGAACCTCCCACACCCTGCACATTCCAATCCGTATCAGCTTGGCATTGCTGAGCTTGTCCAGGTCCCATGCTTGGGACGAGGAGGACAATGATGCGGCTTACTCTCATTCTGTTGCTGTTCATGGTTTCGCTCGGCGCTCAGGCCGTCGAGGCGCCAGACGATGTGGACGGCGCAATGACCGTAAACGTCTTTCAAGCCAAGCGCCTTCATGAACTGGGCGCCGTCTTCATCGATGTGCGTGCCGACCGCGAATGGTTATGGGGCCACGTAGAAGGCGCCGTGCACTTCGATCTGGCCAGTGATTTCGTAAGCCTGGCCGGGCCGGAGTGGCCGCGTGAGCTTCCGCTGGTGATTTACTGCGACAGCGAGATCTGCCCGCGTAGCGCGGAAGCCGCAAGAATGGCCGTGGCCTGGGGCTACCAGCGGGTGTTCTATTTCCGTGCCGGCTATTTCGCCTGGCAGCTGCATGATCTCCCTCAGGTCACTGGTGAAGATCGTGCAGCCGTCGTACTCAACGCGCAGGCCCACTGAGTTGCGGCAGGGGCGGCGCTGGTTCGCCTGCGCTCCGTTCGTGGAACCCTGGTGGGCATTTGCCCTTGAGATACCAGGCAAAGGCGATGATCTCCGCGATGGTGCGGTATAACGCTTCCGGGATCTCGTCGCCCAGCTCCAGTTTCGCCAGCAATCTCACCAGATCGGCGTTCTCGTAGATCGGCACCTCATGTTCCCGAGCGATGGCGAGGATTGTCTCTGCTAGCTCGTCATCACCCTTGGCGCTCAGACTCGGCGCGTTGACACCGTCATAGCTGAGCGCGATTGCCTGGCGTGGCTGCTTGTCGGTCATGCCTTTTCGTCCACGAAGCGTTGCTCCAGATTGGTGCTCGGACCCTGCGGTGGCGTGCCTTGCCTGCAGCTCAGTTCTCCGACACTCAGCCCGGCTGCCTGTAGACGCTCACGCAGATGGGTAAGTTCGGTCGCCACCAGCTGGGCCGTGGCACTGCGCTCGGCCCACAGCTGGCTGGTGAGGGTGCCGCGCGTCAACTGTGCTTGAACTTGCAGTGGCCCGAGTGGTGCGACATCGAATGCGAGTTCGATCTTCCAGAGCGGCTCGCCACGCTCCTTTTCCTGCTTTCTCGGCTCTTCTTCGCGCTGCAGCTTGATTTGCAGCGGCACGATATCGCGCTGGTCGCGCATTGGCAGCTCCAGCTGCCAGGTGGTGAGGAGGGCGCCGTCCGGGCCGATTTGTGTCTGCGCGAGACTGGACAGTTGATGGGTCTGCAGCCTGGATACCGCGGCGGCTGCGAGCTTGAGCAGCATTTCGAGGTCGGCTTCTTCTTCCAGGCCAGGCGGCAGTCGGGTTGGTAGCGGGAACCCCAGCGCGAGCTGACGGACATTGCTTTGCGCCAGGGAGCCCAGCGCTTGCCGCGCAAATGCAGGCAACGCCTGGCCCATGGCGGCACTGGCCTGGGCGCTGGCCAGCGGCGTGCTACCTGGAAGATTGGGCATTTGCGCCAGTAGGCGCAGCAGCCCAGCCTTGAGGTCGCCCTGCAGCCCGTCGGTTTGCCCGGCCAGCAAGCGCGCCTCAAGGAACACGCCGCTCCTGGCCAGCGCTGCGGCGAGTGCCTTGGCATCGCCCAGTTGCTGCATTTCGGGTATCAGCCCCAGCAGTTTTTCGGCGGCGCCGCGCAGCCCCTCGGGGAGAGCCCCGGTACCACCCTGTAGAGCCTTGAACAGGCCTTCCAGCGAGGCCTGGCGGTTGTGTTGGGCGCCCAGTTGCTCGCCGAGATGCAGCTGATCGAGGCGCCTGCTCAGCGGAAGGAATGCGAGGGATTGGTCGCCCTTGACCTGCGCTGTCAGCAGGCTGCCGAGTGTCAGCGGGTTGGCTGATTCGATATTCAGCTTCTGTCCAGCGACGGGGCTGTTGAGCAGGCTGATGACCGCCTTGAAGATCTTCTGCCCGTCCTCCGACTGCTGTTGACTGGTCGCCACGACACGGCCCTGGATGATGCTGCCGACCGGCAGTTGCTGAAGGTCGATCATCGAGGCGGGCTGGCGCCCGGCGATCTGTGGAGCGGCCAGCAACCGGGTGTCGGACAGGGCGGTGATGACGTATGCGGTGCCGGGTGGCGGCGCCTTGTTGCTGCTGACCTCGACGGTCGCCTGGCGCCCGCTGCCCATGGTCAGCCGCAGCACCAGCCGAAATGCCTGCGCCGCTTCCCTGATGCTGACTACCTCCGCTTCGGCGTTTTCGCCAGCCGCCAGAAGGCCTTGCATCGGTTGCAGCAGTTTCAAAACGAGGTCATTCGCCGCTGCCGCCTGGCGCGGCGCGCTGCTTGGGGGCAGGGCAGTGGTACTCTTGATCTCGGTCATCTTTCCTCAAATGCTCTTACAACCTTTCGCGTTCGCGGCCCTCGGCAACCAAAGGTTGCCATGTATAATTCCGCCCGCCTGGCCCTGCTTCCTGAGTATAGCGGCCAGGCCTTTTTCATCTTGAGGTGTCGCCAGCCGTGTCAACTCCCTTTCTCGAAGCCGTAGCCCTCGCTTGCGAACGGGATTGGCGGCTGCTTTTCGACAAGCTGGATCTGCGTCTCGAGAGTGGGGAAATGCTGCAGATTTCCGGGCCCAATGGCAGCGGCAAAACCAGTCTGCTGCGCCTGCTATGCGGCCTGATGCAACCAACCGCAGGCGAGGTGCTGCTCAAGGGCCGGTCGCTCAGCGCTCAGCGTGGTGAACTGGCACGCAACCTGTTGTGGATCGGCCATGCTGCTGGCATCAAGGGCTTGCTGACAGCTGAGGAGAATCTCACCTGGCTCTGTGCGTTGCACCAGCCGGCCAGCCGCGAGGCGATATGGCATGCACTTGCCGAAGTGGGACTGCGCGGGTTCGAAGACGTGCCCTGTCATACCCTTTCTGCTGGCCAGCAGCGCCGCGTGGGGTTGGCGCGTCTGTATCTCTCGCCACCGCCGCTGTGGATTCTCGATGAGCCATTTACCGCGCTCGACAAACATGGCGTGGCGCAGCTTGAGAGGCATCTCGCAGCGCATTGCGAGCAGGGCGGACTGGTCGTACTGACCACTCACCACAGCCTGACGGAAAAGCCAACCGGCTACTGTGAGCTCGATCTGGGGCAGCGAGCCGCATGAGCAGCGTATTCACTCTTCTGCTGGCGCGCGAGACGCGTCTGCTGTTCCGTCGCCCGGCTGAGCTGGCCAACCCGCTGGTGTTCTTCGCCATCGTTATCGCGTTGTTCCCGCTTGCGGTAGGGCCGGAGACTCAGCTTCTGCAAACCATCTCTCCCGGCTTGGTCTGGGTGGCAGCACTATTGGCCGTTCTGCTGTCACTGGATGGTCTTTTTCGCAGTGATTTCGAAGATGGCTCGCTCGAGCAGTGGGTCGTTTCGCCGCACCCGCTCGCGCTCCTGGTTCTCGCCAAGGTACTGGCGCACTGGGCTTTTTCCGGGTTGGCGCTGGTGCTGCTGGCGCCGCTGTTGGGCTTGATGTTGGGTCTGCCGCTTGGGACCATTCCGGTGCTGCTGGTTTCACTGTTGCTGGGGACGCCGATTCTGAGTCTGCTCGGTGCGGTGGGCGCGGCGTTGACGGTAGGATTGAAGCGGGGTGGCTTGCTGCTGGCGTTGCTCATCCTGCCGCTCTACATCCCGGTACTGATTCTCGGCAGCGGCGCCCTGCAAGCGTCGTTGCAAGGTCTACCGGCAGTCGGTCACCTGCTTTGGCTGGCCAGTCTGACTGCGTTGGCCGTTACCCTTACACCCTTTGCGATAGCTGCCGGGCTGAAGATCAGCGTTGGCGAATAGCGACACACCCAGATGGCCGGTGCTCACACCCGGTCGACGTAACGAATCTCGGGGCCTGCATTTGCAAGGTCCCGCTGGACGACGAGTCATCCGATGAACTGGACATGGTTTCACAAGCTGGGCTCACCCAAATGGTTCTATGAGATCAGCGGCCGCTGGCTGCCCTGGCTTGCCTGGGCAGCCGTGCTGCTGGTCAGCGTCGGTGTGGTCTGGGGTCTGGCGTTCGCGCCGGAGGATTACCAGCAGGGCAACAGCTTCCGGATCATCTATATCCACGTGCCGGCTGCGTTTCTCGCTCAGTCGATCTACGTGATGCTCGCCGTGGCGGGGGTGGTCGGGCTCGTCTGGAAGATGAAGCTGGCCGATGTGGCTCTGCAGCAGGCCGCCCCCATCGGCGCCTGGATGACCTTCATCGCCCTGTTGACCGGCGCGGTCTGGGGCAAGCCGACCTGGGGTGCCTGGTGGGTATGGGACGCACGGCTGACCTCAATGCTCATCCTGCTGTTTCTGTACTTCGGCATCATTGCGCTCGGACAGGCGATCAGCAATCGTGACAGCGCGGCCAAGGCGTGCGCTGTGCTGGCCATCGTCGGAGTGGTGAACATCCCGATCATCAAGTATTCGGTGGAGTGGTGGAACACGCTGCACCAGCCGGCAACGTTCACCGTCACCGAAAAACCGGCGATGCCAGTGGAAATGTGGCTGCCGCTCCTGGTGATGGTGATCGGCTTCTACTGCTTCTTCGCCGTGGTGCTGCTGATGCGCATGCGCCTGGAAGTGCTGCGTCGCGAATCGCGCGCCAGCTGGGTGAAGAATGAGGTCAAGGCTCTGGTAGGAAACAACTCGTGAACTTTTCATCCTTCGCGGATTTCATCGCCATGGGCAATCATGGCGTGTACGTCTGGACGTCCTATGGCATCAGCCTGGCTGTCCTGATTCTCAACGTCGCGCTGCCAGCCTTGGCACGCCGGCGTTACCTGCAAGATGAGGCGCGTCGTTTGCGCCGGGAGGAGTCGAAGTGAATCCGGTGCGCAAGAAGCGTCTTTTCATCGTCCTGGCGATCCTCGCCGGTGTCGGTATCGCCGTGGCGCTGGCGTTGTCCGCTCTGCAGCAGAACATCAACCTGTTCTACACACCGACCCAGATCGCAGCGGGGGAGGCTCCTGAGGGCACCCGGATTCGAGCAGGCGGCCTGGTCGAAGAGGGTTCGGTGAAGCGTACCAACGACTCACTCAGCGTCGCCTTCCGTGTCACTGATGGCGCCCAGGCGATCACTATCACCTACCAGGGAATTCTCCCGGACCTGTTCCGCGAAGGGCAGGGTATCGTCGCGCTGGGGCGGGTCAATTCCGAGGGCGTTCTGGTTGCCGACGAAGTGCTGGCCAAGCATGACGAAAACTACATGCCGCCCGAAGTAACTCAGGCGCTGGAGAAGAGCGGCATGATGAAGCACTACGAGGGCGGTAAGCAGGAGTACGCGAAATGATTCCCGAGCTCGGCCATCTGGCGATGATTCTGGCGCTGTGCCTGGCAGTGGTCCAGGCCACGCTGCCGCTGATCGGTGCTTGGCGCGGTGACCGACAGTGGATGGGCCTGGCCCAACCAGCCGCCTGGGGTCAGTTTGCCTTTCTCGGTTTCTCCTTCGCCTGCCTGACGTACGCCTTCATGGTCGACGATTTCTCCGTTGCCTACGTCGCCCACAACTCCAACAGTGCCTTGCCCTGGTACTACAAGTTCAGCGCGGTCTGGGGCGCTCACGAAGGCTCCTTGCTGCTGTGGGCCTTCATCCTGGCTGGCTGGACTTTTGCCGTGGCGATCTTCTCCCGCCAGCTACCGGAAGACATGCTGGCGCGCGTGCTCGGCGTCATGGGTTTGATCAGCATCGGTTTCCTGCTCTTTCTTATCGTCACCTCGAACCCCTTCGAGCGGCTGCTGCCGCAGGTCCCAATGGATGGACGCGACCTCAATCCACTGCTGCAGGATTTCGGTTTGATCGTCCACCCGCCCATGCTTTACATGGGGTACGTGGGTTTCTCGGTGGCGTTCGCCTTTGCGATCGCCGCGTTGCTGGGTGGTCGCCTTGACGCGGCCTGGGCACGCTGGTCGCGTCCTTGGACGCTCGTCGCCTGGGCCTTCCTCGGCCTGGGCATCGCCCTTGGCTCCTGGTGGGCCTATTACGAGCTCGGCTGGGGCGGCTGGTGGTTCTGGGATCCGGTGGAAAACGCCTCCTTCATGCCCTGGCTGGTCGGTACGGCGCTGATTCACTCGTTGGCAGTGACCGAGAAGCGCGGCGTGTTCAAGAGCTGGACCGTGTTGCTGGCAATCGCGGCGTTCTCGCTGAGCCTGCTTGGGACCTTCCTGGTCCGTTCCGGCGTGCTGACGTCGGTGCACGCGTTTGCTACCGATCCCGAGCGCGGCGTGTTCATTCTGGTCTTTCTGCTGATGGTGGTAGGCGGCTCGCTGACGCTGTTTGCCATGCGCGCGCCTGTGGTCAAGAGCCAGGTCGGGTTCGGCCTGTGGTCGCGCGAGACTCTGCTGCTAGTCAATAACCTGCTGTTGGTCGTCGCCACGGCGATGATTCTCCTCGGCACGCTCTATCCGCTGCTGCTGGACGCATTGTCCGGTGCCAAGCTTTCCGTCGGTCCACCGTACTTCAATGCGATGTTCGTTCCGCTGATTGGCGCGCTGATGCTGACGTTGGGTGTCGGAATCCTGGTGCGCTGGAAGGACACTCCGCTGAAGTGGTTGCTCGGCATGCTCACCCCAGTGCTGATCACCAGCGTAGTGCTTGGTGGTCTGGGCTCGTTGCTGTTCGGTGACTTCAACTGGGCGGTACTTGCAGTGTCCTTGCTGGCGGCCTGGGTGGTAATCGCTGGCATCCGTGATCTGCTGGACAAGACGCGCCACAAGGGTTTGTTCAAGGGCATGCGCAGCCTCGCGCCAAGCTACTGGGGCATGCATCTGGCGCACCTCGGGCTGGCGGTCTGTGCCATTGGCGTGGTACTCACCAGCCACCAAAGTGCGGAGCGCGATCTGCGCTTGGCTCCTGGGGAGTCACTGTCGCTTGGCGGCTATGAGTTCGTCTTCGAAGGCGCGGTGCATCACGAAGGACCGAACTTCACGTCGGACAAGGCGACCATTCGCGTGCTCGACGGCGACAAGCGGATCGTCACGCTGCACCCGGAAAAGCGCCTGTACACCGTGCAGCAGATGCCGATGACCGAGGCAGGCATCGACGCAGGCTTTACCCGCGACCTCTACGTCGCGCTGGGCGAGCCGCTGGGCGATGGCGCCTGGGCGGTACGCGTGCATATCAAACCCTTCGTGCGCTGGATCTGGCTCGGTGGGCTGATGATGGCCTTTGGCGGCATGCTGGCGGCGAGTGACCGGCGGTATCGGGTCAAGGTGAAAACCCGGGTGCGTGAAGCACTGGGGCTGGCTGGACAAGGAGCCTGATGTGAAACGAGTGCTGATGTTGCTGCCGCTGGCGATCTTCCTGGTGGTGGCGGTATTTCTGTATCGCGGGCTGTTTCTCGATCCGACCGAGTTGCCTTCGGCGCTGATTGGCAAGCCGTTTCCGGCGTTCGAGCTGCCGGCAGTGGAGGGCGACCGGCAGGTTCGCCGCGAGGACTTGCTGGGCAAGCCAGCGCTGGTGAACGTCTGGGCGACCTGGTGTCCGACCTGTAAGGCCGAGCACGCCATGCTCAATCGCCTGGCCGAGCAGGGCGTCGTGATTCACGGCATCAACTACAAGGACGAGAACGCCAAGGCGCAGCAGTGGCTCAAGGATTTCCTCGACCCCTACCAGCTCAACGTCAGTGATCCGGATGGCAAGCTGGGATTGGACCTGGGCGTCTACGGCGCACCAGAAACCTTCCTGATCGACAAGAACGGCATCATTCGCCACAAGTACGTTGGCGCGATCGACGAGCGAGTCTGGCGCGAGCAACTGGCGGCGCTCTATCAGGAGCTGGTGGACGAATGAAATCGATGATCCGCGCGCTTTTGCTGGGTTTGGCCGTCAGCGCTACGGCACATGCTGCCATAGACACCTATGACTTCAAGGACGAAGCCGAGCGCGAGCGCTACCGCACGCTCACTGAAGAACTGCGCTGTCCGAAATGCCAGAACCAGAACATCGCCGACTCCAACGCGCCGATCGCGATGGACCTGCGCGAAGAGATCTTCCGCATGCTGGAGGAAGGCAAGAGCAACGACGAGATCGTTGCCTATCTGGTCGATCGCTATGGCGATTTCGTTCGTTACAAGCCACCGGTAAACGCGAAAACCATGCTGCTCTGGTATGGGCCGGTTGGTTTGCTGGTCCTCGGCTTCGGCGTGCTGACCGTGATTCTGGTGCGTCGTCGCCGGGTCGAAAAGGCACCTGCATCAACCCTTTCCGAGACCGAGCGCGAACGTCTCGCCAAGCTTCTGGATAAAAAAGACTCATGATCGATTTCTGGATAGCCGCCGGCGCCCTGCTGCTGGTGGCATTGGCCTTTTTGTTGTTACCCATCCTGCGTGGCCGTCGAGCCCAGGCCGAAGAAGATCGTACGGCGCTGAACGTTGCCTTGTATGAAGAGCGCCTTGCCGAGTTGACCTCTCAGCACTCTGCCGGAACCTTGACCACCGAGCAGTTGGAGGCTGGGCGAGCAGATGCTGCACGCGAGCTGTTGGAGGACACCGAGAATAGCGACAAGCCGCGAATCGCCAAGCTTGGTCGCAGCGTTCCGCTGATTGCGGCGGTTCTGGTGCCCCTGATGGGCTACGGGCTTTATATGTATTGGGGCGCCAGCGACAAAGTTCAGATGGCTCGACAGTTTTCGGAGCAGCCTCGCACAGTCGAGGAAATGACCGCTCATCTGGAGCAGGCCGTACAGGAGCAGCCGGATTCTGCCGAAGCCTGGTACTTCCTGGGTCGTACTTATATGAACCAGGAGCGTCCAGCCGACGCAGCCAAGGCTTTCGGGCGCGTGGTGGAAATTGCGGGCCGTCAGCCCGAGCTGCTCGGTCAGCTGGCGCAGGCGCTCTATTTCGCCGGTGACCGTCAGTGGTCCGATAAGCTTCAAGCCCTTACTGACGAGGCGCTGCAGGGCGATCCGCAGGAGGTGACCAGTCTCGGCCTGCTTGGCATCGCGGCATTCGAGGAAGCGCGTTATCCGGATGCCGTGCGCTTCTGGGAGCAACTGGTTGCGGCGCTTCCCGAAGAAGATCCTTCGCGCGAAGCGATCCGTGGCGGCATCGAGCGGGCGCGGCAGCAGATCGAGGGGGGCAGCTCCACCACCGAACAGGCTTCAGCGGCAAGCGAGAAGGCTGATAACGCAGGGGCCACGCTTCAGATTCAGGTTGCGCTGGACCCGAAGGTGGCGGAATCGGTTTCGCCGCAGGATACGGTTTTCGTATTCGCTCGCGCAGTAGCGGGGCCACCCGTTCCGCTGGCAGCAAAACGCCTGACGATTGCCGATCTGCCTGCAACCGTCACGCTTGGCGATGCCGATGCGATGGTGCCTTCGATGAAGATATCCAGCGTCGAGCAGGTCACGGTAATGGCGCGGGTCTCCCGTTCCGGCGACGCAACAAAAGGTGAGTGGATGGGTCAAAGCGAAGCGCTTGATACTGCGAGCGATAACGCCATTGATCTGGTGATCGACCGCGCCGAGGCTCCCTGAACACCCATGAGGTAGAGATGCACACGAATTCGTCAGCACACCCGCTTAGGCTTGCGCGGTTCGGCCCGCGGGTCGTACTGCTCGGATTGACATTGGCGCTCGGCGCTTGCGCAGGTAATCCCTACGGTTCCGCGCCTCAGGGGCCTGCTCCAAGTCCGGTGCCGCGTGCGCCCGAGCCCAGTGGGCCGGTTATCTCACCCCCTCCTATCAAGGCGCCACCGGCACCCAGGGCTCCAACTACCCAGAAGAGCCATCCGCGTTATGCGCCACCACCGCACGTGGCTGCGCACTGGGACAATCGTCTTGGGGTCTATGTCGTGGAGGGGCGTGATCTCTTTTACCGGGAGCGCCTGTATTACCGGTGGGATGGCGACTGGTACTGTGCTGGGCGCCCCGATGGCCCGTGGGAGCCGGTCGCGCCGCCCAGTGTTCCGCCGGGTCTTCGTGACCGCTATTGATGTTACTCCTCGGCAGCGGGCGCTAACTTTTTGCGCTTCAGCCTAAAGGCGGCTTGCCTATTGCCGATAAAGGTTCAGCACCGTTGCACTGCAACGTTCCCAGCTGGCTCGGCCTATGCCGTCCATCGGACTCATGCCCCGGAGTCGATAATGAATGCTTCCGTCAAGCGCCTCGAAGAAACTGGTTCCGCTCTACGCGATGCGCTGACGCAGCAGGACTGGGCCGCAATCAGTATGCTGGATCGCGAGTGCCGTAATGCTGTCGACGAGGCGATGCAGGCACATGAACGCGACAACGGCGTGGTTCGTCAGCGGTTGCAGGAGCTGCTTGATCTGTATGGTGAGCTGGTAATGACCTGCCAGATTGAACAGGCACGGGTCGCAAGCGAGCTGCGTCAGCTGAATCAGTCTCAACAGGGCACCAAGGTTTACCAGCTATTCGCCTAAGCGTGGCCTCAGGCCCGACAGCTTCAAATTCTTCCCAGGATCACTGGGGCTGAATTCTTCCTCAATATTTATCATTACAAAGTATGTGGCATTATGCCGCTACCCTTTTGTTGGCGAGCGGCTAATTGGCGCTTATTGCCTGGTAAATACCTATCTTCGCGGTCATCGTGCACCGAAGTCTTCAAATCGATCTTGAGGTGTCTCTCAAGGTACTGATTTTTGGCTCGTTCTTTGGTCGCTAATTCACGCCATAAATTTGACTCAGTTCATTTTTTCATTAATCTACGTTCCATCTGCCATCAGTGTGATCGCCGTTCTTCCATGGATGCGAGCGCAGGCTTTCTTTCAGCTTCTTTAGAGCCCTATAAACAAGATGTGGCGTGAAACCAAGATTTTGTTGATAGACGATGATCACGACCGCCGGCGCGACCTGGCCGTCATCCTGAACTTTCTCAGCGAGGATCATCTGGCTTGTTCAAGCAGTGAATGGCAGGAGGCGGTCGCCGGCCTCGAGTCCAGCCGTGTTGTCAACGGTGTCATGCTGGGCGACGTGTCCTCCAAGGGCGGCGCTGTCGAACTGATCAAGCAGATGGGCAAATGGGATGAGAATGTCCCGCTGATGCTGATCGGTGAGCCCGCTCCGGCGGACTGGCCGGACGATCTGCGACGCAGAGTGCTGACCAGCCTGGAAATGCCACCCAGCTATAACAAGCTGCTCGACTCCCTGCACCGTGCGCAGGTCTATCGCGAGATGTACGACCAGGCAAAGTCCCGTGGTCGCCAGCGCGAGCCCAATCTTTTCCGCAGCCTGGTCGGCACCAGCCGAGCGGTGCAGCACGTCCGGCAGATGATGGAACAGGTCGCCGACACCGAAGCCAGTGTGCTGATTCTTGGTGAGTCCGGCACCGGCAAGGAAGTGGTTGCGCGAAATCTGCACTATCACTCGAAGCGGCGTCAGGGGCCTTTTGTACCTGTCAATTGCGGAGCGATTCCGGCGGAGTTGCTGGAAAGCGAACTGTTTGGTCACGAGAAGGGTGCCTTTACCGGTGCGATTACTGCTCGCGCGGGTCGTTTCGAGCTTGCCGAGGGCGGCACGCTGTTTCTCGATGAGATAGGCGACATGCCGTTGCCGATGCAGGTCAAACTGCTGCGGGTTCTGCAGGAGCGCACCTTCGAGCGTGTTGGCAGCAACCGTACGCAGAATGCCGATGTGCGCATCATCGCGGCGACGCATAAGGACCTGGAGAAAATGATCGAGGAGGGGACCTTCCGCGAGGACCTCTACTATCGTCTGAATGTCTTCCCCATCGAGATGGCGCCGCTACGGGAGCGCGTCGAGGATATCCCGTTGCTGATGAACGAGCTGATCTCGCGCATGGAGCATGAAAAGCGCGGCTCTATACGTTTCAACTCAGCTGCAATCATGTCGCTATGCCGGCACGACTGGCCGGGTAATGTCCGCGAGCTGGCAAACCTGGTAGAGCGCATGGCGATCATGCATCCCTATGGCGTTATCGGGGTAATGGAGCTGCCGAAGAAGTTTCGCCACGTCGACGACGATGATGAGCAGTACGCGACCAGCCTGCATGATGAGATGGAGGAGCGTGCGGCAATCAGTGCGCCAATGGTAGTACCCGAAGCTCAGGCGATGCTGCCGATCGAGGGTCTGGATCTCAAGGAATACCTCGGCAATCTTGAGCAGGGGCTTATTCATCAGGCTCTCGAAGATGCTGGTGGCGTGGTGGCTCGGGCGGCCGAGCGGTTGAGGATTCGCCGAACCACGCTGGTCGAGAAAATGCGCAAGTACGGCATGAATCGTCGCGACGACGATATGGGCGACTAGCACGCTGCTAGCGGTTCTAAAAAGACGTTCAAAAAGGCCACCTGGATCAGGTGGCTTTTTTCGTTTGGCATGGTCGTGCCGATGGCGGGACGTGCTGAGTGCCGGGCACGAAGATTGCTGGTCCCCGTCAACCGACTTTCTTTTGACAGGCGCAAGCGACCCGTGAATTCCGTCACCAAGCCATCCGAAAGTTCATTCGATGCCCCAGACGTGCTGGCGCTGACTCGATCACTGGAGCTCTTTCGTCAGGTATCCGGACAGCTTGGTGAATCCGAGGAGCTGTTGCAGGTACGCGTCGCCGAGCTCAAGGGGCAACTTGCCGAGGCCGGCGAGCTTCGACGACAGGAGCTGGAGGAGAAAGAGCGTCTCGCGCAGCGATTGCAGAGCGTTCTCGACCTGCTGCCAGGTGGCGTCATCGTGATCGATGGGCAGGGTGTGGTGCGCGATGCGAACCCGGTTGCTCTTGAGCTGTTGAGCGAGCCACTCGTGGGGCACCCCTGGCGCGAGGTGATTGGCCGCTGTTTTGCGCCGCGGCGGGACGACGGGCACGAGATATCGCTACGCAATGGTCGCCGCCTATCGATCGCTACGCGCTCGCTTGCCGGGGAACCTGGTCAGCTGGTGCTGCTCACCGACCTTACCGAGACCCGCCGACTCCAGGATCAGCTGGCGCGCCATGAACGGCTGTCGTCGCTAGGGCGCATGGTGGCTTCGCTTGCCCACCAGATTCGCACTCCGCTGTCCACCGCGTTGCTATATGCCAGTCACCTCGAGCAGGGTGGCCTGAGCGAACAGCAACAGCAGCGCTTCGCCGGTAGCCTCAAGGCTCGTCTGCACGAACTGGAGCATCAGGTCCGTGACATGCTGATCTTCGCCCGCGGTGATCTGCCGCTGAACGACCGACTGAGTCCGGCTGCGCTGTTGTCGGCGCTGCGTTCGGCCGGCGAGCCACGTCTTCAGGGCGCCAGCGTGCGCTGGCAGTGTGACGTGCAGGGGGTGGAGGTGTTGTGCAATCGCGATACGTTGGTCGGAGCATTGCTCAATCTCATCGAAAATGCGTTACAGGCCAGCGTCGGGGCGCCGCGTCTGAAGGTCCACCTGTATCGCCGCGACGAAACGGTGCGGGTTTGCATAAGCGACTGCGGTAAAGGCATCGACGCCGAAACACTGGGTCGGTTGGGCGAGCCGTTTTTCACCACCCGAACCACGGGAACCGGCCTGGGTCTGGCAGTGGCCAAGGCCGTTGCCCGAGCCCATCAAGGTGACCTGCAGTTGCGCTCGCGGCCAGGCCGCGGAACCTGTGCGCTGATGAGCCTGCCGCTGATTCCCGCCACTCACAAACCGGAGTGACCTGTATGGCCGCCACGATACTTCTCGTCGAAGACGATCACGCCCTGCGCGAAGCCCTAGGCATCACGCTGCAGCTTGGGGGCTACGATTACCGTGCCGTCGATTGCGCCGAAGCGGCCTTGTGTGCGCTGCAGGAAGAGTCATTCGGCCTGGTCATCAGTGACGTGAACATGCCCGGCATGGACGGCCACGAACTGCTCTCGCTGGTTAGGCAACGCTACCCGCAGGTGCCCGTGCTGCTGATGACCGCCTTTGGCGCGGTAACGAGGGCGGTGGATGCGATGCGCCAGGGCGCTGTCGATTATCTGGTCAAGCCGTTCGAGCCAGGCACATTGCTTGAGCTCTTGGGGCGTCATGTGAACGGCATCGCTGCTACCGAGGCAGAAGGGCCGGTGGCGCTCGAGCCGTCCAGCCAGCAGCTGCTGGCTCTTGCCCGGCGGGTGGCGCAAAGTGACTCCACCGTACTGATCTCCGGTGAGTCAGGCACTGGCAAGGAGGTGCTGGCGCGCTATATCCACCAGCAGTCACCGAGGCACTGCAAGCCATTTATCGCCATCAATTGCGCTGCCATTCCGGACAACATGCTCGAGGCAACCCTGTTCGGGCATGAGAAGGGCGCTTTCACCGGCGCGATTGCCAGTCAGCCTGGCAAGTTCGAGCAGGCCGACGGCGGTACTTTACTGCTCGACGAGATATCCGAGATGCCGTTGGGGTTGCAGGCGAAACTGCTACGTGTGCTGCAGGAGCGAGAGGTCGAGCGGGTCGGTGGGCGGAAGCCTATCGCTCTGGATATTCGTGTGCTCGCCACCACCAACCGTGATCTCGCTGGCGAGGTAGCGGCGGGTCGCTTCCGTGAGGACCTCTATTACCGTCTTTCGGTTTTCCCACTGGCGTGGTCGCCGCTGAGGCAGCGCCCGGCCGATATTCTGCCGCTGGCCGAACGCCTGTTGGTCAGCCACGCCAGGAAGATGCGCCAGGCGCCTGCGCGGCTTTCGGCCGAGGCGCAGCGCTGCCTGGTGGCGCACGCGTGGCCGGGCAACGTGCGCGAACTGGACAACGCGATACAGCGAGCGTTGATTCTTCAGCAGAGCGGCATGATCCAGCCGCAAGATCTGTGCCTAGCGGGTGTGGGCGGTGTCACCAACTTGCCTGTCGCCAGTAGCGCGGCACAACCGTGCGAGGGCGCTGCAGGGGAGACGGGGGGCTGTTCCGGACTGGGGGATGATCTGCGCCGCCGCGAGTTCCAGTTGATCATCGATACCCTGCGTGCCGAACGTGGACGGCGCAAGGAGACGGCTGATCGCCTGGGCATCAGTGCGCGCACCCTGCGTTACAAGCTGGCGCAGATGCGCGACGCCGGGATGGATGTCGAGGCATCGCTCTACGCGGGCTGAGCGCGCTCCCTTCAACCTCGCTCTGATAAGCTGCCGCCATCCTCATGATGGAGATTTCCAGGTGCACAAAGACTTCTGGCAGGAGCGCTGGGCTCGCAACGAGATTGGTTTCCACCTTGACGATGTTCATCCCGGCATGCGTCGCCACTGGCCGCGACTGGCGTTGCCTGATGGTGCGACGGTGCTGGTGCCGTTGTGCGGCAAGAGTCTGGATCTGACCTGGCTGGCCAAGCAAGGGTTCAATGTCGTGGGGGTGGAGCTGAGTGAGAAGGCTGTAGACGCGTTTTTCTCCGAGCAGCAGCTCGAAGCTGAAATTTCCCAGCGTGGGCCGTTCAAGGTCTATCGCTCCGGTACCCTGGAGATCCGTTGCGGCGACTTTTTCGCGCTCAGTGCGGCCGATGTCCTCGGGTGCCAGGCGGTCTATGATCGCGCCGCCTTGATCGCATTGCCGCACGCGATGCGTCAGCGGTACGCGGCACTGATGTCGAGCATCCTCCCGGCCGGCTGTCAGCAGCTTCTGGTTACGCTGGATTATGACCAGGCAGAGATGGAAGGCCCGCCCTTCGCGGTGGGTACGAGTGAGGTGCGCGACCTGTACGCCGCTGAGTGGAGCGTGGAACTGCTGGAAGCCAAGGAAGTGCTGGAGCGTAATCCGCGGATGCGCGAGCGCGGTCTGACGCGGCTCGAGGAGCACTTCCATTGGCTGCAACGGCGGGTCTGACCCGCCGCTTGTAATGCTGCGGCGATCAGCCGTCGGCCTGTAAGCGGCGGATGAACGTGTCGGCCTCGTCGATGGCGCGCTGCATGTCAGCCATCAGCTGGTCGACGTTGCCCTGCAGCGTGCGGTACTCCCCGTGCAAGGCGCTTATCGCGCGAGCATTGAGGTTGTGCTTGAGAAACAGCACCTGATCGCGCAGAACGCTGAGCACCGGGTCGATGCGTTTCTCCGCCGCTTTCATCCGCTGGATCAGCGTTCGGTATTCGGTGCGGGTCCGGTTGAGTTCTTTGGCGCTGGCGGCTTTCAGGCTGGCGTTGCTGTATTGCTTGAGTTCGCTTTCCCATTCCCTGAACAGCGCGTCGGCCACGTCTTCGACCGCTTCGATGCGGGCGCGGACGTCACGCGCACTCGCTACGCTGGCTTCGTACTCTTCATTGAGTGCGTCGTAACGCTTCTCCAGATCGCCGCCCTTGACCTCGACGACGCTGCGATAGCGCTCCAAAGCATCCTTGAACTGCTGTTTGGCTTCCTGCTGCGCGTCACGCGACTCCTCCACACGATCGACCAGGATATCGCGCTTATGGATACCGGCCTTCTCCATCGCTGAATAGTAGGCGCTCTGACAGCCGCCGAGCGCGAGCAGTGCGAAGCAGGCGAATATGAAACGACGCATGGCGATTCCTTGTATGCGGGTTGAGTCTGCATAGACAAAAGAAAAGGGCGACTTGCGTCGCCCCTGTTGCGTTCAGTGCAATTAGCCGCGCTGGCGGAGCGCTTCGATGCGGTCTTCCAGCGGCGGGTGGGTCATGAACAGCCCGGCGAGGCCATGCTTCAGCGAACCGTTGATGCCGAATGCCTTGAGCGTGTCGGGCATGTGAACCGGCATGCCCTGTTCGGCACGCAGGCGCTGCAGGGCGCCAATCATGGCGCTGGTGCCGGCCAGTTGGGCACCGGCCTCGTCGGCACGGTACTCGCGTTTGCGCGAGAACCACATGACGATAATGCTGGCGAGCAGACCCAGTACCAGTTCGGCAAAGATCGTCGCGACGAAGTAGCCGATGCCGTGGCCGTCCTCGTTTTTCAGGATCGCCTTGTCGACGAAGTTGCCGAAGATACGTGCGAAGAACATGACGAAGGTGTTTACCACACCCTGGATCAGCGCCAGGGTCACCATGTCGCCGTTGGCCACGTGGCCGATCTCGTGGGCAAGCACCGCTTTCACTTCATCCGGCGAGAAGCGCTCGAGCAGCCCCTGGCTGACCGCCACCAGTGCGTCGTTGCGGTTCCAGCCGGTGGCAAAGGCGTTGGCCTCGTAGGCCGGGAAAATGCCGACTTCGGGCATCTTGATGCCGGCGTCGCGCGACAGTTGCTCGACTGTCTGCAGCAGCCACTGCTCGTGACGGGTGCGCGGCTGGCTGATGATTTCCGTACGCGTACTCATCTTCGCCATCCATTTGGAGATGAACAGCGAAATGAGCGAGCCCGCGAAGCCGAAAACCGCACAGAAGACCAGCAGGCTGCCGTAGTTCTGGCCGGTATAGCGATCGACCCCGAGCAGCTTCAGGGTGATGCTGGCGATGACCAGTACCGCAAGGTTGGTGGCCAGGAACAAGAAAATGCGCATCATGTTGCGGCAGACTCCAGGGTAGGAATTGAAGAACGATAGGCTATATAAGGTGCGCCCTTGAGCTATTCAACCGGGCGACTATTTCAAGCTATGTCGCTTGTCCATGGAGGCTGGGATGCAGTGGTGCGCCGGACTGGCTTTCGAACATCAATCGGGCCAACTGAGCGATGCGCTCGCTGTTCGCGCACTTCAATGCCTCGCGAAGCTGATGGGCGAGGCTGGCCTGAATGCGCAGCACGCTGGGAGGGAGGCTGAGGTCGTCGGCGATCTGTCCAGGCACCGCTCGTGACAGGCGCACGAAGCCTTTTTCGGTGAGCACCGCCTGGTCCAGCGCCTGGAAATGAATGGTGCTCTCGTAACGCAGATAGCCCTCCTCGGCGAGCCAGAGCAGGGCACCCAGGCAGCTCTGGTGGCGTTTGGAGGGAAGGCCGAACTCATCCGGCTCTTCCCGGCCGATCAGATCTTCTACATACAGTGAGACCTTGCGTGGGAAGGCCTGATAGAGCATCAGCAGGCCACCCGCTGCGTCCTTGTAGAAATCGTCGATCTGCAAATCCATCGCTTACTGGTGGTAGGTCTTGAGGAAGTTGCCGATGCGGCCAATGGCCTGCTCCAGATCGTCGACGCGGGGCAGGGTGACCACGCGAAAATGATCCGGCCATGGCCAGTTGAATGCAGTGCCTTGAACGATCAGCAGCTTCTCGGAAAGCAGCAGGTCAAGCACGAACTTCTCATCGTTGTGGATCGGGCAGATCTTAGGGTCAATGCGCGGGAACGCATACAGCGCGCCCATGGGTTTGACGCAGCTGATGCCCGGGATGTCGTTGAGCAGCTCCCAGGTACGGTTACGCTGCTCTAGCAGGCGGCCCGGCGGTAATACCAGATCATTGATGCTCTGGTAGCCGCCCAGTGCAGTCTGAATCGCATGCTGCGACGGTACGTTGGCGCACAGGCGCATGTTGGCGAGTATATCCAAGCCTTCGATGTAGCTCTGCGCCCTGTGCTTCGGCCCGGAAATCGCCACCCAGCCCGAACGGAAGCCGGCAACCCGGTAGGATTTGGACAGCCCGTTGAAGGTAAGGCAGAGCACGTCCGGCGCCAGCGAGGCGGTGGAGATGTGTACGGCGTCGTCGTAGAGGATCTTGTCGTAGATTTCGTCGGAGAACAGAACGAGCTTGTGCTGGCGCGCAAGCTCGACCATGCCTTCGAGCACTTCCTTGGGGTAGACCGCGCCGGTGGGGTTGTTCGGGTTGATCAGCACCAACGCCTTGGTGTTAGACGTGATCTTGGCCTTGATATCGGCCAGGTCCGGCCACCAGTTGGCCTGCTCGTCGCAAAGGTAGTGCACCGGCTTGCCGCCGGCCAGGCTCACCGCAGCGGTCCACAGCGGGTAATCCGGGGCAGGGATCAGCACTTCATCGCCATTGTTCAGCAATGCCTGCATGGACATGACGATCAGCTCGGACACACCGTTGCCGAGGTAGATGTCTTCGATGCCGACGCCTTCAACCTGCTTCTGCTGGTAGTACTGCATGATCGCCTTGCGGGCGCTGAACAGACCTTTGGAGTCGCTGTAGCCCTGGGCAGTGGGCAGGTTGCGGATCACGTCCTGGAGGATTTCCTCCGGTGCTTCGAAACCGAACGGCGCCGGGTTGCCGATGTTCAGCTTGAGGATGCGATGGCCTTCCTCTTCCAGGCGTTTGGCGTGCTTGAGCACGGGCCCGCGGATGTCGTAACAGACATTGGCAAGCTTGTTCGATTTGCTGACCTGCATGATCCTGAGTGTCCCGAAGTGAAAACGCGCCAGTTCCGGAAATGGCTGGCCGCGCTTGGCATGAACCCGGGCGCCTTGGCAGTCGGAAACCCCGCTGCCAGACTAGGCGTCGAAGAGGGACGCATGATACGTGCGCCCCGACCACCGGAAAAGGTACGGATCGGCCTTTTTTGAGCTGAGGAGTGTATCAATGGACAAGCTGGAAAAACCGCTCGACGTCTGGCGCGAGGAGCTCTCCGATGAGCAGTTCCAGATCTGCCGGCTGGGCGCCACCGAGCGTCCCTTCACGGGTAAGTACAACGACACGAAGACACCTGGCATCTACCATTGCGCCTGCTGCGACACGCCACTGTTCGATGCGGATGCTAAGTTCGATTCCGGTTGTGGCTGGCCCAGCTATTTTCAGCCGGTCAGTGATACCGCTATCGCCAGCCTGGATGATTTCAGTCACGGTATGCACCGGATCGAGGTCAGGTGCGCACGCTGCGATGCTCACCTCGGTCATGTTTTTCCCGACGGCCCGCAGCCGACCGGGTTGCGCTACTGCATCAATTCCGCCTCTCTCAACCTGAAACCGCGCGAAGCCTGAGCATCGTCGGTTGCAAGGAGCCTCGCATGCACGACCCTTTGCTGGACATTCCCTGCGTCACCATCGAGGGCGAGCAGAAGAGGCTCGCGGATTTCAATGCCAAGGTGCTGCTGGTGGTCAACACGGCCAGTCAGTGTGGTTTTACCCCGCAATACAAGGGGTTGGAAGCGTTGTGGCAGCGTTACGGCGAGCGCGGATTGATCGTGCTCGGATTTCCCTGTAACCAGTTCGGCAAGCAGGAGCCAGACGGCGAGCTGGAAATCGCAGCATTCTGCGAACGCCGCTTCGGCGTTTCCTTTCCCCTTTTCGCCAAAGTCGAGGTGAACGGTGGGGATGCTCATCCGCTCTTCATTGAATTGAAAAAGCGCGCACCTGGGCTGCTGGGTAGCAAGGCGATCAAGTGGAATTTCACCAAGTTTCTCATCTCTGACCAGGGTAGGGCGGTGAGGCGTTTTTCTTCTCGCACCACGCCGGAGGCAATGGCCGCGGAAATCGAAACATTGCTTTGACTGCTACTTAAGTGATGTTGCGTTTCGCCTGCCTGATTGCCTGTTGTCGGGTCCGGTCCAGCCGGGCCTTTTCGTCTCTGGAGTCATCATGGATGTCGAGTTGAAAGCCTTCCTGCAGCGTGCCGAGGGACTGCTGGCGCGTATCGAGCCGCTGCTACCTGCCAAGCCACCGGTCATCGATTGGGATCGTACCTTTGCGGCGCGCTGGCAGCGTGATGCTCGCAGCGGCTTTCTGGCACCGCTGGAAGTCAGTCTGGATCTGAGTCTGGCCGATCTGATCGGCATTGATCGCCAGCGCGATCTGCTGTCCGCCAACACGCGCCAGTTCGTCGATGGATTGCCGGCCAACCACGTGCTGTTGTGGGGCGCCCGTGGCACCGGCAAGTCGTCGCTGATTCGCGCGTTGCTGGCCGAATACGCCGCGGATGGGCTGCGTCTGATCGAAATCGAGCGTGACCATCTGGCGGACCTGCCACGCGTTGTCGAACTGTTGGCCGGGTTACGACAGGCATTCGTCCTGTTCTGTGACGACCTCTCGTTCGAGGCGGGAGAGGGCGACTATCGCGTGCTCAAGAGTGTGCTGGATGGATCGCTGGAGCGTGCGCCGGAGAACGTGCTGTTGTACGCCACGTCTAATCGCCGGCACCTGGTCCCGGAACGTCAGAGTGACAACGAGAACTGGCAGATGGTCGACGGCGAACTGCACCCGAACGAAGCGGTGGAAGACAAGATCGCGTTGTCCGACCGCTTCGGTTTGTGGCTGTCGTTCTACCCCTTCACCCAGCAGCACTACCTCAGTGTGGTACGCCATTGGATCGATTCGTTGGCGCGGCGGGCCAGCCTCGATTGGGCGTGGAGCGAAGCCCTTGAGAAGGATGCGATTCGTTGGGCAACCGGGCGCGGCAACCGCAACGGTCGCTGCGCCTACCAGTACGCTCGGCAGTGGGTGGGTAAGCGTCTGCTCGAAGCGCGAGGCTGAACGTATTTGCTGAGGTCGTCAAGGCGGCCTGCTGCGTGACTTCACAGCGGGCGTGATCGGAACTCAGGCGGTAGCGGCCTTGCCCATTTCCTTGAGCTTGGCGTTCATGCGCTGCTCGTCCGGCAGGATGCCCGCGACCGATGGCAATGCCAGCATGCGTGCATGATGTGCTGCGAGGTCGGGCCAGCGCTGCGCGTCGAGCTGTTCGCCACCGTGCGCCATGTTGATCAGTTGGCAGGCGACGGCGATGTCCGCCATCGACAGTTGGTTGCCGACGAGGAACTCCCGCTGGGCGAGTTGCTGCTCAAGGTAATCGAAATGCGGCGGTAGCTTCTGCTTCAGCGCGGCCTGCACTGCCTCTTCATTGCAGGCTTGACCGGCGGTCGGCTTAAGGATGCGGTTGCGGAAAACGGTAAAGGTGGCCAGAGGTGCCAACTCGTAGTCTGCGTACTTTTCCAGCCAGCGGACCCGCCCGCGTTCCTGCGCGTTGCTAGCGTAAAGGGCAGGCGTATCGGGATAGGCCTCCTCGAGGTACTGGCAGATCACGCTGGAGTCAGCGAGGGTGCAGTCGCCGTCCTTGAGCGCCGGGATGCGTCCCAGTGGATTGATGGCCAGGTACCATTGCGGAGGCGTGAAGGGCATGACCGTCTCTAGCTGATAATCGAGCCCCTTTTGCCTGAGGCACAGGCGCACCTTGCGCACGAACGGTGAGAGGGGAACGCCATACACGGTCAAGGTCATGGGATTTCTCCGTAGCAGATCAGGGCTGATGAGCTATCAATAGACGTTGTTTTTCTTCCAGAGATCTTCGTCATCGAACGCCTTCATGCCTTCGGCGAGCTCGTTGGGCTCGTCTGTCTTGGGCACCTCGTTCTTCAACACCAAAGCGTCGGCATGTGCGAGGAGGGCTTCCAGCTGTTTGAGCTGGCTCTGATAAGGCGCCGGTGCAGGCTGGCGGCGAATATGCTGAATGCCTCGTTCGAAGGCCAGGCGTGCGCGTTGCGGCTGGTTCTGTTGCAGCGCAAGTTTGCCCAAGCCGGTGAAGAACTCGATGTGCAGGATAGCCAGCATGCGTTGGATGTCCTGCACCCAGCGTTTGGCTTCGGCCTGATCGATCAGGCCGTCCTTGGTGGCGCGAACGATCTGGGCGTGGAGATCCTCGAGCATGAAGCGACTTTCCTTGGCCTGTGCTTCCGTCACGATCTGCCGCGGAGCATTGCGCATCTCGATCGCTTCGCCCTTGGCCAGCTCGGCCTGCAGCGCCTGCATTCGCGCGCTCAGTTTGTCATTGCCCTTGTCCACCGGCCGCAGCCGTTCGCTCAGCGCAAGTTCGAGGCGGGTCAGCAATAGCTTCAGCGCGGGTGTCATCATCTGTCCCGGGAGTCCGTCGGACAGCTCCGCGCAGCGGCGGCAGCGGTCAGTGAGGTCAGCCCGTTTACGGGCCTTTTCCAGATTGCCTTTTTCGACGATCTGAATGGTGTAGACGATGCCGACCAGCAGGAACACACCGACCAGGATCAACGCAGTGATCATTAATGGAGACACTTGACTGCACCTCTCGAGCCGCTGGTTTTTCGCTTGAGTGTAGTGGCTTGATGATGTGGCCGATAGCTCTACGTGCTGCCCAGGTATGGCCTTCAAATTTTTTTAAAAACTATGCTTGACGACTCCCGAGGGCCTCCATAGAATGCGCGCCACTTGCAGCGTGAAGCACCAAACAGAGCGCTGCAGGCCGGAATGAAGCTTGTGGTTTCCGGGCAACGTCCCCTTCGTCTAGTGGCCTAGGACACCGCCCTTTCACGGCGGTAACAGGGGTTCGAGTCCCCTAGGGGACGCCATTTTTGCTGTAGATAATGCGGGAATAGCTCAGTTGGTAGAGCACGACCTTGCCAAGGTCGGGGTCGCGAGTTCGAGTCTCGTTTCCCGCTCCAAATTCTCTTCGGTGACCTTTTCAAGGTGATCGAAGAAAGAAAAAAGCGACCTCAGGGTCGCTTTTTTCGTTTCAGTCGATCCCTTTCAGATCTCAGCTCTTGCTGATCTTTATGCCCAGCGCCTGCGTGGCTTGCCATGCGCTGGCGCCGTCCGCTACCTCAGGCCAGCCTACTGCATCGCGCGGCGGGCTGCCGGAGGAGGCTCAAGGTGGTGGGCGTCCCCTCAGGTGTATTTGGTGAAGATGCTGCGCACCCGTTCCAGGGTCTCGCCTGTATCTTGCGTCTGGTCGTGCAGCGCCTCTTCGATCAGGCAGGTCAGCATCAGTCGGTAGGCTTTGTCCAGCGCGCTACGAGCAGCGGAAAACTGTTGAGCGATGGCTTCGCAATCTTCGCCTCGCTTGATCATTGCCTGGATGCCGCGCACCTGCCCCTCGACTCTCGCTAAACGTTTCAGCATGGCCTGCTGCTGGGCCTGCATCTCTGCGGATTCCACGGGGAGGGTCTGGTCATTCATGCGGCTACCTCGACATGACTGGATGGAGAGCCTGCGAAGATTCCGATTAGGGTCGCGGCTCATATACGGGTAGGGGCATGCTAGCGATGCCGCCGCTGGCGGCCAACTTCTTTCGGTCAGGGCTTGCCAAACAATATATAAAAAAATATATTGTCATCATCTTAAGTGTTTGATCGCTGACCTATGACTGCCGATCTGGATATCGAGCAACTGCGCGCCAATGCGGCGTCCGCGGGGGCTTTGCTGAAGGCTTTGGCCAACCCTGACCGCCTGTTGCTGCTTTGCCAGTTGTCGCTGGGCGAGCGCAACGTCTCCGAGCTGGAACAGCTGCTGGGCATTCAGCAGCCGACGCTGTCGCAGCAGCTCGCCGTATTGCGCCGGGAGGGGCTTGTTGCAACGCGCCGCGAAGGTAAGCAGGTCTACTACCGGATCAGCAGCGCTGAAGCATTGGCGGTGATCACGACGCTTTATCAGCTGTTCTGCGAAGGGGGCAAGCAATGACCATCGACTGGATCAACTTCACACCTTGGGCGGCATTGGCTGGTGGTGTCCTCATCGGTGCCGCGGCCAGCTTGTTCGTCCTGCTCAATGGCCGAATCGCCGGGATCAGCGGGCTGCTTGCCAGCCTGCTGGAAACGGGGGGCGAGGGGCGAAGCGAAAAACTGTTGTTTCTGCTCGGCATCCTGCTCGCGCCGCTCCTTTGGATGCTGTTTGGCACCCTGCCAGCGATGGAGTTTCAGTCCGGCTGGATCGGTTTGCTGGTGGCCGGGATGTTGGTCGGCGTCGGTACTCGCTACGGCTCCGGTTGCACCAGTGGGCATGGGGTCTGCGGGATCTCGCGACTGTCACCGCGCTCCATCGTGGCGACCGTGGCATTCATGGTCGCCGGCTTCGCCACGGTCTATGTACTACGTCATCTGTTGGGAGGCTGAGCATGCGCAAGTTGACTTCATTTGCTGCTGGTCTGCTATTCGGGCTGGGGCTGCTGCTTTCCGGAATGGCCAACCCGGCCAAGGTCATCGGTTTCCTTGATCTGGCGGGCGCCTGGGATCCCTCGTTGGCGCTGGTGATGGTCGGTGCCATCGCTACGGCGCTGGTGCCTTTCACCTGGGCGAGGAAACACGAGCGCTCTTTGCTCGATGCGCCGATGCAGCTGCCAACCAAGCGCGAGCTGGATGGCAGGCTGATCGGTGGCAGTCTGCTGTTCGGTGTGGGCTGGGGAATCGCTGGCATCTGTCCGGGCCCGGCCATCGCCATGCTGCTCGGCGGGCACTGGCAGGTCGTGCTTTTCGTTCTCGCCATGCTTGGCGGAATGCTGTTGTTCTCCGCGCTGGAACGCCGGCGCGCTTGCTGACCGGGAGGTCTTTATGAAAGTCAACGTTGGAACCATTGATCGGGCACTGCGCATCGTTGTCGGCTTGGTGCTTATCGGTCTGAGCCTGGGCGGCGTGATCGGTGCCTGGGGCTGGATCGGTCTGTTGCCGCTGGCGACTGGCATCTTCCGTTTCTGCCCAGCCTATACGCTGCTCGGTATCAAGACTTGCAAGGCGTGCGATTCCAAGTCCTGAGAGTCTGCGAAGCTCCACAGCAAAAAGGCCGACATCGATGTCGGCCTTTTTTTGTCTGCGCGCTGCGATCCGGCTATTCGAAACTGGGCAGGCTCGGCTTCACAACGGGCTTGTTCGCGCCGACCCAGGCGTCGAACCCGCCGGCGATCGACTGGACATGCAGGTAGCCCATGTCCTGCAGCGCAGCTGCGGACAGTGCGGCGCGACCGCTGGTCTTGCAATAGAGCACGATGTTCATGTCGCGCGCGGCGAGTTCCGGTGTGCCGCTGAGCTTGAACTCCAGCAGCCCCCGCGGAATGTTGAGGGCGCCGGCGATATGGCCCTCACGAAACTCATCCGCCTCGCGCACGTCGATCAGCACGTCCGCTGCCTGGATCGCGGCGTCGGCATCCGCGACTGCGACTTCCTGTACGTGGGCCCGGGCCAGTTCGACGAGGTCATGTGCGTTCTTCATCCTGCGTTCTCCTTGATGTTGCCAAAACATTCACGCTGCCGTTCACGGGCATGGTGGGTGGTGTCCGGGTCCAGTGCGAGCAGCGCTTCGTACTGGCTGATGAAAACCTGACCGCCCAAATGAGCGATGAAATCAGTGTTCCGTAATCGGTCCATGACCGGCCCCTTGACCTCGGAAAGATGGAGCTGGATGCCTGCGGTGTGCAGGCGGGCCGTGATGGCCTCAAGACTCTCCAGGGCGCTGGCGTCGATCAGGTTCACGCCTGGACACATCAGCACCAGGTGCTCGGCCTGCGGATAGCGCCCGATCAGCTCGGCGACGCGGTCTTCGAGGAAGCGCGCATTGGGGAAATACAGGCTCTCGTCGACGCGCACCGAGAGCACCCTCGGGCTCTGTATTACGGCGAAGCGCTCGATGTTGCGAAAATGTTCGCTACCCGGCAGCTGGCCGACCACGGCAATATGCGGCTGGCTGGTGCGCCAGAGAAACAGCAACAGCGATAGGCCGACACCGAGCAGGATGCCGCTCTCCACGCCGATCAGCAGCACACCGAGCATGGTGGCAGCCATGGCCGCGGCGTCCTGTCGGGAGTAGCGCCAGGTGCGGCGCAGGGCGGAGAGGTCCACCAGGCTGAGCACAGCGACAATGATCGTCGCGGCCAGTACCGCGTGTGGCAGATTGCGGAACAGTGGCGTGAACAGCAGCACAGTGAGGCCGATGCCCACTGCGGTCAGCGCACCAGCCAGCGGCGTCTGTGCGCCAGCATCGAAGTTGACCACCGAGCGGGCGAAGCCGCCGGTTACCGGAAAGCCACCACTGAGGGCCGCGGCGACATTGGCGCCGCCAAGCGCGATCAGTTCCTGGTTAGGCTCGATGCGTTCGCGGCGCTTGGCCGCCAGGGTCTGCGCCACGGAAACCGACTCGACGAAGCCGACCAGGCTGATCAGCACCGCCGCAGGCAACAGTTGCAGTGCTAGCGTCATATCCAGCGTTGGCAGGCTCATGCTGGGTAGGCCGCCAGGCACCGCACCGACTACCCGCACGCCGGCATCGGCGAGCTGAAAGACGCTGACCGCCGCTATTGCCAGCAGCAAGGCGGCGACCGGCCCGATCTTGCTCAGCGTGCCGGCGATATGCGGACTCATACCCAAACGCTGCAGCCAAGTGGAGAGGCGGCTGCGCACCAGGTAGAGAAATAGCAGGCTCGTCGTGCCGACGATGAACGTCGGCAGATGCATTTGCGACAGTGTTCCGAGCAGGCCCCAAATCAGCTCCACGGCGTTTTCACCTCCGGTTGAGATGCCGAGGATGTGCTTGAGCTGGCCGAGAGCGATGAGGATGCCCGAAGCGCTGATGAAGCCGGAAATCACCGGATGGCTGAGGAAATTCGCCAGAAAGCCCAGGCGCAGCATGGCCATGAGCAGCAGCACCGCGCCGGAGAGCAGCGCCAGCAGCATGGCCGCGCCCGCATATTCCGCGCTACCCGGGGCGAACAACGGTCCCAAGGCGGCCGCAGTCATCAGCGATACCACTGCCACCGGGCCGACTGCCAGGGTGCGACTGGTGCCGAACAGGGTATAGGCGATCAGCGGCAGCATGCTGGCGTACAGGCCGGTCACTGGCGGCAGGCCGGCGAGCATGGCGTAGGCGAGGCTCTGTGGGATCAGCATCAGTGTTACGATCAGCGCGGCAAGGCTGTCCTTGGCCGCGGCCGCGCGATCATAGTGCCTGACCCACTCTAATATGGGCATGTAGCGGGCCAAGCGCTGCTTCATCCCTTCTTCTCCTGGGTGAAGTCGCAAGCGTCGGGTGCCTCGGCCGGGCGCGGTTCGAAGTCCAGATGCTTCGGCTCGGCCAGCCATTCATGGCCCTTGAGCATCATCTCGAAGTAGATCGACGGCATCCATTGGGTCTTCAGCTTCCAGGCCAGGCGGCGCGGCACTTTCGGGTCGAGCGGGAACGTCGGCAGCAGCTTTCCGCCATAGCCGAACTCGGCGAGGATCACCTTGCCGTGCTCGACGGTCAGCGGGCAGGAGCCGTAACCATCGTAGATCGCCCGCGGGCCGCTGCCCTTGAGCACACTCAGCACGTTTTCGGCGACCACCGGTGCCTGTTTGCGCACCGCTGCTGCGGTCTTGGCGTTGGGCGCGGAACACACATCGCCGAGGCTGAAGACGTTGCCGAAGCGCGGATGTCGCAGCGTCTCGTGCTCGGCCTCGAACCAGCCGTCGGCGTTGGCCAGGGCGCTGTGGCGAATGAAGTCCGGTGCGTGCTGCGGTGGCACCATGTGCAGCAGATCGAACTCACGCTCCACCGTGGTACTTTGCCCGGCGCTGTCGGTCACCTTGAACCAGGCCTTGCGCGCCGGTCCGTCGACAGCCACCAGATTGTGGTTGAAGTTCAGTCGCGCGCCGTAGCGCTCGACGTACTGCATCAGCGCGGGCACGAAGTCTGCGACGCCGAACAGGACCGCGCCAGCCGAACAGAAGTCGACTTCGATATCCTTCAGCACGCCTTGCTGGCGCCAGTGATCGCAGGACAGGTACATCGCCTTCTGCGGTGCGCCGGCGCACTTGATCGGCATGGGTGGCTGGGTGAATAGCGCCTTGCCGCCGCGCAGGTTCTGCACCAGTTGCCAGGTGTAGGGCGCCAGTTCGAAGGCATAATTCGAGGTCACCCCGAACTTGCCGAGGCTGTCGCGGGCGCCTTCGATGGCGTCCCAGTCGAGGCTCAGGCCTGGGCAGACCACCAGCGCCCGGTAGCCGATGCGACTGCCGTCTTCGAGCACCACTTGCTGGTGCTCCGGCTCGAAGGCTTCGGCAGCCGCGCGGATCCATTGCGCCTTGGACGGAATGCAGCGACTCATCGCGCGCTCGGTGGCGGCGCGGTCGAACACGCCGGCGCCTACCAGTGTCCAGCCTGGCTGATAGTAGTGCTGTTCACGGGGTTCGATGATCGCGACGCGCAGTTCGGGGTCGCGCTTGAGCAAACTGGCTGTCACGGCACAGCCGGCCGCGCCGCCGCCAATCACCAAGACGTCGTAGCGCGGCGTGATGGCGAATTTCGAAGCGCCCGGCAGCGGCAGATCGGTTGTCGACTGCCAGTAACCCTGCATGCGTGGCAGCAGGCCGCTGAGGTCGTAACTGGCTTGCTGGGCTGTCTGCAGCAGCACCTGCGGGTCGAGGTGATGGGCCTCGACCAGTGCCCAGAGCGAAGCCGAGCGTGTCCCAGTGCGACAGAACGCCAGTGCTGGCCCCTTGATCCGCGCCAGTAGCGCTCGGAAGGCCGCGACGTCGGCATCAGTGATCTGCCCGGATACGACCGGTAGATGGTGATACTCAAGGCCGGACGCCTCTGCGGCGGTGCGCATGACCTCGCTGGACGGCTGGCCTTCGCCCTCGTTGTCCGGGCGGTTATTGATGACGCAGCGAAATCCGCTGCCGGCCAGCAGCACCATGTCCGCCGGTTGCAACTGGGCAGCGACGGAGATGAAAGGGGTCAGTCGTTTTATTGTTTGCATGTCGACGTCCTCCACGCTTGGGGCTACAGCACGTCCAGGGGGATCTTCAGGTAGCGCGTGCCGTTGCTTTCCGGCTCGGGCAGCTCGCCGCCGCGCATGTTGATCTGCACAGAGGGCAGGATCAGCGTAGGCATGCCCAGCGTGGCATCCCGTGCCGTGCGCATGGAGACGAACTGGTCCTCGCTGATGCCGGCGTGCACGTGCACGTTGTGTTCGCGTTCGGCGGCGATGGTCGTTTCATGGAGGAACTCTTCACGGCCGGGCGCCTTGTAGTCGTGGCACATGAATACCCGTGTGTCGCCCGGCAGGGCGAACAGCTTCTGGATGGACTGGTACAGCGTGCGCGCGTCGCCGCCCGGGAAATCGCAACGGGCAGTGCCGTAATCGGGCATGAACAGCGTGTCGCCGACGAACGCCGCATCACCGATGACATAGGTCATGCAGGCCGGGGTGTGGCCCGGGGTATGGATGGCGCGCGCCTGGATGTTGCCGACCTGGAAGGTATCGCCATCGTGGAACAGGTGGTCGAACTGGCGGCCATCGGTCGCAAAGCCGGTACCGGCGTTGAACAGCTTGCCGAAGGTGTCCTGCACCACGGTGATGCGATCACCGATCGCCAGCTGACCACCTAGTTGCTGCCTGAGGTACGGCGCGGCGCTCAGATGGTCGGCGTGCACGTGGGTTTCCAGCAGCCACTGCACCTTGAGGTCCTGCTCGCATACATAGTCGACCAGACGCTGGGCGGTAGCATGGGAGGTACGGCCGGATGCCGGATCGTAGTCCAGCACCGAATCGATCACCGCGCATTGGCGTGTCTGCGGATCGCTGACCACGTAGCTGTAGGTGAAAGTCGCGGGATCGAAGAAGGGTTCGATATGGGCATTCATGGGCGCGCTCCTCTCCAAGATTAATACCGGTGGGGGTATGTATGTGGAGTGATGTTAGCCCTGATTTAGGTTATATGCTTAGACTTAATAGTTATTAGCTGGTGGCGGGACATTCGCCGCGACCCGCTATGGAAGGGGCGCAGCGGCTGTCGGGTCAGCGACTGGGCGGATTGGCAGCGTCACTGACGATATGGCCATCGACCAGCTGTATGGTCCGCCCGCAATCGGCCGCAAGCCGTGGATCATGGGTCACCACCAGTATTGCGCAGCCGAACTGGGCATTGATGCGATGAAATAGCTCGAACACGCTTTGCGCTGTGCGGGTGTCGAGGTTGCCGGTCGGCTCGTCGGCCAGCAACAGAGGCGGGCGGGTCACCAGCGCCCGGGCGATTGCAACTCGTTGCTGCTGGCCGCCGGAGATCTGCGTCGGCTTCTTGTCGGCGAACTGCGCCAGTCCGACTTCGTCGAGCAGGCCGCGAGCCAGGTCGATATCCGCGTGTGACGGCTTGCCGTGACGAATCATCAGCGGCATCAGCACGTTCTCCAGCACGCTGAATGCCGAAATCAGGTGGTGAAACTGGAACACGAAGCCGATTGCCTGGTTGCGCAGGTGCGTGCGCGCTTCATCGTCGCTGTCGCGTGTCGCCTGGCCGAGCACGTACAGTTCGCCGGAGCTGGGCGTATCGAGCAGGCCGATCAGGTTCAGCAGCGTGCTCTTACCTGAGCCGGACGGGCCGATCAGCGCGGCCAGCTCGCCGCGGCTCAGACGCAGGTCGATACCGTGCAACACCTCGGTTTCCAGTGGTGTGCCTATGTTGAAGGCCTTGCGTACCTGTTCCAGGCGCAGGACCTCATTGGCCGGGCTGGCTGGCAGGGTTTCAGACATATCGAATCGCCACCGCAGGGTCGTAGCGCGCCGCACGCCGCGCCGGCATCGCCGCCGCCAGCACGCCGGTGATTGTCGCTACCAGCATGGCCAGCGGCACCAGTGTCGGATCGACCGGAATGGTGAATAGCCGCGGGCCAAACAGATTGAAAACCTGCACCAGGCCCCAGCCGACGCCTCCGCCGCAGGCCGAACCGAGCAGCCCGAGCAGCCCGCCCTGCAGCAGGAACACGCGCAGGATCTGCCCGCGCGGGCTGCCCATGGCGCGCAGGATGCCGATCTCGCGGGTGCGCTGGACGACGCTCACGGCGAGCACGCTGGCGATGCCAAAGGCCACGGAGATACCGACGAATACACGGATCATCTCCGTGGTCATGCTCTGCGAGGCGAGCGCGTTGAGCAGTTGCCCATTGGTTTCCATCCAGCTTTCGGCGCGCAGCCCGGTGAGGCGCGCGAGGCGCTCGGCGACCTGATCGGCCTCGAAGATCTCGGCGACCGTGGTATCGATCACCGTGACGCCGCCGGGCAGGTCGAGCAGTGTCTGCGCCTGTTTCAGGTCCAGGTACACGTAGCGCGCATCCAGCTCGCGTACGCCCAGCTCGAAGATACCGGCGATATCGACGACTGCCTCGCGGCCTTCGCCGGCGTCCAAACGCAGCTTGTCGCCGATGCCCAGGCCGAGGTCGCGTGCCAGTTCCTTGCCGATAACCGCATGGCCGGCGCCCACGGTGAACTGCCCGGCGATCAGGTCGTCTGCCAGCGGGATGATGCGCTGATAGCGCGGCGGGTCGATGCCGAGCAGCGCCACCGAGGCGCGGGCCACGCCGCGTAGGGCGATGGCCGGGCCGCTGATCACCGGCGACACCGCGAGGATCTGTGCGTCCTGGTCGAGTACGTCGCGTACGTCCTGCCAGTTGATGATCGAGCGCAGGCGCTGGGCCCGCGGGCTCTCCAGCACCAGCGGCCAGCTGTGGTCATCGGCGGGCAGAAGGCGGTTGACCTCGTCCGGCGGCAGGATGCGGATATGCGCCTGGGTGCCCAGGGTGCGCTCGACCACATTGGCCTGCAGGCCGGTGATCAGCGCCGTGATGAACACGATCACCGCCGAGCCGACGGCGATACCGAACATGATCAGCAACGTCTGCATGCGGTTGTCCAGCAAGAAGCGCAGGGCGATCTTCCATTCGGTCCACAGCGAGTCGGCCAGGCGCATGCAGTCAGTCCTGAATGCCGGTTGGAATCGTTTGCTCACGCACGCGTACGCGCTGGCCTTCCTCGGCGTCGCCGATTAACACCAGATCACCTGCCGCCAGCCCTTCACTGACTTCGCTCAGCGCGGTGCCGAGCATCCCCAGACGCACGCCGACCCGCTCCACCACGCCGTCATTGACGCGCAATACCTGGGCGCGTGTTCCGTCGCGGGCGCGCAGCGCATCGTTGGGCAATACCAGGGCTTGCTCGCGTCGGCCGGTCTCGATGTTCACCGAGACGGTCATGCCCTGACGCAGGAAGTCGGCTGGCTCCAGCAGGTCGAGATGGACATCGATGGTCCCACGGGCGGTATCGACGCTCGGCGCGATGAAGCTGACGCGTGCCGGCAGCACTCGATCCGGGTAGGCATCGGCGATGATCCTGGCGGCCTGGCCCAGTTCGATCGGGGCCAGATTCTTTTCGTCCAGAGGCAGCAGGATTTCGCTACTGCCGGAGCGGGCAATCGTCAGCAGGGTGCGGCCGGGCTGTACCAGGTCGCCGGGTTCGACTTCGCGCGTCTGCACGATGCCGTCGACTTGGGCGTGGATGCGGGCTTTCGCCAGGTTCGCGCGCGCCGCTTCCAGGCGCTGACGCAGGACCTGTTCCTCGCTGCCGCCTTCGCCCACGGCCGCGGCAGCGAAACGGGCGCGGTCGCGGACCACACGGGCAGTCAGCGTTGCGCGGCGAGCCTGCTCAAGGGCCTCGGAGGCCAGGAGCTTGCGTTCGAACAGTGTCTCCCGGCGCTGGAGTTCGCGATCGGCCTGTTCGAGGTTGTTCTGTGCCTCGCGCAGGGTGGCCTGTGCTTGGGGGCGGCTGGAATCAATCAGCTGCTGCAGGGCCGCTTCCGCCTCGCGCAGGCGGGCGCGCTGCTCGTCGTCGCGCAGCTCCAGCAACAGATCGCCAGCCTTTACCGCATCGCCCTCGCGCACATGGCGCACGGCGACAACGCCGGTGATTTCGCTGCCGACCTGCGCCAGCGACTGGCTGTCCACCTCGCCGCTGGCGACCACGCGTTGCACCAGTGGGCGTGTTTCCAGGCGATAGCCGGGCAATTCCGGCCCTTGAAGCTGGCGCCAGATCATCCAGCCGGCCAGCAGCAGGACCGGGATGATCAGCAAAAGCGCGCGACGAATGGTTTTTGCGGCGGGCACGACGGACCACTCCTTAATGCGGCCCCTCCGGGCCATCGAACCCGCCAAGCTTACGGTCATACCCGTGGGGGTACAACGCGGGCGTTGCGCGCAGGTCGGGCGATGGTCTGCGGCTATCGTGACCATAGGCTCTGGAGCAGGGCGTGGCGGAGTACACTGGCCGCCCGCATCGAGGATTCTGAAATCATGGCGTCCACCGTTCAAAGCCCGGCGGCCACTCTGCGCGCTGCCTGGCTCGCACAGGCGCAAGCCAACCCCTGGATCACCTTCGGTCTTGCGGCAACTGCAGTGGCGGTGCTGTTACTGCTAGTGGCGGGTACCGCCAACGCTTTGCAGAGCAGCGAGGCGGGCAACGTTCGCTACGCGCTGTTGGGCGGCAGCGCCGGTTTCGTAGCGACGGCGGTCGGCGCGTTTCTGGCGATCGGCCTGCGTGACATTTCTACCCGCACCCAGGACAGCATGCTTGGCTTTGCCGCCGGCATGATGCTCGCTGCGAGCGCTTTCTCCCTGATCCTTCCGGGGCTGGAAGCGGGGCGTGAATTGTTCGGTAACGGCCCGGCTGCGGCGCTGACGGTGGTGGTCGGCCTGGGTCTTGGCGTGTTGCTCATGCTCGGTCTGGATTACTTCACGCCGCACGAGCATGAAAGCACTGGCCCCTGTGGTCCCGAGTGCGAACGCCTGAACAGGGTCTGGCTGTTTGTGCTCGCCATTGCGCTGCACAACATTCCCGAAGGCATGGCCATCGGTGTGAGCTTCGCCAATGGCGACCTGAGCGTTGGCCTGCCGCTGACCACGGCGATCTCCATTCAGGACATTCCCGAGGGCCTGGCCGTCGCGCTGGCGTTGCGCACCACCGGGTTGTCGGCGCTGGGTTCGGTGTTGGTCGCCGCGGCATCCGGGCTGATGGAGCCGATCGGCGCGTTGGTGGGTATCGGCATGTCCAGCGGCTTCGCCATCGCCTATCCCATCAGCCTCGGCCTGGCCGCGGGGGCAATGATCTTCGTGGTATCCCACGAGGTGATCCCGGAAACCCACCGCAACGGCCATCAGACGCCCGCCACGCTGGGCCTCATGGTGGGCTTCGCGGTGATGATGTTCCTCGATACCGCGCTGGGCTGAAGCGTCAGGGCTTGTCCGCCTCGGTCTGCATGATCAGCTCGACGCGGCGGTTGCTGGCGCGACCCTGTTCGTCGCCGTTGTCGGCGAGCGGTCGCGTGTCGGCGTAGCCGGTTGCGCTCAGCCGCGTCGATTCGATGCCGGCCAGCTGCAGGTAGCGCACCACGCTGCTGGCGCGGCTGGCGGAAAGCTCCCAGTTGGACGGGAAGCGCTCGGTCTGGATGGGCAGATTGTCGGTATGGCCCTCGACGATGATCCGATGACCGCCTGCGGCGAGGGTCGGGACCAATCGGTCGATCACATCCAGCCCGGCGTCTTCCAGCTCCGCCCGCCCTGAGCCGAACAGAATTTCGCTGCTGATTCGAAAGCTGATGCTGCCATCGTTGACGATGACCTCGATGTCGTCGCCCAGCGCCAGATCGGGCTTCGCTTCGCTCGTGTCGTCCTGCTGCGTATCAGCCGCCGGCGCCGGTAGCGGCACGATCGATGGTATGGGTGAAGCGCTTGGCTGCAGTGCTACCAGCTGATCGCCAGCCGCCTGCTGCGTGGCTTCTACCATCGCTGGCTCGCTCTGCTGGCCTTCGCCCTTGCCGGCCAGCGCCAGCATGATCACCAGCATCACCAACAGCAGGGTGAGCATGTCCAGGTAGGTGATCAGCCAGGCTTCCTGCTCTTCCTCTCGCTGCGGCTCGATATGCCAGCGGGAGAAGCGGCTGCCCTGCGATGCCTGGCCGTTCACGTGCGTTCGTCCTGCGGCGCGCTGCGCGGTGCGGCGGGGCTGCCGTCGCGAATTTCGTCGTCGTGGTGGGCGATGAACGACTTGAGCGTTTCGCGCATGTAGGCCGGGCTGCGGCGATTGCACATCATCGAGATGCCCTGCATCACCAGATTCATCAGCGCCACGCGTTGCTCGGTACGCCGTTCGAGCTTCACGGCCACTGGTTTGAGGATCAGGTTGGCCAGCAGCACGCCGTAGAAGGTCGTCATCAGCGCGACCGCGAGGCTGCGGCCGATCAGGTCCATATTGCCGCTACCGAGCATGAACATCAGGTTGATCAGCCCGACCAGCGTGCCGATCATGCCGAACGCCGGCGCATAGTTGGACATCGCCCGGAACAGCTGTGCCTCGGCATTCTCCCGGGCGCGCAGTCGGGCGATGCGCCATTGCAGAAGTTCCAGGATGTCTTCTTCCGGGGTGTTGTCGATCACCAGCTGCACGCCGGTGCGCAGAAAGGGATTGCTGACCTGCTCGACCGCTTTTTCCACCGCAGGTAGGTCACCGCTGATCCACAGTCGCGAGATCTGCACCAGCTCATCGAGATCCTGCCGGGTGTACAGGCGCTCGTTGCGCATCACGGTCCAGATCAGCCCGAACACTCGGGTGACTTCGCGCAACGGATAGCTGATAAAGGTCGCCGCCAGGGTGCCGACTAGTACGATGCCGAGGCTTGGCAGGTCGATGAAAAGCGCGGGTTCTTTGGCGGCGAAGAGCATGACGACGGCGAGCAGTCCGATGCTCGCGACGATGCCGATCAGGGTGGAGGGATTCATCGGAACTCCGCTGAAGGGGGGCAGTGCAGAAAGCGCGCGATCATAGCAGCTGGCCTTGCGCGTACGGCTGACCTGGGTCAGATCAGCCGCTGGCAGCCGCTCTACAGATTCTCAAGCAGCCGGCGCGCCGCTTCCTGGCCGCTAAGCCAGGCGCCTTCCACTCGGCCGGACAGGCACCAGTCGCCGCAGGCGTAAAGACCCAAGCCGGCGTCGGCCAGGGCATTCCATTCGTGGGCCTGGGCCGGGCGGGCATACAGCCAGCGATGGGCCAAGGTGAACTCCGGGGCCGGCACCACACAATCGATCAGCTCGGCGAATGCGCCATGCAAGCGCTCGATCACCGCCTCCTTGGGCAGGTCGAGGTGCTGTCGGCTCCAGCTGCTGGTGCCGTGCAAAACCCAGGTATCCAGCTCGCCGTTGCGGCCGGGCTTGCTGCGGTTGCGAGCGATCCAGTCCAGCGCATCGTCGCGAACGAAGCAGCCTTCCAGCATGGTGTTCAACGGAGTCGCGAAGCCCAGCGCGACCGCCCAGGTGGGCTCCATGGCTACGCTGGCGGCGACGGCGGCGAGCTTGGGTGCGCTGGAGAGCAGCGCAGCCGCCTGCGGCGCCGGAACGGCGATCACCACCTGGCTGAACGGCCCGTGGCTGACCCCGCTGGCGTCGACCAGCGTCCAGAATTGTTCGCCGCGAAACACTTCGGTGATGCGGCAACTGAAGTTGACGGGCATGTCGCCGAGCAACCCGCGGGTGATCGAGCTCATCGTCGGCGTGCCGACCCAGCGTACTTGCTCGTCGGCAGATGGTTTCAGTTGACCATCATGAGACTGATACATGCTGGGTGACCATTGATCGACCCAGCCTTCGTTCTGCCACTGGCGGACGGTTTCGCCAAAGCGACGATCGCGGGCGGTGAAGTACTGCGCGCCCAGGTCGAGCGAGCCCGCGTCGCTGCGTTTGCTGGCCATGCGGCCGCCGCTGCCGCGGCTCTTGTCGAACAGATGTACTGCCTGCCCGGCATCGTGGAGGGTCCGCGCAGCGGAAAGCCCCGCGATCCCGGTTCCGATGATGGCGATTGGAGCCTTGCTCATGATTACCTCGTGTGCTGTTGCCATCAGCCGCGCAGTGAAAATCGCTGCACAGCATGGTTTCATGACAAGCGTTCGATAGCGCTTGAGCCTGCCCATCCTCGGACAGACGTTGGTCTTTGGCTAGAGGCTTTCGACGCAATGCGCATACCGCTCGCCGGTTCAATCCATTGAGCGGGTTGCTGGCGCTGCATAGAAGAGGATGCAATTGGCCTGCCGCAGGCCCGGCAGCAGTCTGTGGTTGTAAGTTGCTGATAAGCCGGTACAATGGCGCCGCTCGCCGCCAGGCGGGTTTCGTTATGGTGGGCCCTGCCGGTCCCCTCGCAACGATCAGCCGTGAACCCGGTCAGGCCCGGAAGGGAGCAGCCGCAGCGGTGACATTGTGTGCCGGGGTGTGGCTGGTAGGGTTCACCTCCATAACGTATCTCCTTGATTTCTAACGGTTTTTCGCTCTGATCACGCCAGTGATCCATAGGGTGATCCACCGTGTCTTCTGTACCTTCTTACCTCTGGTTATCCCGACACTCGATCTTCTATTTCAGAATCGTGGTGCCTGGAGTTCTGCGTCCGCTTTTCCCTTGTTCCGAGATCCGCCGTTCACTGCAGACACGCTGCAAGCGCGAAGCGCTGATCCGTGGGCGCGAATTGCTCCTGCAGGTTCAGCAGCTCTACACCCAGGCATTCCAGGGCACTCGGCCATCCCTCGACTCCCTACGTGGTGCTTGGGAGGCGGGCGGTAAGCGAGTTGCTAGTTGGGCTGCATGGCTCCGTCAGCAGCAATTGGTTGCGCTTGCGGAGAAGCCTTTGGAGCAAGGGGAGGGAGGCAGGGTGAGAGGGCCACAGAAGCCCCGCAGTGCCCCCTCAAGAGCCAAACAGGTGCAGCCAGATAGGCTGATAGCAGATGCGCCAAGCAACGCTCCACGCTTCTCCAGGGTGGTTCAGGAGTGCCTGGAGCAGCAGTCTCATGAAGGCGTGGCTGCGAAGACGCTATCCGACAAGCGTTCCGTGGCTGAGCTAATGACTCGGATCGTGGGTGATTTGCCGGTCGATCTCATCACTCGCCAGGATGCCCGCAAGTTCCGAGAGGTGGCACTCAAGCTCCCGCCGAGGATGAATCAGCTTCCCGAGGGACAATCGCTGGAGCAGATCATCGAGACTGCCACCACCACGATCAGCCTCACCACGTTCAACAACTACGTGAAGAACCTGACGACCTTTTTCTCCTATGCCATCCGTGAGGGCTACTGCGAGCGCAACCCGTTCGACGGGCTTCGAGTCAGGCAGCGAGGCAAGGTCAGCGAGGAGCGCAGTGTCTTCACCGAGGACGATCTGCGCCGTCTGTTCTCGAAGCAGGTTTACGCATCAGCCAACTCAGCTCAGCCGCACAAGTACTGGCTGCCACTGCTCGGCCTGTACACCGGGGCGAGACTCAATGAGCTATGCCAGCTCTATCTGGATGATGTGGTCTGCATTAACGGCATCGATTGCTTACACATCCGGGCGACCAGGTCCGATCAGAAGCTGAAAACCGTCACTTCGGAAAGACTCGTGCCGATCCACTCGAAGTTGAAAGCGCTGGGGTTCCTTGAGTTCGTCCGGTCGCAGCGGGAGGCTGGCCACCAACGTCTTTTCGCGGAGCTGACCTTGCACAAGGCGCATGGCTACGCTGCCGCTCCCTCCAAGTGGTTCACTCGGGTTCGTGATCAGTTGGGCTTCCGTGATGGGGCAGAGCGCAAGGACTTCCACAGCTTCCGGCACACGCTTGCTGATCATCTGAAGCAGAAGGGAATAGTCGAGTCGCTGGTTGGCGGCATTCTTGGCCATCAGAGCGGTGGGATTACCTTCAGTCGATACGGAAAGGACTTCAGGCCGGAGGTGCTGGCTCCGGTGATTGAGGCAGTGGATTTTGATGCTGCTGAGTGGCTGCGGTGATTGGTGATGATGGCCATCGTGTTGACGCCTTCCAGGGTACGCACGAAGGTGGCCAGGGATTCCTGGCGCAACGCCACGCAGTTGTCGAAAACGACAGCCTTCGGTGCCATCTCCTTGTTCTCCAGGGCGAGCTGCTCGTTCTTCTCTGCCAGCTCGGCAGCCAGACGCAGGGCTTCGGGCAGCGACTGCGGGACACGGAAGGCAGCGCCCTTGGCTTGCTCCTCTAGTTCATGCAGACGGTCGATGACCTTGGCGCGGAGCGGGATGCTGTAGCCGGTCAGCAGGATCTCAACCTCGCGGCGCGGGAGGTTGAAGCAAGGCTTCTCACGGCCATAGGCGTCCAGATAGATGCCCTCAAAACTGAAGGCATCTTTCCCAAGCTCTTGCAGCATCGAGCGGATGTCCCGCATCACGTTGTAGTGTTCCTTCCCGGTCAGCTCTGCGATCTCGCGGCTGCTCATGGTTACCGGCTTGTTGGTCAGTGCATTCATGTTCTGTCCTCCAGAAAAGACGAAGCCCGCTCAGAGGCGGGCTATGGGTGTTCGCTGGTAGTGAGGGTTTTTCCGTGATCGTGGAAAAAGTCAGTGGCCTGGGCCGATCAATGCCTTGAGGTTCTCGGCGGTCTCTTTAGCCGCCTGGGCTTCCGCGATCAGGATCAGGTTCTTCTCCTGCAGTCGGTCGATCTGCTCGGTGTTGCGACTGACCTCGATGTTGTTGGTGGCGGTCAGTTGTTCGAGCTGGTCGATGGTCTTCTGGAAGGACTTGAGGATCTTGTTGAGCTGGATCATGCGGGCCTCTCGTCGGGAGGCAAGAGCGAGAGGCGAACTATGCGCGCGCGGTTAGTTGGACTGGCTGGTTGGGACACGATGCCGCTGCAGCCTCGATAAAGACTGGCACGGCCAACTATTGAGTTATGCAATTGATTCTGCAGTGAAAATAACGCGAAGGTGAGAACGTTGAAGCGCCCCGATACGGTTTGCTATCTGTAGCGAACACGACAAATGAATCGGAGGTTTCAGCCAATGACCAGCAATCAATTTGGCTTCAGCGTCTCTATTGGCAAAGCACGTCTTTGCTTATTCATCGGTGACGTGTACGTCCGAATGCCGAGGCGCTTTGAGTTGGCCTGGAATAGCTCTGGTTTCTATCTCGGCAAGGACGGAGCGTGACGCACATGGAAACCACATTCAGCAAACACGCCCTGGCTTATGATCGGTATGCACTTGTCCAGCTTTTCAAAGCGATTGAAGAGTTCCGTGGCGTTGACCCAGAGATGCCAGCACAAGGCATGGCATTGTTCCTCTACTCGGCGATCTACCCAGGCTGCACGATGGCGGATCTGCAGAAGAACCTCGGGATGACCCAATCGTCCTGTTCAAGGAATGTCTCAGCCTTGTCGGAGTGGCATCGTCTTGAAAAGCCAGGACTCGGATTGATAGTGGCAACGCCAGATCCGATGGAACGCCGCAGGAAGATCGTGCAGTTGACCGAGAAGGGGCAGCAACTGGCTGTCTCCCTGACCGAGGCGGTGATGAATCCGGTTCGACTGTCGTCGTTCTCGAAGGCAGCACGGTAAAAAAATAACCCCCAGCACCAAACCGATAGGTCGGCCTCCTGGCTTTCCAGGCTAAGGGTGATGGGGGTTCTGTCAGTTGCTGCTCGTTGGTGCCAGCCGGAGCACCGGAAGGTTCATCTGCTGGGCTGCTTTCCATCTGCGTTTGTCTGCGGCCAGGATCTCGCTCAGCAGCGGATGTTGGGCGGTGCCTCCGGCAGTCGTAGCCAACAAGCCCGAAGTGCTCCGACTCCTGGCCTTCCTCACTTCACTGGCGATGCTCTTCATCAGCGAGACCCTTCTGCAGTTCTCTGCTTGGATCGAGCAACCAACTTGAAGTCGGTCTGCCAGGCGATGCAGAGCAGGTACACCAGGGGAACCAAAGGCCAGAGAAGCAGGGCGCCCAGGAAGATCAGTTCAGGCAGACGCATCAGGCTACCTCCTCTGGGGTCTTGATGTAGTCGCTCGGGTCGACGCTGTTTCCGTAGGGCTGGTTCAGTACTGCCTCGATCTGCGACAGTGTCATGCCGCCAGCCAGCATGGTCAGGGCGGAGTCGTAGGCACGGCTGTACTGGTTGAGGTCATCGGTAGTGAGCGAGTCCCGAATGGGGCGGCCTATCTTGGCTCGCCATTCGCTGGAGGACAGTCCGGTCATCACTCGGCACACGAGCGACATCAGGCATCCTTTCATCTCCATGGCTTCCTGCCTGACGAGGCTCCTTGGCAGCTCTCCAGACTTAGCCTTCTCGCCAGCGATGACGAATGCCTGATGAGCGACCTGATTGTCGATGCTTGTCAGCATGGAGCCCCGGATCGGGGTATAGCGGATGAGCTTGAAGGCCAGCTCTTCCATGTCGAGGAAGTAGTGCCGCACCTCGCGCCCTTCTGGGGTTTGTGTGCTCATGGCCAAATGCGCCGCGCAGTTACGGCTGAGAATGTAGTCGGTGCGGGGCTTTCGCGATGATGGCGTGCTCTTTTTTACCACCTCCGAATAATGCCCGAACTCGTCCACTATTCTTGCTGCGCCGCGAGAGACCCATTTGTCGAAACGGGCTTCGGGTCTGCCTATTTTCTCCCAGAGCCTCCGAGCATCAATACACGGCTCTGTTCTGCTCTCGACGAATGGCAGTATCCGGCGAACCCGGATCATCCTCTCGGCCTGTTCCTCGGTGAAGCCAAGAGTCTGCATGACGTGCTTCGGGCAGTTGGCGGGAGTGTGGTTAAAGGTCTTGCCAGTTCGTTTGCTTTTCATGGCGTAGATCATCCTTTTTGTGCAGCCGTCAGAGTCCCTTCCATCCATGCCACCAGCTCCCATCTACAAGGGAAACACGGACGGCTCGGACGGCTGGACAAAACGGGCTGGGTTTCAGGGGTATCTGCAAGGGATGCAGGGTTGATGCTGGTGACTTGCCCAGGAGTTCCCCGATGCCTGGAAGCCATCCATGGGCCAAAGCCTGGGCAGCAGTGGTTGCCTAGGTCGCTACTGTGCTGAGGCCAGGGCTGATGGATGACAGAGGCGAATGGGGAAACTCCTGGGCGGAGTCATCTGGAGGTACATGAAGATGAGCAGGAGGTGGTCTGGCAGAGTGTCTTGGGCTTCCTGACAACCACTGACGGGGATGGTCACTGACAACATCGTCATCGGTAATCATCGATCCTGTGTCAGCAGAGTTGGGGAGGCATCAAGAGCAACTCCGCAAGACAGACTTGATGTTGTCTCATTGCTTCGTTCTTCATTGATGGATTGATGGTAATGACCATGGATGAAGGACAGCTCAAAGACACTCTTAGAGTGGCTTCGCCATCCACCGCTACACCCCGCGAGTCATCGCAGGTAGCCAGCCTCGACTAGGTGCCATCACCCCCTAGCCAGCTATGTCAGGTTCGTCATCACCCGTGACTGCTGGCCGATTGGTCGGGGCAGTGAGAGGGGCTGTACGCCTGAAGCTCAAAGTAGCAGTAGGTACTCGGCGGTCGCCTCGCTGGGCTGTTGCCTTTCCCTGGCTCGATCAGCTCCTCCGGCGGTTTGCGGCGGTGAAGATCGAGCGTCATGGTTGAAGATCGAACGTGCGAGATTGCGCGTTCTTTCCTCCATAACAGTGTGGTAATCGATCTTCGTCGAACGTGCTGCGATCTTGCTAGCAGGGCATTGGTGGCAAGTAGGCTGCTCCTCTTTGGTAGCAGAGCGCGTGATGGCACTCTGGTCTGTTCCGGTTATAGCCATGCGTTTGATTGGCTCTCGCCTGTAGTAAGCTCATCGGCATTTCTGTATTACTGCGTGGAGATGTGCCTTGGTCACTGGAGATGTAGAGAAGCGTTTGTGGGCTGTAGCTGACCAACTATGGGCCAACACGGGGCTGAGGCCGGGGGAGTTCTCGGTGCCTGTCCTGGGGCTGATCTTCCTGCGATATGCCGAGAAGATGTACGCCGCTGCCGAAGAGAAGCTGGGGCCGATTGGCTCTGGTGGTCGCCGTAAGGTCAGCAAGGATGACTATCTGGCCGAGGGTGTGATCTTCCTTCCAGAGAAGGCCCGCTTCTCCTATCTGCAGACCCTCACCGAGGGCGATGTCATCGGTCTGGCGATTAACGAAGCCATGAAGGCCGTTGAAGAAGAGAACGTCGACCTCAAGGGCGCTCTGCCTCGCAACTACGTCCAGCTTGGCAACAAGGTGCTGCTGGAACTGATCAAGCTGCTCGGCCCGGTGGATCTCAGCGGTGACGCTTTCGGCAAAGTCTACGAGTACTTCCTGGGCAACTTCGCACTGAAGGAAGGCCAAAAGGGCGGTGTCTTCTATACCCCCGAGTCTATCGTGAAGCTGATCGTCGAGATCATCGAGCCGTTCCATGGGCGGATCTTTGACCCGGCTTGTGGTTCGGGCGGCATGTTCGCCCAGTCGGCTGACTTCGTTAAGCGTCACCACAAGACGGCGATGGAAGAAATCTCCATCTTCGGCACCGAGAAAGAGCAGGTCACGGTCAATCTGAACAAGATGAACCTGGCTGTGCATGGCCTGTCGGGTGATGTGCGTATCGCCAACACCTACTACGAAGACCCGCATGAGGCCGTTACCCGTGATGGCGGGCGCTTCGACTTTGTTATGGCCAATCCGCCGTTCAACGTATCGGGTGTCGATAAGGAGCGACTTGAAGGCGACCTGCGGTTCCCGTTCGGTGTGCCGAAGACCGACAACGCCAACTACCTCTGGATCCAGCTCTTTTACGCATCGCTGAACAAGAACGGTCGCGCTGGTTTCGTTATGGCGAACTCGGCAGGTGATGCACGAGGCAGCGAGCAGGTCATCCGGCAGAAGCTCATCGAGAGTGGCGCAGTCGATGTGATCGTTTCGGTTGGCTCGAATTTCTTCTACACCGTGACCCTGCCTTGCACGCTGTGGTTCTTTGACCGAGCGAAAGAACGTGATGCAGAGAGAGCAGACAAGGTTCTGTTTATCGATGCTCGCCACATCTACCGGCAGATCGACCGGGCACACCGTGATTTCATGCCTGAGCAGATCGAGTTTCTTGCCAACATCGTGCGGCTTTATCGTGGCGAAGCGCCGGAACTGGAGCAGGGTAGCGCTGAGTTGCTAGCCGAGAGAGGGCTGGGCGATGGTTATGTGGATGTCCCTGGGCTGTGCAAGGTTGCCACTCGCCAGCAAATTGAAGCTCAGGGCTGGTCGCTGAACCCAGGTAGGTATGTTGGTGCTGCTGCTAGAGAAGTCGAGGATGTGGACTTCACCGAACGGTTAGAAGAGCTGGCTGAAGAGTTGGAAGTTCTAAATGCTGAGTCACGAGAACTCGAATCAAGAATTGCAGATAACATTGCAGTGATCTTCGATGGAGCATCCGCATGACTGTAGGTGCTTCTTGGACGGAGGTTACTCTAGAAGATCATGTTGATTTAGTAGTGGGGTACGCGTTTAAAAGCTCTGGCTATACAGACGACGAAAGCGATGTGCGTCTCCTGCGCGGCGACAATGTTGCTCAGGGAGAGCTGCGTTGGGATAAGGCTAAAAGATGGCCTGTCTCTGATTACCAGAGATACGAGGCTTTTCATCTTAGGGAGGGGGACATAATACTCGCAATGGATCGACCTTGGATCAGTGCGGGCCTAAAGTATGCCAGGGTTAAGCGCAAGGATACTCCTTCACTCCTTGTTCAGCGAGTTGCGCGTCTTCGTGGTACTGAAAGTCTTAAGACGGATTATCTACGCTGCGTTATCGGTAGCGCTGATTTTACCGACTATGTTCTCTCAATTCTGACTGGCGTAAACATCCCGCATATAAGCGCAAAGGATATTAAGCGGTTTAGATTTTTGCTGCCTCCAGTGCCGACTCAGGAAAAGATCTCAAGGGTTATAACGAGTTACGATGACCTCATCGAAAACAACACACGCCGCATCGAGATCCTCGAAGAAATGGCGCGGCGGTTGTACGAGGAGTGGTTCGTTCAGTTCCGCTTTCCGGGTCATGAGGAAAAACAGCTAGCCTTTGAGCAGCTAAATATATTTGATATTTTTTCAGTAAAATACGGGAAAGGTCTTTCAAAGAAAGAGCTAATAGATGGTGGGGAGTTTCCTGTCTATGGCGCTGCAAAAGTTATTGGCCATTATCACTCTTATACATATGCTGATAGGCAAATCATAGCTGGCTGCAGAGGTAGTGTGGGAGAGTTTAGAATTACAGAGCCGAAAAGCTTTGTAACTAATAATTCTTTTGTTTTTTTGCCGCGTGCCTCTGTGGATTTCTTTTGGGGATACCAGGCGCTAAAAATGCGTGGGCTAAAGGATGTGATCGGAGGGGCTGCCCAGCCTCAAATAACTTTAGATGCCCTCCAGAGTATAAGTATTCCCTATCCGTCAAGTGAACTCCGAGAGGCATATTCAGACTCCGTCAGTCCATTGTTTTCGATGGTTTGGAATTTGGAAAGGAAAAACAAAAATCTCCGAACCCAGCGAGACCTGCTGCTCCCCAAACTAATCTCCGGTGAGATCGACGTATCCGATATCCCCATGCCGACCTAAAAGGAGTTCAGGCGCATGAGTCCAGCAGCACCGCATTCGTACGACTATTCCGAGGACACGCTAGTCGAGCAGCCAGCCATTGCGCTGTTCGAGTCTCTCGGCTGGGAAACTGGGAACCTCTACGCAGAGTGGACAGGTAGTTCCTCCAGCGAAGGTCGACAGACCCAGCAGGATGTGGTGCTGGAGGGGCGTCTGCGGGCAGCACTCCGTAAGCTAAATCCTGATCTGCCTGACGAGGCCATCAATCTGGTGGTCGAGGAGTTGGCCCGAGATCGCTCCAAGCTGCTGCCGGTGAACGCCAATCAGCAGGTCTACCGGCTGCTGAAGGATGGGGTGCCTGTCCCTGTCACCGATGAGCACGGGCATAACACGCTCAAGGTGGCCAAGGTCATCGACTGGGGCAATGTCGAGGAGAACGACTTCTTCCTCGCTTCACAGTTCTGGGTGAAGGGGGACTACCACACGCGACGCACTGACCTGCTGGGCTTCGTGAACGGTATCCCGCTGTTGTTCGTCGAGCTGAAGGCGACCCATAAGACACTCAAGGCCGCCTACGACGACAACCTCACCGACTACCGCACGGTTATCCCGCAGCTCTTCACTTACAACGGCGCACTGATGCTGTCGAACGGTTCCCAGACGGTCGTGGGAAGCACCTTCTCGCCTTGGGAACATCTGTTCGAGTGGAAGCGGATCAACGATGAAGGTGAAAAGGGCGTTGTCTCACTGGAGACGGCCATCAGGGGCATCGGTGAGCCTTCCAGGCTGCTGGATATCGTCGAGAACTTCACCGTCTTCGAGGACGTAGCTGGTGGTGTGATCAAGAAGATCGCCAAGAACCACCAGTACCTGGGGGTCAATAAGGCCATCGCAGAGGTCTGGCGTACCAAGGATCGGCCCAAGGATCAGGCTGGGCGGCTGGGCGTCTTCTGGCACACCCAAGGCTCAGGCAAGTCTCTCTCGATGGTCTTCTTCGCTCAGAAGATCCTGCGCAAGATCCCCGGCAACTGGACGTTCGTGATCGTCACCGACCGCAACGAACTGGACGAGCAAATCTACAAGACCTTCGCCGCTACAGGGGCGGTGGGTGAAGTCGAGGCTCATGCCACCAGCGGTGCTCACCTCAAGCAGTTGCTCAGCGAAGACCACCGCTACGTCTTCACACTGATCCAGAAGTTCGGCACGAAGAAAGGCGAGGTCTACCCGCAGCTCTCTGACCGCCAGGACATCATCGTCATCACCGACGAAGCTCACCGTTCCCAGTACGACACGCTGGCCATGAACATGAGGACGGCTCTTCCCAATGCCGCCTTCCTGGGCTTCACCGGGACGCCACTGATGGCTGGCGAGGAGAAGACCAAAGAGGTCTTCGGTGACTACATCTCCGTCTATGACTTCGGCCAGTCCATCGCTGACGGTGCCACGGTTCCGCTGTACTACGAGAACCGCATTCCCGAAATGCAGCTCATCAATGACAACCTCAACGAGGACATGGCGGCGCTACTCGAAGAGGCCGAGCTGGACGAGGAGCAGGAGCGCAAGGTTGAGCAGGTCTTCGCCCGTGAGTACCACCTGATCACCCGAGAAGATCGCCTTGAAGCCATCGCCAAGGATTTGGTGAATCACTTCGTTGGTCGTGGTTACCAGGGCAAGGCCATGCTGGTGTGCATCGACAAGGCCACCGCCGTCCGCATGTACAACAAGGTTCAGGATTACTGGAAGACGTATCTGGCTGAACTGAAAGCTCAACTTGCAAAGGCTCCCAAGGAGCAGCAGGAAGAGCTACAGCACAAGATCCAGGTGATGACATCGACCGACATGGCGGTGGTTGTCTCCCAAGGTCAGAACGAGGTGAAGGAGCTAGCGGACAAAGGGCTGGACATCATCCCGCACCGTAAGCGCATGAATGAGGAGAACCTGGGCGAGAAGTTCAAGGACTCCAAGGATCCGCTGCGGTTGGTCTTCGTGTGCGCCATGTGGATCACCGGCTTTGATGTGCCGTCTTGCTCGACCATCTACCTCGACAAGCCGATGAAGAACCACACCCTGATGCAGACCATCGCTCGGGCCAACCGGAAGTATCCGGGCAAGGAAGCGGGGCTGATCGTCGACTATGTTGGGGTCTTCCGTAAGCTGCAGGAAGCCTTGGCGATCTACGGTGGGGCTTCTTCTGGCGAAGGTGGTGAGGGTGAGCCAATCAAGAACAAGGCCGAGCTGGTCGAGTACTTGAAGCACCTGCTTGCCAGGGGGATCTCGTTCCTGTCCGAGCACGGTGTGAATGCCCAGGCCGTCAAGGATGCTCAAGGCTTCGAGAAGGTGGCCAGGCTGGACGATGCTGTTGAGCAGCTCATTGCTAATGAGGAAACCAAGAACAGCTTCATGAGTCAGGCCCGGATTGTGTCTCGGGTCTACCGAGCGATTCTTCCCGATCCTGATGCCAATGAGCTTGCTCCTGATGCTGTGCTGATCTCCGTGATTGCCCAGAAGATCAAGGCACTGGCTCCCCCCGTCGACATCTCCGAGGTGATGCAGCAGGTCGAGGAATTGCTGGATCGCTCCATCGCTCCGGTGCCTTACATCATCAAGGAAGACGACGATCAGCCACTGCATGACCTCAGCCAGATCGACTTCGAGAAGCTCAAGGAGAAGTTCAATCAGGGTCGCAAGCGTACCGAGGCCGAGAAGCTCCGGGCTTTGCTGAGCATGAAACTGGAAACCATGCTGACCGAGAACCCCACTCGCAAGGATTTCATGGAGAAGTTCCAGAAGCTGATCGATGCCTACAACTCAGGCAGCATGAACATCGAGCTGTTCTTCAAGGAGCTGGTGGATCTGACTGCTGATCTGCAGGTCGAGGATCAACGAGCTATCCGCGAGAACCTCTCCGAGGAAGAGCTGGCTCTGTTCGACATCCTGACCAAGCCAGTGCCGGAGCTTGCAGATAAGGAAAGGGCGCAGGTGAAGAAGGTCTGCAAGGAGCTTCTGGAGACACTGAAGGCCGAGAAGCTGGTGCTCGACTGGCGCAAGAAGGACAGGGCCAGGAGTGATGTGCGACGCACGCTGGAGATTGTCTTCGACCGGGGCTTGCCTGAGAGCTACGACGAGGGGATCTACAACGAGAAATGCGATCTGGCTTTCCACCACATCTTCACGAGCTACTACGGGGCTGGTGAGAGCGTGTACTCGGCCATGCGGTAACGGTGCTTTGGGGGGAGCAAAAAATAATGCGCCCCCAACCACACAACCTCGTCTATACGGCTGGCGCTTGTGGCACTCGCAGCACCCTGCAAGCCCGCTTCACTGCAGCCGTCGAGATCCCCCAGTGCTTGGCCGTATCCGCAATGCTGGCCTCGTTCTCCTTTCTCCAGACTGCAACGGCCTGATCGTCGATCACTTTGGGTGCGCCCAGCTTCTTGCCCTGTGCCCTGGCTCGCTCGATCCCGGCCATCTGACGCGCCTTGATATTGGCCCGCTCCAGTTCAGCTACGGCAGCCAGCATGGTGAGCATGGCCTTGCCGACTGGACTGGATAGGTCGAAGCCTTCGCGCATCGAGACCACGGTCACGCCTTTGGCTTTCAGGGCTTCGACTGTTTCCAGCACGTCGATGGTATCCCTGCCCAGGCGGTCGATGGCTGCCACGACAACCGTGTCTCCCTTCCTGGCGTAGGCATGGAGAGCCTTGAAGCCCTCCCGTTGCAGTGCCTTGGTGGCCCCGCTGGTGGCCTCATCGGAGAACCACTCACTGACATTGAAGCGTTGGCTGATGGCGTGGCGCTGGGCCTCGGTGGTTTGGTCGTCGGTGCTGACTCGGACGTAGGCAATGGTGGCGGTCATGGCTAATAGCTCCTTGAGCGCTAGGTGGATCACAAAGCTAGCTCAAGATGCTATTGGATGGATCGGTATAAATCAACAGTTCTGATCCATGCGAAGGCTGCAGCGTTTCGTCTGGCTCAAGCTGTGCTCAGGTTGGCTCGGAAGGTACACCTTCTGATCCACGTCGTTTCCGTCCGGTATAGTTCGTCGATTACCACGAGAGGCGAGACAGGGATGCCATGCGAAAAGACCTTCTTATAGCTGCCGAGTCGCTGTTGAATCTAATGATTGGCCACGCAACAGGTTGGCCCGAAAGCGATGCCGACTATGTCAGGTTACGGAAACAGATTCTTGAGGCTACGACCCTGGCAGATCTGGTGCCTCGGACAGTGCAGACCTGTCGCTCTCTCGGGCAGTTCTGGGGGGCGATCAAGCAGAAGTACAGCACCTATCAAGAGCGCAGGGATTTCCTTTTTGCTGAGTTTCAGCCTCTTCTTGATCACCTTGAGCTTGCGACCGGCTCGCCTTCAGACGAACTGATTAGTGGCTCGGTGAAGAGATTGGATGGTGCCTATGTTCACGCTGCCTGGGGCAAAGCTCTTGAGCGTAGGAACAGCGATCCAGAAGGAGCCATCACGATGGCCAGAAGTCTGCTGGAGGCTGTCTGCAAGCTCATCCTCGATGGCGCAGGGGTGAGCTATGGCGATGCTCCCGACATAAACAAGCTCTACAGCTTAGCGGCAGAGCAACTGAATCTCTCTCCGAGCCAGCACGCTGATAAGGACTTCAAGCGCATCCTTGGAGGCTGTACATCAGTGATTGAGGGGCTTGGCGGCCTTAGAAACAGGCTCGGCGATTCCCACGGTAAGGGCGCTAGCTGGGTCAAGCCAGCACCTCGCCATGCGGAGCTAGCAGTGAACCTCGCTGGTGCCATGGCAACCTTCCTGCTCGCGACCTGGGAGTTTCGGCAGGGTCAACAAGCCTGACGCCGTTTCTCTTGGTAGAAGTCACCGCGAGCAGTTCTAACAAAGGCATCGTCGGTGATACCGGGGTGCCGCTTTTTGGTCCGACCCACCCCAGGGTGCCGGGGGGAAAGTAGCGCCGCGACGTCATAGATACCGCCTCGCATTTTTGTTAAAAAAAATAGCCGATGGGGTGTGGCCAGGTGATCCAAAAGGGATCCAGAAGTGATCCGAAACGGTGATCCAAAGTGCTCGCAATGGCCTACATCAGGTCTATAGAATGGCGTCCAACTTGAAAGCAGTGTGATGAGCGATAATCGCTGAAAGCCAGGATTTACGAGGGCTGCCGGTCCCCTCGCAACGATCAGCCGTGAACCCGGTCAGGCCCGGAAGGGAGCAGCCGCAGCGGTGACATTGTGTGCCGGGGTGTGGCTGGTAGGGTTCACCTCCATAACGATCTTCTCGTTTTTCCTTTCTTTTTATCTGAATCCGCTGACGCCTTTGCAGGCTCGGGCGTATACGCGCGTCTGCCGTTCCTGTGTTGTGGCATGGCAACCGGTTGCTGGCGCCAACCTTGTATCCTGCGCAGCGTTTCCAGAGGCACGAAGTGCCGGTATCGGCTCGAGGAGCACGGTTTTGTCTGTAAAAGCGAAGTGGGACATCTTCTGCGCAGTCGTGGATAACTTCGGTGACATCGGCGTCACCTGGCGCCTGGCCCGGCAGCTGGCGGCGGAACACGGTCAGCATGTGCGGCTGTGGGTGGATGACCTGGATACCTTCGCTCGACTGTGCCCGGCGGCCAGTGCCGAGGCGGAACAGCAGCTGCACGAAGGAGTGGAGGTCCGGCGCTGGTCCGGTCAATGGGCTGCTACCGAGCCCGCCGATGTGGTCATCGAGGCGTTCGCTTGCAATCTGCCGCAGCCCTATATCAACGCCATGGCTGCCAGCGGTCGTCGTATCCTCTGGCTGAACCTCGAGTATCTGAGCGCCGAGGACTGGATCGTCGGCTGCCATGCGCTGCCTTCACTGCAGGCTAACGGCTTGCAGAAGTACTTCTTCTTTCCGGGCTTCGAAGCCCGGACCGGCGGGCTGATCCGTGAAGCCGATCTGATGTTGCGTCGTGCGGAATTTCAGAGCGATATGGCGCAACAGACCGCTTTTCTTGCCTCGCTCGGCGTGGCGCGACAGCCCGGCGCGCGCCTGTTGTCCTTGTTCGCCTATGAAAACACTGCGGTCGCGGGTTGGCTGGACGCCCTCGCGGCCGATTCGCGCAGCAACCAGCTGCTGGTCCCGGAAGGGCGAGTACTTGGCGATGTTGCCGCCTGGCTTGGCGTGCCGAGCCTGCAGACGGGCGATCAGCATCGGCACGGCAGTCTGCAGCTGTGCATCATGCCGTTCATGACTCAGGACGAATACGACCTGCTGCTGTGGAGCTGCGATTTCAACGCAGTGCGCGGGGAGGAGTCCTTTATCCGCGCCCAGTGGGCCGGCAGACCGCTGGTGTGGCACATCTATCCTCAGGAAGACGATGCCCACTGGGATAAACTCCACGCCTTTCTCGATCTGTACGCGCATGAGCTGTCGCCCACGGCCAACGCAGCGCTACGGGAATTCTGGCGTGCGTGGAACGCCGGGCAGGGGGCTGGCGAAGCCTGGACCGCTCTGGTCCGCGAATATCCGGCGTTGCTCGAACATGCCGAAGCCTGGACCCACGAGCAGGTAGCCAATGGCGATCTCGCCGGAAAGCTGGTGTTCTTCTACACCGATTGGCTGGGCGCCGTTCACGGTTAGGTCGTTGCCGGGACGTTCCCTGCGGCTGCTGTGCGGCAGGTTGCCGACCCTGCGTCATCTGGCGCAGCAACGTGGCTTGCGACCAGGCGGGAACAGACCCTATGATACGCGGCCTGTTTTTTGTCTCTAATTCCCCTTCGGATATTTCGTATGAAAACCGCACAAGAGTTCCGTGCCGGCCAGGTGGCCATCATCAACGGCGCACCCTGGGTCATCCAGAAAGCCGAGTTCAACAAGTCCGGTCGTAACAGTGCCGTGGTCAAGATGAAGCTGAAGAACCTGCTCAACGGTTCGGCTACCGAGACCGTATACAAGGCTGACGACAAGCTGGAGCCGGTCATCCTCGAGCGCAAGGAAGTGACCTATTCCTACTTCGCCGACCCGCTGTACGTGTTCATGGACGACGAGTTCAACCAGTACGAAATCGAAAAAGACGACCTGGAAGGTGTGATGACCTTCATCGAAGACGGCATGACCGACGTCTGCGAAGCCGTTTTCTACAACGACAAGGTGATCTCCGTCGAACTGCCGACCACCATCGTTCGTGAAATCGTTTACACCGAGCCGTCCGTACGTGGCGATACGTCCGGCAAGGTCATGAAGACCGCTCGCCTGAAGAACGGTGCCGAGCTGCAGGTTTCCGCGTTCTGCGAAATCGGTGACTCGATCGAGATCGACACCCGCACCGGCGAGTACAAGTCCCGCGTCAAGGCCTGAGGCCGCGCAGACTGCTCGAAAAAAAACCCGGCCTGGCGCCGGGTTTTTTATGTCATCTCACTTCACTTGCCGATCGGTGCGCAAAAAGTGTCGAGCACCGTGACCGGCAGCCCGCGGCTTCTACCTCGCCATCAGTTGGGCCGCAGCTGCTTCAGGGTTTCCGCGATCATGAACGCCATTTCCAGCGACTGATCGGCGTTTAACCGCGGGTCGCACTGGGTGTGATAGCGATCGCTGAGGCCGGCTTCGGTGATCGGCCGCGAACCGCCGATGCATTCGGTGACGTTCTGTCCGGTCATCTCGATATGAATCCCACCGGGGTAGCTGCCCTCGGCACGATGCACATCGAAGAACTGACGCACTTCGGCGAGCACCTTCTCGAAGTCCCGCGTCTTGTAGCCGCTGGACGCCTTGATGGTGTTGCCATGCATTGGGTCGGAACTCCAGAGCACATGGCGACCTTCGTTCTGTACCGCGCGCACCAGTCGCGGCAGGCCGGCTTCGACCTTGTCGGCGCCCATGCGCACGATCAGGTTCAAGCGACCGGGGTCGTTCTGCGGGTTGAGGATGTCGATCAGGCGGATCAGCTCCTCGCTGTCCATGCTCGGGCCGACCTTCACGCCGATGGGATTGCCCACTCCGCGCAGGAATTCGACATGCGCGCCGTCGAGCTGACGGGTGCGGTCACCGATCCACAGCATGTGCGCGGAGCAGTCGTACCAGCCGCCGCTGAGGCTGTCCTGGCGGACGAAAGCCTGCTCGTAGTTCAGCAACAGTGCCTCGTGAGCCGTGAAAAAGCTGGTCTCGCGCAACTGTGGCGCGCCGTCCAGTCCGCATGCGCGCATGAATTTCAGCGTTTCGTCGATGCGTGCGCCGAGCTGGTGGTACTTCTCGGCCAACAGCGAGTTGGCGATGAAATCCAGGTTCCACTGGTGCACCTGGTGCAGGTCGGCGAAACCGCCCTGGGCGAATGCACGCAGCAGGTTCAGGCAGGAGGTGGACTGATGGTAGGCCTGCAGCAGACGCTCCGGGTCCGGCACGCGGCTTTGTGCGTTGAAGTCGATGCCATTGACGATATCGCCTCGGTAGGCCGGCAGCGTCACGCCATCGACGGTTTCGTCGCCGGCCGAGCGGGGTTTGGCGAACTGGCCGGCCATGCGTCCGACCTTTACCACCGGGCAGCCGGCCGCGAAGGTCATGACGATCGCCATCTGCAGCAGAACCTTGAAGGTGTCGCGAATCTTGGTGGCCGAGAATTCGGCGAAACCCTCGGCGCAATCGCCGCCCTGCAACAGGAACGCGCGGCCCTGGGTCACCTCGGCGAACTGCCGTCTCAGCTCCCGTGCTTCGCCGGCGAAGACCAACGGTGGCAAGCCGGCCAGGGTGCGTTCAACGCGCGAGAGGTGTTCGGCATCCGGGTATTCGGGTTGCTGCTGGATCGGCTTGCTTCTCCAGCTATCGGGGCTCCAAGCGTCGTTCATGATCGTTCCAACTGATAAAAGTGCGGCGATTTTACCTGAAGCGCCCGGGCCCCGGAGATAGCGATGGCCTATGGGGCTGCGTAAGATGCGTTCGCCGACACGCTGGTGATCGGATAGCTGCGGAGCACATTGATGGACAAAGAGGAACGTCTGCTCGCCGAAGTGCATGACGCTTTCGGGCTGATTCGCGTACTCGAGGTGGGCGACTACCGTTTTCTCGAGTTTGGCGCGGCGGTCGAGCAGAGCTGCGTATTCACCGCCGATCCTGCCTGGCTCGAATACGATTACACCCGCGCGATGCTGCTCGGTGGGCTGTGTCATGCAGAGCCGGAAACCGCACTGTTTCTAGGGCTTGGTGCCGGCAACCTGACCCAGGCCTGTCTGCAGTTCCTGCCGCTGGAGGACGTCGAGGTCATTGAACTGCGGCCGGCGGTGCCGGAGCTTGCGATGCAGTACCTCGGCTTGCAGAACGACTCGCGGCTGTATATCCGCATCGGCGATGCCACCGAGTTGCTGGATACCGCCGAGAGTTCCGATCTGATCTTCGTCGACCTGTACAACGATGCCGGCCCCGATGCCGCGCATCTGGCCTGGTCGTTCCTCAAGCGCTGTCAGGAAAAACTCAATCCGGGCGGCTGGCTGATCATCAATCAGTGGGGCACCGATGACGATCGCCCGTTGGGCGCGGCGCTGCTGCGTGGCCTCTATCATCGGCATTACTGGGAGTGCCCCGTGAAGGAGGGCAACGTGGTGCTGCTGGTGCCAGCGGATCTCGATCAGCAGCTGGACATGACCGGGCTGCGCCAGCGGGCCGAAGTGTTGGCACCGCGCTTGGGCTATTCGCTGGATTCGTTGATTGCGGCACTGCGGCCCGCGAGCTAACTCTGCACCGAACGGGTGCGTCGACGGTAGTGAAGGTTTGTGGCTGTTCCATATCGGTGCGTACTGACCGGCGCCGTCCCGCACGGAAAAGCGCGACGCGCGGCTCTATCGCGGGGCCTCACTCGTCCCACTCAATATCTGGGTCCCACGAAGCCAGCAGTTAATCAATGCTGGATCGCTGTGTCTTGCCGCGCTGATGAGCAAACGTGACGGCATGGCTGGTCTGCTAATTGCAAAACGCCAGCATATTTTGTCGGCAGTAAGGAATCGCCCGTGCCTCATCTTCAAAGCAATCTGATGCATCTGTCCGCTAGCGAGCGCCATTGGCTTCCGTGGTCGGGGCCAACCGGCAAGCTGTCGATGCGCTGGTCGTGCTGGTTGAATCGTGGCGTGTATCCCGTGGTGGAGCAGGTCTTCGAGGGCGTTGCGCAGTCACGGGTGCGCATCCTGCAGAACTGGGTCGCCAGTCACTGGGGTCATCTGGCGGACCTCGCCGCCAACCTGGGCGAAGCCGTTGGCCACGTCGCTAGCGATGTGCTGGAGGGGAAACGGGCACAGCTGCCGGATATTTCCGAGCTGTTCGTCATCGATTCGCAAGGCCGCGTGCTGGCATCCACCTGTGCGGCTCATGTCGGGCAGCAGGATCTTGATGGCCGAGCGGTAGCGCGCGGGATGAGTGAGCCGTTCCTGCATGGGCCCTATCGTGATCCGCTGACCCAGCGCCTGGGCGCGAGCACGTCGCGCTTCCATGATGCGGTCACCCTGATGTTCTACCAGCCGGTGCATGTTGGCGGTAAGTGTCTCGGCTGCATCTGCGCGCGGGTGCCCAATGATGTGATCGGTGACCTCATCCAGCGCGAGGCCGGCCACGTCTACCCGGAATCGGGTGACAACTACCTGTTCATGGTGGAGTCGCGCTTCGACAGCAGTGTTCAGACCGGCACGGCGCTGTCACGCTCGCGCTTCGAAGATGCCACCTTCAGCCACGGCGAGAACCTGAAAAGCGGTGTGCACACGCGCTGGGGAACGGTGCGCGTGCAGCAGCATACCGAGCTGGAATTGCGTTTTACCGATCCGGCCACCGGCCAGTTGCATCCTGGTGTGCGGGAGACGATCGCCAAGGGTGCCAACCTGTTCGTCACCTATCCCGGCTACTCGGACTACCGCCATATTCCGGTCATCGGCAAGGGCGTTACCTTTCAGCTGCAAGGCTCGCCAGACCGTTGGGGGATGATGTGCGAGGCGGATCTGGAGGAGGTCTATCGTCGCCGTTCGCTGAGCGTCGGGCTGATGAAGACGTATCTGCTCACGGTGACCACGCTGTTCGCCATCGGCAGTCTGCTGCAGGAGTTCAGCGGTCTGCCCACCACCGCGCTGCACCTGGTCAACGGTTTGCTGCTCCTGCTGGGGGCCTGGGCGTTCGCGTCCTTTGGGCCGCGACGGCTGGCTGCGCGCATGCAGGAGATGACCGAGGTGATTCGTACGCTGGCCGAAGGCGAGGCAATCTGCGCCAAAGGGTCGACAGCAGCACCATGCAGCGCGATGAGAGTGGCGACATGGGGCGTTGGATCAACAGCTTCATCGACAGCCTGGACGGCGTGGTCGGCCAGGTGATTCAGGTCTCGAAAAACGTTCGTCAGGACAACGAGCTGATGCTCGAACGCAGCAGCGAAGCGGGGCAGACCACCAGCGATGTGGCCGAATCGATCCATCAATTGTTGCTGCTGGTGGAGGAGCAACTTGGCGAAATTCAGCAGGCATCGATGACCGCCGAGGAAATGAAGGGCGCCATGGACGAGGTGATGCAGCGTGCCCGCGAGCGTTTCGACACCGTGCGTAACGGTACCGAATCGATCCGTGATGTGGTGCAGCGCTCGGCTCAGAGCGTTCAGCTGCTCGACAGCCGCATGGGCGAGATCGATGAGATCGTCGGGCTGATCAGCGACATCACCACGCAGACCAATCTGCTGGCACTGAACGCGGCAATCGAGGCGGCCAGGGCAGGGGACCATGGTCGCGGCTTCGCCGTGGTAGCGGGTGAGGTCCGCTCACTGGCGCAGCGTACGGCCAAGGCGGCAGAGGACATTCGGCACAAGGTCGAGAGCCTGCAGGCGGAAACGCGCCAGGCGGTGTCGTTCATGGAGGGTGGCGTCCAGAATGTCGACAGCAGCCTGCGCCTGACCGAGGAGGCATCCTCGGAGAATGTGCATCTGCATCACACCGTCGAGCGCATGTTCGACATCATCAAGGGGCTGAACGAGCGCAGCCTGCATTACGGCCAGACCATCCGTGGCGTCGACCAGGCCTCCAATGAGATGGGGCAGACCCTCGGCGTGCTGCAGGACAGCGCCGAACGTGTTCGTCATACGGCTGGCAAACTGCACCAATTGGTCGGCCGCTTCCGCGTCAGCGCCGCCAATAGCGAGGCTGCCTGAAAGTGATGCCCGCCGCGAGGGCGAGACCTGCCACGGTGCCGCTGCTGTGCACCTGGCTCGGTGCAGGCGAGCCGCGCGGCGGGGCTTGCTGGCCAACGGCGCGCCCGGCAGCCCAACCGCCAGCGCAAAATACCCGCACAGCTTCACGTTAATCCGGTATAGTACGCGCCGGCTGAAACCCAGCCTGCGTTCAGGTACTGCAACACACGAAGCACTGCTTCGGCTGCTGTCCGCTTCGAGCGGGCTATCCTTGACGATTCATCATTCATACGTTTTCGCAACCCCGCCGACCAAGCTGCCAGGGTGACCTTCGGGTTTTGCACGGCATGCGCAGCTTCGGAACAATGGGTCTTGCGGAGCATCAGAGACAAGACCCATGACCCAGGAAATCGGCGGCTTTGCCGCACTCGGTATTCACTCCGCTGTTCTGGCTGCCATCAGCGCAGTCGGCTACGAAGAACCATCCCCTATTCAATCTCAGGCGATCCCGGTGATCCTTGGCGGTCACGACATGATCGGCCAGGCGCAGACCGGTACCGGCAAGACCGCGGCCTTTGCGCTGCCGATCCTGTCCAAGATCGATCCCGCTCGTAAGGAAGTGCAGGCACTGATCCTCGCGCCGACTCGCGAACTGGCGCTGCAGGTCGCTACTGCATTCGAAACCTATTCCAAGCAGATGCCTGGCCTGACCGTCGTCGCGGTCTACGGTGGCGCACCTATGGGCCCGCAGCTCAAGGCCATCCGCCAGGGCGCGCAGGTCATCGTCGCGACCCCAGGCCGTCTGGTCGATCACCTGAGCCGCAACAGTGGCCTGCTGTCGACCATCCGCTTCCTGGTCCTCGATGAAGCCGATGAAATGCTCAAGCTGGGCTTCATGGACGACCTCGAAGTGATCTTCGAAGCGATGCCAGAGAGCCGTCAGACTGTTCTGTTCTCCGCTACGCTGCCGCACTCCATTCGCGCGATTGCCGAAAAGCATCTGCGCGAGCCGCAGCACATCAAGATCGCTGCCAAGACCCAGACCGTCGCTCGCATCGAGCAGGCACACCTGATGGTCCATGCCGACCAGAAGATCCAGGCTGTGCTGCGCCTGCTGGAAGTCGAGGATTTCGACGCCCTGATCGCCTTCGTTCGCACCAAGCAAGCCACCCTGGATCTGGCCGCCGCGCTGGAAGCCAAGGGCTACAAGGCTGCTGCGCTGAACGGCGACATTGCCCAGAACCAGCGTGAGCGCGTCATCGAATCGCTCAAGGACGGCCGCCTTGACATCGTTGTCGCCACCGACGTCGCCGCTCGCGGTCTCGACGTGGCGCGCATCACCCACGTATTCAACGTGGACATGCCTTACGATCCGGAATCCTACGTGCACCGTATCGGCCGTACCGGTCGTGCCGGTCGCGAAGGCCGTGCACTGCTGCTGGTCACCCCGCGTGAGCGTCGCATGTTGCAGGTCATCGAGCGCGTGACCAACCAGAAGGTCGCTGAAGCCCGTCTGCCGAATGCGCAGCAGGTGCTGGACGCTCGCATCAAGAAACTCACTAACAGCCTCGCGCCGCTGGTTGCCGATGCCGAAGCCACCCATGGCGAGTTGCTCGACAAGCTGGTCGCCGACATCGGTTGCAGCCCGCGTGCTCTGGCTGCTGCGCTGTTGCGCAAGGCCACCAATGGTCAGGCTCTGACCCTGGCCGAGGTGGAAAGAGAGCAGCCTTTGGTTCCCACCAGCAGCCCGCGTGAGCGCACCGAGCGTTCGGATCGTCCCGAGCGTAGTGGTGATCGCGAGCGCCGCGCTCCGGTCCCACTGGCCGAAGGCCGCGCCCGCTGCCGTACGCCGCTTGGGGCGCGTGACGGCATCGCTGCCCGTAACCTGCTCGGCGCCATCCTCAACGAAGGCGGCCTGGCTCGCGAAGCCATCGGTCGCATCCAGGTGCGCGACAGCTTCAGCCTGGTAGAGCTGCCGGAAGACGGCCTCGACCGCCTGCTCGGCAAACTCAAGGACACCCGCGTCGGTGGCAAGCAGCTCAAGCTGCGTCGCTATCGCGAGGATTGATCGGTAGCTGGTTAAACGAAAGGCGGGCTTATTAGCCCGCCTTTTTTATTGGTGCGCCAGGCATGGCGCGTAGCGCCGTGACTGGCGCTGTCGGGTTCACTGTGGTGGTGAGCCTGGCGACTTGGAGGTGAAAGTCCTCTACACACCCGGCAAGGGGAAGTGTTAGCTGAAGGCAAGGGT
>NZ_JACXXG010000060.1 GCF_014764705.1 Stutzerimonas kunmingensis
ACCCTTGCCTTCAGCTAACACTTCCCCTTGCCGGGTGTGTAGAGGACTTTCACCTCCAAGTCGCCAGGCTCACCACCACAGTGAACCCGACAGCGCCAGTCACGGCGCTACGCGCCATGCCTGGCGCACCACAAAAAAGGCGGCCTTGGCCGCCTTTTTCATATGTCTGGATCAGTCTTTCTTGCGCACGTAGAGCACCAGATTGTGATCCACCAGCTCGTAGCCGTGACGCTTGACGATTTCTTTCTGCAACTTCTCGATCTCGGGATCGAAAAACTCGATGACGTCGCCGCTATCGACGCAGACCATGTGATCGTGATGCCCGCCGTCGGCCAGCTCGAAGACGGCATGACCACCATCGAAGTTGTGCCGAACTACCAGACCGGCCGCCTCGAACTGGGTCAGCACGCGATAGACCGTCGCCAGACCGACATCCTCACCCGCTTCCATCAACGCCTTGTAGACGTCTTCGGCGCTCATGTGGCGGCGATCGGTAGTGTCCAGCATCTGCAGGATCTTGACCCGCGGCAGAGTTACCTTGAGACCAGCTTTACGTAGTTCGCTATTTTCAACCATGGTTGGCTTTCTCGCTGCTGCTGTTTCGCAGCCTCCTTCAATACGGGTATGATCCGGGTTCTTTGCCCAGCCAAGATAGTGGAAGTCACCCACCGATGCAAAACACCAAGCTCATGCTGGCCAGCCTCTCCTTCGCAGGTCTGGTCGCACTCGCCGGTTGTTCATTCCCCGGGGTTTACAAGGTCGACATTCAACAGGGCAATGTCGTCACGCAGGACATGATAGACCAGTTGCGCCCCGGAATGACCCGCCAGCAGGTGCGGTTTATCATGGGCAACCCGCTGATCACCGACACCTTCCATGCCAACCGCTGGGACTACCTGTACAGCATCCAGCCCGGCGGCAGTCCGCGCCAGCAGGAGCGCGTCAGCCTGGTGTTCAACGCCAACGACCAGCTGGCAGGCCTGGCCGGCGACTTCATGCCCGGCGTAAGCCGCGATGAACAGATCCTTGGCCGCGACGCCCAGGCGCCTGACGCGGCTCCTGCCGCCCAGCCAGGTCAGCCTGAAGAGCGCCCTGCGCCTGGCTCGCTGCTGGAGCAGATTCAGCGTGAAGTGGATGAAGCGGAGCCGGTTCCGGTGCCGATTCCCGAACCGCTGGAAACCGAATAAAGAAACGCCCGGCTAACCCGGGCGTTTTTGTTTCAGCATATTCAAGCGTCTTCGGCCTTGTTCTTTGCTGCCCGTGCGGCGCGCTGTTTGCGCACCTCTTTCGGGTCGGCAATCAGCGGCCGGTAGATCTCCACCCGCTCACCCTCCTCGAGCACGCGCTCATCAGGCTTGGGCACGGCCTTGCCGAAGATACCTAACGGAGCTGCGGCCAGATCGAGCCCCGGGAAGTGCGCATCCATTCCCGAACGCAAGGCCGCCTCGCGCACGGTGGTGCCCGCGGGCACGGTCATCTGCAGCAGCTTCTGCTTGTCGGCCAGGGCATAGACCACTTCGACCGCAATCGATTGCTTATCCATATAGCTGCTTCGCCCGCTCGCAGAAGGCATCGACCAAGGTATTGGCGGCCTGATTGAACAACGGCCCAAGGGTCGCCTTGACCAACGGCCCGGCGTAATCGAACGTCAGATCCAGACTGATCTTGCAGGCCTTTTCCCCAAGGGCCTTGAATTCCCATATGCCATGCAGATGGCTGAATGGGCCTTCCTCAAGCGTCATCTCGATCCGCTTGCCGAACTCCAGCGCGTTGCGCGTCATGAAGCGCTGGCTCAACCCGGCCTTCGCCACCGTCATGCTGGCGTGCATTTCGATCTCACTGCTGGAAAGCACCTCAGTCGCTGAACACCAGGGCAGGAACTGCGGGTAGCTGGCTACGTCGTTGACCATGTCGAACAGCGCCTGGGCCGGGTACGGCAGCAGCGCGGAACGTTGAATGTGCGTCGTCATGCGGACCTTCTACGTCGTCGTTTCATTGCGCGCCATCCAAAGGTTGGCGCAGCCAGCCCGCAACCGCGGCTTCCGGGCGACACCCGGGAAGCGGCTCAGCGCAAAGCGGGGCACATTGTCGGGGATTAACGGCTGCCCCTCAAGTTTCTGCCGCCAGCGCTCTTGCAGGCTGTCGCCAGCCGCAGCGGGACTCCCTATAATGCGGCCCCTATGGCCAAACAGAAGAAACAGTCCCCCGGGACCATCGCGCTGAACAAGAAAGCGCTACACGACTACTTCATCGAACAGAAATTCGAGGCGGGCCTCGTCCTGGCCGGCTGGGAAGTGAAGAGCATGCGCGCCGGCAAGGCTCAGCTGGTCGACAGCTACGTCCTGCTCAAGGATGGCGAAGCCTGGCTGATGGGTGCGCACATCACGCCGCTGACCAGCGCCAGCACACACGTCATTGCCGATCCGACCCGCACCCGCAAGCTGCTGCTGAACAAGCGCGAGCTGGGCAAGCTGTTCGGCGCCGTACAGCAGAAAGGCTACGCCTGCGTAGCGCTGTCGCTGTACTGGAAGAAGCACATGATCAAGTGCGAGATTGCCCTCGGCAAAGGCAAGAAGGAGTACGACAAGCGCCACACCGAGAAGGAACGCGATTCCGATCGCGAGATTCAGCGCGCCATGCGTACCAAGGGCAAGGACGACTGAGCCTCGCTCAGCGTTTGGCCTGATCAGCCTAAGCAGTGATACCGAGCCGGCAGCCAGTGCCGGCTCAGCTCTCAACCTTCCTTCTGCATCCTTTCACCCTGCCGACGCTGCGCGCGCGCCAGCCGCTGGGCTTCCTGCTGACCTTCAGCCAGCACTTCCTGCACGTAATTGATATGGCGATGAATGACCTCCCGCGCCTCGGTCGCTCGCCTGGCCATGATCGCCTCGTACAACTCGCGATGCTGGCTCATCAGCATATCCCGCGTTTCGTCACGCAGGGCGTACATGCCGCCGATATTGGTCACCACGTTGCGCTTGAGCAGATCGAACAGGCCACGGATGGTGTGCAGCAGCACCGCGTTGTGGCTGGCTTCGGCAATGGCCAGATGAAACTGGGCATCGGCTGCGCCCTCTTCCGCCCGGGAGACCTTGCCTTCCCGGGCGTAGCAGTCCTGCAATGCGGCAAAGGCTTCGGTGAGCCGCTTCCGATCCACCTCGGTCGCACGCAGCGCTGCGTAGTAGGCGCAGCTGCCCTCGAGCGTGTGGCGAAACTCCAATAAGTCGCGCTGCGCATCGCTGTTGTTTTCCAGCAGATGCAGCAACGGATCACTGAACGTCGAGCCCAGCGACTCGGCGACGAACGTACCTCCGCCATGCCGGCTGACCAGCAGCCCCTTGGCCGCGAGCTTCTGAATCGCTTCGCGCAGCGAAGGCCGCGAAACACCAAAGCTTTCAGCCAGGGCGCGCTCCGCGGGCAGACGCTCACCCGCCTTGAGTGTGCCCTCGAGAATCATGGTTTCCAGCTGCGCGACGATATCGTCCGCTAGCCGCCGCTGCCGCACCATCCCCACGTCCATAGCCACCCCGAATGGTCATACCAATCCGAAAATGCTAGCCATGACCGCGCATCTGCACAAGGCCGGCTGTTCCGACCAAAGTCTATAGCTAGCTAATTGACGCCCCTATACGCAGCTCTTACGCTGGCCATTCACTTCTGTTAATTGGTATTACCACTTTACAGAGTGGTCTAAAAATAAGAGGACTCAGCATGAGATCTGCGCACAAAAATTACTCCACGGTCCGCTCAGGGCCCCATCTGAACCGAACCGCAGGGGAAGCCTGACATGTCCAACGGACTGCTCGCACTATTCGCCTTCACACCCATTCTGCTCGCAGCAATCATGCTGATCGGTCTGCGCTGGCCCGCCAGCCGCGCCATGCCGTTGGTCTTCCTGTTCACCGCAGCCATCGGGCTGTTCGTCTGGGACATGAGCGTTAACCGCATCATCGCCTCGACGCTGCAAGGTCTGGTGATCACCCTGGGCCTGCTGTGGATCATCTTCGGCGCAATCCTGCTGCTGAACACCCTCAAGCATTCCGGCGGCATCACCGCCATTCGTGCCGGTTTCACCACCATCAGCCCTGACCGCCGCATCCAGGCGATCATCATCGCCTGGCTGTTCGGTTGCTTCATCGAAGGCGCTTCCGGCTTTGGCACTCCGGCCGCCATCGCCGCACCGCTGCTGGTTGCGGTCGGCTTCCCGGCAATGGCTGCAGTCCTGCTCGGCATGCTGGTGCAAAGCACGCCGGTGTCTTTCGGCGCGGTCGGTACGCCGATCGTCGTGGGCATCAACAGCGGCCTGGATACCGCCACCATCGGCGCGCAACTGGTGGCGCAGGGGTCCAGCTGGAACGCCTATCTGCAGCAGATCACCAGCAGTGTGGCGATTACCCACGCCATCGTCGGCACAGTAATGCCGCTGGTCATGGTGCTGATGCTGACGCGCTTCTTCGGCAAGGAGAAAAGCTGGAAAGCCGGCTTCGAAGTGTTGCCGTTCGCGATCTTCGCCGGCCTGGCGTTCACCCTGCCCTACGCTGCCACCGGCATCTTCCTCGGCCCGGAATTCCCGTCGCTGCTCGGCGGCCTGGTGGGGCTGGCGATCGTTACCACTGCCGCTCGCTTCAAGTTCCTGACGCCGAAGACCACCTGGGACTTCGCCGACGCCAAGGAATGGCCGGCCGAGTGGCTGGGCACCATCGAAATGAAGCTGGACGAGATGGCCGCCCGCCCGATGAGCGCCTTCCGTGCCTGGCTGCCCTACGTGCTGGTCGGCGCGATTCTGGTGATCAGCCGCGTGTTCCCGCAGGTCACGGCCGCGCTGAAATCGGTATCCATCGCCTTTGCCAACATCCTCGGTGAGACCGGCATCAATGCCGGTATTGAACCACTGTATCTGCCGGGCGGTATCCTGGTCATGGTGGTGCTGATTACGTTCTTCCTGCACGGCATGCTCGTTTCCGAGCTCAAGGCTGCCGTGAAGGAATCCAGCAGCGTGCTGCTCAGCGCCGGCTTTGTACTGCTGTTCACCGTGCCGATGGTGCGCATCCTGATCAACTCCGGCGTCAACGGCGCCGAGCTGGCCAGCATGCCAATCGTCATGGCGCGCTATGTCGCCGATAGCGTCGGCAGCATCTACCCGCTGCTGGCACCAGCCGTCGGTGCGCTCGGTGCGTTCCTGGCCGGCTCCAACACCGTCAGCAACATGATGTTCAGCCAGTTCCAGTTTGGCGTTGCGCAGTCGCTCGGAATTTCCGGAGCGATGGTAGTTGCCACCCAGGCTGTTGGCGCTGCGGCAGGCAACATGGTTGCGATCCACAACGTGGTGGCGGCATCCGCTACCGTTGGCCTGCTCGGCCGCGAAGGCTCCACGCTGCGCAAGACCATATGGCCTACGCTGTACTACGTGCTGTTCACGGGGGTGATCGGCCTGATCGCCATCTACGTGCTGGGCGTGACCGACCCGCTGGTCGGAGTGTAAGAAACAGGAATCGTGCCCCCGCTTGGGGGCACGGTTGCATTCCAGAAACCGCACCTGACAGGCGCATTGAAAAACGTAGGCGAGACCGGCAACACGAGGCAAAGCAGCCGAAGAAAGGACTGGGCTCGCATACGAGTTCAGGTTCCTAAATGAGCATTCTGAGGCTGCTTTAACGACGCATTGCCAACGCAGATAGTTTTTCAAAAGCCTGTTTGCGGATAACCGGGCTAACCCGGAGACCAAGCCGATGAGCGAACTCTTCTACGATGCTGCGCCGAACGCTACCCGCGTCGCGCCGCCGCTGCCAAAGCCGCGCGAATACCCCGCCAAGCCGAGCCAGGTTTATCTGTTCGGTACCTGCGTGGTCGACCTGTTCTATCCCGAGGCTGGCCTGGATGCCATCCGCCTGCTTGAGCGCGAAGGATTGATCGTGCACTTCCCGCAGGGTCAGACCTGCTGCGGCCAGCCGGCCTATACCAGCGGCTACACCGACGAGGCACGCAACGTCGCACGGGCGCAACTGGATCTGTTCGCCAACGACTGGCCCGTGGTCGTCCCGTCCGGTTCCTGCGCCGGGATGCTGCGCCACCATTATCTGGACCTGTTCAAGGACGAGCCGGCCACGCTGAAGAAGGCGCAAGCGCTTGCCGAGCGCACCTTCGAGCTGGCCGAGTTCCTGCTCAATGTCTGCAAGGTCGAATTCAAGGACGCCGGCACGCCGACCAAGGTTGCCCTGCATACCTCCTGCTCGGCCCGCCGCGAGATGAACACCCACTTGCACGGCCGCGCCCTGCTTGCCCAGCTGGGCCAGGTCGAGCGCGTCGAGCATGATCACGAAAGCGAATGCTGCGGCTTCGGCGGTACCTTTAGCGTACGCATGCCCGACATCTCCGGCGCCATGGTGCTGGACAAGACCCGCGCACTGAAGGAATCCGGCGCGCATCAGGTGATCAGCGCCGATTGCGGTTGCCTGATGAACATCAACGGTTCGCTGGAGAAGCAGCGTGAAGCCCTGCGCGGTCAGCATCTGGCGACCTTCCTCTGGCAACGCACCGGAGGTGCCCGATGAACGCCGAACAGCGTATCCCCGCGATACAGATCGAGAACGCCGGTGACCCGGATTTCCGCGCCCGCGCTCGCAAGTCCCTGAAGGACGACCAGCTGCGGCGCAACTTCCGCACCGCCATGGACTCGCTGATGACCAAGCGCGCCGTGGCCTTCAGCGATGCCGACGAACGCGAGCGGCTGCGCGAAATGGGCAACCATATCCGCGCCCGCGCACTGTCCAAGCTGCCCGAACTGCTCGAGCGGCTGGAAGCCAACCTGACCCGCAACGGTGTGAAAGTGCACTGGGCGGAGACGGTTGAAGAGGCGAACAACATCGTCCTCGAGATCGCCCGCGCTCACGAGGCGCGACAAGTGATCAAGGGCAAATCGATGGTCAGCGAAGAAATGGAGATGAACCATTTCCTCGACGGCCATGGCATCGAATGCCTGGAGTCGGACATGGGCGAGTACATCGTCCAACTCGACCACGAGAAGCCTTCTCATATCATCATGCCGGCGATCCACAAGAACGCCGGCCAGGTCGCGTCCCTGTTCCACGACAAGCTCGGCGTGGAGTACACCAAGGACGTCGACCAACTCATTCAGATCGGTCGGCGCACGCTGCGGCAGAAGTTCTTCGAGGCCGATATCGGCGTCTCCGGGGTGAACTTCGCGGTGGCCGAGACCGGCACCCTGCTGCTGGTGGAGAACGAAGGCAACGGCCGCATGAGCACCACCGTGCCGCCGGTACATATCGCCGTCACCGGCATCGAAAAGGTCGTGGAGAACCTGCGCGACGTGGTCCCGCTGCTCTCGCTGCTGACCCGCTCGGCGCTCGGCCAGCCGATCACCACCTACGTCAACATGATCTCCAGCCCGCGCAAGGCCGACGAGCTCGACGGCCCGCAGGAAGTGCACCTGATCCTGCTGGACAACGGTCGCAGCCAGGCCTTCGCCGACAGCGAGCTGCGCCAGACGCTGAACTGCATCCGCTGCGGCGCCTGCATGAACCACTGCCCGGTGTACACCCGCGTCGGCGGCCACACCTACGGCGAGGTCTATCCCGGGCCGATCGGCAAGATCATCACCCCGCACATGGTCGGTCTGGACAAGGTGCCGGATCACCCCAGCGCCTCGTCGCTGTGCGGCGCCTGCGGCGAAGTCTGCCCGGTGAAGATACCGATTCCGACCCTCCTGCGGCGCCTGCGCGAGGAAAACGTCAAGGCGCCGGACGATCCGCACAAGGTCATGCGCGGCCAGGGCAGCAAGTACTCCAGGCAGGAACGGCTGATCTGGGCCGGCTGGCGCCTGCTCAACACCAGCCCGACGCTGTACCGCCTGTTCGGCTTCTTCGCCACACGCCTTCGCGCCCTGACGCCATCAAACATCGGCCCCTGGACGCAGAACCACAGCGCACCGAAACCGGCTGCCCGCTCGCTGCACGAGCTGGCCAAGGCACACCTGGAGGGCAAGCGATGAGCGCCAAGGCCAACATTCTCGCCAAGCTGAAAAAAAGCCTGGAGGGCACCACGCCGATCGTCGATGACTACGACGAGTCGCTGGTGACCCAGCCCTGGAGCTACGCGCCGGAGCAGCGCATCGCCCGCCTGCGTCAGCTGATGGAAGCGGTGCACACCGAGATTCACCTGACCACGGACGCCGGCTGGCCCGCCCTGCTCGAGCAGCTGCTGCACGACCGCCAGCTGCCGAGCCTGCTGATCGCCCCGACCACGCCGTACGGCCAGCGCTTCACCGCGCATTGCGCCGGTCGTGAAGGCCTGCCGACGCTGAAGGCCTACGACCGCCCGGTCGAGGACTGGAAGGACGAGCTGTTCAACGACACCCCGGCGAGCCTCACCGGCACCCTCGGCGCCATCGCCTCCACCGGCAGCCTGATCATGTGGCCCACCCGCGAGGAGCCGCGCCTGATGAGCCTGGTGCCGCCGGTGCATTTCGCCATCCTCAAGGCCAGCGAAATCCACGACAACTTCTACGAGATCCAGCAGAAGTTCCAGTGGGCCGCCGGCATGCCGACCAATGCGCTGCTGGTCTCCGGCCCGTCGAAAACTGCCGACATCGAACAGGTGCTGGCCTACGGCGCCCACGGGCCGAAGGATCTGATCCTGCTGATCCTGGAGGACGCATGAACGCGGCCGCGCAACTCGAACGCGCGCCTTTGCCAGCCGCATTCCTCAGCGAAGTCGAACGCCTGATCCCTGCCGAGCGCCGCTTCGACGACCCGCTCTCCACCCTCGCCTTCGGCACCGACGCCAGCTTCTACCGGTTGGTGCCCAAGCTGGTGGTACGCGTCGAAACCGAAGCCGAAGTGGTCAGGCTGCTCAAGCTGGCCCACGCGGAAAACGTCCCGGTGACCTTCCGCGCCGCCGGTACCAGCCTGTCCGGCCAGGCGATCAGCGACTCGGTACTGATCGTGCTCGGCGACAACTGGAACGGCCGCGAGATTCGCAACGGCGGTGAGCAGATCCGCCTGCAACCGGGCGTGATCGGCGCCAACGCCAACGCCGTGCTCGCACCCTTCCAGCGCAAGATCGGCCCCGACCCGGCCTCGATCAACGCGGCGAAGATCGGCGGCATCGTTGCCAACAATTCCAGCGGCATGTGTTGCGGCACGGCGCAGAACACCTACAAGACCCTCGCCGGCCTGCGCGTCGTGCTGGCCGATGGCACCGTGGTCGACAGCGAGGATGCCGCAAGTGTTGCCGCGTTCCGCCAGAGCCACGCGGCCCTGCTCGAGCAGCTGGCCGAGCTGGGCCGCGAGACCCGCGCCAATACCGACCTGGCGGCGAAGATCCGCCACAAGTACCGGCTGAAGAACACCACCGGCTTTTCGCTCAACGCGCTGGTCGACTACGACGAGCCGCTGGATATCCTCAACCACCTGATGGTCGGTTCCGAAGGCACCTTGGGCTTCATCAGCGCGGTGACCTACGACACCGTGCCGGACCATCCGCACAAGGCCAGCGCGCTGGTGGTGTTCCCCGACGTGGAAACGTGCTGCCTCGCCGTGCCGGTGCTCAAGCAGCAGCCGGTGTCGGCGGTGGAGCTGCTCGACCGGCGCAGCCTGCGCTCCGTCGAGCACAAGGCCGGGATGCCCGAGTGGGTGAAGGAACTGTCGCCAACGGCCTGCGCGTTGCTGATCGAATCGCGTGCAGCCAGCCAGTCGCTGCTGCATGAGCAGATCAACCTGATCATGACCTCCATCGCGCACTTCCCGGTGGAGAAGCAGGTCGATTTCAGCGAGGACCCGGTCGTTTACAACCAGCTGTGGAAGATCCGCAAGGACACCTTCCCGGCAGTCGGCGCCGTGCGCCAGACCGGCACCACGGTGATCATCGAGGACGTGACCTTCCCGGTCGAGCGCCTGGCCGAAGGCGTCAATCGGCTCATCGAGTTGCTCGACAAGCACCGCTACGACGAGGCGATCCTCTTCGGCCATGCCCTGGAAGGCAACCTGCACTTCGTCTTCACCCAGGGCTTCGATGATCCGGCGCAGGTCGCCCGTTACGAGGCCTTCATGGGCGAAGTGGCGAAGCTGGTTGCCGTCGAGTTCGGCGGCGCGCTCAAGGCCGAGCACGGCACCGGGCGCAACATGGCGCCCTTCGTCGAGCTGGAATGGGGCAGCGAGGCCTATGCGCTGATGTGGAAGATCAAGCGCCTGCTCGACCCCACCGGCATCCTCAACCCGGACGTGGTGCTCTCCGAAGCCCCGGACATCCACCTGAAGAACCTCAAGCCGATGCCCGCCGCCGACGAGATCGTCGACAAGTGCATCGAATGCGGCTTCTGCGAGCCGGTCTGCCCATCCAACGGGCTGACCCTGACGCCACGCCAGCGCATCGTCATCTGGCGCGACATCCAGGCGCGCAAGCGCGCCGGTGTCGACACCACGGAAATCGAGCGGCTCTACCACTACCACGGCGTCGAGACCTGCGCCGCCACCGGCCTCTGCGCCCAGCGCTGCCCGGTGGGCATCAACACCGGCGACCTGGTGCGCAAGCTGCGCGGGCGCGAGGCGAACCGCACCGGCACTGCCAACTGGCTGGCCGATCATTTCTCCACGGCCGTGCAGGGCACCCGCTTCATGCTGCATGCCGCCAATGGCGCGCACATCATTCTCGGCACCAAGCGCCTGGCCAAGCTGTCTGCGGCCATGACCAACGCCAGCAAGGGCCGCGTGCCGCAGTGGACCCCTGCGACACCGCAGCCGCTGCAACGCCTGCATCTGCCCAAAGCAGCCGTGCAGGACGAACGTCCGCGCGTGGTCTATCTGGCCGCCTGCGTTTCCCGTGCAATGGGCCCGGCGGCACGCGATCAGGAACAGGAGCCGCTGCTCGACAAGACCCGCAGCCTGCTGGAAAAGGCCGGCTACCAGGTGATCTTCCCCGAACAGTTAAACGACCTGTGCTGTGGCCAGCCGTTCGCCTCCAAGGGCTATGCCGAGCAGGGCGAACGCAAGCGGCAGGAAATGCTCGACGCGCTGCTCAAGGCCAGTCGCGGCGGGCTCGACCCGATCTACTGCGACACCAGCCCCTGCACCCTGCGCCTGGTCCAGGGACTGACCGATCAACGCCTCGACATGTACGACCCGGTGCGCTTCATCCGCACGCATCTGCTCGACAAGTTGGACTTCGTCCCGCAGGACAAGCCGATCGCCGTGCACGTCACCTGCAGCACCCAGCACCTGGGCGAGGCGCAGGCGCTGATCGACATCGCGCGCCGCTGCGCCAAGGAAGTCGTGGTGCCTGAAGGCATCCACTGCTGCGGCTTCGCCGGCGACAAGGGCTTCACCACGCCGGAACTGAACGAGCACGCACTGCGCAGCCTGAAGAACGCCGTGCAGATCTGCGAGGAAGGCATCTCCACCAGCCGCACCTGCGAGATCGGCCTGTCACGTCATGGCGAGATCGACTATCACGGCCTGGTCTACCTGGTCGACCGCGTCACCCGGCGCAAGGCGGCCACGCCGGCCTGAATAGCGAAACGGCCCCGCGCGCAATGCCGGGGCCGTTTCGTTTGTGGCATTTCGATGAACGCTCATGCGCAATCGCAGTCGGAATTTCAGAGCCCCTGACGGGTTCGATTCGACTCGGCGCCGCCATTTCCGCAGTTTTCAGGCAGGCCCGGGAAGTCCACAAGACTGGAGGACCCACAATGAAAGTTCATGCACTGCTCGCATCCGCGGTACTGCTCGCCAGCCCGGCCGTCTTCGCCCAAGACGACCTGTGCCAGCTCAACCTGCAGGAAATCGACGACAACATGGCAACCAACACCGCCACCCTGGGTGAGCCGGCCAAGAGCCAGGTCGACGAGTACGTCAAACAGGCCCGCCAAGCCCAGCAATCGGGCGACACCGAAGCCTGCATCGCGCACTCCACCAAGGCACTGCAAGAGCTGAAGGGCCCAGGCAGCACCGGTAGCGGCGGCACAGCTGGCTCTGGCTCTGGCGGCGGAAACTAAGTCCGACGGGCGGGGTCGTGCGAGCGATCCTGCGCAGCCGAGCTGTACATTTTGTAACCAGCATGGCTACAAACTGATCGACAGCGCAGAGAGATCGCCGTACACTCGCGCCCAGCACCACAAGCGTCACCAGGGGCCGATTAGGATTCGACGCCGGTAACAAAACTTGAGGGGCATGCCGAGTTGGTAACAGAACTCGTAAATAAACTGTTGCAAACTTATAGTTGCCAACGACGACAACTACGAAGGGTACGCGCTAGCCGCCTAACCTTCATCTGGTAGCTTCGGCTCCAGCGGTCATTAGGGGATGCCTGTAAACCCGAAATGACTGTCAGACAGAACAGGATCGCCGCCAAGTTCGCTGTAGACGTAACGGCTAAAACTCATACAGCTCGCTCCAAGCACCCTGCCAATCGGGCGGCGCGGAGTTAACTCAGTAGATCTGGCTAAGCATGTAGAACCGATAGCGGAGAGCTGGCGGACGGGGGTTCAAATCCCCCCGGCTCCACCAATTCAACACTGAAACCCGTCTAGAACGCGGGTTTCAGCCCAGATTTGATGGCATTGGATTACTCACAGTCCGTCTGTGAATCCAAAAGGTATGCCATCATGTCCAAGCGCCAAAGCAAAACGGGTGTCCCCCACCTGGTCTATCAAGCCAACACTGGCTTCCAGTACTACCTCACATTCCCGAAGCATTTCGCGGCCAACCCGAAACTGCCTGCGCAAATCCGGTGGTCGCTCAGCCACGACGAAGCCCTGGCCCGCGATCTCGCTAAGTACCTGAATGCTTCTTTCGAGCAGTTCCTTGCCAAGGCAACCGAGCACTATGTCGAGCTCTTTTCTGACCGCCTGCTGGTTGACCTCCAAAGGTTTCACTTAGCGGTAGCGGAAGCACTCAAATTCGCCGACCGGGTTTGGAAAGTCCGTCCGTCGCCCATGAAGCTCGCGAACCAAGACCTTTCGGTCGCCGACGCTCGCATGATGAAAGAGAGTGCCGAGCGTGTAGTGCTCTGTTGGCGCTGATGGAAAATTGACCCACCCTGCCGATTGAAATTTGACCCAGGGCGGATTGCTGATTTTGTTACCAGCAACTGTGGATAAGTCTACCAGCGCAGCTGCTGTTGCCCCCACTCCTTCG
>NZ_JACXXG010000061.1 GCF_014764705.1 Stutzerimonas kunmingensis
GTGGTGCTGAAACCTGTCAAAAAGGCCTGAAGTCAGGCCTTGTGTGGACTCCGTTAGGCCAAAGCGCTTGAAAAAGCGCCAAACCGGACGGGTTGGGGCAGTTGAAGCCGAGTTTTTCAACGGCCTGCTAGGCCTTGCCTGTCTCTGGAGTCATCTATGTCACGTCTTCTCGTGTTGTTTCTCGGGCTGATCACGCTGAGCGGCTGTACCGTGCATGAGTACGCCGGCCACGGTTATCACCGCCCCTATTACCACGGCGAATACCGCGAGTATCGCTACGACGGCTATCCAGCCCGCCATTACCGATACGACCGTTCCGATTACCCACGCCACGCTCCGCCGCCGGTGGTTCGGCACGAGCGCTACGAGCAGCATCGGAGTCATCGTCACGACCAGCCTTCCCGGCACTACAGTCAGGGCGGTGACCGTCACTACAAGAACGCCGTGCGCCACCCGGTTCAACACAGGAGCTACCGGCCGGCTAAGTCCCAGCAGCATCACGATCGCCGCCGCCAGTGGTAGCGGGCCGGCGCTGCCGCCGACAGTGAGCCGTGGCCTGACTCGGCTCTGACTTCCCCTTTACGCTGTGGCATTGCCGCTTAGGTAAACGCCCGCCAAATGACCTTGCGGCGGGCTGGCATCTTCTCCGTCGCCGGCCAGGTGCAGCGCTGGCGATTATCGGTCGATGCACCGATAATCGCCCCGATGTCAGCGTCTGGGGTGTCCTGCATGACCGATGATTCACGAGTTCTCCAGCCACCGATGGCGCCGCCCATCGTCGCGTCCCCCGCCAAACGCATCGAGGCGCTAACCGGCGATCCCAACTTCATGACTTCGCTGGCGCGCGGGTTGGCTGTGATTCATGCGTTCCAGGAGCGGAAGCGCCACCTGACCATCGCGCAGATCAGCCACCGCACAGAGATCCCCCGCGCCGCGGTGCGCCGCTGCCTGCATACCCTGATGAAACTTGGCTACGTCACCACCGACGGGCGCACCTATTCGCTGCTGCCCAAGGTGCTGACCCTCGGTCACGCCTATCTGTCGTCCACGCCGCTGGCAGTTACCGCGCAGCCGATTCTCGACCGCCTCAGCGAGCAGCTTCACGAAGCCTGTTCGATGGCGACGCTGGAGGGTGATGAGGTGCTCTATGTGGCGCGTTCGGCCACCCCTCAGCGGCTCATCTCGGTAGATCTGTCGGTGGGCAGTCGGCTGCCTGCCTATTGCACGTCGATGGGCCGCATCTTGCTGGCGGCGCTGGATGACGCGGCGCTCGACGACTACCTGGGGCGAGCCGACCTGCAAGTAAAGACCAGCCGCACCTTGCACAGCCCGGAGGCGCTGCGCGAAAACATCGCCGAGATTCGCCAGCAGGGTTGGGTCATCATCGATCAGGAACTGGAAATGGGCCTGCGTTCGTTGGCCGTTCCACTCAAGGATTCCGCCGGCCAGGTGCTGGCCGCGCTGAACATCGGCACCCATGCCGGGCGCGTCTCGCGTCAGGAGCTGGAGACCCGATTCCTGCCCGTGCTGCTGGAGGCCAGCCGCGAATTGAGCACGCGGCTGTTCCATTGATCGAAGCTCTCGCGACCATCGGCGACTACGGTGCTCTAGGTGGATTCGCGCGCTGAGTCGGCGTTGTTCATCACAATGGAACGGTGCTTAAGTTGTTCGATAATCGAACGTTATGTCGATTATCGGATTGTTTGGCTGGGGATGGACCGTTAACGTTTTCACAACGCAATCGGCGTACAGAAAACAACACGAGATCCGACTCATGGCTGAATTCCTCTCGCTCCGCGAAGCGGTCGAGCGCTTCGTCCAGGATGGCGACACCGTCGCCCTAGAAGGCTTTACCCACCTGATTCCCACCGCAGCCGCCCATGAAATCGTGCGCCAGGGGCGCAAGGACCTGACCCTGGTGCGCATGACACCGGACCTGGTCTACGACCTGCTGATCGGTGCCGGTTGCGCGAAGAAGCTGATCTTCTCCTGGGGCGGAAATCCCGGCGTCGGCTCGCTGCATCGTCTGCGTGATGCGGTGGAGAAGGGCTGGCCGCAGCCGCTGGAGATCGAGGAGCACAGCCACGCCGACCTCGCCAATGCCTACGTCGCCGGCGCCTCTGGTCTGCCGTTTGCGGTGCTGCGTGCCTATGCCGGCTCCGACCTGCCCAAAGTCAATCCGCTGATCAAGTCGGTTACCTGCCCGTTCACCGGGGAAGTGTTGGCGGCCGTGCCCAGCGTGCGCCCGGACGTCACCGTGATCCACGCGCAGAAGGCCGATCGCAAGGGCAACGTGCTGATCCAGGGCATTCTTGGTGTGCAGAAGGAAGCCGCCCTGGCAGCCAAGCGCTGCATCGTCACCGTCGAAGAGATCGTCGATGACCTCCAGGCGCCGATGAACGCCTGCGTGCTGCCGACCTGGGCCCTGAGCGCGGTGTGCCTGGTGCCGGGTGGCGCGCACCCGTCCTACGCGCATGGCTACTACGAGCGAGACAACCGTTTCTACCAGGCTTGGGACCCGATCGCCCGTGACCGCGAGGCGTTCAGCGCCTGGATCGACACCTACATTCGCGGCACCGCCGAATTCGCCGCCTATCGCGCGAAGATCGCCCAGCAGGAGGCCAACTGATGAGCGCTTACAACACAAACGAAATGATGACCGTCGCCGCGGCCCGTCGGCTGGGCAATGGCAGTGTCTGCTTCGTCGGCATTGGCCTGCCGTCCAAGGCTGCCAACCTGGCCCGCCTGACCCACGCCCCGGAAGTGGTGCTGATCTACGAATCCGGCCCGATCGGCGCCAAGCCTTCGGTGCTGCCGCTGTCCATCGGTGACGGCGAGCTGGCCGAAACTGCCGACACGGTGGTGCCGACTGGCGAAATCTTCCGCTACTGGCTGCAGGGCGGGCGCATCGACGTCGGCTTTCTCGGCGCCGCGCAGGTGGACAAGTACGGCAACATCAACACCACGGTGATCGGTGACTACCACCAGCCCAAGGTGCGCCTGCCAGGTGCCGGCGGCGCGCCGGAGATCGCTGGCAGCGCCAAGCAAGTGCTGATCATCCTCAAGCAGTCGCATCGCACCTTCGTCGACAAGTTGGCTTTCATCACCTCGGTCGGCTTCGGTGAGGGCGGCGATCACCGCAAGCAGTTGGGCCTGCCGGGTGCCGGTCCGGTGGCGATCATCACCGATCTGTGCATCATGGAACCGGAAGAGGGTACTAACGAATTCGTGGTCACCGCTCTGCATCCGGGTGTGGCCCGCGAGCAGGTGATCGAGAACACCGGTTGGCAGATCCGCTTCGCCGACAACGTGGTCGTCACCGAGGCGCCGCGTGCCGAGGAGCTGGAAGCGCTGCGCGCCCTGGAAGCGCGCACGGCTGCCGCCCATGGTCAGCTGGGAGGTGAGGAATGAGCCGCGAGGTATTCATCTGTGATGCCGTACGCACGCCGATTGGCCGCTTCGGCGGTGCGCTGGCAGCCGTACGTGCTGACGACCTGGCTGCGATCCCGCTGCGGGCGCTGCTGGAACGCAACCCGCAGCTCGATCCTGCGGCGATCGAGGAAGTCTTCATGGGCAGCGCCAACCAGGCTGGGGAGGACAATCGCAACGTAGCGCGCATGGCCGCGCTGCTCGCCGGCCTCCCGGATACGGTGCCGGGCGTGACCCTCAACCGTCTGTGCGCTTCGGGCATGGATGCCGTGGGCGCCGCGTTTCGCGCCATCGCCTGCGGTGAAATGGAGCTGGCGATGGCCGGCGGCGTCGAGTCCATGTCCCGCGCGCCCTACGTGATGGGCAAGGCCGACACGGCGTTCGGTCGGACCCAGAAGATTGAGGACACCACCATTGGCTGGCGCTTTATCAATCCGAAGATGAAGGAAATGTATGGCGTGGATGCCATGCCGCAGACTGCTGACAACGTCGCCGATGAGTGGCAGATCAGCCGCTCCGATCAGGATGCTTTCGCTCTGCGTAGCCAGCAGCGAGCGGCGGTAGCTCAACAGAGCGGGTTCTTTGCCGAAGAAATCGTTCCGGTGGTGATTAAGGGAAAGAAAGGCGAAACGGTAGTCGATACCGACGAGCACCCGCGCGCCGATACAACGGCCGAGGCGCTGGCCAAGCTCAAGCCGGTCAATGGCCCGGACAAGACCGTCACCGCCGGCAACGCCTCGGGCGTCAACGATGGTGCCGCAGCGATGATCCTCGCCAGTGCCGAAGCGGTGCAGAAGTATGGCCTCAAACCCCGCGCCAAGGTGCTCGGCATGGCCAGTGCCGGCGTCGCCCCGCGGGTCATGGGGTATGGCCCGGTGCCGGCAGTGCGCAAGCTGTGTGAGCGCCTGAATATCACGGTAAGCGACTTCGATGTGGTCGAGCTGAACGAAGCCTTCGCCGCGCAGGGCCTGGCCGTGACTCGCGATCTCGGCCTGCCAGATGGCAGCCCGAAGGTGAACCCCAACGGCGGCGCCATCGCCCTGGGCCATCCGCTTGGCATGAGCGGTGCTCGCCTGGTGCTGACTGCAGTCCATCAGCTGGAGAAAACTGGTGGCCGTCTCGGTCTCGCGACTATGTGCGTCGGCGTAGGGCAGGGGCTGGCGCTGGTAGTGGAGCGGGTCTGACCTGGATCGTGCGCAGACTGCCGTGGCGGCGATCTCGACCGCGACACATTGCGAGCATGCAGCTGAAAGCGCTTGCGCGGGTATCGAATTGGGCTAGACCTCTACGTCGTGCTGCGTGCTGCCGAGGCACGCGCAGAGCGTCGGCGAAGCCGCCCGTGATCGCAAGAATCTCCGAATCAGGCTGTGCTTGATCGAGCACACCGACAGAACATAACGCGAGTGAGTAGAACAATGCCGAGCGTAAAACTGGCTGATGCAAGTCTGAACTATCGATTCGACGGTGCGGATAACGCGCCGGTGCTGGTGCTTTCCAATTCTCTGGGTACCAGCCTGGGCATGTGGGACGAGCAGATTCCCGCGTTTTCAGAGCATTTTCGAGTGCTGCGCTACGATACGCGCGGCCACGGCGAGTCGAGCGTCACCACTGGCCCCTACAGTATCGAGCAGCTGGGAAGGGATGTGCTGGCCCTGCTCGATACACTGGGTATCGAGCGCTTTTCCTTCTGCGGCCTTTCCATGGGCGGGCTGATCGGACAGTGGCTCGGAATCCATGCCGGCGACCGACTGCAACGACTGGTGCTGTGCAATACCGGAGCTAAGATCGGCACCGACGAAGTATGGAACGCCCGCATCGACAGTGTCCTGGCCGGCCGCGAGCAAGCCATGCGCGACATGCGCGATGCATCCATTGCTCGCTGGTTCACAGCGGGCTTCGCCGAGGCGAACCCAGCGGCTGTGGCACACATCACCGAGATGATCGCCAGCACCTCCCCAGACGGCTACGCGGCCAACTGCGCGGCTGTGCGCGATGCCGACTATCGCGCACAGCTGGGCGCGATCAAGGCACCGACACTGGTCGTTTGCGGCTCCAAGGACCCGGTGACAACCATCGAGCATGGCCAGTTCATCCAGTCCAATATCCCCGCCGCCGAACTGGTCGCATTCGAGGCTGCGCATCTATCGAACGTAGAAGCGGGCGACGCGTTCACACAGCGAGTGCTGGCGTTCCTGCGCGGCTGAGAGCCGTCAGTGGTTGGGTCGACGACGCATGAAACCTCTGGCGGAAGGCGAACCATCTGCAGGTTGCTCAGCCGCAAATCAAAAGGCCCCGCGTAAGCAGGGCCTTGAAGACTGGAGGGCGGCATGGTCGTCGAATGGTTCTACTAATGGAGCGCAGCATGATCAAAGTTCAATCCAACACCGCCGCCCGCGAGCCCATCCCTTCGTTCCTCGTTGGCCTCGCCCCCGAATCCCTCGCCGACCTCAGCTGGACCGATCCGCAACTAGGCGTCTCCGACTGCGCCTGGTGGCCCGAGGACGATCAGTCACCGGCGCTCGGGGAGTTCGAGCGCTACGGCGACGAGACGCTGACGGTTGATCCTGAGCGCCGCGTCGTGGTCGTGGTGCGTGAGGTCGTGCCGTGGAGCGCCGAGGAAATCGCTGAGCACGCGGCCCAGAGCCGCGCGGAAATGGCGCCGCTGATCGACGCCGAGCGCGACCGCCGCATTAGCGCCGGATTCGAGTTCGCGGGCGTGCGCTACCAATCACGGCTGCCGTCACCCGAGCGAGCGGGGGACTGGGAGGTATTCAGCGGCAAGGCGCTGGAGGCGCTGATGGCCGCGCTGGATGGCGCTCAGCCTGGTGACCTGCGCTGGTCGGACCCTGCCGAGGACTTCGCCTGGATCGCCGCCGACAACAGCCGCGTGCCGATGGATGCCCAGACTGTCATCGAGCTGGCCAAGGCCGCCAGCGCGCACCGTTCGCGGCACACCTTCGCCGGCAGCGACCTGAAAGCGCTGGACCCTATTCCGGCTGACTATGCGGCAGATCACTACTGGCCGTGAGCTGTTCTCGCAGAATCACCCTGTGCGGTAGAGGCTGGTTTTGCAGCGCCTGCAGTAGTGGATGTATCCGGTATCAAACACGTCCGATTCCGAGATCTGGTTGGAATTACACTTCCAGCAGCAGATGCCTCGGTTTCGGTTGCCCTTGTGGGCTGCCAGGTACTCATCCACGCTCGGCAGTGCCTGCCAGCGTTTTTTTGCTCGGGCGTCAGAGCGCATCAGGCTAATTACCTGATACACCGGCAGCACAACGAATACCAAAATCGCCAAGCCAAATAGGAGCGTCACTACCGTCATAAGCGATTCCTTATAGACCGTCGCTAGAAACCGCAGCTGTGCCATTCAGCTCGTGTACGCGGTGACAAAACGGAGGGTAGGGGGCAAGCGCGCTGTCGAGGTGCCGCAGGCATGCCTCGATGGCTGCAGATCGCCTGCTGTCATCGCCTTCGGCCAGCATGTTTAGCGCTTCGACAAGCTCAGTTGGTGTCGGCTCGCTCAGCAGCATGCCATGCTGAACGGTTAGCATTTGTCGCTTGTACACCAGCCTGACGGGGTCGCGGCCCACCAGCGAGGCGCCGGCTGCCAGTAGTGCGTCGATGTGGTTGCGCAGCGCTGTGCACTGGCGCCGATCCTTTCCTTGGTAACTCATCCTGACTCCATGCCGAGTAAAGCCTTGTTATGGTGACACAATCCAAAGACTGATGCTGTCATAGTGCCACTTTTGCAGAGTGCCATGTTCTGCCCGCAGCGCTTTGACTGCGCTCAAGGAGCGCGTTTTGGAATAGTGACAGACATCACATTTAGTGGAATCATATTGGTATCACCTGCGCTTCCTCCCCCGCCTGCGCAGCTGTGGTTTCGGAGCCCGCCATGCGCGGGCTTTTTTTCGCCTGGAGAAAACTCATGCCTCGAATATCAGCTGCCCAAGCGGGCGGCACGAACGTGCTCGCCTTCCTGGATCTGATCGCCTGGTCCGAAGGCACCGACAACGGTCGCCAGCCGACGCGGGATCAGGGTTATGACGTGGTGGTCGGCGGTTCGCTGTTCGACTCATACGCCGATCATCCGCGGCGCCTGATCGACCTGCCGAAGCTCGGCATCAAGTCCACGGCCGCCGGCCGCTACCAGATCCTGTCGCGCTACTGGGACCACTACCGGAAAAGTCTCGGTCTGTTTGGAGGTTTCACGCCGGAGAACCAAGACCGCATCGCGTTGCACCTGATCCGCGAATGCCGAGCGCTGGGCGACATCAAGGCCGGGCGCATCGAGCAGGCGATCGAGAAGTGCCGCAGCCGCTGGGCATCGCTGCCGGGCGCCGGGTACGGGCAGCACGAACACAAGGTCAGCAATCTGCTGGCCGCATACTCGAAAGCCGGGGGAGTCCTCGCATGATCCGCATCATTGTTGCCGCCTGCCTGCTGCTCACCCTGCAAGGCTGCGCCGCCTCGCTGGCTTCCTACTACTGCGGCAAGCCAGCCGTAGACCGTGCCGCCTATCGCGCCGTTATGGACACCCGCACGGCCCCACATCGCGTGAGGGTCGAGTGCTATGAGTAGCGCATGGTTCTCCGGCGCGCTTGATCTGCGCGCCTACAAGCCCGGCGAGTGGGTGCTGCTGGAACCTTTTCGCTATCACGCGCGTGATGGCCGCGAATTCACGGTGCCGCGCTGGTTCATCACCGATTTGGCGAGCATCCCCTGGCTGGTTGATCCGCTGTTTGACGGTCTGGACCATCGCGCCGCTGGCGTTGTGCATGACTGGCTTTACTGCAGCCAGCAAATCAGCCGTGCCGAAGCCGACGAACTGTTCCGCGAGATGCTGAAAACCCTCGGCGTCGGCGGCATCAAGCGCACCCTGATGTACTCCGGGCTGCGCGTGGGCGGCTGGTATCGGTACAACCAGTGCCAAGGCGGGCCGAAGGGCGATGACTTCGCCTGGGAGTTCATGACCTCGGCAGAGCGTGAGGCGTACCGGTACAGGTTTGGGATGAGCCGGCAGACTCTATCAGTAGCCGGTTGACCGCCGCAGTTGCCGACTCTCCAGTCTGCTCCAGTCGAGCCAGTGCCGCAGCGGCGTCCGGTGACAGGCGGATGTCATTGAGCTTGCGCCCTCCCTGCTGAGCGAGTCGCGCATCGTGCAGCGCTCGGCAATTGCCCGGACGGCAGCTTGCGCAAAAACGCAAGCTGAAGGTGATGGAGTGGACATACTCGGCTAACAGAGCCAATTTCAGGCTGAATTGGATGATACTTGGTGAGCGATGTTACCCAGTCGGGCCTGTCAAGTTGGCAGTGTATTACGCGCGTAAGTAGCGCATGCAGCAAGTGAAGCACCGCTAAGGGCCCAGCTGGAAGCGAACAGGCAAACATTATTTGAAGACGAACTTCGAGCTTTTAAGAGTCCCGTGCTCGGTCATAAACGTAACCTCTCCTTCACTCCAATAATTCGCGTTTAGGTTAGGGCTTTTCGAGATGTGAGAGGACAATACTAAGTTAAGATAGTCGGAATAGAAATAAGTATAAACAACGTTTTCTGGGTGGTAAACTTCATTCATGGTAGTGCTGCAGTCGTACCTATAAATGGTGCCCGGCAATTCATCGATAGCCTGGGTCGCCGCAATGGAGGTAACAAAATTGCATGTATTCATTGACTCTGTAGCATGGTCCGAATAATTGATGCTGGAAAAAAATCTTAAGCCAGCACTCGGGAAGCCAGGGTTCTCCTCATAAAGAATTTTATTTACATGAGAACCTGAAGGGAGAAAAATAAAACCCTTCCACCCAAGAACCCCTGAGACAGAATCGGCAGTGTAGGAAACGTGATTATTCATTTGGGTGTACGAAATATATATAGGTTTGGTGTTTCCGTAAACTCCCTGTTTAAGGCTGCTAAGCTTTGGAGAGCCGGCATAAGATATAGGCAGCTCAAGTTGTTTTTTTACTTGGTCTGAAATGTTTTCAATCTCTCGTGCACTCGCAGTGGTTCCATCACAAATTAAGATTGTGAGCAGAATTGGCAGTGATTTTGCTGTCATTTTGTGCACCCTCCATGCTGGCTAATCGGAGTCGACGGGAAGCGGCACACGTTAAATACGATTTCCTCTGGCTGATTGGCGCTTTCTAATGTAGTGGATCCTGGTTGCAGCGTTGTGTAGGTACCGCTCATAGGTTTTGATTTGGAGAATGTATACTTAACATTTACAGGGTAATTGCAACTGTTCATAAGTTTTATCTTTCCGGTGCCGTTTTCGTTGCGCATGGCTATACAGTTACTCAAATGTACCGATACATTTTCATTATTTTTGTTTAGATCGCTTTCAAATGAATCGACGGCTTGTCGATGGGCCTCTAGTCGCAACGTCTTTTGGTGCATCTGCTCTGCGGCATCCCGCTCAGCTTCATCTAAGGAGAGTTTGTTCCTTATTTCACGCTCGCGGCGGCGCTCTGATAGAAAATCATCGAGCATATTTCCAGTCGTTTCTGCTGCACTGTTGACTTCGCCTTGTCGAATCGCGTCTGCTCGGCGCTGCGCTTCCTGTCGAGATTTCAAGAGGTCTGCGCAAGTTCGACCAGCTATTTCTTGATACCCGAGTTCGCCGCAGTTCTGAGCTGAATGAGAAAGTGTGGAGAGCTGTAAAAGCCATGCAGCAGCCACTAACACGAGTGCTTTTCTGATGTTCAAGATTTTCATTAGTGTTCCCTCCGGCAGCGGAGTTCAGATGAGCAGCGAGGCGACAAGTACCTGCCAAGTCAGGGCGATCAGTATCATCTCGAGCGCGAAGGGACTCAGGCATCGAATTGTTGATAGTCCGACGTGTGCGCGTTGTCTAGGCTAGGCCGCGATTTTTTTCCAGCAGCTCAAAAGGTGAGGTTAGATTTTGAGTGCTTAATCGGCTCAATCAGGCTTGGCCCTTCGTTGCGGACGTTGCCAACTGCGCGGTCCACGGCAAACCATTCGAATGCCTCGACCGGTAGCGCTAGGTCGCGCACGATCTCCTCGGCGCGCTTCAATGGCAGGTCCGGCTCGACCCACTCGCGCGCCAGATCTGCCTCGAGCACTACCGGCCGGCGGTCGTGGATATCGACCATACCCTGGTCGCTGTCTGCCGTGATGATCACGAAGCCGTCGCCGTCGCGATCGGTCAGGCCGGTGCGGTCCATCTGCGCCAATGCGGCAAACCAAAGTGTCTCTCCTTCCTTGCGGCGGATGTAGTAGGGCTGCTTTTTCTTCGGGTCCGATGGGTCCTTGACCCACTCGTACCAGCCATCCGCCGCAACCAGCGTTCGGCCGGTCGCCCAGATGCCTCGGAAGAACCGGCTGGTCGCTGCCGTCTCCACCCGCGCGTTGATCGCGGGCGGGCGCTTACCCACTGCCCAGAAGGGCTGATACCCCCAAGGCAGGCGGGCCATACGCAGGCATGTGTCGGTCTCGTAGAAGATCATCACACGTGAACGCGGCGCGACGTTGTAGCGGTTGATCGGCTCAGGATCGATGCCGCCTTCGATTGGCTTGTCATAGCGCAGCGCATCCAGGTACTCGACCGCTGTTCGGTACTGCGTGAATCGACCGCACATATCCCCTCCAGCCTGCTATCGGATGGCTGTCTCTCTACATTGACCGCATGCGGTGCTCGTTGTTTACTGTTTATATATACAGTAATCGCAGAGTAGTACCATGCGCGCCACCATCCTGGGCCACATCGGCCCGTCTCCCACTTTCTTGCAGTACATCGATTCCCGCGTGCCTGCGGGTTTCCCCTCGCCAGCGGCCGACTATGAGGAGGTCACGCTATCCATTGATGAGCTGATCGATCTCCGCGCTCCGCACGTTTACCTGGTACGGGTCGAAGGCCCGAGCATGATCGGCGCGGGGATCTACGATGGTGATGTGCTGGTGGTCAACAAAGCGCTGGAGGCGCGCTCCGGCCACATCGTAGTCGCATACGTCGATGGCGGGATGACGGTCAAGCGGCTGCAGATCACGCCGGCCGGCGTCTGGCTGCAGCCTGAAAACCCGGACTATCGTGCCATTCCTGTCACCGAGTCCCTGCATGTGTGGGGCGTGGCCACGCACAATCTCCACCAACTATGTTCGCGCTGATCGACTGCAACTCGTTCTACTGCTCGTGCGAGCGTGTCTACCGGCCGTGGCTCGACAGCGTGCCGGTGGTGGTGCTGAGCAACAACGACGGCTGCGTGATCGCGCGTACCCGCGAGGCCAAGCGCCTCGGCATTCCGATGGGCGCGCCTTTCTTCCAGTGGCGCGATCAGATGCGTGAGTGGGGCGTGGTGTGCTTCTCCAGCAACTACGAGCTCTACGGCCAGATGAGCTCGCGGGTAATGACCACGCTAGAGGGGATGTTCCCGCGGATCGAGGTGTACAGCATCGACGAGGCGTTTGCCGACCTGACGGGCATGACCGGCGACCTGGTACCGCTGGGGCATGAGGTGCGCGAACGCGTGCTGCGCTGGACCGGCATACCGGTGGGCGTGGGCATCGGGCCTACGAAGACCTTGGCCAAGCTGGCCAACTGGGCGGCCAAGACCTGGCGCAAGTCCGGCGGGGTGATTGACCTGCGCGACCCGGAGCGGCGGGACAAACTGCTGCGCATGACCGAGGTCGGCGAGGTGTGGGGCGTCGGCCGGCGGCTGACTGCTCGCCTTCGACCACTAGGCATCCAGACCGCCTGGGACTTGGCTCAGTACGACGCGGCATCGCTGCGCCGGCAGTTCAGCGTGGTGCTGGAGAAGACCGCCCGCGAGCTGCGCGGGATCTCTTGTCTCGAGCTCGAGGAGGCGGTACCGCCGCGGCAGATGATCTGCTCCTCGAAGATGTTCGGTAGCCGCCTGCGCGATATCGCTCCCATCCGCGAAGCGGTCGTGGCTTACGTCACCAAGGCCGCCGAGAAGCTCCGTACCCAGCAGAGCCTGGCCGGCGCGCTGCAGGTGGCCATCCGCACCGGCATGCACAACCCCAACCAGCCCCGCTACGCCAATGCCATCAGCTGCCCGCTGCCATACCCAACCGACGACACCCGCGTGCTCGCCGCCGCGGCCGTGCGCGGGCTTGAGGCTATCTACCGGCAGGGCTACGCCTACAGCAAGGCGGAGGTGCTGCTGATGGATCTGCGGCAGCGAGGCGAATTCACCGGCGACCTATTCGCCGGCGCCCCACGACCTGGTGCCGACCGGCTGATGGCCGTGGTCGATCAGATCAACGCGCGCGAGGGCAGAGGAACGGTGCGGCTCGGACGCGTCCCCTCCACCGCGGAGTGGTCGATGAAGCGGGAAATGATGAGCCAGCGGTATACGACTCGGTGGGATGAGTTGATGGTGGTGCGGTAGAAGGGCCGGAAACAGGCTGTCTTGGTGACAGTTTAGCGGCTCCGAAGAGGCGTAACTGTCGCCATTACTGTCACTAAATAAAAAGGTTCTTCGCGGAGTCTGGGGGAAGAGCGAGTTGACAGTCAGGGAAGCAGGTAAATTGGCAGTCGCCAAACACACCCTTCACCTGTCCCTGCTGTCGCCGTGCATCCTATTGATCTTGCCGC
>NZ_JACXXG010000062.1 GCF_014764705.1 Stutzerimonas kunmingensis
CCGAGTGCGGCCAGTGCCACCTCGCGCCGCTCAGCCACTACAAGGAGCACTTCGGAATGATGTCCAAGCCGATAGCGGGTGTCAGGAATGCGGAACCTGAGCAGTGCTATCTCTGCCACCAGACCACTTCATGGAACGACATCCGGGGTGTGGGGATCTATGATCACCATTGACCGGATATGCCGATGAGCGCTGATTTGCCACATGTGGCGATCGGGATCGCGGTCGCGGGATTCGAGTTGTTCGGCGTCGGGGTCATCACCCTGGGCAGCGTGTTGGCTTGCGGCCGATTCGCCTTCATCCACAAGGGGTTCGAACTGAAGGCGCGATATCACTCCCTGCGGCAGGAGCTCGGCGGCGCGATCGTACTGGGCCTGGAATTTCTCGTGGCCGCCGACATCATCCGAACCGTTACGATCGATCCCTCGCTGCAGGGCGTCGCGATCCTTGCGCTGATCGTGCTGATCCGAACCTTTTTGAGCGTCGCACTTCAAATCGAGATCGAGAGAGGATGGTCGTGGCGGCGCAATCGACCCTCCCCGCCCGACCACCCGAGTACCTGCAACTGAGTGGTCGGGCCGGTCAGTTCAAGAACGGCTTCGTCCGACGACCGCACTGGCCGAGAACCTGGTCGCTTGACCCTGACGATCAACGAGGCCTGAACGAGGCCGCCAGGCGGTGCTTCACGGAGCGATCCAAACCGCCTGGTAGCCGGACTTGGTCAGTGTGGCCTCGACGATCTCACGGGGCTGGTCGGAGACGACCTGCACCCGTCGGGCAGGAACATCGGCGTGAACCCGCGCAGCCGGGTCGACGGACTGGATGGCGCGCGTGACGCCTCGGACGCAGCCGCCGCAAGTCATGTTCTGGATGTGGAACGTCTGCATGGGACAACTCCTGTTGGTTTGCGTACGGCTATCATGGACAAAGAGAGCCGGCATGAAGCGGCCAGAGACCGGCCACTACGAGTTGGCCATTTCGTATCGGAGCGACGACGAGCTGGACAAGACCGTGCACGACCTGCTCACCGAGATCAGCCAGGAAGCCGACATGCGCAACTGCTTTATTGAGGCGGATGCCTGGGAAGAAGGCACCGAGCGCAGGTGGTAGGGCTTACGTTGGTTTTTGGTTCCATTGCTCCCCAAACCCCTTTTCTCGGTATCTAGCTGGCGAGGTGTGATCACCCGCAGCGAGTCGGCAGCTTGTTGGAACACCAAGTCCTTGATCCAGGGCTCCGGTGGCCGGTTGAGCTTGAGGTTGAATTCCCCGTTCGTTAAGGGCCTGATACTTGGGCGTTTTGCTGGTGGCCTCGGACAGCAGCCCACTGGCGCCCTTGCATGGCGAACTGATGAATACGGCGTCGGGGCGCAGATTCTGCGCGGCGCGGCGTATGTCCTCGGCAGTCGCCTCGGTCCAGCCAGCAGGCGGTTGCTGGCCATGGAAACGGGTGTATTGCTCGCGGGTAAAGAGGTCTAACAGGGTGCCGGGAACGCCAGCTAGTCGCTCGAAGTCACGGAGCCCAGCTGGGTCTACGTCTACACCTCCAAGACACTCCCATTGGGCCTCTACATTCCCGACAACGGGGCGCGCTCTATTGAACCCTCGAGCCCCACCCCCAAGGCCGCAGCAGAAATGGAAATGGTACAGGGTGCGTTTCAGGTGAGCAGAGCTGGAATCGCGGGAGCTGTCGTACATGCTAGATCCTCTAACGGATATGTTTGCATGCGCGACATTGAACTACAGTTCAACTTATGGCAACACAATAATTGAACTGTGGTTCAATTACTTGACGGACGGTAACCCGCGGACTGCATCATCCCAAATCTGATCACGCTCGGGATCGTTACCCACTTTGCTGATCCAAGCTACTGAGTAGCTCCACCGCTCAGCGAGCAGCCTGCCTGTCCAACCTTTGCTCTTATAAGCAGCCTTGAACTCGGCAGGAGTCATGCGTGCCGGCCTATCGGCCTCGCCGTCAGACATAATTTTTCCAGTCATAGTGATCTCTATCTGGCCGCGGCGCTGCCAAGCTATCGGCAGCAGGCCAACATTGAACTGTGATTCAACAAGAGGCAAGAGGTTTTATTGTACTTGGCGTCAACTCAAAGCTGGGGATAGGCAACCAGCCTATCGGCTGGATACTGGGTCATGAACTCACTGCTGATTTCAGCGGGAGCTGTCAGCCAGTCCTGGTACAGCGCCTGAGGGAGCACCACCACCATGCGCTTCTCATGCCCCGGGCGATGGAAGTTGCGCATCAGCGCATGGTCATCGGCATTCACCGTCAGCATTGAGAACGACAGCTCCCTATCACCTGCAGCAGTTTTCCTCTCCTCCCATAGGCCCGCTATCCCTAGCAGCCGCCCATCGGCACGGGAAATTCGAGTAGGAATAGCCTTGCCTGTTCGCCAGTCGGGCTCATAGATCGCCACCGCAGGGATGATGCAGTGCTGTGCCTTCTTCCATGCCTCCCTGAATGACCGCTTGACCGAGGCCGTCTCAGAACGGGCGTTGTAGGTGGACCGTGCCAGCTTTTTGTCGGCCCAGAAGGGCAGGAGCCCAAACACCAACGAGCCTCGCGTAGCTCGGATGGGCGGCAGGCAAGCATGCTCAACAGCTGCAAACCAATTCGTACATCTATGGTGCCGTAGGCGCGCACTGCTCGAAGCAGTGCTGGCAGTTCGGCAATAGGCACATGCGCATAGTTTTCAGCTGGACGGGTCTGGAGAAACTTGTGCAGTCCCTCGAGCGGGTTGTATTGCGCTCGCCCCGTCACTCGAGCCAGATCGTAAATTTCCCGACACATGCCACGGACTCTGCTGGTCTGCTCAACGATTCCTTTTTGCTCCATGCCACGGAGCAGCTCCATCCACTCCATGGGTAGGATGGCTGCATACGGACGTTTACCGAACGTAGGGAATACGTGCAGCTCAAGTGCGCCAATGGTCCGGATAGCGGTTCCCTCACTCCATCCCTTGCGCTTGGTGGCGTACCACTCCCGAGCGAGATGCTCGAATGTGTTGTTCGCAGCTTCCACTTCTGCGGCTTTTCGTGCTCGTTTCGTTGCGAGTGGGTTGCTGCCCTCGGCTGCGTCGTCGCGCAGCTTCGCGGCTTCCTTCCGCGCTTGTTCTCCGGTCAGTTGATGGCTGCCTTTGCCATAGGCACCCAGTCCAATCCATGACCATTTGCCGTCCGGCTTTTTGTAGCGGAACTGCCAAGACTTCGAGCCGTCTGGCCGAACGCGAAGCTAGAGTCCGTTTCCATCGTTCTCTCGATACTCTTTCTCCTCCGGCTCTAAGCTTGCCAGTACCGTATCCGCCATAGGACGCTTCTTGATGTCCTTGCGCTTCATCCTGTATCCCTCAGATTCAATGTTTTCCGAAGATACACGAGAGGATACACCGCGTGAAGTTATAGGCGTAAACAAGAAGAGACAGCCAGAAACAAGAAAGCCCGCACAGGGCGGGCTTTTCAGGGTGCTTGTAGACTGTTTGAGACAGGTCTAGATGTATATTTGGTGGAGCCGGGGGGATTTGAATCCAAAGACACAAATGCCCAGCTCAAATCAGTGTTTCGGGCGCTTTGCCCCAAAAAACTGATTTGTAGGATTTCACTCAGCCGATCTGCAGTATAGGAACCTTGAGCCTTCCGTCAATAGCGCATCCAAATATGCCCAGTGTAAGTGTTGCCAGTTGGGCAGTTTTGCTGGGCGCGGGTTCAAATCCTTACTGGGGAGTTGAACACGGGCAGCGCCCTCCGAAGCGGGAACTAGTTCTTGAGATTGAGGCACTTTAATGCCTTTTTCTGTGGCTAAGATGATTTTTTAGGCATTAAATTGCCTTTTTTTGTGTGTGCGTCTACTGTTTGGGCATTAAAGTGCCGGTGACTGATATGCACAATCTTACTCTGCAGGTTTATAGGGATGGCCAGTGGCGCAATGCCATGGAGCTCCGTTTCGAGCAGCCCGAGGAAGGGCTGGAGGGTGCTTGTGCTTGTGGCTACCAGCAGGGCTATCTGGTTGACTCCTTGGAGTCTGTAGGCACTCGGCTGAATGTGGCTGTCAGTGCAGCTTACCCTCTCGGATGGGATTCTTGGCGAGATAAGAAGGCGCCTGCGTTTCTCTTCGACATCCTGCCATCAGGTGCAGCAAGACGCTTTCTACTGAAGCGTTTGGGCGGCGAGCGGCCCGAGGGTCTCAATCTTGATCTCTACCTTCTTGGGCGATGCACACCAGCGCCAATTGGCAATCTGCGTATCAAGGAGTCCGTCGAGGCGATTGCGGGCAGCCCTGTGCTCGGTTTTACGCGCGATGAGGTTATTAGTCGGGACTCACGATTCCTGGAGTACGCGTATGAACAGGGCGCAGCGATTGGTGGGGCGACAGGTGCTGGCGGTGAGGCCCCCAAGCTGTTGCTGACTGAAGATCGTCAGGGCGCCCTGCATCCAGATGCCGTGTTGCCAGATGCAGACGCAGCCCAGCACTGGTTTGTAAAGTTCGCGCGTAACAAAGCCAGTCAGACCGATCAGGACATCCTGCGCAGCGAATACTGCTTCTATCGTGCCGTCCAGCAGCTCGGAATGGATACGGTTGCAGCTGAAGGGTTGGCATTGGAGGAGGGCAATAAGCCCAGTCTCTGGATGCATCGCTTTGATCGCGAGATTAGCCCCGCAGGGGTTAGCCGAACTGCCGTTGAGTCCATGTACTCGCTATGCGGTGTAACCGAGGCGGGTAGCTACATGCTGCACACGCACGTGCTGGGGAATCTGGTTGAGCTATGGCGAGCTGTTGGACAGGAACAGCAGATCGGAGATCTGGTGTTTGAATACATGCGGCGCGATCTGCTGAACCAGGTTCTCGGCAATTCAGATAACCACGGACGCAACACCGCGATTCTCCGCTGCGAGCAGGGGGTTCGGTTGGCGCCAATCTACGACCTAGCGCCGATGGTCATGGACGAAGAGGGGGTTACGCGTACGACGAAGTGGCCAAAGCACATCGAGCTTGCTGGAGAGGTTAACTGGAGACGGGCCTGTGATGAGGTCGCGGGGTGGGTTAATGCCGATGAGCTGTACCAGCGATTGCGGTTGGCAGCTCAGGACTTCCTCGCGCTACCTGACTTGCTGAGTGCACAAGGGCTTCCCGACTCAACCATGAGTCACCCTCGTATAGCCCTGAGAAATCTCCAGCAGCGGATGCTTCAGTGGGGGTTGGTCTAAATGGACATTCTTGAGCGCAATCGCATTTTGAATGAGCTGCAGCAGCAGTTGGCTAGCGGCGAGATCACGATTGGAGGAGCAGTGCGGCGTCTGCGTAAGGAGGTGACTGGCTTGCAGCAGGCCAGATTTGCACAGATGTGCAAGTTGTCATTGCGCGCCTTGCGACAGCTGGAACTGGATGAGAGCAACCCGACGGTTCAGACTCTGAACAGCGTGTTTAATCCCTTTGGCATGCAGGTCGGCATTGTGCCGAAGACTCCGCGTTGAGCTGCGGCTGCATGCTGGTTCTTAAGGCTGGATGAGCGCTGGAGAAAACACATGGATTATTCATCGCTGCTCTCTAGGGTCACACAGGTGGTCACTAGGGCAGGCGAGCTTCTAGTCGCAGAGTGGCAGCGTCCTGAGGGGCCTCGCGGAGCGGGTGATAAAGCGGATGTTGATGTAGAAATCGAGGCTCTATTGCGGCCTTGCCTGCTGCATCTGTTGGATGGAGATTTCTGGGGCGAGGAAACAGGGCATTCGTTGACCGGTGCCCCGCTCTGCTGGGTGGTGGATCCTAACGACGGGACTGCTGACTTTCTGAAGGGATTCAAGGGCTCTGCCATTTCGGTAGGACTTCTTGAAAATGCTCAGCCTGTTCTCGGTGTTGTGTATGCGCCTGTACTGGAGGGGCGCCCTGCTGACTGCATCGCTTGGGCTAAGGGTATGCCATCAGTGTTGCGTAATGGCGAGCCGGTTGACGCGAATCTGTCAAAACAGGAGTGGAGTTCAGGCAGTCGAGTAATGGTCAGTACTGCTGCCAGGATGAAGCCAGAGCTAAATTCTGAATTGTGTGCTCCGGGTAGATTTGTCGCGATGCCAAGCATTGCCTACCGGTTAGCTCGTGTAGCTGCAGGTGATGGGGTTGCGGGCGTGTCACTTGTCCAGGTTTCCGCGCATGACGTGGTAGCAGGGCATGCATTGCTAAAAGGTGCTGGGGGCGTACTTCTCAATCAGGACGGAGAAGAGATTTCATACATGGCAGAGGCGCAAATGAAGACGGTCTCGCATCGGTGCTTCGGAGGTTCACCTGCTATCTGTCGACCCCTGGTGAATCGTGAGTGGATTCGACTGTTCAAGTAGCTGTTGTTTTTTGATTTCGAGCCAGCAGCATTGCAGCGTTCGCGGGCGTTGATGACTTGGCGCAGTTTCATGAACTGCGCCAGTTCTGGCTTCGTATGTGACGCAGTTCTTGTCGAACTGCGCCACGGCTAGGCGAAGAATGGACCCCAAACCTCAAATGAATGAATTACAGACATTGGTGCATCCGGTCAAGATAAACCGGTGTCCATTCTCAGCCAACCACGGGGTAGTTGGCATCGCCCCATAAGGTGTCTGGGTTATCCAGCATGATCTGGATGATCAATGGCACTAGCTTGCTGAGAAGGTTGCTGCAGTCTCGCAGTTGGTCTCTGTTAACCCGGCCATTCCAAGTCGCGCCACCGTGTATGAGCTGGTTTCGCAGGGTGTAAATCCGGTTGAACATTACGCCAAGTACCGCAAGCGTGTTTCGGTTGGCCAGCGCCAAAGCTGCTGCTTTTTTTCCGCTGGCGAAGCGTTCTTTCCACTGTTCTTCGCTGATTTTCCCGCTTTGATGATCCCAGAAGCTTTGGAAAACATACGGGTTGTCCAGTAGCACCCGGATGCTACCGGGGAACTCTGACCAGACGAGCTTCTCGATGCTGTTGGTGCTATCAAGTGAGCACAGTTTTTCGAGAAAGGCTTTGAAGGTTTCCTGTTCGGATAGCCGTTGCTGCTCGTCGATATCTGTGGCGTAGGCTGCGTTGAATGCGATCCACAGAAAAATGAATCGGCCATCAATATCTTCGGCGTGTTCTGCCCGGTTCAGCCAGCTCAGGGCTCGATGCAGTCGTAGGCTGAGATTGGGATGTTGTTGGTCGCGTTCTTGGCGGTGGCGCTCCTTCAAAGCCTGGTAGTGCATGCGATAACTCCCTGTGATGAAAGTCAGACCATACCAAGGCTTTCAAAGGTGGGGCAGCAATGTTTTTGACTGGTGGGATTAATAGTCGAAGTCACGCGCCAACTGCTTCCATGGCAGATGTCGAATGGCGCTTGAAAGAACCTCCGCCAGTGGCTGCATAGCGATGCTCGCTTCCGGAATGAGCTACCGCGCAATACATTTGAAAACCGGGCGGAACTACAAAACGATAGTCCGAGAATGCAGAAAGGTTTTGGGCGAGGTCTCGAAGCGACTGGCTGTGGCGCAGGCTGCGACCATGGGCGTAGGGCGCTCAATGCTCGGGCTCATGGGTGGGCCAGTCGGTCTTATCGCTACTGTTGGCCTCACCGCGCTTTCCTTCGTCGAGTTCGGCGACAAGGCAAAGGGCGGGATGGATAAAGCCGCTAATGCCACTGAACAAGCGGCCATGCGCATCCGAAACGCCACGCGCAATCTGCTGCCTAGCGATATCGGCACGCTGAACTTTGATGCCCTTCAGGAGCAGACCGCGCAAGTTGAGGCTCAGCTGAAATCGGCGCGTGACAATCTCGAACAATATCAACGCAGCTTTGACGCTGGAGCGATCAGCGCACAGTGGGTTGATGGGCAAAAAGAGAAGGTCGCAGCACTTGAGGGGGCGCTCTCCAAGCTCAAGGGCGAAATGGATGGCGTCCGGTTTGCTAGCGATACGGCCGGCGAGTCGTACAGCAAAAACCTCGAGCGCCAGGCTGTTCTAGTAGGCAAGGTGACCGAAGAGCAGCGCCTGCTCGCTATGGTGACAGCCGGGTATATCAAGCTCAGCGAGCCGGACCTGAAGATAGCAATCGAGCGAGCCAAGCGCATCGATGCAGTATCTGCTTCGCTGAAAGGCTCAACCGGCGAACTGAAAGAGCAAGCCAACGCCTACCAAGCCCTGTACGACAGGCTCTATCCTGCTGAAGCGGCTCTGGCGGTTCGGGCGGCGGCGGCACGGATGTTCTCGGGACCGTCAACCAGGCGCGCAGTCTCTATTCCGCATACGGCACCGCGTCATCGCTGTGGCCTGCGTTGTCTGGTGGCTGGGCTAACGGTGGTTTCGGCTACACAGCGAACAAGAGGCCGCGCTTGATCGCGTGTCTGAGCTGGCGGGTCTTTCTGACAGCCTGCGCAGCGGCCTTCGCTCGATGCGCTTGGAGTCTGAGCAGTTCGACCGGATGCGCCGCGATCAGGCTAAAGGCCAGATTTCGTCGGCGCTTGCCCTAGCCCGTTCTGGCGGCTCACTCCAGGGCTTGGACCTGTCCGACGCGCTGAGAGAGCTAAGCAACAGCGACACCAGCGGGTTTGCCTCGTTCGAGGAATACGCCCGCGACTACTGGCGCACAGCGAACGACATCAACGAGCTGGCCGGGCTGACTGACGCGCAGTTGTCTGTTGACGAGCAGATCGCCAAGAGCCTAGAGGAGCAATGCTATGAGTGAGACAGCATGGTTCTCCGGCGCGCTGGATCTGCGGGCGTACAAACCGGGCGAGTGGGTGCTGCTTGAGCCGTTCCGGTATCACGCCAGGGATGGCCGGGAATTCACCGTGCCGCGCTGGTTCGTTACGGATTTGGCGTCGATACCCTGGCTGGTTGATCCGCTTTTTGACAGCCTGGATCACCGTGCGGCGGGCGTCGTGCATGACTGGCTTTACGCATCTCAGCAAGTCACCCGCGCCGAAGCCGACGAACTGTTCCGCGAGATGCTGGAAACCCTCGGCGTCGGAGTCATCAAGCGGAACCTGATGTACTCCGGTCTTCGCGTGGGCGGCTGGTATCGGTACGGGCAATGTGAGGGCGGGCCGAAGGGCGAGGACTTCGCCTGGGAGTTCATGTCCTCGGCAGAGCGTGAGGCGTACCGGATCAGGTTTATCGAGAAGGGGGATTGGGTTGCCCGGACGGGCTGAGAGGGGAAACAAAAAAGGTTGCTGAAATGTTGCTGAAACCGGGACTAACCGGGACATATTTTCAGCAACTTTCAACAACCTTTTCCGCTAGAGGCCCCGTATTTAGGGGCTTGTTTGGTGGAGCCGGGGGGATTTGAATCCCAAACTTCAATATCCCGGCCAAATCAAGGCTTCAGCGCATTATGCAAGAAACCTTGATTTGTTGGATTGCTCACAGTGAGCGCGAGTATATGAACCTTTCGAGCCTTGTCAAGCATCGCAGTCACCTATCTGTGAGAGTGGCTTTGCGTGCGTTGGCGAGTAGAGCTGCCCGCAGTCGGTTGGGTTTAGGCTGCGTTGAAGCCAAACGCTCCTGAGTTTGAAGTTACCAATGATCTAGGGAGGCGTCTTGGGTTTCTAAGGTGTTCCCGTTGGCACCCGATCATAATCACCTCAACTCAATTTACGGTCTTATTTTGACTGCGGTTTGAGGTTCATGGAGCAGGATTGCCTGGTGTGATTCCAGGTTTCAATCGCGAGGTGCGAAAATGGATGGGGCGATTCACCCGCTCCTGGATCAGGCGGTCCAGCACCTTATGGACCTGCGGCCCCAGGCCAACGAACACGGCATCCTTCAGTTCTTCGACTTCCGCCGCGAAGTGCTCCAGCAGGTACTTCCTCAGCAAGGGGTGCTTGGTCATATCCGGTGAGCCACGGTAATCGTCGTCCTTTACGAATACCGGATAGCGCAGACATTGATTTTCGTGCGTTAGAGAGGGCCTCGCTGCCCAAAAGCCTCACGCGCAAACTCCAAGAAGCTGCGCAGCTTTGGAGTCATTCTTCGGTCAGGGGTGCGGATTCCACGCCATCCGGCCACCCAGTCCGCTCTCATCTGGCCAGGCATTCCACGGCCATCTGGCCACCTGTTCCACGGCCATCCGGCCGGGCAGTCGGAGCGCAGCGACGCAGGGGGGGCATTGTTAGTCTGAGGTGCCCGGTGTCGTCAATTTCTTCGTCTGTTTGCGCATCGACTCACCCTTGAGGTTGATCCGATAAGCGTTGTGCACCAGGCGGTCGAGGATGGCGTCGGCCAGAGTCGGATCACCGATCAGTTCGTGCCAGTTGTCCACTGGCATTTGGCTGGTCACGATGGTCGAGCGCTGGCCGTAGCGGTCGTCCAGTAGCTCCAGCATGTCGCGGCGCTGTTCCGCGTTGAACGGGGCCAGACCCCAGTCATCAAGGATCAGCAGGTCGGTCTTGGCATAGCCGCTCATCAGCTTGGCGAAGCGCCCGTCGCCGTGGGCTAGGCCCAACTCTTCCAACAGGCGCGGCAAGCGCAGGTAACGCACGCTGTAACCCTCTCGGCAGGCCTGGTGGGCCAGGGCGCAGGCCAGCCAGGTCTTACCGACGCCAGTCGGGCCGTTGATAATCAGGTTGAGTCCGTCGCGTAACCACTGACCGCTGCTCAGCTGGAGGATCAGCGCCTTGTCGAGTCCGCGCGGGCTGCGGTAGTCGATGTCTTCGAGGCAGGCGTTGTGCTTGAGCCGGGCCTGACGCAGGCGGCTGCTGAGGCGCTTGTCGTCGCGCTCGGTCAGTTCGCGGTCGACCAACAGGCCGAGGCGTTCCACGAAGCTCAGGCTGTCGATGTCGGGGGTTTTCAGTTGCTCGGCGAGTGCCTTGAGCATGCCGGTCAGGCGCAGGGTCTGGAGCTTGTCCAAGGTCGGATGGGGCAGCATGGTGGGATTCCTTGTGTTCAGTGGTAGTAGCCGGGGCCGCGCAGGTTGGCGTGGTCGTCCGGCAGCAGGGGCAGGTGCTGCTGGGCCAGCGGCAGGTTTTCCAGCCCCTGGCGCAGGATCGATTCGAGGCTCTTGTAGCTGCACGCGCCGAGGCTGAGGGCGCGTCGGCAGGCCAGCTCCAAGCGCACTTCGCCATGGGTCTTGCCCAGGCGCAGGATGCCCAGGCAGGCCCGGTAGCCTTGGGTTGGGTGGATGCGCCGTTCGAGGATGTGGCTGATCACGCCGGCGGTGTGCGGCCCGGTCTGCTCGGCCCAGCGGATCAACCGTTGCGGCGTCCACTCGGCATGCTCGCGATGGCTCTTGGGCATGTGCTCGGTCTGTGTGCTATGCCGGCCCTTGTGTGGCGAGCGCAGGTGGCTGGCCACCCGCTGGTTGGCGTGGAAGCACTCGACGGTGCGCGCCGTCAGCCGTACTTCCAGCTGTTTCTTCACCAACTGGTAGGGCACTGAGTAGTAATGCCCATCGACCTCGACGTGATAGTCGATATGTTCTGTGGTCAGCCACAGAACATATCTTGTGTGGCCTTGCGATTTATGTGGCCTTCAGTCCGCGGCACGGCCTCGGCTGCGGGGTGGCGCGATCTGTAGGCCACAGAAGCATCAAGGCAACCGAGAGCAACATGAGTCTTCCGTCCA
>NZ_JACXXG010000063.1 GCF_014764705.1 Stutzerimonas kunmingensis
GATTAGGACTTGCCACTGTTCTGCGGTGCGGTGTTTTCTCATGGAAATAACCTCGCGTTGTTGAATGCGAGGTCACTCTAGGGCGGAAGTCAGCGGGATGGCAGGATGTCTTGGAATGAACGCTTACACGAAATTGGCCATCCCGAGGGATTGATTCCTGCGCTCGCAGCCAGCGCCACGCATGCTGCTTACCTGCGTGCAGTTCAGGCAGGCCGTACGCTGATAATGGCGAGGGATGGATGGCTCGTTCGAATTGATCCGGACGGCTCAGAGACGCGGCTTCGCGCCTTACCCATGAAGCATAAGGTAACGGCGGGGAGCGTCTTTCATTTTAGCGCGCAATTGCGGAGCTAGGGCTGCCCAACGCGCCTCACGAAAGTGGCGGGCGCAGGCAGTACCGCCAAGATCTTGAGGCGGTGAGTGCGGCAAGCTTAATCCGTACAATGCCGCTTCGTTTGCTCTGTGTAGCCCGATGAAGCACCCGATGGTGGCAATCACCGAGGCCACGCCAGGTCGCCTGGATCGAAGTAGCTGCTACAGGTAGCAGACGTGATCGACACGAAGCCTGATTTGCGTGGCTGTCCATTCGCATCGCTTGGCCTGCCGTCCGAGAATGGATTCCCGCGGCAGTTATTTGGAATCTGCGGTGCTGCTCGACCTGGCTTGTTAGCTGGCGTAAACCAAGATCCATCACGGCGACCAGATGAAGACCGGTGGAATTAGGAGGCGATGCGAATGCCGCACGCCGAGTACTTCTGGTTAAGCGCCAGATCGATTTCGGCAACGTACTTCACGTGCGCCATGCTGCACGGCACATCTATCAGGCGATGCAACGTCTTCTCTATTTTAGCCTGGGGCCTTTTGGTTGTTGACGATACCGTCGATGGGAATCGCGCCTGCACAGTCAGCAGCGACACCGTTTCGCCTCCAAGATCTATGGCTCCATTAGCGTCGCGAATGACTGATGGAGGATGCGAATCGGTGTCGGAGTCGATGCGATTACCCACCGGCCGGACGATCAGGGCGGATTCGAACAAATCGATGCTCGAATCCGCATCATTTAGCAAGCCGAACGGGCCAGGCCACGCTGTTTCACGAGCGTATAGATCGCCGGAATAACAACCAGCGTAAGAATCGTCGAAGAAACCATGCCGCCCACCATCGGCGCGGCGATGCGCCTCATCACCTCCGATCCGGTACCGGTGCCCCACATGATTGGCAACAGACCGGCCATGATGGCAACCACAGTCATTATCTTCGGCCGCACTCGATCCACCGCGCCAATTATCACTGCCTGGTAAAGGTCATCCACCGTCAGCTTTTCACCGGCAGCCTCCCGCTCTGCTCGACGCTCATCGAGCGCGTGGTCAAGGTAGATCAGCATGATCACGCCTGTCTCCGCGGCAACGCCAGCCAGAGCAATGAAACCCACCGCTACTGCAACGGAGAAGTTGTAGCCCAACGCCCACATCAGCCAAACGCCACCTACCAGCGAGAATGGCACTGAGAGCATGACGATCAGCGTCTCGGTAAGCCGCCGGAAGTTCAGATACAGCAGGAGGAAGATCACCACCAGCGTCAACGGCACTACGATTTTCAGCCGCTCGGCCGCTCTCTCCATGTACTCAAACTGGCCGCTCCAGGTGACATAATACCCAGGCGGGAAACTCACTTGCTCCTGTACAGCTTGCTGCGCCTCGCGCACGTAGCTACCGATATCCCTATCACGAATATCCACGTAGATATAGGCCGATAGCAATGCGTTCTCAGTGCGGATGCTCGGCGCGCCCTTAGTGATGCTGATGTCCGTAAGCTGGCCGAGTGGTATCTGTGCACCGCTCGGCGTCGGCACTAGCACTTCAGTGCCGATCCGTTGGGGATCGGAACGCAGCTCTCGCGGATAGCGCACATTGACGCCGAATCGCTCCCGCCCTTCGACAGTGGTGGTCACAAGCTCGCCGCCAAGGGCGGTGCTAATCACCGTTTGCACTTCCCCTACCGTCAAGCCGTAGCGGGCCAAGGCGTCATAGTCGGGCGAAATGTCGAGGTAGAAGCCGCCTGTAATACGTTCGGCAAACGCGCTGGTGGTGCCGGGCACTGCCTGCACAACCGCTTCAATCTGAGTTGCTAGCCGCTCGATCCCGGCGAGGTCCATGCCAAATACCTTGATGCCAATGGGCGTTCGAATGCCGGTGGAGAGCATGTCCAAGCGCCCTTGGATGGGCATAGTCCAGCTATTTGCCACGCCCGGAAATTTCAGCGCGTCGTTCATCTCGGCGATGAGCTTGTCCACCGTCATTCCTGGCCGCCACTCTTTCTCCGGTTTGAGGTTAACCACCGTCTCGAACATTTCCACCGGCGCCGGGTCGGTGGCCGTGGCCGCGCGGCCCGCCTTGCCAAACACCGAGGCCACCTCTGGGAAGCTCTTGATGATCCGGTCCTGCGTTTGCATGAGCTCAGCGGCCTTGGTAATAGACATACCAGGAAGCGAGGCTGGCATATACAGCAGCGTGCCCTCGTTGAGTCGCGGCATGAACTCGCTACCGAGCTGCCGCGCCGGCAAAATGCTAACGACCAAAACCACCAGCGCTACAACGATTGTCATCACCTTCCAACGCAGCACACCTTGGATGATCGGGCGGTAGACCCATATCAGAAAGCGGTTCACCGGGTTCTTGTGCTCGGGGATTATCCGCCCTCGCACGAACAGCAGCATCAGCACCGGCACCAGGGTCACTGATAGCAGCGCCGCAGCGCCCATAGCGAAGGTCTTGGTGAGCGCCAGCGGCGAGAACATCCTCCCCTCCTGCGACTCCAGCGTGAACACCGGTAGGAAGGAGACTGTGATGATCAGCAGCGAGAAGAACAGCGCAGGGCCTACCTCCCGACAGGCCTCGATTATAATATGTACACGCGGCTTCTCCGGCGGCGCTCGCTCCAGGTGCTTGTGGGCGTTCTCGATCATCACAATAGCTGCGTCCACCATCGCACCGATGGCGATCGCGATGCCGCCCAAACTCATGATGTTGGAGTTGAGCCCTAGCCAGCGCATGGCGATGAAGGACATTAGGATGCCAATCGGCAGCATGAGGATGGCCACCAGCGCACTGCGCACGTGCAGAAGAAACACAACGCACACCAGCGCAACGATGATCGACTCTTCAAGAAGCGTGAACTTGAGATTGTCGACAGCGCGCTGGATAAGATCCGAGCGGTCGTACACCGTCTCGATATTCACTCCTTCCGGCAGGCCGGGACGGATCTCCTCTATTTTGGCCTCAAGATTGTCGATCACGGACATAGCATTCTCGCCGTAGCGGGCAACGGCGATGCCGCCGACCACCTCACCCTCTCCATCGAGCTCAACGACGCCGCGACGCTCGTCCGGGCCGAGTTCGACGCGAGCTACATCACGCAGCAGAACCGGAATTCCGCGTGAAGCTTTCAGCACCAGTTTCTCGATGTCCTCTGCACCGCGCAGGTAGCCACGACCGCGCACCATGTACTCGGTCTCGCTCATCTCTACGATGCGGCCACCGACGTCGGCATTGCTGGTACGGATGACTTCAGATATCCGGCTCAACGGGATGTCATAGGCCTGAAGCTTCTGCGGGTCAACGGTGACCTGGTACTGCTGGACAAAGCCTCCGATGCTCGCAATCTCGGATATGCCTTCGGCCTTGGTGAGCTGATAGCGCACGAACCAGTCTTGCAGGGTGCGTAGCTCAGCAAGGGTATGACGTGTGCTGGTCAAGGCGTATTGGTAGACCCAGCCCACACCTGTGGCATCTGGCCCTAACGCGGGTGTCACCCCCGCTGGCAGGTTCTTCGAAGCGAAGTTGAGGTACTCCAGCACCCGCGAGCGGGCCCAATAGATGTCGGTACCGTCCTCGAAGATGACATAGACGAAGGAGGCACCGAAAAACGAGAAGCCTCGCACCACCTTGGAGTTGGGCACCGATAGCAGCGCCGTGGTAAGCGGATAGGTGACCTGATCCTCTACCACCTGCGGGGCCTGCCCAGGATATTCGGTGTACACAATCACCTGCACGTCGGATAGGTCCGGCAGTGCGTCCAGTGGGGTTTTCATTACCGCGTAGATGCCGGCGCCGATGATAATCAGCGTGGCGAGCAACACAAGGAAGACGTTGCGCACCGACCATTCAATGATTTTGGCAAGCATGCTTAATGCCCTCCATGGGAATGGCCGCCGTTCGGCATCACATGATCTGGGTGACTCCCAGACTCAGCGTCGCTACCGTGGCCCGCATCCACCTCACCCGCCGGCTTATGAAGCTCGTTGCTCTCGTAACTGCCGCTATCACTGTGATCGTCGTGTCCAGCATGACGATGAAGTGCATCGGCATTGCCTGGCGCGGCGGGACCGTCAGGCCCGACGGCGGCTCCATGGGCATGGGGATCCGCTTCTGCAGTCGAAGCCGACTTCCCACTCATGCCGCTTAGCGCTGCCTTTAGGTTGCTCTCGGCGTCTATCAGGAAGTTGGCGCGCGTGACTACTGACTCGCCCTCCCCCAGCCCTTCCAACACCTCAAGGTAGCCGTCGGCACGCCTGCCTGTGCGCAGTTCGCGCGGCTCAAAGCGACCTTCGCCCAGGGCAACCAGCGCAATCCGGCGAGTACCGCTGTCGATTACCGCCGAGTCAGGCACTGCGAGCACCGGCGCCTGCTCACCTGCTGCGAGCTGAGCGGTGCCGAACATAGCCGGCTTAAGCAGGCCGTCGGGATTGGTTAGCTCGATGCGAACCCTGGCGGTGCGAGTCTCCGGCGACAGATCGGGATAAACGAAGGTTACCTCGCCCCTAAAGCGCCGGTCGGGATAGGCGCTTACCGTAAGCTGCGCCTTCTGCCCAAGCTGAACTAACGCCAGATCCTGCTCGAAAACCTCAGCGATAAGCCAGACGGTATCGAGATCCGCGATTCGGTAGAGGGCATCCCCTGGCTGAAAGCGCATACCTTCAACCGATGGCTTATCCAATACCACGCCATCCACGGGCGCGGCGATCGTCAAAGTGCGAGTTACCTTGCCAGTACGACGCAACCGTTCAAGCTGTGCTTCCCCGATATCCCAATTGCGTAGCCGCTCAAGGGCAGAATAGGAGAGGGAGGCGAGCCCCTTTTGCGCGGCCGCGCTGCCGCCGGCAAGACTTTGCTGCCCGGCATTGGCGATCAGGAACTCCTGCTGCGCCGACACCAGCTCGGGGCTGTAGACCTCCATAAGTGGCTGGCCTTTGCGAACCGGCTCACCGGTCGTGTTGACGTAGAGCTTTTCGATCCAACCCTCAAACTTGGGCGCCAAGGTGTATTGGCCGCGCTCGTCGACCTGCACCGTACCGACTGCACGCACTGTACGGGTGAGCACGCGGCGCTCAACTGGCGAAGACAGTACACCCAGCAACTGCACCTTCTCAGGGCTGATTACAACGGTGTTTCCCGATTCATCACCCTCATAAACGGGGATGTACTCCATACCCATGGAGTCCTTCTTCGGCACCGGGGAGGTGTCCGGCAGTCCCATGGGATTGCGGTAGTACAGGATCTTGCGCTCGCCCTGCGCGGCAGCAGGCCCCTTGTCGGCGTAGACCGGGATGTAGTCCATCCCCATCGGATCCTTCTTGGGCACTGGCGACGTGTCGGGCAGCCCCATGGGGTTGCGGTAGTACAGAACCTTGCGCTCTTGTGGGGCGGTACTTCCAGCTACCTCCGAGGAGCCTGTCCTTTGCGCCACCATGTAGCCACCACCGAAGCCGGCGATTGCCGTCGCAAGGGCGAGCGCACCTGCGCCGAAAATCATGCTGCGATTCATAGTTCTGCTCCGACAAGACGTTCCAATTCCACCACTTGGACTCGTTGCTCCAGCGCCAGCGAGAGCAGCGACAGCCTCAGCTGGCGAATCTGTCGCTGGGCATCAAGCAAGGTCGCGAAATCGACGTTGCCGGTCTGATAGCTGGCGAGCGCCGATTGATAGGTGAGCTCCGCCTGCGGCAGGAGCGTTCTGTCAATCAGTTCGTGCTGTCGAAAGGCTGTCTCCAACGCCGACCACGCTTCACCTACGCTGCCCGCGAGACGGCTGTTGACCGCCTCGCGACGAGCCTCGGCGGCGTAGCGCAAGGAAACGGCCTCGCGCTGCTCTGCGCTGCGGCGTTTGCCCCACAGCGGGATATTCATCTCCAGCATCAACTCGAACTCTTCGGCCCGGTTACCCATCTGGACGACGGCAGTGCCGACGGTGATATCCGGAATCCAGTTTCGGCTGGCAAGCGCCTCAGCACGCTGGGCCTCTTGAATTCGTGCATTGAGCTCAGCCAGTTGAGGATTGCCACCGAAGATACGAGCCTGCAGCTCAGCCAAGGTCGGCACTGATGCAGGCAGAGCAGGCCAACCGGCGGGCTCCGCCAGCGGCGAGTTCGCAGGGCGCGCCAAGATGCCGTTCAACCGCGCCGCCGTGCCGCGTCGGTCGCGTTCCAGCGTCAGCAGCTCGCTCTGCAGACTGGTGTGCTCGGTCTGAGCCTTGATCACGTCCTGTTGCGGCGCAAGCCCCACTCTGTAGCGAGCTTGGGCAATACTCTCAAGCTCATCCACCAGCGCCCGCAGCTCCTCGGTGACCTGGATGGCTGCGTGGGCATACTGGTATTCGTTGAAGGCAAGCTTGACGAGACTCCTGAGCTCGACTCGGCTCAGGCGCTCGCGGGCCGCTGCCTGCTCGGCGCCCGCCTCTGCGATCTCGCGAGCAAGCCCCCGCTTGCCGCCAATAGGAAAAGTCTGACGGAACGCGTAACGTGTGCTGCCAACGCCGCTGGGCGATAGGCTCGGGTCGTCGCGGGCGATGCCCATTTCCTCAAAAGTGAGCATCGGGTCCGGGAGCGCACCGGCTACATCGGGACGCTCCCAGGCGGCCTGCCTCTCATGCCCGACAGCCCGGAGCTCTGGGCTCTGCCGTTCAAGCAGGTCTAGCAGCGGAGGCAACGTGGCGCCAAGCTCGGCTGACCCTGGCGAAGCCTGCGCGCCGCTGCTCAGAGCAAGGCCTAGGATGACGGGTGCTAGCAGCCCCCAACTGCGGACGGGCAGCGGCTGAACGATCCAGTTCATAGAATCTCCTTACTGCAGTGCCGGTCCCGTTGATTGCAGCAACGACAACTAGAATATTCGAGGACTTCGGCTTGCGCACCACGCCAGTCATGAGCGGAGAGCGGAAACGGGTGTGCCGACCAGGCGCGATATTTGATCAAGTCATTCATCATGTTTAACTCCGAAGCACGCAAATTTCGGCACAAGGGAAAGCTTGGACCCGTTTATGAGCGAGCCTCGAATAGTTCGTAAATATTGTTTGGCTTTATTGCAGATCAGACCTGTCGTTTACATAACCTAAACTTTACATTTATGTCAGTTACCTAAACTAACATATTTTCAGCGTACTACTCGCAAAACACTTGGCGGTTGCAGGAGCTGAGTGCAACACGGTCATTGAATTGAAGCTGGAGCATCATGCCGCATAGCCATGGCCTTCTGCATCACCTCACCCATAACTTCGATGGGGCACTTGAAGTCGAAGCGCTTAC
>NZ_JACXXG010000064.1 GCF_014764705.1 Stutzerimonas kunmingensis
GCTGGCCCGCTAATCAGCAAAATCAGGGTAGAAATCGGCCCAAGAAACGCAGAATAAGGCCGGTAGGTTGAAAAAACCGGGTTGAAAAAGGGGGACGGTGAGAATTGGCTAATTGTTCAGCGTCTCCTTAATGTCATCTCAGCTCTTCGCGATGCCTGAAGCCGATGCGATAATCGTTACCGATAGCTGACGTTTGCCAATGACTCAAAGGACGGGGTCTATATGGAGAAGAGATATGAGCACTCAAAAAATCTGCTGTTTAAGTATGCAAGCAGCCAATGGCGGGGTCAGACCGGACGTTCCGGCCAGGAAGGGTGGGAAGGGGCTGGGAATAGCTGAGTGATGGATCAAATTCCCTCTTTACTCATCGCCGGCCAGCTCTTAATGGCGATAGTGGCAGGTTTGCTGCTCAACCTGACGCCCTGCGTTTTGCCTGCAATTCCCATTAAGGTCCGGACCATCTTACGAGAGGCGGGCAGCCAACGATCGCACCGCGTGCTGGCGGCATTGGCGTTCACCGCAGGAACGCTCGCGTTTTTCCTGACGTTGGGCGGACTGACCGCACTTCTGCAGTGGAGCTGGGGCACTTTGTTTCAGTCTGCGGTGTTCGTTGGTGTCCTTGTTGCCTTGATGGTCGGGTTTGCGGTGGTCACCTGGCTGGATTTGCCCATCCCGATCCCGGCGTTCGCCGCCTCGGTCCATGGCCGGCGCTACTTTGAAGCATTCGTATCTGGGTTATTGAGTGCGGTTTTGGCCGCACCCTGCGCCGGTCCTTTCCTTGGTGGAGTCCTAGCCTTTGCCGTTACCCAGCCGACGCCGGTAAGTATGGGGATATTCGGCAGTATCGGGCTGGGGTTGTCGCTGCCCTACGCAGCATTGATGCTCAAACCCGATTGGCTGAGCCGGTTGCCCAAGGCGGGGCCCTGGACCCTGGTCATTAGAGAAGTGCTCGCGTTGGTCTTGCTGGCCGCAGCCGTCTTTTTCAGCGCGAGCCTGGTGCCCAAAGCGGTTTATACCTGGCTATGGTGGTCTTGGCTGGCCCTGGTGCTGGCCTGGGGTGCCCGCCGTTTCGTCCAGGGTAATGGTACCGTGCGTGTGATCACCACAACGGCGGCAGGCCTTGCCCTTGCGATGACTGTGGAATTCGCATCCCCGCTGGGCAACAGCGAAGACGAACTCGTCTGGCAACCCTACTCCGCAAAACTACTGACGGAGACAAAAGCCCAGGGCACACCCTATTTGCTGGAGTTCACCGCCGACTGGTGCATCAACTGCAAGATACTTGAGCGCACGGTCTACCAGGAGGCCGCTGTGGCCGAAGCCGTGCGGCGCACCAAGATGGTGCCCATACAAGTTGACGTGACAGCGAGCAACCCAGAAAAAGATGCGCTATTAACTGCGACCGGCGGGCAGGCCTTACCCTTCGCAGTGGTTGTTGACCGTGACGACACCGTTATCGCCCGTTTCACGGGGCTTTTTGACACCGACAGCTTGGTCGAAGCTATCAATCGCACCGGAAACCCACAACCTTAGATACTGGAGACCCAATCATGGTGATTCGACAAAAAGGATTGCTAGCTGGAGTAGTGGTTTTTGCGATCGCGATCGCTGCGTTCATGTTGATCGACACCAACGGAAACAACCTCGACGCTGCCCAGACTGAACGTGCCGGTCTTGAAGTCCCGGTGCCGACCCGAGCAGGGTTGGCAAATTCCGCTGATAAGGTCCGCCTCACTGTTGCGGGAGGCGCCGCAGCAATGGCGGGAAAGACGGGTGATTTCGTTTTAACACTGAACATTCAACCGGGCTGGCATGTGAATGCAAATCCGGCCTCCATGGAATTCCTGATTCCCACCGTCGTCAGCTCTTCAGTCAACGGCCAGGCGCTTATAATCCCGACGCAGTACCCGCGCGGCCGGGTCAGTGACATTGTGCTGAGTGACACCGCCCTAGAGGTGTATGACGACGGTGCAAGTATTCGGCTGCGGCCCGACGAAAAACAGACCGCCGTGCTGGAAAAGGTAGGCAGGCTCGAAATGATTGTACGGGTGCAGGCCTGCAGTGACGAGGGCATTTGTCTGGCACCGACTGACCTGCCCGTTGCGCTGAATCTGGACGATACCAAGCGACAATAAGTCAGAACGGCCCTCGGAAATGACTCAATTGGGGAATGACTGTGAACAGCTTATTCTGAGTATTCCCCGATTGCCGTGGTTGCGCTGGGCAGCTCAACGCCATGCCCCACCGTTCATATCTTGAGATGGGCGAGACTCGCTTCGTTAAACACCAAACTTACATTGTGATTCGCGCATTCCGCATGACGAAGTGGCTTCGGGGCAGTGCCGGCAATCGGTCCCAGGTGATTGATAGATCCTGTTCGGGAACCTCATATTGGAGCGAGCGAGCCAGGAAGCGAACAGCAACGCTCATCAATGCGACGGCGACGCCTTCACCTGGACAGCGATGGTTAACATGCGGGTCGCCTGGTCCTTGTGGGATGAAGCAGTATGGCGACGGAGAGTTGGATCGAAAGCGCTCAGGCTTGAAACGATCTGCCTCCTCCCAGAGCTGGGAATCGTGATTGGTTCCGTATAAGTCCAGCAGGACTAAGGTGCCCCTGCCAAAGGCAAATCCTTCCCATAGAAAATCTTCTTTCACGCGAGCGCTGATCGCTGGGAAGAAGGGGTAGAAACGCCGCACTTCCTGCACAAAGCAACCTATATCTCTTTCATCTCCCGACTGCAGGTTTCTCAGACAGAACGGGTGCTTGTGCAGCGCTAGCGCTGCAAAGGTTATGAATACAGAGACGGCTACCGTCGGCCGCAGCAGATTTAGTAGTTCCACTGATGCGGTATGTAGATCCAACGGCTGTCCGTGCTGGTCCTTGTAATGGGCGATGCGTTCGAGAGGCGATTGCTCGGGTGTAGGGGGAGCGGCGCGAGTGGACTCGACAAGTTCTGCCGCCCATTGCTCCAATCGGCGACGTGCCTTCCGTGCCTGCCAGTGCTGCAGACCGATCGCGCCGGCGTGCTCATAGAGAGCTGCAAGATCTTGAGTCCATTGTTGAACATCTCTTTCAGCGATTGGAGCACCGGCCCAGTCGCATACGGTGCGGCAGAGAATTTCGCGAGCAATCTCGTAGAGGACGATTGACTCACCGGGACGCCAAGTTCGCGCATACTCCCTCCAACGAACCTCGCTCAACTCTGCTAGTTCCTGCACGTTCGCGGGTGTGAGCACTCCCATGAAGAGGGCCTTTCGGTGACGATGCGCATCACCGTCCAAACCTTGGACACCGTCTTGTCCGAATAAGGTTTTTTGCAGTCGCTTGGGCGCAGCGTTCTGGCGAACGAATCGGTCAGGGTCGCAAATCAAGCGAGCAGCTTCGGCACCTGTTAGGCACAGAGTTTTCTGTAACATCAAGCGAGTTTGAAACACCGGCGATTGATGAAACTTACTGCGCGTGGAGATAAATCGGTAGGGATCTCGCAAAAAGGCCCAAGTACTGTCCAATCCGGTGTCACGCGGTATGTTTGGCATTGCTGACTCCACCCGTTCTAGCTACGTGTTGCGGATTTCATCCTGCTCTGAAGAATTGTGACCGGCCGGGTAAGCAGATGTTGGATGAACAGGATCAATAAATTGCCCGAAATAATTTCTGGGGTAGTCCTTTTCATGCAATCCAACCTCAGCCTCGCCCAGCTTCCCGGCGCTGTCGTAGAAGGTTCCAAACATCTGATCCCACACAGTTGAAAACTCACCGAAGTTGACCTGAGCGTCTTCGAAGTCGCGCTTATGGTGCCAACGATGGACCTCAGCAACCCCTAGCACATGCCGCAGCCAACCCACGCTGTAGTCCAGGTTCGAATGCTGAAAGGCCAGATGGACGGTTAGGATCCCAAACCACGTTGCGACTACGGCAGACGGAGCTCCAGATATGAGCAAAACCACCAGCCCCGGCCCGGCCATCAACGCCGCATGCAGAGGATGTCGACGTTCTCCGTTCATCCAGTAGAGCCGCTCAGCGCTGTGATGGATCATGTGAAAGCGCCACAGCCAATGCACCCGGTGGCTGATGCGGTGCATCACATACAGGCTCAAGTCGAGCACGGCGGCGACTAGTAGCAATTGCAGCCACAATGGGCTCTCGATCGGAAAGAGCCGAACCGAAGCCGGTACCGCATCGCCTAACTTAGCCAGAAATTCTGCAGTAAATTGAATGACAGACAGGTTCACCAGCATGTGCAGCAGATCCGTCAGGGTGTCCTGATGATCTTCCAGCCAGGCTCGCCGAAAAGGCTGGATGCGCTCCAAGCCAGCAATGAGTAGCAGCCCCGCCGCGGCGACTATGGGTGTGGTGGGCCAATACGGTATACCTGCATACAGCGCCCAAATCATGAAGGAGGCACAGCCGCCAAACACAAGTGGATAGCTCAGCCACCGTATGGCGAATCGCAAGGGAATAGACATCGCTCAGCTCCTGAGTAGGGAGCCATGACTGTATGTGGGAAGGTCCGCTTTCGGCTTGAACGAAAGAGCTACGACCCCTGAAGATCGACTTCAGCCAGGGCGGAGGAAGGATCGATGCCCAGCAGTGCCCGGAATGTCCGGGAGAAATGTGCCGAGTCAGAAAAGCCCGCCTCATGGGCCGCTTCAGTGAGTAGACCCCCTTTGGCTAGGTGCTGTAGGGCTTGTGTGAGACGTAACCATTTCGCATAGCTGCGCAGCGGCAAGCCTGTCTGTTCCACGAACCAATGGGAAAACCGTGTAGGGGATAAATGCACCAACGCGGCCATTTCTTCGCGCCTCATTTGGCCTCTATGCAGCGCTTCAATCACCTTTGTCAAGCGAGGATCTGGAATCGGTGGATCGGGTAGCCGCAGTGCCTGGCGCACCCCCGTCCTAACCTGGAGAGCGGTATGTCCTGTCTCGCGCAGCATATCGATAATCGCTACTACGTCCGCCGGGGCGATCACGACTACCCTTGCTTCTTCGGTACCCCGCATAGTTGGGGCTTCATCGGATAGTGCATCCAGATAGATCGACAGCACTCGACCAGCACTGATCCGGTGTTTCAGGCCCGCGGCGATGAAGATGGCAGCCCCTGTTTGAATGCCCAACGGAGTTTCAACCGATACAGGTGAATCGAGGCCCACTGAAATCTGATGCGCCTGATGGTGGTGCCACTCCTGGTGGCCGGCACGGCCATGAAAGATGCCGATGCCGGGCCCTATCCAGGCCTGGCCTGCCCAGCGTACGGTATCCGTTGAGAGCGAGCCTTTCATTCGTTGACTCGGCCGGCTTCCGCATTTGGGCTTAGCAAACTGCTCAGGATCAACATGGCGGCGCCACCGACGATAGCAATATCCGCCAGGTTAAACGCAGGCCAATGCCAGGACAGCCAGTAAAAATCCAGGTAGTCGATTACATGGCCTCGAAATGCGCGATCAATCAGATTCCCAACTGCCCCGCCCAAGATAAGGCTATAGCCTAGGGCTTCGCTTTTGGCTCTGCGTTTACGCAATATCAGAGCCAGCACGATCGAAACGACCAAAGCTATGACAATGAAGAAGTAACGCTGCCAACCACCCGCGTCAGCCAGGAAGCTGAACGCTGCACCGGTATTCCAGAAGTGAACCAGGTTGAAGAACGGGGTGAGAGGAATCACGGTGCCGACCGGGAGCGAACCCGTAATTGCGCTTTTCAACGCTAGGTCGGCCGAGGCAATGGCTAGCGATAGCATCCACCAGAACCCAGGAGCAACAAGAGGTGATCTAGGAGACGACCTCATTGCATTTCTCCTTGAAGAAGTCGCTGCAGCTCCGGTGAAATAGGCATCGGCGCAAAAGCACTGACCCTGGCGCGCCCGCTGTTTCCGAGCGGCACCCAGATCTTCGAGAACAGCAGGGCCGCCATGATTCGCGGTACTTGGCTGAGCACCTTTCGTAAGTCGCGCAACTGCCAGCCGGCCCTCAGCATCAGCCAATGGCTCTGAGCATGAAGAATAGGCATTCGCTGGCTCAATATGTGGGCTCGCTCCAGCCAGGAGAAAGCCTCGGTTGGCGCCTCTTCATTAAGTGCTTTCCTAGCCTGGAAGAAGGCCTCATCAATGGCAATGCTGAGAGCGGTATTCATCTGGATCTCACTTACGCAGTAGATGCCCGAGTGAACACCCTATAGCTGCTATAGGGTCAAGCGCTATGGGCGATTCAAGACGACGCAAAAATGACTTTATGCCGGATTACGAAAGAGGTTTGTGGGGTTTGGGGAGCAATGGAACCAAAAACCAACGTAAGCCCTACCACCTGCGCTCGGTGCCTTCTTCCCAGGCATCCGCCTCGATGAAGCAGTTGCGCATGTCGGCTTCCTGGCTGATCTCGGTCAG
>NZ_JACXXG010000065.1 GCF_014764705.1 Stutzerimonas kunmingensis
ATACTTGGACATGCTCGACTGGTACGGCGATACCTTCGATCCCACGGCATTTGACCGCGACGACATCAATCAGCGTCTGAAGCGGATTAAAGTCTGAGGGTCAAGACGGTAGAGAGCGGACGCTTACGCTTAACTGGCTTGTCAGCAGCTCTGCGGTGGCGGTTTCGCGAACGCGAAGCATGAAGAGGTTGTTGAAGTTACCGATCACCTGGCCTGCTTTGGCTTTGTTGCCGATCTTCGCCTCGATATCGCTCATGGTCTGGGTATAAGCGGTGACTTGGATTCCAGCACCGCCACCCTTGTTGATCATGGGAATGAACTCATTGCCCATGAGTTCGTTGAACTCGTCCGCGTGGAGGTTGATCGGCGTTTTAGACCCCCCATCTGCCCCAGGCAAACCATCGTCGACGCCGTACTTGTAGATGTGGCCCGCAACGGAAACCAGATCCGAAAACATGGAGTTGCCTACAGCCGCTGCTACCTCAGGGTCGGATAGCGCATCCAGTCCGATGTAAACGACTCCGCGCTTTCGGACGATCTGCATCCAGTCAAAGATCGGTCGCGGATCATTCAAATCGTTGTAGTCCGGCGATATGAGCTCAGCCATCCGCCCAGTAGTCAGCTTCTCCAACAAGGGGAGCAGGGAAGCGACGATCTTGTCGAAATAGGTCTTGTCGTAGCGCACTGCGCTCCGCAACCCATCCATTACCGGATCCTCGACTCGCGTCTGGGACAGGTACTGATCGATCGCAACAACCCGGATCGGCTTGCCCTTCATGTTGAACGGGATGTTCTTTTCGTTGAGCTTCCCCTCGATCGCCACAATCTTTTCCCAGGCCTTCGGGTCTCGGCTGTCGAAGTATTTCTGGCTGTATTCCAGGAACAAACCCTCGATGTTGATGACGTGTCGCTGGATCTTTGTATAGTCAGGCCGCTGACCCAGCTCGTTTAGAGCCCTCGCAATGATGTTCACGAACCGCCAGGAGAACTCCTTGAACGCAGCGCTGTTGCCTTCGCTAGGCAGCTGACCGGCGATCCTGCTTGCCACCTCGGAGATACGTCCGAAGCGGCCAACAGCGTTGTACCTGGCAGAGTGGTCAGGCCACCCAAGGTGAAAGACGTAGAATTCGCCGAGCCTGCCGGCACGCTTGGCCTCGATGTACATTCGCTTGAGCAGATCCGCATCGCCTTTCGGATCAAAGACGATGGTCACTTCGCCTCGACGTATATCCTGGGTGACGAACACCTCTGCAAGGCGGGTCTTGCCGACGCGAGTCGTGCCGAGTACCAAGGTATGGCCAACCCGCTCGCCAAGTGGAAGCGAAACCTCAACCTCGTCTGGCTCTATGCCGTGGAGGCGAGGGCTCCCTCCGACAGGCGGGAGGGGGCGTACGGGATTGCACCAAACATCCCAGCTTGTCAGCTTTGGCAACAGACTTATGGGGAAGGGCGCCCGCTCAAGCTTTTCCTCCAGCCGTCTTGCGAAGAGGTATGAGCTGCGAGGCTCGACGTAGTTGCGGTACTCAGGTCGGAAGGTCTGAATCAGCCGTTGGGTGTGCTTCTGCTCCCACCGAAAGCCACGGCCAATGAAAAGGCGCTTGTTACTGACCGGAACCTGCTTGCTAGTCATCACGTAGCGGGGGAGGCGACGTATGTTGCGTTGGTACCGGAGCACAGTCAGCCCTTGCCTCAGCCGGACGCCCCCAAACGCAAGGAAGAAAACCGCAGTGACGTAACCGAACTCCGGTGACAAAGCGAGCGCCCATGGTGAGTAGATGCTCAGGAAGGCGCCGCAGAAACAGACGAACACCGTATAAAGCTCAACGGGAGGCCTCAGTAGCGCCTCGATCGCGTGTTGTTTGACTGGCATGTTATTGCTCTACGCTTTTGGCAGTAATCAGGACGGGGTAATGGTCGAGCCCCAAACGCTCGGCAACGTCATCTCCCGCGGCCGGCACCATCCTCAAGTCAGGAGCGAGCGCCCTCAACTGAGCGAGTCGCCCAGCTGTTTCCACATTCACGACCATGCCCACGGCTCCCATGGCGCTCAACGCCTCGCTTCGCTCAACGAGCCACTGTCTCGACAGGTCATCATCGCCAACCATGAAGAAGGGCCGCAGACCCGGGGCATTTATCTCTCTCCTCTGGACCCGGCCTGGGGTGACGCGCTGAGCGCGAACTGGGAGCATGTTCGCTTCGGAAATTTGTCGCAGGGGTTGCCCCTGTGCCCTGGCTGCGGGCTTGCCGCCTAGCGCTTCGTAATAGAGGGAAGCATCCTCGCCTCCACGGTCCTCGATCACCTTCAAATCCGCAGTAGCAAACCCGCAGGCCAGTACCAGCGCTCCGCCAATGCATAACGACATGCGTGCACGACGCGTAGGGAGCCCCCCCCTGGAATGAGTCGCCGTTTTCATGGGTTCGTCACCACTAGAGTCGTCAGCTTGTCTCCTGCGACGCGCTGAAGCTGTTTACCGAACGCTAGGCGGTAACGCGCGGCGGCCTCGCCACCTGCAGGACGATGGTATTTACCAGCAGCGGCAGTCCAGTCACCTGTTTCGTCGTACCAGCCCCGCAAGATTTGCGCGCTGACCAGCAGGTTTTGATAAGGGTCCAGTGCATCGCACGGAGTCTTGAAATGATGGCCGTTCCAGCCGATGTTCACCTGGCCTATCCCTGCGTCGACTCGCTTGGCGCCGACTTCCTGGATACCGATAAGCAGAGCAGTGCAAGCAGCACTGCGAGTGGCGAACCGGAACGGCTCCCCAGCTATGTTCAACGTCCACGGCCAAGGAATGTATCGCCCGTTAAGCCTCGTCCCTGATTCCTGCAGGGCGAGTGAGAACAACACTGTTGACGGCACGCCAACCGATTGCGCAGCCAGCTGGTAGGCAGGGGGAGGGGTTTCCGCAGCAAATATCGCCGGGGCCAGCAATCCCGTAAGCGCGATGCTCGCAAATGTCCTCATTGGAGCACCCACTTTCCGTTGGCGAATCTGAGGGCCAACGGCAAGTCAGCGCCGAGTTTTGCGTCCGAACTCTCTTGTAGTTCCGCCCAGCGCCCTTCGTCGTGATTCAGAGTGATTTGCCGGCTACGGACCCTCTCCGGTTCGATCCCAGCACTCCGTGCCCAGCTGCGAACCTTAGAATCGTCACCTTCGCTGCCTACCACGTATATATCAAAGGGAGTGTTTGACCGCTGCAGAGCGATAGCCTTCTGAACGCATGGAGCACAATCACTGGCCACGAAGAGAGCTAGCCGGCCACTCCCACCAGAGGCGGGAAGCCTTGCTTCCGAGCTACTGAACATAGGCTTTTCAGGCTTGAGGTTTACCACCTGCTGCCCTTGCACAACGACGCCTACAGCTTCGTCGTAAGCACGTTGATACAGAAGCTCCTTCTGCATCCGCTGCGTCTCCATCTGTGCCTGAATCCGCGCGTAATGCATGCGCTCCTCGTCAGTGCGCGCTTCGATACCTAGCACGGATACCGGATCGAGGCCTGGCGAATAGATTCCCCTCGGCCCGTCCATCAACTCTTGGTATCGCTTCCAATCCTCGGCCGTCAGGCCCCACTCGGCAGCTTTCTCCTCTGCGGTGCGTGCGAGCTCGGTGTTACGGATTTGACTGTCCACCATCGTCGAGGACGAACCATCAGCGTGAACCGTTGAGGTGAGCGCAAGCAGCAGGGGGAGGATACGAACGAAGCGCATGTGAGCTCCTACCTATCGAAGAAAGACGACTTGTTCGGTCCCGCGCACATCAAACTCAGCGGTTTTAGTGCCGATTCGTTCCAGCCTCCAGGACTGCCTGATGTCCCCGGGGCGGATCAGCGAGATCTGGTCAAGCCTGGTGCTACCGACAGGAGCGATAGAGAGAAATCGTTCACCGCCGCGCACCTCAATCCCCACCACGTCGAAGGGGGGAGTGAGTACTACGGGCTTCGGTGCCGGCTTCTTCTGGGTTGGACGTGAGACAGGCTGGGTTTGAGCTGGTGGTTTGCGCACTGAGAGTGCAGCTACGCGTTTGCCCAACGCATCCATGCCGGTCTGCAAGGTCTCAATCTGCGCTGTGAGGGCAAGCAGATCGCGAGCAGTACTGTCGTCACTGCGGAGCGATTCGACCTGCTTCTTGAGCGTCTCGAACTGCCGAGTCAGTGCGGCATGTGCCGATTCGAAATCACTCCGCTGCAGCACCTGTTTCTGGCGATCGACAATGCCTGTCAGCTCTTCGTCCACTAGGGCCAGGTGCTCATTGACTCCTTTGATCTGCAGCTCAAGTCGCTTGTCTTGTTGCGCGCTGGATAAACGCCCGATCTGCCATTGCTGAACCCCACCCCAAGCAGCTAGCAGAACGAACGCCGCCCCGATCGCGATTAGCAAAGCGGGCGACTTCTTCGGTTGAGCACGACGATCAGCTACTCGGCGCTCCTCCGGCGCCATGGGGGGAGTCATCGGGCACCCCCTTCCACTTGGGTGGCAGAAGCATTCACCAACGGAGTAGGTGTAGCGATACGCTCATATCCTGGACGCTTCTCGAAGCAGATGTTGCGCGAGACCTCGTCGACAATGACCTGCCATGCGGGTCCAGCAAGGACCTGAACAGTATTCCGCAGCGTCATAGGCCCAAGCTGATATTGCGAGGCCGGCAAGGGCAGTCCGTAAAGCACCTTGATCTCATCAGTCGCAGGGCAGAGACGGTATCCAGAGCGTTGCAGCACGTAGCTCATTGCATCGTGAACGCTAGGGTTCATCGACTGCGGAACGGTGACATCGATGATCTGACTTAGCAGATCTCGCTGCTCAGCCCTGGGAGAGGTACTGACCAGTGTGTACCGTCCATACCGCACTACCGGCTCCGGTACCGGCGCAGCCCCATTGGGATAGAGATCAGGCCGCACTTGCTCAGGGACGCGGCTGGCGTTGCCAGTCCCTGCTGATGCTCCAGACTCTGACCTATGTGTCGATTGGGCGCAGCCCGCAAGGGCAATCGCAAATAGCAGAGCGCCGGCCTGGATGCAGCCCCGGGCAGCTGCGGCCGAATGTCTGGGATCAACCATGTGTAAGCCCTCATTCCGAGATGGCTTGCACGATGACTCTGCGGGTTTCTTATCGCAGCAAACAATGCGAAACCGGCCGCTTCCTATTTTTTTGGAGAAGGTCCCGCTGTATCTTCGCTCCCCCATGACCAGTTGTAGAGCGACATCCCGATGGAGGAGTACATCCGTTTATTCCGCGAAGCAATGGAGCGGACAAACTCGGTTTCGCGTGGCTTATCGAACTACCCCCTAGAGCTAGAGCCCTCTCACTTCATCGACTTGCCGGCTGTAGCGTTAGCCATTGCGAAGGATTTTTCGGAGTTCCTTCCTCACACTGACGTTCTGCCTGGGAAATGCTTCCGTGTGGCCCGAGAGTTGTCCTACGTGCTGTTTGATCTGAGGATGGGGTTTGGGGAGCAACGGAACAGAAAGTGCACTTAAGCCCAGCGCCTGCCCGCAAACCCTTGTGGCGTCTGGTTAGTTCGGGAAAACCATCCTTTTGTCGAACCCTGGCAGGCACTGACGCCAGG
>NZ_JACXXG010000066.1 GCF_014764705.1 Stutzerimonas kunmingensis
CGAAAGACTTGATCGAAACGCTCTTTAACAACTGAATCAAGCAATTCGTGTGGGTGCTTGTGAATGTAAGACTGATGGTCAGATAGATTATCAGCATCACAAAGCAACACTCGTTTATTCGAGAGTTACTCTTTACTTGTAAAGAGATTTGCGATTGCTGAGCCAAGTTTAGGGTTTTCTCAAAACCCAAGCAGTATTGAACTGAAGAGTTTGATCATGGCTCAGATTGAACGCTGGCGGCAGGCCTAACACATGCAAGTCGAGCGGATGAAGAGAGCTTGCTCTCTGATTCAGCGGCGGACGGGTGAGTAATGCCTAGGAATCTGCCTGATAGTGGGGGACAACGTTTCGAAAGGAACGCTAATACCGCATACGTCCTACGGGAGAAAGCAGGGGACCTTCGGGCCTTGCGCTATCAGATGAGCCTAGGTCGGATTAGCTAGTTGGTGAGGTAACGGCTCACCAAGGCGACGATCCGTAACTGGTCTGAGAGGATGATCAGTCACACTGGAACTGAGACACGGTCCAGACTCCTACGGGAGGCAGCAGTGGGGAATATTGGACAATGGGCGAAAGCCTGATCCAGCCATGCCGCGTGTGTGAAGAAGGTCTTCGGATTGTAAAGCACTTTAAGTTGGGAGGAAGGGCATTAACCTAATACGTTAGTGTTTTGACGTTACCGACAGAATAAGCACCGGCTAACTTCGTGCCAGCAGCCGCGGTAATACGAAGGGTGCAAGCGTTAATCGGAATTACTGGGCGTAAAGCGCGCGTAGGTGGTTTGTTAAGTTGAATGTGAAAGCCCCGGGCTCAACCTGGGAACTGCATCCAAAACTGGCAAGCTAGAGTATGGCAGAGGGTGGTGGAATTTCCTGTGTAGCGGTGAAATGCGTAGATATAGGAAGGAACACCAGTGGCGAAGGCGACCACCTGGGCTAATACTGACACTGAGGTGCGAAAGCGTGGGGAGCAAACAGGATTAGATACCCTGGTAGTCCACGCCGTAAACGATGTCGACTAGCCGTTGGGATCCTTGAGATCTTAGTGGCGCAGCTAACGCATTAAGTCGACCGCCTGGGGAGTACGGCCGCAAGGTTAAAACTCAAATGAATTGACGGGGGCCCGCACAAGCGGTGGAGCATGTGGTTTAATTCGAAGCAACGCGAAGAACCTTACCAGGCCTTGACATGCAGAGAACTTTCCAGAGATGGATTGGTGCCTTCGGGAACTCTGACACAGGTGCTGCATGGCTGTCGTCAGCTCGTGTCGTGAGATGTTGGGTTAAGTCCCGTAACGAGCGCAACCCTTGTCCTTAGTTACCAGCACGTTAAGGTGGGCACTCTAAGGAGACTGCCGGTGACAAACCGGAGGAAGGTGGGGATGACGTCAAGTCATCATGGCCCTTACGGCCTGGGCTACACACGTGCTACAATGGTCGGTACAAAGGGTTGCCAAGCCGCGAGGTGGAGCTAATCCCATAAAACCGATCGTAGTCCGGATCGCAGTCTGCAACTCGACTGCGTGAAGTCGGAATCGCTAGTAATCGTGAATCAGAATGTCACGGTGAATACGTTCCCGGGCCTTGTACACACCGCCCGTCACACCATGGGAGTGGGTTGCTCCAGAAGTAGCTAGTCTAACCTTCGGGGGGACGGTTACCACGGAGTGATTCATGACTGGGGTGAAGTCGTAACAAGGTAGCCGTAGGGGAACCTGCGGCTGGATCACCTCCTTAATCGAAGACTTCAGCTTCTTCATAAGCTCCCACACGAATTGCTTGATTCACTAGCGAAAAGCGATTGGGTTTCGACCCGAGAGAGACGATTGGGTCTGTAGCTCAGTTGGTTAGAGCGCACCCCTGATAAGGGTGAGGTCGGCAGTTCGAATCTGCCCAGACCCACCAATTGTCATGGGATGTGGCCGATCTGTAGATGGGGCCATAGCTCAGCTGGGAGAGCGCCTGCTTTGCACGCAGGAGGTCAGCGGTTCGATCCCGCTTGGCTCCACCATTAACTCGAAAATCGCTGAAAGCTCAGAAATGAGTGCTGCTTGCGCATCCTGTGATGTGTGAGGGTATTGATTTCTGGTCTTTGCGCCAGAACTGTTCTTTAAAAATTTGGGTATGTGATAGAAGTAGATTTGAGTGGTCACTTTCACTGGTGATTATTCAAGTCAAGGTAAAATTTGCGTGTTCTCTATGCAAATTTTCGGCGAATGTCGTCTTCACGTTATAGACAGTAACCAGATTGCTTGGGGTTATATGGTCAAGTGAAGAAGCGCATACGGTGGATGCCTTGGCAGTCAGAGGCGATGAAAGACGTGGTAGCCTGCGAAAAGCTTCGGGGAGTCGGCAAACAGACTTTGATCCGGAGATGTCTGAATGGGGGAACCCAGCCATCATAAGATGGTTATCACACACTGAATACATAGGTGTGTGAGGCGAACCAGGGGAACTGAAACATCTAAGTACCCTGAGGAAAAGAAATCAACCGAGATTCCCTTAGTAGTGGCGAGCGAACGGGGATTAGCCCTTAAGCTTCTTTGATTTTAGCGGAACGCTCTGGAAAGTGCGGCCATAGTGGGTGATAGCCCTGTACGCGAAAAGGTCTTAGAAGTGAAATCGAGTAGGACGGAGCACGAGAAACTTTGTCTGAATATGGGGGGACCATCCTCCAAGGCTAAATACTACTGACTGACCGATAGTGAACCAGTACCGTGAGGGAAAGGCGAAAAGAACCCCGGAGAGGGGAGTGAAATAGAACCTGAAACCGTATGCGTACAAGCAGTGGGAGCCTACTTTGTTAGGTGACTGCGTACCTTTTGTATAATGGGTCAGCGACTTATTTTCAGTGGCGAGCTTAACCGAATAGGGGAGGCGTAGCGAAAGCGAGTCTTAATAGGGCGTCTAGTCGCTGGGAATAGACCCGAAACCGGGCGATCTATCCATGGGCAGGTTGAAGGTTAGGTAACACTGACTGGAGGACCGAACCGACTACCGTTGAAAAGTTAGCGGATGACCTGTGGATCGGAGTGAAAGGCTAATCAAGCTCGGAGATAGCTGGTTCTCCTCGAAAGCTATTTAGGTAGCGCCTCGTGTATCACTGCTGGGGGTAGAGCACTGTTTCGGCTAGGGGGTCATCCCGACTTACCAAACCGATGCAAACTCCGAATACCAGCAAGTGTCAGCACGGGAGACACACGGCGGGTGCTAACGTCCGTCGTGAAAAGGGAAACAACCCAGACCGTCAGCTAAGGTCCCAAAATCCTGGTTAAGTGGGAAACGATGTGGGAAGGCTTAGACAGCTAGGAGGTTGGCTTAGAAGCAGCCACCCTTTAAAGAAAGCGTAATAGCTCACTAGTCGAGTCGGCCTGCGCGGAAGATGTAACGGGGCTCAAACCAGGTACCGAAGCTACGGGTTCAACGCAAGTTGAGCGGTAGAGGAGCGTTCTGTAAGCCTGTGAAGGTCAGTTGAGAAGCTGGCTGGAGGTATCAGAAGTGCGAATGCTGACATGAGTAACGACAATGCGAGTGAAAAACTCGCACGCCGAAAGACCAAGGGTTCCTGCGCAACGTTAATCGACGCAGGGTGAGTCGGTCCCTAAGGCGAGGCTGAAGAGCGTAGTCGATGGGAAACGGGTTAATATTCCCGTACTTCTAGTTACTGCGATGGGGGGACGGAGAAGGCTAGGCCAGCAAGGCGTTGGTTGTCCTTGTTTAAGGTGGTAGGCAGAGATCTTAGGTAAATCCGGGATCTTAATGCCGAGAGCTGATGACGAGCTTTCTTTTAGAAAGCGAAGTGGTTGATGCCATGCTTCCAGGAAAAGCCTCTAAGCTTCAGGTAACTAGGAACCGTACCCCAAACCGACACAGGTGGTTGGGTAGAGAATACCAAGGCGCTTGAGAGAACTCGGGTGAAGGAACTAGGCAAAATGGCACCGTAACTTCGGGAGAAGGTGCGCCGGTGAGGGTGAAGTATTTACTACGTAAGCCCATGCCGGTCGAAGATACCAGGCCGCTGCGACTGTTTATTAAAAACACAGCACTCTGCAAACACGAAAGTGGACGTATAGGGTGTGACGCCTGCCCGGTGCCGGAAGGTTAATTGATGGGGTTAGCGCAAGCGAAGCTCTTGATCGAAGCCCCGGTAAACGGCGGCCGTAACTATAACGGTCCTAAGGTAGCGAAATTCCTTGTCGGGTAAGTTCCGACCTGCACGAATGGCGTAACGATGGCGGCGCTGTCTCCACCCGAGACTCAGTGAAATTGAAATCGCTGTGAAGATGCAGTGTATCCGCGGCTAGACGGAAAGACCCCGTGAACCTTTACTATAGCTTTGCACTGGACTTTGAATTTGCTTGTGTAGGATAGGTGGGAGGCTTTGAAGCGTGGACGCCAGTTCGCGTGGAGCCATCCTTGAAATACCACCCTGGCAACTTTGAGGTTCTAACTCTGGTCCGTTATCCGGATCGAGGACAGTGTATGGTGGGTAGTTTGACTGGGGCGGTCTCCTCCTAAAGAGTAACGGAGGAGTACGAAGGTGCGCTCAGACCGGTCGGAAATCGGTCGTAGAGTATAAAGGCAAAAGCGCGCTTGACTGCGAGACAGACACGTCGAGCAGGTACGAAAGTAGGTCTTAGTGATCCGGTGGTTCTGTATGGAAGGGCCATCGCTCAACGGATAAAAGGTACTCCGGGGATAACAGGCTGATACCGCCCAAGAGTTCATATCGACGGCGGTGTTTGGCACCTCGATGTCGGCTCATCACATCCTGGGGCTGAAGCCGGTCCCAAGGGTATGGCTGTTCGCCATTTAAAGTGGTACGCGAGCTGGGTTTAGAACGTCGTGAGACAGTTCGGTCCCTATCTGCCGTGGACGTTTGAGATTTGAGAGGGGCTGCTCCTAGTACGAGAGGACCGGAGTGGACGAACCTCTGGTGTTCCGGTTGTCACGCCAGTGGCATTGCCGGGTAGCTACGTTCGGAAGAGATAACCGCTGAAAGCATCTAAGCGGGAAACTTGCCTCAAGATGAGATCTCACTGGAGCCTTGAGCTCCCTGAAGGGCCGTCGAAGACTACGACGTTGATAGGTTGGGTGTGTAAGCGCTGTGAGGCGTTGAGCTAACCAATACTAATTGCCCGTGAGGCTTGACCATATAACACCCAAACAATTTGGCTGTTAGACGGAAAGTCGACAAACAGACCGAAAATCTGCACGAACACGCAATACCAATTCATCACATACCCGATTGGCTGCAGCGGCTAAACCCCGAGGCAGCAACTGAATTGCTTGACGACCATAGAGCGTTGGAACCACCTGATCCCTTCCCGAACTCAGTAGTGAAACGACGCATCGCCGATGGTAGTGTGGGGTCTCCCCATGTGAGAGTAGGTCATCGTCAAGCTCCTTTCCCAA
>NZ_JACXXG010000067.1 GCF_014764705.1 Stutzerimonas kunmingensis
TGCCCGTCGGTTGATCGAGCTGTTGGGGTAAATCCCGCTTTCCATTTCCAAGCATCAAAAACACCAACGCCCCGAACCAGTCGGGGCGTTGGATTTTTCTGGCGTCAGTGCGTTTTCACACGCTCTGGTAAAGGGGCTTTCCGATCTCCAGCTCACCCGCCAGGCATTACTCTCTGATCAGTGCCTCGATGATCGGGCAGATCGTTCCGCCGTCTCCCGCATCACATTGCTGCACCAGTTCGCCTAACAGTTGCTGCATGACGACCAAGTCGGCCATCTTCTGCTCGATCAACGCGAGCTTGCGTGCAGCCCGTGCTCGCGTTTCGGCACAGGCGCACGACTCATCCAGCGTCAGCAGTCCACCGACTTCCGAGAGCGTGAAACCCAGCGCCTGAGCCCGCTTGATGAAACGCAGTCGCTTCACCATGTCCACCGGATAGCGCCGATGGCCACCCAAGGGTTTGGCTGGTTCATCCAGCAGCCCGCGTCGCTGGTAGTAGCGGATCGTCTCGACGTTCACCCCGGCGGCGTCTGCCAGCTTGCCAATGGTCAGCTCTGTGGCCATCACTTTCTCCTTGATTCCGTACTTTGGTACGGAGTTTAGAATAGCACCTAGGCAATCAGGCTCAGGAGATGGGAATGGGGATGCAACTCACCGGGAAAGGCTCGCTGGTCGCGAGTTCGCTGACCGCCATCGGTGCGTCGGTGTGCTGTGTCGGGCCACTGGTGCTGTTGGCACTCGGTGTCGGCGGTACGTGGGTGGGCGCTCTGACCATGATGGAGCCACTACGCCCCCTCTTCATCGGGTTGACTCTACTGTTCCTGGGATTGGCATTCCGCAAGCTCTACCTGGTGCCACAGGTTTGTACGCCAGGTACACCCTGCGCCGATCCGCGCACGCTCGTGCGACAGCGACTCGTGTTCTGGATCGTCAGCGTGCTGCTGCTCGGCCTATTGGCCGTGCCGTGGCTCGCCCCGCTGTTCTACTGAAGGAGATTAACCATGCGCAAACTGCTGATCGCCGTGCTTTTCGCCTTGCCCTTCGTGGCGCTGGCGGCTCCCCCGAAAACCGTCACGCTCGACGTGCAGAACATGACGTGCGGACTCTGTCCGATCACGGTCAAGAAGTCGCTGGAGAAGGTGTCCGGCGTGAGTGACGTCCAGGTCAATTTCGACCAGAAGACGGCGACCGTCACCTACGATCCCGATAAGGCCCAGCCCGAGGCACTGACTGAGGCGACCGCGAACGCGGGATACCCCTCCACAGTGCAGAAGTGAGGTCACGATGAGCGCCATTGTCCTTGAGTCCGTGCTGACTTGCCCGCGCTGCGGCTTCGCCAAGCCGGAAACCATGCCCACGGACGCCTGCCAGTTCTATTACGAGTGCAGCAACTGCAAGGCGCTGCTGCGCCCCAACCCAGGGGATTGCTGCGTTTTCTGTTCGTTCGGCTCGGTGAAGTGCCCGCCGATCCAGCAGCAGCTTGGGTGTTGCTCATAGCGTTTAGGGGGATCACAGGTCGTCGTCTGGATTACGCAGTGGCCGCAGCTCGCCGCGCGCAACTTCTTCCGGTACCGCAAAGGAATACCGCCCGAGCATGTTGATGTGCTCGTAGATCAGCGGCGATAGCCGGGCCAAATCCTCTTCCAGCACTGGATAGCCGTGCTGCTTGAGCCGTTCCACGGCCGCCGTCATGTAGAGGGTGTTCCACAGCACGATGATGTTCACCACCAGGCCCAGAGCACCGAGCTGGTCTTCCTGGCCTTCGCGGTAGCGCTGGCGGAGCTCGCCGCGTTTGCCGTGGAACACGGCGCGGGCCAGGCTGTGCCGGCCTTCGCCTCGGTTCAACTGGGTCAGGGTGGCGCGGCGCTTGGACTCGTCGTCGATATAGGTCAACGTGTGCAGAGTCTTTTCGATCCGCCCGAATTCGGCCAGCGCCTGGGCCAGCCGGGTGGGTCTATCTCCCGTTTGCAGCGTGCGCATGATGCCAGTCGCCGGCACCCGGCCGAGTTTGAGCGAGCCGGCCAGGCGCAGCAGGTCGTCCCAGTGCTCGGCGATCAGGTCGAGTTTGACCGACTGGCGGGCCAGCCCGTTGAGCTTGCCGTAGTCCGCGTCCGGGCGCGTGCGCCAGAAGCGGGTACCGCCGACATCGGCCAGCCGCGGACTGAAGTGGTAGCCAAGTAGGCGGAAGAGCCCGAACACCACATCGCTGTAGGCCCCGGTGTCGGTCATGATTTGCGTCGGCTGCAACTCGGTCTGCTGTTCCAGCACGACCGCCAGCAACACCAGGCTGTCGCGCAGCGTGCCGGGCACGGTGATGGCGTTGAGGCCGGAGAATTGGTCGGAAATCAGGTTGTACCAGGTGACACCCCGGCCGGTGCCGAAATACTTCGGATTGGGGCCGGCATGCACGGTGCGCACCGGTACGACGAAGCGCATGCCATCGGCGGAGGCGACCTCGCCGCCACCCCAGACTTGGGCCAGTTCCAGTTGGCTTTGCGCTCCGACCAGGATGGCGTTAGCCGCTGACAGGGTGTCGTCGCGGATATAATTCTGGCTGACCCAGGACAGCCGGTCACGGCGCAGCGCCGGGTTGTCGGTGCGGATCAAGGGCTCCAGGCCGGTGTTGCAGGCCCCGCCCAACAGCACCGCGCAGAGGCTGGTGACCAGGTTGTCGGCGCGTGCATTGCGTTCGGAGACATGGGTGAAGGCCTCGGAAAAGCCAGTGCGGGCGGCGATTTCCAAGAGGATTTCCGGCAGATCGACACGCGGCATCAGGTCAGACACGGCCGCCCGCAGTTGCAGCAACGAGCAGGGCTCGTCCAGCTTGTCCAGCGCCCCGAGCGACAGTTCGGTCTTGCCCTCGGTGTTCTCGCTCAGTTGAATCGCCGGGTTGTCGGGCAGGCGCGCGGCTACTGCCAGCCAGGTTGCATCCAGCTCGACGGACAAGGCGTCCAGGGTGGTTTTGGCGTCGATGGTCAGGCCCAGTGACCGGCAGATGATCGGTCGCGCCGCCAGCCATTCGGCACCGTCGAGCAGGCCAAGGCGCGGGTCGGCATAGCGCCAACTGGGCGAGACGAAGACATCGCGGCGGCGCAGGGCCGTGCGCAGCGCATCGAGCGTGCAGAACACATAGGCACCCATGTCGAGGGAGCCATCTTCGCGGGTGATGTGCTTCTGCCAAGCCTTGGCCACGATCTCCTGCGGCGCGTCATCCTCTGGCTTCCGGCGCGGCAGGTTCAGTTGCAGCCACTCCAGACTAGCCGCCACGCCCTTGCCGGCCGGGCTGAAGCCGAAGCGGATGTGCTTGAGCAGGTCGGGCAGGAAGCGGCGCACGCTGCGGTAGCGCGCTTCCAATGCAAGAAAATAGACGTCATCTACCGGGCGGATCAGCGCGTTGACCTCTTCCAGGGCCTTTTCCAGGGTGGTCCTCGGCAGGTCGTTGAACAGCCGGGCGCGCACGTTGTCATCGCTGATCGAGCTGTCCAGCACGACCTTGCACGCGGCGGCGAGCGTCGCGGCCGACCGATCCAGGTCTTTCAGGCTGCGCATGCGGGCTTTCTTGTCGGCCTTCTCCGCGTTGCTGAACAGGTCGCGCAGCAAGGCCTCCAGGACTTCCAGTGCGTCGTCGTGCGCAGTCGCCTCCAGGCAGAGTGCGAAGGCCACCAGTGTCGCCATCCGCCGCGACGCCGGCAGCCGATTAATCGCGGTGACCTTGGCCGTGTTGGCGAAGCGGGCCAGGGCGGCGATACGGCTGGGAGGGATGTGCGCCGCCGCCGGCAAGGTGATGCCGATGCCGCGCACGTCATCGAGCCGGCGCAGTGCCCGAATCAACGCGGGGCCACTGACCATGACCGGGCCGGAGCGCAATTGATCCAGCCGGGAGCTGCGGTTGCCTTCGGCCACCGTCAGCAAGTCTTGCAGTTGCAATCGCTGTTCCTCAGTCACGCTGCGGCCCAGCGTAAACCAGAGGCGTTCTTCGACCCGACTGCGCAACTGGGCGATAAAGCGCTCTAGTTGAGACACACCAGGCAGGAGGACTTTCTGTGTGAACAGCCACGAGGTGGCTCGCTCAAACAGCACTCCCGGCCGGTCGGTGCCCGTCCAGCAGAGGGCATACAGCCAGCGGCTCAAGCGAAAGCCGATGCCCGGATCGGTGAAATGACGATAGCCAAAGCGGTTCTGAATATCGGTGGCATGTATCCAGCGGCGATGATCGCTATAGCGCTGGAGGCAGTCGGGGTCTGGAATCGCCAGTTGTCGGCAAAGCACCTGCAGGACTTCCACCGGCACGGCGGCGGGCTTGTCCGGCAGAACGCCAACGAAGCGGACGGTGGTCAGCAGAACGGCATAACCCAGACGGTTATGGTTACCCCGCAGCACCTGGATGGCTTCACGGTCTTCATCGCTCAGGTGGAAGTAACGTTCCAGCTCTTCACGGCTGGGCGAATCAACATAGCGGCCAAAACCGTCGCGTTGCTCTTGAGTCAGAAAACCGACCGGCATTGATCACAGCACCTCGACGCAGAACACGGCGGGCGTGACGATCCGCGTGCGTTCGATGTGCCCGCGTTGCAGCAGGCCGGCGCGGCGATCACCGGTTACCAGGTAGTCCGCATCGCCCGCCAAGGCCATGGCCAGCAAAAACGAGTCATCCGGATCATCGGCTTCGACCTCGATGGTCAGGCGCTCCAGTACCACAGCCCGTTGCAGGTTATTGATCATGGCGCCCACCTTGGCGGGCTGTAGGATGGCCTGAAGCTTGGGATAGCGGCTGGCTCGACGAATTTCATCGAGTTGCATCCGCGAGGTCACCACCTCGAAACGCGCCGCCCGCCAGGCACGGTAGATCGCATCGGGCGCGCCATGTGGCGAGATCAGGGCGCTGAACAGGATGTTGGTATCCAACACGACCCGCATCAGCGCTTACGTGCCCAGTCGAGCGCTTCGTCAACCGCGTTGGTCAATTCTGCCTCACTCAGATGGGCGTTAGCGGCCTTGGCCTGCTCAGCGCTCAGCTCCAGGATGTGTGCCCGTACCGCTTCTTCGATGAAGCGCGACAGGTCGCCCTTACGGCCGCCGCCCTGGCTGGCCAGAAACATCCGAAGCGACTGGTCGGTGTCGGCCGAGACGGCGACATTCCAGCGAATGGTATTCATAGCGTTCTCCGCTAATAGGTGTTTGTGTGTTTATACGCCAATCACAAAGGGCGATGCAATGGTTCGACAAAACGAAGGTTTTGCCGAACTCTATCGAGGAATGGCTCGGTTCGTTAAGCTCCCCACGCTACGGTTCAAATAACTGGTACGCTTTATCAAAGTTCAACTATTACTAACGTAGTCGAGTAAACGGTACTTTTGATGAAGATCGGTTATGCGCGAGTGAGCA
>NZ_JACXXG010000068.1 GCF_014764705.1 Stutzerimonas kunmingensis
AAAGCGGCAAGATCAATAGGATGCACGGCGACAGCAGGGACAGGTGAAGGGTGTGTTTGGCGACTGCCAATTTACCTGCTTCCCTGACTGTCAACTCGCTCTTCCCCCAGACTCCGCGAAGAACCTTATTTTTTGGTTCCGCTTACCGCGCACCTCCTTGCCGAGTTACCTGAAAACATGCGCATCCTGGTTGTCGAAGACGAGATCAAAGCTGCGGAATACTTGCAACAGGGTCTTATCGAATGTGGTTACTTGGTCGATTGCGTAAGTGATGGCCTCGATGGATTTCACCTGGCACTGCAGAACGACTATGACATCGTGCTGCTAGATGTGAATCTGCCAACCATGGATGGGTGGGAGGTGCTCAAACTCATCAGGCGGCGTAAGCAGACACGCGTCATCATGCTGACTGCCAATGGCCGCTTAGAGCAAAAAGTCCGCGGCTTGGAATCGGGCGCCGACGACTATCTGGTCAAGCCGTTCCAGTTCCCCGAGCTGCTTGCCCGTATCCGGACACTGTTGCGGCGAGGCGAGGCAGTCGCACTTCCGAGCAACCTGCGTGTAGCCGACCTCGAACTGGACCCGGGCCGGCATAGGGCTTACCGGAGCGGTCAGCGTATCGACCTCACCAGCAAAGAATTTGCGTTACTGCATCTGCTCATGCGCCGGACTGGCGAAGTCCTCACGCGTACGGAAATAACTGCCATGGTGTGGGACATCAACTTCGACTGCGATACCAATGTGGTGGATGTTGCGATTCGTCGCCTGCGGATGAAAGTGGACGAACCCTTCGGCGATCGCCTGATACACACCATCCGGGGTGTGGGCTACGTGCTGGAGGCGCGGCCTTGAAGCCACTCAGCCTCGCATCGCGTCTCGCGCTACAAATCACACTTACCGGCGCCGCTTTGGTCGCGCTGCTGATTGCACTGAGCTACTGGGTACTGGTGCGCCAACTGGAACTGCGCGCCCAGGAGGAAGTGACGGCCAAGCTCTCGCAGATCGATCATGGACTCCTCGAAGACACCAAAGCCCGTATGGGCCGCTCCTGGCAACACGCACTGAGCGATACGGTACTCGGCCATGACAACCTTTCGATTACGGTCATCGGCGATACAGCGAAATCACCCATTTTCAGTATCGGCCGCTTCGCCAATGCGCCGCAGCAGCTGGATCTCGTGAGCAGGGACGGCGACTATCTTGGCTGGACAACGAAAGATCGCGTGCAGATGCTAACCGGGCGCAAGCAAATCCAAGTCCCGGGACTGGCTCCAATGACGCTTTTACTTTCGCAAGATCGCAGTGCCGATCAACGGCTAGTGGCTGCATTTCTGCGCTCGGCCTTAGTGACCGTGCCGATGCTACTGATATTGATCGGATTGGCTGGATGGCTAATCGCCCAAAATGGTTTGCGACCGCTGCGCAAGTTCCGGGCCTTGGCGACTAAGGTATCGACACAGGACCTATCACCCCGAATCCGCACCGATCGGCTTCCGCAAGAGCTCCAGGCATTGGCGCACAGCCTCAACGTAATGCTTCATCGACTCGATGACGGCGTTCAGCAACTGTCACAATTCTCGGACGATGTGGCTCATGAGCTAAAAACTCCGCTGAACAACCTGATAGGCAAGGCGCAGGTGACTTTGGTGCGTGAGCGAAGCAAGGAGCATTATCGGGAGGTGATCGAGTGGTCGGTTGAAGAACTCGAACGCATGGATCGAATCGTGTCAGACATGCTGTTTCTCGCCCAGGCCAGCCACGCCAGCCCAGCACTGAAGCTCGAACAATTATCCTTAGGAAGCGAGGCGAGGCGCGTATGTGAATACTTCGAAGTCCTTGCCGAAGAAGCGGGAGTCGCTACGACAGTAACGGGCGATGCCATGATTTTGGGAAATCGACTTATGGTCCAGCGGGCCATTTCCAACCTGCTATCCAACGCGCTGCGGCATTCGAATACTGGCAGCACGGTCGAACTTAAGATCCTTGAGGAGGACGTAGACATCGTCTCGCTGGCTGTCACCAATCATGGCGCGACTATCGAATCAGATCATCTCCCACATCTGTTCGACCGCTTTTACCGCGTTAACGGCATACAACCTCGCGGGGCAGGATTGGGGCTAGCGATTGTCCGTTCAGTGATGAACCTCCACAAAGGCCACGTGGTTGTCGCCAGCAAAGGCGGTCGGACCACATTCGAACTCACCTTTCCTCGGCACGCCTGACTGAAAAGTGATACGGCATGGAGACGAACGCCACTACAAAGGCGCACAAACCACAGGGACGAGCAACCATTTGGGGGCACGCACGTTGGTCGGGTAATCAGGCCCGCGAGCCCCAACGCCATTCATTTAATGCATGCGTCCTCGCTAATTCCGGCGAGAATGCCGCAAGCCTCAACTTCCCGCCCATCGTTGCAATTAGCCCGCAGTGAAACGAGTTGTCGTTCGAGTGACTGCAGAGCGGTTATCTGAGATCTGACTTGAGAAATGTGATCATCGAGTAAGGCATTGACGGCCGTACAAGGCTGGCGAGGGTCATCCTGGTAGCTTTGGAGTGCGTGAATCTCTGGAAGTGACAGATTCAAGATTCGGCAGCGCCGGATGAAGGCTAGCCGCTCGCCATGCTTCTCGGTGTAGACACGATAGCCGTTCGCCTGGCGATCAGGCGGTGGCAACAAGCCCTGCTGCTCATAGAAGCGGATCGTCTGTGTATCAATCCCTATTAGCCTTGCTAACTGACCAATGCGCATCGTGTGAATCCTCATCGGCTCTGCGTTATTGACCTTATAGTAGCTATAAGGCTTTTAATGATCCCATCTTCGATTTCAAGTGGAGCCGTATCATGAGCAAGTCCGATGGTCCCTGCGGCTGCGATGCGACACCAGCCGCTGATGCCGATATGCAAAACCCTTCCGATACGACGGGGCAATGGGTCAGTGTTTACGCCGTACCCAAGATGGATTGTCCATCAGAAGAGCGAATGATCCGCTTGGCGCTGAATGGTTTGGACGGAGTTCGGAAGCTGACTTTTGATCTGTCGGACCGTCGGTTAGATGTCATGCATGACAGTGCCGTTGAGCCCATAACCAAAAAGCTGGCGACGTTAGGGCTAGGCGCCACTCTTCAGAAAACTGTCGCGGCAGACCCAGAGATGATCAAAGCCGCCGAGAATCCGGCGAACTCTACACAGGAATCCCGCTCCCTACGTTTACTGTTAGGCATCAACGCCTTCATGTTCGTGGTAGAGATGACTGCTGGCCTGATCGCCAGGTCCGCGGGTCTGATTGCCGATTCGCTCGACATGTTCGCTGACGCGGCAGTGTACGGCCTGGCCCTTTATGCGGTTGGGCGCAGCGTCAATCTGCAGGTGCGTGCTGCACACCTTGCTGGTGTGCTCCAGCTGATTTTGGCCCTCGGCGTGCTCGTAGAGGTGGTCAGACGCTTTATATTCGGCAGCGAGCCCGAGTCGCTGAATGATGGCCGTCGCGTTCCTGGCATTGCTTGCCAACACGGGTTGTTTGCTGCTGATTTCCAAACACCGGGAAGGTGGTGCTCACATGAAAGCGAGCTGGATATTCTCCGCCAATGATGTGGTCATCAACATGGGCGTTATAGTCGCCGGAGCGCTCGTCGCTTGGACTGGGTCCAACTACCCAGACCTGATTATCGGTACCGTTGTGGGATTCATCGTTCTCAACGGCGCTCGGCGTATTCTGGCGCTCAAGGGTTGAAGGAGCTCCCGTTACAGAAAAAGGGTGTCTTCATGCCTGTAAGCCATCCGGGTCTAGCGGCGTCAGCTAAAACTGGCGACGCCGCTTTAGCCGATGGCGGACGGTGGGTATTGCAGAACGTGGGCTGCAAAGTCCATCAGCGAGACGAAGCCGCACTGATCGGCTTTTCCTTCACGCTGTAGGTGGTAGCCCCGCATGCCTTGCCCAATTGGACCAAGCATATCGGCTTGCAACGTGTCACCGATCATTGCGATAGCGGAGGCTTCGCAGCCAAGCTGTTCGATCATCTGACGATAGATTGCAGGCTCAGGCTTTATTGTCCCAACCTCAAAGCTCCATCCGTAAACATCGAACGACGGCAGTAACAGTTTGGCCGGAATCGCATATGGGGCTGCGAGATTGGAGCACAACGCGAGCTTCAGGCCGGCGTTCTTTAGCTGATTTAGCGACTTCAACGCATCATCGAAAAGGCGAACGCTGGCCAGCTCGGTGAAAAGGTCGCTTTCAAGGCTAGCTAACTCAGAGTTGCTCAACTGCGCACCGAAATAATCGGCAGCTCCAGCCAAGCCCAGATTTCGAGTCATCAGAGTCCGTGCGTCATCCGGCCTTGGTGTTCTGCCCTGAAGCTGCGGATTCCACGCCATTCGGACACTCAGCCCACGCTGATCCGGACACCTGTTCCACGATCATTCGGACAGGCAGTCGGAGCGCAGCGACGCAGGGGTGGCATTGTTAGTCCGAGGTGCCCGGCGTC
>NZ_JACXXG010000006.1 GCF_014764705.1 Stutzerimonas kunmingensis
CGAAGGAGTGGGGGCAACAGCAGCTGCGCTGGTAGACTTATCCACAGTTGCTGGTAACAAAATCAGCAATCCGCCCTGGGTCAAATTTCAATCGGCAGGGTGGGTCAATTTTCCATCAGCGCCAACACTAGTGTCGACAGTGAGTGATTCGCTTCAGGATTTTGGATTCGGAAATCCAGCGAAGAAAAGATCTGACCAAAATGCGCGACAAGCCCCGTACTTTTAGTGCGGGGAAGGATAGCGCTGGAAGGCTGTAGCCTTCCTTAATGGGGTCGGGTTTGCTGCTCGATGTATTGGCGTATCACTGAAATAGGCGCACCACCAACACTACCGGCGTAGTAACTGGGACTCCATAGCGCGTTCTTCATATACGCAGGCTTGATTAACTCTGGGTGCAGTTGCTTGAGCCTCCGACTCGACACACCTTTCAGGCTATTAACCAGTTTCGACACAGACACCTTCGGCGGAAAGTTCACCAGCAGGTGAACATGGTCGGCTTCACCATTAAACTCCACAAGCTCCGTTTCAAAGTCCTCACACACGCTGCGAAAGATACTTTCCAGCGACCTAAGATTTTCATCAGTGAACACTACGCCTCGGTACTTTGTAATAAAGACCAAATGAGCATGTAGCTCAAAAACGCAGTGCCTGCCTGTTCTGTATGGGTTGTTTTCTTTCATAGACCAATTATAATCGAATATATGAAACACACCAAGACCTTGAAAGTCCGTGTCCGAGACAAGCATCGACCGCTGCTGAACCAAATGGCACGGTCAGTCAACTTTGTCTGGAACTATGTGAACGAACTCAGTCACCGCTCTATCAAAGAGCAGGGTGTGTTTTTGTCTGCCTACGATATTCAGAAGTACACTCAAGGCGCACACAAAGAACTGGGGCTGCACAGCCACACGGTTCAGAAAGTGGGTGCTGAGTACGTTATCCGCCGTAAGCAGTTCAAGAAGGCGCGGCTCAACTGGCGTAAATCCGGGGGTGCTCGCCGCTCGCTGGGTTGGGTTCCAATCAATACCGGCATGGCGAAGTGGAAAAACGGGCAGGTGTACTACAACGGACACTACTTCAAGGTCTGGGACAGCTACGACCTAGCGTTGTACACGTTCAAGTCTGCCTCGTTCAACGAGGACGCCCGTGGTCGCTGGTATTTCAATGTCGTGGTTGAAGTTGAGGCGGACATGCCCGCCGGTCAAGACAAGATCGGTATCGACCTTGGGCTGAAAGATACCGCTACCTGCTCGGACGGCACCAAGCTAGAAGCTGGCCGGTTCTACCGTGATCTGGAGTCGAAGCTGGCTGTTGCACAACGCGCCGGAAATAAAAAACGTGTCAAAAACATTCACGCCAAGATTGCCAACCGGCGCAAAGACGCCTTGCACAAGTTCAGCCGTCAATTGGTGAACCGTGCGGGGGAAGTCTACGTTGGCAATGTGAAATCATCCTCGCTGGCCAAAACCAAGATGGCCAAGTCAGTGCTGGACGCTGGCTGGTCGATGCTGAAAACAATGCTGGAATACAAATGCGATAGCGCAGGCATTGTTTTTAAAGAGGTCAGCGAGTCGTACACCACCCAAGCCTGCTCGTGCTGCGGTTGCATTTCCGACAGTAGTCCGAAGGGTAGATCAGGTTTGCGAATAAGAGAATGGACTTGCAGTGAGTGTGGTGTCACTCACGACCGCGACATCAATGCGGCCAAGAACATTCTTGCGGTCGGGCATGGCCGTCCTGTAGAGGGAATCCCCGTCCTTTAGGGCGGGGAGGATGTCAAGATTTCCGTCCCGCTTGCTGGAAGTAGTACACGAAGTTGGTTCCGTGCTGCATCTGGCCAAAACCCGCTAACTCAAACCCACGCAACGCTGCTCAGCTTGCTGGGCCATCGTACCGAAAAAACTCAGTGAGTGAATGCATCGCTGCGGCTGTGTATTGCCGAGGGATCAGAACAGCGTCAAATTTTTATTGCTCGACGCCTGGACACCGCAACACACGCTGGGACGGCCGTGACTGCGAGGCACAAGCCTCTGCCCGCGAAAGCAGGTAGGCCAACGTTTGTGGCTCATGCCACCCCTACAACCGCAACTGCGGCTTAGTGGGAGGGAGAGTCCATGTTTTCCTAAGAGTTTTCTTAGGCACAGCAGGCAGCACTCATAATCGCCAGTGCTTCCGGCGTACCAAAAATGTCTGGGCACAGAACGGGCACGATATGGGCACGAGGCCAAATCTGCCTGTTTCCGATGGTTGAGGGCAGGTGTCATTCCAGCAAACAGCGAAAGAAGTAAGCGCAGGCGCACGCAAGAGCCGTAGCAAACCGGCAATGGTTGCTTGGTTCTAGTAAGTTTCTGAGTTTCAAGGAGAAATGGCGCACCCGACAGGATTCGAACCTGTGACCCCCGCCTTCGGAGGGCGGTACTCTATCCAGCTGAGCTACGGGTGCGTAGCGGTAAAATATCGTGCTTTGACATCTTTCTGCACCTTGGCTCAACTCAATGAGTTCTGCCTTCGGAGGGCAGTACTCTATCCAGCTGAGCTACGGATGCGTTGCGGGGCGCAATCATACGCATGTCGTTGACGGGCGTCCATGCTGGTGCGGCCGGACGGATACGGTCCAGGTGCGGCTTTTTCGCAGCTGCCCGAGGCTGGTCCGGCTGGTACCCTTGCGTGTCGCGGCCGGGGGCTGTGGGTGTTCGAATGGCGAGGGGATGGAGATGTCGGGCCATATCAAACTCTGGGATGCGCCGCTGCGGCTGTTTCACTGGTTGTTCGCCGGGGCGGTGATCGCAGCCGTCGTCACCGGCTGGGTGGGCGGCAATCTGATGCCCTGGCATGGCCGGCTCGGTCTGCTGGTGCTGGGGCTGCTGGTATTTCGTCTGGTGTGGGGCTTCGTCGGGTCGACCTACGCACGCTGGTCGCGGATCTTCGCGGCAACCGTCGGTGTGAAGGACTATCTGCAGGGCAACTGGCGCGAGGCCGGACACAACCCGCTTGGTGCTTTTTCGGTGCTGGCCATGCTACTGCTGGTGAGCTTTCAGGTGACCAGCGGCTTGATGGCAACCGATGACATCGCCTTCCAGGGCCCGCTTTATACGTTGGTCAGCAGCGAAACCGGCAGCGCGCTGAGCGGCCTGCATCGGCAGGCAAAGTGGCTGCTGCTGGTGCTGATCGGCATGCACATCGGGGCCATCATCTATTACACGCTGGTGATGCGCCGTCCGCTGGTGCGCGCGATGATTGCAGGAGGAACGCAGCGCGAGCACCCGACCCAGCAGGATGCCCGCGGTGGTTCGCTGTTTGCGGCGGTGCTGGCGATTGCGCTGGGTGCGGCTTGCGTATGGGGTGTGCAAGCGGTAGGGGATTGGCTGGAGCCGGAACCCGCCGCGGTCGCACCGAGCCTGGACTGGTAAGCCAGCCGACGGGTTGGTGTCGGCTGGCTGCGATGGGTCAGTCGGCGCGGAACTTGTCGTGGCAGGACTTGCAGCTGCCGCCGACGTCACCGAAGGCCTTCTTGATCGCGGCTTGGTCGCCTTCCGCTGCGACCTTGGCGAGCTGGTTGGCGGCGGCGGTGAAGTCGCGGCCGATGCGCCCGGCTTCGTCGAGATTCTGGAAGAACTCAGGCTTCAGGCGAGTCGTCTTGCCCAGCTGTGCGGTGGTGGTGTCCGGGCTGTACAGGCTGCCCATGCCGGAGTTTGCGATGGCGGCGATGGCATTGGCAGCGGCAGCTACCTTGGCCTGGTCGTAGGGCTCCTTGCCATCGACTACCTGGGCCTTGATCTTGCCCATGTTCCACGACATGAACTGGTAGCCGGCCTGGCGGGTTTCGACCATCTCTTCCGGTTTCATCTGCGCCTGGACGGCAGTGCTGGCCAGCAGGGCGGCGGCCATGGCGCCTGTCATCAATGCTTTCACGGTAACTCCTTATCGATCCTTGGTTATCGGCGGCCGAGGCCGCTCGCGCGCAACTATACCCCGGCCAGTAGTAGGGTTTGGGTAACAAGTCGTGACAGGCCGTGCGATGTATCAGGCTGGTCAATGGCGCGACAACGTCATGCGTCATGAGCTTGCCGGGCCAGTGGCTGCGGTCCTAGCATGGCCGTTCGCAGTGCAATGCGGCGACAGGAACCGGGCGGCGAAGGACGGTTCAGATGATCGTCGTATCAGCCAAACTTTCCGCAGCGGGCCTGCCGCTACGATGCCCGAGGAGACTGCCATGCAACTCAAAGACACCGCTCTGTTCCGTCAGCAGGCCTATATCGATGGCGCCTGGGTCGATGCCGACAGCGGCCAGACCATCAGCGTGAACAACCCGGCCACCGGCGAAACGCTCGGCACGGTGCCGAAGATGGGCGCCGCCGAAACCCGTCGCGCCGTCGATGCCGCCGAGCGTGCGCTGCCGGCCTGGCGTGATCTGACCGCCAAGGAGCGTTCGCAGAAGCTGCGCCGCTGGTTCGAGCTTTTGATGGAGAACCAGGACGATTTGGGCCGCCTGATGACCCTGGAGCAGGGCAAGCCGCTGGCCGAGGCCAAGGGCGAGATCGCCTACGCGGCCTCCTTCATCGAGTGGTTCGCCGAGGAAGCCAAGCGCATCTACGGCGATACCATTCCTGGCCATCAGAAAGACAAACGCATCATCGTCATCAAGCAGCCGATCGGCGTGACCGCGGCGATCACGCCGTGGAATTTCCCGGCAGCGATGATCACCCGCAAAGCCGGCCCGGCACTGGCTGCCGGCTGCACCATGGTGATCAAGCCTGCGTCGCAGACGCCGTTCTCGGCACTGGCGATGGTCGAGTTGGCCGAACGCGCCGGGATTCCCAAGGGCGTGCTCAGCGTGGTCACCGGCTCGGCCGGCGACATCGGCAACGAGCTGACCGCCAACCCCAAGGTCCGCAAGATTTCCTTCACCGGCTCCACCGAAGTGGGTGCCAAGCTGATGGAGCAGTGCGCGCCGGGGATCAAGAAGGTGTCCCTCGAGCTGGGCGGCAATGCGCCGTTCATCGTCTTCGACGACGCCGATCTGGACGAGGCGGTGAAGGGTGCCGTGCAGTCCAAGTACCGCAATGCGGGGCAGACCTGCGTCTGCGTCAATCGCATCTATGTGCAGGATGGCGTGTATGACGCCTTCGCCGAGAAGTTTCAGGCGGCGGTGGCCAGGCTGCGGGTCGGTAATGGCCTGGAGGAGGGCACGGATCTCGGCCCGCTGATCGATGATCGCGCTGCCGCCAAGGTCCGCGAGCATATCGAGGATGCCGTCGCCCAGGGCGCGCGACTGGTGGCGGGCGGCCAAGCCCATGCGCTTGGCGGCAGCTATTTCGAGCCGACCGTGCTGGTCGACGTGCCGGACAGCGCCAAGGTGGCCAAGGAAGAGACCTTCGGCCCGTTGGCGCCGCTGTTCCGCTTCAAGGACGAGGCCGATGCGATCACCAAGGCCAACGACACCGAGTTCGGTCTGGCCTCCTACTTCTACGCGCGCGATCTGGGCCGGGTGTTCCGCGTCGCTGAGGCGCTGGAGTACGGCATGGTCGGCATCAATACCGGGCTGATCTCTACCGAAGTGGCGCCGTTCGGCGGCGTGAAGTCCTCCGGTCTCGGCCGCGAGGGCTCGAAGTACGGCATCGAGGATTACCTGGAGATCAAGTATCTCTGCATGGGCATCTGAGCCACCTGCGACAGCTGGCCTCAGGGGCCGAGGCTGGCTGTTTGCTATAGGTCCGTGCAGAATCGCGCCCCCACTGGCGCGATCCCTCATCAAGGATCTTTCGCCATCTACCTACACCGTCGCTAGGCTGTGGTGACATCTCCAGCGAGCAGTGCAGTGAGCATCTCCGCCCAAGTTTCATTCGTTCTGGTTGCCTACAACGAGCCCTGGCGCGCGGATCAGCTTTGTCAGCTGGTGCGCGAACTGCGCCCCGGTATGCGCGTGCAGCCAGCGGCCGATGGGCATGCTGCGCTGGAACTGTGCAAGCGTCAGGTGCCCAGCCTGTTGATCGTCGATGGTGAGCTGGATGGCCTTGATGGCCGCCAACTGCTGCGCGAACTGCGTCGCCACGGTCCGACCCAGCGCCTGCCCTGCGTGCTGATCAGCGCGCGTACCGATACCGCCAGCGTACGCACCGTGCTGCCGCTGGCACCCGCCGCCTACCTGGGCAAACCCTATGATCTCGACGACCTGCGCCAGCGCCTGGACAAACTGTTGCCGCGTTCGGCCGGTCGTGCAGGGATAACGACGCCTGCATCGACAGACAGCGTGGACAGTTTTCTCGAGCGCATGCGCCCGCATAACCGCGGCGCGCCGCTGCAGGAGGGGGTGCTGGTGGCGCTGCAGCGTCTGCAGAGCGGTGATCAGGATTTCGCCGAGCTCGAAGAGCTGTTGGCCCGCGACCCGCAGGTGACCGCGCGGCTGATCAGCGTCGCCAGCAGCGGTACGCAACAGGCCGCACCATGCCTCAGCCTGGGCGAGGCACAGCGCCGACTCGGCGCTGCGCGCAGTCTCCAGCTGGTGACCGAGCTCGCGCTGCAGCACAACGCCCGGCTGATCGAGCCACGTCTGGCCGAACTGGGTGCGCAGCTTGGCGCGCAAGCGCTGCGCACCGCACGCCTGGCCAGCTGGTTGGCGCGGCAGCTGAAGCTGGACAGAGAGCTCTGCTTCAGCGCCGGCCTCCTGAGGAACATCGGAGAACTGGCGCTATTACGCAGCCTTCAGGACTGGCTCGACAGTGGCGGTGAGCTGGATGAGTCGAGTCTTCAACGCTGCCTGCGGGAACGGGCCGCAGGCTTTGGCTCGGCGTTGCGCGCGCAATGGGCGCTGCCGCTGGAGTTGCGCCAGGTGATCGCGGCCTACTACGCCCTAGGCGCCGGCGCACTCAGCCGCGAAGCGCTGGTGCTCAACCTGACGCGACTGCTGATCGATCTGCCGGAAGGCGTCGAGCCCGCCTCCCTTTCCGGCGAGCGGACGGTGCGTTTGCTGCGTATCGACCCCGACCTGCTCGCTCGCGCCCCGCGGCACGCCGTTTCCGCTGAAGCCGCCGCGCCCGCTTTGGCGGCGACATTCCTCTGACTGATAGTGCTGTCCGACGCCGGTCCGGCTGCCGGCAATATCAAGCGCTGACGCGCATTACGCGCCTTTGCCCCGCCTGATTGCTGGGCAATGCCGGCCTATCGACATGCGTAACGTGACTCCTTTATTCTGCTGTGCGAAACATGATTCCGTGAAATTACAATTCCAATCAGCATTTCACTCAGCGGAGGCCAGTCATGACAGATGTCGTACGGCTCGAAATTCAGGGCGATATCGCGCTGATCACGGTCAACAACCCACCGGTTAACGCCCTTGGCCAGGCAGTGCGTGAAGGCCTGCTGAAGGCCTTTCAGCACGCCGAAGCGGACCAGCAGGTCCGTGCCGTGGCGCTGGTGTGCGAGGGCAATACCTTTATTGCCGGCGCGGACATAAAGGAGTTCGGCAAGCCGCCGCAGGCGCCGAGCCTGCCCGAGGTGATCGAGGTCATCGAAGGCTGCAACAAGCCGAGCGTTGCAGTCATTCATGGCACCGCACTCGGTGGCGGGCTGGAAGTCGCGTTGGGCTGTCATTACCGGATCGCCCGCAAGGACGCCAAGGTCGGCCTGCCCGAAGTGAAGTTGGGTCTGTTACCCGGTGCCGGTGGTACCCAGCGATTGCCGCGTTTGGCAGGCGTCGAGAAGGCGCTGGACATGATTGTCAGCGGCACACCCATCGGTGCGGCGGAGGCGGTCGAGCACCACATCGTCGACGAGCTGTTCGAGGGTGATCTGCGCGAGGCCGGCCTCGCCTATGCCCGTCGTATGGTCGGTGAAGGCCGCGCCCCGCGACGCACCGGCGAGCAGACCAGAGGCATTGAGGGCGCCGACAACGAGGCGCTGATCCGCGCCAAGCACGCAGAAGTCGCCAAGCGCATGCCCGGACTGTTCTCGCCGCTGCGCTGCATTGCGGCGGTTGAAGCCGCGACACAGCTGCCGCTGACCGAGGGCCTCAAGCGTGAGCGCGAACTCTTCGCCGAGTGCCTGAACTCGCCGCAGCGTGGTGCCTTGGTCCATTCATTCTTCTCAGAACGCCAGGCTGGCAAGATCAATGATCTGCCATCCGATGTGAAACCTCGCTCGATCAAGACCGCCGCGGTGATCGGCGGCGGCACCATGGGTGTCGGTATCGCCTTGAGCTTCGCCAATGCCGGTGTTCCGGTGAAGCTGCTGGAAATAAATGACGAAGCGCTGCAACGCGGCCTGCAGCGTGCCCGCGACACCTATTCAGCCAGCGTCAAGCGCGGCAGCCTGACCGAGGAGGCCATGGAGCAGCGCCTGGCGCTGGTCGAAGGCGTCACCGAGTACGCCGCGCTGGCCGATGCCGATGTAGTGGTCGAAGCGGTCTTCGAGGAAATGGGCGTCAAGCAGCAGGTCTTCGAACAGCTGGATGCCGTGTGCAAGCCCGGTGCGATCCTCGCCTCGAACACGTCATCGCTGGATCTGGACGCCATCGCCGCCTTCACCAAACGGCCGGAAGACGTGGTCGGCCTGCACTTTTTCAGCCCGGCCAATGTCATGCGCCTGCTGGAAGTGGTACGCGGCGCGAAGACCAGCAATGAGGTGCTTGCCACCGCCATGGCCATCGGCAAGCAGCTGAAGAAGGTCTCGGTGGTGGTCGGCGTCTGCGACGGTTTCGTCGGCAACCGCATGGTCTTCCAGTACGGCCGCGAGGCGGAGTTCCTCTTGGAGGAGGGTGCCACGCCGCAGCAGGTCGATGGTGTGCTGCGCAACTTCGGCATGGCCATGGGGCCGTTCGCCATGCGCGACCTGTCCGGTCTCGACATCGGCCAGGCGATCCGCAAACGCCAGCGCGCGACGCTGCCGGCGCATCTGGATTTCCCTACGGTCTCCGACAAGCTCTGCGCGGCCGGCATGCTCGGGCAGAAGACTGGCGCCGGCTACTACCGCTACGAGCCGGGCAACCGCACACCGCAGGAGAATCCCGACCTCGCGCCTATGCTGGAAGCCGCGTCGCAGGAGAAAGGCATCGAGCGAAAGGCGCTGGACGAGCAGTACATCGTCGAGCGCTGCATCTTCGCGCTGGTCAACGAGGGCGCGAAGATTCTCGAAGAGGGTATCGCCCAGCGTTCCAGCGATATCGACGTCATCTACCTGAACGGCTACGGCTTCCCGGCCTTCCGTGGTGGCCCGATGTTCTATGCCGACAGCGTCGGCCTGGACAAGGTGCTGGCGCGGGTCAAGGAACTGCACGCACGTTGCGGCGACTGGTGGAAGCCAGCGCCGCTGCTGGAAAAACTGGCCGCCGAAGGCCGCACCTTCACCGACTGGCAGGCCGGGCAATGAGTGCCGCCCGCCTGCAAACCGAACGCAGCATGAGGACTTTCCCATGAACGTCAACTACACGGCCGAAGAGCTCGCCTTTCGCGATGAAGTGCGCGCCTTCCTGAAAAGCGAGCTGCCGGCGGACATCGCCGCCAAGGTCAAGCTCGGCAAGCACATGTCCAAGCAGGATCACGAGCGCTGGCAGCAGATTCTGGTCAAGCGCGGCTGGTACGCGCCGGGCTGGCCGGTGGAACTGGGCGGCACCACCTGGGGCCCGGTCGAGAAGCACATCTTCGATGAGGAGTGCTCGGCCTTCGGCGCGCCGCGTACCGTGCCCTTCGGCGTCAACATGGTCGCCCCGGTGATCATCAAGTTCGGCACGCAGCAGCAGATCGACCACTACCTGCCGCGCATTCTTTCCGGCGAGGACTGGTGGTGCCAGGGCTATTCCGAGCCCGGTGCCGGCTCCGACCTGGCCAGCCTGAAGACCCGCGCCGTGCGTGACGGCGACCATTACGTGGTCAACGGCCAGAAGACCTGGACCACCCTCGGCCAGCACGCCAACATGATCTTCTGCCTGGTGCGCACCGACCCGGAAGCCCAGCAGCAGCGCGGCATCAGCTTCCTGCTGATCGACATGAAGAGCCCGGGCATCAGCGTGCGGCCGATCATCACCCTGGACGGCGACCACGAGGTCAACGAAGTCTTCTTCGACAACGTCCGCGTGCCGGTGCAAAACCTCGTCGGCGAGGAAAACCAGGGCTGGACCTGCGCCAAATACCTGCTGACCCACGAGCGCACGGGCCTGGCCGGCATCGGCTCGTCCAAGGCGGTGCTGGCGCATCTGAAGCGCATCGCCATGAAGGAGGTCTGCGACGGCAAGCCGATGCTCGAAGACCCGTTGTTCCGCGCCCAGGTCGCGGAAGTGGAAATGCAGCTAATGGCCATCGAGATGAGCACCCTGCGCATCCTCGCGGCGGCGAAGGAGGGCGGCGTGCCGGGCGCGGAGTCCTCGATCCTCAAGGTCAAGGGCACCGAGATTCGCCAGGCGATTACTCACCTCTTGCGCAAGGTCATCGGCCCCTACGCGTTGCCATTCCTCGAAGAGGAAATGCAGCTGGACTACGACGGCGATCTCTTGCACGCCGACTACAGCGCATCGCTGGCCGGCGACTACTTCAACATGCGCAAGCTGTCGATCTTCGGCGGCTCCAACGAAATTCAGAAGAACATCGTCTCGAAGATGATTCTCGAGCTGTAAGGGGGCACCGCAATGGACTTCAAACTGACTGAAGAGCAGCAAATGCTGCAAGACACCGCGGCGCGCCTGGTGCGCGACGCCTACCCGTTCGAGCAGCGCGAGAAATTCAGTGAGTCGGAGCTGGGCTTTTCCGCCGAGTTCTGGGCGCAGCTGGGCGAGCTGGGCCTGACCGCCGTGCCGTTCTCCGAAGAGATTGGCGGCTTTGGCGGCGGTGGCGTGGAAACCATGCTGGTGATGACCGAGCTGGGCCGCGGGCTGACGCTCGAACCTTACCTGCAATCGGTGATCTTCGGTGGCGGACTGCTCACCCATTTGGGCAGTGACGCGCAGAAGGAGGAGCTGCTGCCGCAGGTGGCGGCCGGTTCGCTGCAACTGGCGGTGGCGCTCGACGAGCCGCAGAGCCACTACAACCTCAACGATGTGCAGACCAAGGCTGAGGCGGTCGACGGCGGGTATCGCCTGTCCGGACGCAAGGCAGTTGTCATCGGTGGACACAGCGCCGGGCAGATCATCGTCTCCGCGCGCACCGCTGGCGACAGTCGCGACGAAGCCGGCATCAGCCTGTTCCTGGTCGATCCGAATGCTCAAGGCATCAGTCGCCGCGTCTACCCGACCATCGACGGGCGCAAGGGCTGCGAGCTGTTCCTCGACAACGTGCAGGTCGGTGCTGACGCCGTGCTTGGCGAGATTGGTAATGCGCTGCCCGCGCTGCGTTATCAGCAGGGCCGTGCCATCGCCGCGCAGTGCGCCGATGCCCTCGGCAGCATGGACGAGGCCTGCAAGCTGACCCTCGATTATCTGAAGACGCGCAAGCAGTTCGGCGTGCCGATCGGCAAGTTCCAGGTCCTTCAGCACCGCATGGTGGACATGCAGACCGAGCTGGAGCAGGCCACCAGCATGGCGATCCTCGCCGCCACCTTTGCCGATGGCGAAGACAACGACGACCGCAGCCGTATCATCGCCGCCGCCAAATACATCTGCGCCCGCGCCGCACGCAAGGTGGCCGAGGAAGCCATCCAGCTGCACGGCGGCATCGGCATGACCTGGGAATACAACCTCGCCCACCACGCCAAGCGTCTGGTGATGATCGCCCACCAGTTCGGTGACGATGATCATCATTTGAAGGCTTATGCGAAGCTGATGCAGGTGGCATAACGCACCAACCGCCACACCACGACCGGGCCTCATGGCCCGGTTGTGCTTTTGCAGAGATAGGATCGTAGTTCTTAGCCGACTGCCAGCAGGTGTGGCGGAGGCGCAGTCTGCGCTTTCGCAGGGTGTTCCGCTTCAGCCCAGATGGTTGGTTGAAGTCCACCCTGCGGCGCTGCGTCCAAGGTGACAGACCGGATAGTCGCTTTTGCATCCATGTGATAACTCGGTGTCGCGTTGCGGTGGATCGGTAAAGCGTGATCCACCCTACGGCTTCGCAAGCAAGCTCGCGTCCCGCGGTTTCTGTGTTGCCTATCGAAAGCTGCGGCGATTCCTTGGATTTGTAGTATCGAGTTCGCTCGTGAACAGTGGTTGCGGTGCAAATAGCGAGGTATACATCGCTTGCTAACCGCTCAGTGGTGATTGCACCGGCTGGGTGATTCGGTCCAGATACGGAAAGGCCGGGCAAATGCCCGGCCTTTCTGTCACACACTCAGCGATCAGATGCTGTCGAGTTGCGGGTTCAGGCGGTCCAGCAGGCGCTTGCTGCGGCGGCCGTTCTGCAGGTCGCTCAGATCCGTCAGGCGCACGCGATCCTTCGGCTCGACCTTCAACTCCACGCCGCTGACGTCGCCGAGTAGAGCCTTCCTGAGCAGTTCGCAACTGTCTTCCATGCCCTTTGGCAGGTCCTTGAATTCACGGCTGCAGTCCTTTTCGGTCTGTTCAACGACCTTCTCGTAATGCGCCTTGCGCTGTTTTTCGCCGCTGCCTTCGGTGGGGTTCATTGGGGTGTTGTAGCGCTGATACAGAGCAATGCTGCGCTCGGCCATGCCGCGATCCTTAACGCTGAACGAGGCGCTTTGCAATTCGGCGCGCTCGACGCTCGACGCCAAGTCACCCAGCTCGCTCATGAATGCCCGCTGCCCCCGGTCGTCGCCACCGAAGCTTTCGCTCAGGCGCTGCAGCTTGCGATTCAAATCCCGCAGGTTGCTCAGCCGGTAGCTGACACGCGAATCGAACAGTTCTGGCAGGTCGACTGCCAGCTCTGTCTCCAGGGTGCCGGCATCGTCATCGATATCCACGTAGATCTCGACGTCATAGGGCTTGAGTTCGGCCAGCCCACTGATCAGCGCGGGTTCGAACCCGCGAGCGGTCGCCATGCCTCGGCCGAAGCCGCCGCCGGCCATCGCGCCGAGGCTGCTCAGGCCACCGAGTGCGCGGGTGTCGGCCTCGACGCCGTTGAAGCGCAGGCGCAAGCGGGTCCGCTCGTCGTTAATGGAGCGGTCGCTGATGATGACTTCAGCCACCTGCAGGCTTGGCTCGCGTCCACCGGCTTCCACTTGCAGCTCGGAGATTGTCACGCGGCCGCCGAAGGGGCTGGACGAAACCGACTTCCAACGCAGGGTGTCCTCAAGCTCGTGCTCGTAAACCCAGTCTTCGATCAGCTTTTCTGCCTGGCTGCTGCTGTAGGCGCTCAGGCCAAAGTAGCCGGCCACCAGTACGGCAACGGCAGCGCCGGCGATCAGGGGTAGGCGCTTGCTCATTCGTCATCTCCTTGGAGTTCGGCACGTTCGGGCCAGGCTTGTTGTATCAGCGATTTGGCCTCTTCCGGCGTCCAGTCCGGGTCACCGATTTCATGGCGTGCAAGTTTCAGCGGGTCGCGCAGGTCGGCGCAGCCCTTCTCGGTACACGCCTGTAGCGTAGTGGCGCTGATCAGCGTCAGCGGCAGGTTTTGCTCATCCTTGCGCGATGCATCCAGGCGCGCCTCGCCCTTGACCAGGAACCAGCCCTCGTCGGCGTCTTGCTCGCTGTCTTTGGTATCCAATACCGCAGGGTACGGATAGTCGACCTCCCAGCCACCATCGGTCTTGCCATCGATATGCACGATCTGGCTGTACCCCTGCGCGCGGCCTTGCATCATCGCGGCATAGCCACCGCCACTGAACGGCGAGTAGCTGGCATCGCTGAGGATGCGTCCATAGAGCTCTTCGGGTTTGCGAGTTTCACGGCGCAGTTGACGATACAGCTGCAGCTGTTGCTCTGCCTGGCGGGCCAGCAGCTCGCGCTGACGCTGGGCTTCACGCTCGCGCTCCAGCTCGGCGCGGCGCTGCAGTTCAGCTTCCTTGCGCTCGTATGCGAACAGGTGGTTATCGGCGCGGGCCGGGTCGTATTCCCACTTCTTGGTACGGTAATGACGCGAAAGCGAAATGTCGTAGAGCCAGAAATCCCGATCGCCCTCGTACAGCCCTTTTTCCAGATCCCGCATGCCGTAGAACTGGATCGCTCTGATCTTGGGCGCGCTCTTGTCGAGGTGTGCGGTGGCGAGGTCGATTGTCCGGCGAATGCTTTCCAGGTCGCGGAAAAGGTCACGGGTTTCGGTCAGAGCGATCAGCGTGACGCTACCGGCATTCCAGTGGCCGTTATAGCTATGGCCCATGCGCAGCAGGTAATGCACCTTGCTGGCAGGTTCGCTATGCAACAGCAGCAACAGGTTCTTGCGTTGGTCGATACCCACTACCGGAAGCTGCGGCGCGTCGCCGTAGATTTCCAGGCCATCCAGGAAGCTGCCTTTGAACTGATGCAGACGCACGCCATCGCGGCGGTTGAGCGTCAGCGAGCCGCTGCCCTGCGCGTAGCCGTCCGGGCCGCATGTCACGCCGCTGGATGTCGCGGAGATATTCGCTATGTCGTCCTCCGGCTTGAACCCCAGGCGGAAGCGGCAGCCGTTCTGATCGGTGATCTCTGTGATGAAGTCGGCCTTGGCAAAAACATCCCGGGCCAGCGGCGGTTGCCAGCCGTTGACGCTGAACTCTTTGGCGATAACCGGGGCGGGGGCCACGGCCTGCTCAACCGAGGCTGGCTTTTCTGCCGGCTCAGCGGGTTGGGCGTCGGCTAAAGGTGCTGTCGGCGCTGGGGATGCGGCTGGGGGTTGTGGTGCTTCGGCTTGCGTCGGTTTGGCCGGTTCCGGCTCTGCGGTGGCCGGAGCGGTCTCGCGCGCAGCAGGTGCAGCGGAAGCGGGGGCTTCAGCAGGCGCTTGGGCGACGGTTGGCGCAGGGGCTTGCTCGGCTGCAGGCTGCGGAGCTGCCGGGGCAGTATCTGCTGCTTGCGCCAACCAGCCGGCGGCCTGGCTGGCGCTACCGCTGGCCTGGGTCTTGCCGGTGCTGTCTACACTGGTCCAGCTCAGTTGCGTGGCGCTCGAGCACTGAGTGGCGAACAGGCCGCCAAGTTTTGGTAGCAAGCGGTTGATGGAGTCCTGGTCTGCTGGGCCGGCAAATGCGAAACGCAGCTTCAGGTTGTCGCTGCACCAAGGCTGGCCATCGGCGTGGTCGACAAAGACTTCGACGTTTTCCGCCTTCGAATAGGCCAGCCGATGGCTGGCTGCCTGGGCCGAAGCCGTTACGGCCAGGCTTAAGGCCAGCAGGGAAATGTGGCGTACGTTCATCAGATCAGCTCCCAGGCACCGTCGGCCGCCTGGCAGGCCTTGGCAGTCTGCTGCTCATTGCTGCCCTGGGCTGTCACGTCGTACTTGATTGTCCGGCAGGTGGCCTGGGCCGTCATGGCCTGCTCGACCGGAACAGCATCCAGATCGATGGCGTCCAAATCGATGCCCTTGGAGGCTGCGCTGGCGAGATCGAGGCTGTCGAGATCGGTCGCCGTTTCGGCTGCGGCGGTCTGGGTCGACTGGGCAGGCTTTTTAACCTGAGCCACCAACGGCGCGTAAACATAGCCGATGGTTACGCCGCGGCGGCCCACCATGATCCAGTCATTGTCGGTGCGGCCAATCGCGGTAAAGGTGGTACCGGTTGGCAACCCTGCAACCTTTTCGGCTTTGAGGTCAGGCGCATTGCGTACGTTCGCCGATTTAACCGCCTGGTAGGGCTGGTTGATGAGGGTCATGTTCGCTACCGGCTGCACTTTGGGAGTGCGCTTGACTGCGACTTCACGCTGTACGGTTTCGGTCTTGATCGGGGTAATGGTGGCTTTGGCATCGCTGTGGCTCGACGACCACTGAGTGGCCTGGCCATCCTGGGTGTACTGCAGCGCTTGCTGGGTCTGCAGCGCAAGCGCCTCGCGATCTCGCACGTCAAGCTTCGCGCCGATAGTCTTGCCCAGGTAACCGCCGGCCAGTGCGCCTGCGATCATCGCTGCGGTGCGACCGCTACCGTTTCCAACCTGGCTACCGATGAGAATGCCTGCTGCGGTGCCGACCAGGGTGCCGATGTTCTCTTTGTTCGCCCACTCGTTTTCGGCCATGTTGGCGCAACCGGCGCTGAACACGATGGCGCTGCTGAGCAACAGCACGCTGGTTTTTTTTGCAAAGCCCATGAGGTAGTCCTTATCTGAATGGCTGGCAGGTAGCATTCAGGACTGACGCGACGGCCGTTGCAGTGCCGACGGGGCTGCCGTTTCAATCCCTGAAATGGCCGGCAATTACACACAAATATGGCCTGCATCACAAACTCAAAAGCGTCTAGGACGGCAATTCGAGTGCGAACGGCTGAAGCTGCAGGGGTTTGGCAGTGCCGTGGCGGTCGGCTTTCAGCTCAACTGGCCGACAATCCGAAGGGCTGAAGTTGACGCCGTACAAGGCTTATTGGGCAGTAACGATCTGACCGCCGGCGACCAGTGCACGCAATGAATGTAGTGGCCGCCATGCGTCGATCTGTCACGCCGGGGCTGGTGTGGCTACACCTTGCGGCTTCCACTCCTGCAAGCGGTCCAGGCTGCCGCGGTAATGCTTTAGCCCCATGCCGAGCAGGATCATCGCGCCGACAAGGGCGATGCCGGTGGCGATCAGCAGCGAATAGCGCAGGGCGTTGTCGTCGCCGAAGACGAAGTCGGTGCCCAGCGCCACCGCGGTCGGGCCGATGCCCAGGCCGACCATGGTGATGACGAACAGGTACACCGCCGACGCCTGGCCGCGCATGGAGTTGGGCATGATCTCCTGGATCGCCGCCGGGCCGACGCCGAAGGGCATGGCGATGGTGAAGACGTGCAGGGCGATCAGCGCCAGTGCCAGTTCGCCGGTGCCGGCCAGGTAGGCGAGATTGAGCGGCAGGGTCAGCGCGGCGGAGATGATGCCGACGCGCAGCGGTGCGTCGCGATAACCGCGGCGGTGCAGCAGGTCCGACAGCCGCCCGCCGGCGATGATGCCGATCGAGCCGGCCACCGCCACCACCGAGCCGTAGAGCACGCCAACGTCGCTGGCCGACCAGCCGTAGGTGCGGATGAAGAATGTCGGAATCCACGCCTAACTGCCGTAGGCGGCGAACGCCAGGCAGGCGAAGCCGAAGTTGTGGCAGAGCACGGTGCGCCGGTTCTGGCGAATGTATCCGGCTACCTCGCTCAACGGCACCTCGACGCCGGCGCCGACGCCCTTGCGCGACGGCTCGCGGATCAGCAAGAGCACGGCGGTGAACAGCACGCCCGCCGCGCCGAGTACGAGGAAGATCAGCTGCCAGGGGCGCACCATGCCAAGCACCGGCAACTCCACATCGCCCTGTGCCGAAGCGAACTTGACCACCAGCCCGCCGAGCAGAAAGGCCAGACCGGAGCCGATGTAGATCCCCATCGAATAGACGCTCATCGCGGTGCCGCGCAGCTTGGGCGGGAAACTGTCGGCAATCAGCGAGTAGGCCGAAGGCGACAGCGCGGCCTCGCCGACACCGACGCCGATGCGGAACACCAGGAACTGCCAGAAGGTGCGTGCGGTGCCGCACAGCGCGGTCATCAGGCTCCACACCAGCACGCCGATGGCGATGATGCCGCGGCGGCTCTTGCGGTCGGCCAGGCGCCCGATGGGCACGCCGCAGATGGTGTAGAACACCGCGAAGGAGAAGCCCATGAGCAGGCTCATGTGGGTGTCGGTGATGTCCAGGTCACGGCGGATCGGCTCGACCAGCAGGTTGAGGATTTGCCGATCGACGAAGGACAGCACGTAGGCGAGCATGAGGATGGCGACCGTGACCCAGGCGCGGGTTTGCGAGGGGTAGCCGTTATTGTTGTTGTGCATGGCAAGGCTCCATTGGCGAGGAGGGCTGTAACCAGCCCATCCTCACTTTTGTCGGAGATCAGCCATCCGGCAAGGTGAATAACCCTCGCATATGTTTCGAAATATGCTAGCAGTGTTCCGCTCTGCGAAATTGACGATTATGGGTCATGCCACCGTTTGTTGTTGACCCGGCATCAGCTCTGGCAACAGATGTGGTGTCCAGAGGTTGTCGGCGAAACTGCGACGGAAGAAGCCGAAGTGGCCGATCCGCGTGGCGCCGATTTCCGCGGGCGCGATGCGCTGCATGGTTTTCGGTGCCGAGCTGTAGAAGCCATGCAGGGATTCGGTGTTGCGCGCCGACATCATTTCGTCGTCGCTGAAGGACAGCGAGGTCAGGGGCGTGCGCACGGCTGCGAAGGCCTGGCGCACGGGCTCGCCCTCGACACCGACCAGGTAGTCCGGATGCAGGCACCAGCGCCGCCACTGGCGAATCACCCCGGCGGGCAGGTCGCCGACCGCCCCGATGCGACCGCCGGGGAAGTAGCCGGCCACGGCGGTCAGTACGGGCGCCAGACCATGCCAGAGCAGCCAGGCCTTGTTGCGGATCTGCGGGCTGTTCTCGCGCCAGTAGCCGCTGCCGGCGGCAATGGTGACGATGCGGGTCAGGCGCTCATGGCCGTTGACCAGCGGCAGGGTCTGCGCGCCGACACTGTGGCCGATCCAGTACAGCGGCAGCTCACCGGCAACCTCGGCCGCCGCGGCGAGCACCGCGCTGCAGTCGTGGCGCGCCCAGTCGAGGATATCGACGTTCAACTGGCGGAGCGGCACCCGCCGCGAGCGGCCCATGCCCAGGTAATCGAAGGTCACCGCCAAGTAGCCCTGGCCGGCCAGCCAATTGGCAAAGTCGGTGTAGAAGCGCTGCGGCACGCCCATCGCCGGCGCGATCAGCACGACGCCGCATGGCAGGCTGCTCGGCTGATACCAGTAGCTGGACAGGGCATGGCCGTTGCCGTTGTCGATGGAGCGTTCTTCAACCTGTATCGTCGCCATCTTGTTGTTCTCCGCGCTTCTGCGATTGCTGCGATCGGTGCAGTATACGAAGGGTAGAAGATAATTCTAGAAAAATATTCTAGTTCAGACTGGAGGCCGGATGGCCCGTAGTAGCCGCAAGCAGGAAATCCTTCAGGCCGCACTCGCCTGTTTCACCGAGTTCGGCGTGGAGGCGACCACCATCGAGATGATTCGTGATCGTTCCGGCGCCAGCATCGGCAGCCTCTATCACCACTTCGGCAATCGCGAGCGGATCATCGCCGCGCTGTATCTGGAAGGCATCGGAGAGTACGCCGCGCTGCTCGAAGCCGGGCTGATCGAGACGCTGGACGCGGAAGCCTGCGTCCGGCTTTTCGTCACCAGCTACATCGACTGGGTGGTGGCGAACCCGGATTGGGCCCGCTTCGTCCTGCACAACCGCGGGCGGGTCGAGGCCGGGGAGATGGGTGAACGGCTGCGCGAGGTCAATCGCACCCACGGCGAGCGGGTTGGGGCAATTCTGCGGCGCCATCGCGAAAGCGGAGCCTTTCGGCGGATGCCCGGCGACTGCTTTCTCGCGGTGGTGATCGGACCCTGCCACGACATGGCGCGCAACTGGCTGGCGGGGCGTTCCCGCACTGCGCTGGCCGACTGCCGCGAGCTGCTCGCGGACATCGCCTGGGCCAGCGTCAGGGCCTGACGATCAGACGCCGAGGCTTTCGATATCCCGAGCGAGCATTTCCAGCTGGTGGGCCAGCGAGTTCTTCAGGGTTTCCTCGCTGAGCTGGAATGACGGCGCGCCGCAGGTGAGCGCCATGATGCTGCCGTCGGCCAGGTGCAGTGGCACACCGGCGGCCATCACGTTGCGGTCCCAGTCGCCGAGCGACAGACAGAAGCCGTGCTGCGTGAACTCCTCGAACGAGGCGTGCAGCGAAGCCTCGATGGCGGCCCAGCCATCGCCGTACTTGCTGGCCAGAGCGGCCATCAGATGCTCGCGTTCCTTCTCCGGGGTGGCGGCGAGAAAGGCGCGGCCAGCGGCGGTGGTGGCCAGCGGCAGACGCACGCCGGCGTCCATGCGCAGGGTGGTGACCTCGGCCGGGCGGCAATTCTCCACGTAGATCATCGACAGCCGGTCGCGGCAGGTCAGGCCCACGGTGGTGTTGGTGCGGCGGGCGAACTCGTCCATGTACGGCTTGGCCAGCTGGCGCACACGCAGGTTGGAGACGTAGGCGTAGCCGAGCGCCAGCACGCCGGAATCGAGCTGGTACTTCTCCAGCTGCTGCGAATAGCTGAGGTAGCCGAGCTTGGTCAGCGTGTAGGTCATGCGCGACACGGTGGGCTTGGGTAGCCCGGTGATGCGTGCGATGTCCTGGTTGCCCATCACCACCGAGCCATGGGTAAAGGCACGTAGCACGTCCAGCCCGCGGGCGAGGGCCTCGACGAACTTGCGATCCTTGGGGGTGCCGGTGTCTTCGATGTCGTCGCTCATGGTCTCGGTCTGTCTGGCTAGTGGGCAGCGGTGGCGAACGATAGCAGATCGCCCGACGCCGGGCAGTGCGGCCATTGGCGATCATTGCGACGGAAAAAGCGATCTACTACTATCGGATTCGACATCCAGTTTCGCACAGTAAAACAATAATTCATTTTGGAGAATGTCGATGTCCGCTTCCGTGCAAGGCTACGTGGCTACCGAACTCGCCCGTGGCGGCTACCAGAACGTCCATGACCTGCTGGTTCAGGCCTGCGCGAAGCATCCGCAGCGCGCGGCATTTTCCTGTGGCGACGACCAGCTCACCTACGCCGAGCTGGGCAGTCTTGCCGACGCGTTCGCGCGCTACCTGCGGCATCACGCCGGGCTGCAACCCGGTGACCGGCTGGCGCTGCAGCTGCCCAATTCGTTGCAATATCCCATCGCCGTGTTCGGCGCACTCAAGGCCGGGCTGGTGATCGTCAATACCAATCCGCAGTACACGGCCGCCGAAGCCCGCCATCAGTTCCGCGATTCCGGCGCCAGGGCGATCCTTGTGCTCGATCGGCTGCTGCCGCTGGTACGCGCGGTGCAGGCGGACACCGAGCTGGAGCACGTAATGCTCACCAGCGTCGATGATCTGCAGAGGCCGATTCACGAAGGCAGCGAGGCGGGAACGCAGCGCTTCATGCAGGCCCTGCGGCTGGGGGCGGAAAGCCCGCCTCTGGAACGCGAAGCAGGCCTCGACCGGCTGGCGTTGTTGCAGTACACCGGCGGTACGACCGGCGTTTCCAAGGGCGCGATGCTCAGTCACCGCAATCTGCTAGCCAACGTGCTGCAGACCATTGAGCTGTTCGACAAGCCGGGTCTGCTGGAGCCTGAAAAGGATGTGCGCATCGCGCCGCTGCCGCTGTATCACATCATGGCGTTTGCCACGAACTGCCTGAGTTCGGTGGGTATGGGCCTGCACACCGTATTCATCCGGGACGGGCGCAATCTGGACGAAACCATCGGTGCCATGCAGCGCTATCCGTTCAGCCTGCTCAGCGGCATCAACACGCTGTTCGTCGGGCTGATGAATCACCCGGAGTTTCGCAGCATCGATTTCTCCAATCTGAAGTGGGCGACGTCCGGCGGCGCGCCGCTCAACAGTGAAGTCGGGCGTCGCTGGCAGGCACTGACCGGGGCGCCGATCCGCGAAGGTTTCGGCCTGACCGAGGCCTCGCCTGTTGTGGCGACCGGTACACAGCTGAGCCCTTACCGCGAGGGCTACATCGGCCAGGCGCTGATCGAAACCGAGCTGCGCACCGTGGATGACGAGGGCAACGACGTAGCGCCGGAAATGCCGGGCGAGCTATGGCTGCGCGGCCCGCAGGTGATGCGGGGCTACTGGCAGCGACCGGACGAGACGGCCAAGGTGCTCACGCCCGAGGGATGGCTGAAGACTGGGGATATCGCCTTGCTGGATGCCGCGGGCTTCGTGAAGATCGTCGATCGCAAGAAGGACATGATCCTGGTCTCCGGCTTCAACGTCTTTCCCAACGAGATCGAGGATGTGCTGATGCAGCATCCATCCGTGCGTGAATGCGTGGCGGTCGGCGTACCGGATGCGCGCAAGGGTGAGGCAGTGAAGGTCTTCGTCAGCCTCAAGGACGATGCGGCCGACGAGCAGGCGTTGCTCGAGCATTGCCGGCAGTATCTCACCGGCTACAAGATGCCGAGCTATCTCGAGCTGCGCGACGAGCTGCCGAAGACAGCCGTGGGCAAGTTGCTGCGTCGGCAGCTGCGCGACGAGGCGCGGGGTAGCGCGGGTTGATTGCCACCTATATATAGGTGTGAGCTGACGAACGGGCTGCAGTGCTCAGGCCCCGGTCGGCATCGAGCAGCAACTCTCGAAGGCACGGCAGTCGGGCGGAAATTTCAATCCGCGCTTGTTGCCCTAGGGGGTTTCTGATATAAAGCAGCGCTCTTTTCTAGGGGCCCGGTATCTTCGTTCGCAACGTGGCCGGTAAGACCCCCATGAAACGTGGCGCTGAGCGCCGAACTGACAAGTGAATTCAAGCGGCCAACCCATGCCGGGTTGGGCATGTGGTTTTAGAGGGCTGAGGCATGTCGAGAGTCTGTCAAGTTACCGGTAAGGGTCCGGTAACCGGGAACAACGTTTCCCACGCAATGAACAAAACCCGTCGTCGTTTCCTGCCGAACCTGCAGCATCATCGCTTCTGGGTCGAGTCGGAGAACCGCTTCGTCCGTCTGCGCCTGAGTGCCAAAGGCATGCGCATCATCGACAAGCGCGGCATTGACGTCGTTCTGTCCGAGCTGCGCGCCCGCGGCGAAAAGGTTTAAGGAGAGCAATCATGCGTGACCTGATCCGTTTGGTGTCCAGCGCCGGTACCGGCCACTTCTACACCACCGACAAGAACAAGCGCACCACCCCCGACAAGATCGAAATCAAGAAATTCGATCCGGTCGTACGCAAGCACGTGATCTACAAGGAAGCCAAGATCAAGTAATTGATCGGCCCTTGAAGAAAGAACCCGCCTCTCGGCGGGTTTTTTCGTTTCTGGCGAACGCTTGGTGTCGATGCCTGACACCAGTCGTCGTTCGCGTTGCCTAGTTTGATATGCATCATGTACGGCGCCTGTCGAATTCGCCTATCGTGCGAGCTTTCTTTTCTCCCACTTTCGACACGAGGATGCGCAGCGCATGGCGAAGACGGACGGGCCCATCGCGGCAGACAGCAAGAGCACTTCCAGCATCGCCCTGCAGGCGGCTTCCGAAGATATCTGGGCACAGAAATACCGTCTGACCAGCAAGGACGGCACGCCGATCGATGACAGCGTCGACGCCACCTGGCAGCGCGTCGCCCGCGCCCTGGCTGACGTCGAGCCGGCCAAGCAGCGTGAGCACTGGCACGAGCGTTTCCTCTGGGCGCTGCGCAACGGCGCCATCCCGGCCGGACGGATCATCTCCAACGCCGGCGCGCAGGATTACAAGCCGGCTACCTCGACCATCAACTGCACTGTCTCGGGTTCGATCACCGACTCGATGGATGACATCCTCGGCAAGGTCCACGAGGCCGGTCTGACGCTCAAGGCCGGTTGCGGCATCGGCTACGAGTTCAGCACCCTGCGTCCGCGCGGCTCCTTCGTCTCGGGTGCCGGTGCGCACACCAGCGGCCCGCTGTCGTTCATGGATATCTTCGACAAGATGTGCTTCACCGTGAGTTCGGCCGGCGGCCGCCGCGGCGCGCAAATGGGCACCTTTGATGTCGGCCATCCGGATGTGCGCGAGTTCATCCGCGCCAAGCGCGAAGACGGCCGACTGCGCCAGTTCAACCTGAGCCTGTTGATCACCGATGAATTCATGCAGGCGGTGGAGGTCGACGGCGAGTGGCCGCTGATCTTCCCGGTGCACGCCAAGGAAGCCGCCGAGCTCGACCTGGCGGACGCCGAGCATGTACTCTGGCGCGAATGGCCGGTGCATGACGGCTACATCGTGCGTGACGACGGCCTGGTGGCCTGCAAGATATACGGGCGGGTCAAGGCGCGGCATCTGTGGGACATGATCATGGTCTCCACCTATGACTACGCCGAGCCGGGCTTCATCCTCATCGACCGCGTCAACCAGCTGAACAACAACTGGTGGTGCGAAGCGATCCGTGCGACCAACCCCTGTGGTGAGCAGCCGCTGCCGCCGTACGGGTCGTGTCTACTGGGCTCGATCAACCTGACCAACTTCGTGATCGACCCGTTCGGCGTCGAAGCGCGCTTCGACTGGGACAAGTACCGCGAAGTGGTGCGCGTCTTCACCCGCATGCTGGACAACGTCGTCGAGATCAACGGCCTGCCGCTGGAGCAGCAGCGCCACGAGATCGAGAGCAAGCGCCGCCACGGCATGGGCTTCCTCGGTCTCGGCTCGACCCTGACCCTGCTCAAGCTGCGCTATGGCAGCCCGGAAGCCTGCGTGTTCACCGAGGAAGTTTCCCGCGAGATGGCGCTGGTCGGCTGGGAGCAGGCGCTGGAGCTGTCCAAGGAAAAGGGCCCGGCACCGTTGCTGAGCCAGACCTTCGAAGTTACCGCCGAAATGCTGCGCAAGCGTCCGGAAATGGCCAAGGACGGTTACAAGGTCGGCGACCAGATTGCCGGCCGTGTGCTGCACGCCAAATACTCGCGGTATATGCAGAAGATCGCCGAATACGCGCCCGATCTGATCGAGGCACTGGCCGAGCAGGGCGCGCGCTTCACCCACCACAGCTCCATCGCGCCCACCGGCACCATCAGCCTCAGCCTGGCCAACAACGCTTCCAACGGCATCGAGCCGAGCTTCGCCCATCACTACTCGCGCAACCTGATCCGTCCGGGCCGCAAGGCCAAGGAGAAGATCGAGGTGTTCAGCTACGAGCTGCTGGCCTATCGCACGCTGATCAATGCACGCGCCAAGCCCGGCTCCGACGAGCCGGGCGAGAAGCTGCCGGACTACTTCATCACCGCCGATGACGTCAGCCCGACCCAGCATGTGGACATCCAGGCCGCGGCGCAGAAGTGGGTCGACTCATCGATCTCCAAGACCGCCAACGTGCCGACCGACTACCCGTTCGAAGCGTTCAAGGACATCTATCGCTACGCCTGGCGCCAGGGCCTCAAGGGCTGCACCACCTTCCGCTTCAACCCTGCGGCATTCCAGGGCGTGCTGGTCAAGGAGGCCGACCTGGAAAAGACCCTGTACCGCTTCACCCTTGAAGACGGCAGCGTGGTCGAGCTCAAGGGCAACCAGGAAGTCGAGTACGACGGCGAGGTGAACACCGCCGCCAACCTCTTCGACGCCCTCAAAGAAGGCTACTACGGCAAGTACTGATTCCGCCTGAACCGCTTGTACGCCGGGCCGTTCATGGCCCGGCAGGAGAGATTGCACAATGACCGTAAAGATCACCCAGCGCATCAAGGGCTTCAAGGTCGTCGACGAGACCCTCGAGCGTCCCGCGACCGCCACCAGCGGCAGCGATGGCACAGCGAGCAAGGCCGTCAACGTGGTGGAGATGGACGAGAGCCTGCAGCGCCCGGAAACCCTGATCGGCATGACCTACAAGATCAAGTCGCCGCTGTTCGAACATGCGCTGTACGTCACCGTGAACGACATCGTGCTCAACGCCGGCACGCCGCACGAGCAGCGCCGGCCGTTCGAGATCTTCATCAACTCGAAGAACATGGACCACTTCCAGTGGATCGTCGCGCTGACCCGGATCATGTCCGCGGTGTTCCGCAAGGGCGGCGACTGCACCTTCCTGGTGGAGGAACTGAAGGCGGTATTCGACCCGCGTGGCGGCTACCTGAAGAAGGGCGGCGTCTACATGCCGTCGATCGTCGCCGAGATCGGCGCAGTGCTGGAGCGCCATCTGATCGCCATCGGCATGCTCGAAGGCCATGCGCTGGACGAGACCCAGCTCAAGTACCTGGCCGAGAAGCGTGCCGCCTACGAGGCGAGCCAGGGTGCGGTGGCGGTCGAGCCGGGCGAGGGTTTCCCGGCCGGCGCGCAGCTGTGCAACAAGTGCAACACCCAGGCGGTGGTGCAGATGGACGGCTGCGCGACCTGCCTCAATTGCGGCAACTCCAAGTGTGGTTGATCCGGTTTCGCTGATTCGCGAGCCGGCTTCGTCAGGCCCCCCTTTACCAGGGCAATCGCATGAAGAGAACCGTTCTCGTTCATACGATCAAAACACAGGCTTTTGTGAAGGGAGAACCCCTCGTCGTTAGCGTTACCACTCTCATGGAAGCTATCCAGCGTCTGGTATTGGATACGGAGGCGCGGGCTGGCACCCCTCACTCCTGCCGGCGCAGCGCTCAGACCGCCACCAGATGATCCTCGCCGACCGCGTCGAAGCGCTGCGGCGGCGCCCGGAAGCCCTGCGGCTTGATCGGATCGGGCGCCTCGAAGGCCTCGAGCAGCGCCTTGAAGTCGCGCCGGCGGTCGACGTCGGGCATGGGCACCGCCTCTAGCAGGCGCCGCGTGTAGGGATGCCGCGGATTGTGCAGCACCTGGTCGCGGCGACCGATCTCGACGATCTTCCCTCCATACATCACCGCCACCCGGTGACAGATGCGCTCGACCACCGCCAGGTCGTGAGAGATGAACAGGTAGCTCAGACCATGCGTCTCGCGCAGCCGCTCGAGCAGTTCCAGCACCTGCGCCTGCACCGAGACGTCCAGCGCCGAGACCGATTCGTCGGCGATGATCAGCTTCGGGTTGAGCGACAGCGCGCGGGCGATGCAGAGGCGCTGGCGCTGGCCGCCGGAGAACTGGTGCGGGTAACGGGTCATGGCGTCGGCGGCCAGGCCGACGTCCTCGAGCAGCGCGGCGACCCGCTCGCGGCGTTCGGCCAGCGGCAGGCGGTCGTGAATCAGCAGCGGCTCGCCGACCAGTTCCAGCACCGTCTTGCGCGGGTTGAGCGCAGCGTAGGGGTCCTGGAAGATCATCTGCACGTCGCGCCGCACGGCCTGTAGCGCCTCGCCCTGCAGGCCGTTGAGCTCGCGGCCGTCGAGCTTCACGCTGCCCTGGTAGGCGAGCATGTTCATCAGCGCCTTGCCGGTGGTGGACTTGCCGCAGCCGCTCTCTCCCACCAGCCCGAGGGTTTCGCCCTGGCGCAGGGTGAAGCTGACGTGCTCCACCGCGTGAACGTTGCGCACCGGTTCGAGCCAGCCGCCACGCACCGGAAAGCGCACGCACAGGTCGTTCACCTCCAGCAGCGGTGGGCGTTCACCGAGCGCCTCGGGCTCGCCGGCGCTGCCCAGCACCGGCACCGCGGCGAGCAACTTGCGCGTATAGGCCGCGGCGGGCGCGGCGAACAGCTGGCGCACCGGCGCCCGCTCCTCCATCCGCCCCTGGTTCATCACCACCACTTCGTCGGCCATCTCGGCGACCACGCCCATGTCGTGGGTGATCAGCAGCAGGCCGGTGCCGAAGCTCTGCTGCAGCTCGCGCATGAGTTCGAGGATCTGCGCCTGGATGGTCACGTCCAGCGCGGTGGTGGGCTCGTCGGCGATCAGCACGTCCGGTCGGCAGAGCATCGCCATGGCGATCATCACCCGCTGGCGCATGCCGCCAGACAGCTCGTGCGGGTACTGCGCCAGGCGCTTCTCGGCGTGCGGCATGCGCACCGCGTCGAGCATCTCGCGGGCGCGCCGGGCGATCTCGCGGCGCCCCAGCGGCTCGTGCCGGCGCAACGTTTCCTCGAGCTGCTGGCCGACCGTCATCAGCGGGTTCAGCGAGGTCATCGGCTCCTGGAAGATCATCCCCAGGCGCTTGCCGCGCAGCGGCTGCAGCTGCCGCTCGGGCAGGCCGAGCAGGTCGCGGCCCTCGAAGATGATCGCCCCGCCGGGCACGCTGGCGGCGCGCGGCAGCAGGCCCATGATCGCCAGCGAGGTGAGCGACTTGCCGCTGCCCGATTCGCCGGCGATGCACAGCGTGCGGCCGCGTTGCAGGGCGAAGCTCAGCTCGTCGACCACCCGCCTGGGGCCAAAGTCGATGGTCAGGCGTTCGACGGAGAGCACGGGGCGGTCGGGGGATGTCGAGGTGTTCACGGCGGTTCTCTGTAGATGTTCTGGCAGGAGCGAGGGACGCCAGCGCCTTTCACGAGCAAGCTCGCTCCTGCGAGGAAGGGCGTCGCCGTCAGGCGAACACCACCTTCGGCACGTAGAAGGACACCACCCAGTTGGGCAGGTCGACGATCTCGCTGATGCGCAGGTCGCCGCACACCGAGCAGAGCATGTAGGCCTGTTCGGCCGGCATCCTGTGCTCGCGGCAGAGCCAGTCGATGGCGCTGCTGACCGCGCCGCGGGCGGCCTGCATCAGGTCCGGGCCAATCCCGGTGAAGGCTTCGTAGCCGGTGCCGTCGAGGTGCCGGGTGACCGGCCCGGGAGTGCTGAAGCGCGGCGCGGCGAGCTTCTCGCCCTTGATCAGGTCGAGCGTGACCACGGCGTTCATCCGGCTTTCGATGGCCGTGCCGCAGACCTCGCCGTCGCCCTGGGCGGCGTGGGTGTCGCCGATGGAGAGCAGCGCACCTTCGACCTCCACCGGCAGGTACAGGGTGGTGCCGGCGGCCAGGTCGCGGATGTCCAGGTTGCCGCCGACGCGCCGCGGCGGCACCACCGAGTGCAGGCCGGGTTCGGCCGGGGCGACGCCGATGGTGCCGGCGAAGGGCTTGAGCGGTATCCGCGCGAAGTCGCCGAAGGCGGCCGGCGCCAGGCTCTCGGTGTCGTACTGCCAGAGCGCCAGGGCCGGTTCGAGGAACTGGTCGGCGAGCAGGCCGAAGCCGGGGATGTTGGCGGTCCAGCCGAAGCCGGACGGCTTGAAGCTGTCGATGGTGACCTTGAGCACGTCGCCGGGCATGGCGCCTTCGACGAACACCGGGCCGCTGACCGGGTTGATCCGGTCGAACGGCATGCTGGTGACGTCGGCGACGACGGAGTCCTTGGTGAAATGGCCGTTGGACGAGTCGTGGCATTCGAACTCGAGGGTAGTGCCGGGCGCCACCCGCTCCACCGGGGTGAAGCTGTTGTCCCAGCCGAAGTGGCTGTGGACGCTGTGAATCGTCTTGACCAAGCAGTTCTGACACATGGGGCGAGGCCCTCCTAGCAGGTCCGCGGCAGCGGGACGGCGAGCGCCCGCTGCCCGGCGGTTATTTCACCGAGATGTAGTCGTAGTTGACCGGCACGTGCACCGGGTCGACGTAGAGCGCGTCGTCGCCGGCCATGCGCGCCGAGCGCACGGTGAAGCGCTGCTCGTTGAAGATCGGTACCCAGGGCGCGTCGGCCATCGCCTCGAGGAACACCTCCTTCCACAGCGCGATGCGCTCGGCTTCCTGCGCCGGGTCGGCCATGGCATCAGCCTGCGCGGCCTTGGCATCGAGCGCCTTGTTGCAGTACAGCGCCCAGTTCCAGCCGCCATCGACCGCCCCGGCGCAACCGAGAATCGGCCCATAGAAATTCGACGGATCCGGGAAGTCGGCGATCCACCCCATACCGCCGGACCAGACCATCGGCGCCTGGTTCGGCTCGCTGCCGGCGGCGATCACGTTGGCCTGCGCCAGCGACTTGATCTGCGCGCGGATGCCGACCTTGGCCAGGTCCTGCTGGATCGACTGGGCGATGCGCGGCTGCGGGTCGGTGTTCATTACGAACAGCTCGGTGTCGAAGCCGTCGGCGAAGCCGGCCTCGGCGAGCAGCTTCTTCGCGTCCTCGACATCGTAGGCGTAGCCCTGGTAGTCCTCGGCGTAGCCGGGCATGGCCGGCGGCAGCGGCTGGTTGGCCGGGGTGGCGCGGCCGTTGATGATGCGCACGATGCGGTCCTTACTGATGGCCATGTTCACCGCCTGGCGCACCTTGAGGTTGTCGAACGGCGGCAGCGTGGTCTTCAGCGTCAGGTAGCCGGTGTGCAGCTGGTCGCCGACCACCAGCAGGTCCTTGTACTTCGGGTCCTTGCGGAACTGCAGGAACTTGGCCGGCGGCACGCCGTCGCCGGCGATGTCGACCTCGCCCTTCTCCAGGCGCAGCAGGGCGACCATGGGCTCCTGGCCGACCTCGAAGGTGATGCCGTCCAGACGCGGGATGCCGGCCTTGTAGTAGTCCGGATTCTTCTTGAACACCAGCTTCTGGCCCAGCTGCCAGTCGGCCAGGGTGAAGGCGCCGGTGCCGACCGGGTGCTTGCCGAAGTCGGCGCCCCATTTCTCGGCCTCTTCCCTGGGCACCACCGAGGCGAAGTTGATCGCCATCACGTGTAGGAAGGTGGCGTTGGGCGCGCTCAGGGTGATCTTCACGGTGTAGTCGTCGAGCACCTCAATGCCGCTCAGGGTCTCGGCCTTGCCCTCGGCCATGGCGTCGAAGCCGGCGATGGAGTTGAAGAAGCCGGCGCCCGGGCTCTGGGTCTTCGGGTTGACGGTGCGCTCGAGCGAGTACTTGACGTCCGCGGCCTTCATCTCGCGGCCGTTGTGGAACTTTACGCCCTTCTTCAGGGTGAAGGTGTAGACGGTGCCGTCCTCGGAGATGTCGTAGTCCTCGGCGAGGTCCTTCTCCAGCTCGGTGGTGCCCGGCTTGTAGTCCATCAGGCCGTCGAACAGGCTCTTGATCATCGACCAGTTCTGCCAGTCGTAGCCGATCGCCGGGTCTAGCGTGGCCACGTCGTTCTGGTAGGTCACCACGATGTCGCCACCGGCCTTGGGCTCGGCGGCCAGCAGCGGGCCGGCGAACAGGGTGGCCGCGATGGCCAGGGAAATTGCCTTGCGCTTCATGCTCCTTGCCTCTTTCTGGTTAGTGTTTCTTGACGTCGATGCGCGGATCGACCAGTGGAACGGTGAGGTCCGCGATCAGGTTGCCGAGGACGATGGCCAGTGCCGACACGGTGGTCACGCCGACGATCACCGGGATGTCCACCTGCTGGATGGCCTGCCAGGCGAGCTGGCCGATGCCCGGCCAGCCGAACACCGACTCGACCACCACCAGCCCGCCCATGAAAATGCCGATATCGATGCCGATCATCGGGATCACCGGGACGATGGCGTTGGGCAGCACGTGGCGGGCGATCACCCGCAGCCGGCTCAGGCCCTTGGCGCGGGCGGTGCGGATGAAGTCCTGGTGCAGCACCTCGATCATCGAGGAGCGGGTCATGCGCGCGTACCAGCCGCTGCCGAGCACGCCAAGGGTCAGCGCCGGCAGCAGCAGGTGCTCAACGCCGCCGTAGCCACCGAGCGGGAACCAGCCGAGCTTCACCGCGAAGAAGTAGAGCGCGAGCATGGCGGCGATGAACTGCGGCGCCGACACGCCGACGAAGGAGAAGGCCATCAGCAGCTTGTCGGCGAAGCCGCCGCGGCGCAGCGCGGCGATCACCCCGAGGCCGATGCCGATCAGCAGCTCGAAGCCGATGCCGGCGGCCATCAGCTGCAGCGAAGGCTTCAGCCGTGCGCCGATCAGCTCGGCCACCTCGCTGCGCTGGATGTACGAGCGGCCCAGGTCGCCCTGTACCAGGCCGGCCAGGTAGCGCCCGTACTGCACGTAGAACGGCTGGTCGAGCCCGAGCTGGGCGCGGATGCTGGCCACCACCTCAGGGGTCGCGCTGCGCCCGGCGATTTGCCGCGCCGGGTCGGCCGGCAGCATGAACAGCAGCAGGTAGGTGATCAGGGTGACGCCGAGCAGGATCAGCAGCGAGTAGCCGAGGCGGCGCAGGATGAAAGGAGCCATCAGCGTCTCCCCGACAGGGTCGGGTCGAGCTCGTCGCGCAATGCGTCGCCCACCAGGTTGAAGGCCAGCGACAGCAGCACGATGGCCGCCCCGGGAAAGAACACCAGCCAGGGCGCCTCGGTGAAGTAGGTCTGGCTCTCGAAGATGATGTTGCCCCAGCTCGGCGTCGGCGGCTGTACGCCCACGCCGAGGAACGACAGGGTCGCCTCCAGCAGCACGGTTGTGGAGATGCCCAGCGTGGCCCAGACCAGAATGGTAGGCAGCAGGTGCGGCAGCAGGTGGCTGAACAGGATGCGCCGGGCGCTGGCGCCGAGGGTGCGCTCCACCGCGACGAAGTCGCGCGCGGCCAGGGCCACCGTCTCCGAGTAGATCACCCGGGCGATCTGCACCCAGTTCACCATGGCGATCACCAGCGCGACGATCCACACGCTCGGCTGGAAGATCGCCGCCAGCGCGATCGCCAGCAGCAGCGCCGGGAAGGCCATCATCAGGTCGGTAAAGCGCATCAGCACGCTGCCCAGCCAGCCGCGCACGAAGCCGGCGGTGAGCCCGACCAGGGTGCCGATCAGCACCGCCAGGCCGTTGGCAACCAGGCCGATGAAGAGCGAGGTGCGCGCGCCGTAGACCAGCCGCGAGAACAGGTCGCGGCCGAGCAGGTCGGTGCCCAGCCAGTAGGTCGAATCCGGCGGCAGCGGCGCGCCTTCCAGCGACAGGCCCTCGATGTACTGCTCGGAGGGGTCGTAGGGGCTGAGCCAGGGAGCCAGCACGGCGAAGGTCACCACGGTCAGCACGAACAGCAGCGACAGCGCCACCGAGGGGCGCCGCAGCAGCGCCAGCAGGATGTTCATCGCTGCCGCTCCTGCCGCGGATCGGCGCCCAGGCGGTCGACCTCGAATTCGGCACAGAGCGCCTCGACGCTGCGGTTGAGGCGCATCGACAGCTCGCGCAGTTGCTCGTAGGCCTGCTGCTCGGTCAGCGTCCGCTCCACCATCAGCCGCGCCAGGGTGCGCGCCAGCAAGGGCCCGGCCTCGACCCGCCGGGCCAGCGCCGCCTGCTGCCGGTTCGCCTCGGCCAGCCGCGCGCGCAGCCCGATGGCCATCATCAGCGTGGTGTACACCGAGCCCTGGGTGATCGGCTTGTTCAGTAGTGCGGTGACGCCGAGCTCGATGGCGCGCTGGATCTGCGACAGCGTCTCGTGGGCGGTGAGCGCGATCAGCGGCACGCCGGCGGCCTCGAGTCGGGCCAGGGTCGCCGGGCTGGCGAAATGCTCCAGTTCGACGATGGCGGCGAAGCAGCCATCGAGCGCCGGCAACGTGTCGGCGGCCACCGCCTCGGCGGTGATGCCCAGGCGCCGCAGGCTCTTATGCAGGCTGGCCAGGGTGCGCTCGTCGCAGTCGACCAGCAGCAGCCGGCCGTTCTCGAAATCGGGACGCGACAGGGACTTCATTTGACGATCCTCAGGTGCTGCCGGGGGACCTCGTGACGCAGCGCCTGGAAGGCGCCGAGGTCGGTGGCGGTGAGGTAGGGGTCGGCGGGCAGCGCTGCGGCCTCGCTGTGCAGCAGCTCGAAGCGGCCGGCGCGCAGCTCGGCGATGTGGCAGGGCAGGCTCGAATGGTTGTTGCGCGACGACACCCGCAGCTCGCCGAGCACGCCGGGCAGCGGATGCCGGTAGAGGTAGTCGCAGATCACCTCGGGCGCGTCGCTGCCGGTGTGCTGCAGGGCCTCGGCGAAGGCGTGCACCGCCACGTAGGCGCCGGTGTAGTAGTGCGAGCAGCGGTCGAGCCCGTGCACCAGTTGCTGGCACCGGCTGAATTCGGCATGCACGCTCTCGAAGAACGGACCGCAGGACAGCAGGCGCAGGTTCGGCCGCTCGCCGACCTCGCCCAGCTCCGCCTCGGTGAGGTTGCAGCTGAGCACCGGCAGGCGGATGCCGGCCTGCGCGCAGGCGGCGTCCAGCTCGCGCAGGAAGGCGTAGGAGGACTCGCCCACCAGGTTGTTCAGCACGAACGAGGGCGCCTGGCCCATGAGCGTGGGAATCGCCTCGGCGAAGCCGGTGCCGCCCAGGTGCACGTACTTCTCGCCGAGCACCCGGCCGCCGGCCAGCTCCAGCACCTCGCGGGCGATCCGGTTGCTCTCCCAGCCCCACACGTAGTTCGAGCCGATCAGGTAGCCGCGCGCGCCGAAGGTGGCCAGCGCGTAGCGCAGCAGCGGCACCAGCGTCTGGTTCGGGCAGGCGCCGAGGTAGAGCACGCTCTCGCTGCTCTCGAAGCCCTCGTAGGGGCAGCCATACCAGAGCAGCCCGCCCTGCTGTTCCAGGTCGGGAATGATTTCCTTGCGGCTGGCCGAGGTGATGGTGCCGAACAGGTGCCGCACGCCCTGCTGCATCAGCGCGGCGGTTGCCTCGCCGTAGCGGCTCAGCTCGCCACGCGGGTTGCAGTGGGTGGCGGCCAGCTGGAAGTCCAGCTGCGGGTCGGCATTGATCTCGGCCAAGGCATCGCGGGCGCCAGCCAACGCATGGCGGGCCATCCGGCGGTAGGTGCCGTCGGTGGAGAGCAGCAGGCCGATGGGCAGTGTTCGACGCATTTTTCCGTGTTCCCAGAAACGAAAAAAGCCCGATCGACCAGCAGGCTGGTGGATCGGGCTTCATTACCCGGCGCCCGGGGGCGCGAATGGTCACAAGGCTTACGAGGCAGAGCCCGGCTTGCAGTGGATGCGCTTGCCCATGAAAAAAGGATGCCAGATCGCCAACAACGGCCCTGGGCAGGCGGTGGGGCGACGCCCAGCCGCCCAGCCCGCACCACAACAGGTCGCACAATCGCTGTCACGCGCCAGCCTGGTGCGAAATGCATGCAGCCGCTCAAGCCTCGCCGGGCCCGCAGGGTGCGCCGTGCGCACCGCGTATCCATCAGCGCATCACGAAACGCCACTTCTCGCTGTCGAGCGACGACGAATGCCGTGAGGCGATCCTCGCAAGCGTTGCGTTGTTCGCATCGCAGTGCCGTGCAGCCCGCAGAAACTGCAATCTTCCAGGGCACCGACGCAGGGCAATCGCTTGAAGGCTGGCCAAGCCCGAGAAGTGCAGCGCGATAGGTATCGGAGGTGGATGCAACCAGGCGGCGGGTCTTGATACCTCCCTTCTTGCCAGTGGGGTCGAGCCGAAACAGGTTGAGGACGAGCTGTTTGAGCACGGCCAGGTTGTGTGCGGCGTATTGTGTCCTGGCACGCATCTGGCCATCGGCGAAGGCGACATCCATGCACCAGTGCAGTTGGTTCTCGACGCTCCAGTGCGCACGTATGGCTTGGGCCAGGCGTTGGGCATCGGCAGGCAACTGCTGATATAGCAACGATATTCTGTTGTCTGCCGTCCCTTGACCCGGTGCGCGGCAAGCCTCGGCCTTCAGGCCGGGGAAGGATAGCGCGGGCCGCGAGGCGGCCCTATGATGTTCTGTATATCCGAACAGTGCGTGGAACGGCGGTTGGCTGATTGCCGTGCCGCCACAGACACGAGCCGCACCTGCCCGTTGCGACCATGTGTCGGCGGACAACCGGCAGATGCAAGCGCAATTCCGCTGCGTCGAGTGCGGCTTCGAGGAAAACGCCGATGTGGTCGGCGCGATCAATGTGTTAAGGGCGGGACACGCCCGGTTCGCCCGTGAAGTGAGTGGTGCGGTAAGGCCGCCAGCAGCAGGAACCCACCGAGGTGAGTCAGCCCTCACGGGCTGAACACGGTAGGAATCCCCTTCCTTTCCGCCCCGGGCGGTGAGCGTCAGCGAGAGGGAGGGGAGGATATCAAGCTTTTCGTGCTGCTCTGGGGCAGTGCGGCCATCTTCACCCGCTGGGGACTCGACCACGGCACTCCGTTCGCGCTGCTGGTCGTGCGCTTTTCTCTGGCCCTCGCTGCGGTTCTGCTGATTGGCTTGTGCCGCAGGCGCTGGCGGCCCGCGCCAGGTACTGCCTGGCAGACGGCGGCCACCGGGCTGCTGATGATCGGCTGTTATTCGATCTGCTATTTCCAGGCCATGGCCCATAGCGTTACGCCGGGGGTAATGGCGACGCTGCTCGGCGTCCAGCCGATCCTGACCCTGCTGCTACTGGAACGGCGCTTCTTGCCGCTGCGCCTGCTCGGGCTGCTGGTGGCGCTGGCCGGGCTGGCCGCGGTGGTGTTCCAGAGCCTGGTGCTGGCGCGCTTCTCGCTCGCCGGGATGCTGTTCGCCCTCGCTGCGCTGCTGTGCATGACCTTGGGTGCGATCCTGCAACAGCGTATCCGCCAGAGTCCGGTGGAAGTGCTGCCGGCGCAGTACGGGGTAAGCCTGCTGCTGTGTCTGGTGTTCGTGCCGTTCCAGCCGTTGCGCTTCGAGGCCGTTGTCGGCTTCGTCGCCGGTGCTCTGGCTGGGGCTGGTGATTTCGGTGGCGGCGCAGCTGCTGCTGTACCGCATGATCCAGACCGGCAATCTGGTCAACGTCACCAGCCTGTTCTATCTGGTGCCGGTGGTCACCGTGGGGATGGATTACCTGTTGCTCGGCAACCGGCTGTCGCATCTCGGCCTGCTGGGCATGGGCGCGATCCTGCTGGGCCTGGCGCTGGTCTTCAAGGCGGCCCCGGCGCAGCGTTGAACGGCAGGGCCGGACGGCGCATGCGCCGTCGCGGCCCTGCACGATTTCAGCTCACCACCCGATAGCACGGCTCGTAGGGGGCACCGCCCGGCAACTTCATCCGGTGCTGCCGAACGAAGGCCTGCAGCAGGTCATCCAGCGGCCGCATGATCGCCGCGTCGCCGTGGATCTCGTAGCGCCCGTACTGTTCGATGCGGCGGATGCCCTTGTCCTTGACGTTGCCGGCGACGATGCCGGAGAACGCGCGGCGCAGGTTGGCGGCCAGCTCGTGGGCCGGCAGCCCGCGCCTGAGTTGCAGGTTGGCCATGTTCTCGTGGGTGGGGTCGAACGGGCGCTGGAAGCCTTCCTCGATCTTCAGCAGCCAGTTGAAGTGGAAGGCGTCGTTGCGTTCGCGGCGGAAGCGCCTGACCGTTCTCAGCCCCTCGGTCATCTCCCTGGCCACTTCGCTGGGGTCGTCGATGATGATCTGGTAGCGCTGCTGCGCGTCCTCGCCCAGGGTCGCGCCGACGAACGCATGGATCTGCTGCAGGTAGGCCGCGGCGTCCCGCGGGCCGGTGAGGATGACCGGGAAGGGCAGCTCGCGGTTGGCCGGATGCAGCAGGATGCCGAGCAGGTAGAGGAATTCCTCGGCCGTGCCGACCCCGCCGGGGAAGATGATGATGCCGTGGCCGACACGCACGAAGGCTTCCAGGCGTTTCTCGATATCCGGCAGGATCACCAGTTCGTTGACGATCGGGTTGGGCGCCTCGGCGGCGATGATGCCCGGCTCGGTCAGCCCCAGGTAGCGGCTGCCGACCAGCCGTTGCTTCGCATGGCCGATGGTGGCGCCCTTCATCGGGCCCTTCATCACGCCGGGGCCACAGCCGGTGCAGACGTCCAGGCTGCGCAGGCCGAGTTCGTGGCCGACGCGCTTGCTGTACTTGTATTCCTCGGTGCTGATCGAGTGCCCGCCCCAGCACACCACCATGTTCGGCTCCACGCCGGGGCGCAGGGTGCGGGCGTTGCGCAGCAGGTGGAACACGTAGTCGGTGATGCCCTGCGAGCTGCTCAGGTCGATGCGGGCGCTGTCCAGTTCGCTCTCGGTATAGACGATGTCGCGCAGCGCGCTGAAGAGCATTTCCCGCGTGCTGGCGATCATCTCGCCGTCGACGAAGGCGTCGGCCGGGGCGTTGAACAGTTCCAGGCGCACGCCGCGATCCTGTTGCAGGATGCGCACCTCGAAATCCTCGTAGGCTTCGAGGATGGTCTTGGCGTTGTCGATGCGCGTACCGGTGTTGACGATCGCCAGCGCGCACTGGCGGAACAGCTTGTGGGTCCTGCCCGCGCCGACTTCGCTGAGTTGCTGGACTTCGCGTTGCGAGAGGGTTTCCAGGCTGCCCTTGGGGCTTACCGAGGCGTTGATTACGTAGCGTTGGGTCATTCGTCATTCCCTGAGGTCGATGCCGCCGCACCGCGAAGAGCGGCGCCATCGGGATGGTGAGCGCCCATGGTCATGGTTGCCATGGGCTGCCGGGTTCACGGGCCGGTATGTCGAGCGCGATGGCCTCCAGCGAGAGGCGGTGAACGGCGGCAGGGCGGCGCCATCTTACCCGCCATGTTCCGGTTGCGGGCGTGGATTCTCGACATTCCGTTGCGCGATCGCGTAAGGCCCGGCGCAAGCTGCCGGGGTTCAGGCCGCGGCGTCAGAACGCAAAAGGTAAGACACTCGCGGGATGCTGGCGTGCGGCGAGCAGGTGGCGAAATTCGTCGGGGTTTTTTACCTGGATATCGGGCTGGCCGGCGAAGTGCTGTGCGGCGATCAGGCGCGACAACCAGAAGCGCACGCAGGCGACCCGCAGCATTGGCTGCCACAGTTCGGCTTCGGCCGGAGTGAAGCGGCGCAGGGCGGAATAGGCGGCCAACAGCGGTTCGCTGCGTTCGCCGTCGATCTCGCCGTTGGGGTGCGAGCACCAGTCGTTCACGGCGATGGCCAGGTCATAGAGCATCGGCCCGGAACAGGCGTTGTAGAAGTCGATCACGCCGGTCAGGTGAGTGCCTTCGAACAGCACGTTGTCGCGGAACAGATCGGCATGCAGGTTGGCGCGCGGCAGGGCGAGGAGCTTGGGTCGCAGTTCGGCGATCTCCGCCAGCCCGTCGCGCAGCAGCGGCAGCTGCTCTTCGGGCAGGCTCAGTGCCAGGCTCGGCCCCTGTTCCTGCATCCAGTCCAGGCCACGGTCGCTCGCGCGTTCGAGGATGTGCTCGCGGGTGGCCAGGTGCAGGCGTGCCAGCAGCCGGCCGACTTCCGCGCAATGATGAGGGTTGGGCTCGATCATGTGCCGGCCCGGCAGGCGCGGCTGCAGTAGCGCGGGTTTCTGCGCCAGCTCGCGCAATGCCTCGCCCTGCCCGGTGCGCAGCGCGTAGGGCACCGGCAATCCGGCGCGCTGCAGCACGTCGAGCAGTTCGATGAAGAACGGCAGGTCCTGCGTGGGCCCACGCTCGATCAGCGTCAGTACGTATTCTCCCTGCTCCAGGCTGACGAAGAAGTTGCTGTTCTCGCTGCCGGCGGCGATGCCCTGGAAATCGCGCAGCCGCCCGAGCCCGTAGGGCGCCAGGAAGGCTTCCAGTTCGTCGCGTTGCAGGGGCGTGAATACCGACATGGCGGGCCTCCCGAATTACCAGCTGAAAATCTTCCAGGAAGGAATGAGCATGTCCGGCTGGTCGGCACGGACGAAGTTGCCGTCGTTGCCATCGGCACGCACCAGGAAGTAGGGCTTGCCGTGCTTGGGGGTGACTTTCACGGCGTAGAGGAAACCGTTGACGCGGTATTCCTCGACGGTGCGATCGCCTTCCTGGCGGATGGTCACGTCGGGCTCGCCTTCGACCGATTCCTGGGCGAAACCGGCCAGGGGCACGCATGCCAGCAGGCTGGCCAGCATCAGGTGTTTTAGAGCGCGCATGATAACCTTGTCCCTTTATCGTCAAATGGTCCCAACATTCTAGCCTTGGGCCCGCCGAAAAGGTTGATTCCGCTCATGAGCCAAGCTCCCCTCGTCCTGGTGGACGGTTCGTCCTACCTGTACCGCGCCTTCCACGCGCTGCCTCCGCTGACCACCTCTACCGGCAAGCCGACCGGTGCGGTCAAGGGTGTGCTGAATATGTTGCTGAGCCTGCGCAAACAGTATCCGGACAGCCCGTTCGCCGTGGTTTTCGACGCCAAGGGTCCGACCTTCCGCGACGCGCTGTTCGAGAACTACAAGTCGCACCGCCCGCCGATGCCCGATGACCTGCGCGTGCAGGTCGAGCCGCTGCATGCCAGCGTCCGTGCACTGGGGCTGCCGCTGTTGTGTGTGGAAGGGGTCGAGGCCGACGACGTCATCGGCACCCTGGCGCGGCAATGCGCGGCGCTGGGCCGTGATGTGGTGATCTCCACCGGCGACAAGGACATGGCCCAGCTGGTCTGCCCACACGTCACCCTGGTCAACACCATGACCGGCAGCGTCTATGACATCGAGGGTGTGAAAACCAAGTTCGGTGTCGGGCCCGAGCTGATCATCGACTTCCTCGCGCTGATGGGCGACAAGGTCGACAACATTCCTGGCGTGCCAGGCGTGGGCGAGAAAACGGCATGTGGCCTGCTCAACGGCATCCCGGGCGGGCTCAAGGGACTCTACGAGCACCTCGATCAGGTTGCCGGGCTGCCGATCCGCGGCGCCAAGTCACTGGGCGCCAAGCTGGAGGAGCATCGCGATGCCGCCTTCATGTCCTACGAGCTGGCGACCATCAAGATCGACGTGGCGCTGGACGTCGAGGTCGGTGACCTGATGCCCGGTGAACCGCACCGCGAGGCGCTGATCGCCCTTTATCGCGAGCTGGAGTTCAAGCAGTGGCTGGACGACCTGCTGCGCGAGGCCAAGGCCGCGGGCGAGAACTGCGAGGTGCAGCCCGAAGGCCGCTCGATCCAGGCCGAAGCCGAGTACACCACGATCCTCGATCCGGCCGAGTTCGATGCCTGGCTCGAGCGCCTGAAGAACGCCGAGTGCTTCGCCTTCGATACCGAAACCACCAGCATCGATGCTCAGCGCGCCGAGCTGGTCGGCGTGTCCTTCGCCGTCGAGCCGGGCCAGGCGGCCTATGTGCCGCTGCGTCATTCCTATATGGGTGTGCCGCAGCAGCTCGAGCTTGATGCCGTGCTTGGCGCGCTCAAGCCGCTGCTGGAGGATCCGGCGAAGACCAAGATCTGCCAGCACGGCAAATACGACATGAACGTGCTGATGCACTACGGCATCGAGATGCGCGGCATGACCTTCGACACCATGCTCGAATCCTACGTGCTCGACGCCACCGCCACTCGCCACGACATGGATAGCCTGGCGCTGAAATATCTCGGCCGTGGCACCATCCGTTTCGAGGACATCGCCGGCAAGGGCGCCAAGCAGCTGACCTTCGACCAGATCGCCATCGAACAGGCCGGCCCCTACGCCGCCGAGGACGCCGATGTCACCATGCGCCTGCACCAGACCTTGCTCGGCAAGCTGGAGCAGACGCCATCGCTGCTCAAGGTGCTGACCGAGATCGAGATGCCGCTGGTGCCGGTGCTGGCGCGCATCGAGCGCAACGGCGCGCTGGTCGATGCGCAGTTGCTCGGCCAGCAGAGCGTCGAGCTGGGCGACAAGCTGGTGCAGCTGGAACGCGAGGCCTTCGATATTGCCGGCGAGGAGTTCAACCTCGGCTCGCCCAAGCAGCTCTGCGCGATCCTCTATGACAAGCTCGGCTGCCCGGTAATCTCCAAGACCGCCGGCGGCCAGCCGTCCACCGCGGAAAGCGTGCTTGCCGAACTGGCCGAGCAGGATTACCCGCTGCCCAAGGTGATCATGCAGCACCGCTCCTTGAGCAAGCTCAAGGGCACCTACACCGACAAGCTGCCGCAGCAGATCAACCCGCGCACCGGGCGCATCCACACCAGCTACCACCAGGCGGTGACCGCCACCGGCCGGCTGTCCTCCAGCGACCCGAACCTGCAGAACATCCCGATCCGCACCGCCGAGGGCCGGCGCATCCGCCAGGCCTTCATCGCGGCGCCGGGCTACAAGCTGCTGGCGGCCGACTACTCGCAGATCGAGCTGCGCATCATGGCTCATCTGGCGCAGGATGCCGGTCTGCTGCACGCTTTCCAGAACGACCTCGACGTGCACCGCGCCACGGCTGCCGAGGTGTTCGGGGTACCGCTGGAGCAGGTCAGCAGCGATCAGCGACGCAGTGCCAAAGCGATCAACTTCGGCCTGATCTACGGCATGAGCGCCTTCGGCCTGGCCAAGCAGATCGACGTCGGCCGCAAGGAAGCGCAGGAGTACATCGACCGCTATTTCGCCCGCTACCCCGGCGTGCTCGCCTATATGGAGCGCACCCGCACCCAGGCCGCCGAGCAGGGCTACGTCGAGACGCTGTTCGGCCGGCGCCTGTACCTGCCGGAGATCAATTCGAAGAACGGCGCCATGCGCAAGGGTGCCGAACGCACCGCGATCAACGCGCCGATGCAGGGCACCGCAGCGGACATCATTAAGCGCGCCATGATCGCCGTGGACGGCTGGCTGCAGCAGAGCGGGCTGGATGCGCGGGTGATCCTGCAGGTACACGATGAATTGGTGCTGGAAGTGCGCGAAGACCTGGTCGAGCAGGTCCGCCAGCAGATCTGTCCGTTGATGAGCGAGGCGGCCCAGCTGGACGTACCGCTGCTGGTCGAAGCGGGCGTTGGCAACAACTGGGACGAGGCGCACTGACCGTGCTGCCGAAAAATGTCGCTAGTCGACGAAATTTTTTTCGTCCGCGTTGAACTTCCGCTGCAACCATCCGGTCAGAGCATGCGAAGGGTGTAAAAGCCCTTCGATGCTCCTTGTTGTGTTAAGTGTTGGCAGATCTCTGGACCCCGCCCTAGCGGTCCGGATTTGGACCTCGAACTTCCCCCTCCCCCAATGAAGTTCGAGGTTTTTTTTGCCTGCAGAAAAGTGGATGAGGCCTCACCGGGGGCAATGGCCTGCGCAATCTCTTGCGCAGCATTCTGTGGATAAGTTTGTGGGTAAGCTGTTCGCAGTGCGATGAGTCGCGAGCTTGGTGGGCGTTGCGCAACTTGTTGCCATGTCTGCGCAGGAACTTGCGCAGCTTTCTGTGTCGGGCATCACTTCTGCTATTCGGGTTGTGTGATGAAAATTAACTATCTCTTTGACAAATAAGCATTTTTTATTTTTGGCACGGCGCTTGTTGTTACGAAATGGCCATTTGGCACTCATTTCAGACAAGGAGAGCACCCATGCCAACACCCGCGTATCTGTCCCTCGAAGGCACCAAGCAAGGCCTGATCACCGCCGGCACCTTCACCGAGGACTCGGTTGGCAACATCTTCCAGGAAGGCCATGAGGACCAGATCCTGGTGCAGGCCTTCCAGCATCAGGTCATCATCCCGCGTGACCCGCAGTCCGGCCAGCCGACAGGCCAGCGCGTACACAAGCCGCTGATGATCACCAAGGTATTCGATAAGTCGTCGCCACTGATCTTCAACGCTCTGACTTCCGGCGAGCGCCTGAACAAGTGCCGTCTGGAGTGGTACCGCACCTCGTCCACCGGCACCCAGGAGCACTACTTCACCATCGAGCTGGAAGATGCGGTGATCGTCGACGTGCAGTCGCGCATGCCCAACTGCCAGGACCCGAACATGTCCCATTTCACCCATCTGGAAGACGTGTACTTCACCTACCGCAAGATCGTCTGGACCCACGAGGTTTCCGGCACCTCCGGCTCCGACGACTGGCGCACCCCGATCGCTGGCTGATTCGCGGCGGTCCCGCTTCGGCCAGGCTCGCCTGGCCGAACGCTTTTTGCGAAGCACTGAACAGATTCCGCCATCGTCGTTCTGGAATGCGCTAACCATGCATTCTAGAGCGGCCGGCCTGTGTTACACGGGGCTCCGCAAGCGCCCATGCGCTGATACATGGACTGAACAGGAGGAACATGGATGTTCGCCCCAGCCAACCAGGCCCACTTCACGCTTTCCCTCGAAGGCATCGAGCACGACTTCAAAGTGCTCGAATTCCAGGGCCGCGAGGCCATCAGCCAGCCCTATCGCTTCGACCTGGAACTGGTCAGCGAGCACCCCGATCTGGATCTGGAACGCCTGCTGCATCGCCCGGCCTTCCTCGCCTTCGCCCCGGACGGCAGCGGCATCCACGGGCTGGTGCATCAAGCCGCCCAAGGTGAATCCGGCCAGCGCCTGACCCGCTATCGCCTTACGCTCGTGCCGCAGCTGGCCTACCTTGCGCACAGGACCAACCAGCGCATCTTCCAGCACCTCAGCGTGCCGCAGATCGTCGCCCAGGTGCTTGATGAACACGGTATCCAGGCCGATGCCTACCGCTTCGGGCTTGGCCCGATGATCTACCCGCCGCGCGAATATTGCGTGCAGTACGACGAATCGGACCTGCACTTCATCCAGCGCCTGTGCGAGGAAGAGGGCATCCACTATCACTTCCAGCACAGCGCGGCCGGTCATGCCCTGGTCTTCGGTGATGACCAGACCGTCTTCCCCAGGCTCGCTGCCACCGCCTATCAGCAGGACAGCGGTCTGGTCGCCGACCAGCCGGTGATCAAGCGCTTCGGCCTGCGCCTGGAAACCCGTACCAGCCGGCTCACGCGCCGCGATTACGATTTCGAGAAGCCACGTCTGACCATGGAGGCCGCGTTTCATAGCGACTTCCAGCCCGACCTTGAAGACTACGATTACCCCGGCCGCTTCACCGAGCGCGCCCGCGGCAAGCACCTGTCGCAACGCGCCCTGGAGCGCCACCGCCACGACTACGAACTGGCCGAAGGCGAAAGCGACCAGCCGCAGCTGGCGAGCGGGCACTTCCTCCCGCTCACCGAACACCCCCGCAGCGACTGGAACCAGCTCTGGCTGCTGGCCGAAGTGCTGCATGAAGGCAAGCAGCCGCAGGTGTTGGAGGAGTCAATTACCAATGTCCCAGCTCACCACGGACTGGCCCCCTCTCCCCTATGGGGAGAGGGCTGGGGTGAGGGGGCTCTTACCAGCTCCCACTTCCAACAAGGCTACCGCAACCAATTCACTGCCACCCCCTGGGACATCCCCTTCCGCCCGGCTCTGAAGCATCCGAAGCCGAAGGTTCTCGGCAGCCAGACCGCCGTGGTTACCGGCCCGGCCGGCGAAGAAATCCACTGCGACGAGTACGGCCGAGTACGCGTTCAATTTCACTGGGATCGTGAAGGCCAGGCCGACGACAAGACCAGCTGCTGGCTGCGCGTCAGCTCCAGCTGGGCCGGCGACCGCTACGGCGGCATCGCCATTCCGAGGGTCGGCATGGAAGTGCTGGTGACCTTCCTCGAAGGCGACCCCGACCAGCCGCTGGTGACCGGTTGCCTGTACCACAAGGAACACCAGGTCCCCTACGACCTGCCGGCCAACAAGACCCGCAGCGTCTTCAAGACCCTGAGCAGCCCGGGCGGTGGCGGCTATAACGAACTGCGCATCGAAGACCGCAAGGGCGCCGAACAGATCTACGTCCACGCCCAGCGCGACTGGGACGAGAACATCGAGCACGACCAGAAGATCCGCGTCGGCCACGAACGTCACGACACGGTGGAGGCCAACAGCTACAGCGAGTTCCGCGCCGAAGAACACCGCACCACCCACGCCGACCGCAATACCGAAATCCGCGCCAACGACCACCTCACCGTGGGCAATACCCAGCACCTGAAGATCGGCACCGGGCAATTCATCGAGGCGGGCAACGAAATCCACCTCTCCAGCGGCCTCAAGGTTGTACTGGAAGCCGGAAGTGAACTGACCTTCAAGGCTGGTGGCAGCTTTATCAAGCTCGATGCCAGCAGCGTGACGATGGTCGGGCCAGTGATCAGGATGAACTCGGGAGGGAGTTCAGGCAAAGGCTCTGGTGCGGCGCCGATATTGCCTGGGAAGGCCAAGCCGGCGGATGCGGATAAGGCGGGTGTACCGCTGGAAGCCTTGCTTAAGCAAAACCTGCTATTTCGCAGTACTCGAGCGGGCGTATGCGAACTATGCGAGGCGGCCAAAGCACAGCAGGAGACCAAGGTATGAGCGCGCCCACGATCACAGGCAATGGCGCCATTCTGCTAGACGGTGCGCGGTATGAAAACGCAACGGCCTGGCTCTATCAGACCTTCCCCAGCCATCAGCCCTGGCCTTTACTGCTCAACACTCCCTATGAGGCAATCGCTGAGGCAGGGCCTATCCTGCTGGATGCCCCCATGGGTAGCCCAGCCTATGAAGCCTGGAAGCACGGCAGTGGAGTTAAGGACAGCGTTTGGCTGGAAAGCGATGCCTCAGTGGAAGAACTACACCGCATTCTGCAGCGCCGTCTGCGCATCTTTACCCCAGAACACCGCGAGCTCTGGTTGCGCTTTGCTGACGCCCGCCCTTTGTACCAAGCGTGGCAAAGCAAGGCGCAATGGCCAGAGGGTTTCTGGCATCGCATCGCCCGTATCTGGCTCCATTACAAGGGCACAAATTTCTGTGCCTGGAACAATGAACACCCAGAAAAAGACGGCGCCCCGACCAGTCAGGGGATCGCGGCCCAACTGACACTTGACTGGCCGCTGCTGGAAGCACTTGCCAAACAGGGCGACACGGCACAGGAGGCGGCTCTATGACCGCTCAAACCACCGCACCAGCCAGCTTGACGGTAGCCGCCTGCCCACTGCTTAGCGCCGTCCTGCCGTTGCGCTATGCGCTCGGGCCAACACTGGCGGTGGATACCGCCGCCTATGATTTGCCCGCACTGCAGGGCAACTTCCCGGCCATCGGTGATTACTTCGAGCCCCTGCAAGGCCGTCCGCTTAACTACACCGCCCGCCTTTTGCGTGATGGCTGGTTATACGTTTGGCAAAGCACCATGCAGCAATTAGTCGAGTACCGCGTCAGCCAGGCTACCTTTTCCCAGACAGCCCGTGGCGGGAAAGTCATTGACGGACGCAGCTTGCCCTACCTGCTTCTCCCTGCCGGAACACCCGCGATGTTGGTCTGGTCGCCGCAGCAATGGGTCGATGCGTCATTCGCGGCAGCCAAAAACAAACCAGAGGTGCGCCAACGCGTGATGCGTACCATCACTCCTGGCGCCGCACCCTTCAGCGGCCAGGCTCGCACTGTCCACGAACGCATCGGCGACTACATGGACGCCAACTGGTATGGCTGGAGCTGCGAACCATCCACATCCCACCGCCCAGCCTGGCCACAACTGCTGGAAGATATGCAACGCTGCGAACAACAGTCCTATGCCCTGATCGACGATCCCTGGGGCGTACTACTGGATCTGGCTGAATTGCTCCGCGCGCGCCAACAAGCTTTCAACGTCACCCGGGAAGTCCGTGGCGAAGATTGGGCCATGGCCGGTGTGCTCAAGTCTCTGGCCAAGAGCGACTCGCAAATTGGCGGTCAGCTACGCAGCATGACCAATTACCGCAAATTGCAAACCGCTTGGCAGGAGCAAGCTCAGGAAGAGAATGCATACACTGCTGATGTGCGTCGTCTCAGTGAACTCTGGTCGGCCTGGTTCAATACCCTGGCACAGCGTGGCCCCGCCAGCCTAGACACTGCCTGCGGTCACTTCGACATTACCCAACCGGCCCCACGAACGGAGCTAGAGCTGCACTTCGCCGCTGCCTGCCTTGGCCCAGCGACAACGGGTCCTGGCGCGCAGGCCATCGCCAATGCTTTTACGCTTCAGCAACAGGCAGGTAAACCCTGGTTGGTCTGGTCACTATTGGGTCTGGGTAAACGCCTGGGTATTGGCGAGATCAACACCATTGTCGGGCTGGCTGATGGCGCCAGAGATAATGGTGCCAGTGCCCTGGCCGAAGCACGCAAGGTGGCGGAACTGCTTAACCTAGCGGCCGAAAAACTGGCCCGCCATATTCAGGGATCAGCACTGGAAGCGCTGTTCACCGCCCTAGCCCCAATTGCTGGGGTGGGTCTGCAACAAGCCAATGATGGCACCAAGGCTGCCGGACGCCTCTACCTGGCTGCCGCGCTGGCGCGTAGTCAGCAGCGTCTGGCTATCGAGGTCGTCAGTCGGCGCCAAGTCGGGGAGTGGATGAGCGACCTGATGGGCACACGGCCCCAACTGCCCGCCAAACTCAGACCCACACAACTGAGCGTTGCGGTCAGTGATGCCTTGCCGTTCTTCCGACTGCTACCGGCCAAAGACCTGCCCGCGTTGACCGGGCACTTGGCAGCCGACGTCAATCTCAAGGGAATGCTCGACCTTAGCAAAGGAGCGATGGAAAAGGCTCCGGTAAAGTGTCTGGTGGCTCTAGTCGCCGGAATGAATTTTTTTTGGGGTGGGGCACAGCTGACTGAAAAACAGTCAGGTAAAAGCTGGCTGAGTTTTACAGGAGGAGCTTTTGGCGTTGCCTCTGCTACATCCGCAATAGCACAAAAAGTTGCCGAAGTAGACTGGGAAGCAACCACCAAGATTGCAGGTTCCCATTCTCTCTCGTCACAAGCAGCTCTGACCAAAGCCCTGGGCGTCGGAGCGAGAACCGCTTTATGGCAATCCGTCACCTCAGGCTTTGATGTAATGGTCTTCAGTATTGAGGCATTGGAGTCCTATCAAGCCGGTGATATCGATACCGCGAATATTAATGCCGGACTTACCCTGGCCTCCGCCGCCAACCTGCGGCTGTACGTGCAGAGTTTTCGAGCCATACGCGCCGCCCGAGCGGCGGTGATCGCTGGCGAGACTGCGGCTATCGGACGAGGTGTTAGCGTAGTCCCGCACCTGGCCACCCGCGCACTGGGCTGGACCTTGCTGATTGTCGGCGGGGTCATCGCCCGGCAATACACGCAAGACACGCCACTGGAAACCTGGGTCAAGCGCACCCGCTTTGGCATCCGCCCTGCCGACTGGGCCGATAGTTACGAGCAATCGATGACCGAGCTTTATAGAATCGTCTTCCCCATCAGCTTCCAGGCTTATCGTCTCAACGAGCTGAACCCCTATCGCGGCATGCAGACCATCACCTATGTACTACTGCGCCTACCGGGCAGGGATACCCTAACCGACGAGATGATCCACTTCAAAGGGCACGAAACCTGGGGCACCTTTCTGGGCTTCGGCGGCACCCGCAAGGCCGTGGAATGGACGGGCAAAGATTTTGATCATCACGGCGGTACTCAAGTCAGAACCGAACCAGGGGTTGCAGTCTACCGCCGCGTTTACCATGAAAAAAACGGCGACGAACTCGATGCCATTCATGGCGAACTAAGCTATTCGCCCATTGAAGGCCTGACCCTGCCACCTATTGAAATCAAGGAACTCGCGTGGCTGTAAGCGACCTGATCCAGCAAGCCCGCGCCCGCTTCGGACAAGCGCCCAGTGTACTGTTGCGCGCCGACCAGTCCACGGGGGAAAAGCCTTGGGAGATGTTCGTTACCGAAGAACATACCGAACACTATCTGGCCTTAAAGGCAGGAGGCGATACTGATAGGGGAATGCTTACTGGAGTAATGGGCGGTGTTGGAGGAGTAGCCACAATTCTCATGAGTGCCATTTTGATCCTGACTGGGAAGATAGAAGGCGTTTGGATGGGACTGGCATTGGCTGTCATTTTCTTCATCGTCCCTTTTCTCTGGGAAACCCGCCGCCCTCTCCCCCTGCCAATCCTCTTCAACCGCCGTACCCGCGAGGTCTATTTCGATCACAACGGTGAGCTCTACCACAGCCCATGGGATGGTATTCAAGCGCTGGCCGGTGAGTACGTGATGGTCGGCCCCCATACCGGCGGTATGCGTAACGCTTCGCTGGAAGTTCTGGTGCGCCGGTTGGGGGAACCGGATAAGGCGCTGCTAGTCAGTCTCGGGCTGCCCATGGGCAAGACGTTGCAAATGCAAAAAGGCTTCTGGGAATGGCTGCGTGCCTATATGGACAACGGCCCCTGGTTTGATGAAAACGGCCAACGCAGCGATTCGGATGCCTATATCAAGGAAATGCTCAAGGCCGGCACTATCAAAGGCACTGACTGGCACTCATTGACACTGGCCAAGATAGCCGAGAAGAAAGCCGCCAACGGCGGAAAGAACTACCTGGAGTGGACCGATGCTTTCATGCTGGCTTGGGAAGTGCTGTCTTACCCGACGAGCTGGCTACACGAGTACACCTATAGAATTGCCAAACGTCGCTCGCGCAATCGCTGGCCGCAGATTGTCACCGAACGTCTGCAAGCTGATGGCCCAACTACGCGACTGATCGACCTGGAGCGAGAGCGGGGATTGGACGTGTGAACTAACCCTCGTACCCGACGGAAGAGGTAGTTGTCCGATTACTGCAATTGAGTTGTTTGGCTAATTTGCTTACTACCGAAACGTAATTTCTCACGGCAACTCCAACCCACCCCCAGCCTTGTGCAACCCGCGCAGATGCTCGCCGATCTGCGCCAGGTTCACTTCGATCGCTTCGAGTTCCTCCCGCCGCTCGTCCCCCAGCAGCACCCGGACTTCCTGGTCCAGCTCTTCGCTCAGCTGATTCAGGCGCAGTTGGCGTTGTTCGCTTTCGCGTTCGAGGCGGGTCCATTCGCTGGGTTGTGGCAGGCCGTAGCCTTGGCCGTCGAGCAGTTCGGCGGGACGGCTGAGGTAGCCGCTGTTGGCGAGGATTTCCTGCAAGGCGACGTCGGCCTTGTTCAGGCTGGCGTCGCGCCCGCGGCCTCCGAGGTAGCGGTTCTTCAGTTCATCCTGGGCAAGGAGTAGCTGGCGGCGCAGGGCGGCCTGTTCGACCAACAGCAAAGCAGCAGCGGCGCGCAGGTCGGCGCGGTCGATCCACGGCTGGCGTTCGGCGGCACTGAGTTCCAGCCACTGCTCGACGCTGTCCTGCGGCAGACCGAGGCGCTCCTTGAGGATCGCGAACATGGCCTGATAGCGGTCGCGGTAGGAGTCGAATCGATAGCCCAGGCGCAGCGCCTCGCGGGGGTCGTCGAGCACGCTGGCGTCGGCCAGGCCGCGGTGGACCAGCACCTCCAGCAGCCCGTTGGGCATGATGCTGTCCAGGGCGACGAGTTCGTCGCGTGCGGTTCCGCTGCGCAGCAGCTTGAGGGTTTCCACCGCGCAGTTGTTGGACAGGAAGTAGTAGTCGCCGTCATAGCTCCAGTGCAATTCGGCGCTGCGCTCGACCAGTGCGCGGATCTCGTCTCGCTGCAGTTTCAGCGGCACCGAGGCCAGCCCGCGCAGCTCCACCTTGGTGTATTCGTCAATCACCTGACCCAGCGGCAGGATGAACAGCCGCGAGGGATAGACGCCGGTGAGACCGTCCCAGCTGGACAGCTGCACATCATCGACGAAGGCGCGGAAGGACAGTACCAGGTGGTGGTCCAGATCCAGCCGACAAGCGGGACCGGGCTCCCGATCGGGCGCGCAGATCACCAGGCGCAGCATGCTGTGGCCCCAGCGGCTGACCCAGGCCTCGTTGGCTTCGGCGAACAGGTAGTCGACCTCGTAGACGCGTGACGGATCGAGGCTCAGCAGTGGCGTGCGGCCGAACTCGCGACCGGCGTTGAGAAACGGGTAGTTATCGGTGCAATCGGCAGCGGCATCCGGTGCCCAGCCGAAGTGTTCGCTGAAGTAGCGGTGCAGGGACGGGCGACGGCAGGCGTAGCTGGGGTCAAGCAGGAAGTATTCGAGGTTCACCGCGACGAATTCCAGCGGGCTGGTCAGCTCGTACGGATCGGGACTGCGCGCCAGCTGCGCGTTTTCCTGTTCACGCAGGCCGCGCTTGCCGACGCGTTGTGGCCAGCCGGCCAGATCGAGCAGGCGCGGCTCATCGCTGAAGGTGAAGCGGCGGTCGATCTGTCCCCGGCAGTGATCCGGCAGGCCGACCTGCCCGAGGTGGCTGGCGCGCTGACGGCACTGGCCCTGCAACAGGTGCTCACTGGGCGACCACAGGCGCGCGCGGTCATAGAGATGCGCCACTTCGTGAGTGACCGTGGCGAGCAGCTCGCGGCGCACCGTGCCGTGGGGTCGATTGGTCTTTTCCTCGGCAGCGCTGCCGTTGGTGAGCGCCGGCAGCAGGCGGCGGTTGAGTTCCAGGCGATTGCCACCGGCGCGGCCATAGGCCTGTTCCGGCAGATCATCGCGCCACTGCACGCGCACCTCGCGATCGAGGCTCTGCACCAGGCGGGGTGGCAGTGCGGCCATGGCTTCGTCCAGCAGCGCCTGGCTGGCGGCGCGTTGCTCGGCGTCCAGTGTGCGTGAGTCGAGAACCAGGCGCAGGTCGGCCTGGGCTACACCTGCAGCAAGGCTCAGGCAGCCTGCCAGCAGCCAGGCGCCGGGGCGTATCACAGGGCGAGGATGGCTTCGGCCAGTTGCAGGTCGCTGGCATTGCGCGCTGCAGGGAGTTCGCTGCGCAGGGTGCCGATCGCGGCTTCCAGATGCGCACCGCGAATCTCGCCGGCGCTGGCGACGAAGCTGGCGGCGTCTTCACGCGCTTCGACGACGACCTTCATGTCACTGATGCGGCTGGTCACATCGGAGGTGAAATTGATGCTTCGGTCCAGGGCACGCACGACGATGTTGCTGGTGGCGACGAGGGTCTGTGCCTGGGCTGTGCCCGCGGCGACGGCCAGCGCCAGCGGGGCGGCGAGCAATAGCTTGTTCATCGGTTGGAATCTCTCACGGTCGGGGCACCGGCAGGCCGGTGCGATTATTGGACGAGGATCGCTTCGGCCAGTTCCAGGTCGCTGGCGGCAAGCTCCGGGTGTTCCTGGCGCAGCCGCGCCATGGCCGCTTGCAGGCGAGCCGCGTCGAGCTGGCCTTCGCTGGCGACGAAGCCGGCCGCGTCTTCGCGGGCCTCGGCGATCAGCTTGTTGTCGAAGGGAGCACTGGTCAGCTGGCTGCTGACGTAGCTGGTCTGCACGACACCTGCGGTGGTGACATCGAAAGCCTGGGCGGCGCCAGCTGTGAGGCCGAGAAATAAGAGAACGATTGAATACGAACGCATGCGGAACCTGTTGCCGGGAAAAACGGCGCCAAGGCTAGCGAAACGCCGGCTGTAGAGCCAGCGCCCGGTTGCTTCCGCAGGTTGCAGCAGCGCTCATGCGCTGCTGCACGCATCAGAGCGCCAGAATCGCCTGAGCCAGTTGCAGATCGCTGGCGCCCAGCTCTGGCTGCTGGCTACGAATGTGGCGCAGCGCCGCTTCGAGGTGGGCGCCGCGCAGATCGCCCTGGCTGGCAACGAAACGCGCCGCATCGTCGCGAGCATCGAGCACCAGTTTGTCGTCGCGCAGCGACGAGGTCAGGTCCGAGGTTGCGTCCACGGTATTGATCAGGCCGCCGACCACCATGTCGGTGGTAGCGGTGAAGCTGGCAGCGGACGCGCCGCCGCTCAGCAGCAAGCCGGCAGCGAAGAAGGGGAGCAGGATTCGGGACATGGCAGATCTCCAGTGGTGAGGCTCTAGACCGCGCCATGGGTGCGACGTTCCCGTTGCTGCGGCTTTGTAGCACGCAGCATAGGCTCGAATCGGTGGGCGCGGAATGCCTCAGCGCCAGAACGGCTTGTCCAGCTCTGCCGAGCGGTCGCTATGGCTGATGCCGACATCCGCCAGCTGGCGGTCGTCAAGCTGCGCCAGTTGCTGGCGGGTACGGTAGTTGCGTTGCCAGCGCTGCAATACTTGCAGCAGCTGTAGCCAGTTGCGGCGGGCGCGGGTGGCGACATACGGACAAGACAGCGTGCGATCCATGCTGCGCTCCTTCCCGGTGTGACCGGGTACGGGTTATGGGAGAACAGGATCGCGCGCGTCAGCCAAGTGCAACAGCCACAGGGATTCTCGATTGTGCCGGTGCAGTTCCAGAAATGGATGCAACTGTATTGGTCGCGAACGTGCCAACTGTTTTCGCTGCGCTGATTATCGGTCCGGTGTGCGTGCCAGAGCGCCTGGTGTGGTGCCGAACTGTTGACCGAACGCGGCGATAAACGCCGAGGTGGATTCGTAGCCGCAGGCCAGCGCGACATCGGTAACCGGCTGGCCCTGCTCCAGCAAAGGGAGCGCGCTGAGCAGGCGCAGACGCTGGCGCCAGGCGCGGAAGCTGAGGCCGGTGTCACGCTGGAACTGGCGGGTCAGGGTTTTCTCCGAGACCTGGAGGCGCTCGCTCCATTGCTTCAGGCTGAGTGAAAGATCGGGCTGCTCATAGAGCGCTTCGCACAGCTGACGAAGCCGGGCATCCCCGGGCCAGGGCAGGGAATAGCCGATTGCCGGCGCCGCCCGCAGCTGGTCCAGCAGCACCGCTGCCAGGCGGCCTTCGGCACCTTGCTCGTCATACTCCGCCGGCAGCGCGCCAAAGGCGCGGATCAGCTCGCGCAGCAGTGGGCTGACCGCGAGCACCTGGCAATGCTCGGGCGCCCAGGCCACGGCGCGCTGGTCGATGTACAGGCTGCGCATCTCGGTGTGCGGCGAGCTGATCACCTCGTGCAGCAGGCCCGGCGGAATCAGGATGGCGCGCTGCGGCGGAGCGAGAAAGCGCCCGCGCTCGGTATGCACGCGCAGCACGCCGCTGATGGCGTAGGACAGCTGTGCCCAGGGATGGCGGTGGCGTGGCGTGGTGGTTCGTTCAGCCAGGGATTCGCTGCGGGCGAAGAGCGGGCGCGGCAGTGCATCCATGGCTGGGATGCTGCGTTGCACGAAACTGCTTTGTCCTTTTCTCGACATTTGTCTGGCTTATGGCGTTAGTCGGATATGCAGCGCGACAGTAGACTCGCTGGCAACCTGCCGCAAGCCACACAATCAGGAGCGCCCATGGCCAGACCTCGCCTGTTACCGGACAACTTCACTCTGGCCCTGCTCGGTGCGGTGGCCATCGCCACGCTGCTGCCAGCGCGGGGGCAGGGCGTGGCGGTATTCGAGTGGATCACCAACCTGGCCATCGGCCTGCTGTTCTTCATGCACGGCGCCAAGCTCTCGGGCAGTGCGATCCTCGCCGGCATGGGCCATTGGCGCCTGCATCTCCTGGTGTTCAGCTGCACCTTCGTGCTGTTCCCGCTGCTCGGGCTGGCGCTGCGCCCGCTGCTGACGCCGATGATCGGCGCCGAACTGTACCTGGGCATGCTCTACCTCTGTGCCTTGCCGGCCACGGTGCAGTCGGCCATCGCCTTCACCTCGCTGGCGCGCGGCAACATCCCTGCGGCGGTATGCAGCGCGGCGGCTTCCAGCCTGATCGGCATCTTCCTCACGCCGCTGCTGGTACTGCTGCTGATGGGCGCGCAGGGCGAAGGCGGCTCGACGCTGGATGCCATCGGCAAGATCGTCGTGCAGCTGCTGCTGCCGTTCATCGCCGGGCAGATCGTGCGGCGCTGGATTGGCGACTGGGTGGCGCGCAACAAGGGCTGGCTAAAGAACGTCGACCAGAGCTCTATCCTGCTGGTGGTCTACACCGCATTCAGCCATGCGGTGGTCGAGGGCATCTGGCAGCAGGTGCCGCTGCCGCAGCTGCTGGGTCTGGTGCTGGCCTGCTGTCTGCTGCTGGCGCTGGCCCTGCTGATTACCTGGCTAGCGGCGCGCTGGCTGGGCTTCGATCTGGAGGACCGCATCACCATTCTCTTCGCCGGCTCGAAGAAGAGCCTGGCCACCGGCATCCCCATGGCGCAGGTGCTGTTCGCCGGCGGTGCGCTGGGCACGCTGATCCTGCCATTGATGCTGTTTCACCAGATTCAGCTGATGGTATGCGCGGTACTGGCGCAGCGCTATGCGTCGCGACCAGAAACAACAGCGGTCGCAAAAGCGGGCTGACTCGAAGCCAATCAGCGGCGGATTCGTGACTGCAGCGCAAAGATCATTTGCCCGTTACGGTCTGGGAGCGGTGCGCAGGGGTGGCTAAGCTGCGCGCCATTCTGTTGCTGAGGCATTCCCATGAAGAAGATTCTGCTACTCAACGGCGGCAAGGCCTTCGCCCACTCGGCCGGCCAGTACAACGCCACGCTGCATCAGGCAGCCATCGAAACCCTGACCGCGGCCGGCTTCGAGGTCCGCACCACCGAGATCGACGCCGGCTACGACGTGCAGCAGGAGGTCGAGAAGATTCTCTGGGCGGATGCGCTGATCTACCAGATGCCTGGCTGGTGGATGGGCGCGCCCTGGACGGTGAAGAAGTACCTGGACGAGGTGTTCACCGCCGGCCACGGCAGCCTCTACGCCAACGACGGCCGCACCCGCTCCGATGCGTCGCAGAAGTACGGTAGCGGCGGTCTGCTGCAGGGCAAACGCTACATGATTTCCGCCACCTGGAACGCGCCGCAGCAGGCCTTCGACGACCCCAGCGATTTCTTCGCCGGCAAGGGCGTGGATGCCGTCTACCTGCCGTTTCACAAGGCCAACGAGTTTCTCGGCATGCAGGGCTTGCCGACCTTCCTCAGTGTCGATGTGATGAAACGGCCGCAGATCAAGGCGGATGTCGCACGCTATCGGCGGCACCTGGGCGAGGTGTTCGGCTTCAGTGTCTGACCTTCGCGTCAGGCAAAGAAAAAACCCCTCGCGGCAAGGGCCGGGAGGGGTTTTTCGTTTCAGCGCGAGGCGATCACTCCACGGCCTTGACCATATCCTCGACCACCTTCTTGGCGTCGCCGAAGACCATCATGGTCTTGTCCATGTAGAACAGCTCGTTGTCCAGGCCGGCATAGCCGCTGGCCATGGAGCGCTTGTTGACGATGACGGTCTTGGCCTTGTACGCCTCGAGGATCGGCATGCCGGCGATCGGCGACTTCGGATCGGTCTTGGCCGCCGGGTTGACCACGTCGTTGGCGCCGAGCACCAGCACCACGTCGGCCTGGCCGAACTCGGAGTTGATGTCCTCCATTTCGAACACCTGCTCGTAAGGCACTTCGGCTTCGGCCAGCAGCACGTTCATGTGCCCCGGCATGCGGCCGGCGACCGGGTGGATCGCGTACTTCACGGTCACGCCCATGTGCGTCAGCTTCTCGGCCAGTTCCATCAGCGCGTGCTGCGCGCGGGCCACCGCCAGGCCGTAGCCAGGCACAATGATCACGGTGTCGGCGTTGGTCAGCAGGAAGGCGGCATCGTCGGCCGAACCGGACTTCACGTTGCGTTCCAGCTGGGCGCCCGCCGGGCCGCCGGCATCGGCGTCGGCACCGAAGCCGCCGAGGATCACGTTGAAGAACGAGCGGTTCATCGCCTTGCACATGATGTACGAGAGGATCGCGCCGCTCGAGCCCACCAGTGAGCCGGCGATGATCAGCATCGAGTTGTTCAGCGAGAAGCCGATACCGGCGGCCGCCCAGCCCGAATACGAGTTGAGCATCGACACCACTACCGGCATGTCCGCACCGCCGATGGGGATGATGATCAGCACGCCGATGACGAACGCCAGCGCCACCAGGATGGCGAAGGCGGTCAGGTTGCCGGTGAAGGTGTAGACCAGGCCCAGGCCGACGATCGCCAGGCCCACGGCCAGGTTGACCATGTGCTGGCCCTTGAATACCACCGGGGCACCCTGGAACAGGCGGAACTTGTACTTGCCGGACAGCTTGCCAAAGGCGATCACCGAACCGGAGAAGGTGATGGCACCGATGGCCGCGCCGAGGAACAGCTCCAGGCGGTTACCCACCGGAATCGCGTAGCCGATCTGCTCGACGATGCCCAGCGACTGCGGCTCGACGACGGCGGCGATGGCGATGAACACCGCGGCCAGGCCGATCATGCTGTGCATGAAGGCGACCAGCTCGGGCATCTTGGTCATCTCGACGCGCTTGGCCATGACGGTGCCGACGCTGCCGCCGATCAGCAGACCGACGATCACGTAGCCGATGCCGGCGGTGGCCAGCTCGCTGCCGAGCTTGAAGATCAGGCCGACCGTGGTCAGTACCGCCAGCCCCATGCCGATCATGCCGAACAGGTTGCCGCGTCGTGAGGTGGTGGGGTGGGACAGCCCCTTCAGTGCCTGGATGAAGCACACCGAGGCGACCAGATAGAGCAGGGTGATCAGGTTCATGCTCATGGCTTACTTGCCCTCCGCCTTGGCCGCACTGCGGTCCTTCTTCTTGAACATTTCCAGCATGCGGCGGGTGACCAGGAAGCCCCCGAACACGTTGACCGCGGCCAGCGCCACGGCCAGGGTGCCCATGGCCTTGCCCAGCGGGGTGACGGTGAGCGCTGCGGCCAGCATGGCGCCGACGATGACGATCGCCGAAATCGCGTTGGTGACTGCCATCAGCGGGGTGTGCAGGGCCGGGGTGACGTTCCAGACCACGTGGTAGCCGACGTAGATCGCCAGCACGAAGATGATCAGGTTGTAGATGCCGTCCGAAATCAGATCCATGTTCGCGTCTCCCTTAACCGTTGGTCCGCACGACCTGGCCGTCGCGGCACATCAGGCACGCGGCGACGATGTCGTCTTCGAGGTTGAGCTGGAACTGGCCGTCCTTGTCGATGACCAGCTTGAGAAAATCCAGCAGGTTGCGGGCGTACAGCGCCGAGGCGTCGGCCGCTACCAGCGTCGCCAGGTTGGCGTGGCCGACGATGGTTACACCGTGGCGAACCACCACCTGGTCGATCTCGGTCAGCGGGCAGTTGCCGCCGTGGCCGGCTGCCAGGTCGACGATCACCGAGCCGGGCTTCATCTGCTCGACGGTGGCTTCCTGCAGCAGCGTCGGCGCCTTGCGGCCCGGGATCAGTGCGGTGGTGATGACGATGTCCGATTGCAGCGCACGTTCATGCACCGCCTGCGCCTGACGCGCCATCCACGAGGCCGGCATCGGCCGCGCATAGCCGCCGACGCCTTCGGCGCATTCGCGCTCCTCGTCGGTCTCAAGCGGCACGTCGACGAACTTGGCGCCGAGCGATTCGATCTGCTCCTTCACCGCCGGACGCACGTCCGAAGCCTCGACCACTGCACCCAGGCGCTTGGCTGTGGCGATGGCCTGCAGCCCGGCGACACCGGCACCGAGGATCAGCACACGTGCGGCCTTCACCGTACCGGCGGCGGTCATCAGCATCGGCATGAAGCGCGGGTAGTGATGGGCACCGACCAGCACCGCCTTGTAGCCGGCGATGTTGGCCTGCGACGAGAGCACGTCCAGGCTCTGTGCACGGGACGTACGCGGCGCGGCCTCCAGGGCGAAGGCGGTGACGCCGCGGGCAGCCATGCGCGCGATACAGGCGTTGTCGAACGGGTTGAGCATGCCCAGCAGCACACTGCCGGACTGCATCTGCGCCAGTTCGGTATCGTCCGGCGCATTGACCTTCAGCACCAGCTCGGCGGCAAAGGCCGCGGCCGCATCGCCGATGGTTGCGCCGACCGCTTCATAGGCGCTGTCCGGCACGCTGGAAAGCAACCCGGCGCCGCTTTGCAGCGTCACCCGGTGCCCTTGGCCGATCAGTTTCTTGACGGTTTCCGGGGTCGCGGCGACGCGCGTTTCCCCGGAGTGGGTTTCGAGAGGAACACCGATGTGCATTGTTGTTGTTCTCCTGCGTGATCATGACCGGTGCTGCGCGAGCCGCGCACCGACGTGCTTTTCACCCGCCCGCTGCTCTGGCGGACGGGGTATGGAACAGGTGAAGCCAGCCGGGCGAAGCGCAAAAACGGATCGCCCGGCGCGGCATTCTGCAAGCCTTGAAAAAATCAAACAACTGTTTCAATCAAACGATTGTATTTGACGCGCCGGTCGCAGCATGACTGCCTGTTTTCCGTGCTTCGCTGCAGATTGCGTCCTGTTTGGTTCTGCGTACGACCAGTTCGTCCGCGCCAGGCACACGACACGGCCGCATCATGAATGACGCGCCATTGACAGGGTATTCGTCAGCGGTGCCAAGCATCTCCGACCTTGGTGTCGGGTTAAGTCGGGTATGCAGGAAAAACGCGCGCACGTTGAAATGTCATTCAATCCTTGTAGTCCAACTAGGCTGGTTGGACCCGATTGGAGTGTTTCGAACGCAGTGACGTCGGGTCGCTGCGTATCGCTGGTGGAGCTGGACGATGCCCGAACTCGATGTAAACGAAGTCACCACGCTGCTCGAACAGCCGGCCCAGCGCCGCTTGCCGTTCGCCTTTGCGCGTCGGCACGGCGTGATCCTGCTGGAGCGTGGCGGCGAGCTGCGCCTCGGCCTGCGCGAGGGCGCCGCGCTGACGGCGGTGCAGGAGGCGCAGCGGGTCGTTGGTATGCGTCTGCCGATGCAATGGCTAGCGCAGGCTGATTTCGATCAGGCGCTCGGTGCCGCCTACCAGCACGATTCCTCGGCGGCGATGTTGATGGTCGAGGGGCTGGGCAACGACCTCGACCTGGCCAGCCTGGCCGATCAGATCCAGGAAACCGAGGACCTGTTGGAGCAGGAGGACGACGCGCCGATCATTCGCCTGATCAACGCCATCCTCGGCGAGGCGATCAACGAGAACGCCTCGGATATCCATATCGAAACCTTCGAGAAGCGCCTGGTGATCCGCTTTCGCGTCGATGGCATCCTCCGTGAAGTGGTGCAGCCCAAGCGCGAGCTGGCGGCGCTGCTGGTGTCGCGGATCAAGGTCATGGCCAAGCTGGATATCGCCGAGAAGCGTATCCCGCAGGACGGGCGCATCTCGCTGCGCGTCGGCGGCCGCGAGGTCGACATCCGTGTCTCCACGCTGCCCTCGGCCAATGGCGAGCGGGTGGTGTTGCGTCTCCTGGACAAGCAGGCCGGTCGCCTGACCCTGCGCCATTTGGGCATGAACGAGCAGGATCGCGACCACCTGGAACGGGCGGTGAAGAAACCGCACGGCATCATTCTGGTCACCGGCCCCACCGGGTCGGGCAAGACCACCACGCTCTACGCCGCGCTGACCACGTTGAATGACCGCACGCGCAACATCCTCACCGTCGAGGACCCCATCGAGTACCACCTCGAAGGCATCGGCCAGACCCAGGTCAACACCAAGGTCGACATGACCTTCGCCCGCGGCCTGCGCGCCATCCTGCGCCAGGACCCGGACGTGGTGATGGTCGGTGAGATCCGCGACCAGGAAACCGCCGACATGGCGGTGCAGGCGTCGCTCACCGGCCACCTGGTGCTCTCCACGCTGCACACCAACAGCGCCATCGGCGCCGTCACACGGCTGGTGGACATGGGTGTCGAGCCGTTCCTGATCTCCTCTTCGCTGCTCGGCGTGCTGGCCCAGCGCCTCGTGCGGGTGTTGTGCAATGACTGCAAGCGCGCCTACGTCGCCGATGCCGCCGAGTGCGAGCTGCTCGGGGCCAGCCTGGCCGAGGCGCCGACGCTGTATCACGCCGAAGGCTGCGAGCAGTGCCGGGGCCTCGGTTACCGCGGGCGTACCGGCATCTATGAGCTGGTGCTGTTCGACGACGCCCTGCGCACCATGGTGCACACCCGCGCCAGCGAGCAGGACATGCTGCGTCACGCTCGGGTACTGGGGCCGAGTATCCGCGACGACGGCCTGCGCAAGGTGCGCGAGGGCGTGACCACCATCGAGGAAGTGCTGCGGGTGACGCGTGAGGAGTGAGGGGATGGGGTTGTTTCCGGCTCGCCTGGAGAGGCATCTGCAGCCTGACCGACGCTGCACGGTGGCGCCATTCGCGGCCAAGGCCGCTCCCACGTGTGTGTGCTGCCTGTGTGGGAGCGGTCTTGACCGCCAATCGCCAGTGTTGGAGACCGCCTGATGGCTGCCTTCGAATACCTTGCCCTCGACCCGCGCGGCCGTGAGCAGAAGGGCCTGATCGAAGCCGACAGCCCGCGTCAGGCGCGCCAGCTGCTGCGCGAGAAGCAATGGGCGCCGCTGGAGGTGAAGCAGGCCAAGTCCAAGGAAGACGTCAGCCGCGGCGGCCTTAGTTTCGGTCGTGGCTTGTCGGCGCGCGATCTGGCATTGGTCACCCGGCAGCTGGCGACGCTGGTACAGGCTGCGCTGCCTATCGAGGAAGCCTTGCGCGCGGCAGCGGCGCAGTCCACCTCGGCGAAGATCAAATCGATGCTGCTGGCCGTGCGTGCGCGGGTGATGGAAGGCCACAGCCTGGCTGCGGCCCTGCGCGAATATCCGTCGGCGTTTCCCGAGCTCTATCGCGCCACCGTGGCGGCGGGGGAGCATGCCGGCCATCTCGGGCTGGTGCTCGATCAGCTCGCCGACTACACCGATCAGCGTCAGCAGTCGCGGCAGAAGATCCAGCTGGCGCTGCTCTATCCGGTGATCCTGATGGTCGCCTCGCTGGCCATCGTCGTGCTGCTGCTCGGCTACGTGGTGCCGGACGTGGTGAAAGTCTTCGTCAACACCGGCCAGGAGTTGCCGGCGTTGACCCGCGGCTTGATCGCTACCAGCGACGTGGTGAAGAACTGGGGCTGGCTGATCGTGCTCGGTCTCATCGGCGCCTTTCTGGCCATGCGCGCGGCTTTGCGCGACCCGGCGCTGCGCCTTCGCTGGCATGCGTTCATTCTGCGGATACCGCTGATCGGTCGACTGAGCCGGGCGACCAATACGGCGCGCTTCGCCTCGACCCTGGCGATCCTCACCAAGAGCGGCGTGCCGCTGGTGGAGGCGTTGTCCATCGCTGCCGCGGTGATCGCCAATCTGCGCATCCGCGAGCGGGTGGTGGAGGCAGCGCAGAAAGTGCGCGAAGGCAGCAGCCTGACCCGCGCCCTGGATGCCACCGGCGAATTCCCGCCGATGATGCTGCACATGATCGCCAGCGGCGAGAAATCCGGTGAACTGGATCAGATGCTGGCGCGAACCGCGCGCAATCAGGAGAACGACCTCGCCGCTCAGGTGTCTCTGCTGGTCGGCCTGTTCGAACCGTTCATGCTGGTGTTCATGGGGGCTGTGGTGCTGGTCATCGTGCTGGCGATCCTGATGCCAATCCTCTCTCTCAACCAACTGGTGGGGTAACGACAATGAAGTTGCAACGACGCACGCAAGGGGGCTTCACCCTCATCGAAATCATGGTGGTGGTGGTCATCCTCGGCATCCTCGCCGCGTTGGTGGTGCCGCAGGTGATGAGCCGCCCGGATCAGGCCAAGGTCACCGTGGCCAAGGGCGACATCAAGGCCGTCGCCGCCGCGCTGGACATGTACAAGCTGGATAATTTCGCCTACCCGAGCACCCAGCAGGGGCTGGAGGCGCTGGTGAAGAAGCCTTCCGGCAACCCGCAGCCGAAGAACTGGAACCGCGACGGTTACCTCAAGCGCCTGCCCAAGGACCCGTGGGGCAACGACTACCAGTACCTCTCGCCAGGTACACAGGGCCAGTTCGACCTCTACTCCTTCGGCGCCGACGGCAAGCCCGGCGGCAGCGACCTTAACGCCGACATCGGTAACTGGGACCTCTAATCGATGCGGCAGCGCGCCCGCGCTTTCACGCTGATCGAACTGCTGGTGGTGATCGTCCTGCTGGGCATTCTGGTCAGCGTGGCGGTGCTCAGCGTCGGCGGTTCGAGCACCTCGCGCGAGCTGCGTGACGAGGCGCGGCGACTGGCTGCGCTGATCGGCGTGCTCAGCGACGAGGCGGTACTCGACAGTCGCGAATACGGCCTGCTGGTCAACAGCGAGGGTTACCGGGTGCTGCGCTACGACGAGGCGGCCACGCGCTGGCTGGAAGTCGAGCGGCGCAAGGTGCACAAGGTCCCGGACTGGATGCGCCTGGATCTGGAACTGGACGGCACGCCGCTGAAACTGGTTGCGCCGACCCAGCGCGAGGACGACCGCGCCGGGCTGTCGCGCGAAGGCGAGCGAACCGAACGTCGTGCGCCGCGGCTGGAGCCGCAGTTGCTGATTCTTTCCAGCGGCGAGCTGTCGCCGTTCAGCCTGCGCCTGTCCGAACGCAAGCCGCGCGGCAGTGGCTGGCTGGTCACCAGCGACGGCTTCCGCCTGCCTGAGGCGCAAGTCATCGAGGACAGGCGATGAGCGGGCGCTCGGCCAGGGCCGGCCGCGGTTTCACCCTGCTGGAAGTGCTGGTGGCACTGGCGATCTTCGCCAGTGTGTCGGCCGTGGTGCTCACTGCGGCCGGGCGTAGCCTGACCAACGCCGGGCGGCTGGAGGAACTGACCCTGGCCGGCTGGATCGCCGACAACCGCATCAGCGAACTGCAGTTGCAGCAGACCCCGCCTGCCATCGGCCGCGAAACCCAGGCGCTGGAGTACGGCGGCCGCCAGTGGCAGACCCTCAGCGAAATCGAGGCCAGCGCCGATCCAGGCTTGCTGCGGGTGACCGTCTGGGTTGCGCTGCAGACATCGCGTGGCCGCAGCGATCCGGTACCCGAGCGCGCGGTCACCAGCCTCACCGGATTCATCGGTGTCGGCCCGGGAGCCGCGCGCCAATGAATGCTCACGCGCGCACCAGCGCCGGTTTCACCCTGCTCGAGCTGTTGATTGCCATTGCCCTGTTCGCGCTGCTTGGCCTCGGCACCTATCGCATGCTCGAAGCGGTGCTGCAAAGCGATGAGGCGGTGCGTGCCCAGGAGCTGCAGCTGCGCGAGCTGAGCCGCGCGGTGTGGGCCTTCGAACGTGACCTGCAGCAGGTGGTCGGGCGGCCGATCCGTGATGAGTTTGGCGACGAGCGCAATGCCTTCATCGGTCAGCTCGATGGCGAAGACGGCGCGCCGGTGCTGGAGCTGACCCGTGCCGGCTGGCGCAATCCCACTGGGCTGCGTCGCGCCAATCTGCAGCGGGTGCGCTGGCGCCTGGCTGGCGACAATCTCGAGCGCGTCTACTGGGTGGTGCTGGACCGTGACCTCGACAGCGAGCCGCGCGTGCAGCGGGTACTGGAAGACGTGCAGGGCCTGCAATTGCGCTATCTCGACGAAGAGGTGGTATGGCACGAGGAGTGGCCGCCGTTCGATTTCGGTCGCGGCAGCCCGGAGAACGCCGCCGAGCGCCTGCCGATCGCCCTGGAATTGAATATCGAGCACGCCCGCTACGGCCGTATCACCCGTCTGCTGCGCCTGCCCGACGCCGTCGAGCAGACGACGCAGCAGGCATTGCCCGGCGCCGAAGGCGTGCCCGAGCCGTTCGAAGGGGAGCTGCCGCAATGAGGTGCCAGCGCGGCGTTGCCCTGATTACCGTGCTGCTGGTGGTGGCCATCGTCACCGTGGTCAGCGCGGCGATGGTCGCGCGCCAGCAGCTCAGCATTCGTGCCAGCAGCAACCAGCTGCAGGCACGCCAGGCCTGGCACTACGCGCTGGGCGGCGAAGCGCTGGCCCAGGCCATGCTCGCTCGCGATCTGCGGGCTGGCGCGACGGGCGAGACAGGCGCCAATGGTGAGGCCGCGGCCGTCGATCATCTGCTCGAGCCCTGGGCGCAGCCGCTGCCGGCGTTCGAGATCGATCAGGGCGAGATCCTCGTGCGTATCGAGGATCTCGCCGGACGCTTCAACCTCAACGACCTGCTGCGCGACCAGCAGCCCAACCCCGCCGCGGTTGAGCAGTTCCGCCGGCTGCTGCTGCGTCTGCAGATCAGCGCGCCCTATGCCGAGCGCCTGCTCGACTGGATCGATCCCGACCAGCAGCCGAGCGGTGAGCTGGGTGCCGAAGACAACGCCTATCTCGGCCTCGATACGCCCTATCGCAGCGCCGGTCGCCGGCTCCACGACCTGTCCGAACTGCGCCTGCTGCTGGACATGCGCGAAGAGGATTTCCAGCGCCTGGCGCCCTATGTCGTAGTGTTGCCGCCCAACGTGCCGCTGAACGTCAACACGGCGAGCGCGATGGTGCTTTCCAGCCTGAGCGACAACCTCAGCCTCGGCGCGGCCGAGTCGCTGGTCGAGCTGCGCCGCGCCGCACCGTTTCGCAACAGCGCGGCGTTCCTCGCGCAGCCGGCGCTGGCTGGAACTACGCTGCAGGGCACTGCGCTGGCGGTTGGCAGTCAATTCTTCCAGGCCACCAGCGAAGTGCGTCTGGGCGATCGCCGGCTGGCACTGGTCAGCCTGTTGCAACGCGAGCAGGACGGCAGCGTCCGTGTGCTCGCGCGAAATCTCGGTCAGCCTGCCCGGCAGACCCTCCCATCCGACGGAGAACGCTAGACCATGGATTGCCTGTTTCTGCCCGCCGACTGCCCGACCCGGCTCGATGCCGAGACCCGCGTCTACTGGCTGCCCAAGGACGAACCCGGCCGCTGGCAGCCGCTGGGCGAATGCGCCGCAGGCAACGGCGCGATCAGCCTGATCCTGCCGGCGGAAGTCTGCAGTTTTTTCGCCGTCACCCTGCCGACGCGCAAGGCGCGCTGGATGCAGCAGGCGCTGGCCTACGCCGCCGAGGAGCTGCTGGCGGAAAACGTCGACGATCTGCATCTGGCCCTCGGCGAGGCACTGCCGGACGGCCGCCTGCGGGTCGTGGCGATCCGTCGCCAGCTGCTGGATGACTGGCTTGGTCAGTTGCGCGAGCTGGGCCTGCTGATCGTGGCGATTCATGTCGACGCCGATCTGCTGCCGCGGGAGGGCACGCAGCTATTGTTCATCGGCGAGCGCGGCCTGCTCGGCGGCGTCGGCGAAACGCGCTTGGCCTTCGCCAGCGAGGACTGGCCGCAGCTGTCCGGCCTCTGCCCGGCGCCCTGGCATGCCCAGGGCAGTGAAAGCGAGCCGCCTCTGGCGCTCGACGACTACCGGCAGGTGGACGATCCCTATGCGTTTCTCGGTTCGCAGCGCGCGGCAGCGATCAACCTCGCCCAGGGTGACTTCGCCGTGGAGGTCGGCAATACCGGCCTCGGTTACTGGAAACCGCTGTTCGCCGTCGCCGGCCTGATCCTGCTGGTGCAGCTGGGCTTCAACCTGAGCCAGGCCTGGTATTTCCAGCGCCAGGGCGATGCCTACGCCGAGGCCAGTCTGGCGCTGTATCGCGAGCTATTTCCCGAAGACATCCGCATCGTCAACATGCGCGCGCAGTTCGATGATCATCTGGCCCGCGGCAGCGGTGGCCAGACGGGCTTTCTGCGCCTGCTCGACCACGCCGCCGCGGCACTGGAGGACGGCATTCCGGTGACCATCGGCCAGCTCGACTACAACCAGGATCGCGGCGATCTGGCGCTGCAGGTGCAGGCCATGGACTTTCCCACGCTGGAAACATTGCGCCAACGCCTGGGTGACACCGGTCAGAGCGTGCAGCTGGGCTCGGCCAGTCGAGAAGGCGATGGCGTCAGCGCGCGCGTGGTGATCGGAGGCTGATGATGAATCTCAAGCAACAACTGGCCGTGCGCCTCGCCGATTCGCCGCTGTGGCAGCGCTGGCAGCGCCTGGCGCCCCGTGAGCGCACCTCGCTGAGCCTGCTCGGCGCCTTTCTGCTCGCCGTGCTGTTCTATCTCTGGCTGTGGCTGCCGGCGCAACGCCAGGCCGCCGACGCTCGCGAGTATTACCAGGCGCAGCGCGAACTGCATGCCTACATGGAGCAGAACACCGACCTGGCGCGCCAGATGGAGCGCAGCAATCAGGTCGAGCTGGCGCCGGAGCAGCTGCAGGGGGTGATCACCGAAAGCGCGCAGCAGGGAAACCTGCGAATCGAGAGCTTCGACAATGGTAGCGACGGCAGCGTGCAGGTGAGCCTGCCGGGGGCATCGTACGCATTGCTGTTGCGCTGGTTCGACACCCTGCAGGGGCAGGGCGTGAGCATTGCTGACGTCAGCCTGGAGCGCGCCGGTGAAGGGCTGGTGAATGCGCGGGTGAGCTTTCGCGCGGGGAGTTGATGGCGCCCTGATCCATCGCCGGGCCTGCGCGAGGCACAGACCCGGCGGCGCGGGCTTTCAGTGTGGCGAGTTGAACTGCATCGCCAGGGCGCGCAAGGCGGCTTCAGCGGCGAGTACCTTGGCAATCGCGTCGTTGGCCTTCTCGCGGGTGATACCCAGGCGATCGAACAGCTGCTGCGGCACCTCGGTATCCGGCCCGCTGCCGATGCCACGGTTGCGCAGCATGCGTACCGCCAGGCAGACCAGGTTCGGATAGGCCGCATCTTCGCCGTCATAGCCGGGGTCGTTCTGGAAACGCAAGGCGGCCGCCAGTTCCTCGGGCATGCCCCACAGACGCATCAGCCAGGCACCGATCTGCTCGCGGGTGATACCCAGCAGATGCTGCTCGACGTGACTGTGCGACAGGTGCGGGTTGGCTTCCAGGTGCCGGCAGATCAGCGAAAAATGCGGTGGAAAGACGTGCGCCAGTACCAGATAGCCGAAGTTGTGCAGCAGTCCGGCGAGGTAGCTCAGGCCGGGTTCCGGGCGCTGTTCGCGGGGAATCGCACGGGTCAGCCCCTCGATGACCGCGGCTGTATAGATCGCCTGTTGCCAGTAGGGCGTGGCGTCCTGCGGCTTGTCGTCCGGCAGGCTGATGGTCTTGCCCAGCGCTAGACCAAGGGCCAGGTTGATCACCAGGTCGAAGCCGAGCACGCGGACGATGGCGTCTTCCACCGAGCGGATGCGCCCGGGAGCGGCGTAGTAGGGCGAGGCCGCCCAGCTGATCACCTGCGCCGCCAATGCCGGGTCAGTTTCCACCACGCCGGTGATGTCGTCGACCGTGGCGTCGGGGTTGACCCGCAGCTTGATGATCTTCTGCGCCGTATGCGGCAGCGGCGGAATCTCGATGGTTTCTTCCAGACGCTTCTGGATGCGTCGCGCGGTGAAACTCTGCACCGCCTGACTGATCTCGGCGCGGTCGTCGTCCGGGCGGTCCAGGTTCGGCCGGATGCTGCTCAGCGGTACGGCGAAACTACCGGCCGTGGCCTTGCTCAGCAGACGCTTGAAGTCGCCACTGCTGACCTCCACCAGCAGGCCAGGCTGGCCGGATTCAACCAGTAGCCGTGGCTGCTGCATCAGGCACTCTTCGTACAGGCAGGGCGAACTGGTCAGCGGCGGCAGGCCAGGCAGGCGGCTCAACTGGTGCTTGCCCAGCATCCGGGCCAGTCGCTCCGGCTTTACAGCTGCCAGCTCGCGGCCGGTAAGCTCGGCCAGGCGCGCGAGATCGAGCAGATGGTTCTGGGGGAAGAGCACCAGCATGGCGCCGATGCTGTCGTCCAGCAGCACTGCCTGAACCCGTTGGGCGGCGGGAAAATTGGGGCGATCGCGCTGGATCTGATAACTCACACCGAGGTCTTTCAACAGCTTGGTGATCAGCAGGGGCAGTTCGGAGCAGCTTTCGGTGTCGACAGCAGAATTCATATGCGGACCCGTTATAGTGACCTGCCCGAGTATAGCGAAGCCGTCAGGCACGGACGTTGTGGCGACGAATGGTTGTCATACCTGGCCGTATTCCTGGCCATGACGCAGCCAACGCTCGAGCAGAGGGCTGACATGCTGCGGCCAGCGCGCCAACAGCTCCTGCGCGGCATCGCGTACCGCCGGGAGCAGCTCTGCATCGCGCATGAGGTCGGCGACCTTGAACTGCAAGAGGCCGGTCTGACGGGTGCCGAGCATCTCGCCGGGGCCTCGCAGCTCCAGGTCCTTTTCGGCGATCAGGAAGCCGTCGCAGGTCTCGCGCATGATCGCCAGCCGCTCGCGGCCCAGTTGTGACAGCGGCGGATGGTACAGCAGCACGCAATGACTTGCCGCACTGCCGCGGCCGACCCGCCCGCGCAGCTGGTGCAGCTGGGCGAGGCCGAGGCGTTCTGGGTTTTCGATGATCATCAGGCTGGCGTTGGGCACGTCGACGCCCACCTCGATCACTGTAGTGGCAACCAACAGCTGCAGCTCGCCGCGCTTGAACTGCTCCATCACCGCGGCCTTCTCGGCCGGCTTCATGCGCCCGTGGATCAGCCCGACACGTAGCCCGACGAGTGCTGCCGAAAGGTTCTCGAAGGTGGTTTCCGCGGCCTGACAGGTCAGCTCCTCGGATTCCTCGATCAGGGTGCACACCCAGTACGCCTGGCGCCCCTCGTTGCAGGCGATGCGTACCCGCTCGATCACCTCCAGGCGGCGGCTGTCGGCAATCACCAGGGTGTTGACCGGCGTACGCCCTGGCGGCAGTTCGTCGAGGATCGAGGTATCGAGATCGGCGTAGGCGCTCATCGCCAGGGTGCGAGGGATTGGCGTGGCGGTCATGATCAGCTGGTGCGGGCAGAGTCGACCGTCGATGCCTTTCTGGCGCAGGGCCAGGCGCTGCTGCACGCCGAAGCGGTGCTGCTCGTCGATGATTACCAGCGCCAGGCGCTTGAACACCACCTCGTCCTGAAACAGCGCGTGGGTGCCGACTACCATCGGGCAGCCGCCGGCTATCTGTTCCAGCGATGCGGCGCGGGCCTTGCCCTTGAGCTTGCCGGCGAGCCAGGCGACCTCGATGCCGAGCGGTTCGAGCCACTTGCTGAAGTTGAGAAAGTGCTGCTCGGCGAGGATTTCCGTCGGCGCCATCAGCGCCACCTGGTAACCGGCTTCCAGCGCCTGCAAGGCAGCGAGGGCGGCGACCACCGTCTTGCCGGCACCGACATCGCCCTGCACCAGGCGCAGCATGGGCTCGTCCTGGGCCAGGTCATAGGCGATCTCGGCACCGACGCGTTGCTGCGCGCCGGTGGGGCTGAAACCTAGGTTGGCGAGAAAGCGCTGCGGCAAGGCTTTCGCCGGTGGCAGCGCCGGTGCCTGCTGGGCGCGTACCCGCTCGCGCAGGCGCTGCAGCGACAGCTGATGGGTCAGCAGTTCCTCAAAGGCCAGGCGGTGTTGCGCCCAGTGCCGACCTTCGGCGAGTTCTTCCAGATTGGCGTCGGCCGGTGGCCGGTGCAGGTAACGCAACGCTTGGTCCAGCGGGCCGAGGCGATAATCACGGGCCAGTTCGGCGGGCAGCCAGTCTGGCAGGCTGTGCGGGCCGAGACGGCTTAGCGCCTGCTCGCTGAGGTTGCGCAGGCGCTGTTGGGTCAAGCCTTCTGTGGTCGGGTAGATCGGCGTGAGGGTCTGTTCCACCGGTGCCGGCTCGCTGGTCAGTGCGCGGTATTCCGGGTGGTAGATCTCCAGCCCCGAGGCACCGGGACGCGCCTCGCCGTAGCAGCGCAGCTGGGTGCCGCGCTTCATGGCTTCCTTCTGCGCCTGGCTGAAATGGTAGAAGCGCAGGCTCAGGGTGCCGCTGCCGTCCTGCAGGCGCACCAGCAGGCTGCGGCGGCGACCCATGACGATATCGGCACCGGACACCACGCCTTCGATCACCGCGTCCTGCCCCGGGCGCAACGCGCCAATGGGCACCACGCGGGTGCGGTCCTGGTAGCGCAGCGGCAGGTGGAAGAGCACGTCCTGCAGGGTTTCCAGGCCGACCCTGGCGAGCTTTTCGGCCAGCGCGGCGCCGACGCCCTTGAGTGCGGTGACCGGAACGGTCGCCAGTTCGCTCATGGCCTCAGGCTTTCGCCGACGGCGGCTTGCCTACCGAACACAGGCGGATCGAGTCGGCGAGGATCTCGATGGCCTTGGGCCGCGGAAAGCTGGCGCGCCAGGCGATCGCCACGGTGCGGAACGGCACCGGCGGCGTCAGGGGGCGGGTCTCCAGCACACCGGGGGAGTAGTGGTGGCTCTCCACCGCCGACAGCGGCAGGATCGACACGCCGAGGCCCGAGGCGACCATGTGGCGGATGGTTTCCAACGAGCTGGATTCCACCGTGGTGTGGCTCGGCGCCTCGCCCTTGCGGGTGGTCGGACAGGCTTCGAGCACCTGATCGCGGAAGCAGTGGCCTTCACCGAGCAGCAGCAGGCTCTTGTCGTTGAGCATCTCGGCGTCGATGGTTTCCTTTGCCGTCCACGGATGGTCGGCCGGCATCAGTACGTAGAACGGCTCGTCGTAGAGCGGCTTGGTCAGCACGTCGGCTTCCTGGAACGGCAGCGCAACGATGATCGCGTCCAGCTCGCCGGTGCGCAGCTTGTCGCGCAGGATGTGGGTGAAGTTCTCTTCGATGTACAGCGGCATATCCGGCGCCACGCGATGCAGCTGCGGAATCAGGTGCGGGAACATGTAAGGGCCGACGGTGTAGATGGCGCCGACCTTGAGTGGTGCGGCGAGCTGATTCTTGCCGACCTGGGCCAGCTCGCGGATGCTCTGCGCTTGCTCCAGCACCTTCTGCGCCTGGGTCACGATGCCTTCGCCGACCGGCGTGAGGCGCACCGCGCTCTTCGTCCGCTCGAAGATCAGCACACCGAGCTCGTCCTCGAGCTTCTTCACACCGACCGAAAGGGTCGGCTGACTGACGTGGCAGCGTTCAGCGGCGCGGCCGAAGTGCTGTTCCTGGGCAAGGGTCACGATGTAGCGCAATTCGGTCAGAGTCATAGTCAGCATCCATCAATGTGCCGGCAAGCATAGCCTTTTGCGCAGCGCAGAACCAACCGGTCGGCCAGGCTTCGAAAGTCGGTACACTCCAGTTTCGTGCGGCCCGCGCGGCGGGTTACAACTGAGGGAGCAGAACATGGGCAAGCGCCTAAGCGTATTGATCGCAGGCTGTGGCGACCTTGGCAGTCGTCTCGGTCTGCAACTGAGTCGGGACGGCTGGACGGTGTATGGCCTGCGGCGCAACGCCGCCCAGCTGGCAGTGCCGATCCTGCCGGTCAACGGCGACCTTTCCGAACCGACCTGTCCGCGCTGCTGGCCCAACGGCTCGCTGGACTATCTGGTCTATGCGGCATCCGCCACCGAACATGACGAAGCCGGCTATCGCCAGGCCTATGTCGAAGGCCTGCGCAATGTGCTCGGTTGGTTACAGCAGCGCGGCCAGCGCCCTCGGCGGCTGCTGTTCGTTTCCAGCACCGGTGTGTATGCCCAGCGCGACGGCGAGTGGATCGACGAGGACTCGGCCACCGAGCCCGGCGGCTTCACCGGTCGGGTGATGCTCGAGGCCGAACAGCTGGCGCTCGACAGCGCCCTGCCGGTAACGCGAGTGCGTCTGGGTGGGCTGTACGACCCGAAGCGCCCCTGGCTGCAGAATCAGGTACGCGCCGGTTTGCGTGTCGAGCGCGATCCGCCGCAGTACAGCAACCGCATCCATCGCGACGACGCCGCCGGGCTGCTGGCGTTTCTGCTGCAGAGCGACGCCAGTGGTGCTGCCCTGGAAGATTGCTATCTGGGCGTCGACGATGACCCGGCACCGTTGCACGAGGTGGTCGACTGGTTGCGCGAACGGCTGGGCGTCACCCACTGGGCCGAGCAGAGCATGACCCGCCGCGCCGGCAGCAAGCGCTGCAGCAATGCCCGCGCCCGTGCGCTGGGCTGGAAACCCAGGTACCCCAGCTATCGCGACGGTTACGCTTCGCTGGATCGCAACCGGCATTAGTGCAGCCCGTCGGCAATCGGGCAACTCTGGTGCGGCGCTGCTTACTAAAACCCTGACAGCACGCCGCACCGTGACAGAGGAGCTACAGCGAGGCAGCAAAGGAGAATCACCGAGACGGCGTTTCCGAAACCCGACAGGAGATTGTCCATGAGAGCCCTCCGCTGGCACGGCAAGCACGACATCCGCTGCGACAACCACGTCCCCGATCCCTCCATCGAAGACCCGCGCGACGCCATCATAAAGGTATCGTCCTGCGCCATCTGCGGCTCCGACCTGCACCTGTACGACGGCTTCATGCCCGGCATGCAGCACGGCGACATCATGGGCCACGAGTTCATGGGCGAGGTGATGGAGGTCGGCTCGGCGAACAAGAAGCTCAAGGTTGGCGACCGCGTGGTGGTGCCCTTCACCATTGTCTGCGGTGAGTGCGACCAGTGCCGGCGCGGCAATTTCTCGGTGTGCGAGCGAACCAACCGCAATAAGGACGTGGCTGACAAAGTCTTCGGCCACACCACCGCCGGCCTCTATGGCTACACCCACCTCACCGGCGGTTATGCCGGTGGTCAGGCTGAATACGTCCGCGTGCCCTACGCCGATGTCGGTCCCGTGGTGATCCCCAATGGTCTGACTGACGAGCAGGTATTGTTCCTCGGCGACATCCTGCCCACCGGCTGGCAGGCCGCGGCGCAATGCGACATCCAGCCCACCGACACGGTGGCGGTCTGGGGTGCCGGGCCGGTCGGCCAGTTCGCAGTCCGCAGCGCGGTGATGATGGGCGCCGAGCAGGTCATCTGTATCGACAACGTGCCCGAGCGCCTGTCCATGGCCCGCGCGGGCGGTGCCATCACCATCAACTTCGACGAAGAGAGCGTGCTCGAACGCCTCAAGGAGCTGACCCGCGGCAAAGGCCCGGAGAAGTGCATCGATTCGGTGGGCATGGAGGCGCACGCGGCGCGTTCGATCGATTCGATGTACGACCGCGCCAAGCAGGCGCTGATGCTCGAGAGCGACCGCCCGCACGTGCTGCGCGAGATGATCTACGTCTGCCGGCCGGCCGGCATCATTTCGATTCCCGGCGTCTACGGCGGGCTGATCGACAAGATCCCGTTCGGCGCGGCGATGAACAAGGGCCTGACCTTCCGCATGGGCCAGACCCACGTCAATCGCTGGACCGACGACCTGTTGCGGCGCATCCAGGAAGGCGAGATCGATCCGAGCTTCGTCATTACCCACAGCGTCAGCCTCGAGCAGGGTCCGGAGATGTACAAGACCTTCCGCGACAAGCATGACGGCTGCATCAAGGTCGTTCTGAAACCCTGAAGCCTGCAGATCGCCGATCACTAAAGTAGGGATCGGCCGAGCCACGTTATCGAGCGAGGAGTCTTTATGAGCATTCCACGTCAAGTCACCCGGCCCAACCATTCCGCGCGCACGCTGGCGCGGGGGCTGGGTTGGTTCAGTATCGGTCTAGGCGTCGTCCAGTTGGTGGCGCCGCGGCAGGTCGCACGCTTTATCGGCATGTCCGGCAGCGAAGGGGTGGTCCGTGCCTGCGGGCTGCGCGAGATCGCCACCGGTGTCGGCATCCTGCTGGCGGATGATCCGAAACCCTGGATCTACGGCCGTATCGGCGGCGATGCGCTGGATCTGGCCGGTCTCGGCTGGAGCATCGAGCACGGCAACGAGCCGGCCAATGCCGCCATCACCGCCGGCGCGGTGGCCGGTATCACCGCGCTGGACCTGAGCTGCGCCAAGGGTCTGGATGCCGAGCAGGTGCCGGTGGTCGAATGGGACTACAGCGATCGCAGCGGTTTCCCCGGCGGCACTGCGCAAATGCGTGGCAGCGTCGAGGCCGAGTTCGCCGCCGCGCGGGCCGAGCCCAACGGCTATTCGCCGTCGCTTCATTGAGCTGAAACCCAGGGTCGGCTGGGTATTGCCTGGTCGACTCTGAGCGCGACGATCCGCCGCATTTGCTAAGGTGGCCGGCCGTTTCGGTCGCGGCCTGCGCCGCGCCGCCAGCTTGCAGATGAGAGTCCATGTCTTCGGTCGTCAATGTCGTCCTGCCCGTCTTTGCGCTGATCCTGCTCGGTTACCTGTGCCGCCGTAGCGGGCGGATGGGGCCAACCGGCGCTTCCGAACTCAATCGGTTCGTGGTCTGGCTAGGCCTGCCGGCGCTGCTTTTCAGCGTCGTTGCCACCTCGACCTGGGAGCAGCTCTGGCAACCCGGCTTCATCGCCGCGTTCGCCATCGGCTGCCTCGGTGTGTTCGCCTTCACTCTTGCGTATCGCATGTTGCAGAAGCAGCCGCTGGTCGACGCCAGCCTGGACGCGCTGGGTGCTTCCTACGCCAATACCGGCTATGTCGGGATTCCGCTGTGCATGCTGGTGCTGGGCGACGAGGCGCTGCAGCCGGCGATGGTCGCCTCGATCGTGGTGGTCTGTGTGCTGTTCGCCATCGCCCTGGCCTGCGTCGAGACCGGCCTGCATGCCGGGCAGGGCGTGTTGCGCACGCTGGGCAAAGTCAGTAGTGCGCTGGTACGCAATCCACTGGTGATCGCGCCGCTGCTCGGTGCGCTGTGGGCGGCGACTAGCCTGCAATTGCCGGTGCCGCTGGCGACATTGCTCAAGCTGCTGGGCGCGGCGGCGGCGCCCTGCGCACTGGTGTCGCTGGGGCTGTTCCTCGCCCAGCCACAGCCCGGAGGACGGGTGCAGGGGGTGTGGCCGCTGGTGGGGTTGAAGCTGGTGGTGCAGCCGCTGATTACCTGGTATCTGGCTTTTCAGGTATTCGAGCTGCCAACGCTGTGGGCCTATTCGGCGTTGCTGCTCGCCGCGCTGCCGACCGGGACTGGCCCCTACATGCTTGCCGAATTCTATGGGCGCGAGGGCTCGCGGGTGTCGCGGGTGGTGCTGCTGTCGACGCTGGGCTCGTTGATCAGCCTGTCGCTGATTCTGGTGTTGTTGCCGGTCTGATATGCGCGCTCACTTGCGCGTGGATAAGCCTGCGGCGTTATCCACCCTACGCCTGGCCGGTCGTAGGGTGGATGGCCACCCCGTGGAAAACCGCGAAGCGTTTTCCACACGGGAGCGTTCAGCTCGCCGCCCGCGTCACTTCCAGCACCACGGCAGCGATGCGATCGCACTGGGTGTAGGCCCCGCCAAGCAGCTCCTCGCCGAACACGTCCGGGTCGATCTCACGGTAGCCCCACTGCAGGTCGGTACGCTCCAGGCGCTGGCGCACCTCGGCCAGGAAGGGGTCCTGGTTGTCGATCATGGCGACCCCGGTATACAGCAGTAGCGTGCCGCCCGGCGCCAGGCGGCCGAGCGCGGCATCCAGAATCGCCAGCGACAGCCCGGCACCGAGCGGCCCGCCGCCGTGGCGATAGGCGCGCTGGTCGGCATCGACCAGATAGGGCGGATTGGCCAAGACCAGATCGAACTCGCCCTGCGCGTTGCTCAGCAGATCGCTGCGTTCGGCGCGCAGGTTGTCCGCTCCAGCCAGCGCCGCGTTGATGCGGGTCAGGCGCAGCGCTTGCGGATTGATATCCACCGCCAGCACTTCGGCTTGCGGTCGCGCCAGGGCAGTGAGAATCGCGCCGGCACCCGAGCCGCAGCCGATGTCCACCACGCGGCGGATTTCGCCGGCATGCTGATTCAGATGGCTGCAGATGGCGCTGGCGAAGCGGTAGGTGTCCGGCCCGAAGAACACCGCATCGCTGGCTTCGGTGGGAAAGGCTGAGTGCAGGAACAGCTGGCCATCGAGGCTGGACAGTCGCACCTTAGAACGCCAGCGCGAGCCATAGGGCTCCAGCACGTCGGCCTGATCCATCAGGCTGAAAAGCGGTGGTGGCAGCAGTTCGTGCTGGAACGGGCGGCTCCAGCCGAAGACCCCTGGCAGGTCGTCGGCGAGCGCATTTTCCGGGCGCTGATTGACCCGTTCATGGGTCAGCGGCGTGGGGGTGATGAAGTGATAGCCGCGATCCCGCAGGGCCTGGCCCAGGTGCAGCAGCGCGCGGTCCTGCGCATTGTCCATGATCATCGTCGCGTTCCTTGGTGTGCCTTCAGTTGAACAGTCCGTTGAACAGCCGCGTGGCCAGCAGGCCGGCGGCAGTGTGGTGGCGTTGCGGGGCGAGCAGCGGCAGCAGCAGGCGCATGCGCGCGGCGCGATCGGGCAGGCGTGCAATCTGTTGCTCGAGCAGCTGCAGTTCCTCGTCGAAATCGTTGCCGCTGACGCTTTCCGCCGGTTGCAGCACACCCGGCTCCTGCGGCACACGCCGGGCGTTGAACAGCGCTTGGCGCTGCAGCAACGCACCGCGCGGGCTGCGCTTGCTGTCGGCCTGCCAGTCGCCAGCGATCCAGTCATGGATCATCTGCTGCTCGTAAGCGCTGAAGACGCCGAACATCGGCGCCTGTTCGCCGGCGATCAGCTGCCAGAAGCGGCTTTCCTGCGGGTCATGGCCGCGCTTGATCCAGCCGCGCTTGTCCAGCACTGCGAGAAACTGTTCGACGTCTTCGGCCAGCCACTGATTGACCGTGCGGCCTTCGAAACGGCAGTAGTCGGAGTGCACGAACTGGCCGACCGCCGCCTTCTTCTCGAGGATGCGCTGCACCTCCCGGGACAGATCGAAGTCGCCGATCACCGAGACGGTGCTGGCGCCGAGGTCGTTGAGCCGGTAGCCGTTGCGCACCCGTCGATAGAACTCCGCGCTGTCGCCGACCTGCGGCAAGGCATCCAGCACGCCCTGCACGGCTTTCTTGGCGTGGCCGTTGTCGGCGTTGTCGACGGTGACATGCAGGGTGAAGTAGTAGGGATCGATGCCCAGCTCGGTCAGCTCGTAGGAGGTGATCAGCAGGTGCAGCGGCAACTGTTCGTAGCCCAGGTTGAAGCCGATCACTTCCGGCAGGAACTGCTCGGCATGCTCGGCCAGTGCCAGCTGGATGGCCCCCTGGACGAAGTGCTCGTCGTCCAGCTCCTGCCAGTCATCGCAGCCTTGGCTGGCCAGCAGCTTGCGGTAGAGCACCACATGGTTCTTCTCCGGCAGGCCTTCGCCGAGCTCCTCCAGATAGGTCTGGATCAGCGCGGTGAAGCGCGCATCATCCCAGCGCTGCAGCAGGCCATAGAGCCAGGCGCCATCGACCAGCTTGGTCGGCGCCACCCCGCGCAGGAAATGCAGTGCATGGGCCTTGCTGGCGAAATAGCGGCGCGGACCGCCGGCACGGCGCTGGTCCAGGTAAGCCTGATACTGGCGTCCGACCACTTCGGTGCGCCGCATGACCCAGGCTTCCAGGCTGGCCGGGTCCTCCGGCAGGTCGGACGGCAGCGCAGCGGCGGCCTCGAGCTGCGCACGCAGGTACTCCGCAGCGCTGTCGCGTGATTGCGCGTCGACCTCGCGGGCAAGGGCGAAGTACAGCGCCCGTGAGGGCTGATCCTGCTCCGGGTGAAGGGCAGGAGTGATCGGCAGGCTGCGAGAAGTCAGTTGCATGATTCTGTTCTATGGCAGTTCTAGTCCAGTTTTGGCTGCCGGGCCTGTGGTTTAGTTCAGCTGCACCGCCGAGCGGCCATCGGTCCAGAAAAGCGCCGTTACGCTGCAACTTCCGCCGCCACGTCTCCTCCCAATCGATAGAGCCACCCGGACGGGCCGGGCATGGCCACAGGTACGCGAGGAGCAGCTGATGAGTCAGAACGACCAGGGTCGCGAGAGCATCGAGTCCATCGACCAGAGCGGCGACGCCCACGAGCAGAATCCGGAAACCACGTCCACCCAGGGCGAGGTCGCCGGTGGTGACGAAGCCGACGTACCCGGCGGCGCCTACAACGTGCCGCCGGGCCTGGCCGAGGAGGTGAGCGAAGAGGACGCCTCGCGCGAGTCGCAACGCAAGCCTTGACTGTGAGCGCCGATGTCAGGCTCAGCCGGCACGCGGTCCGGCTGGCCTGCTGCTAGTACCGCCGCTCGGCTTCAGGGTTTGGCAAGAAACTTGATGTCCGACGGGCGCTCGACCGGCAGGGTCTGCAGCGTCTCGCCGAGCTTTCCGCTGTCTGGATCGCGCCCGATCACCACCACGTCATCGCTCAGCTGATTGGCGATCAGCAGGAAACGCCCGTCTGGAGCGATGGCAAATTCTCGTGGTTCGCGGCCTTCGGTGGGGCGGCGCTGGATTTCCCGCAGGGCGCCGTCGCTGTCGATGGCGAAGACGATGATGTGGTTGTAGTCGCCGCGGTCGCTGACATAGAGGAAACGGCCATCGGCCGAGGTGTGGATCGCCCCCGGTGAATGACGCACCTCGCTAGCGGCATCCTTCAGGTCCAGCAGTTGCCGGCGGATCAGGTTGCCGTTCGTGTAGTCGAAGCTCGCCACCTGGGCGCTCAGCTCGAGGGCGAGATAGGCGTGCTTGCCATTGGGGTGGAAGACCAGATGGCGCGGGCCGCTGCCAGCTGGCAGCTCGATGCTGGCGGGTTCGTCGGGTTGCAGGGGCCGTTCGGCATTGCGCGGGTCGTAGCGGTAGACGAATACCTGATCGGCGCCCAGGTCGCTGACCAGCAGGCGCTTGTCGTCCGGGCTCGGTACGGCGGAGTGCACATGCGCGGCCTGCTGTCGCTCGGGGTGCACGCCGCTCGGCTGATGCGCAAGAAGCTGCGTGACCGGCAGCGGCTGGCCATCTTCGGCCAGCGGCATCACCGCCAGGCTGCCGCCCGGGTTCGGTCGCGCCCCGTAATTGCTGATGAACAGGTAGCGCCCGTCATGGCTGAGGCTGGCATGGGTCGGTTCGTCGCCCAGGCTGATGTTCTGCCCGATCAGCTGGTGCTCGCCGCTGCTGTCGAGTTGCCAGGCGCTGACACGACCGACCGGGTCGGCGTGCGTTGGGCTGTTCTCGTTGGTGGCATAGAGGCGTCCGCGCTGCTCGTCCAGCACCAGCCAGGAGGGATTGTGGCTGGCGAGGGTCTGCAGCGGTTGCGGGTCGATCCGACCTTTCGCCGGATCGAAGCGCAGGCGCAGAACGCCCGGGCTGTCGCTGTCGTGCGTGTAGCTGCCGATCAGGATGTGCATGTCGTCGGTCTCGGCTCGCGCGCCGGCAGACAGCGTCGCGCCGACCAGCACAGCGAGAGCGAGGCGAAGCAGTACGGGGCGTTTGCGCGTGGTCATTGATGTCATGCCACTATGACCACCGTGGGCGCCCAACGCTCCCGAAGACGTTGTTCGAACAATACCCGACTGTCAGGGTCTGATATGCACCTGGGCGGACGCCAGCCACCCGCGAATTCAGGAAGATTCATGGACCACTTGCTACCCGTTCAGCTCGTCGAATTGCAAAACGTCGCCGCCGATCTGGCTGAAACCGTCATTGCGCCGCTGGCGGCCGAGGTCGATGCCGACTGCCGCTGGCCCGCCCATTCGCTGCGAGCACTTGGCGACGCCGGGCTGCTCGGGCTGCAGGTGCCAAGCGAACTGGGCGGCCTGGGGCAGGGGCTGCTGGGCTTGTGCGTGATTACCGAAACCATCGCCCGCGCCTGCCCGTCGTCGGCGCTGTGCTACGGCATGCATTGCGTGGCGACCGCGGTGATCGCGGCCAAGGCCACCGAGCATCAGCGCGAACACTACCTGCGGGAGATCGCCGCGGGACAGCACATCACCACGCTGGCGCTCTCCGAGCGGGGCACCGGCGCGCATTTCTACCTGCCGGAAACCCGTCTGGATGCCGACGGCGAAGATTTCCTGGTCGACGGTACCAAGCAGTTCGTTACTAACGGCGACCATGCTGACTCCTACGTCGTGTCCACCGTCGCGGCGGGCGCCGAGGCGGGGGATTTCAGCTGCCTGATCGTCGATCAGGGCAGTGCCGGCATGCACTGGCTCGAGCCCTGGGCCGGCTTCGGCATGCGTGGCAATTCCTCGCGGCCGCTGCAGCTCGATCGCGTCCGGGTACCGGCGCGCAACCTGCTTGGCGAGCCGGGCGATCAGGTCTGGTACGTGTTCGAGGTGGTCGCGCCGTTCTTCCTCATGGCCATGGCCGGCACCTATCTGGGCGTTGCCCAGGCGGCGCTGGACGAGGCGAGCCTGCATCTGCGCTCGCGGCATTACAGCCATTCCGGCGAGTCGCTGCGGGATGTGGAAAGCCTGCAGATCCGCTATGGCGAACTATGGACCGAGCTGGTCAAGACCCGCGCGCTGGTGCGCGAAGCCGCACGCCGGGGCGATGGCGCCCACCCCGAGGCGTTGTCGTTCATCCTGGCGTGCAAGGCCGATGCGGCGGAGACCGCAGTGCGCCTGGCCAACGAGGCTATGACTCTTTGCGGCGGTGCCGCCTATCGCGAGAACAGTCGTGTCGCCCGTCTGCTGCGTGACGCGCGGGCCGCGCACGTGATGACCCCCACCACCGGCCTGCTCAAGCTCTGGACCGGTCGCAGCCTGCTGGGGCTGCCGCTGCTATGAGCGAGCTGCTGCTCGATCAGATCGCGCTGCTGGAGGCAGGCGATGCCGCGTTGCGCGAGCAGATCGACAGCTGGGCGACAGCCCACGGTCTGCAGGTGCGCAGCCTTGATCCAGGCGCGTTGCTGCCCGATGAGAATGAGCCGGCGCTGGTGCTGCTGGCGCCCGGTCTGCAACGCCCGGTGGCGCAGGCCCGGCAGCTGCGCAGTCGCTGGAAGGCCACCCAGTTGCTGTTCCTCAGCGATGAGGCGGGCGTCGACTCGCTGCACCGCGAGCTGGGCCCGGCGCCGTTGCTCGGGCCTCACTGGTCGATCGTCACCCTCGGCGCCAGCGCGCTGGCGCAGCTTGATCAGGCCTTGGCCAGCGTGCGGCGGCGGGCGCGCCTGCGCACCACGTTGGCGCAGGCCAACGCGATGGTCGATGGCGGGCAGTTGAGCAAGCGTTCGTCACCCACGGCAGAGCTCTATCTGCATCATTTCATCGACGCGGCACGCGACGCCATCGTCGGTCTCGACCGCGCCGGGGCGGTGCTCTACTGGAGCGCCGGTGCTGCCGAGCTGTTCGGCCTGGGTCGTGGCGAGGTGCTACGCCGTGCGGCGAGCGGGCTGCCGTTCTGGAGCGATGAGCTGGGCCAGGCCCTGGCGCAGGTCCAGGATTGCGACACGACGCTGACCCTGCAGCATGAAGATGCGGCTAACGGGCGAACGCTGGAGATCGTCGTCGCCGCCGTGTGTTCTGCGGATGGCGCGGTGGTGGGTGCGGCGCTGACCTTGCGCGATGTCTCGGCGCTGGTCGCGGAGCGTCGCGCCAACGAGCTGCATGGTCGTCAGCTCAGCGAGGAGCGCGCCCACCTGCAACGGCTGTTCGACCAGGCGCCGGGCTTCATCGCCATCACCGAAGGGCCACAGCACGAGCTGAAGATCGCCAATCGCGCCTTCCACCAGCTGGTCGGCGCCCGCGAGCTGCTCGGGCGTCCGGCGCTCAAGGCGTTTCCGCAACTGGAAAGCCGCGCGCTCTCCGATTTGCTACAGCAGGTCTATGTCACAGGGCGGCCCTATATCGGCCGCGACATCGCCGTGCGCGTGCGCCCGCAGGCCGGCGGCAAGGCCGAGCGTCACTATGTGAATTTCATTTTCCAGCCGGTGTTCAGCGAGGACGAGCAGGTCAGCGGCATCTTCTGCCAGGGCCATGATGTCACCGCCCAGGTGCTGGCGCAGCAGGCGCTGCAGCGCTCCAGCGAGCAGCTGCAGGAACTGGTCGAGGAGCGCACCCGCGAGCTGGAACTCAGCCGCCAGGCGCTGTATCAGTCGCAGAAGCTCGAGGCCATCGGCAAGCTCACCGGCGGCGTGGCACACGACTTCAACAACGTGCTGCAGGTGATCGCCGGCAATCTGCAGTTGCTGCAGCCGCTGGTGGAGGCCAACCGTGGCGCGGCGAAGCGGGTCGATGCGGCCAGCTCCGCCGTCGAGCGCGGTGCCAAGCTGGCGCGGCAACTGCTGGCCTTCGCCCGTCGGCAGCCGCTGCGCCCGCAGCCGACCAACCTTAGCCGGCTTTTGCGCGACCTCGACGAGCTGCTGCGCCAGGCGTTGGGCGAGCGCATCGAAATCGAAACCGTGGTGGCGGGCGGGCTGTGGACGACGATGGTCGACCCGAACCAGCTCGAACAGGTGGTGCTGAACCTGGCGATCAATGCCCGCGATGCCATGCCTGATGGGGGCAAGCTCACCCTGGAGCTGGGCAACGCCATGCTCGACGAGCACTACACCGGTACCCAGATCGACGTCGCGCCAGGGCAATACGTGTTGCTGGCGGTGTCGGACACAGGCGTTGGCATGCCCGCCAACATTATCGAACAGGCCTTCGAACCGTTCTTCACCACCAAGCCAGAAGGGCAGGGCACCGGGCTGGGGCTGAGCATGGCCTACGGCTTCGCCAAGCAGAGCGGCGGGCATATCCGCCTGTACAGCGAACCGGGTGCCGGCACGAGCGTGAAGCTCTACCTGCCGCGCACCGAGCAACCCGAGGTACAGGCGCAGCCATCCACCGTCGGGCCGGTGGTGGGCGGCAGCGAAACCATCCTGGTGGTCGAGGACGATCTGCCGGTGCAGGCCACGGTGATCGAGCTGCTCACCGGCCTCGGCTATTCGGTGCTGCGCGCCAACGATGCGCAGAGCGCCCTGAGCATCCTGCAGAGCGGCCTTTCCATCGACCTGCTGTTCACCGATGTGGTCATGCCGGGGCCGCTCAGCAGCACCGAACTGGCGCGCCAGGCTCGCGTGTTGCTGCCGGATATCGCCGTGCTGTTCACCTCCGGCTACACGCGCAATGCCATCGTGCATGGCGGGCGCCTCGATCCGGGCGTGGAGCTGCTGAGCAAGCCCTATCGGCAGGAAGACCTGGCGCGCAAGGTGCGCCAGTTGCTGGGCACGCAGCACAGCGACGACAAACCCGTCGAGCAGCAGTGGGTGATGGTGGTGGAGGACCAGCCGCAACTGCTGGTGCTGGCCTGTGAGATGGTCGAGGAGCTGGGCTACCGCGCCTGCGGCTATCCGAATGCTGAAGCGGCCGCGCAGGGGCTGCACGAACAGCGCTTCGATCACCTGTTGCTGGACGTCAATCTGCCGGGCCGATCAGGCCCCGACTTCGCCGCCGAGGCCTTGCGAACCCAGCCATGGCTGCGGCTGGTATTCGTCTCCGGTGAAGGGCGTATCGAAAGCAACCTGCCGGCGCGCTCGCTGCCCAAGCCGTTCAGCTTCGACCAGCTCGCCGAGATCCTGCAGGGGTAAGGGCCTCGCCGCGTGCCTGGGGGCGGGCGCCGCTGCGCGACAAGCCATGCAGGCCGATGGCGACGGGCGCCGCCAGGGCCAGCCAGCTCAGCCAATCGCCCGCGCCTTCGGACACCAGCCCGGCGATCAGCCCGAGCATGGACAGCACGCCGATCAGCACCGGCCACAACCAGATGCGCATCATGAGCGTACCTCCGTCGTGCCGCGCTTGATCCACAGGTACAGGCCGCTGCCCAGCACGACGATGGTGAGGATATCCAGCAGCCCCCATAGAATCTTCAGCGGCAGGCCGCCGTAGTCACCGAAGTGCAAGGGTTCTGAGAGCTGCAGCGCAGTGACGTACCAGGGCCGGGCGCCGGCTTCGAGCACTTCGCCATTGGCCGGGTCGACCAGCAGCGCCTGGGTCAAGCGGGAAGTCAGCGGCGTGTCGCCGCGCAGGATCACCGCGACGTGCTCCGGCGTGGCGCGCAGTGTGCCGGGGTAGGCAATCATCGACACCGCCATGTCCGGCGCTGCAGCCAGCACGCGATCGACCGCCGTCTGCAAGGAGTCATCAGCGGCAGGCGCATCACTGGCATTGGTGGCCAGCAGTACCCGCGTTTCACCGGCCTGCAACGCGGCGACCTGTTCGGCCTGCCAGGCCTGGAAGATCAGGTCCGCCCAGGTATTGATCACTCCGGTGAAGCCCACCGCCAGGGCCCACACCAGGGTGACGATGCCGAGCAGGTTGTGCAGGTCCAGCCAGCGGGTGCGCGGCGTGCGTTCCTGGCGCACCTCGCCGAAGCGCAGCTTGCGCATGAAGGGCGCGTAAAGCACCACGCCGGAGACGATCGCCACCATCAGCAGCAGGCCCATGAAGCCGAGAAACAGCTTGCCGGCCAGCCCCGCGTAGAGGTCCACGTGCAGGCGGTACATCACGCTCATGAAGCCTTCGTCGAAGTTCGGCGCGCCGAGAACCTCGGCCGTGCGGGCGTCGGAAAGGATCAGGGTCGACTCGCTCTCGTCGGTGTCGACGCGGGTATCGAGCTTGACGTACCAGACGTCCGGCGCGTCTTCCTCGGCGAAGAAGTACAACGGCACGAGGCCCGGATAGGCCTTCACAGCTTCGGCCGCAACCCGGTCGACCGCAGCGCGCGGCGTGCCCTCGGGCATCGCCGGCGCCTCGATCTCGTTGCCGGTGAGGTGATCGATCTCGTGGGAGAAGATCAGCGGCAGGCCGGTCAGGCACAGCATCAGGATGAACAGCGTAGAGACGAGGCTGGACCACTTGTGGACCCAGCCCCACCGCCGCAGGGTGACTGCCTGCATCAGAAATCGACCGTAGCGCTGACCGAGAGCGTGCGCGGGGCGCCGAGGACGAGGTAGTTGGAGCCTGGATAGCCACCTGTGGAGGCCCAGTAGTCACGGCCAGTGGCGTTGTCGAGACGGGCGCGGAGCGTAACGTCGCGGTCCTGCACTTTCATCTCGTAGCGCGCACCGAGGTCCAGACGCGTCCAGGACGGGATTTCTCGGTTATTGTCGATATCGGTGTACTGGCTGCTGGTATAGACGACGCGACTGGTCAGCGTGAGGCCGGCAAGCCGAGGCACATCCCATTCTCCGCCAATGTTGGCTTGGGTCTTGGGCACGCCAATAGCGTGGTTCCCGTCGTAATCGCCATTATCGGTGTCGCTTAGCTCGGTATCGAGCAGGGTCACGCCGCCCAGCAGACGCATTCCGGGGGCCGGTTCGCCGAACAGCGACAGTTCTATCCCGCGATTGAGCTGATCGCCTCCTTCGCGGAAGACGCCGTCGGTCACTACGCCGATAGGGCGTTCGGTGCGGAACACCGCCAGGCTGCCGCCCAGATTAATGCCGTCGTACTTCAAGCCGATCTCGGTTTGCTTGGCGATGTGTGGCGCCAGTGTTTGCCCGGCATTGCTGACTGCCTCGGTCGTTCCATCGGGCCGCCTGGTGGTCCATGGGGCGCTGTCACCCTTGGCAAGCCCCTCGATGTAGTTGGCATAGATTGATACGTCATCGGTCAGCTTGTAGAGCACGCCGCCAACAGGAGTGGTCTCGTAGCGGTTGATCCGTGACGCGCGATCTCCGGTCGCCGCAGAGTAGTTCCTGGTCTCGATCCCTTGTCGACGTGCGCCCAGGGTTACAAGTAGCCGATCATCCATGAACCCAAGCGTGTCTGCGATCGCCAGGCTCCGAGTGGAGGTGCGGCCGATCACATTAGGATCGGAAAGCGAACCGCTGATGTTTTTCGGCAGCAAGTCGGGGATAGGGATGTCGTACGGGTTATCGAGGCTACCGGCTAAGAGGTTGTCATAATCTGATCCACCGAACGCATTGCGTTCCTCGGCCCGAAAGGTCGCGGCAGACATTACCCATTGATGTGAGACCTGCCCGGTCAATGCACGGCCGCGCAGGCCAATTTCACCTGTAGATATTTCTTCCTTGCGTCGGTTATCGAAGCGATATGCAGTCGTGGTGTCGGATCCGGTGTAAGTCGGATTAGCCAAGCGGTTTTCTTCTTCGCCACGGCGTGCGCCGATGGCTAGCCAGCCCGTGATCGAGTCAGAAAAGTCGTATTCGCCCCGGGCGGTGCCGAACGTCTGCTTTTCCTTGGAGAACGTCCAAGATTGAGCAAAGTTGTCTTCGGCATCCGGTGCACTTGGCAGGTCTATGCCGTCTTCGATGTAAACGCTTGGCCGCGGCGCATCGATGAAGTGGTACTGATGGCCGATATCGGCGGACAGACGGACGTTGTCGCCCTGGTAGTCCAGGCCGAGCGCAAACATATCCAACGTACGGTCTTCGTTGTCGACCGGCGTTTCGCCGGCATGCTTGGCGGCGTTGAGGCGTACACCGAAGCGCTCGCCTTCGCCGAAGCGGCGGCCCAAATCTACAGCTACCGAACCTTGACCGCCGCTTTTGGCGCCTAAAGTTAGGCGGGTCAACGGCTCATTGGGTGCGCGTTTGGGCACCAGGTTGATCATGCCACCCACACCTGAGCCGCCTGGAGCCGCGCCATTAAGGAATGCACTTGCACCGCGAAAGACTTCCGCGCGCTCGATGAACTCAGCGGCTACGTATTGGCGCGGCAACAAGCCGTATAAACCGTTGTATGAGATGTCGTCCGAGAACAGACGGAATCCCCGGACCATGTACAGCTCCTGCATGTTGCCGAAGCCCCGGGCCACGCGTACCGAAGGATCGTTCTGCACGATGTCCGACACGCTGCGCGCCTGCTGATCCTGAATCAGCTGCGAGGTGTAGGAGGTCGAGGTGAACGGGGTTTCCATGTAGTCGCGATTGCCCAGAATCCCTACTCGCCCACAACGTGCAACCTGTTCGCCGGCGTAGGGCTGGGTCAGGCCATCGGCCGAGGCGTCGGCGCTGGCGGTGATCTCTACCGATTGCAGTTCGACCGGCTCGGCAGCACTGCCTTGAGACTGATCTTCGAGTTGCTCCTGAGCCATGAGCGGCGAGCCAGCGAAGCTGGCGGCAAGGCAAACGGGCAGCAGTGCGGTTTTACGCGGGAAGCGAAGAGTGGGCATACGGACCTGACCGGACGTTGAGCTGTGAGGGTGTCGGATGATGGCGCGATGGGCAGTTGAGAGTCTGTGCCATCTGAGAGCCACTATCATATTTCAATGCTAATAATTCGCAACCGTATTCCGTCCGATGGAGCCGTGGCATGCTCGCGCGCCGCCGGCGCAGGGCGTCTGGCATGCGGGCCGCGCCTGCGTAGAAAAAAATGATTGGGTCTGTCGATTCGGGAATACACCAGACGACTAGCTGGTGAACCCGTTCATCCGATCAGAGGAAAAGGACATGAATAGCCAGAACAGCCAGGTCGAGAGCGCCATTCGCCAGCTGCACGAAACGTTCGAACAGGCCACCAAGGCCAAGGATCTCGACCGGATCATGGCGCAATACGCCGCCGACGTAGTCGCCTTCGATGCGGTCGGCGCACTGCAATTCAAGGGCGTTGAAGAATACCGGGTGCACTGGCAGCGCTGCTTCGAGTTCTGCCAGGGCGAAGGTTTCTTCGAGACCCATGAGCTGCATGTGGATGTCGGTGGGGAGCTGACCTGCAGCCGCATGCTTACCCACTGTGGCGGACCCAATGCCGAAGGCGAGATGCAAACGGCCTGGATGCGCGGCACGCGGGTCTGGGCGCGGCGCAACGGTGAGTGGAAGGTGATCCACGAGCACTTTTCGATGCCCTTCGACATGCAGACCGGCCAGGTATGCATGGATCAGACACCGTCGCAGCAACAGACCGGTTGAGGCTGGCCCGCGGTCTTCGTCGCGCGATCGGGCGAGGTCGTTCAATGGCTGCTAGCTTTGCTGCGTTGCCGGCAGAAGGAGCCCCGCCATGAACTACCTGTGCCTGATTTATTACGATGAACAGCGTGTGGATGCGATGACCGACGAGCAATGGCATGCGCTAGTCGCGCGTTGCGTGAGTTGCGGCGAAGAGTTGCGCGCCAGTGGCCACATGCTCGCCGGCGAACCGCTGCAGTCGGTGCGCACCGCGCGCACGGTGCGCGTGCGTGATGGCGTCACCTCGGTGGTCGACGGCCCCTTCGCCGAAACCCGCGAGCAGCTGGCGGGCTTCTACCTGATCGAGGCGGCGGACCAACAGGAGGCCGAGGCCATCGCGGCGAAGATTCCGCCGGCCAGCCTTGGCTGCGTTGAGGTCCGGCCGTTGCGCCAGCTGCCGCAGCGCTGAGCATGCCGCTGACCGGACATTTCACGGCGGCGCGGGTCGAGGCGGTCTATCGCAGCGAGTCGCGGCGCGTGTTGGCCACGCTGATCCGTCTGCTGGGCGACTTCGATCGCGCCGAAGAGGCCTTGCATGACGCCTTTGCCGCGGCCCTGCAGCAGTGGCCGCGCGATGGGATGCCGGACAACCCGCGTGCCTGGCTGGTTTCCGCCGGCCGCTTCAAGGCCATCGATGCCCTGCGCCGCCGTGCGCGCTTCGATGCCTCGCTGCGGCTGCTGGCCGAACAACTGGAAGACGCGGCGCAGGCAGTGGAGGTCGATGAGATGGAAGACGACCGTCTGCGGCTGATCTTCACCTGCTGCCACCCGGCCCTGCCGGCCGATGGCCGCGTGGCGCTGACCCTGCGTGAAGTCTGCGACCTGACCACCGAGGAGATCGCCCGCGCCTTTCTCGCTCCACCGGCCACCATTGCCCAGCGCATCGTGCGCGCCAAGGCGAAGATCCGTGACGCCCGGTTGCCGTATCGGGTGCCCGAGCGCGACGAGCTGCCGGCGCGGCTGGAGAGCGTGCTGCGGGTGGTCTATCTGGTGTTCAACGAAGGCTACACCGCATCGGCCGGCGCCGAGCTGACCCGCGCCGACCTCTGTGCCGAGGCGATTCGCCTGGGCCGACTGCTCCTCGAACTGCTGCCCAACGCCGAGGTGATGGGGCTGCTGGCGCTGATGCTGCTGCACGATGCCCGCCGGGCTGCGCGTACCGATGCTACCGGTGAGCTGGTGCGGCTGGATGAGCAGGACCGCAGCCTGTGGAGCCGCCAGCAGATTGCCGAAGGATCGCAGCTGGTGCAGCTGGCGTTGACCAGTCGCGCGTTCGGCCCCTATTCGTTGCAGGCCGCCATCGTCGCGGTGCATGCCGAGGCGCCGAGCGCCGCGCAGACCGACTGGCCGCAGATCGTGCGGCTCTACGATGTGCTGCTGCAGTTGAGCCCGTCGCCGGTGGTGGAACTGAACCGCGCGGTGGCCGTGGCCATGCGCGACGGGCCCGAGGCCGGCCTGCTGTTGGTGGATGAACTCCTCGGGCGCGGCGATCTGCAGGACTACCACCTCAGCCACGCCACCCGCGCCGATCTGTTGCGCCGGCTGGCGCGTATCGACGAGGCTCGCGAGGCCTATTGCAGCGCGCTGCGCCTGGTGCAGCTGGAGCCCGAAAGGCGTTTCCTGCAGCGGCAGCTGGATGAGTTGGGCGACTGACCGTACCCAAAACCCTTTTTTGGGAGCGGTCTCGACCGCGAAAGGCGACCGGTGCGCTGATCCCATGCTCTAGCCCGCCGGGCGGCGGCACAAAAGCTTCGCGGCCAAGGTTGCCCTGAGGTTTGTTCGGGGTGCGAGCTGGATGCTGATGTTCAATGCCGCTAAGCCTTGAATGGCCTGGCGACAAAGTCTGCGGGTCAGCTGCGGTGCGGCGTTCGACATTGCGCGGGGACCTCTGCCGGAAGTTCTGCAGCTCGGCTAACTGCTCAGCTATCCGTGCTGCCCGCCGGCAAATAGTCGCTGCGGCTCAGGCCGTGACGCTGCATCTTCTCGTTGAGGGTGCGGCGCGGCAGCTGCAGCTGGGTCATGACCTCGGTGATGTTGCCTTTGCATTGCTGCAGGGCGTTGTGCAGGCATTGCGCCTCGAAGGCTTCCATCTGTTCGGCCAGCGACTGGCCACCGCTGCTCGCCGGGGCTGGGGCGCTGAGGCCGAGGGCGTGGCGTTCGGCGGCGTTGATCAGCTCGCGCACGTTGCCCGGCCAGTCATGGGCGAGTAGTTGCGTCAGCTCGCCGGGCGTCATCGGTGGTGCGGCGCGGCCGTGGCGCTGGGCGGCCTGGCTGGCGAAGTGTTCGAACAGCAGCGGAATGTCCTCGCGACGCTCGCGCAATGGCGGGATGTGCAGCTCGGCGACGTTCAGCCGGTACAGCAGGTCCTCGCGGAAGCGGCCGCCGCGCACCTCTTCCAGCAGGTCCGGCTTGGCCGCGCTGATCACCCGCAGGTCGACCTCGATGCTGCGGTTCGAACCCAGGCGTTCCAGGGTCTTTTCCTGCAGCACGCGCAGCAGCTTGACCTGCTGGGCCAGCGGCATGCTTTCAATCTCGTCGAGGAACAGCGTGCCGCCGGCGGCGTGTTCGATGCGGCCGATGCGCTTGCCCTGAGCGCCGGTGAAGGCGCCGCTCTCGTGGCCGAACAGCTCGCTTTCGAAGATGGTTTCCGGGATCGCCGCGCAGTTCAGCGCCACGAACGGCCCGCCGGCGCGCGGGCTGAAGTCATGCAGGCAGCGCGCGACCTGTTCCTTGCCGCTGCCGGTCTCGCCACGGATCAGCACGTTGACGTCGGTACCGGCCAGCTCCAGCACCTGCCGGCGCAGGTTGACCATTGCCCGGGATACGCCGAGCAGCTGCGATTCGATACGCCCCTTGCGGGCGAACTGCTCGCGCAGCTGGCGGTTCTCGCAGACCAGCCGGCGCTTGTCCATGGCACGGCGCACGCTGTCGAGCAGGCGCTCGGGGGTGAAGGGTTTTTCGATGAAGTCGTAGGCGCCCTGGCGCAGCGCCTGCACCGCCATGGGCACGTCGCCGTGCCCGGTGACCATGATCACGGGCAGGTCGGCGTCCAGCGCCACCAGCTGTTCGAGCAGGCCGAGGCCGTCGAGATCGGGCATGCGCACGTCGCTGATCAGCACCCCTGGAAAGTCGCGATCCAGCGCCGCCAGCGCCTCGCGGGCGCGGGAGAAGGTGCGCACCTGGAAGCCGGACAGCTCCAGCCACTGCTGCACGGCCTGGCGGATCGCCGCCTCGTCGTCGATGAAGATTACCTGCCCGCTCATTGCCTGCTCCTCGCGGTCGCGTCGCGGCAGTTTACTCGGCGGCGCGCTCCTCGGCAGCCGGCAGGGTCAGAGTGAACACCGCGCCGTGCTCGTCGTTGCTGACTTCCAGCGTGCCGCCCATCTCACGCACGATGCCGTAGGACACCGCTAGCCCAAGGCCGAGGCCCTGGCCGACCGGCTTGGTGGTGAAGAAGGGCTCGAACACCTGATCCAGATGTTCGCTGGCAATACCGCCGCCGTTGTCGCCCACGCTGAGCTGCCAGCGGTCACCGTTGAGCTGACAGAGGATGCGCAGGCGTCGCTGCGGGCGCTCGGCCATGGCATCCAGCGCGTTGTGCAGCAGATTGATCAGCACCTGCTCGAGGCGGATGGCGTCGCCGCTGACCGCGGCCTCGGCCGGTACCTGGCGGAATACCTCGACCTGCTCGCTGCGAATGCGCGGCGAGAGCAGCTGCAGGGCCTGCTCCAGCACCTCGGCCAGGCTCAGACGCTGGCGCAGCCCTGCCGGGCTCTTGCGAGCGAAGGTCTTCAGGTGGCCGGTCAGCGCCGCCATGCGTTCGAGCAGGCCTTCGACATGCCCGAGGCCTTCGCGCACCTCGCCGTCGCGGCCGCTGTCGAGCAGCAGGCGAAGGCTGGCGAGCTGCATGCGCAATGCGGTCAGCGGCTGGTTGATCTCGTGGGCGAGGGCGGCGGACATCTGACCCAGGGCGGCCATGCGCGCCGCATGCACCAGTTCGTCCTGGGCGGTGTGCAGCTCGCGGGTGCGCTCGTGCACCAGGCGCTCCAGCTCGTTGCGGCTGCGCTGTTCGACGCGGCGGGTCTTGCCGCGTTGCGCCAGGTAGAGCAGCAGAAAGGCCAGGGTCATCCACACGCCCGCCGCGGCCAGGCGATAGCTGCGCACGCTGGCGACCACCATCTGTGGGTCGTGCAGCAGGTGCAGGGTCCAGTCGTCTTCCGGCAGCGCCAGGCGTTGCCAGAGGTATTCGCGGCGGCCGTCCGGGCCATCCACCAGACGTCGCTCGCTGCCCTCGGCGAGTTGCTGCACGCGGCTGCTCGGCAGCGGCTGCAGCGTCTGTTCGGCATAGCGCCGGGCATCGATCAGGCGGCTGCGCACCTCGTCGCTCAGCGGGCGCAGATAGCGGAAGCGCCAGGCCGGGCGGTTGGTGAGGATGACGATATCCAGCGAGTCGGCGATCAGCAGGATGCCCGGCTGGCCGACCCAGTCGCGCTGCATCTCTTCCAGCTCGAGCTTGACTACCAGCACGCCAAGCACCTCGCCGTCGGCATTCTTCACAGAGCTGGAGAGGAAGTAGCCGGGAATGCCGGTGGTGACGCCGACGGCGAAATAGCGGCCGCTGTCGTTGCTCACCGCATCGCGGAAATACGGGCGGAAGGCGTAGTTGTTGCCGACGAAGCTGCTCCAGTCGCGCCAGTTGCTGGCGGCGATGGTCTCGCCGTCGCGGTCGAGCAGGTACAGCACCGAGGAGCCGGCTGCGTGGTTCTGCTGTTCCAGGCGCTGGTTGAGCTGGCGGCGCAGCGCGCGGTTGCCCGGTTCGGCGAGCAGCGCCTGGATGTCGCTGTCCAGCGCCAGTAGGGCCGGCACCGAGCGGAAGCGTTCGACCTGCGTGTGGATCGCCTGGGCATAGAGTTCCAGCTGCCCCTGCGCTTCCTGGGCACGCTCGGCCCAGGCGCGCTGCTCGGCCAGGCGCCCGGCCCAGTACATGCTCAGCAGCAGGCCGATGAGGATCAGGGCAACGATCAGGGTTACCCGCAGGCGGTTGGACGGTGCTGGCATGACGGCGCTCGCGACAGGACCCGACGATGGTAAGCGATAGTCGGCAGCGGTGGCGCATTGGCGAGCCTTGGCATAGCACCAAAGTCTTGATCTACCCCAATAGAGGCATAGTGCCATCATCGCTATACTGTGGGGAGTTACCATCAGCTCAGCAGGGATCGCTAGTACGGAACGGCCCGCCGCTCCAGTCGAGGTCCGCCTTGCTCAGAAAAATCCTTGTCAGCCAACTCCGCTTCGGCATGTACGTCCATGGGCTGGACGGCAGCTGGTTCGATCATTCCTTCTGGCGCAGCAAATTCTTGCTCACAGACCCCGCCGACCTGCAGGCGCTGCGCAGCAGCGGCGTCAAGGCGCTGTGGATCGATACGGGCAAGGGCGTCGATGTCGAAACGGCAACGCCCCCGGCCGCCGAGTCTCCACAGCTGGTCTCCGACGCCGTGCCGGTTGCGCCTCGGCCGACCGCCGCGTCGGCCCAGCAATGCAACGTTCAGGAAGAAATGCAGCGCGCCGCGCAGGTGCTCAAGCGTTCCAAGCAGCAGGTGACCTCGCTGTTCAACGAGGCGCGCCTGGGCAAGGCCGTCGACCCGCAGCAGTGCCTGCCACTGGTCGAGCAGATTTCCGCATCCCTGGCGCGCAACGGCTCGGCATTGCTCAGCCTGGCGCGGCTGAAGACCAAGGACGAGTACACCTACATGCATTCGGTGGCGGTCTGCGCGCTGATGGTCGCGCTGGGCCGGCAGCTGGGCCTGAGCGAACAGGAAGTCCAGGAAGCCGGCTTTGCCGGGCTGCTGCACGACATCGGCAAGATGGCCATGCCGCTGGATGTGCTGGACAAGCCGGGCAAGCTCAGCGACGACGAATACGCCGTCATGCGCAGCCACCCCGAGCGTGGTCACGCGATCCTGCTCGGCGCGGGAGCGGCCGTGTCCGAGGCGGTCCTGGATGTCTGCCTGCATCATCACGAGAAGATGGACGGCACCGGCTATCCGCACCGGCTGGCCGGCGAGCAGATCAGCCGGCTGGCGCGCATGGGCGCGATCTGCGACGTCTATGACGCCATCACCTCGGATCGCCCGTACAAAACCGCCTGGGATGCCTCGGGCTCGCTGGCGCGCATGGCGCAGTGGCAGGGGCACTTCGATACCCAGATCCTGCATGCTTTCGTGCGCACGGTGGGCATCTACCCGCTGGGCTCGCTGGTACGGCTGCAGTCGGGCCGGCTCGGCGTGGTCATCGAACACAACGCGCAGCAGCTGACGGCGCCGCGCCTGAAACTGTTCTATTCCACCCGCGCCCGCGCGACGATCGTGCCGGTGGAGCTGGACCTCTCCAGCCCGCAATGCAGCGACCGCATTGTCGGCCGCGAAGACCCCGCCGCCTGGGGCTTCAGCAATCTGGATGCGCTCTGGACCTAGATTGGCGGTCGTAAACGGGGGGCGATGCGACTAGAATGTCGCCCCCCGAATGCGATTCGCCCGGCGAGTCGCTCAGAGAAGAGCTTGTAATGCCCATGACCTGGCTGCCTAGTCCGCCATAGCGCTGCGCCCCCTCGCGTCACTTTGCGACTGCCTGTCATGGGGTGGTCGTGCGCTGCTGTCCGTGCGTTTCGTCGACTGACAGCCGAATCAATCACACCAAAAATCTCGTCTTGTATCGCTGCCGGCCGCCCGTGGTCTGCATGGTGGTGCTTTTGCTCTGGATAGTCCGATGCTGCAAACGATCAAACAAAACTGGTTCTCCAACGTCCGTGGCGATGTGCTGTCCGGCCTCGTCGTCGCGCTGGCGCTGATTCCCGAAGCCATCGCCTTTTCCATCATCGCCGGGGTCGATCCGCGGGTCGGCCTGTATGCCTCCTTCTGTATCGCCGTGGTGATCGCCTTCGTCGGTGGCCGCCCGGGCATGATCTCCGCAGCGACCGGCGCCATGGCACTGCTGATGGTGACGCTGGTGCGTGAGCACGGCCTGCAGTACCTGCTGGCGGCGACACTGCTCTGCGGCCTGTTGCAGATCGGCGCCGGCTACCTGCGCCTGGGTTCGCTGATGCGCTTCGTCTCGCGTTCGGTGGTTACCGGCTTCGTCAACGCGCTGGCCATCCTGATTTTCATGGCCCAGCTGCCGGAACTGACGAACGTCACCTGGCACGTCTACGCCATGACCGCTGCAGGCCTCGGCATCATCTACCTGTTCCCCTATGTGCCGAAGCTCGGCAAGGTCATCCCCTCGCCACTGGTGTGCATTCTCTCGATGACGGCGGTGGCCATGTATTTTGGTCTGGATATCCGCACCGTCGCCGACATGGGTGACCTGCCCGACACCCTGCCGGTCTTTCTCTGGCCGGAAGTGCCGCTGACCTTCGAAACCCTGGCGATCATCTTCCCGTATTCCGCCGCGCTGGCCGTGGTTGGCCTGCTGGAGTCGCTGATGACCGCGACCATCGTCGACGACCTCACCGACACCGGCAGCGACAAGAACCGCGAATGCAAAGGGCAGGGCGTTTCCAACATCGTCTCCGGCCTGTTCGGCGGCATGGCCGGCTGCGCGATGATCGGCCAGTCGGTGATCAACGTGAAATCCGGCGGCCGTACCCGGCTGTCGACGCTGATCGCCGGCGTGGTGCTGCTGCTGATGGTGGTGTTCTTGAGTGACTGGGTCGGGCAGATCCCCATGGCCGCGCTGGTGGCGGTGATGATCATGGTGTCGATCGGCACCTTCAGCTGGGATTCGCTGCGCAACCTCAAGCGCTACCCGCTTTCCACCAACATCGTCATGGTCGTCACCGTGGTGGTGGTGGTCTTCACCCACAACCTGGCCTACGGTGTTCTGGCGGGCGTGCTGCTGGCGGCGATGTTCTTCGCCAACAAGGTCGGCCACTACCTGCACATCGGTTCGGAGCTGGATGCCGCCGGCAATCAGCGCACCTACAGGGTGGTCGGGCAGGTATTCTTCAGCTCGTCGGACAAATTCACCGGAGCGTTCGATTTCAAGGAAGCGCTTGGCAAGGTCACCATCGACCTGTCCCGCGCACATTTCTGGGACATCACAGCCGTGGCGGCGCTGGACAAGGTGGTCATCAAGTTCCGCCGCGAAGGCACCGAGGTCGAGGTACTGGGTCTGAACGAAGCCAGCGCGACCATCGTTGACCGCTTCGGTGTGCATGACAAACCCGAGGCCATCGACAAGCTCATGAGCCACTGACCAGGAGAACAACAATGACCCACGTAATGGCTTGTATCGACGGATCACCGCAGGCCGCGGCGGTTTGCGACTGTTCGGCCTGGGCCAGCAAGCGCCTGGATGCGCCCCTGACGCTGCTGCATGTACTCGACCGCCAGCAGTATCCGGTATCGGGCGACCTGAGCGGCATCATCGGCCTCGGCAGCCGCGAATTCCTTCTGCAGGAGCTGGCCACGCTGGACGAGAAACGCGCCAAGCTGGCGCTAGAGGAGGGCCGCATGATGCTCGATTCGGCACGTCAGCGGGCGATCTCCGCCGGCGTCGCCCAGCCCGAGTGCCGGCAGCGCCACGGTGATCTGATCGAGTCCCTGCGTGATCTGCAGGACGAAACACGCCTGCTGGTCATCGGTCGTCAGGGCGAGGACAGCGGCGATGCCATCCAGCACATCGGCAGCCAGCTGGAAAACGTCATCCGCACCATGCAGCGGCCGATCCTGGTCGCGCCCGGCGATTTCAGCGCACCGCAGAGCGTGATGCTCGCCTTCGATGGCAGCGCCACCAGCCGCAAGGGCGTGGAAATGCTCGCCGGCAGCCCGCTGTTCAAGGGCATGCCGATTCATCTGGTAATGGTCGCGGCCGACACCGCCGACAATCAGGCCCAGCTGGAAAATGCCCGCGGCGTGCTGACCGCCGCCGGTTTCAACGTGGAAATCGCCATCCGCGCCGGTGAAGTCGAGCCGACCCTGCATGCCTATCAGGCCGAGCACGGTATCGACCTGCTGGTGATGGGCGCCTACGGCCACTCGCGCATTCGCCAGTTCTTCGTCGGCAGCAACACCACCAACATGATCCGCACCACCTCCACGCCGCTGCTGTTGCTGCGCTGATCACCATCCGCTGCGCGCCCGTCCCGGGCGCGGCAGCGGTCAGCTGTAAAGGTCCGCCCGGCTCCAGGGCAGCTCGTGTGAGCCATCCGCCAGCGGCTTGCTGGCGAGGATCTGGTGCAGGTTGATCCAGTTGTGGCGGAAGCCGTAGGCGCAACCGGCCAGATAGAGGCGCCAGATGCGCAACGCGCGTTCGGGAACCATCCGTTTTGCCTGCTCCAGCTGCGCTTCCAGCCGCTCACTCCAGAATTCCAGCGTACGCGCGTAGTGCAGGCGCAGGCTTTCCACGTCGACGATTTCCAGCCCGGCATCGCTGATGCAGCTGCTGATGTTCACTAGATGCGGCAGCTCGCCGTGGGGGAATACGTAGCGGTTGATGAACTCGCCGGCGCCATGTCCGACCGGGCGACCGTCGATGTGTCGGGCGGTGATGCCATGGTTCATCACCAGCCCGCCGGGGCGCACGGCGTCAAACAGGCGCTGGCAGTACAGCGGCAGGTTGGCGTGGCCGACATGCTCGAACATGCCGACGCTGACGACCTTGTCGAAGCGGCCATCCTGTGGCAGGTCGCGATAGTCCATAAGCTCCAGAGTGATCTGCTTTGCTAGGCCTTCCTCGGCCACCCGTTCGCGAGCCAGTTCGAGCTGCTCGCGGCTCAAGGTGATGCCGAACACCTTCGCGCCGAACTCGCGTGCGGCATAGCGAGCCAGGCCGCCCCAGCCGCAGCCGACATCCAGCAGGCGCTCGCCAGGCTTGAGCCGCAATTTGCGGCATAGGTGGCGCAGCTTGGCCTGCTGGGCCTGTTCCAGATCCTCGCTGCCGGTTTCGAAATAGGCGCAGGAATAGACCATGTCCCTGTCCAACCAGAGCCGATAGAAATCGTTGGACAGGTCGTAGTGATAGGAAATGGCTTCGGCGTCGGTCGTCTTATCATGCGCCTCGCGCGAAGGCAGCGGAAAATCGTCCTGGCCCAGCGCTCTTGTGATCACATCGCCGATCCGAATGACCTCACCCACTGGCCCAAGCAGGTCGATCTGCCCCTCGACGTAGGCCGCGCCGAGCACGTCCAGGCTCGGCTGCCTCAGCCGGGTAACAAGGCTGGGGTCCTTGATCACCAGCGTGACGCAGGGGGTAGGGCCGATCTCGATCTCGTTGCCATCCCATAGCTGCAGCTTCAACGGCAGGGCGAGTTCTTTAAGGGCCGGTAGCAAGGTTGCCAACATGCTCGATCTCCTTTTCAGTTCAGTGCACGAAGAAAATCCTAGACCATCAAACGGCAACCGGTAGGCTATGGTGATGATAGTTTCGCGCTATGGTTCGAACGGCGGCGAACGTGCATTTGACGGCTTAACTCGCCGGGCTACCGCATGAGGGCTTATGGAACACCACGATTCACAACGCGTACTGATTCTGGTCGCCAGCGGCCCCAGTACCCCGGCGCGCTGCGCCGCGCCTTTTCATATCGCCACGCTGCTGGCCTGCATGGATGCCGAGGTAACCCTCTACCTCACCGGTGAAGGCACGCAGTTGGCGCGCCGCGAGGTGGCCGAATCGCTGCGCGCGGTGGAAGGTGGCGAGCCGCTGTTGCACTTCATCCGCAACGCCAAGCAGGCTGGCGCGCGCTTGCTGATGTGTCGCCAGCCCGGGGTTCAGCTCGACCCCGCCACGCTGATCGCCGAGCTGGATGAAATCTCCAGCGGCGGCGAACTGGCGCAGATGATCCTCGAATACGAACGGGTGCTGACCCTATGAATGTGCACGGCCTGGAATTCCCCGAATCGCTGCGCTACGCCCCAGAGCACAGCCTGTGGCTGCGCGAGGAGGCCGACGGCAGCCTGACCATCGGCCTGACCGCCTACGGCTGCGCGCTGTACGGCCAGATCTTCGCCTTCACCCCCAAGCGCGTCGGCGCACGTATCGAGCGCGAGCGCAGCTTTGGCGTGGTCGAGTTCGCTAAGGCCGCCTCGTCGGCGCGGAGCCCGGTGAGCGGTGAACTGCTGGCGGTGAACGAAGCACTGCTCAAGCGTCCGGCGTTGATCAATCAGGATTGTTATGGGGAGGGCTGGATGGTCCGCCTGCAACCCGCGGACTGGGTCACCGTGCGCGACCAATTCCCACTGGGCGAAGCCGCCGAAGCCGCCATCGCCGAACGCATGCGGCTCGACAACTTCGACCCCGCCAACGCCCATGTGCAGGCGTTGCAGTGGAAATAGTAGGTGCTTGAGGTGGGCCAGGAGCGGAGGCTTTCAGCCCGCCGCCCCGACGCTATGCCAGGGCGCAATGCTGGCAATTGCCGCGGGATAGGCGCTCAGGGCTTGTCCGGCGTCGACAGGTCCAGCACCTTCGCGCAGCTCGCCTTGATCGCATGATCCAGCTGGCGGATACAGATATCGATAGCCATATCGCGCGTGCGCTTGTTCGTCCACTCAAGCTCGGCCAGCGTCTCGATCAGATCCTGATGGCCGCTCTCGTTGACCAGCATGCCGTGCTGCACCGTCAGCGTCCGACCCTGAAAGCTCAGCTGCACCGGGTCGCGCCCGACGAGGGATGCACCTTCAGCCAGCAGGCAATCGATATGGTCACGCAGCGCGTGCAACGTACGGCGCTCATCTGGCGGGTAACCCACGACACCTCTCCTATCCCTGGGAAGAAAAGCCACAATTGTGACGCGCTTCGCGCTGGAGCGCGATGGCTTTTTGATATTGCGAAGTGAGGCAGGCTGTCGCAGGGTGGTTGCGAGGGTGAGAAGCGCAGCGTGGCAGGCGAAATGGCGGAAGGCAGTGGGAGTCGAACCCACCCGGGAGCGGCTGCCGCCCCCAACCGGGGTTGAAGCCCGGCCGCACCACCGGGTGCGATTGCCTTCCATCACGATTGCCAGGCAACGTGGTAATTCCCCATGAGTACTGGCGCCAACGTTGTCGGGCAGGACGAAAGCTAACACGTCTGCACCGATTAGTGGCAGCATCGGTAAGCTGTGAGGCCGGTCACAAACAGGCCAACCGATCACCTAGGAAGTGACTAGGCGCTGGTACGCCCGAAGGACAGGGAGAGGGAGATATGAAGGCTGAATGGAACGACGCCCCGGACTACATCAGAAGGCGCCCGCGCAAGGGAGCCGTAGCATGGCTGATACCAGGGCTGATCGGCACCGTAATCATGCTAGCCGCGCTACAGATGGTGAGTTCGGCATTCCTCAAAGGCACCGCCCAGGGCATCGCCGACAAACGCATCCAGCCTCAGCCAGCCCCTGTCGCCGAGATCACGCGAGCAGAGCCAGCAGCGACCAGAGATTGGGACAAGGTAGTAGAGGAGGTGGCCGCAAGAGGTGCAACGCCTCAGCCGCAAACAGCCCAGCCCCAAGCTGCTACGGCAGAACCACCGCCCAAGCAAACCGTCTTCAACGACAAAAACTATGTTCCCCAGGGCGCGACCAATATCGTTCCTGCTACTCGGGTTATCCCCGAACCGACCATCACGACGCCTTCACGCCAAAAAGAAATTGTTGTTGTAGGCAAACAGTCGAGGATTAGCGACTTTTGTCCGGGAGGGGAAGGGAGTATCGAACGTAGGAACTGTAAAGCAAGTGTTAACTTGAATACGCGAAAATAGTTGGCTTTGCAGATTTACTATAAATAGGCTCGGGATATGCTTGATGTTGATGGGCTTCTAAAAGCCGTAAAAACTGAAGATAAGATTGGTTGCGTACTACGGTGTCACCTTATAACTGAAAGTATCATGGAGAAGGCTATTACGTTCAAGACGCCAGTAGAAGCGTCAGGAATTTTTGACTTTCAAATAAATCGCATTAGTTATTTTACCAAGCTTCAAATATGCACGGCTCTGGGTATGCCGTTGGGCTTGGTTCACTACGTTAATCGGTTGAATAAAATCAGAAACAAGTTTGGGCATGATATCAATTATGATCTGGAAAGAGGGCTAGTTGACGATTTGGCCGATATCTGCGATCGGAATGAGTGGTCGACTTGCGCGAAGAGCGTGAAAAAACAAAGATTGGAGTTAAATTTCGATGAGCCTCAAGTAATACAGTATGGTCAAGATATTAGGATCGACCTCATAATTACATTTATAGTTTTTATTCCAATGTTAGTGGGATGGGCAGCAGCCAAACCGCTCATTAGCCCACGCTTAGGCGACGGTTTATCTAAATAATTGCCAAAGGCCGCTGCATTACATGGATGAGAGTGTACGTTTATTCTTAGAGTGTGCGTCAAATTGGTTATCAATAACGCTTTCCCATTTAAATGACTTTATTGAGTCTGGCTCTCGACTGGTGGCTCGGTGGAATGAGGAAAGCAAGTTTGTTTACCCTCTGTTTCTTTCATTGCTGGCGGCGGCTATATTTTGGTTTGCATTTAATCTTCTGCCGTTTTCAATAAAGTGGAGAAAGTATCGCCCCATTGCCGAATATGACATATGGCAAGTAGAGCAAAAAATGTCCTTAGTGCTCGCTGAATTTCTTCAGATGGTGCCTTATAGGCCCACCGTGTTTCAGAACAAGTTCAGATCGGGGGCAGTAACTGAGACTCAGATCAGGATAATTATTCAGAACAAGTGCCTAAGTGATGCATGGATGTACGACGCAGACGTGCCGGGAGAACTAATATCGATAGGTCACGATATGCGCCGCAAAGCTTTGGAGGCGGAACGGCTGATTGACAAGACGCTTGTGCTTCAAGAATACATAAAAAGCAAAGAGATTATACTTCTTGAAAAAACGAGGCAGTGCCTTAAAAGATTTCAAGTCGAGGAGCAGATCATCGATAACCCTTATACCAAGATAGGTAGAAGAAATCTTGCTCCATTGGTTAATAACTTGGATGGCTTTAGTGTGGCGGTATACGATCTTTATAAAATACTACATGAAACAAGAGGAATATTGTTTCGATATACTGGCCTAGAGATAGAGCAGCAGTTCAGAGTCGCAAAAGCATTGCATTTGTACTATACGGATCAATTCAGCCACTTTGTTAAGTTCTACAGAAAGCTAAGGAGAAAATATAATTTTAAGGCTTTCTATCACTTGTATATAATCGCAATGATCCGGCGAATGTCGTTGTATCCGCCTATCTTACTATTTGAGGATTATCTTGAGGGGAAGGATCGACCGACGCACTTCGATAGGTCTCTTCTTCAGCTATATAAAGAGAGCGACGAATTTCGGCTGATACTAGAAAACAACTATCCCGCTGAGGATATACAGTATCAAATGGAAGCCGATGAAAGTGAAAGAAATCTTGAGCGATATTTTTTGATGAATAATCTTACTATTTATAATTATTTTAGGACCAAAGATACCCGAATGCCAGAACAGCGGTGGGATGCGCTGGAGAAGCTCCTGCGCTAGAGCGCAAGGTGTCGAAAAAGTGTCGAATATAAAGCCTAATGCAGACCAAAATTTGCCAGAACGGGCCGCACTGAACAACCTCATAGACCAGAAATTGCCGACGTAGCCCAACGTCATGCGAAACAAAAACAGGATTTGAAGCCCGGCCGCACCACCGGGTGCGATTGCCTTCCTTATCTGGTCTTGATGTGGGAAAGGAAGCGGCGACCAGCCTACCCCAGTGCTGACTGGATCGCCAAGGCGCTGTCCTGGCGGACTTTGCGTTCGTTGCCGAAGCGGCGGGTGAGGCCGATGCGGTCGAAGTGTTCGAGCAGTTGGATGCTGCGTTTGCGGCCGAGCTGGATGCGGTCGCGGAAGGCGGCGGCGCGGATCACGCCGCTTTGCGCTTCCAGTTGCAGTACATGCCCCGCCAGTTGGCGAATGGTGAACTCGGGGTAGAACAAATCTTTCACCACCTGTTGCACCAGGCCGAGGCGGGCGAGCTTGCGTAGCAGGTTGCGCATCTGCGTTTCGTCGACGCCGAGGTCGCGGGCCAGGTCGCGGACCCAGGGTGGGTCGAAGTGGCCGGCCTCGAGCAGCGGCCACAGGCGTTCCTTCAAACCTTCTTCCGCATCGCTCAGGCGCACCCGGTGATCGGGGCGGTGCAGCCAGGGGCCGCTGGTTTCGATGCGGCCGGCGGCCAGCGCCTGTTCCAGCAGGGCGATGAACACCGGCCGCTCCAGTTGTGGTAGGGCATAGCGGCGTAGGCGGTCGCGATCGGGGCCGAGTTCGTCGGGTTGTTCTTCGTGAAAACGCTGGAGTGAGTCGAGCAGGGTGGCGTCGAGTTCGCTCCAGCGGGCCTGATCGAACAGTCGTGGGCCGAGCCGAGTGCCGATCTCCAGTACGCCATGTGGTAGCTGCCAGCCTTCACGCGGGCGGTTGAACTGGCGCTCCAGGCTTTGCGGGTCGATGCCATTGGCGGCGCTGGCGAGCAGTGGCGGTAGTGCCTGCTCCAGGCCCGGCTGGTCGAGGGCGCGAAGTTGTTCCAGCCGCGCGGCACGGCGGCGATTGCGCGCTGGTGCGTAAGGGTCGAGCACGCGGCCGCCGCCAAGGGTGCGCTGGGCGGACTGGTCGCGCAGGACGATGCGGTCGCCGTGCACGGCGTGGCTCGGTGCATTCAGCAGTAGCTGGGCGAAAGCGCGCTCGCCGGGTGCCAGGCTCGTGCCTTCGAGCAGGGCGACGCGGGCGGTGACGTTCTGGGCGCCGAGGTGTACGTGCACCGGTGTCCAGTGCTTGAGTTCGTGGGCTTCGCCGGGCAGCAGCTGAAAGTCGATGTCGATGCGTTGGGTCGGCGCATGCAACAGTGGGTGCAGCAGCCAGTCGCCACGGTGGATCTGCTCCACTGCCAGCCGCTCGCCGGCAAGATTCAGCGCGACGCGCTGGCCGGCATGGGCTTCGTCCGCTTCACGGTTCTGCGCGTGCAGGCCGCGGACGCGTACGCGTTTGCCGGTGGGGCCGAGCAGCAGTTCGTCGCCGATTCGCACACGCCCGGCAAAGGCGGTGCCGGTGACCACCACGCCGGCGCCAGTGACGCTGAAGGCGCGGTCGATGGCTAGGCGGAAGTGCCCGCTGTCGCTGCGGGCGGCGGTGCGTGCTGCTTCTTCGATCAGCGCGGTGCGCAGGGCGTCGATGCCATCGCCGCGGATGCTGGAAACCGGAAAGATCGGCGCGCCGGCCAGTGGTCCGGCCGCCAGCAGGTCTTCGATCTGTTGCTGGACTTCGGCGATGCGCGCCGGCTCGACGCGGTCGATCTTGGTCAGCGCCACCATCGCGCGGCGAATGCCGAGCAGTTCGACGATGGCCAGGTGTTCGCGGGTCTGCGGCATGACGCCGTCGTCAGCGGCGACCACCAGCAGCACGCAGTCGATGCCGCTGGCGCCGGCCAGCATGTTGTGCACGAAACGCTCGTGGCCCGGCACGTCGATAAAACCGGTGAGGCTGCCTTCACCGAGGTCGGCGTAGACGTAGCCGAGGTCGATGGTGATGCCGCGCTCACGCTCCTCGCGGCGGCGGTCGCCCTGTTGCCCGGTGAGGGCTTGCAGCAGTGCGGTCTTGCCATGGTCGATATGGCCGGCGGTACCGACGATCAACGGGCCAGCTCCTCTTGCAGGTGCGCCAGTTGCTCGAGGAACGCCGGCTCGTCGTCGAGCTGGCGCAGGTCGAGCCAGAGGGCGTCGTCATCGATGCGCCCGAGCACGGGAATCGGCAGGCAGCGCAGGGCTTCTTCCAGCTGGCGCAGGCTGCGGCCGCGCAGGCGCTTGGGTTGCTGCGGGCGGATGCACAGCGCGGCGCTGGGCAGGCGTGCCACCGGCTGCGCGCCACTGCCGATCATGCCCAGGGCATCGGTTACTGCGACTTGCCAGGTTTCGCCGAGCACCGCGGCCAGCGCCGGGGCGATGCGTTCGGCCTGAATGCGGATCTCCGCCTGCGGGCGGCTGAGCAGGCGCAGGCTGGTGAGGCGTTCGGCCAGGCGGTCGGGGTCGCGATAGAGGTTGAGCACCGCTTCCAGCGCGGCGAGGGTCAGCTTGTCGACGCGCAGGGCGCGCTTGAGCGGGTTCTTCTTGATCTTCTGGATCAGCGCCTTGCTGCCGACGATCAGCCCGGCCTGCGGGCCGCCGAGCAGCTTGTCGCCGCTGAAGGTGACGATATCGGCGCCGTCGCGCAACGCTTCCTGCACCGTCGGCTCCTTGGGCAGGCCCCAGCGCGAGAGGTCGAGCAGGCTGCCGCTGCCGAGATCTTCCAGTAGCGGCAGGTCGTGGGCATGGGCGATGCGCGCCAGTTCGGCGGTGGCGACGCTGGTGGTGAAGCCCTGCACGCTGTAGTTGCTGGTATGCACGCGCATCAACAGGCCCGAGCGCGGGTTGATGGCCGCTTCGTAATCCTTGGCGTGCGTGCGGTTGGTGGTGCCGACTTCATGCAGCTTCACGCCGGCGCGGGCCATGATGTCGGGGATGCGGAAGGCGCCGCCGATCTCGATCAGCTCGCCGCGGGAGATGATGCCTTCCTTGCGTGCACCGAGGCTGTTCAAGGCCAGCAGCACGGCGGCGGCGTTGTTGTTGACCACGGTAACGGCCTCGGCCCCGGTCAGCTCGCGGATCAGCCCTTCGATAAGGTCGTCGCGGTCACCGCGTTTGCCGCTGGCGAGATCGAATTCCAGGTTGAGCGGGTAGCGCGCGGCGAGGGTGATCGCCTCGATGGCTTCATCCGGCAACAGGGCGCGGCCTAGGTTGGTGTGCAGCACCGTGCCGGTGAGGTTGAACACTCGGCGCACGCGGCTCTTGTGCTGGCTGGCCAGGCGTTCGCCGGCACGCCCGGCGAGCACCGCTTCGGACAGTTCAAGCGCAGCGAGCTGGCCATGGCGGGCCGGTTCGCGCAGTTCATCGAGCAGGTCGCGCAGAGTGCTCAGCAATGCCTGGCGACCATAGCGCTGCTGCAGTGGCTGGCAGGCCGGGTCGCGCAGCAGCTTGTCGACCGAGGGCAGGTGATTGCTGCTCATGCATCGCTCCCCGGTGCCAGCAGCAGGTTGGGCGCCCGGCGCTGGAAGCCCTGCTCGGCCAGCAGCATGTCCAGGTCCAGGGTGGCGAGGTCGGCGGAGAGGCTTTCGCCATCCGACGCCAGTTCGAGATAGAGCTGCTTGAGGTAGCTGTTGCACTCCGGGCAGACCTCGGCCTTGACGCCCTGGGGCGAGCCTTCGAAGTGCAGGTAGTCGAGCTTCTTGGTGCTGCGGCAGTGGCTGCATTTCAGCCGTACGTAGTGCCATTCGCAGGCGCACAGCGAGCAGACCAGATAGCGCAGGCCGTTGAGCTGACCAAGATGACGAATGATGCCGGCCATGGGCGGCGCGCCGCAGCAGGGGCAGTGGGTCTGGTCTTCGCGTTCGCGCAGGCTGGTGAGGTCCAGTTGCAGCAGCCAGTGGCTCCAGGCCAGTTGCAGGCCGGCGCCGAGGAAGGGCACCAGCGCCGGCGGCAGGCTGTCGTACTGGCCGCTGAGCAATGACACGGCCCAGGCCTTGCGCTGGCCGCCGTCGGCCTCGCGCAGCTGCTCGATGGCAGCGGCTACGGCTGGGTTGTCCGGCACCACGAAGGCCGCCAGCCAGGCATCCAGCAGCGGCAGCCAGACGCCTTCACGCACCAGCGTGTCGGCGGCGAGCGGCGGCAGGTCGTGCTTGAGGCATTCCGCTGTGCGATGGGCGTCCACCGGCAGTTTGGCGGGGTGGTTGTCCAGCGCCTGCTGTTGCGCCTGGCAGATGGCGGCGAGCAGGCGCAGGTAATCGGCGAACGGATGGCCTTCGGCGAGCCTGTTCAGTCGCTCGCTGCGCCGGGCGAACAGATCGCGCGGCGGCAGGTTGATGAAGGGTGGTTTGCTGGCAGCGGCTTCGATCTGCCCGGGCTCGAGAATGGTGCCTGCCACGCAGGACTCCTTTTCGTGGGGTTGTGCCGAACAGCATAGTCCGTCACCGACTACCGCTCGGCTTTCGATGATGCGAGGGGCTGAAGATTCCCGCGTGTACGGGAATCTTCAGGTTACGGCGGTGTGCTTACTTGCGTTCGGTGATTTCCCGATACCAGGCCGGGTGGTGCTTGCGTGCCCAGGCCCGGCTGACGGTGCCGTAGAGCATCGCACCCATCGAGCCCTTGATCCAGATCGCCGCGTAAATGTGCACGATGATGCTGACGATCAGCACGAAGGCGGCGGCTGCGTGCAGCAGGCTGGCCCAGCGCAGCGAGACGATGCCGAAGAAGCTGCTGAAATACTCGCGCCAGATGACGATGCCGCTGAGCAGCAATACCAGCATGCTGATGATCAGCACCCAGAACAGCACCTTCTGCCCGGCGTTGTAGCGGCCGACTTCCGGCAGTTTTTCCTCGCGGTTGTGCACCACGTCGTTGATCTGCCGGAGCCACTGGCGGTCGCGCGCTTCGATGCGGTTGTGCCCGGCGAAGCGGATCGCCAGCCAGAGGAAGAAGACGAACATGGCGACCCCGATGAAGGGGTGCAGGATGCGCGTCCAGGTGCCGCCGCCGAACAGCCCGGAAAGGCCGAACAGCGCCGGATGGAACAGTGCCAGGCCGGACAGCGCGGCAAGGACGAAGAGGATGGCAACGATCCAGTGATTGGTTCGCTGCGAGGGGTTGTAGCGTTCGATGTCGTTGTTATTCATCGTTGGCTCCTTGAGCGATCGACTCCGAGGATGGCCCCGCGCACGGGGCCGCCGGGATCAGGGTCGCGGCTCCTTGGGGTCGACCACGTGCACCGAGGGATCGACCTGGTGCACCACGGGCTCGCTGAGTTCGGCCTTGTCGTCCTCTTCCTCGACGCGGATCGGCCCGACCCGCGTGTAGTGGAAGAAGCCGGCCAGCACCGCCGCACCCATGCCCAGCAGGGCGAGGGGCTTGGTCACGCCTTTCCACAGACTGACCAGCGGGCTGATGGTCGGCTCGTTCGGCAGGTCGTTGTACAGCGAAGGCTGATCGGCATGGTGCAGCACGTACATCACGTGCGTACCGCCGACGCCATCGGGGTCGTACAGGCCGGCCTGGTCGAAACCGCGTTCCTTGAGGTCGGCGATGCGCCCGGCTGCGTGATCCTTCATGTCTTCCTTGCTGCCGAAGACGATGGCCCCGGTGGGGCAGGTCTTCACGCAGGCCGGCTCGAGCCCGACCGAAACACGGTCGGAACAGAGCGTGCACTTGTAGGCTTTCTTGTCCTTTTCGGAGATGCGCGGGATGTCGAACGGGCAGCCGGTGATGCAGTAGCCGCAGCCGATGCAGTGGTCCTGATTGAAGTCGACGATGCCGTTGGCGTACTTGACGATCGCTCCCGGCGACGGGCAGGCCTTGAGGCAGCCCGGGTCGGCGCAGTGCATGCAGCCGTCCTTGCGGATCAGCCACTCGAGGTTGCCGCTGTCGGGATTCTCGTACTCGGCGAACTTCATCACCGTCCAGGATTCGGCGGTGAGGTCGATCGGGTTGTCGTAGGTCCCGTGGCTGGTGCCGACCTCGTCGCGCAGCTCGTTCCATTCCGAACACGCCACCTGGCAGGCCTTGCAGCCGATGCACTTGGAGGTGTCGATCAGTTTCGCCACTTCGCCGACCTCTCGGATCGACGGCCGCTCGGTGGTCGTGGCGGAGCGGGCAATCACGTCTTGAGTAGCCATCATGCCTTCTCCACGTTGACCAGGAACGACTTGAACTCCGGCGTCTGGGTGTTGGCGTCACCCACGAACGGCGTCAGCGTGTTGGTCAGGTAACCGTTGCGCGCCACCCCGGCGAAGCCCCAGTGCAGCGGGATGCCGATGTGGTGCACGGTCTGGCCGTCTACCGTCAGCGGCTTGATGCGCTTGGTCACCACCGCTACCGCCTTGATGTAGCCGCGGTTGGACGACACCTTGACTCGCTCGCCGGCCTTGATGCCCAGCTCGTTGGCCAACACTTCGCCGATCTCGACGAACTGCTCCGGCTGGGTGATCGCGTTGAGCCGGCAATGCTTGGTCCAGAAGTGGAAGTGCTCCGTCAGCCGGTAGGTGGTGGCCGCGTAGGGGAAATCCTCCGCGGTGCCGAACAGCTCCATGTCGTTCTTGAACACCCGCGCGGCCGGGTTGCTGATGGCCTGGACGTTGTCCGGGTGCATGGGGTTGCGCCCGATGGGCGTCTCGAACGGCTCGTAGTGCTCGGGGAATGGCCCCTCGTTCATCTTGTCCACGGCGAACAGCCGCGCCACCCCTTCGGGGTTCATGATGAACGGGTTCATGCCGGCTTCGGGTGGCGAATCGACCTTGAAGTCGGGCACGTCGGTGCCGCCCCACTTGCTGCCGTCCCACCACACCAGACGCTTCTTCTGCGGATCCCATGGATCGCCGGCCGGGTCGGCCGAAGCGCGGTTGTAGAGGATGCGCCGGTTGGCCGGCCAGGACCAGGCCCAGCCCAGCGTCTGGCCCATGCCGTAGGGGTCGGCGTTGTCGCGTCGGGCCATCTGGTTGCCGGCCTGGGTCCAGGCGCCACACCAGATCCAGCAGCCGCTGGACGTGGTGCCATCGGCGCGCAGCAGGCCGAAGCCTGGCAGCAACTCGCCGGCCTTGGCCACCTGGGCGCCGGTCTGCAGGTCGAAGACGTCGCTCAGCGCCCTGCCGTTGTACTCCTGGGCGATTTCCTCGGCGGTCGGTTCTTCCGGCTGGCGATAACTCCAGTCGATGTTCAGTAGCGGTTCGGCGAAGGCGCCGCCTTCCTTGCGATACAGCTCGCGCAGACGATGGAACAGCCCGCCCATGATCACCACGTCGGTCTGCGCCTGGCCCGGTGGCTCGGCGGCCTTCCAGTGCCACTGCAGCCAGCGACCGCTGTTGACCAGCGAGCCGTCCTCCTCGGCGAAGCAGGTGGTCGGCAGGCGGAACACCGTGGTCTGGATGCTGGCGGTGTCGACGTCGTTGTATTCGCCGGCGTTGCGCCAGAACTCCGAGGTTTCGGTGGCCAGTGGGTCCATGACCACCAGGTACTTGAGCTTGGCCAGCGCGGCGCTGACCTTGGCCTTGTTGGGGAACGAGGCGATCGGGTTGAAGCCCTGGCAGAAATAGCCGTTGACCTGCCCCTGGTACATCATGTCGAAGACCTTGAGCACGTCGTAGCCGGGGATATCCAGCTTCGGCAGCCAGTCGTAGCCCCAGTTGTTCTCCGCGGTGGCGTTCTTGCCGTACCAGGCCTTCATCAGGCTGACGTGGAACTTCTCGTAGTGCTGCCAGTAGGACAGTTGCCCCGGACGCAGCGGCTTGGCGGTGCGCTTGGCGATATAGGCCGCATAGTCCTGCTCGGCTTCCAGCGGCAGGGTCATGTAGCCCGGCAGCAGGTTGGAGAGCAAGCCGAGGTCGGTCAGCCCTTGGATGTTGGAGTGCCCGCGCAGGGCGTTCATGCCGCCGCCGGGCATGCCGATGTTGCCGAGCAGCAGCTGCACCATGGCGCCGGTGCGGATCATTTGCGAGCCGGTCGAGTGCTGGGTCCAGCCGAGGGCGTACATGATGGTCATGACCTTGCCCGGCGCCGAGGTCTCGGCGATGGTTTCCCAAACCTTGAGCATCTTGTCCTGCGGTGTACCGCAGATGTTGCTGACCACCTCCGGGGTATAGCGGCTGTAGTGCTGCTTGAGCAGGTTGTAGACGCAGCGCGGGTGGGTGAGGCTCTTGTCGACGCGGGCGAAGCCTTCCTCGTCGAGCTCGTAGCTCCAGCTGGCCTTGTCCGTATAGGTGCGCCGGTCGCCGTCGTAGCCGTTGAACAGACCGTTCTCGAAGCCGAAGTCCTCCTTCACGATGAACGAGACATCGGTGTAGTTGACCACGTACTCGTGCTGGATCTTGTCGTTTTCCAGCAGGTAGTTGATCAGCCCGCCAAGGAAGGCGATGTCGGTACCGGTGCGGATCGGCGCGTACAGATCGGCTACCGAGGCCGAGCGGGTGAAGCGTGGATCGACCACCACCAGTCGCGCCTTGTTGCGCGCCTTGGCTTCGGTGACCCATTTGAAGCCGCACGGGTGCGCCTCGGCGGCGTTACCGCCCATGATCAGGATCAGGTCAGCGTTCTGGATATCGGACCAGTGATTGGTCATGGCTCCACGGCCAAACGTCGGGGCAAGACTTGCCACCGTCGGGCCATGTCAGACACGTGCCTGGTTGTCGAATCCCAGAATGCCGAGTGAACGCACCACCTTGTGGGTGATGTAGCCAGCCTCGTTGGATGACGCCGAGGCCGCGAGGAAACCGGTGCTCAGCCAGCGGTTGACCGTCTGGCCCTGTTCGTTGCGCTCGATGAAGTTGGCATCGCGGTCGTCCTTCATCATCCGCGCGATGCGATCGAGGGCTTCGCTCCACTCGATGCGCTTCCACTCGTTGCTGCCGGCTTCGCGGACTTCCGGATGGGTCAGGCGGTTGGGGCTGTGAACGAAGTCCAGCAGGCCGGCGCCTTTCGGGCACAGCGTGCCGCGGTTGACCGGGTGATCGGAGTCGCCTTCGATGTGGATGATGTTTTGCGCGACGTTCTTGCCGCCGCTGCCCTGGCTGTAGATGATCAGTCCGCAACCGACTGAGCAGTAGGGGCAGGTGTTGCGGGTCTCGCGCGTATTGGTCAGTTTGAAATGCCGGATCGACTCGGCATACGCCGTCGGCGGGGCCATACCCAATGCCGCCATGCTCGACGCCCCAAGGCCCACACCGCAGACCTTGAAGAACTGTCGACGGTTCATGTCCATCGGAGGTTCTCCTTCTTATCAGGCTGGTACGCCGATGCTTTGCCGGCGTCTGCTTAGCAGCTTAGTCAAGAATGGGCAAAGTGAAAGACTAATCCGCGTTCCGCTGCCTTGCGGCGTACCGACGAACGAGCCTGGTCTGGGCGGGCATTCAGGCATCGGCGGCCGCGGCCAGCTGCTTTCTCCACTCCCGGGGCGATTGCCCGGCGTGCGCCTTGAACGCCCGGGAGAATGCGGCTTCGCTACCGTAGCCAACCTCGGTCGCGATCACCTTCAGGGAGCGGCCTCGACGCAGAGCCTTCTGCGCCAGGCGGACGCGCCAGCCCTGCAGATACTGGCCCGGCGTGGTGCCGACCGTTTCGCGGAAGGCCGTGGCGAACACGCTGCGCGACATTCCGGCGACGCTGGCCAGCCCCTCGAGGGTCCAGTCCTGCGCCGGCGCTTCGTGCATCGCCACCAGCGCGTTGCGCAGGCGCGGGTGCGCCAGCCCGGAGAGCAGTCCGCCACTCACCTCGTCACTTTCCATCAGCTGACGCAGGACCTGGATCATCACCACTTCGAGCAGCCGCTCGACCAATGCCACGCGTCCGCAGCGTTGTTCGAAGGCTTCCTCGAACAGCAGCGAGAGGATCGGCTCGGCGCCCCAGACCTGGTCCAGCGGCAGGCAGACGACATCGGCCAGCGCCGAGGCGATTGGGTTGCTGGTACCGCCTTCGAACGCCAGGTTCGCGCAGACCATGTCGGCGTTCTGCGCGGAGGCGATGAGGAAACGGTGCGTCAGTGGTCGCGGAAACAGCAGCAAACTCGGTCGCTCGACCTGCAGCGATTCCCTGCCATAGCGCACCTCGAGCGTGCCGCTGCGTACCAGATGCAATTGCCCGTGCACGCCATCGCTTTGCAGGGTGTTGATGCCGCACAGCGGCCCGGTGTTGAACACCTGTGCGCTCATCGGGAAGTGGGTCATCAGCGCGGCAAGCCGGTCGGCCATTTTCGTACTCCTGGTCATGTTTTCCGGATTCTACGTCACCAATAGTTTTTCCTGGTGAGCAGAATAGCGTTCACCGGGCAACAACGCCCTGGGCCTACCAACAGAACAGGAACTCTAGCCATGACCATCGAAAAGATTCTCTACACCGCCACTGCAACCGCCACCGGTGGCCGTGAAGGCCGCGCCAGCTCCTCCGATGAGGCGCTCGATGTGCAACTGTCCACCCCGCGTGAACTGGGCGGCGCTGGCGGCCCCGGCACCAACCCGGAGCAGCTGTTCGCTGCTGGCTACTCGGCCTGCTTTCTCGGCGCGCTGAAGTTCGTCGCCGGCAAGCAGAAGGTCGCCCTGCCGGCCGACACCCGCATCACCGGCAAGGTCGGCATCGGCCAGATCCCCACCGGTTTCGGTATCGAGGCCGAGCTGACCGTCAGCGCGCCCGGCATTGCCCGCGACGTATTGCAAGGGCTGGTCGACCAGGCCCACTTGGTCTGCCCGTACTCCAATGCCACCCGCGGCAACATCGACGTAACCCTGATCCTCGCCGACTGATCCAGCCCACCGTACCTACGCACAGGAGACACACGCCATGAATGTCATCATCCGTAGCTTCACCCTCCCGCTGCTGGCCATCGCGCTGCAGCCGGCCTTCGCCGCGCAGCTGGAGCAGCCCACGCAACCGACATCCAGTATCGCCAGCGCCCGCACCGCCAGCACCATCACCACGGCCGACGGCGTGCAGCTGTACTACAAGGACTGGGGCCCGAAGGACGGCCCGGTGGTCACCTTCAGCCATGGCTGGCCGCTCAACTCGGACAGCTGGGAATCGCAAATGCTGTTCCTCGCATCCGAGGGCTACCGCGTGGTCGCTCACGACCGCCGCGGCCACGGCCGCTCCAGCCAGCCGTGGGAAGGCAACGACATGGATCACTACGCCGACGACCTGGCCGCGGTGATCGAGGCGCTGGACCTGAAGGATGTCACCCTGGTGGGTTTCTCCACCGGTGGCGGCGAGGTGGCCCGCTACATCGGTCGCCACGGCACCGAGCGGGTGAAGAAGGCCGTACTGGTCAGCGCCGTGCCGCCGATGATGTTGAAAACCGCGGATAACCCGGGCGGGCTGCCGCTGGAAGTGTTCGACGGCATCCGCAAGGCATCGCTGGAGGATCGCGCGCAGCTGTACCTCGACCTCGCCTCCGGCCCGTTCTACGGCTTCAATCGACCGGGAGCCAAGGTTTCCCAGGGGTTGATCGACAATTGGCGCGCCCAGGGTCTGCAGGCCGGGCACAAGAATACCTACGACTCCATTGCCGCCTTCTCGGCCACCGACTTTCGCGGCGACCTGAAGAAGTTCGACGTGCCGACGCTGGTGATCCACGGCGACGATGACCAGATCGTGCCGCTGGACAGCTCGGGCAAGGCCTCCGCCGCGCTGATCGAGGGCGCGCAGCTGATCGTCTATCCCGGCGCGCCGCACGGCCTGACCGACACCCACAAGGAGCGCTTCAACAACGATCTGCTGGCCTTTCTCAAGGAGTGATGCGCAGCGGCTTTATCGAGCGGCTCGCAGCACCGCGTCACTTGCCGCTCAGAAACGACAAACCCCGCCAGATGGCGGGGTTTGTCTGTGGACTGCGCTCAGGCAGACCAGATTTTCTACACGACGCCGATCAGGCGTTCTGGCGGATACCAGCGACCAGCCAAGGCTGGTTCTCGCCCTGGGCACGTTCCATGCGCCAGCTTTCGCTGAACGGCTCGCCCTGGTCGAAGCGCGAAGTCTTCGCGGTGCCGGTGAAGGTCAGGGTCGCGGTGGTCTTCTCGGCATCGTCGTCGACGCCGTCGAGCTGGATTTGCAGGTCGTCGATGTAGGTCGACTGATAGGCATCACCGATCTCGGCGCGCTCCTGCTTGAGGAAGCCCAGCAGCTGCGGGGTGACGAACTCGGAGATCTTGTCCATCTCGTTGGCGTCCCAGTGCTGCTGCAGCGAGAGGAAATGCTCGCGGGCTGCGGCGACGAAGCTCTGCTCGTTGAACCAGGCCGGGGCGTTGATCACCGGAGCGGCGGCGGCCGGGGCGGCGCTGCCACCGAAGATGGAGGTCGACGGCTGCTGCGGCATGTCACGCTGCATCGGCGCATGGCCGGCCATGGCAGGCTGCTGCTGGCGACGGCGGGCGGCGAGGAAGCGGAACAGCAGGAACGCGATCAGGCCGAAGATCAGAATATCCATGAACTGGATGCCCTCGAAGCCGTCGCCCATGAACATCGAGGCGAGCAGGCCACCGGCGGCCAGACCGGCCAGCGGGCCGAGCCAGCGCGAGGCACCGCTGGCGGCAGCGGGCGTCTGACGGCCAGCCTGATTCGGTGCGGCCTGGGTCTGCTGGGGCGCCTGGCGGGTCTGGTGGCTGGGCGCCGAGCCGAAGCTCTTGCCGCCGCCGAAACGCTTGGCGTGGGCGTCGAGCGCGAAGGTCAGGCTGATACACAGCGCCATGAAGATGCTAAGCACACGTTGCATTGAGTGTTCCCGCTAAAAAGAGTGGAGTACGCGCGCCATCCTGCCGAGGCAGGCAGGGGTTGGCCAGGGGCAGTATGTTACCGGCTTTTGCTTGCGACCGTTGGTCGCGCCAGGTCAGCGCTGGGCAAGATGCGAAAACGGAGCCTGACGGCTCCGTTCTGTGCTGCAGCGGGTTTAGCGCCAGTTGTACAGCTCCTTCTCGGAGATCTCGTGCATCGGCTTGACCTGTTCCTGGAAGGCTTTCATCGACGCCCAGATGCGGCCGTTAAGCTCGCTCTGTTCGGCCAGCTCGCCGAGCACCAGCTCCGACTGCTCCTGCATGGCGCCGAGCACTTCGTCGGGGAAGCGCTTGAGTTCCACGCCTTGCTGCTTGAGCTGGTCCAGCGCCAGGGCGTTGTTGTAGACGTAGTCATCCATCATGTCGCGGCTGGCCGCACGGGTCGCCTCGGTGAGGATCGCCTGCAGGTCCTCGGGCAGGGTGTCCATCGCCTTCTGGTTCACCAGCAGCTCCAGCACCGCCTGCGGCTCCTGCCAGCCTGGGTAGTAGTAATACTTGGCGGCCTTGTGCAGGCCGAAGGCCAGGTCGTTGTACGGGCTGACCCAGTCGGTCGCGTCGATCGCGCCGGTCTGCAGTGCGGTGAACACCTCGCCGCCGGGCAGATTCACGGTGGTCGCGCCGAGACGCGCCAGCACTTCGCCGCCGAGGCCCGGCATGCGGATCTTCAGCCCGCGCAGGTCGTCCAGCGAACTGATTTCCTTGTTGTACCAGCCGCCCATCTGCATGCCGGTGTTGCCGACCACCATCGGCTTCACGCCGAAAGGTGCATAGGCCTCTTCCCAGAACTTCTGGCCTTCGCCCTTGCTCAGCCAGGCGTTCATCTCGATGGCGGACAGGCCGAACGGAACCGAGGTGAAGAACTGCGCGGTGGGCACCTTGCCCTTCCAGTAGTAGGCGGCGCCGTGGCCCAATTCGGCGGTGCCGCGGGAAACGGCATCGAACACTTCCAGCGCCGGGACCAGCTCGCCGGCGGCGTAGACCTTGATGGTCAGGCGACCGTCGCTCATCACCTTGACGCGATCGGCCAGGCGTTCGGCGGCGGTGCCCAGGCCCGGGTAGTTCTTCGGCCAGGCGGTGACCATCTTCCAAGTGTAGGTCTTGGCGGGTTCGCTGGCGGCCTGCTGGCCTGTGGTTTCGACTTTCTTGTCGTCGTTGCAACCGGCGAGGCCGAGGGTGGCAAGCAAGGCTGCGGCAGCACCGAACAGATGGCGGCGTTTCATGGGTCGGTATCCTTGGAAGACTCTTCTTATAGGAATGGCTTGTCGGTATGACGGGTTGACGTTAGCGTCAACCTCACAGGGCTTCAAGTTTTGCGTAGCTGAGCATCAGCCATTTGCTGCCCTCATCCTCGAAATTCACCTGCACCCGGGCCTGGGCGCCGGAGCCTTCGAAGTTGAGGATGGTGCCTTCGCCGAACAGCGAGTGGCGTACACGCTGGCCGAGGCTGAACGGCGTTTCCGGCACGCCGGCGCCGTCGAACAGCGACGAGCCGCTCATGCTCTTGCCGCTGAACGAGCGCGTCACGGTATTGCTCAGACGTACTTCCTGGATCAGTGCCGGCGGCACTTCGCGGACGAAACGCGAGATCTTGTTATAGGTTTCGCTGCCGTACAGCCGGCGCGTTTCGGCGTAGGTGATCACCAGCTGCTGCATGGCGCGGGTGATGCCGACGTAGGCCAGGCGGCGTTCTTCTTCCAGACGGCCGGATTCCTCCAGGCTCATCTTGTGCGGGAACAGGCCTTCTTCCATGCCGACCAGGAACACCAGCGGGAACTCCAGGCCTTTGGCGCTGTGCAGCGTCATCAGCTGCACGCTGTCCTCGTGGTCGCCGGCCTGCTGTTCGCCGGCCTCCAGCGAGGCGTGGTCGAGAAAGGCCGCCAGCGGTGACTGGACGTCGTCGTCCTCTTCGCTGTAGCTGTCGAAGGCGCGCGCGGCGGAGACCAGTTCCTCGAGGTTTTCCACCCGCGCCTGGGCTTTCTCGCCCTTTTCGTCGCGGTGATAGGCAAGCAGCCCGGACTGCTCGATGACCAGCTGCGCCATGCTGTGCAGCTGCATGCCTTCGACCTTCAGCGCCAGGGTATCGACCAGCTCGACAAAGGCGTTCAGCGCGCTGGCAGCGCGGCCGGAAACCGCCTTGATACCGACCGCCTGATGCAGCGCCGCCCACATCGACAGGCCCTGATCACGCGCCAGCTGGCGCAGTGCTTCGACGGTCTTCTCGCCGATGCCGCGCGCCGGCACGTTGATCACCCGTTCCAGCGCCGCGTCGTTGTCGCGGGTCTGGATCAGGCGCAGGTAGGCCATGGCGTTCTTGATCTCGGCGCGCTCGAAGAAGCGCTGGCCGCCGTAGATGCGGTAGGGAATCTTCTCGCGCAGCAGCGCCTCTTCCAGCACCCGCGACTGGGCGTTGGAGCGGTAGAGGATGGCGATCTCGCTGCGGCTCATGCCGTCGCGGATGGCCTTCTCGATGCTCTCGACCACGTAGCGCGCTTCGTCGTGCTCGTTGAACGCGGCGTACAGGCTGATCGGCTCACCCTCGCAGCCGGAAGTCCAGAGCTCCTTGCCGAGACGGCCCTGGTTGTTGGCGATCAGCGCGTTGGCGGCCTTGAGGATGCAGGCGGTGGAGCGGTAGTTCTGCTCCAGGCGGATGGTTTCGGCGTCGGGGAAGTCCTGGCTGAACTGGTGCAGGTTCTCGATCCGCGCGCCGCGCCAGCCGTAGATAGACTGGTCGTCGTCGCCGACCACCATCAGGCTCTCGCCGCCCTTGGCCAGCAGCCGCAGCCAGGCGTACTGCACGGCGTTGGTGTCCTGGAACTCGTCCACCAGCACGTGGCGGAAACGCCGCTGGTAGTGATCGAGCAGGCCCGGGTGGTCGCGCCACAGGTCCAGGGCGCGCAGCAGCAGCTCGGAGAAGTCGATCACCCCGGCGCGGGCGCAGGCCTCTTCATAGGCTTCGTAGATCTTCAGCTGGGTGGCGAGGAACAGATCACCGCCGGCCTGGATGTTGCGCGGACGCAGGCCTTCGTCCTTCTGCGCGTTGATCCACCACTGCGCCTGGCGCGCTGGCCAGCGTTGCTCGTCGAGGCCGAGTTCGCGGATCACCCGCTTGACCAGCCGCTGCTGGTCGTCGGAATCGAGGATCTGGAAGTTCTGCGCCAGCTTGGCCTCCTGCCAGTGCGCGCGCAGCAGGCGGTGGGCCAGGCCGTGAAAGGTGCCCACCCACATGCCCTGCGGGTTCACGTGCAGCAGCTGCTCGATGCGCTGGCGCATCTCGGCGGCAGCCTTGTTGGTGAAGGTCACCGACAGGATCGAGTGCAGCGAGGCGCGTTCGACCTGGTGCAGCCACGCGATACGGTGCACCAGAACGCGGGTCTTGCCCGAGCCGGCGCCAGCCAATACCAGCTGGCGGCCAAGCGGCGCGGCCACGGCCTGGCGCTGAGCATCGTTGAGGGAATTCAGGAGGAGAGAGAGATCGTCATGCATCGCGGCATTCTATTGGAAATGCCTGCGCTGCGCTCGCCCTGCGGTCCATTCGAAAGCGCAGTCTGCGGCAAACCGGCGCGGGCGCGGTTCTGGTCGATCGCGCCTGGTGGAACCTTCCGCTGGTCGGCTGGAGTACCGATCGCCGTTTTTCCGACGCACCATGGTATGACGCGACGCCATCAACGTGCCATTATCGACGGTGGTATGGTTCCGAGGGAGCCTGTTTTAGGTGCAGTTATTACTAGAACAATATTCATGACCGATTCCATCCGAGCCGCCTGCCCGGCATCAACACAGCCATTATCCAGCGGGGCCTCGGCGGCCGATTATGCTGCCGAGCGTACCCGGCTGCTGTATCGAGGTTCGCGCGTGCCCGCCTGGCTATTGCTGCTGGCTACGCTGGTCCTCGGTGTGGTGCTCTGGGGCGAGCAGGGCGGTGTCGAGCTCGGGCTGTGGCTTGGCTGGATGGGCGCGCTGGCACTGTTGCGCTTGCAGCAGATATTCGCCTTCAACCGAGCCAGCCCCGAGGCGCAGGCCGCGCCGTGCTGGCGCTGGCGCTTTCTGCTCGGCAGTGGCGCGTCTGCGCTGAGCCTGTGCTACGCCATGGTCGTGCTGGTGCCGGCCGATGTCTTCGTCACCCAAGCGCTGCTGTACGGGCTGATCGGTTCGGTCGTCGTGGCCGCGAGCGTCGCTTACGGGGTCTGCCTGCCCGCCTTCTTCAGTTTCGCCGTGCCCAGTCTGTTGCCCACCGGCCTATTGCTGATGACCAGCGGCCACCCGCTGCAGCAGGGCTGGGGTTTGCTGGCGATGATCGTGCTGGCCACCCTCAGCCTGATCGGCTGGCAGATCAGCCGGCTGGTGAACGACGGGCTCGAACAGCGGCTGCATAAGCAGCAGCTGATCGAGCGGCTGGAAAGCGCCGGCCGCGAAGCCGACCAGCTCAATCGCCGTTTGGCCTCGGAAGTCGAGCAACGTCGCCATGCCGAAAAGCAGCTGCGCAGTGCCTACGATGGCCTCGAGCAGCGCGTCGCCGAGCGCACCGCGGAACTCGCGCAGCTCGCCGAAGAGCTGGGGGAAAGCGAGGCGCGGCTGAATCTAGCGCTGGACGCCAGTGGCCTCGGCCTGTGGGACTGGGATCTGCAGAACAACCATGTTCATCATTCCCGTCTGGAGGTGGTGTTCGGCATCGGCCGGCAGCACCGCTACGACGAGGATGGCTCGCCGTTGCCGGACATCCATCCCAAGGATCTGGAAGGCGTGCGCGCGATCCTGATCGCGCACCTGAAGGGCGAATCCGAACAGTTCGCCGTCGAGTACCGTGCATTGCGCGCCGACGGCAGCGAAATCTGGCTCGAGGATCGCGGCCGGGTGATCCAGCGTGACGCCGCTGGCCGTGCCCTGCGCATGATCGGCACCCGTCGCGACATCAGCGAGCTGCGCCGCCAGGCCGAACAGCAGCGCCTGGCAGCGACGGTGTTCGAGGCGGCCAGCGAAGGCATGGTGATCATGAACGATCACTACCGCGTGCTGGCGGTCAACGACGCCTGCTGCGCGCTGTCCGGCTACAGCCGCGAGGAATTGCTCGGGCACAGCGTAGCGCGCATCGCCGGTTCGCCGGAGAGTCAGCGCCAGTACCAGACCATGCGTGAAGCGCTGGAACTGCACGGTCACTGGCAGGGCGAGCTGATCGAGACCCGCAAGAGCGGCGAGGTCTACCCGCAGTGGGTACAGCTGCGCGAAGTGCGCGATGCCAACGACAGCGTCACCCATGTGGTCGCGTTCATCTCCGACCTCAGCGTGCGGCGCAAGATCGAAGAGCGTCTGCGCTACCTGACCCATTACGACGACCTCACCGGGCTGGCCAACCGCGGCCTGCTCAAGGAGCGTCTGCACGAGGCCTGCCAGCGGGTGCGTCGCAACGGCCGCAACATGGCGGTGCTCTACATCGATCTGGACCGCTTCAAGCTGCTCAACGAAAGCCTCGGGCACGAGGCCGCCGACGCATTGCTGCGCGAGATGTCGCGGCGCATCACCCAGACCCTGGCAGATGCTGACACCATCGCGCGGCTGTCCGGCGACGAGTTCGTCGTGCTGTTCGACGCCTACGGCAGCCTCAGTAGCCTCGCGCATCTGGGCAGCCGGCTGCTGCAGCGAATCCGCAAGCCGCTGATCATCGATGAGCAGGAGCTGGTCATCAGCGCCTCCATCGGTGTCAGCCTGATGCCGGACAACAGCCGTGACGCGGAAGTGCTGCTGCGCCAGGCGAACATGGCCATGCAGCAGGCCAAGCATCTGGGCGGCAACACGCTGCAGTTCTTCACCGACCGGCCGCAGGCGTCGAGCATGCAGTACCTGCAGCTGGAGAATCAGCTGCGCAAGGCGCTGGAAGTCGGCCAGCTGGAAGTCTTCTATCAGCCACGTCTGAGCTTGGCCGACGATGCTCTGGAGGCCGCCGAAGCGCTGGTGCGCTGGCGTCATCCGCAGCGCGGGCTGGTCGCGCCGGCGCACTTCATTCCGCTGGCGGAAGAAACCGGTTTGATCATTCCGCTCGGTGAGTTCGTCCTGCGCGAGGCCTGCCGCCAGGCACGCCAGTGGCAGCAGGACGGGCTGGCGGAGATTCGCGTGTCGGTGAACCTCTCGGTCAAGCAGCTGCGGCAGGGCAACTTCGTCAGCCTGGTGCGCCAGGTGCTCGAGGAAACCGGCCTGCCGGCGACCATGCTGGAGCTGGAGCTGACCGAGAGCCAGTTGCTGGACGATATCGACAATGCCATCAGCATCAGCGAGCAACTTCGCGCGCTAGGAGTCAGGCTGGCGATCGACGACTTCGGCACCGGCTTCTCGTCGCTGAGTTACCTCAAGCGCTTCCCGGTGGACTACGTGAAGATCGACCGCTCGTTCATCAGTGAGCTGGAGCATTCCAGTCAGGATGCGGCGATTACCCGGGCGATCATCGCCATGGTCCACAGCCTGGAGCGCAAGGTGGTGGCCGAGGGGGTGGAAACCCAGGCGCAGATGGATTTCCTCAAGGCCAACCAGTGCGACGAGATTCAGGGCTACCTGCTCAGCCCGCCGGTGCCGGCCGAGCAGTTCGCCGAATTACTGCGCTAGCGGCGACGCGGTAACGCGCCGCCCGTAGCGGCGTCAGCCGCGGGTGGTGCTGCCTTCGAGCTCGCGCATCAGCAGCGCGTAGCGCAGATCGACGTCTTCCGGCACCGGCAGGTAGACCGTGTGACCGTCGCCCGGAGCCACCTCGATGGCTTCGCCGCGCTTGTTCTCCAGCTGCTCCAGGCGCAGGTTGAGGTTGCCCTGCGGCGTCATCAGTTCCAGCCTGTCGCCAACCGCGAAGCGGTTCTTCACCGTCACCTCGGCCAGGCCGTTGCGGCGTTCGCCGGTCAGCTCGCCGACGAACTGCTGACGCTCGGAGAGCGAGAAGCCGCGCTCGTAGTTCTGGTATTCGTCGTGCACATGGCGGCGCAGGAAGCCCTCGGTGTAGCCGCGGTGGGCCAGCGATTCGAGGGTATCCATCAGCGACTTGTCGAATGGCCGGTCGGCGAGGGCGTCGTCAATGGCCTTGCGGTAGACCTGCGCAGTGCGCGCCACGTAGTAGTGGCTCTTGGTGCGGCCTTCGATCTTCAGCGAGTGCACGCCCATCTGCACCAGGCGCTCGACGTGCTGCACGGCGCGCAGGTCCTTGGAGTTCATGATGTAGGTGCCGTGCTCGTCCTCGAAGGCGGACATGAATTCGCCCGGACGGCTGCTGTCCTCGAGCAGGAATACCTCATCGGTCGGCGCGCCGATACCGAGGGTTGGGTCGGGGCTGGGAGTTTGTGCCGGCTGCACGACGATCGGCTCGTACTTGTGCACGATGTCGCCGACTTCGTTCTCCTTCGCCTCATGGGTCTTGTACTCCCAGCGGCAGGCGTTGGTGCAGCTGCCCTGGTTGGGGTCGCGCTTGTTGATGTAGCCGGACAGCAGGCAGCGGCCGGAATAGGCCATGCACAGCGCGCCGTGGACGAACACTTCCAGCTCCATGCCTGGCACCTGTTCGCGGATCTCGCCAATCTCCTCCAGCGACAGCTCGCGGGAGAGGATCACGCGGCTGACGCCCTGGCTCTCCCAGAACTTCACCGTCGCCCAGTTCACCGCATTGGCCTGCACCGAGAGGTGGATGGTCTGCTGCGGGAAGTGCTGGCGCACCAGCATGATCAGCCCGGGGTCGGACATGATCAGCGCATCCGGTCCCATCGCCACCACCGGCTCCAGATCCTTGATGAAGGTCTTCAGCTTGGCGTTGTGCGGGGCGATGTTGACCACCACGTAGAACTGCTTGCCCAGTGCATGTGCTTCGTCGATGCCAAGCTTGAGGTTGGCATGGTCGAACTCGTTGTTGCGCACGCGCAGGCTGTAGCGCGGCTGCCCGGCGTACACCGCATCGGCGCCGTAGGCGAAGGCATAGCGCATGGATTTCAGCGTGCCGGCAGGCGACAGCAGCTCGGTGCGGTAGGGGGTGCTCATGGCGCGGGACTCGCAGGAGGGCATCGAAGAAGCGCGGCATTTTACTGCGCTCGGCGGTCGATTGCGCGTCGTCTGCGATATTCGGGGTGAGGCGCAATGGCGCCCCGCCTGAGCGGGGCGCCGAGGATCAGGCGGCGGGCGCTTCCTTGAGCATGGCGTAGAGCCGGTCCTTGAGCTGCAGCTTCTCCTTCTTCAGGGTCTCGACCTCGCTATCGGTGCCCGGGACGATGTGCGCTTCGATGTTCTTGACCCGTTGATCCAGCTCGTTGTGCTCGTCGAACAGGCGGGCAAAGGTCTTGTTTTCCGCCTTCAGGCGGGTGATCAGGTCGCGGTACTCGGGGAACATGGCAACTCCTGCGGCATGGATGAGCGGGTTGGGCAGATCGGCTCGGGCCGAGCTGCCTCGTGCTTCCATGGTCGTACCGGTGCTTGCCTGTGGTATTGACCCGCGTCATGCGCCGTCGGGAAGCCGGACAGCAAAACGCCGGGACGAGCCCGGCGTTTCGGTCTTGCGCCTGGATCAGGCCGCGGCGATCACGTCGCCGTGGTTTTCCGGCTCGATCAACGCGCGGTGCAGCGCGGCAATGGCGGCGTCGTAGTCCTCTTCGTTGACCACGCACTGCATCTCCACCTGACGGATCGACTGGTGGATCGCCTGGATGCTGATGCCCGCTTCGGCGAGCGCCGCCACGGTCTTGGCCAGGATGCCCTTGACCTTGAGGTCCGAACCGATCGCCGAGACGATGGCTAGGTTGTGCACCGTGACCTCGGCCGCCGGGTACTTCTCCTCGATCAGCCGCGCCGCGCGGTTGATCAGCTTGCGCGAGCCGGAGGCGTAGTAGGTGATGCTGTTGGCATCGGAGTCCTTGTTCACCACGTAGAGCTTGAGCTGCTTGAGCAGCTTGCTGATCTCCATGTCGTGGCTGATGTCGCCGAGCATGTCCTGGTCGAACACCTCGATGCCGAAGACATCCTTGCGTCCGGCGATGATTTCCACGCAGGGCTTCTCGCTCTTGTAGTCCTGGCTGATCAGCGTGCCGCCGTGCTCGGGCTCGAAGGCATTCTTGATGCGCAGCTCGACACCGGCACGGCGCAGGGTCTTGGCCGCGCGCGGGTGGATCGCTTCCATGCCGAGGTTCGACAGCTGGTCGGCGACGTCGTAGTTGGTGCGGCCGATGGTCACCACCTTGTCGGCACCGACCAGGTTCGGGTCGGCGGAAGAGAGGTGGAATTCCTTGTGGATGATCGCTTCATGCGCGCCGGTGGCGGCGGCGATCTGTGCGAAGGTGATCTCGCTGTAGCCTCGGTCGTAGGTGTTCATCAGGCCTTCGGCGCAGTGCGTGTAGCCGGTGGCGACCACCAGTTCGCGGCTCAGGTCGAAGCCGGCAAAATGGCTGGCGATCATCTCCTCGAATGGCAGCGGCGCTTCCTGCTGCCAGCCGGTGAGGTCGGCCAGGCGCGCGTTGACGCCGCGCTGCTTGAGTGCCAGCACAGAGTTGAAGGCGCTATGCGCTTCACCGAGGGAGGCGAGCATCTCGCGCACCTTCATCAGGTGCTCGGAGAGCTGGAAGTGGCCGTAGGCGCAGAGCTTCTGCAGGCTGTGCATGCACTCGCTGGCGTCGTCGATGCGCGAATTGATGAATTGGTTGGCAGCGTGCAGCTCATACTCGGAGCTGAACAGCTCGGCGTTCTTCGCCAGCATGCGCTGGCGCACGCCTTCCAGCGCCTCGCGCCAAGCGCCTTCGCTCTGGGCATCGGCAAAACGCTGGTAGACGCCGGGCTCGCCGGTCTTCTTATGTTCCAGCAGCAGATTGGTCATGCCGCTATAGGCCGAGACGACGAAGACGCGCTGGTACAGCGCTGCGCCTTCCCGGCGGCCGATGAAGATGTTGTCGAGGACTTCCTCGAAGCGGCTCATCGACGTGCCGCCGATCTTTTCTACGGTATGCATCTTTTTATTGCGTCCGAATCTGGCAGGCCGTTGATGGGCCCGGCGCGGCTGGCGCACCTGTCGATCAACGAGCTGGAAGTGAGTTCATCCCTGGGCCAATAAGCAATCGGCCAAGCCGGGGGATCGGGCCCGTCATCAGACGCGCCCGATCGCCTCAGAGATACTGTTGCGGCTGAATGTCCAGCGGCTTGAAGTTTTCGCGCTCGGCGACGAAGGCCGGGCGGGGTTTCTGCTCGCAGAACGGCGGCTGCACGGCATTATCCACGTGGTTGTAGACGTAGAACAGATTGCTCCGCGCGCTGGGTGTGATGTTGCCGTTGGAGCCGTGCATGGTGTTGCAATCGAAGAACACCACGCTGCCGGCCGGGCCGGTGGCGCACTCGATGCCGAAGCGGCTGGCCAGCTCGCTCAGGCTGTTCTGGTCGGGTACACCGAACTCCTGCTTGCGCAGGGACTTCTCGTAGTGGTTCTCCGGCGTGGCGCCGACGCAGCGCACGTAGTGCTTGTGCGAGCCGGGCATGAGCATCAGCGGGCCGTTGTGCGGCTCGTTGTCGGTCAGCAGGATCGAGCAGGACAGGCAACGCATGCGCGGCATGCCGTCCTCGACGTGCCAGGTTTCGAAATCCGAGTGCCAGTAGAACTCCTTGCCGGTGAAGCCGGGCTTGAAGTTCATCCGTGACTGATGCACGTACAGATCACCGCCGAGAATGTAACGGGCGATGCCGGCGGTGCGCTCATCGGCGGCCACGCGGGCGAACAGTTCGTTGTCGCTGTGGATGTCGAACACCGAGCGGACGGCGCCGCTGTCGGGTTCCTTGATGGTCTTGCCGGAGCCGGCGACGGCCGGGTCCTGGCGCATGCGCTCGAGTTCGGCGCGGAATACCGCCACTTCGTCGGCGCTGAACAGGTTGGGGATGACCAGGTAGCCGTCGCGCTCGAAACGCTCGATCAGCTCCGCCGCTATCGGCGCATTCTCCAGGTCGCTGCGGTAGACGACCGGATCCAGGCGTTCCTGCCAGCTGGGCTGGTCTTCCTGGCGCGAGGGATACAGGTCGGCTTGCATAGGGTTCACGCTTACCTCCTTTTCTTGTGATGGTGGGGCGGCTCCATGGCCGCCCCGGTAAACCGGTATCAGACGGTTTCGGCCTCCAGCGGATAGACGCCGCTCTCGTCATGTACTTCCTTGCCGTTGAGCGGCGGGTTGAAGACGCAGGCCATCTTCATGTCCTCGCTACCGCCGCGCAGCAGGTGCTCGTCGTGCTTGTCGAGGATGTACAGGGTGCCGGGTTCGATCTTGTAGATCTTGCCGTCGGCGATGGTCTCGATCTCGCCGTTGCCGCTCATGCAGTACACCGACTCCAGATGATTCTGGTAGTGGATGTGCGTTTCGGTGCCGGCGTAGATGGTGGTGATGTGGAACGAGAAACCCATGTTGTCGTCTTTGAGCAACAGACGGGTGCTGTCCCAGGTGCCGGTTTTGCTGTGGACCTTGCGGTCGGTCTGCTCGCACTCGGCGAGGGTTCTGACGATCATTGCAAATACCTCAGGAAGCTTGGTTTTCGGTCTGCTCGCTCATCACGGCGGCGAAGGCCTTGTCGAGGATGGCGAGTGCGCGGTCGATCTGCTCTTCGCTGATGATCAGCGGGCAGAGACACTTGACCACTTCGCTGTGGGCGCCGCTGGTTTCGATCACCAGGCCGTTCTCGAAGGCGTGGCGGCAGACGGCGGAGGCGATATCGCCATCCGGGCAGCTGATGCCGATCATCATCCCGCGGCCCTTGAGGAACAGCGAATCCGGGCCGTGGCGGCGGACGATGCGCTGCATGCCGTCGGCGATGCGCTTGCCCTTGGCCTTCACGCTGTTGGCGAACTCGTCGTTCTGCCAGAAGTGCTCGACGGCTGCGGCAGCAGTGACGAACGCATGGTTGTTGCCGCGGAAGGTGCCGTTGTGCTCGCCCGGCTTCCACTGGTCCAGCTCGGGGCGCAGCAGCACCATGGCGAATGGCAGGCCATAGCCGGACAGCGACTTGGACAGGGTCACGATGTCCGGATGGATGCCCATTTCCTCGAAGCTGAAGAAGGTCCCGGTGCGGCCGCAACCGGCCTGGATGTCATCGACGATCAGCAGCATCTCGTGCTTGCGGCAGAGCTTCTCGAGCTTGCGCATCCACTCGGTCGACGCGGTGTTCAGTCCGCCTTCGCCCTGCACCACCTCGACGATCACCGCGGCGGGCTTGTCGATGCCGCTGGAGGGGTCGGAGAGCAGCTTGTCCATCATGCCGATGGTGTTGGTCTTGTCACCGAAGTAGTTGGCGTACGGCATGCGGCTGACATCGGTGAGGCTGATGCCGGAGCCGCCGCGGTGATGCTGGTTGCCGGTCGCGGCCAGCGCGCCGATGCTGCAGCCGTGGAAGCCGTTGGTGAAGCTGATGATGTTGTTGCGCCCGGTGACCTTGCGCGCCAGCTTCATCGCCGCTTCGACCGCGTTGGTGCCGGTTGGGCCGGTGAACTGCATGCGGTAGTCGCCCATGCCGCGCGGTTCGAGGATCAGGCGGTTGAAGGTTTCGAGGAAACGCTCCTTGGCTGCGGTGTACATGTCCAGGCCATGGGTGATGCCGTCGTTCTGGATGTACTCGAGCAGCGCCTGCTTGAGTACCGGGTGGTTGTGCCCGTAGTTGAGCGTGCCGGCACCGGCGAGGAAGTCGATGTAACGCTTGCCGTCTCTGGTGACCAGTTCGGCACCCTGGGCCTGGTTGAAGACCACGGGGAAGGAACGGCAGTAGCTACGAACCTTGGATTCGTTCAGTTCAAAAGTTTTCATGCGTGCTCCTTGAGCTCTTCTTCTAGATGGGAAACGGTGAATGGGCCGGCGCGGTAGAGCACCTCGTCCTCGTGCTGACCGCCAAAGTGCGCGGCGCGGGAAAACAGCGTGCGCGTGGTGCAGTCGGCACCCAGTTGATCGAATGCCCGCTTGAACAGTGCCTGCGACGCCGCGTTGTCCGGGGAAATGGTGGTTTCCATGAAGCGCACGTCGTGCTCACGGGCCACACGGGCCGTCAGCGCCAGCAGCATGCGCAGGGCCAGGCCCTGACCGCGCATCGAACTATCGACGGCGACCTGCCAGACGAACAGGGTGTCCGGGCGGGCAGGGGGGCGGTAACCCGAGATGAAACCAACCAGTTCGCCTTGGGCGTTCTCTGCGGCGATGGCGGTGTCGGCGAAATCGGAGCACTGCAGCAGGTTGCAGTAGACCGAATTGGTATCGAGGGGCTGGCAGCGCGCCACCAGCTGATGCAGGTTGTAACCGTCGCCGTCGGTTGGGCGACGGAGCACTACGGTAGGGAAACTCAAAACAATGCCTTTGGGGTTGTTGATTGAATTCCTTTTTAGGGTAGGCATATCCGGAGAAGTTTCTCAACCCGAACTTCTGAATATGCGAAGTTAAGAGCGCTGCATATATCGCTCGATCCCGCGTAATTACGGCGATTGCGCCGTGGATGTTTCAGTCTGTTTCATTTCGCCAGGCTGGCGGTGAAGGCTGATAGTTACGGGGAAGTTTCGGGAGTGTCGCGAGAAGTTCGATGGCGGTGGTGCGCAGAAGTTCGCCTTGAGTGGCCATGACGTAGCTGCAAGCGGCATGAATGCTGGCTTTGCTGTGGTTGATCGATGCCCGAATCGTTCGCCATGCACGCGCTGTTGAGCATGGCGTGCTGTGGATAAGTGTGCAGGGAAGAATCAGGCTGAGAATCGACGCGGAAATAGCACTAAATGGCGGCGTGAACTACCGATGATATTTCGATGATGTGACGTCTGTATGTCGGCTCGATCTGGCCACGGCCGAGCTAGTTGCTCGGCGTAGTTGTGGTGGCCGCGATCGATGATTTCAGAAAGTCTGCCGATCCGCTCTATCTCGCGTTATGCGGGGGCTGTGGCGAAGTTGTCGGAAGTTGTGCCAGACAACTTCATTGCCACCAGCGATGACCCTGGCGTTCGATGAATTGATGGGCCTGTTCCGGGCCGTCCTCGCCGGCCGGATAGGGGCGCGGCTTGCGGTAGTAGCTGTGCCAGCCGCGCAGGATCGGATCGACCCAGTTCCAGGCCGCCTCGACCTCGTCACGGCGCATGAACAGCGTGGAGTCGCCTTCGATCACATCCAGCAGCAGCCGCTCGTAGGCTTCCCAGCGACGGGTGCTGCTGAAGGCGTGCGCCAGGTTCAGATCCAGCTCCACCGGTTCCAGCTGCATGCCCTTGCCGGGTGCCTTGGCCATCAGCTGCAGGCTGATGCTTTCTTCCGGCTGCAGGCTGATCACCAGGCGGTTCACTTCACCCTTGCTGAACAGCAGGTGCGGAACCTGTTTGAAGGTGATGATGATCTCCGAGCGCTTGCGCGCCATGCGCTTGCCGGTGCGCAGGTAGAAGGGCACACCAGCCCAGCGCCAGTTGTCGATCTCGGCCTTCACCGCGACGAAGGTTTCGGTGTCGCTGTCGTTGTCGATGTTCGGCTCGAAGTAGTAGGCCTGCACGTCGTGGCCACCGATGCGGCCGGCGCCGTATTGGCCGCGCACGGTCTTGTCCAGCACGTCGTTGCCGGTGATCGGCTTGAGCGCCTCGAGCACCTTCACCTTCTCGCCGCGGATGTGCTTGGCATCGAAACGCACCGGCGCCTCCATTGCCACCAGGCAGAGCAGCTGCAGGAGGTGGTTCTGCAGCATGTCGCGCATCGCGCCGGCGTTGTCGTAGTAGCCGCCGCGGTTCTCCACGCCGAGGGTTTCGGCGACGGTGATCTGCACGTGGTCGATATGCCCGGAGCGCCAGATCGGCTCGAACAGCGCGTTGGCGAAGCGCAGCGCCATGAGGTTCTGCACCGTTTCCTTGCCCAGGTAGTGATCGATCCGGTAGATGCGCGACTCGGGGAACACGGCGCCGATCGATTCGTTGATTTCCAGCGCCGAGTCCAGCGAATGGCCGATCGGCTTTTCCAGCACGATGCGCGCATCGTCACCGGCCAGCCCGGCGCTTTCGAGATTGGCGGCGATGGGTTCGAACAGGTCCGGCGCGGTCGCCAGGTAATACACCCGCACACGACCGTCGGCCTGACCGAGGTGATGGGCAAGGCGCACGTAGTCGCCGCGCTGGTTGGCGTCCATGGCGAAGTAGTCCAGGCGCTGGGCAAAGGCCTGCCAAGTGTCAGGGCTGAAGTCGCTGCGGGCGACCTGCGCGCGGCAATGCCGCTCTGCCAGGGCCAAGTAGCCGTCGCGGTCGAGCTTTTTGCGCGCCAGGGCGAGTATCCGTACGTCGGCGTGCAGGCGCCCGTCACGGTGCAGGTGGTAGAGCGCCGGAAGCAGTTTGTGCAGCGTCAGGTCACCGGTCCCGCCGAACACGAGCATGTCACAGGATATCGACATCGATTCTCTCCCAGGGCCAAAAAATGGGCGTCGTGGCGAGGCTTGTAGTATAACTACCGCCCCACTACAACCCGCTGACGGCTGAGCGGCGTCGATCGCGCCCGAGCAAAGCCATCAGACGAGAGCATAGCGAGTCCGGAACGTGAATCTGCTGCAGCACATCGCCCAATCCAGAAGCCTGCTACGGAAGTCGGAGCTGAAAGTGGCCGACCATGTCCTGCTCGATCCGGCGTCGGTGATGCACAGTTCCATGGCCGACCTGGCTCACGTGGTTGGTGTCAGCGAACCCACCATCGTGCGCTTCTGCCGCGCCATCGGTTGCCTGGGTTTTCAGGATCTCAAGCTCAAACTGGCGCAGAGCCTGGCGGCTGGCGCCAGCTTCGGTCAGTTCGCCATCAGCGAGAACGATTCGGTGGCCGACTTCGCCTTGAAGATCTTCGACACCACGCTGCACACGCTGATGGAAGTGCGCGAGCGGCTCGACCCCGAAGCGCTGCAGCGCGCCATCGCTGCCATGGCCAAGGCCGAGCGCGTGGAGTTCTACGGTTTCGGCGCATCCGGCGCGGTGGCCACCGACGCCCAGCACAAGTTCTTCCGTCTGCTGCTGTCAGCTGCCGCCTATTCCGATCCGCACATGCAGGCCATGTCGGCGGTGACGCTCAAGCCCACCGACGTGGCGATCTGCATCTCGCAGTCCGGTCGCTCGAAGGATCTGCTGATCACCGCCAACGTGGTGCGTGAATCCGGCGCGACGCTCATCACCCTGTGCCCGAGCCAGACGCCGCTGGCCGAGCTGGCCACCATCAACCTGGCAATCGACGTACAGGAAGACACCGAGATCTACACCCCGCTGACCTCGCGTATCGCTCACCTGGTAGTGATCGACGTGTTGGCGATGGGTGTTGCCATGGCGCGTGGACCGAGTCTGGTCAATCACCTCAAGAGCGTGAAGCGCAGCCTGCGCAGCCTTCGCCTGTCGCCGCAGAAGGTCAAGACGCACGACGACTGAGGCGCCGCTCACCTTCACGGTCGCGTAATCGCCCTGACTTCAGTTTGTCATCCATGACGTCGATGCTGATCTCTCCATATCTGTTCTGGGAGATCGCCTCATGCTCCGGCACACCGACGACAGCAGCCAGCTCGACAGCAAGTCCCGCCGCAAACAGCAGGATGAACGGCGCATGCGTTTTCGCCGCGCCATCGAAAGCTATACCGAGCAGCGTCAGCTGCATGCCGAGTTGAACGACTACGCCGATGCGCTGGTGATCAGCTCGCTGCGCTCGTCGTCGGCGAGCCGGCGAAGCGCTCCGCCAGCGCACTGATCTGCGCGCGCTCTTCACGGAGGAAGGCGAAGAACGCCTGGGCCACCGGAGTCAGGCGCTTGCCGCGCGAATGCACCACGCACCAGCTGCGATACAGCGGCAATTCCTCGACCGGCAGCTCGCGTAGCAGCCCGTTGGCCAGCTCCAGATGCACCGCATGGCGCGGCAGCAGCGCCAGGCCGAGCCCGGCCACCACGCATTCGCGCAGCGCATCCAGCGACGCGACCTGAATGGTCTGGGCGAAATGCGCGCGCTTCTGGCGCAGGTAGTCCTCGCCGGCCCGTCGCGTGCCCGAGCCGGGCTCCCGCACCAGCAGGGGATAGTCCGTGAGGTCCTGCAGGGACAGCGTGGCGGCGTTGCACAGCGGATGGTCGGGTGGCGCCACGGCGATGATCGGGTTGTTCAGGAAGGGCATGAACTCCAGGTCCATGTCGGTAGGCACCTGAGACATGATCAGCAGGTCGTCACGGCTCACCGACAGGCGCTTGACCGCCTGGGCATGGTTGACCACCACCAGTTGCAGGCTGATCTCAGGGTGCAGGCGCTTGAAGGCGGCGAACAGGTGCGGCGTGACGTACTTGGCGCTGGATTCAACCGCCAGGTTGAGCTGCCCCTGCAACGAGCCCTGCAGATCCGAGAGCTGCATGTCGAGGCTGTCCAGGCGACCGAAGATGTCGGTACTGGCGCGCTGTAGCGCTTCAGCCGCATCGGTCAGGTAGAGCTTCTTGCCGAGGTACTCGAAAAGCGGTTGACCGACCAGTTCCTCGAGCTGCCGAATCTGCAAACTGACGGCGGGCTGGGTCAGCGCCATTTCCTCCGCCGCACGGCTATACGAGTGCGTTTCGCACACGGCGCGAAATACCTGGAGCTGGCGCAATGTCATGCGCATCAACGATTTTCGCATCACGTTCTCCGCAATATTATTGAAGCGCAACCCCGTTGCCGTTGCCGGCGGCGCTGACCGTTCGGCCAGATTAATGCTGCTCAGGGCGTATCTATAAGTAATTACTTATTCTCAAGCAAACAATTATTCATTTTCAGTAATCCCCCCAGCGGGCGTAGGGTGAAACGGCTCGTTGCAAATGCGAGTGATCATGACCCGCACGCGGGTCGCCTGCTCAACGATCCGAGGGAAGACAGCGTGATCAAGAAGCTGCTGATCGCAAACCGCGGGGAAATCGCGGTGCGCATCGTCCGCGCCTGTGCCGAAATGGGTGTCCGCTCGGTGGCGGTATTCTCCGAAGCCGACCGCCACGCGCTGCACGTCAAGCGTGCCGACGAGGCGCATTTCATTGGCGAAGACCCGCTGGCCGGCTACCTGAACCCGCGCAAGCTGGTGAACCTGGCTGTGGAAACCGGCTGCGATGCGCTGCATCCAGGCTATGGATTTCTTTCCGAGAATGCCGAACTGGCGGAGATCTGCGCCGAACGTGGCATCCGCTTCGTAGGCCCCAGCGCCGAAGTCATCCGCCGCATGGGCGACAAGACCGAAGCGCGGCGCAGCATGATCAAGGCCGGCGTGCCGGTCACGCCGGGCACCGAGGGCAACGTCGCCGATCTTGCCGAGGCGCTGCGCGAAGCCGAGCGTATCGGCTATCCGGTGATGCTCAAGGCCACCTCCGGTGGTGGCGGTCGTGGCATTCGTCGCTGCAACTCGCAGGCAGAGCTGGAATCGGCCTTTCCGCGAGTGATTTCCGAAGCGACCAAGGCCTTCGGCAGCGCTGAAGTCTTCCTGGAAAAGTGCATCGTCGAACCCAAGCATATCGAGGCGCAGATCCTCGCCGATTCGTTCGGCAATACCGTGCACCTGTTCGAGCGCGACTGCTCGATCCAGCGCCGCAACCAGAAGCTCATCGAGATCGCCCCGAGCCCGCAGCTCACCCCCGAGCAGCGCGCCTATATCGGCGACCTGGCCGTGCGTGCGGCCAAGGCGGTGGGTTACGAGAACGCCGGCACCGTGGAGTTCCTGCTCGCCGATGGCGAGGTGTACTTCATGGAAATGAACACCCGGGTGCAGGTGGAACACACCATCACCGAGGAAATCACCGGGATCGATATCGTTCGCGAGCAGATCCGCATCGCCTCCGGCCAGCCGCTGTCGGTCAAGCAAGAGGACATCCAGTATCGCGGCTTCGCCCTGCAGTTCCGCATCAACGCCGAGGAGCCGCGCAACGACTTCCTGCCCTGCTTCGGCAAGATCACCCGCTATTACGCGCCGGGCGGCCCCGGTGTGCGCACCGACACGGCGATCTATACCGGCTACACCATTCCGCCGTATTACGACTCCATGTGCCTGAAGCTGATCGTCTGGGCGCTGACCTGGGAAGAGGCGCTGGCCCGCGGTTCGCGTGCGCTGGACGACATGCGCGTACAAGGCGTGAAGACCACCGCCACCTACTACCAGCAGATTCTCGCCAGTCCGGATTTCCGCAGCGGCCAGTTCAACACCAGCTTCGTCGAGAACCATCCGGAACTGCTGAACTACTCGATCAAACGCAAGCCGGGCGAGCTGGCCCTGGCCATCGCTGCTGCCATCGCCGCCCACGCAGGACTGTGAGGAACGAACCATGACTGCTCAGAAGAAAATCACCGTTACCGACACCATCCTGCGTGACGCCCATCAGTCGCTGCTGGCCACCCGCATGCGCACTGAAGACATGCTGCCGATCTGCGAAAAGCTCGACCGTGTCGGCTACTGGTCGCTGGAAGTCTGGGGCGGCGCCACGTTCGACGCCTGCGTGCGCTTCCTCAAGGAAGACCCCTGGGAGCGCCTGCGCCAGCTCAAGGCGGCGCTGCCCAACACCCGACTGCAGATGCTGCTGCGCGGGCAGAACCTGCTCGGCTACCGCCATTACAGCGATGATGTGGTCGAAGCGTTCTGCGCCAAGGCGGCGGAGAACGGCATCGACGTGTTCCGCATCTTTGACGCGATGAACGACGTGCGAAACCTGGAAACCGCGATCAAGGCCGTGAAGAAGACCGGCAAGCACGCCCAGGGCACCATCGCCTACACCACCAGCCCGGTGCATACCGTCGAGTTGTTCGTCGAGCAGGGTCGGGCGATGCGCGACATGGGCGTCGATTCCATCGCCATCAAGGACATGGCCGGCCTGCTCACGCCGTTCGCCACCGGCGAGCTGGTGCGCGCGCTGAAGGCCGAGATCGACCTGCCTGTGTTCATTCACTCCCACGACACGGCTGGCGTCGCCAGCATGTGCCAGTTGAAAGCCATCGAGAACGGCGCCGACCACATCGACACCGCCATTTCCTCCATGGCCTGGGGCACCAGTCATCCCGGCACCGAATCGATGGTCGCCGCGCTGCGCGGCACGCCCTATGACACCGGCCTCGATCTGGAGCTGCTGCAGGAAATCGGCCTGTACTTCTACGCGGTGCGCAAGAAGTACCACCAGTTCGAAAGCGAATTCACCGGCGTCGATACGCGTGTGCAGGTCAACCAGGTGCCGGGCGGGATGATTTCCAACCTGGCCAACCAGCTGAAGGAGCAGGGTGCGCTCAACCGCATGGATGAAGTGCTCGCCGAGATTCCGCGCGTGCGCAAGGACCTCGGCTACCCGCCGCTGGTAACCCCGACCTCGCAGATCGTCGGCACCCAGGCGTTCTTCAACGTGCTCGCCGGCGAGCGCTACAAGACCATTACCAACGAGGTGAAGCTCTACCTGCAGGGCCGCTACGGCAAGGCGCCGGGCACCATCGACGCCAAGCTGCAGCGCCAGGCCATCGGCGGTGAAGAGATCATCGACGTGCGCCCGGCCGACCTGATCAAGCCGGAGCTGGACAAGCTGCGCCAGGAAGTCGGTGCGCTGGCCAAATCCGAAGAAGACGTGCTGACCTACGCCATGTTTCCCGACATCGGCCGCAAGTTCCTCGAGGAGCGTGAGGCCGGTACGCTGGTACCGGAAACACTGCTGCCGATCCCTGACGGCAGCACCGCGACCGCTGCAGGCGGGCAGGGCGTGCCGACCGAGTTCGTCATCGACGTGCATGGCGAAACCTACCGCGTGGATATCACCGGTGTCGGCGTCAAGGGCGAAGGCAAGCGGCACTTCTTCCTTTCCATCGACGGCATGCCGGAAGAGGTGGTGTTTGAGCCATTGAACAACTTCGTCGGCGGCAGCGGCGGCAGCCAGCGCAAGCAGGCCAGCGGTCCGGGTGACGTCAGCACCAGCATGCCGGGCAACGTGGTCGACGTGCTGGTCAAGGAAGGCGACGTGGTCAAGGCTGGCCAGGCCGTACTGATCAGCGAAGCGATGAAGATGGAAACCGAGATTCAGGCGCCCATGAGCGGAACGGTCAAGGCCGTGCATGTCGCCAAAGGTGACCGGGTGAATCCAGGCGATGTCTTGATAGAGATCGAGGGCTGAGTGAAGGGTGGCGTGGCGGTCTGATCACGTCACGCCAGCGTCGTTTCGACTGTTTTGGCCGCGCTGCGCAAGCATGCGCGGCAGCCAGCGGAACGGACGGCGCGGGCAGTGTGTCCCCTTTGGGAGCCCTTGCGGCTCCTTTTTTTTCGAGCCAATGTCTGCCAGGGATCGGTCCATTGTCCAAGCTGTGGAGACTGTAGATGGGTATCGACCCAGTAGTGCTGTTCTTCGTGTTCGGCCTGTTTGCGGGCCTGGTGAAGAGCGAGTTGAAGCTGCCGCCGGCGCTCTACGAGACGCTGTCGATCATCCTGCTGCTGGCGATCGGTCTGCACGGTGGTGTGGAGCTGGCCGAACAGGCCAGTGCGGCGCTTCTGGGGCAGTCGCTGCTGGTGCTGGGGCTGGGCGTGTTGCTGCCGATCCTGGCCTTCATCCTGCTGCGCGGGTTGCGCTTCGACAGGGTCAACGCGGCGGCGGTGGCGGCGCACTACGGTTCGGTGAGCGCTGGTACCTTCGCCGTCGTGGTGGCCTATCTGGCGGCGCGGGAAATCTTCTTCGAAAGCTACATGCCGCTGTTCGTGGCGATTCTCGAAATCCCGGCGATCCTGGTCGGCATTCTGCTGGCCAAGGGCGTGTCGCGCGATACCGACTGGAAGGAACTGGGCCGCGAGATCTTCCTTGGCAAGAGCATCATGCTGCTGCTCGGTGGCCTGCTGATCGGTGCGATCGCCGGCAAGGAGGCCATCAAACCGCTCGAACCGCTGTACACCAGCATGTTCAAACCGGTGCTGGCGTTCTTCCTGCTGGAGATGGGCCTGATCGCCTCCGGCCAGCTCGGCTCGCTCAAGCGCTACGGCTTCAAGCTCGCTGCCTTTGCGCTGCTGATGCCGCTGATCGGTGCGCTGATCGGCGCCCTGCTGGCGCGCTTCATGGGTCTGTCGCTGGGCGGTACGGCGATGCTCGCCACGCTGGCGGCGAGTGCCTCGTACATTGCGGTGCCAGCGGCGATGCGTCTGGCGGTACCGGAAGCCAATCCGTCGCTGTCGCTGACCGCGTCGCTGGGCATCACCTTTCCGTTCAACATCCTGATCGGCATTCCGCTCTACCTGGCCCTGGCCGAGCGGCTGATCGCCTGGGGGTTCTGAGATGAACGCGCACAATCGTACGCTGCTGACCGTGATCTGCGAGGCAGCGCTGGAACACAAGCTGGAAGCCGACCTGAAAAACCTGGGCGCTCCGGGCTGGACCCTGTCGGACGCCCGTGGCAGCGGCAGCCGCGGGGTGCGCAGCGCCGGCTGGGATACCGACGGCAATATCCGCCTGGAGGTGATCTGCAGCCGCGAGATCGCCGAGCGTATCGCCGAGCACCTGCAGGCGCGCTACTACGAAAACTTCGCCATGGTCTGCTATCTGGCCGAGGTGGAAGTGCTGCGGCCCGAGAAGTTCTGACCGCGCGCTGTGATGCCCCTCGGCCGGCGGGCGTCCACCCTGGACTCAGGACCGATGGAGCCTTCGATGCACGCCCTGCTGCAGGAAATTCTCGACGATGTACGCCCGCTGCTCGGGCAAGGTCGCGTGGCTAGTTACATCCCGGCGCTGGCCGACGTGCCGCCCAACCAGTTGGGTATTGCCGTGTGCAGTGCCGAGGGCGAGATTTTCGAAGCCGGCGACGCGCAGACGCCGTTCTCGATCCAGAGCATTTCGAAAGTGTTCAGCCTGGTGCAGGCCATCGCCCATCGCGGCGAGTCGTTATGGGAGCGGCTAGGCCACGAGCCTTCGGGGCAGCCGTTCAATTCACTGGTGCAGCTCGAGTTCGAACGCGGCCGCCCGCGCAACCCGTTCATCAACGCCGGGGCGCTGATAATCTGCGACGTCAACCAGTCGCGCTTCGCCACCCCGGAGCTGTCGATGCGTGATTTCGTCCGGCACCTGTCCGGCAACCGGCAGATCGTTTCCGACACCCGCGTCGCCGAATCCGAATATCAGCACCGCGCGCGCAATGCGGCCATGGCTTACCTGATGCAGGCCTTCGGCAACTTCCACAACGATGTCGAAGCGGTATTACGCAGCTATTTTCATCACTGTGCGCTGCGCATGAACTGCGTCGACCTGGCCCGCGCGTTCGCCTTTCTCGCCCGCGATGGTGCCTGTCCGCAAAGCGGCGAGACGGTGCTGGCGCCGCGCCAGACCAAGCAGGTCAACGCGATCATGGCCACCAGCGGGCTGTACGACGAGGCGGGCAACTTCGCCTATCGCGTCGGCCTGCCCGGCAAGAGCGGGGTGGGCGGCGGCATCGTCGCGGTGGTGCCGGGCCGCTTCACCGTCTGCGTCTGGTCGCCGGAGCTCAACGCCGCGGGCAATTCGCTGATCGGCATGGCCGCCCTCGAGGCGCTGTCGCAGCGTATTGGCTGGTCCATCTTCTGACGCGCCGTCGCGGCGGCGCCTACCCTTCGAATTCCTCTGGAGAGAACCAAGCATGAATGACGGCAAGAAGAGCGAAACCGCCCAGGAGGCCCTCGAACACATCGTCTCGGGCGTCAAGCGCTTCCGCGAAGAGGTCTATCCCGAGCAGCGCGAGCTGTTCGAGAAGCTCGCCTACGAGCAGACCCCACGGGCGATGTTCATTACCTGCGCCGATTCGCGAATCATCCCCGAGCTGATCACGCAGAGTTCGCCCGGCGACCTGTTCGTCACCCGCAACGTCGGCAACGTGGTGCCACCCTACGGGCAGATGAATGGTGGCGTGTCGACCGCCATTGAGTTCGCCGTGATGGCGCTTGGCGTGCAGCACATCATCGTCTGCGGCCACTCCGACTGCGGCGCGATGAAGGCGGTGCTCAACCCGGCTCAGCTGGAGCGCATGCCGACGGTCAAGGGCTGGCTGCGGCATGCCGAGGTGGCGAAGATCGTAGTCGAGCAGAACTGTGGCTGCGCCGACCACAACACCCTCGGCATCCTTACCGAGGAGAACGTGGTGGCCCAGCTCGACCACCTGCGCACGCATCCCTCGGTGGCAGCGCGGCTGGCCAGCGGTCAGCTGTTCATCCACGGCTGGGTGTACAACATCGGGACCAGCGAGATTCGTGCCTACGATGCCGAGAAGGGCGAGTTCCGCCTGGTCGGCGACGGCCCGCTGCCGATGGCCACGCCGCGGGCGCGCTATCAGGTGAGCTGAAGCGCTTCCGGGCGGTTTCGGTCTGCTGACGAGGCGCGGGGTCAGCGACCGCCGGCCAGCGTCGTGCCGCGCTCCTGAATCAGGTAGCACAGGTCAGGGGTCTTGCTGCAGCCGGCGTAGCCTTCGGCGATCACTTCCTCAAGTGCCTTCTGCAGGCGGTTGACCACTTCGTCCGGCGTATCAGGGCTCAGTGCCAGATACAGCGGTTCGCTGCGATAGCTCAGCGCTATGCGCAGCTGGCTCTCGTCGACGCCCTGCAGCCGCGCGTAATGACGCCACACTGGGTCGGCCACCGCCCACAGGTCGATGCGCCCGGTCAGCAGTTTGCGCAGGTTTTCAGCGTCGTTGAGGCTGTTGCTGGTGCGGATGCCCTGGCTTTCCAGGAACAGGCTGACACTGCCGTTGGCGTGGCCGCCGATCTGGTAGCCCTGCGCCTGCTCCAGGCTGTCGAACTTCAGGCCACTGTCGGCCGGCGCCAGCAGCACGCTGGCGTGATGGGCCAGCGGCCCGACCCACTTGAACTGTCCGGCGTTCTGCGGCGTGCGCGCCACCGAGAACAGGCCGTGGGCGGGCTGCTGCCGGGTCTGCTCGTAGAGCCGGCTCCAGGGGCCGCGCAGGGTCAGGTTGTAGGCGATGCCGGCGCGGCGAAAGATGTCACGCACGGTGTCGGCATCGATGCCCTGCACATCGTCGCCGCGGGCGAAGCCCTTGCTGTTGGGGCCCATGTTGAAGGGCGGAAAGCTGTCGGTTTGCAGGGTGATCTGATAGTTGGCAGGCAGTTCGGCCTGGGCGGCGCATGCAGCGCTGATGAGCAGGACGAACAGCGCCCCGGCAGTTCGGGATCTGGCCATGGCATCGGCTCCTTGACGCTTTTCTTGTTGTTGGCGTGAGCAAGGGTAGCGGTGCTGCCGGGACATCGCCAGCCGGCCGCGCTGCCCTGCGGGGCAGCGCGCATTTTTGCCGGTGTCGTTTTCAGTCGGCCATTTCGCCGCAGAGGTCGCGGCAGAACCAGTGTTCCACCTCGGCGTGATCGAGCCCGGCGGCGAGCAGAGCGAACAGCTTGCCCAGCGCCGCTTCACGGGTCATGCCGCCGCCGGAGACCAGGCCGGCATCGCGCAGGCCGCTGCCGGTGGCATAGACGTCGAAGTCGACATGGCCGCCCGGGCACTGGCTGATCGCCGCCAGCACCACGCCCTGTCGATGCGCGTGGCGCAACGCTTCGATGAATGCGGCATCGCCCGTCGGACCGGTGCCGCTGCCATAACATTCGAGCAGCAGCGCCTGGGCGCCACTGGCGACCAGCGCCTGCACCTGCGCGGCACCGACGCCGGGGTACAACGGCAGCACCACGACCTGCGCCGGTCGCTGCGGCAACAGCGCCGGCGGACGTTCGCTGGCCGCTGCGGCGAGGCGCTTGCGCGGCGCCTCGGCAAAGGCGTCGAAGGCGTCGCTGCGCAGTTTGCTGACCCGCGCGCCGTGCAGCAGCACGCCGTTGAAGAACAGTTGCACACCGTGCACCTGCCCGGCCTGCAGGGCGCGCATGGCGCCGAACAGGTTGGGCCAGGCATCGCTGCCCGGGCTTCCCGCCGGCAGCATGGCGCCGGTGAGCAGCACGGGGATCTCAAGATCCAGCAGCAGGAAGGACAACGCAGCGGCGCTGTAGGCCAGGGTATCGGTGCCGTGCAGCAACAGCACCGCATCGCAGTCGCCCTGCGCCACGGCATCGCGGACGGCGGACGCCATCTGCAGCCAGTGGGTCGGCTGCATGTTGGCGCTGTCCAGCAGCGGTTGCAGTTCGCGGAAGGTCCAGCTCGGCAGCGGCCCGGCTTCCAGCGCCTGCTGCGCCCGCAGGCGAGCTTCGAAGCCGGAGGCTGGCATCAACCCGGCGGCGCTCTGTTGCATGCCGATGGTGCCGCCGGTGTAGAGCACCAGCAGGCGTTCGATTGATTGATTCACACGCGCTCCTCGCTCGTTCGGCGCAGACCATCAGAAATACAGGCGGATGGGGCCAGCCCCGTGCGCGGTTGCGCAGAGGGCTGGCCGGTCGCGTCGGAGCGCTTAGCGGCGCTCGGTGGTGTCGGGTGTGGCGGGCATGTTCGCCTTCCACACGGCCGGGTCGAGATCCAGGTCGGCGAAGTCCTTCGGATCGAGCACGGGCTGCTCGATGCCGGCGCGGATCTGGCTGTCGTAGTCGCGCATCAGGCGCAGACCGACCTTGAACAGCAGGGCCACGGCGATCAGGTTGGCGATGGCCAACAGGCCCATGGTGACGTCGGCGAAGGCGAACACGGTGCCCAGGTCCTGCACTGACCCCCAGAGCACGAGGATGATCACCAGCACGCGGTAGATCACTACCGGGGTGCGCTTCTCGGTGAAGAAGCCCAGCGCGTTTTCGCCCAGGTAGTAGTTGTAGATCAGCGTGGTGAACACGAACAGCAGCAGTGCGACGGTGACAAACACCCGGCCCCACTCGCCAACGACGGCAGCGACGGCGGTCTGGGTCAGCACCACGCCGGCCTGGTCCATGCCCGGCTCGTAGACGCCGGAGAGCAGGATGATCAGCGCGGTGCAGCTGCACAGGATGATGGTGTCGATGAACACCGACAGCGACTGCACGATACCCTGCGCCACCGGGTGCTTGACCTCGGCCACCGCAGCGACGTTCGGCGCACTGCCCAGGCCCGCCTCGTTGGAGAACAGGCCGCGCTTGACGCCCATCAGAATGGCCGCGCCGATGCCGCCGGCGAAGGCCTGCTCGAGGCCGAAGGCGCTACGGAAGATCAGGCCGAAGGTTTCCGGAATCGCGCTGAAGTTACTGCCGATGACGAACAGCGCCATGCCCAGGTAGGAAAACGCCATGACCGGCACCAGCACGTCGGCCCACTTGGCGATGCGACGGATGCCGCCGAAGATGATGCCGCCGATCACCAGGGTCAGCGCGATGCCGCTGGCCACGGTGGGTACGCCGAAGGTGTCGTGCAGCGAGCTGGCGACGGTGAACGACTGCACGGCGTTGAAGCCGAAGCCGAAGGTCATCAGCAGCAGGATCGACACCAGGATGCCCAGCCAGCGCTGGCCGAGGCCGTGCTGGATGTAGAACGCCGGGCCGCCGCGGTAGGTGCCGTCGGGTTCGCGGCGCTTGTACAGCTGGGCCAGCGAGCATTCGAAATAGCTGGTGGCCATGCCCACCAGAGCCACCACCCACATCCAGAAGATCGCGCCCGGGCCGCCGAGCATGATCGCCACGGACACGCCGGCGATGTTGCCGGCGCCGACCCGGCCGGCCACCGAGAGCATCAGCGCCTGGAAGGAGGAGAGCTGCCCCGGCTGCCGCTCGAAGGCGTGGCCGAAGATCGTGAACATGTTGCCGAAATAGCGGAACTGGACGAAGCCGGAACGGATGGTGAAGAGCAGACCCAGGCCGATCAGCATGACGATCAGCAGTTTGCTCCAGATAAGGTCGTTGAGAAGGTCGAGCATGGCGATGTTCACCTTGTTGTCGTTGTTAGGGCGTCCGGCGCGCGCCGCTGCGCCGTGCAAGCGGGGGATGTTTCAACAGCAGGGCGTGCGGAGCAATTTCGCGGCTGGCCGCGATGTGGCGCGACCTGATGCTAGAATGGCGACACTCGCGCCAACCGTCAGGGCATCCCATGACCTCCCACCTCGCCGAAAACCTCAAGTTGCTCTGCAGTCACTACCGCTCGATTGCCGAGGTGTGCCGCAAGCTGGCAATCAATCGGGCGCAGTTCAACAAGTACCTGGGCGGGCAGAGCCGTCCCACGCCGTTCAACCTCAAACGCATCGGCGACTTCTTCGGGGTCGAGGGCTACGAGCTGGAAATGCCGCCCGAGCAGTTCGCCCGGCTGGTCGGGGCGCGCCATCCGGAAGCCCAGGCGCTGCCGCGGACCGATCCGCTGCTGGCCCTGCTGCAGCCGTTGCGCGAGCACGCCGCGAGTCTGTCGCGCTATTGCGGCTACTACTTCGAATACGCCAACTGCATGTCGGTGCCGGGCAGCATCCTCATCTCGCTGGTGCATCTGCGCGAGGAAAACGGCCTCTACCTCTTCGAGCGTCAAGAGCGCCAGGAACGCGCCAGCCCTACCCTCGGCCACGCCGAGGACTGGGTACGCTGCCGCTACCTCGGCGCGGCGTTCGGCCTGCAGGACCGCCTGTTCCTGATCGACTACGAGTCGCTGACGCTCAACGAGATGAGCCAGACCATCCTCATTCCCAGCTTCAAGAGCCGCATCACCCGTCTTAACGGAATGAAGACCGGCGTCTCTTCGGGCGACCGCCGCACGCCAGCGTGCACCTCGGTGGTGTGGGAATACCTGGGCCGCGAGATCAACCGTGTCAGCGCCTATCGCCAGGTGATGCTCTACAGCCCGGACGACCCGCGCATCGACCTGGACATCCGCGAGCGCCTGGCGACGCCGCATGTGGAGAACGGGCTGTTCGGCATCGAGTGAAGGCTCAGAGGATCTTGCGGTACTGGATGAAGCCCGAGCGTTCGGCGATGCGGTCGTAGAGCATGCGCCCCGTATAGTTGGTCTCCTCGGTCAGCCAGTGGACGCGCGAGGCGCCAGCGGCTGCGGCCTTGGCGTAGACGTGCTCCATCAGCGCCCGACCGATGCCTTTGCCGCGGGTGCCCTCGGCCACGTAGAGATCCTGCAGGTAGCAGTAGTCACCGCGGGTCCAGCAGCTGCGATGGAAGATCCAGTGCACCAGGCCGATGGCGTGGCCGTCATGCCAGGCCAACGCGGCATGCATCGGCTCGGCTGGATCGAGGAAGCGCTGCCAGGTAAGGTCGCTGGTCTGCTCCGCAATCGCAGCGGCGTAGAAGCGTTGATAGTTCTGCCAGAGTTCTCTCCAGACAGCGTGGTCGGCAGCGGTGATAGGGCGGATCTCAGGCACAGTGCATTCCTCTTCAATCGGTGATGGGCATGCGTGCGGCCAGGGCCTGGTCGCGTGGATCGAGCGAGGCGGCCAGGCCCTGGCGAACCCCGGCCTGGTCCGCCGGCGAGCGGTTCTGCCCGAGTTTCCACTTGCCCTCCAGCCGGCGAATCGGCAGGGCGAAGCCGACGATGGCGCGCAGCATGGCGTCCAGGTAGTCGTCTGGTGCATCGCTTACGGCCCAGGGCTGTGGGCGGCTGGCTTCATGCTGATCGCTGAGGCGGCTGACGATCTGCAGCAGGCTCTTGCGGTCGTCGATCAGCTGCACCGGGCCGCGGGCATGCACGGCAATGTAGTTCCAGGTCGGTACGACCTTGCCGTGCTCCGCTTTGGTCGGATACCAGCTGGGGCTGATGTAGGCGTCAGGGCCGCTGAACACGGCTAGCGCTTCGCAGCCGTCCTGCAGCTCGCGCCAGTGCGGATTGGCCTTGGCGAAGTGCCCGTAGAGCGTGCCGAACTCGCCTTCGTCCGATTCCAGCAGCAGCGGCAGGTGACTGGCCTGCACGCCGTCCGTGCCCGCGCTGGTCAGCAGCGCGAACGGCATCGCCCGAATCTGGCGATGCAACTCGCCAAGATCGTCCTGGCGGAATGAGGCTGGCAGGTACATGGCGTCTCTCCAAATACAGTGTTGCCATGCTAGGCAGGATATTGGCCCGCTGTAAGATCCATTACTTGTGACTTTGATAGAGCCAATGCGACCTATGCCGACCACACCCCCGTTGCCTGTCGATCTTTCCGGCATTTGCCTGGAGCGCGGCCAGGGGCTGACACGCCAGCTCTATCAGGCCCTGCGCGAGCGCATCCTCGACGGGCGTCTGGCTGGAGGAAGTCGGCTGCCAGCCGGTCGCGATCTGGCGGCATTGCTGGCAGTGTCACGCAACACCGTTACCCGGGCGTTCGATCAGCTCTACGCCGAGGGCTACATCGAAGGCCGGGTAGGCGATGGCACCTACGTGGTGGAACTCGGCAGCGCGCGGCCGCTGATGCAGCCGTCTGCTTCCGGGGTGGCGCCGACCGAGGCGCTGTTGCGCCTGCAGCGTAATCACTTGGTGCCGCCGGTGAGCGGTGCGCCGCGTGCCTTTCGCATCGGCGTACCGGCCTTCGATCTTTTTCCCTTCGAAATCTGGGCGCGGCTCACGGCGCGTTTCTGGCGCAAGCCATCGCCGGCGCGCCTGGGCTATAGCGACCCGGCGGGTGAGCCTGCCTTGCGCGAACTGGTAGCGGCCTACCTGCGCAGCAGTCGTGGGCTGAACTGCGATCCGTCCCAGGTGGTTATCACCTGCGGCGCACAGCAGGGCATCAGCCTCTGTGCCCAGCTGCTGGTGCAGCCCGGCGATCGTGTCGCGCTGGAGAATCCCGGCTATCGCGCCGCCGGCCATGCCTTCGCCGTGGCTGGCGCCGAGCTGTGTGGGGTCGCGGTGGATGGCGAGGGACTGGATACCGCCGCCCTCGCGCAGATCGAAGGCTGTCGGCTGGCCTATGTCACGCCCTCGCATCAGTACCCGACCGGCGTGACCCTGTCGCTGGCGCGGCGCCTGGAACTGCTCGCGTGGGCCGAACGCAACGAGGGTTGGATCGTCGAGGACGACTACGACGGCGAGTACCGTTACAGCGGCACGCCGTTGACGCCTTTGGCGGCGCTGGACCGGCAGGGGCGGGTGCTCTACGTCGGCACTTTCTGCAAGATCACCTTCCCCGCGCTGCGCCTCGGCTACCTGGTGTTGCCTCCCGGCCTGGCCGAGGCCTTCGCCCGTCGCCGCGCATTGGATATGCGTCACTCGGACATTGGCAGCCAGATGGTGATGGCGGAGTTCATCGCCGCCGGCCATTTTCAGCGTCACGTGCGCCGTATGCGCCAGGCCGCCCGGGTGCGCCGCGACACCCTGTTGCAGCACTGGCCAGAGGCGATCCCCGGTTGCGGCGCGTTGCCGGCGGTGGATGCCGGGCTGCATCTGTGCGTGCCGGTGCACAGCCACGCCCGCGAAGCCGAGTTGGTTGCCGCGGCGCGAGCGGCCGAGGTGGAAATGAACGGGCTGGCCGACTACTGGCTGGACGGTCAGGCGCCGAGAGGCGCACCGGGCGGCCTGGTGCTGGGTTTTGCGGCGGTTCCGAAAGTGGAAATCATCGCCGCGCTGCAACGCCTGCGTCACGCCTGGGACCTGCCGAGCTAGCGGCAGGTCTCCGGACGGCGCTCACTCCTTGTTGCTGGCGTCGTACACCGCTCGGTCGAGTTCCTGCTCGCTGCGACCGACCAGCGTGGTGGTCATCAGGTCGCCGGCGACGTTCACCGTGGTGCGTGCCATGTCGAGGATGCGGTCGATCCCGGCGATCAGCGCCACGCCTTCGAGCGGCAGGCCGGCAGCGGTGAGTACCAGCCCGAGCATGATCAGCCCGGCGCCGGGGATGCCGGCGGTGCCGATGGAGGCCAGCGTCGCGGTGAGGATGATCATCGCGTACTGCCCGGCACTGAGGTCAATGTCGAAGGCCTGGGCGATGAACAGTGCCAGCACGCCCTGATAGATCGCCGTGCCGTCCATGTTGATGGTCGCGCCTACTGGCAGCACGAAGCCCGCCACACCTTCGGATACGCCGAGGTTCTTGCGCGCGCATTCGATGGACACCGGCAGAGTGCCGGAGCTGCTCGAGGTGCTGAAGGCCACCGCCAGCGCCGGGGCGATGCCCTGGAAGAAACGCAGCGGATTGAGCCGCGCCAGCAGGCCGAGCAGGCCGCCGTAGACCAGCAGCACGTGGGCGATGCTGGCCAGGTAGATCACCCCGATCACGCCCGCCAGCGGCAGCAGTACTTCAGCACCATGGCTGCCGACGACGCCGGCGGTGAGGGCGAAGACGCCAATCGGCGCGACGCGCATCACCAGATCGGTGAGCTTGTAGAAACTCTCGGCCAGCGCATCAAACAGGCGCACCGCCGGCGCGCCGCGCTCGCCGATCAGGTTGATGCTGACGCCCAGGGCGATGGCGAAGACGATGATCTGCAGGATGTTGCCCTCGGCGAAGGCGGTGACCGGGTTGGCCGGCACCAGGCCGACCAGAATCGACACCAGCGAGGGCGCCTGCTTGGCCTGCTCGCTGCCACTGGCGACCATGTTCATGCCTTCGCCCGGGGTGAACAGCGCGCCGAACAGCAGGCCGATGCTGACCGCGAAGGCAGTGGTCACCAGGTAGATGATGATGGTCTTCAGACTGATGCGGCCGATCTTGGCGCTGTCCTGCATCGAGGTTATGCCGGCCACCAGCGAAACGAACACCAGCGGCACGATGAGCATCTTGATCGCATTGAGAAACAGCGTGCCGATCGGTGCCAGCAGCTGCGCGTCTGCGCCAAAGGCCATGCCGGCGGCGACGCCGAGGGCCAGGCCGATGAGGATCTGCTGCCAGAGCGGCAGGCGGACGAGCAGGCGCAGGGGAGCGGAGAGGGTCGTACTCTGAGTCATGGGTTTTCCTGTTGTTTTTATTGTGCGAACAAGCCGGGCTGGTGGCTCGTAAAGCGAACGCCCGGCATGGGGGCCGGGCGCTTGGGGCGATCACACCACCAGCGGTGCCAGGCGTGGCGCGATCATGTTTTCCGGGCGCAGGATCTCGGCGAGCATGGCGTCGTCGAGCAAACGCTCCTCGCGCACCAGCTCCAGCACACTGCGGCCGCCGAGCAGCGCCTCGCGGGCCAGGCGGGTGCTGTTGTCGTAGCCGATGTAGGGGTTCAGCGCGGTGATCAGGCCAATGGAGCTTTCCATCAGCTCGCGGCAACGGTCTTCGTTGGCAGTGATGCCTTCGATGCAGTGCTCGCGCAGCATGTCCATGGCGCGCTGCAGCAGGCGGATCGAATCGAACAGCTTGTAGGCGATCAGCGGCTCCATGACGTTGAGCTGCAGCTGCCCGCCCTCGGCGGCCATGGTCAGCGCCAGGTCGTTGCCGATCACTTCGAAAGCGACCTGGTTGACCGCTTCGGGGATTACCGGATTGACCTTGCCCGGCATGATCGAGCTGCCCGGCTGGCGCGGCGGCAGGTTGATCTCGTTGAAGCCGGTGCGCGGGCCGCTGGAGAGCAGGCGCAGGTCGTTGCAGATCTTCGACAGCTTCACCGCCAGGCGCTTGAGCATGCCGGAGAACAGCACGAACGAGCCCATGTCCGAGGTGGCTTCGATCAGGTCGGCGGCCTGGCGCAGCGGCTGGCCGCTGATCTGCGCCAGGCGCTGCACGGCAATGGCCTGGTAGCGCGGGTCGGCATTGATGCCGGTGCCGATCGCGGTGCCGCCGAGGTTCACTTCCAGCAGCAGCTCCGGGGCGAAGCCGCGCAGATGGTGCAGATCCTCGCCGAGGGTGGTGGCGAAGGCGTGGAATTCCTGGCCGAGGGTCATCGGCACGGCGTCCTGCAGCTGGGTGCGGCCCATCTTCAGCACGTGGGCGAAGGCATGGCCCTTGCCGGTCAGCGACTGGCAGAGGCTCTCCAGGCTGGCGAGCAGGGTGTCGTGACCGAGCAGCAGGCCCAGGCGAATCGCCGTCGGATAGGCGTCGTTGGTGGACTGCGCCATGTTCACGTCGTTGTTCGGGTGCAGGTACTGGTACTCGCCCTTGGCGTGGCCCATCGCCTCAAGGCCGAGGTTGGCGATTACTTCGTTGGCGTTCATGTTGGTCGAGGTGCCGGCGCCGCCCTGGATCATGTCCACCACGAACTGCTCATGGAATTCGCCGCGAATCAGTCGTGCACAGCCCTGGCTGATTGCCACGTGCTTGGCTTCGGGCAGGTAGCCCAGCTCGCGGTTGGCGTCTGCGGCGGCCTGCTTGACCATCGCCAGGGCGACGATCAGCTTCGGGTAATGCGCCAGCGGCACGCCGGAGAGGCGGAAGTTGTGCAATGCGCGCAGGGTCTGGATGCCGTAGTAGGCGTCGGAAGGAACGGGGAGGGTGCCAAGCAGGTCTTTTTCGACCCGCGATGATGCAACTTCGGACATGATGGTAATGTGGCTTCGGTAGGCGCAGGCAGTGCTGCAGTGCGCCTAAAATAAGGCTTTCAGGCGTTTCGCGGCCAATGCCGTTGCTGGCTGCCCTATGCTGAAACGGCATAATGTCCGTGTGACTTTGTGCCGGTCGCAATCGTATCGAGGGATGTTCAGGTGAATCTGGAAACCAAGTGGCTGGAGGATTTCGTGGCGCTGGCGGCGACTCGCAGCTTCTCCCAGGCCGCGCAACGCCGCTTCGTCACGCAGCCGGCCTTCAGCCGGCGGATACGCTCGCTGGAAGAGGCGCTCGGCCTGCAACTGATCAACCGCTCGCGCACGCCGATCGAGCTGACCGAGGCCGGCCAGCTGTTCCTGGTCAGTGCGCGCAACATGGTCGAACAGCTCGGCGAAGTGGTGCGCCATCTGCACCACGTCGAGGGCCAGCAGGGCGAGGTGTTGCAGATATCCGCCGCGCACTCGCTGGCGCTGGGCTTCTTCCCAGCGTGGATCGCCGGCCTGCGCCACGACGGGCTGAACATCGCCACCCGGCTGATCGCCACCAACGTCGGCGAAGCCGTGCATGTGCTGCGCGAAGGCGGCTGCGACCTGATTCTCGCCTACTACGACCCGGATGCTGCCTTGCAGCTCGACCCGGAGCTGTTCCCCTCGCTGCACCTGGGCCGCACCGAAATGCTGCCGGTCTGCGCGGCGGGTGATGACGGCACGCCGCTGTACGACGTCGACAGCGGCCAGACGGTGCCGCTGCTGGCCTACAGCGCTGGCGCCTTTCTCGGTCGCTCGGTGAACCTGCTGTTGCGTCAGCGCGCACTGCGCTCGACCACCGTTTACGAGACGGCGATGGCCGACAGCCTGAAGAGCATGGCACTGCAGGGGCTGGGCATTGCCTGGGTGCCGCGCCTGAGCGTCGAGCCCGAGCTGCAGCGTGGCGAGCTGGCGATCTGTGGTAGCGAGCAATGGCGCGTACCACTGGAAATCCGCCTGTATCGCTGCTCGCTGATGCGCAAGGGTGCAGTGCGCTTGCTCTGGCGAAGGCTGGAAAACCGTGCCGCGCAAGCGCAGCGACAGGCGGGCGAAGCGGCAGGTTAAAGCGCCCCACGCAGCCAAATGTGCGTAACAAGCGGTTAACTGCACACATTTTGTTGCTTCGAGCGAGGCAACTTTTTCGGGCGACGCTGTCTTAGCTGAGCAATCCGTGCCATGGCCAGGCCGGACTCTAGCCAAGGACAGACAGCCGTGAATTACGACTCCGACGCCGCCGTGCCCCCTGCGGGCTCGGTCTTTGCTGCGCCCGACCCGGCGACCGCCGGCATCGAGCCCGTCACTTTGCATGCCGCGCTGAGCCGCGTGGCGCATGGCGCACCTGATCGATCGGCGGTGCTTTCGACACGCTTCGCGCCGCTGGACCATCGCGGCCTGCAGCAGATGATCGAGCAGACCCGTCGCCAGTTGCGCCTGGCCGGCTTCGGCCGCGACGCGCGCATCGGCGTATTGCTGCCAGAAGCCCCGCAGGCGGCGGTCGCGATCATTGCCGTCGCCTGTTCCGCGGTTGCCGTACCGCTCGATCCGCGCCTCGGCCCGGCCGAACTGGATCAGTTTCTCCAACAGCTGCCGCTCGATGCCCTGCTGATCAGCAGTGACGGCGATCAGCAGGGCCGGGCGGCCGCCGAGCGCCACGGGCTGACGCTGATCAGAGCCGAAGCGGCCGCGGACGGCAGCCCGGCGTTACAGCTCGACATGCCGCTGGCTGCTGCACAGCCGGCCGCCGATGATCTGCCCGAGGCAGACGCTCCGGCGTTCATCCTGCGCAGCTCCGGCACCACGGCGTTGCCCAAGCTGATTCCCTTCACCCATCGCAACATGCTGACTGCCGCCCGCAAGTGGCAGCGCTGGTTCGGCCTGGATGCCAGCGACCGCTGCCTGTGCGTATCGGCGCCCTATTACTCCCACGGGCTGAAGGTCACCATCCTCACGCCGCTGCTCACCGGCGGCAGCGTCGCCTTTCCGCTCAGCCCGGCGGTGGTGGACCTGCACGAGTGGTTCGAAAGCCTGCGGCCGAGCTGGTATTCCGCCGGCCCAGCGTTGCACCGCGCAATTCTCGAAGCGGCCAGCGCGCACCCCGAAGGGTTGGGCACGCAGCGGCCGCGCTTCGCCTCATCCGGCGGCGCGCCGTTGGGACAGGACATCATCGATGCCTTCGAGCAGACCATGGGCTTCCCGCTGCTGGAGCACTACGGCTCCAGCGAGGCCGCGCAGATTGCCGTCAACACCCCGACCGAGCGCAAGGCGGACACGGTCGGTCGGCCCTGGCCGGAAACCCTGAGCATCGTCGACGAGAACGGCATTCCGCTGGCGGCCGGCGAGCGCGGCGAGATCCGCGTGCGTGGCGCGACGGTGATGCCTGGCTATCTCGGCGATGACACGCTCAACCGCGAGGTGCTGCGCGACGGCTGGTTCCACACCGGCGACATCGGCAGCCTCGACGAGGACGGCTTCCTGCGCCTGCATGGACGCCTGCGGGAAGTGATCAACCGCGGCGGCGAGAAGGTCAGCCTGCCGGAAGTCGATGCGGTGCTGTTGCGCCATCCGGCGGTGGCCGATGCAGCGGCGTTCGCCGTGCCGCATCAGCGCCTCGGCCAGGACGTCGCCGCCGCCGTGGTGCTACGCCCTGGCATGCAGGTGGCGTCCGAGGAGCTGCAGCGCTACCTGCGGGGCGAGCTGGTGTACTTCAAGGTGCCGCGGCGCGTGCAGATCATCGAAGCCTTGCCGCGTGGCTTGACCGGCAAGGTGTTGCGGCATCGGCTGGCGGATGCCTACCTCGAGCAGCGCAGCGCGCGGGCCAGGGCCGCGGCGGTGGCCGAGGCGGCGTCCGAACTGGAGCAGCAGGTGCTGGCGCTCTGGCGGCGACTGCTGAAAACCGAGGCGGTCGGCCCGAGCGACAACTTTCTCGATTGTGGTGGTGACTCGCTGCTGGCCACCGAAATGCTTGCCGAGCTGGAGCAGATGCTCGGGCGGGTGATCCCCGAGTCGTTGCTGGTCGAGGCGGAGACTGCCCGCGAGCTGGCAGCACGCCTGGAGAATCTTGCCAACCACATCATTCCGGTCATCGATTTCAACGCTCAGCCAGGGCGCACGCCGTTGTTCTGGTTCCACGGCGATTTCGCCCATGGCGGCTATTACATCCGTCGCCTGGCCCGGCTGCTCGGCCCGCAGCAGCCGCTGACGGCCATCGCTCCGCATGGCATGGACAACGAGCTGATACCAGAGTCGGTGCAGCAGATGGCGCGTGAACGTCTGCCGCCTGATCCTCGCGCGCCAGGCGCAGGGACCGTACCGCATCGGCGGCTACTGCAACGGCGCGCTGGTGGCCTTCGAGGCCGCTCGTTTGCTCATCGAGGCGGGCCATGAGGTGGAGATCGTCGCTCTGATCGATCCGCCCACTGCCAATGTTCGCCCGTGGTCGCGGGCCATCCTGCGTACCCTCGACCGCGTGCTGCCGGACATGCACCTTGCCCGCGCCTACGAGGCGCTCAGCCGTTTCGGTGAAACCAGCAAGTGGCCCTACCCCAAGCGCTTCGCCAACCTGGCCTGGAAGCTGTCGCGGCGCAGCGTGCGCATGGTGCAGCAGCGGCTGGCCGGTCACGTGCCGACACCACCCACCGCGCGTGATCGTGAGGTGCGCGTGCGCTTCCTGCAGTACTCGCTGGTGATGGCGCGCTACCTGCCCCGGCGCATCGACGCGCCGGTGGTGTATTTCTCCGCCGACTACACCAGTCGCGCCTGGCGCGACATGGGTGCGAGCTTCGAGAGTTACGACGTGCTCGGCGGCCATCATCGCTGTGTCAAGGACTACACCGCCTCCATCGCCACGCCGCTGCGCGCGCTGCTGGAGGATCCGGCTGCGGCAATGCCTGGTCAGAGCGGCTTGATGTTGCCGCTGGCCGAGCCGGGCGAGCGCGATGGTCTGGTGCCCTGATCATGCTCGCGTCGACCCCAGCGCTGCCGCGCAACTTCCCGAGTCACCCGGTAACAGGAGTAACCGCATGAAACGCTCGATCGCCACCGTGTCGCTGAGCGGCACCCTGCCGGAGAAGCTGGAGGCCGCCGCGGCGGCTGGATTCGATGGCGTCGAGCTGTTCGAGAACGACCTGCTCTATCACTCCGGCAGCCCGCAGGACATCCGCCGCCTGTGCGAGGACCTGGGCATTGCCGTCACGCTGTTCCAGCCGTTCCGTGATTTCGAGGGTTGCCCGCGGGCGCGCGTGCAGCGCAATCTCGATCGCGCCGAGCGCAAGTTCGACCTGATGCACGAGCTGGGCGTCGACCTGATGCTGCTCTGCAGCAACGTCCAGGCCGATGCGCTGGGCGATAACGAGACACTGGTGGGTGACCTTGGCCAGATCGCCGAGCGCGCCGGTGCACGCGGGCTGCGCGTGGGCTACGAGGCGCTGGCCTGGGGCCGCCACGTGAAGACCTGGCGGCAGGTCTGGTCACTGGTACAACAGGTCGACAATCCTGCACTGGGGGTGATTCTCGACAGTTTCCATACGCTGGCGCTGGGCGATGACCCGAGCGGCATTGTCGATATCCCGGGCAAGCGGATCTTCTTCGTACAGCTCGCCGATGCGCCGCTGCTGGCAATGGATGTACTGCAGTGGAGTCGGCATTTCCGTTGTTTTCCCGGTCAGGGCGAATTCGACCTGGCGGGCTTTCTCGCACCTGTGCTGCAGGCCGGCTACAGCGGCCCGTTGTCGCTGGAGGTGTTCAACGATGGCTTCCGCGCTGCGCCGCCGCGAGGCATCGCCGCTGACGGCCTGCGTGCGCTTCAGCACCTGGAAGAGAAAACCGGGCAACGTCTGAGTGCCTCGAGCAGCCTGGCGGTGGCGCAAACGCTGTTCGCGCCACCGCCGGCACCGCGTTACGAAGGCATCGATTTCCTCGAGTTCGCGGTAGACGAGCCGCACGCCGTGCGCCTCGGCAGCTGGCTGCAGCGTCTTGGCTTCGCCCATGTCGGTCAGCACCGCTCGAAGGATGTGCAGCTGTTTCGCCAGGGCGAGATCAATATCGTGCTCAACGCCGAGCCCTATTCGTTTGCCCACAACTACTTCGAGGCGCATGGCCCTTCGGTGTGTGCAATGGCGCTGAAGATCGACGAAGAGGGGCCGGCGCTGGCGCGTGCCTGCGCCTTTGGCGGCCAGCCCTACCGTGGCCTGATCGGGCCGAACGAGCGGCAGATTCCGGCCGTGCGCGCGCCGGACGGCAGCCTGATCTATCTGCTCGAGTCCGGCGCGCCAGGGCAGAGCAACTACGACATCGACTTTCGCCTGCATGCGGTCGGCCCGAAGGATGCGGGCTTGCGGCGTATCGATCACATGGCTACCGCGCTGCCGGCCGAAAGCCTGGCCAGCTGGGTGCTGTTCTATCGCAGCCTGTTCGATTTCGAGGCCGACAACGAGCTGCTGCTGCCCGATCCCTATGGGCTGATGAAGTGCCGCGCCATGCGTAGCCCCTGCGGCCGCGTCCGGCTGCCGCTGAACACCTCGCAGGATCGCGACACCGTGATCGCCCAGGCGCTGTCCAGTTATCGTGGCGCCGGGGTGCACCACGTGGCGTTCGCCTGCGACGACATCTTCGCCGAGGTCGCCCGGGCGCAGGCGGCCGGGGTGCCGTTGCTGGAAATCCCGCGCAACTACTACGACGATCTGGCGGCGCGGTTCGATTTCGACGACGCGCTGCTCGCCGAACTGGCGCGCTACAACGTGCTCTACGACCGCGATGCCGAGGGTGGCGAGCTGTTCCACGTCTACACCGAACCGTTCGAAGGTCGCTTTTTCTTCGAGATCCTGCAGCGCTGCAATGGCTACGCCGGCTACGGCACCGCCAATGTCGCGGTACGCCTGGCGGCGATGGCCAAGCAATGCCGCCGTTCGGTCTCCGGCACCACCAGCGTCGCCAGCGCCTGCTGAGATGGCGGCGCCCGCGCCGCAAGGCTCCAGCGCCTTGTTTCGGAGCCATCTATATCCGAACTTGCCTCACCGCGCAGGCCACTAGCTCGACGCCGCGAGCGCGATGGTATGATCACGGCCTCGCCGCGCCTACTGCTGATTATTCGCCTTGCGCGGCCGCTGGAGCCCATCGTGCCCACCTCAAAGCCAACCGGCCTGCGTCAATGGATCTGGCGGGCCTTCGTGCGCAGCGCGCTCATCCCACTGGTGCTGGTGGAGACCGCGCTGATCGCGATCTATCTGCTGACCAACAACGCCATTCGCGACGCCCAGGTCGAGCATCTGCGCGAAACCGCGCTCAACGACCTGCAGGCGGCGGTAAGTCTCGAGTCGCGTCTGATCAGCGAGCAGCTAAGCCAGGTCAGCTCCCTGACCCAGTTGTATCGCAATCTCACCGCGCAGGCGCTGCAGAGCGAAGCGCCGCAGCAGACGCCCAATCTGGCCCTGAGCGACGACGGGGTGCGCTACAGCCCAAGCGACGACGGCGGCGCCGCCGTGTTCTATTCCAACGCCACCGCCCCCGAGCGGCATGACCTGCAGAAGATCGCCAGGCTGCGGCAGCTGGAGCCGCTGATGAAGGAGATCGAGGCGCGCAACCCGCTGGTCGCCAGCCTTTACTTCAACAGTTGGGATAGCTTCAACCATATCTATCCGTGGTTCTTCACGCTCGATCAGTACCCGGCGGACATGGATATCCCCAAGTACAACTTCTATTACCTGGCAGACGCCAAGCACAACCCGTCGCGCGGCGTAATGTGGACCGATGTCTACCTCGACCCGGCCGGGCACGGCTGGATGATGTCGGCGACCGCGCCGGTGTACCGCGGCGATTTTCTCGAAGGCGTGGTCGGCATCGACATCACCGTCAGCGGCATCCTCGAGCAGATCGGCCAGGTGCAGGTGCCTTGGGGTGGCTACGCCATGCTGGTCAGCGATGATCTGTCGATCATGGCGCTGCCCGAACCTGGCGAAGCGGATTTCGGCCTGGCCGAGCTGACCGAGCATTCCTATCTTGATGCCATCCGCCGCGAGGTGTTCAAACCGGAGGATTTCCAGCTCGATCGCCGCCCGGAAACCGCTGAACTCGCCGCGGCGATCTCCGGGGCCAGCAGCGGCGTACAGCAGGTGATGCTTGGCGGCCGGCCGCAGCTGGTGGCCTGGACCACTGTGGCGCAGACCGGCTGGCACCTGCTGGCGGTGGTCGATGAGGCCGCGGTATTTCGCCAGACCAATGCCCTGGCGAGCCGTTATCAGCAGATCGGCTATCTGCTGATTGCCGGGTTGGTGCTGTTCTATATCGGTTTCTTCGCCCTCATGTGGCTGCGCGCACGCCAGCTCAGCGGCGCGCTGCTGACGCCCATCGCCGGCATCTCGCGGATGCTCGGCGAGATTGGCGTCGGCCGCTGGCAGCCGCAGCCGGCCGAGTCGCAGATCCGCGAGCTGGACGAAATGTGCCGCCACACCCAGGACATCGGTAGCCGCCTGGCCTATAGCGAGTCCGAGCGCTGGGAGGCGCAACGACGACTGGAACTGGTGCTGGAAAGCGCGACCGAGAGCCTCTGGGAATATGACATGCCCAACCACCGGCTGCGTATACGCGGCGGTATGGGGACGCGCTTCGGCCTGCCGTCGGGGCAGCTCAGCGATAGCGAGTTCCGTCGCCGTATCCACCCCGACGACTTGCCGCAGGCGCTGGCGCAGATCGAACGCGTCAGCCGCGGGCTGCAGCAGCGCTACGAGGCCGAATACCGCTTCGCCGATACCCAGGGCCGCTACCACTGGCTGCTCAGCCGCGGGCGTGTGCTTGAACATGATCCGGATACTGGCGTGGCGAAGATACTCGCCGGTACTCATGTGGATATCGACGCGCTGAAGCGGGTCGAGGAAGAACTACGCGCGGCGACCCTGCAGGCCCAGGCTGCCAGCGAAGCGAAGGGTCGGCTGCTCTCGGGTATCAGCCATGAACTGCGCACGCCGCTCAATGCGATTCTCGGTTTCGCCCAGCTGATGCGCATGGACTGCGACGACGAGAGTCAATCCGAGGCGGCGGAATACCTCGACGAGATCCTGCTTGCCAGCCGCCATCTCAACCAGCTGCTGGGCGAGATTCTCGAGTGGTCCAGCCTGCAGAATGAACCGGCGCAGCTCGAACTGCAGGCGGTGGACGTCTGCAAGCTGATGCGCGAGTGCGCCGAACTGGTCTCGCTCGAGGTTCAGCAACGCGGCCTGCATCTGCAATTGCAGTTGCCGGATGAGCCACTGCAGGTGCTTGCCGAGCCGCGTCGGTTGCGCCAGGTGCTGCTCAACCTGCTGTCCAACGCGATGAAGTACAACGTCCCCGATGGCCACATCAGCCTGCGTACCGAAACCAGCCCGGGGCATGTGCGGCTGTTGGTCGAGGATACGGGATTGGGCATCGAGCCCGCGCAGCAGGCGCAGGTGTTCGAACCCTTCCAGCGGCTCGGGCGCGAGAACAGCATGATCCAGGGCACCGGCATAGGGCTGTCGCTGTGCCTGGAGTTCGCCCGCCTGATGAACGGCCAGCTGGGACTGCACAGCGAACCTGGCGTCGGCAGCCGTTTCTGGATCGAACTGCCACGCCTGGCGCCTGCTGCGCTGCAGTAGCGCGGGGTACTGGCTGGTCACGCCTTGCGCTATACTGCGCGGCTTTCGCGCGGGCGGCCAAGGTCAGTCCGCGACTGTCCAGGCCACGCTCTTTTGCGTGGTTTGTTGTTCTTGACGCGCCCGCGGGCGTCCAATGAGAGGCACGACGATGAGCGCACTGGTAGGCGTGATCATGGGCTCCAAGTCCGACTGGTCCACACTGAGCCACACCGCCGACATGCTGGAAAAGCTGGGCATCCCCCATGAAGTGACGGTGGTGTCCGCCCATCGCACCCCGGACCTGCTCTTCCAGTACGCCGAACAGGCCGAAGCCCGCGGGTTGCGCGTGATCATCGCAGGCGCCGGCGGTGCCGCCCATCTGCCGGGCATGTGCGCCGCCAAGACGCACCTGCCGGTGCTCGGCGTGCCGGTGCAATCCTCGATGCTCTCCGGCGTCGATTCGCTGCTGTCCATCGTGCAGATGCCGGCGGGCGTGCCGGTCGCCACCCTGGCCATCGGCAAGGCCGGCGCGATCAACGCCGCGCTGCTGTCGGCGAGCATCCTCGGTCACGAGTTTCCCGAGTATCACCAGGCACTGAAGAAATTCCGCGACGAGCAGACCCAGACCGTTCTGGACAGCCCGGACCCACGCGTCTGAGCCGACCCTGCCGGCGCGGCGACGCCCGCTGGCGGGTATAAACTTGCTTTCCTGCGCCGCGCGACGCGCGCGCTCGATCTGCCGCCTACTGAAGGGCCGTTGATATGAAAATTGGTGTGATCGGTGGCGGCCAGCTGGGCCGCATGCTGGCCCTGGCGGGCACTCCGCTGGGCATGAGCTTCGCCTTCCTCGACCCGGCACCGGATGCCTGCGCCCAGGCCCTCGGTGAGCACATCCGCGCCGACTACGACGACAAGGACCACCTGCGCCGGCTGGCCGACGAAGTGGATCTGGTGACCTTCGAGTTCGAGAGCGTACCGGCTGAAACCGTGGCCTTTCTCTCGCAGTTCGTGCCGGTCTACCCGAGCGCCGAATCGCTGCGCATCGCCCGTGATCGCTGGTTCGAGAAATCCATGTTCAAGGATCTCGGCATTCCCACCCCGGAGTTCGCCGATATCCAGTCCCAGGCCGATCTAGACGCCGCGGTGGCCAGCATCGGCCTGCCGGCGGTACTCAAGACCCGCACCCTGGGTTACGACGGCAAAGGTCAGAAGCTGCTGCGCAAGCCGGCTGATGTGAGCAATGCCTTCGCCGAACTGGGCAGCGTGCCGTGCATCCTCGAGGGCTTCGTGCCGTTCACCGGCGAAGTCTCGCTGATCGCCGTGCGCGGGCGTGATGGCGAGACCTGTTTCTATCCGCTGGTGCACAACAGCCACGAGAGCGGCATCCTGCGGCTGTCGGTGGCCAGCAGCAACCATCCGCTGCAGGCGATGGCCGAGGACTACGTCGGTCGCGTGCTCAAGCAGCTCGACTATGTCGGCGTGCTGGCCTTCGAGTTCTTCGAGGTCGATGGCGGCCTGAAGGCCAACGAGATCGCCCCGCGCGTGCACAACTCCGGGCACTGGACCATCGAAGGCGCCGAGTGCAGCCAGTTCGAGAACCACCTGCGTGCCGTCGCCGGTCTGCCGCTGGGCTCGACCGCCAAGCTGGGCGAGAGCGCCATGCTCAACTTCATTGGTGAAGTGCCGCCGGTGGAAAAGGTCATCGCCATCGAGGATTGCCATCTGCATCACTACGGCAAGGCCTTCAAGGTCGGACGCAAAGTTGGCCACGCCACCCTGCGCTGCCCCGATCGCGCCACCCTCGACCGGCAGATCACCGCCGTAGAGACGCTGATCCCGCATTTCTGACGCCCGGCCGTCAGGCTTCGGCGAACGGTGACAGAGCCCTCGGGTCCGATTGGTTACCCACCTTTCGGACCTCAGGAGCTTATCCATGGGCATCATCGGCACCATCATCATCGGCCTCATCGTTGGCCTCATCGCGCGTTTCCTCAAGCCCGGCGACGACAGCATGGGCTGGATCATGACCATCCTGCTCGGTATCGGCGGCTCGCTGCTGGCGACCTATGGCGGCCAGGCGCTCGGCCTATACCAGGCGGGCGAAGGCGCAGGCTTTATCGGCGCGGTGGTCGGTGCGATCATCCTGCTGGTGATCTACGGCATGGTCACCAGCCGCAAGCATTGATCCTCCGCGGGGCCGCGCCCTGCGGCCCCGTTCTCTTTTCACGTAGTTGCCTTATGCGCACATTCTTCCTTTCACTGCTCTGCTGCCTCACATTCGCCTCCCACGCCCAGACCGCACCGCCGGAACTCGACTGGCTTGAACTGATGCCGCCCGAGGACCGCCAGGCACTGGAGGAAATGCCCGAGATCGACCACGCGACGCCCGAAGACTTGGGCTTCAGTGATCAGGGCGGGTTGAAGCAGGAGGCTGGTCTGCCCGCGGTGATGTACTCGGCCAAGACCGTCGCCGAACTGAATGGCCGCGAGATCCGTCTGGGCGGCTATCCAGTGCCGCTGGAGAGCGACGCGCGCGGGCGCAGCACCGAATTCTTCCTGGTGCCCTATCCCGGGGCCTGCATCCACGTACCGCCGCCGCCACCGAATCAGATCGTGCTGGTGCGCTACCCGAAGGGCATCGCCCTGGAGGACATCTACGCGCCGCTGTGGGTGGACGGTCGCCTGCAAATCGAGCCGGTCAGCAACGATCTGGCCGATGCCGCCTATGCGCTGGAAGCCGCCGCAGTCGAGCTGGTCGACGAAAGCGACTTCTGAGCCACAGGCAATGACGCTACCCACCGAGATATGTCAGGCGCTGCGCGAGCTTGCCGCGCACACCGATGGCATTGATCGACCGGTCTACCAGGTATTCGAGCGTGATCCGCTGGAGCCAATCATCGGTCTTGGCGACGCCGATGCGCCGCTCTGCTTTTTCGGTCGTGACCCAGGCCGCGAGGAGGTCCGCAGTGGCGAGCCCTTCATCGGCTCCGGCGGGCAGATCGTCCGCCGCGTGCTCTATCGCCACCTGCATGGCGAGCAGATGCCGGATTTCGAGGCGGGGCGGGCGCTGGGGCGGCACTACTTCTGGATCAATACCGTGCCGTACAAGCCGGTCGGCAACAAGGCCTGGTCGATGGCAGTCAAGCGCCGCTTCCATCCGCTGATGCGTCAGTTGCTGGTGGACAACTGGCGCGGGCGGCACATCATCACCCTCGGGCGCGAGGCGTTTCTCTGGTTCGGCATCGACCAGCCGCGTGAGGCGCGCCAGCGTCTGGAAGACTTCTGGCAACGTGAGGATCGTTTCACCGCCAGCCTCGATGTCGAGCTGCAGGACGAACAGGGGCAGGCCCGAACCTTCACCCTGCACCCGCTGCCGCATCCCTCGCCGTTGAACCAGACCTGGTTCAAGCGCTTTCCGGAGCTGCTCGAGGCGCGGCTGCGCCAGCTCGACGAAAAACCAGTCCGTTAGTGGCCTTTGCCAAGTTCAGTTGGTCAATTTCGGCGCCTATGGCCCAATACTGTGTTGCTGCTCCTTACCATAGCCTGGCTATGACTCGTCGCAGCGCCTTGCCTCTCATCCGAACTTACCTCAACCAACCCACCGCACAGGCCGCTAGCCGCTGACCTGATTGCTGATCTGCCCGGCCTGCCAGGCCGCGACATTGCCCAGCGTGGTGCCTGCGATCGCTGCCAGCGCGTCGTCGGTGAGAAATGCCTGATGGGCGGTGACGATCACGTTGGGGAACGACAGCAGCCGCGCCAGCACATCGTCCTGCAGCGGCAGGCCGGAGTGGTCCTCGAAGAACAGCCCGGCCTCTTCCTCGTAGACGTCCAGGCCCAGGTAGCCGAGCTGACCGCTCTTCAGCGCGCCGATCAGTGCTGGCGTGTCGATCAGCGCGCCACGGCCGGTGTTGATCAGCATGGCGCGCGGCTTCATGGTCGCCAGGCTCTGCTGGTTGATCAGGTGACGGGTCTGCTCGGTCAGCGGGCAGTGCAGGCTGACGATATCACTGCTGGCGAGCAGCTCGTCGAGCGCCACATAACGCATGCCGAGGCGCTCCAGTTCCGGGTTGGGGAAGGGGTCGTACAACTGCATCTCACAGCCGAAACCGAGCATGATCCGCGCGAACACGGCGCCGATCTGCCCGCTGCCGACCACGCCGACGCGCTTGCCCACCAGATCGAAACCGGTCAGCCCCTGCAGCGAGAAATTGCCCTCGCGGGTACGGTTGTAGGCCCGTGGCAGGCGCCGGTTGAGTGCCAGGATCAGCGCCACGGTGTGCTCGGCCACCGCATGCGGCGAATAGGCCGGCACCCGTACTACCGGCAGGCCGAGGCGCTGGGCACAGGGCAGATCGACGTGGTTGTAGCCGGCCGAACGCAGGGCGATCAGCCGCGTGCCTCCAGCGGCGAGCCTCTCCAGCACGGGCGCCGACAGCACGTCATTGACGAACGGGCAGACCACCTCAGCGCCCGCGGCCAGCGCCACGGTGTCGGGATCGAGGCGCGATTCGAGGAATTGCAGCTCGAAGCCATGTGCCTGATTGGCGGCTCGGAAGCTGTCACGGTCGTAGGGCTTGCTGCTGAACAGGGTGATACGCATCGGGAGCCTCGCGATAAGGGGCGACTGCCGACAGGGTGCGACAGTTGCCCGCCGCGGCCAAGTCGCTTCTGTCGCCCGATATGACCGCGAGTCGAGGCGGCGGCGCGCATCAGCCCGCGCGCAGCGCCTGCCCCTTGGGCTGGAAGTACAGCGTGCTGCCGCGTCGCACGCCTACCAGGCTGGCGTGGTCATTGCCGACCTCCGCTTCGATCGGCTCGGCCTGTCCGGCAACCTTGAGCGTGACCCGGGTCAGCGCACCAAGCGGGCGGATGTCGCGCACCTCGCCGGCCATGTGCTCGGCGGCGGCTTCACGACTCAGGGAAACCTCATGCGGGCGGAACAGCACACTGCGCTGTTCATCCAGCTGCAGCCGATTGGCGTCGCCGAGAAAGTGGTAGACGAACTCGCTGGCGGGGTTGGCGTAGACCTCCGCCGGCGTGCCGATCTGCTCGATCACCCCCTTGTTCATCACCACGATGCGGTCGGCGACTTCCATTGCTTCTTCCTGGTCATGGGTGACGAACACACTGGTCAGATGCACGTCCTCGTGCAGGCGGGCCAGCCAGCGGCGCAGTTCCTTGCGCACCTTGGCGTCCAGCGCACCGAACGGCTCGTCGAGCAGCAACACCTTGGGCTCCACCGCCAGCGCGCGGGCCAGGGCGATGCGCTGGCGCTGGCCGCCGGAGAGCTGCTCGGGGTAGCGATCGGCGAGCCAGTCCAGCTGCACTAGATTCAGCAACTCGTGAACCTTGGTGGCGATCACCGCTTCGCTCGGCCGCTGCTTCTTTGGCTTCATGCGCAGGCCAAAGGCGACGTTGTCGAACACCGTCATGTGGCGGAACAGTGCGTAATGCTGGAAGACGAAGCCGACGTTGCGGTCGCGCACATCGCGGCTGGAAACGTCCTCGCCATGGAAGACAATGCTGCCATTGTCCGGCGTTTCCAGCCCGGCGATGATGCGCAGCAGGCTGGTCTTGCCGCAGCCGGACGGGCCGAGCAGGGCGACCAGCTCGCCGCTCTGGATGTGCAGGTTGATGGCGTTCAATGCCTGGAACTGGCCGAAACGCTTGTTGATGTTGCTGATCTCGATCGACATGGTCAGTCCTCGGCGTTGGCGTGCAGGCGGGCGATACGCGACTCGCTCCACTGCTTGAGCAGCAGGATCACCAGCGCCAGAGCCAGCAGCAGGCTGGCCACGCTGAACGCGGCGACGTGGTTGTATTCGTTGTAGAGAATCTCGACGTGCAGCGGCAGGGTGTTGGTCAGCCCGCGGATATGCCCGGAGACCACCGACACCGCGCCGAACTCGCCCATTGCCCGCGCGGTGCAGAGCACCACGCCGTAGATCAGGCCCCATTTGATGTTCGGCAGCGTGATGTGCCAGAACATCTGCCAGCCGCTGGCGCCGAGCAGCCGCGCGGCTTCTTCCCCGGTGCTGCCCTGTTCCTGCATCAGCGGGATCAGCTCACGGGCGACGAAGGGCACGGTGACGAACAGCGTCGCCAGGACGATGCCCGGCACGGCGAAGACGATCTGGATATCGCGATCACTCAGCCACTCGCCGAAATAGCCCTGGGCGCCGAACAAGAGCACGTAGATCAGGCCGGCGATGACCGGGGAGACCGAGAACGGCAGGTCTATCAGGGTCACCAGCAGGCTCTTGCCGCGGAACTCGTACTTGCTCACGCACCAGGCGGCGGCGACGCCGAACACCATATTGAGCGGCACCGAGATGCCCACGGCGAGCAGGGTGAGCTTGAGCGCGGCCAGGGCGTCGGGCTCGAAGATCGCGTCGAAGAAGGTGCCGAAGCCCTGCTTCAAGGCCTCGCTGATGACGATCAACAGGGGCAGCAGCAGGAACAGCGGGAACACCAGCCAGGCGGCAATGATCAGCAGCCGACGACCAAGGGCGCTGCCGCGCCGCGTTGCATTGGCGGTGCCAGTAGCAGTCACCGATAGGGAAGCGGAAGTCATGTCGGTGGCCTCTTCACGAACGCGCAATGCGGCGCTGCAACAGGTTGATGAGCAGCAGCAGGACGAACGACACCACCAGCATCAACACGCCAATGGCCGTAGCGCCGGTGTAGTCGTACTGATCCAGCTTGACCATGATCAGCAGCGGCAGGATTTCAGTCTTCATCGGCATGTTGCCGGCGATGAAGATCACCGAGCCGTACTCGCCGACGCCGCGGGCGAACGCCAGGGCGAAACCGGTCAGCCAGGCGGGCAGCAGCGCCGGCAGCAGCACGTGGCGAACCACCTGCGACGGACGCGCGCCGAGGCAAGCTGCGGCTTCTTCCACTTCACCGGGTATGTCGGCCAGCACCGGCTGGATCGTGCGCACCACGAAGGGCAGGGTGACGAACGTCAGCGCCAGGGTGATGCCCAGCGGGCTATAGGCGATCTTGAAGCCCAGCTGCGTAGCGAACTGGCCGATCGGCCCGTTCGGCGCATACAGCGCGGTGAGGGCAATGCCAGCCACCGCGGTCGGCAGGGCGAACGGTAGGTCGATCATCGCCTCGATGATCTTGCGGCCGGGGAAACGGTAGCGCACCAGTACCCAGGCCAGCAGCGTGCCGATGACGCCATTGAGCACGGCGGCAGCAAAGGCGGTACCGAAGCTCAGCTTGAGCGCCGCCAGCACGCGCGGCGCGCTGACGATGGCTATGAACTGTGCCCAGCTGAGTTCGGTGGTCTTGAGAAACAGCGCACCCAGGGGAATCAGCACCAACAGGCTGAGGTACACCAGGGTGTAGCCCAGCGTCAGCCCGAAGCCGGGTATGACGGAGGTAGATCGGGACATGGACGTTGCCTTTATTCGAGCGACTGGCGTGACGAGCGCAGCCTGTAGGGTGGAAGTCGCCTTTCACTTCCACCATCGTTCCGGGTGGGAGCGATGGTGGATCGGTGAAGCGCGATCCACCCTACGAAGCCACGGCTTACTGCGTCTGGTAGATCTGGTCGAAGATGCCACCATCATTGAAGAACTTCGGCTGCGCGGCCTTCCAGCCACCAAAATCCCCGTCGATGGTGACCAGCTTTAGCGCCGGGAACTGATCCTTGAATTCGGCCGCCACGGCCTCGTTGCGTGGCCGGTAGAAGTTCTTCGCAGCGATGCGCTGGCCTTCCTCGCTGTACAGGTAGTTCAGGTAGGCCTCGGCGACTTCACGGGTGCCCTTGCGCTCGACGTTCTTGTCCACCACGGCCACCGGCGGCTCGGCGAGGATCGACAGCGACGGCGCGATGATCTCGAAGTCTTCACCGCCCTGTTCCTTCAGGGCCAAAAAGGCCTCGTTCTCCCAGGCCAGCAGCACGTCGCCGATGCCATTGTTGACGAAGGTGACGGTCGAGCCGCGGGCGCCGGTGTCCAGTACGGGCACGTTCTTGTACAGCGTCCCGACGAATTCCTGTGCTTGTTCCTCAGTGCCGAACTTCTGCTGCGCGTAGGCCCAGGCGGCAAGGAAGTTCCAGCGTGCGCCGCCGGAGGTCTTCGGGTTCGGCGTGATCACCTCGACGCCCGGCTTGACCAGGTCGTCCCAGTCCTTGATGCCTTTCGGGTTGCCCTTGCGCACCAGGAAAACAATGGTCGAAGTGTAGGGGGTGCTGGCGTCCGGCAAACGGGTCTGCCAATCCTCGGGGATCAGCTTGCCGAGGCGATGCAGCTCATCGATATCGCCAGCCAGGGCCAGCGTCACCACATCGGCGCGCAGACCATCGATGACGGCACGGGCCTGCTTGCCGGAGCCGCCATGGGACTGCTGGACCTTGATCGGCTCATGGCCCTGGGCCTGCCAGTGCTTGTTGAAGGCGTTGTTGAATTCCACATAGAGCTCGCGCGTCGGATCGTAGGACACGTTGAGCAGGGTATCGGCGGCCAGTGCGGGGCCGGCGAACAGCGCGCTCGCCAGGGCGGCGAGGGCGAAGCGACGAATGGACATGGTGCAGCTCCTGAAAAAACTAATTTGGTATGTGTTGGCGCTTCAGGGGCGGTCGCTGAAATCACGCTGGAAGACAGGCAGGGCGAGGCAGAAGCAGCCTGGCGGGTTGCAACCTGGTCTAGCTGTGTCAGGCGGTTTTCAGTGACTCGATTAGCTCCGCATTCGCGGACGACAGCTGCAGTGCCGGTGCGTGTTCATGGTCTCGGCTCGTTTCACGGTCACGCCCTCCGGTGGTCCAGTCGGGCTGATGGATGGGGTAGTCGGGGGGTCAGGCGTTCTTGCCGGTCGGCTGCAGGCGGAACTTCTCCTTGCGCTCGATCTGCACGACCTGACCGTTGTGCACGGTGATTTCAACCGAGCCGAACTTGAGGCCGCTCAGGGCACTGTGGATCTCGCGCAGGATGCTGGCTTCGTCCTGCCCCTCGAGGTTGCGAATGGTCGCGGTCATTGCTGTTCTCCGTGAAAGCCTTTCGTGACGACCGGAACGGCCGTAGCCAGCAAGGCGTGGAGCGGATCATAGGTGCGGGCGAAATATTCTTAAAAATATTGTTTAAGAACATTTATAGACTCTTATGGAATAAGAAAGCGGTTCGTTATCAGATGATTTGATAGATTTAAAAAGAATAAATAAAGAATTCGTTATTCTTTTTAAGTGGGTCTATCTGCTGTCTAGACTGGCCACCATGAATCACAGGAGGCGCCGATATGCGCAGCATCCGTTATCTGATCGTGCCGGGCTGGCACGGCTCGCCCGATGAGCACTGGCAGAGCCATTGGCAACGCACCCTGCCGGGCAGCGCCCGAGTGGAGCAGCAGGACTGGCTCCTTCCGCGTCGCGAAGACTGGGTCGCCGAGCTGCAGCGCAGCATCGCCGCTCATGACGATCCGGTCATTCTGGTGGCGCACAGCCTGGGCTGCATCACGGTTGCGCACTGGGCGGCGCAGGCGCCTGCGCCGCTGCTGCAACGGGTGCGCGGCGCCCTGCTGGTGGCACCCGCGGATGTCGAACGCAGCGGCTGCCCGGAACCCTTGCGCAACTTCGCCCCGATCCCCCGCCAGCCTTTGCCATTCGCCAGCCTGCTGATCGGCTCGGACAACGACACTGCCGCCAGTGCCGCGCGTGCCGTCGAGATGGGCCACGCCTGGGGCAGCGAGACCACGATCCTGGCTGGTGCCGGACATATCAACGTGGCCTCCGGACATCGGCGCTGGGAGCAGGGCTTCGCCAGCCTGTACCGCTTGCAGAGCCGGATCGAGCGACAGGCGCAACGGCGCGCCTGAATCGCTATCAACCAACGCAGCACCCACGCAAGAAAGGAGAACGAAGATGAGTATCCGCCTCGGCGATATCGCCCCCGATTTCGAACAGGATTCCAGCGAAGGCCGCATCCGCTTCCACGAGTGGCTGAGTGACAGCTGGGGTGTGCTGTTCTCGCACCCGGCCGACTTCACCCCGGTGTGCACCACCGAACTGGGCTTCACCGCCAAGCTGAAGGACGAGTTCGCCAAGCGCAACGTCAAGGCCATCGCCCTGTCCGTGGACCCGGTGGATTCGCACATCAAGTGGATCGACGACATCAACGAGACGCAGAACACCCGCGTCAACTTCCCGATCCTGGCTGATGCCGACCGCAAGGTCTCCGAGCTGTACGACCTGATTCATCCCAATGCCAGCGACACCCTGACGGTGCGCTCGTTGTTCGTCATTGATCCGAACAAGAAGGTGCGGCTGACCATCACCTACCCGGCGAGTACCGGGCGCAACTTCCACGAGATCCTGCGGGTGATCGACTCGTTGCAACTGACCGACAACCACAAGGTCGCGACCCCGGCCAACTGGCAGGACGGCGACGAGGTGGTGATCGTGCCCTCGCTCAAGGATGAAGAGGAGATCAAGCAGCGCTTTCCCAAGGGCTATCGCGCGGTCAAGCCGTACCTGCGCCTGACCCCGCAACCTAACCGCTGAGCGAGGCGCCGCCGGCATCGTCACCTCGGTGATCACCACCCGCTCGGTGCGCGAGCTGGAGCTGCAGGCCGGCAGCGAGGTGATCGCCTTCGTCAAATCCACCAAAGTGTCGATCGTCAAGCTGTAGCGGATGGGGTGGGCGGCTTCAGCCCTTACTCTCAAGAGGATCGGCACTGCGCGGGTAGGTGCGCTCCTTCTGGATGGTGCCGTCCTGCTTGTAAATCTTCACCGAGGCCGTTTTGCCTTCGAGGAAGGTTGCGGTCACCTGCAACATCTCATCCTTGGTGGCAGCGGTCTTCGAGGCGCGGGTCGCCCCCTGCTTGCGCAGTTCCCAACCGTTATCGATGGCGTTGATGTGGTAGTTGTCCATGCGTGCCTCCTCTGACGTGATGCAGGTTTAGAGGGGCGTCGGCCGGGGCGGTTCGCCGAGTCGCGCACTGGCGGCGTGCAGGCTGATAGCCTGTGCGGCCAGCCCTCGTGGAGCACCTCATGCACACGCACGCCCGATTGCGCGCCATCATCGCGGCCGACCCGCTGCGCATGCGGGTGCTCGATCTTGTGAAGGCGCTCGCCCTGCCGGATTGCTGGGTGGCTGCAGGTTTCGTGCGCAGTGCGGTGTGGGATCACCTGCATGGACGTGACAGCAGCCCGCTGCCTGCGGATATCGATGTCATCTGGTTCGACCCCGACCGGCCCGACAAGGCGCTGGATACCGGGCTCGAGGCGGCACTGCGGCGCTCCGACGGCTTGCTCAACTGGTCGGTGAAGAACCAGGCCCGCATGCACCTGCATAACGCGGATCAGCCCTACCGGTCGGCAGTGGACGCGATGACCCACTGGCCGGAAACGGCCACTGCAGTCGGGGTGAGGCTGGGAGCGCTGGAAGAGATCGAGGTGGCGGCCTCGCTGGGGCTGGACGATCTGTTCGATCTGATCGTCCGACCCACGGCGGCCTTTCGTGCCGGCAAGCGACAGGTCTATCTGGAGCGCCTGGCCGCGAAGGGCTGGTCTGAAACCTGGCCAGGCCTGCGCATTCGGCAGGACTGACCGGCAGCGCCGTTCTGGGGGCTAAATGAACGCCTGCCGCGCTACGCCGCGAGGCAGGCGATTGTGCCCCGGCAGTTGCTCCAGGCGCTTCTGCCATTCGGCGCGTGCGGACAGGACGGAAGCCGGCTTCGCTGTCGTTGCGGGCGCAGTCGGGGCGGCCTTTACCGACGCTGCGGGGGCCGTCGTTGCCGTCTTCGCCACGGCTGCGGGTGCACCCGCCGTGGTCTTCGCCGCCTTCGCGGCAGCCCTCAGTTCGGCGAGGCTCGGTGTCTTGCGTACAGGCTCGCTCACAGCCTTTTCCACGCTGCGCAGGCACAGCTTGCAGGAAACCTGAGCAGCATCGCCGGAACTGTTGAGGCTTGAGCCGGTGCGCCCGCATGCGACATTCCCATTGGGCGCGGAATAGTGAATCACCACCGTACTGTCTCCTGAATTTCGGGGCGCGGGATTCTACACGCTCGGTCCAACCAGGCAATGCCGGTGGTAGAAGCTCAGGGGGCAGCCGTCCGTGCGCCGACGCCAGCCGGTTGCAGCGCGTCGATGCCCGGTGAGGTCATGCCGACGAGGTTGGGCATGTCCGTACGGATGATTTCGGCGAACAGGCGCAGCTTGGCGGGATAGCTGCGCGCGTGCGGGTAGATGAGGTAGACGGGCAGGGGAGCGGCTCGCCACTGCGGCACGAGCTGAATCAGCCGGCCTTCTTCGATGTCCTGCGCAACCACCCAGGCGGAGCTGACGCACGCGCCAAGCCCTGCCAGTGCCGCACTGCGCAGGGCGTAGAGGCTGTCCGTGCTCATGCGTGGCTGGATCGCGAAGCGATGTGAGCGCCCGTCCGCCTGGCAGGTCAGTACAACCTCGTCGGTGTAGTAGGTCCGCAGGGCCAACCAGGGCAGACGCTGGAGTTGCTCGGTGGTGTTCGGCAGCGGGCCGTCGCCAGCCAGCGACGGATGGGTCACCACAATGCGCGGGACTTCGCCGAGGCGGATGGCAACGACGGACGGGTCCTCGATGACGCCCACCTGGATGGCGCAATCGATTCCCTCGGCCGTGAAGTTGGGCGAGCGATCATGCAATACCCATTCGACGCTGACGTTCGGGTAGCGCGATAGGTACCTGCCGAGCGGAGCGATCAACTGGTCCTGGCCGAAGGCGTGCGGGACCTGCACCCGAAGCGTGCCGCGCGGGTCGTCACGCGCGCCGAGCAGCTCGGCTTCCATCTCGCTCCAGCTTTCAAGGACCTGTCGGGCGAAACCGTAGCAACGCTCACCATCACCGGTGAGCTGCATGCGGTGGGTCGAGCGATTGAGCAGTTGCAGGCCGAGCGACCGCTCCAGCGCCTGCAGCCGGCGACTGACCGTGGGTTGGGTGGTGCCCAGTTGCGCGCCGCCGCCGAGAGACTGCCGGCATCGACGATTCTGATGAACGTTCGCAAGAGATCGATGCGATCGATGCCAGCCGTCGAGTAGTCGTTCATACGTGTCTCGCATAACGGATCTGCAGATGAGCCTACTACAGCAGTCGATCATGCACATGGAGAATGACCAGACACTGTTCGGACCGGACCCTTCTCATGACTTCCTCATATTCATCCCCGGCGCTCGCCAACAGCTCGGTTCTGCTCTCGCCTGGGTTTGTTCTGCTCCTGGCATCAGGCGCCGGCTTCAGCGTCGCGACGCTCTATTACAGCCAGCCGATCCTCGGTGTGCTCGGTGCGGATATCCGGGCCAGCGAAGGCGCTGTCGGCATGGTTCCGATGCTGACGCAGCTTGGTTATGCGCTCGGCATTCTGCTCCTGGCGCCGCTGGGTGACCGTTATGACCGGCGCGGGATCATTCTGGCGAAGGCGGTGCTGCTCATGCTGGCTCTGCTGCTCGGCAGCATCGCGCCGGGCGTCGGTACATTGCTCGCTGCGAGCCTGGTGATCGGCCTTGCCGCGACCCTGGCACAGGACATCGTTCCAGCGGCCGCGACCCTGGCGCCCGAATCGCAACGCGGCAGGGTCGTGGGCACGGTCATGACCGGCCTGCTGCTGGGCATTCTGCTCTCGCGGGTCATGAGCGGCCTGATCGCCGAGCAACTCGGCTGGCGTGCCGTTTATGCGCTCGCGGCTGGCTCGATTGGCTTGATCGGGCTCGCCGCCTGGCGCGGGTTGCCACGGTTCTCCCCGACCTCGTCGCTGGGCTACGGCGCCTTGCTCGGCTCCATGCTCAAACTCTGGTCGCTACATCCGTCCCTGCGCCGCGCGGCCGTTTCCCAGGGCCTGTTGTCCGTTGCCTTCAGTGCATTCTGGTCGACGCTTGCCGTCATGCTGCATGCCGATTTCGAACTCGGTAGCGCCGCGGCCGGCGCGTTTGGCCTGGCAGGTGCCGCTGGCGCACTCGCCGCACCCTTGGCCGGTCGCTTGGCCGATCGCCGCGGACCGGAGCGCGTGACACGCCTGGGCGCGGCGCTGACTGCCGCATCCTTCGCTGCCCTCGGCTTGGTCGGAGTGGTGCCGCCGGAGATCCAGTTGGGGGTGATCGTGGTGGCCGCCATCGGCTTCGATTTCGGCATCCAGGCGACCTTGGTCGCTCATCAGACCATCGTCTACGGCATCGATCCGCCGGCGCGCAGTCGCTTGAATGCCGTGCTGTTCACCGGTGTTTTCGTAGGGATGGCGACCGGTGCGGGACTGGGCAGCCTGGCGCTTGGACAATGGGGCTGGAATGGCGTGGTCGTGCTGGCGACCCTGGCATCCATAGGCGCACTGGCGGCGCGTCTTGTACGACGGGTTGCACCTTGACTGCCACCGAGCACGGCCGATGCCACGAGATGCGCGTCGCTACGTGCATCTGCGGCATCGCAAGCTGCTCGGCTGAATTGGTCGTCGAGTATTGCGATCTCAGTCTAAAACGAAAAAGGCCCGCATTTCTGCGAGCCTTCAAATCGTGGTGCCGGCACCAGGAGTCGAACCCGGGACCTACTGATTACAAGTCAGTTGCTCTACCAGCTGAGCTATACCGGCATTTGAGGGTCGCCATTATATCCATTGCGCGCGGCGAGTAAACCGTTTGGTTACGGTGACTTGCAGTGGCTTATTCAGGCCGCTTCACATTCTGCGCGGGCGCGTCGAGTTCGGCGAGCAAGAGCAGGTTGCGCGGCGTCAGTTGGCTGGGGCAGAAGGTGCCCAGGCGAACGCGGTAGCCCTGTTCTTCCAGCAGTAATGCTCGGTCGAGCAACAGCCAGAGTTCGAGCGGGCGGCGGAACAGGCCGCGCACCAGTTCCAGGTTGCGAACTTCGGCTAGGCGCTGCCAGCCTGTGCGCTCCAGTGCCGGCCAGTCCTCGTCACCGGGCGCGGGTAGTTGCTTGAGCGTGGCGAGGTCGCGGCAGTAGTCGGCGAAGTCTTTCTTCAGCCAGGCGCCGGGCAGCGACGGGGTCGGCAGGTATTCGTCCTGCTGGCGCAGGTGGCGCTGCAGGATGTCGAAGCCCAGGCGCCAGGCCATGGACTGGTCGCGGTTGCGCCGTTCGCGTGCGCCCGCGGTGACGGTTTCGCTCAAGGGCAAACCGAGGTCATCGCGCGTGAGCTGCAAGGACGAAGCGCCGGCTGTCTGTGACAGTGGGATGTAGTGCTCATCGGTGATGCGGTTGTAGCAGCAGGGTGCCACCGCAAGCTGGCGGCATTGTTTGGCGACGGCCAGTTGCAGCAGGCGAACATGGAGGTCGCCGCAGGCATGCAGGGCGACTGGCGTATGCGTGGCGTGCAGCTGCTCCCCAGCATCGGAAGCCAGCACATCCTGGCAGCGGTGCGTCGCGTCGACGCCGAGTCGTTCGCTCAGCTTGTCGCCGGCGTTGACCAGCGCTTCGTCCCACTCAAGGCAGGTCAGTGCCGCGCCGTTTCTGGCCAGATGCCGGCCGAGATGACCCTTACCCGAGCACCAGTCGAGCCAGTGCCGCGGCGTTTCGCGAAAGTGCAGACGCGCGCCGAACGCCTGGATCTGCGCCGATTTGCGTCCCGGTATGTCGAGTTTCTGGCGATGAGCCACACCCGGTGGCTCGCTTGCGGGCAGTTCGTCGATCTGGCTCAGTTCCCCGGCGAGTTCAGCCAGCTGCGGGAAAGGCGCTGGTGCGGCAAGTTCGCTTGGTTGGTTGTGCGCAGCTTCGGCGTCGGCCAGCGAGCGTGCCCGGAGCCAGGCGGCGAGCTCCGGGTAGTCGTTTTCCCAGGGCAGGCTTCGGCAGACGAATGGACGCGGACGCCAGAGAGCCTGGTGCGCGCTCAGGAAACGGTCGAGTGCCTGGAAGCGTTCGAGCAGGGAAGGGGAGGCAGTCATCAGCAGGCAGGTGTTCGGGCGGGTGCCGATTGTAGCGGCATGCTGCGCCAGTAAGCACAACGCCCGTCGAGGACGGGCGTTGCATTTGCAGTTACTGGCCGTAGACCTGTTCCGGCAGCCAGGTAACGAGTCCAGGCCATATGTAGGCCACCACCAGCATGCCGATCTGGATCAGGATGAACGGCAGCACGCCCTTGTACATCACGCTGGTCGGTACGCTGCGGGGCGTGACGCCGCGCAGGTAGAACAGCGAGAAGCCGAAGGGCGGGGTGAGGAACGACGTCTGCAGGTTGATGGCGAACATCACGCCGAGCCAGACCGGGTCCAGGCCCATGGCCAGCAGGATCGGGCCGACGATGGGCACCACCACGAAGATGATTTCGATGAAGTCGAGAATGAAGCCCAGCAGGAAGATGACCAGCATCACCACCAGGAAGGCGCCGAGCACACCGCCAGGCAGCGAATGCAGCGCGTCTTCGATCAGCGCTTCACCGCCAAAGCCGCGGAACACCAGGGAGAACAGCGACGCACCGATGAGGATGAGGAACACCATCGAGGTGATTTCGGTGGTGCCGAAAGCTACCTGCTTGAGCTGGGCGAAATTCAGCTGACCCTTGGTGATCGACAGCAAGGTCGCGCCCAGGGCGCCGATCGCTGCAGCCTCGGTCGGAGTCGCATAGCCCGCCAGAATCGAGCCAAGCACGGCAGTGATCAGCGCCAGCGGTGGCAGCAGCGCGCCGATCAGCTTGCCCCATTCGATCGGGCCCAGTTCTTCCTGCGGCAAGGCGGGCAGCTTCTTCGGCTGGAAGATCGCTACCGCGATGAGGTAGAGGATGTACATGCCAACCAGCACGAGGCCGGGAATCAGCGCGCCGACGAACAGGTCGCCGACCGACACTGTCTTCGGCGAAAAGATGCCCATCTTCAGCTGCGCCTGCTGGAAGGCGCTGGACATCACGTCGCCGAGCAGAACCAGAATGATCGAAGGCGGAATGATCTGGCCGAGGGTGCCGGTGGCGGCCAGGGTGCCGGTCGCGATGGCCGGGTCGTAGCCGCGACGCAGCATGGTCGGCAGTGCCAGCAGGCCCATGGTGACCACGGTGGCGCCGACGATGCCGGTGCTCGCGGCGAGCAGCGCACCGACCACGCAGACCGAAATCGCCAGGCCGCCGCGCATGGTGCCGAACAGCCGCGACATCGATTCCAGCAGGTCTTCGGCGACGCGCGATTTCTCCAGCATCACGCCCATGAAGACGAATAGCGGTACCGCCAGCATCGTCTGGTTGTTCATGATGCCGAAGATGCGGTTCGGCAACGCGTGCAGATAACCCACGTCGAACGAGCCGGTGACCACGCCAATGCCTGCGAACAGGAGTGCCATGCCGCCAAGGGTGAAGGCGACCGGGTACCCGGACATCAGGGCGAAGCAGATGCTGATGAACAGCAGGATGGCCATGATCTCACCCATGCTTCACCTCCTGCTCTGCTTCAGGCAAACGACCGGCCAGGCGGTAGCCGGCCTTGATCAGGTCGGAAAGACCCTGCAGGGCGAGGCTGCCGACCAGCAGCAGGATGATGCTCTTCTGCAGGTAGACGAACTTCAGCCCGCCCGACTCGTTGGAGCCTTCGTGCGTCGCCCAGGAGCTGCTGACGTAGTCCCAGCTGTTCCAGCCAAGGAACAGGCAGACCGGCAGCAGGAAAAGCAGGTGGCCGAGGCCGTCGACGGCGGTCTGCCTGCGACTGCTGAACTTCTGATAGAAGATGTCGACGCGAACGTGGCCGTTGCGTTGCAGGGTCCAGGCGGCGGCGCCCATGAACACCAGCGCATGGCCGTACATCACTGCTTCCTGCAGGGCGATGGCGCCGATGCCGAAACCGTAGCGCAGGACCACCACGACGGCGGTACCGATGACGAGAAACAGGGTGATCCAGGCACAGAGCTGGCCGAGGCGCATGTTGAACGCATCGATGAGGCCAGCCACGCGCAGCGGGGGCGGGAGGCTGTGGGACATTTTTAGTCCTTCTAGTAGACGCAAGGTTGGCGGGAGAGGGCGATTCTTGCAGTACTGGCGCTTTGCAGCAATCGGCCTACGACTTTTAGCTTATGCGCTAGGCTTGAGGCGCTGGAGGCTCTAATGTTAGTCGAGCCCGGAGTGGCGCATGCATTTCCGGCGCAGGTTTCGCCGTACGAGCCAGCGGTCAGCCTGACTCAGGGACTCGAAACGGAACGAAAGGCGCAAGGCGGTCCGGCAAAAAGCGTAGCCTTGCCGTTGCGCAATAAGAACAAATAACAAGGAGTAACCTCATGAAACGTCGTGACATTCTCACCGCCGCGGGCGTAGGCCTGGCGGCCACCGCTCTGGCTGGCTGCAATGACAAGAGCGAGAAACCGGCAGCGGGCGAAAGCACGCAGGCCAGCGAGCAGCAGACATTCAACTGGAAGATGGTCACCTCCTGGCCGAAGAACTTCCCTGGCGTAGGCGTCGGTGCCGAGCGCTTCGCCAATCTGGTCAACGAAATGAGCGGTGGCCGGCTGAAGGTCAAGGTCTATGCCGCCGGCGAACTGGTCCCGGCGCTGGAAGTGTTCGACGCGGTATCGCGCGGCACCGCCGAAATGGGTCATGGCGCACCTTACTACTGGAAAGGCAAGGTCCCGGCCGCGCAGTTCTTCTGCGCCCTGCCGTTCGGCCCGAACGCGCAGGAAATGAATGCCTGGCTGCATCGTGGCGGCGGCATGCAGCTGTGGGAAGAGGTCTACAAGCCCTACGGCGTACTGCCGATGGCCTGTGGCGCGACTGGCGTGCAGACCGCCGGTTGGTTCAACAAGGAAATCAACTCGGTCGAAGACTTCAAGGGCCTGAAGATGCGTACCCCGGGCCTGGGCGGCGAAGTGCTGACCAAGATGGGTGGTACCGTGGTGAACATGCCGGCTGGCGAGATCTTCACCGCCTTGCAGACCGGCGCGATCGACGCCACCGAGTGGATCGGCCCATACAACGACCTCGCCCTGGGCCTGCACAAGGCTTCCAAGTACTACTACACCCCGGGCTGGCAGGAGCCGAACGTCACCTTCGAGCTGGATGTGAATCTCAAGGCCTGGGAAACCCTGCCGGATGATTTGAAGGCCATCGTTCGTGCCGCGGCGCGTGACGTCAACGGCGACATGCTCGATGACTACAACGCCAAGAACATGGAAGCGCTTGAGCAGCTGCGCGAGCAGGGCGTCGAAGTGCGTCGTCTGCCGGACGAAGTGCTGGCCCGCCTGAAGGAAGTGGCGGCCGAAGTGGTCGACGCCTCCGCCAACGCCGATCCAGTGGCGGCCAAGGTGTGGGAACAGCAGAGTGCCTATCTCAAGCGGCTGTATGAATACGCCGAGCTGAACGAGAAGGACATCTACAACATCCGCGGCTGATAGCTGCCCCGGATGCGAAAACGCCACTCCGGCAACGGTGTGGCGTTTTTTTTGGTTCATCGCGCTTTCCCGGGGAAGGCAGCCTTGATTTTCAGGAAAAAGTATTCCGAGTCCCGAAAACCATAGGCCATACGCTTGATCACCTTGATGCGGTTGTTGACGCCCTCAAGGACGCTGGTATGCATATGGAAGTTGGCACTGGCGAGGATGCCTCGGGCGTATTTGCGCAGGTTGCGAGCGAAGCGCTGTAGCGGCGCGAGGCCGCTGTCCCGGGCGTGCCGCAACCAGG
>NZ_JACXXG010000069.1 GCF_014764705.1 Stutzerimonas kunmingensis
AGATCAACCGCAAGAGCGTGATCGTCCTGGCCGAGAACGGCACGAAACAGTACAAGGTCTCACCGGAATTGCTAAGGCCCCTTCGGGACGTAAAGTAAGTCCAGTACGTCGTGGAATGAACGCTTACGAGCGTCTCACCTCTTACTGGCCCAGTTACGACAGCATCTCTCCTGAGGCCCGCCGCGCATATTTGCAATGGCTATCCAGTGGTCGTAAGGCTCCGCATGCCAACATCGGCTACGTGTTCCTATTCTTCTACGGTCTTGAGCGTAGGGTTTTTGTCGACGCCAAGACGGATCAGGCTGCGGCGGGCGACATACCTATCATAATTGCCGAGGTAGAGCGGCTGCTCTCGATCTATGGCAAGAATAACTCCTTCAATAACTACGCCAGTCGCTTCGTAGACTTCCTCCGCCAAGGCCAAATACTCGCCAGGCGCTATCAAAAGGCGCCGCCGGCACCATTACCTTACGGCTACGAAATGCCTGTAGAGCTGCGTATTGGCCTGGGTCAGTTGGCGGCTGACAAGCAACCAATGCCGGCTGACTGGGCGTTGGCCTGGGTGCTGTCTGATCACAACGTCGGGAAGCGAACACCCGTAACCCGTTGTAAAGAAGCGTTCGCCCAGTTGTTCTGCATGCGCTACGAGGAACGTTATGGCGCCGGTATGGTGCTCCCTCAGAACAAGACCCGTCTGAGACTCCAATACAACACCGCTTCTGCGGGTCTACCACCCCAAGAACTGGATGGCCTATCCGGTATTCCTGACGTCACGGCGACTAGCGCAGCTCGGAAGAAGCTGCAGCAGTTGGTTGACGAATGCACGGTGCAGTTGGAGCCCTACAGTCGTTATCTCGGCCGCAACCCCGACACTCCTGATGCACTAGAAGGGCTGTTACAGCTGCCTGTAAACCTGTGGCCGCCAACAGCTCGAACAGCGCTCGCCGAGCTAAAGCAACGCATCGGCGACGGCATGGTGGTCATGAGCTTCGGTGAGCTGGCAGGACGACTGCAGAGTGCAGGTAGCCTGTCGCGAGAAAAGGTTCTGACGCTCGCCCGCGCGCTGGAGTCTTTACACATCGGTATCGAGCCGGATGTGCTGACAGGCAGCCGAACACCCAAGTCTGAGGACAATGTGGCGCTCTTTGCGACCCAGGCTGACGATGGTGATCTGCGGTCTTCGCCGGCTTATAGCGCCGCCTCTGTTACGTTGGACCTTGCTTGTGCTGTGGCTGCGGCCGATGGTGACACGTCGCCGCAGGAAATTATGCTGCTATCCCAGCATATAGACTCTTGGAGTCACCTGAGCGGTGCTCATCGGAAGCGCCTGAAGGCCCACCTGCGCCTGCAGCTTAACCAGCCACCAACCCTGCAGAGCCTGAAGATGAAACTGGAGCCCCTGGCCGAGCCGGCGAAGAGGGTTGTGGCGGCTTTTCTCGCTCACTTGGCGCAGGTCGACGGCGAGGTTAGTCCCGCAGAGGTGAAGTTGCTGGAGCGCGTCTACAAGACCCTGCAGCTGGATCCGCAATCGCTGTACAGCGACCTTCATGTGGCCTCCAGTGGCAGCTCCGTTGGCTCATCGCAGACAACGCCTTCCATACCCGGAGCAAGTCCGTCCAAGCCCGTTGGCGGATTTGCTCTGGACCAGGAGCGCATCGCTCAGCTGCAGCGTGAAACGGAACAGGTATCTGCGCTGCTGGCTCAGGTTTTCGTTGACGACAAGCCTGCTGAGCCAGATGACGTAGTTGTGGAAGAGACTGTTGAGGATACTTCCTCCATTTGTGGCTTAGACGCCGATCACTCAGCCTTCCTGCGTGTACTCGTATCCCGTACCGAGTGGTCTCATGACGAGTTGGAGGCCGTTGCAAGCGATATGGAGCTCATGCTCGACGGAGCATTGGAGCAGATCAACGACATGGCATTTGAGCATTTCGATATGCCAGTCACCGAGGGGGAAGACCCCTTCGAAGTCAACCCTGACATTATGGACAAATTACCGCTATGAGCAGCATCAGAGCCAAGGACCGCGATGCGGTCATCCAGTCCCTGCGCGCCGGCGTCGTTCCCCGTGCAGGCCAGCACCTGATTCAAGTGGGGCGTGTCGGGGAGCTGGAAGCACTCATCCGTGATGTGGAGCGCCTCGCGGAAAGCGGTTCCGCGTTCCGCGTAGTGATCGGTGAGTATGGTGCAGGCAAGACATTCTTCCTCAACCTGGTTCGTTCTATCGCGATGGAGCGCAAGCTCGTCACCATGCATGCCGATCTGAACCCGGATCGTCGTCTCCATGCTACTGGTGGCCAGGCTCGCTCGCTGTATGCCGAATTGGCCAAGAATATGTCCACCCGAACTAAGCCTGATGGCGGCGCTCTGCAAGGAATAGTCGAGAAATTCGTGGCACAGGCCAAGACGGAAGCCAAAGCGTCCGGCAAAGACAGTGAGGCTGTGATTCGCGAGCATCTAGACCAACTGACAGAGATGGTCAACGGCTATGACTTTGCTGATGTAATCGCGGCCTATTGCAAAGGCTTCGAAGAGGGTAACGAGCAGCTCAAGGCCGATGCTATCCGCTGGTTGCGTGGCGAGTTCACTACCAAGACAGATGCCCGCACCGCACTGGGGGTGCGAACCATCGTCGACGATGCGTCGGTCTACGATCAGCTCAAGCTGCTTGCTCGATTTGTTCGGTTGGCCGGCTTTAGCGGGTTGATGGTATGTCTCGATGAGCTGGTGAACCTGTACAAACTTTCCAACACCCAAGCTCGTAACGCTAACTACGAGCAGATTCTTCGTATCCTCAATGACTCCCTGCAGGGCTCTGCTGAGGGGCTTGGTTTTGTGTTGGGCGGTACACCCGAATTTCTCATGGATACTCGCCGCGGCCTCTACAGCTATCCGGCGCTGCAGTCGCGTCTGGCTGAAAATAACTTCGCCAAGTCCGGGCTGGTAGATCTGTCCGGCCCTGTCATACGCCTCACTAGCCTGAGACCTGAGGATTTCTACGTGCTGCTGCAGAAACTGCGTCATGTATACGCGGCAGGCGTGAACGAGCGCTATTTGCTACCCGACGAAGCATTGCCGCTGTTTATGGCCCACTGCAACCAGCGGATGGGTGAGGCCTACTTCCGTACCCCGCGGACGACCATTACCGCATTCATCAGCCTGCTAGCGGTGTTGGAGCAGAATCCTGACGCTGATTGGCGGACCCTGTTGGGTGCCGTGGAGATTGCACCGGATCGAGGCGGTGAGGCCGATATCCAAGTGGATGCGGACGATGAGCTTGCCACCTTCCAGCTCTGAATCGGTTGGCTTCGAACTCCTTGAGCCGCGAATCCAGCGCTGGATATGGACCGAGGGCTGGACCTCCCTACGCGATGCCCAGGAGCGTGCTATCCCTGCGCTCTTGGGGGCCGACCAGGATGTCATCATCGCGGCGGCTACAGCTGCAGGCAAAACCGAAGCCGCGTTTCTGCCCATCCTTACCAATCTCCTGCAGGACACGGAAAAGCCTGGGGCGGTGCTTTACATCAGCCCGCTGAAGGCTCTCATCAATGACCAGTGGGATCGTTTGGCGAGGCTTTGCGATGAGCTTGAGCTTCCTGTCATTGCTTGGCATGGGGATATCTCAGCGAGCCGCAAACATCGCTTCCTCAAGTCCCCGGAAGGCATTCTGTTGATCACGCCGGAGTCGCTCGAAGCTCTGTTCGTGAACAAGGGAACCAGCCTAGCGGGTTTGTTTGCCAACCTGCGGTACCTGGTGGTGGATGAGCTCCATGCCTTTATCGGCAGTGAGCGAGGCAAGCAGCTGCAGTCACTCATGCATCGTGTTGAAACAATCATTGATCGCCCCCTGCCCAGGGTTGGTCTTTCCGCCACGTTGGGCGACATGACGCTGGCTGCTGCCTTCTTGCGTCCCAATGCCCCTCATCATGTGTCGGTGATCGAATCCAAGGGTAGTGGCCAGATACTTAAGGTTCAGATCAGAGGGTATGTGGAGTCCAAGAAGGCGCTCCCGGTGCAGCCTGAAGGTGACGATGTTTTTTCTCCGGACCATGCCATCGCAGAGCATCTCTTTCAGGTGCTACGCGGCAGCAATAACCTGATCTTCCCCAACAGTCGAACTCAGGTTGAGTGGTTCGCTGACAATCTGCGGCGCCGTTGCGAGCAGGATGGTGTACCGAACGAGTTCTGGCCGCATCACGGCAGTTTGGCGAAGGACATTCGAGAGGAAACCGAGAAAGCGCTGAAAGCCGGTGACCGGCCTGCCACCGCAGTCTGTACTACCACGCTGGAGCTTGGGGTCGATATCGGCAGCATCAAGACGGTAGTGCAGATCGGGGCTCCGCCATCGGTAGCTATTAACCTGGCAAATAAATAGGGCATATTAGATAATCTGTCTCCATGAAAATAGATGCCCGTAAACTCAGCCCCCAAGAACAACGTGAAAAGCGCTCCACGGCCCTACGCATGCGTGAGCAGGGTT
>NZ_JACXXG010000070.1 GCF_014764705.1 Stutzerimonas kunmingensis
AGAAAGCGGCAAGATCAATAGGATGCACGGCGACAGCAGGGACAGGTGAAGGGTGTGTTTGGCGACTGCCAATTTACCTGCTTCCCTGACTGTCAACTCGCTCTTCCCCCAGACTCCGCGAAGAACCAAAAAAAAGGCGCCATCTAGGCGCCGATAGGCCAAAGGAGCATGAAAAGGCCAAAAAGCAGAGTGTGGGAGCAACTGCTGAGGTAGACGTTAACGCTACAAGCTGTCAGACAGATGATGCGAGCATTACGTTTCTGTAAGGTACTGGCTGCACGCCCTGACAATCGGCACACTGCTCCAAATGCCGGAGGGAATACTTTCATGAAGCTTCTTGTTGCTGAAGACGAGCCGAAAACAGGCACCTACCTACAGCAGGGGCTTTCAGAGGCAGGCTTCACAGTCGATAGAGTTGAAAACGGGACCGATGCTGCTCAGCACGCGCTTCATACCACATACGACTTGCTCATCTTAGACGTGATGATGCCTGGCCTGGATGGGTGGCAGGTTTTACAGAAAGTCCGCGCTGCTGGTAATGAGGTTCCCGTGCTCTTTCTCACCGCCCGAGACGGGGTTCAGGATCGAGTAAAGGGATTGGAGTTGGGCGCTGATGATTATCTCATCAAGCCGTTTGCCTTCTCCGAATTGCTAGCCAGGATCCGTACGTTGCTTCGCCGCGGCAATAATGTCCCCAACCAAACAATACTCAAACTCCTCGACCTTGAGGTCGATCTGCTCAGGCGTCGAGTTACGCGATCGGGGAAACGAATAGACCTAACTGCAAAGGAATTCGCACTTCTTGAGCTATTACTTCGGCGTCGCGGGGAAGTGCTCTCAAAGTCCCTTATCGCCTCCCAAGTATGGGACATGAATTTCGACAGCGATACCAATGTGATTGAGGTGGCGGTACGACGGCTGAGAGCAAAAATCGATGATGAGTTCGAACCTAAGCTCATACAAACCGCGCGTGGGATGGGCTATTTGATCGACGCGCCAGACCCCTAGAGCGAAATGCTCGGCATTTCACGCGATGGGCCAAGCTACCGGTACCGATGCGGTTAAGGCGAGCCACCGAGCAAGGAGCGGTGCCGAACCTCAGTTCTCCGAGCTGGATTTCTTCAGCTGTGGCACGAAGAAGATGGGTCTCTGCGGGGGAGCTATCAGAATATCACTGGATTTGATGCTAGTGCCCTTGCGACGCCTGGTCTTGCCATCCTTACCGACCGCCAGCAAATCACCGGTCGCAACAGCGATATCGAGCGCCTGCTTTACGCGAAACTCGTCAGCCATGGTGTAGTTGGTCAATCCGCTCATCAGGCCCAAAAAAGGTTGCCGTTCTACCTCGTAGACCTGTTTGGGCAAGAGCTCTGAAAGTTCTCCTCGGACGCGGTCATCGGTGGCATCGTCGAAGTGATGCTCATCCAACAGCAAATCGTGTTGGCCTGTCACGGCGATATCCCGATTGGCGTCGTAGCCGAAAAAGCTGGAAGGCGACAGCATATGGGAAAAGTTGTTGCCGTATTTCCAGTGGATCTTCTTCATCACATCGTTGGCGCGGTAGTTGTTCGCCAGATGGATAAACCAATAGGCCATCGGGTTGCTGCCAGCAGGGCGGATGAAGAACACGGTCATGTACTGGGCACCGCTTTCCTGTTTGATCCCTTCATGGGAGTAGGTAGTAGTCTTTCTCATGGCCTCATCTTCTCAAGAGTTGAGGCCTCCACGAAACCCGGGGTGATTCAAGTAAGAGTCCTGAGCCGGAGCGGAATCCGCACTGAGGGCACTGGAGGAATGAGGGACTAGGGCTCGATTCACTTAGAAGGCCGGACGCCGCTATCACTGCACCGTTGCCGCCCTTGCCAATGATTCCTCCATCCGCAGCGATTCTGTCTGCGCCTCAGCCAGGAGCCGATCCCAGTCGTCCGGCGGGTGCCCGCTTTCCAGCATTTTTCGAAACACTCGATAGGCGTCGTCGCTACTTTGATAGGCGCGTTTTGTGTCGTCGTCATTCACCCAAGCGAAGACGATAACCTTGCTAGGAGCGTGGTAGCGAAAAAATAGCCGGTACTGCTGAAAGAACTTGGCGCGAAACCAGTGCTTGTGATCGTCACCGAGCGTTCCGCCCTGGCGGTATTCCGGTCGAGTCGGATCTTGAGGAATAACATCAAATGCCAACTTAATGATCGCGGCCAGTCGTTTACTGGCGTTTTTCTTCACATATCCGACTGAGTCTTTTTGCTTAAGGGTCTCGACCTGCCGCGCCAGTACCTCAATCTGTGCGAGAAATAGTGGATGAGCGAAAACCGTCCAACCATGAATAACCAGTGGCTCGGGCTTCCCTGCGCTCATTCATCGTCCGCCGACAGGACAGTATCGAGATCGACATCGACACCGCCTACCAATGATTGGAGCCGTTGGACGAGCCCGGTATCCACGGATTTCAGCCGCTCGGGATGGCGTGTAATGTCAGCAGCCAGAAAGCTGAGGAACTGACCAAGCACTGGATCATCGCTGCCGGATGCTTCGACGCGCGTGAGCACTACTTCTCCGCTGGGCCGAATGGTGTAGTGAATCTTGTCGCGCTTGCCCAACTTGAGAGCACGACGGACAGTCTCCGGCACCGTGGTCTGGTAACGATCGGTAAGGGTGGATTCGACTTCGAAGTTCGCGGCCATGGCAGTCTCCTGCGGATCTGGGTTGACGTCCGCATGGTAATGCAATCGCATTGTCAGAACAATACGGTGCATCGCGTTCCGAGAAAGCTAGGGCGAAAAAGGCTTGATTGGCTTTCTCGCCGAGACACACAGCCGCTGGAATCGACTCTCTTTGTCGTGGCAAAGCGCAAGATTGCTTAAGCGATAGCCAACCGCCAGGCCACTGGAAAAGCCCGCCGTACCAGCCATCACGGAAGCTTTGGGCCGAAGCCAGAGTGCGGTCCGTCTTGACCAGATGAACCAAAGTCGGCTTTCAACAAAGCAGGCATCACACAAATAAGCTAGATTCAGGCCGTCTCCGCAGGCTGGCTCACTAGAGCCAATGCCAAGGCCTTTGCTCCACCCAAGTCCAAATGCATCGTGGCGTAAGACTGCATGAGTAATGCTGGCGGAAGCACCCAATCCCATTTTTCTTGAGCCATGTTCTGTACGTCCGCCAGAACAGCGGATTCATCAATACCGTCCCACTCGGCGATCTCACGCAGCTTGCTTTCAAGCGACGTCCGATCTCCCTCAACCTCGATGACCAACCCGCTGTTCTCACTGGCTAGTCCGGTGTGCGTCAACAAGATGGCTAGGGCATCGTTTGTCCAATCGCCTCGCCAGCTGAAAAGGTAAGTCTTACCTCCGCTTTCGGTCATGCTCGAATGTGCCAGTCCAAGGTCCGAAAAAGCGCTACGTGCCTGAGCTAGTAGCTCTTGTGCCGTAGTATCAAGATAGGGGTAGACGTCCGCCTCCAACAAGACGCTCCTCATCTCTTGCCGAACCCGATCATGTACACGGGCTCCAAGCCCGTCAAAGGACGGGGGAGCACCACCGGGATCGGATCTCACGACAACGACCTTGGCCTCAGTGTCCACGCTCGTCACCCGCCAGCGGCGCCCAGCAAAGATGATTCGCTGATCGACGGTCAATGGCCTGGAGACGGGCAATGCGCCAAGTGGTTTCCCATCGCATACCAGGCGGAACTCTTCATTTCTGACAAATGCACTGTAGAAGTCGTAGTGGTTGATCAGGCGTTCCCCCACTACGCCGGGCAGCAGGAGCCCCGATGTTTCCTGGGTTATCAAATCGCGCTCACCGAGGGCACGAAGCAAACTGAGGAAGCTGCCCTGCTCCACCCCAGTGAACGGACCACTGCGTATCAAGGTGCTCCACAGCTCTGCAGCTGTAGCTCCACCCCGCTGGGCTATCACCGAGAGGCACTGCTGTACCAGCGTCGATAAATGAAGACCATGAACACGAGGAGGCTCGAACCAGCCCTGCATCAACAACCGGATCATCGCGATGCTTTGCAGCAAACCCTGGCGAAGTCGATCCGACAGGGGCGAGCCATCGTCTAGCTGACGCTCCTTACAGTAACTTCGGAGAATGGCTGCCTCTCCCGGACGGCGTCCGGATCGCCCCAAGCGTTGACGCAAGCTATTAACCCGGCAATCAAATACACCAAATCATGCTGCGTAGGCGATACGTGGATGCCGGAAATAAGAACGGATTCTTTGAGGGCGTAATTGCAATCGTCTCATGACCGAGCGAACACGCCTTTCCAG
>NZ_JACXXG010000071.1 GCF_014764705.1 Stutzerimonas kunmingensis
CGCCCCAACTTTTCGGTGGAGTTCAAGCGTCGTGTCGTCGAGGCCACGCTATTGCCCGGCGCATCCGTCGCGTTGATCGCCCGAGAGCATGAGGTCAACGCCAACCTCGTCTTCAAATGGCGCCGTCACTATCGGGAGGGGCAGCTGGGGCCAGTTGCCCACCAGGTTACTTTGTTGCCGGTCAACCTGAGCAAGGCGCCGACGCCCTCAGCGGAAGAGGCAATGCCACTGCCGTCGAGTCCGGGCGGACTGGTTGTGGAGTGCGGTCGGGTCACCTTGCGCATTGAGGGCGTGCCCGACCCGCAAACCTTGCAACTGGTCTTGCAGCAGGTGTTGCGATGATTGCCCCGCCCATCGGGACTCGCATCTGGATCGCGGCTGGAGCCACCGACATGCGGCGGGGGTTCGATGGCCTGGCGGCCCTGGTGCAAACCCAACTTGAGGCGGATCCGTTCTCCGGCCAGATCTTCGTGTTTCGGGGACGGCGCGGTGACCGGATCAAATTGCTGTGGTGGGATGGCGATGGCTTGTGCCTGTTCTGCAAGCGGCTTGAGCAGGGGCGCTTCGTCTGGCCGCAAGCCACCAGCGGCAGCGTCTCCTTGACGACGGCACAACTCGCGATGCTGTTGGAGGGCATCGATTGGCGCCGACCGCTGCGCACCGCACCGGTACGAGCAGTCTGATGTTCAACGCTTGAGAACACCAGTAACATCGCGCCATGACTTGCGCGACCGACTTCCTTCCTGACGACATCCAGGCCTTGAAAGCCTTGGTTACCGCCCAGCGCGGGGAAATCGAGCACCTGAAACTGATGATCGCCAAGCTGCGGCGCATGCAGTTCGGTCGGCGTTCCGAGCAACTCGATGGCATGCTCGACCAACTGCAACTGACGCTCGAAGAGTTGCAGGTCAGCCAGGCCGCATTGGCCTCGCCACCACCAGCCCAATCGCGCCCACGTACACCCGTACGCCGCAAGCCATTGCCCGAGCATTTGCCCCGTGAAATCCACGTCCATCGACCCGATGCGCAGTGCCCAGGCTGTGGCGGCGAACTTCGTCATCTGGGCGATGACGTGGCCGAAGTTCTGGAGTACGTGCCGGCGCGCTTCAAGGTGATTCGTCACGTGCGGCCCAAGTTGGCCTGCCGCTGCTGTGACGGGATCGTGCAGGTGCCGGCCCCGAGCCGACCGATTTCCCGGGGTCTTGCCGGGCCGGGATTGTTGGCCCATGTGCTGGTGTCCAAATACGTGGATCATCTGCCGCTGTATCGGCAGTCCGAAATCTATGCGCGTGAGGGCGTGTCCCTGGAGCGCTCGACCATGGCCGACTGGATCGGCGAAGCGAGCCGGCTCTTGCAGCCATTGGTCAGCCGGTTGCGGCAGCACATCATGGCCGCCAACAAAGTCCACGCCGACGACACGCCGATCGCCGTGCTCGCCCCCGGCCAGGGTAAAACCAAGACCGGACGCTTGTGGACGTATGTGCGCGACGAGCGCCCCGCAGGTAGTAGCACGCCGCCGGCGGTCTGGTTTGCCTACTCGCCGGATCGCAAAGGCGAGCACCCCCGAGCCCATCTCCGGGGCTTCGCCGGGACGTTGCAAGCCGATGGCTATGCCGGTTTCGCGCAACTCTATGCCTCGGGCACGATTCACGAGGCGGCATGCTGGGCACATGCTCGACGCAAGTTTTTCGACCTGCACAAGGCACTGGCCTCGCCGATTGCGGCTGAGGCCCTGCAACGGATTGGCGCGCTATACGCCATCGAGGCGGAAATTCGCGGACAGCCGCCCGATCAACGACGCGCAGTGCGGCAGCGGCGAGCCAGCCCGCTGCTGGCGCACATGCACACCTGGCTTAATCACACGCTGACGCAATTGCCGCCCAAATCGGCATTGAGCGGTGCGATCCACTATGCCCTCGCACGTTGGCAGGCGCTGACGCGCTACTGCGCGGATGGCCGCATTGAAATCGACAACAATGCCGCCGAACGGGCCCTGCGTGCAGTCGCCCTGGGTCGCAAGAATTTTCTGTTCGCCGGTTCCGACGCTGGCGGAGAAAGAGCGGCGGCGATCTACAGCCTGGTCGGTTCAGCCAAGCTCAACGCATTGAACCCACAGGCTTATTTGACGCACGTGCTGGAGCGCATCGCCGACTACCCAATCAATCAGCTCGACGACTTGCTGCCCTGGAATATTGCTCTGCCTACCCTAGAACATGAGGCCGCTTGACCCATGCCCAACGTCACCCGTTTGCCCAAGCCGGCGAACGACCGTCTCCTGCAACTGCACATCGAACTGACGTGGATAAAACCCGCCATCTGGCGCCGGGTCGCCGTGCCCGAGCGCATCACCCTGAGCAAACTGCACCAGGTTATTCAGGCGGTGATGGGCTGGAGTGACACCCATCTTCATGAGTTTGAAATCGCTGGCGAAAGCTACGGTATTCCCGATCCCGACTGGGGCCCTCCGGTCGTTTCGGAACAGCGCAAGACGCTGACAAAGGTGCTGTATGGGTCGAAGGCGTTTCGTTACGTCTATGACTTTGGCGACAACTGGGAGCACCGGATCAAGATCGAGCGGCTGTTGCCGGCCATTGCGTGCCCGCATGTGCTGTATTGCATCGACGGCGCCAATGCCAGCCCGCCGGAGGATGTCGGCGGTGCACCGGGTTACGCGGATTTTCTGGACGCGCTTGCCGACCCCGAACATCCCGAATACTTGGA
>NZ_JACXXG010000072.1 GCF_014764705.1 Stutzerimonas kunmingensis
GTAAGCGTTCATTCCACGACGTACTGGACTTACTTTACGTCCCGAAGGGGCCTTAGCAATTCCGGTGAGACCTTGTACTGTTTCGTGCCGTTCTCGGCCAGGACGATCACGCTCTTGCGGTTGATCTTGGTGACGATCCCCATAGTCAAGCCAGTTCGGCTTTCGAAGGTCACCTTCAGCCCCACGTGCAGCCGACTCAGCGCCTGCAGGTTTTCTTGATCTTGCAGTTCATCAATGCGCCGGCAGATCATTCGGTTCAGCTCCAATAGCTGATCGATGCTCATGTCTTCAATGCGCATGGAGGGTGCCCTTTGGCTGTGCGGTCTGTCGATCAGAATGGCGCGGATCGATCAGCGAGCGTAACGGATTATCGGCGAACCGGGTCTTCCAGAGCCGAGGCGTCAGGTCAGCGACCTTGCTGGCCGGGTGCTGACTGATGCGCTGCAGCACGTCCACCAGATAGGTGTACGGGTTGATGTCGTGCAGTTTGCACGTAGTGATCAGGCTCTGGATGATGCCCACGTGTTCCGCGCCGAGTTCAGTCCAGCAGAACAGCCAGTTCTTGCGTCCCATGGGAATGGGGCGCAGGGCCCGTTCCAGGTGGTTGGTGTCTGGCTGGACGTCTGGGTCTTCCAGGAAGACGGTCAGGCTGGCTTCACGGCTGAGCACGTAGTTCAGTGCTTTGGTCAATAAATCACTGGGCAGCAGACCGCCCTGTGCCAGTTGATCCCGGCACCATTGGAAGAAGTCGCTGACCACCGGCTTTGAGTGGAGTAGCCGGTACTGGCGTTTCTTTTCGCCGGTCAGTTGCTGGACGCGGATCTCTTCTTCGTTGGTGTATAGCTTGGCAATCTGCTGAAGGGCTTCGGTGGCAGTTATCGGGTGGTCCTTCTGCGCCTCAATGAAGTAACGACGACTGTGCACCCAGCACTGCGCGTGGATGATGTTCTGCTGTGCGGCGGCATAGCGGGCATAAGCAGCATAGCCGTCACTGATCAGAGTTCCGCTGAACTGTTCGTTCAGTACCTGCTCGATATGGGCTCGGCCTCGACTGTTCGAGTAAGTGAACACCACTTCATCGGCATCGCCGTATAACGGCCAGAACCAGCCGGATTTCATCTTGCCTTTTTGTGGGCCTGCCCGACCCTGGTGGCCAGCTTTAATCGGCGTCTCATCCATCGCCAACACCCGGCTGCGCAGAACATTGTCGGTCTGGGCATCCACGATCGGCCGCAGCAGATCAATAGATCGCTTGATCAGATTGGTGAGGGTGCTGCGGCTGAGGGTAATACCCGCTTGCTGGATGCGTTGGTGTTGGCGATACAGCGGTAGGTGAAACTGGAACTTGTCGACCATCAGACCCGCCAACAAGCTGACGTCGGCCAGGCTGTTGTCCAGTACGTTGGACGGGGCCGGCGTGGTCACGGGCTTGTCGCTGCCCTTGCGCCGAAATACGGGGCGTTCCACTTGCAACACCACGTAACTGGACGTCCGCTGGGCCAGCCGATAGGTCGTTTTGGTGCCAAGGATGTCGTACTGGTCGGCGTCGGGGCCGCTTAGCTCCGGCGGCAGGTGTTCAACAACTTCCACTGGCACGTCCGCTGTAAAACGCAGACCCGTATCGTTCAGGCAGTCGTCGTCCCGCTGTTTCTTTCCGGTGCCTCGCTGATAAGCCCGAACCGGGCGTTTCTCCGCATCGAGAGGCTTCTCCGGGCTAGCCGCATCATTCGATTGGAACAGGCCGCCCTGCTCCGGGAGGTCATACACCTGCTTCTCGGACTTGGGGCCGAACAGCTGCTTCTTGAACCAGTCCAACTGCCGCTGCATGACCTGTAGCTGCTCACGCAACAGGGCATTCTCCTCGGCCAGTACCGAGTAGGAAGGGGCGTTGGAATAGGACGCGGAAGCCATTGAATTCATGGCCGATATTATACCGGAACACAACCCGCTACGTGCCCCGAAAACGCTTGAACTGACGGTACTTTTGCACCTCGATACCGTCAATCAGCAACTGGAGATCAGTCAGGTTTAAGGGGCGCTGTCCCGAAGAAGACGGCCGTACCCGGAACTGCCCCTGCTCCAGTCGCTTGGCCCACAGGCAGTAGCCCGTGGGCGTGAAATACAACATCTTCATTTGGGTCTTGCGACGGTTAACGAAGACAAAATACTGCCCGCTGAGCGGATCTTGCTTGAGTTGATTGCGGACCAGAGCGCTCAGCCCCCGGAAGGATTTGCGCATATCCGTGGGCTCGGTGCACAGCCAGATCCGGGCCTGGCTATCCAGACCGATCATCTGATCTGGCTCAGCCTTAGCTCAACACCATTACCCAGGCTCAGCACGATATTCCAGCCGCTTCCGGGAGAGGCCGAGTCATCCATCAGCGATGACAGATCCAGGAAGCTGGCATAACCAGAATCCGCAGCCTCACCGACCGGCTGACTCAACAGGCGCTTGCGCCAACTACAGAAGCTGGCATAACCGAGTTTGTGCTCCTTGCAGAACTGCGTGGCCGACAGGCCGCTGTCACGCTGCTGACCGATTAGGACTTGCCACTGTTCTGCGGTGCGGTGTTTTCTCATGGAAATAACCTCGCGTTGTTGAATGCGAGGTCACTCTAGGGCGGAAGTCAGCGGGATGGCAGGATGTCTTGGAATGAACGCTTAC
>NZ_JACXXG010000073.1 GCF_014764705.1 Stutzerimonas kunmingensis
TGTTGGCGCTGATGGAAAATTGACCCACCCTGCCGATTGAAATTTGACCCAGGGCGGATTGCTGATTTTGTTACCAGCAACTGTGGATAAGTCTACCAGCGCAGCTGCTGTTGCCCCCACTCCTTCGCTAGCCCAGTTCAGTTGTTTAACCTGCCACACGCAGCCATGTAGCAGGCCGTCGTCGCCATGAAATCAGAACGGCTCATCGTCCTCCGGTTCCTGGCCGCCCTTACGCTTTCGCTCCCGTGATTTGATCTTGGCCTGGGCCGCCAAGCTACTGTGTTGCAGGCGATAGGACTCGTTACCGGTTTCGACGATGTGGCAGTGGTGGGTCAGCCGATCCAGCAGGGCGGTGGTCATCTTGGCGTCGCCGAACACGCTCGACCATTCGGCGAAGCTCAGGTTGGTGGTGATCACCACGCTGGTGTGTTCGTACAGCTTGGACAGCAGGTGAAACAGCAACGCACCGCCAGCCTGGCTGAACGGCAGATAACCCAGTTCGTCGAGGATGACCAGATCCATGCGCAGCAGTGCCTGGGCGATCCGCCCGGCTTTGCCGTCGTGTTTTTCGCGCTCCAGCAGATTGACCAGATCGACCGTGGAGTAGAAGCGCACGCGCTTACCGTGCCGGGTGATGCCGGACACGGCCAGCGCGGTGGCTAGGTGGGTTTTACCGGTGCCTGGCCCACCGATCAGCACCACGTTCTGCGCGGTGTCGGTAAAGCTCAGGTTGGCCAGCTCGCTGATCAAGCGAGCGTCGGCGCTGGAGGCGCTGAAGTCGAAGCCGGCCAGATCGCGGTGCATCGGCAGCTTGGCCATGTTCATCTGGTGGCTCACCGAGCGCATGGCGCGATCTGTGTGCTCTTGTTCCAGCAGGTGTTCGAGCAGCCACTTGGACGAGGCTGTGTTCGACTCACCCTGTGCAGTTAACTCCGCCCAGGCCGTGGCCATGCCGTGCAGGCGCAGCTCCTTGAGTTCCGCCATCAAATCACGCATGACCGACCTCCTCGGCCTGGCCACGCAGGCGGTCGTAGCGCGCCGTGTTAGCGACGGGGGCTTCCTTGAGCGACAAGTGGGTTTCGACGCTGGGTGGTGGTTCGGATGCTGTCAGCCGTGCCACGACATTGAGGATGTGTTCGGCGCTCAGGCTGCCGCTCTCCAGTACCAGCTCAACGGCTACCAGCACGGCATCGAGCCCGGCGACCGGTACGGCAGCCAGAACTTGCGCCATGATCCGGTCACCGCCGGCATGACGCCCCAGACCGTGCTTAAGCTGACGCAGCGGCGCCGGCAGATCAGCAAAGGGCGCGCCGTTGCGCAGCGCACCGGGCTTGCGTTCGATCAGCGGGAGGTAGTGCTGCCAGTCATAGCTGACCTGGTCGCGATCCAGCAAGCGGACATGGCTGGCGATCAGCGCGTCGTCAGCCACCACCTCGATTCGCGTCGGATACAAACGGCTGCTGACCCACTTACCCGCGTACTCACACGGCACCGAGTAGCGGTTGCGCCCGACGCTGACCAGGCAGGTGCTGGAGACCCGCGCAGGCCGCTCGACGTAACCGTCGAATGGCGCTGGCACAGGCATCAGTTCAGCGCGCTCCAACTCCAGCACTTCGGCCACACTCAGCCCGCTGTATTGAGGGTGCGTCAGCTCGTTCCAAAGCGCGCGGCAGCGCTGGCCCAGCCAGGCATTGAGTTCCTCGAAGGAGTGAAACTGGCAGTCCTGGGCGTCTAGCCAGATACGCCTGCGGCTGTCTTGCACGTTCTTTTCAACGATGCCCTTTTCCCAACCAGCGGCGACGTTGCAGAAGTCCGGATCGAACAGGTAATGCGCGCACATCACCGCAAAGCGTGCATTCACCGCCCGGCCTTTGCCCTTATTGACCTTGTCGACGGCGGTCTTCATGTTGTCGTAGATGCCCCGGCGCGGCACGCCGCCCAAGGAGCCGAACGAGCGTGTATGGGCGTCAAATAACATCTCATGGCCCTGGCTCGGATACGCCACAAGCCAGAACGCACGGCTGGCACACAGCTTCAGATGTGCCACCTGCATACGCCGGTAAATGCCGCCGACCAGCAAGCCTTCCTCGCTCCAGTCAAACTGAAACGCCTCGCCAAGAGCAAAGGTCAGCGGCACAAAGGCCTGCGACGCCTTGCCCTGTCCCCCTCGCCAGGCACGGATAAACGCGGTGAGCTGGCTGTAGCCACCGTCATAACCTTCGGCTTTGATTTGCGCCAACAGCGCCTTGGCACTGCGCCGCTGTTGCTTGGGCCGCAGCGAATCGGCTTTTAGCGCCTGCTCCAGCGTGGCGTGAAAAGGGCTGAGTTTGTTGAAGATCGCGCGGCGTTGGTAGACCGGCGGCTTGGCCTCAGGTGCTCTGACCCACTTGCGAATCGTGTTGCGCGCCAACCCGGTGCGCTTGGCTATCTCATGCAGCGACAGCTTGTCGCGGAAATACATCCGGCGGATTTTGCCCATCATTTCCATACTGATCACCC
>NZ_JACXXG010000074.1 GCF_014764705.1 Stutzerimonas kunmingensis
GTGGTCTGGTGGCAGAGATAGCACTGCTCAGGTTCCGCATTCCTGACACCCGCTATCGGCTTGGACATCATTCCGAAGTGCTCCTTGTAGTGGCTGAGCGGCGCGAGGTGGCACTGGCCGCACTCGGTGGAACTCGGCGGTGGATGCCGGTACTCGGCAATCGACCATGTGGTCGTGCCGTGGCATGTCGCGCAGTCGTTTCCGAAGACCTGGACGTGCGGGTCGGTGGTCTTGTGGCAGCTCGCACAGTCCAGCAGCGTCTCCTTGTAAGTCATGCCGTTGGCAAGCGAGAGGTTGCCCGGCAGCGCCTCGGGCCGGTGTGCCTTGAGGTGCGCGAGCAGCACCGCCCCCTCATGACCCTCCGGGGCCCGATCGAGCCATCGCACGATGATGTCGGTCAAAGCCGCATGGTCCATACCACGCAGGCTGCGGCCGGCGTCGTGTTCCTTGTGGCAGGCCACGCAGTTGTTCGAGCCGGCGATGTCGGCATGGAATGCCGTCGGTTGTCGCTGGACCAGGACGGTCTCGTTTGCATGGCAGGCCACGCAAGTCGCGTCCTCCACGCCCTTCACCGGCGTGTGGCACGCCGCACAGTCCTCTTTGAGAAACGCATGTGCGCTGGACAGGGGGCCCGGAGAGGCCATGTTCTGCCACGTCGCGGCGCGCTGCATTTGCGGAAGGTATGTCCACAGTGCGACTGCCGACACCGGCGCCAGGACCGCGAGCAGCGCGGCGAGGATCTTTCCCTTTCGACTCATCTGAACCACCGCAACCCGAAGTAGATGCCAGCCCAGATATGCAACGCCAGCAGAAGATAGAAGATGATCGAGAACGCGATGTGTGCCGACAGCCAGGCGTTGAACAGCCTGCGCACCCGCTCCTGGAACTGGATCGAGTACTGCAGATCGGCGGCGGCGGATGCCAGTGGCAGCAGTTCGGCGCTGGCCTTGGGCGTACCGGCAACGCCCGCTGTTGGTCCTTGCGCGTAGGCCCAGTACTGCCCATCCAGAAGGCGCCACAGCCCGTCGATCTGCGCCTTCTTCTCGCGGATGTTCTCCGCGACGTAGCGCAGGTAATGCTGGCCGATGAACCCAGTGAGCACGCTCAGCAGCATCGATGCCGTCAGCGCGACGCCGAGCGCACTCTGGAACTTGTGCCCGCTATGGAGGATGGCCAACAGCGCGCCTACCAAGCCGAAATAGACGTGCGCCTGCAGCAATGCGCCGAAGCCATGCTTCCTGGTGAATGCGCGGCGCAGCGTAGCGCTGCGCTTGATTACGGTGTAGGTGAGCGGGACGAGCATGAACGCCGCGCCTACGACGCCGAACACGCCACCCAGGAGGCTTCCGGCGAAGAAGGAAGAGCGGTGCACCAGGAAACCCAGCCACAGGACCACCAGCATCGAGAAGATGATCGTCGCGATGATGCGATCCTGGTTGCGCATCTACGCATCCACCGAGATATCGGCCGACGCTTTCGCCTGGCAGGCCAGGATCACGCCCGAGGAACGATCGAGTGGCGTCAGACCGTCGTCCACGTCCATGGTGACCTCGCCCGACAGCAGCTTGATCTTGCAGAGGCCGCAGTAACCCTGCCGGCAGGCATATTCGATCGGAACGCCGACCTCTTCGGCGGCCTCGAGAACGGTCTGGCCGGCCGCCAGCGGCGCCTTTTTTCCGGACCGCTCGAAGCTGCAGGTGACGGCCGTCGCCGTGTCGCCCGCCGACACCTCCAGGCCGGGAGGCACTGTCCTGGAGGGGCTCAGGAACAGCTCGGAATGAACCGACGCCAGGTCGATGCCCAGCTTGCCCAGTTCGTTGCGGACCGCGTCCATCATCACCGACGGACCGCACAAGTGGATGCGGCGCGAACGGATCTGCGGAATCTGCCCCAGCAGTTCGGCGGTGATGAACCCACGCGGGCCGGTCCATGCCGCCGATGACTCGTCGCTCAGCACGATGGACACATGCAGGTTCGGATGCCGGCGGGCGAGTTGGTTCAGCTCGTCGCGGAAGATCACGCTTTCCAGGTCCTTGCAGGCGTAGACCAGGTCGATCCGGCCGTTCCAGCTCTGGTCGGTCAGGTAGCGGATGGAACTCATCAGCGGCGTGATGCCGACGCCGCCGCCCAGGAACACGACACTGTCGGACTCGACGCCGCGGAAGGTGAAGCGGCCGTAGGGGCCGGACGCATCGAGGAGATCGCCTTCCTTCACCTGCTCGTGCAGGTAACCCGAGACGATGCCGCCGCTTTCGTGCTTGACCGTCAGGTCGCACCAGCCGTGGCAGCATGGCGATGAAGCGATCGAATACGAGCGCTTGACCTGGTTCCCGCCTGAATGCACCGAAAGCGTGAGGAACTGGCCGGGCTCGAACTCGAACGGCAGCGCACCCACGCCCTCCACTGGCGC
>NZ_JACXXG010000075.1 GCF_014764705.1 Stutzerimonas kunmingensis
CATATCTTGTGTGGCCTTGCGATTTATGTGGCCTTCAGTCCGCGGCACGGCCTCGGCTGCGGGGTGGCGCGATCTGTAGGCCACAGAACTATTCGCTACAGTGAACGCAGAAACTGCATCAAGTCTGATCCCATCGGCCGCCGCGGCGACTTGCCCGCAGGCTCCAGTTGTGCCAGAGCACGCGACTTCATCTCGAGATCGATTTGCGCATACACATTTGTGGTGTTGAGCGAGACGTGACCGAGCCAAGCTCGAATGGTGTTGATGTCGACCCCGGCGCGCAACAGGTAGGTTGCCGTGGTGTGCCGAATCGTGTGCGGGCTTACGCGCTTGGCTTTGAGCGCCGGGAATTGATTGGCGACCTGCCTGGCATAGCGCTCCACCAGGGCGTGAACGCCGAAGCGCGTTATCGGCCGACCACAACGGTTGAGAAAGACGTGCTGCTCCGGGGACCGTCCTGAAATCAGTGATGAGAGCTCATCGGCGGTACGCATCCATAGCGGGCAGAGCCGTGCCTTTCCACCCTTGCCTTGCAGCTTGACGAACGCGTTGCGGGTGCCGCCCGCCACCTGCAGCTGCAAATCCGCCACCTTGAGCTGCGCGGCCTCAGCTGCGCGGGATCCGGTGTTGTACAAGAACAGCAACAGCGCATGGTCACGGATTCCCTGCGCCGTCTGCATATCCGTTGCAGCCAAGAGTGCGTCCATCTCTGGCTTCTCCAGGTAAGGGATCTGAGGGCGGGCAAACTTCCTGAAAGGAATCGAGAGAATGCGCCCAGACCATTCCAGGTGTTCCGGGCCGTACTCGCCGACGAAGCGGGCAAACGTGTGCAGCGCTGCCAGACGCTGGTTGATGGTCCTCGCGGTGAGGTCCTTGTTACTCGCCGTTGACGGGAGGAACTGGGTGATCAGCTCCCGACTGAGATCGTCCACATTGAGCAGGTCAGGTCGTTTGCCCACTGCGTGCGCAGCATACCGAATGACCTTGGCGAGCGTGTCGCGGTAGCTGAGCTGGGTGCTTCTGGCCATGCATCTCACGGTGACCAGATACTCCACCAGAAATCGCCTGACCCACGGGGCCAGCAGGTTCGATTCACTCATGGTGATCCTCCTGTCCTGTTGCGTAGCGCTCAAAGCGGGTCGATGCCTCGACGAGCAATTCTGGTGTCAAGGGCAAATAGACCTGGGTGGCTGCGATGCTCGTGTGCCCAAGGTAGGTGGACAGCAGCGGTAGGAGCTTCTGGACGTCGGCGCCCTGCCGATACCATGTGATCAGCCGGCGAACGGCAAAGGTGGCCCGCAGGTCGTGGAGTCGTGGTTGGTAGCGGGCGCAGTCGCTACGTCGGATGTTGGCCTTCGATCTGAGTCGAGCAAAGGCGCGCCGTGCACCGCTCGCCTTGAGCGGACCACCGTCACTGCAGATCAGCAGCGGCGACGCCGACTTGGCGTCGCGCGTTGCGTGAAAGGTCTGGACGTAGTCTCGCAGGATTTGTGCAAGGTGCGGCCCAACCGGTACCCACCGTGTCTTGTAGAACTTCGTGTCTCGGATGGTCAGCAAGTTCTGCTGAAGGTCGACGTCGGCAAGGGACAGGTGCAGCGCCTCGCTCAGACGCAGGCCGGTGCCGTACAAGAGCAGTAGCAGCGTACGAAAGGTGCGCGGCGTAATCCGAGTCGTGCGCAAACCATCGATTGCGTCGATGAGCCGAACCATCTCGCTCTCGGTGTACACATAGGGCTGGAAGATCTGCCGGCACCTGGGGGTATCGAGCGGCAGCGGAATGCACGGCAGCAGGCCACGGGCGAGGGCGAAGCGAAAGAAGCCCAGCAAGGCGGAATGCTTGCGGTGCCAGTACCGCGTCAGTGGCCGATTGCCGTCGAGAAATGCCCGTACCTGCCAAGGCTCAATCGAGTCCAGCTCACGGTCACCGCCGACAGCCTTCGCGAACAGGCGCAACACGCTTGCGATACTTGCGCCGTCGCAGCCATTGGCCTGGATGAGCTCTGTGTATAGCGTTAATGCGTGTAGGAG
>NZ_JACXXG010000076.1 GCF_014764705.1 Stutzerimonas kunmingensis
AGTGCGGATTCCACGCCATTCGGACACTCAGCCCACGCTGATCCGGACACCTGTTCCACGATCATTCGGACAGGCAGTCGGAGCGCAGCGACGCAGGGGTTGCATTGTTAGTCTGAGGCGCCCGGCGCCGTCAATTTCTTCACCCGCTTTCTCATCGACTCGCCCTTGAGGTTGATCCGGTAGGCGTTGTGCACCAGGCGGTCGAGGATGGCATCGGCCAGGGTTGGATCGCCGATCAGTTCGTGCCAGTTGTCCACGGGCATTTGGCTGGTCACGAGGGTCGAGCGCTGGCCGTAGCGGTCGTCCAGTAGCTCCAGCATGTCGCGGCGCTGTTCGGCGGTGAACGGGGCCAGGCCCCAGTCATCAAGGATCAGCAGGTCGGTCTTGGCATAGCCGCTCATCAGCTTGGCGAAGCGCCCGTCGCCATGGGCTAGGCCCAACTCTTCCAACAGGCGCGGCAAGCGCAGGTAACGCACGCTGTAACCCTCTCGGCAGGCCTGGTGTGCCAGGGCGCAGGCCAGCCAGGTTTTACCCACGCCGGTGGGCCCGTTGATGATCAGGTTGAGTCCGTCGCGTAACCACTGACCGCTGCTCAGCTGGAGGATCAGCGCCTTGTCGAGTCCGCGCGGGCTGCGGTAGTCGATGTCTTCGAGGCAGGCGTTGTGCTTGAGCCGGGCCTGACGCAGGCGGCTGCTGAGGCGCTTGTCGTCGCGTTCGGTCAGTTCGCGGTCGACCAGCAGGCCGAGGCGTTCCACGAAGCTCAGGCTGTCGATGTCGGGGGTTTTCAGTTGCTCGGCGAGTGCCTTGAGCATGCCGGTCAGGCGCAGGGTCTGGAGCTTGTCCAGGGTCGGATGGGGCAGCATGGTGGGATTCCTTGTGTTCAGTGGTAGTAGCCGGGGCCGCGCAGATTGGCGTGGTCGTCCGGCAGCAGGGGCAGGTTGGCTTGAGCCAACGGCAGGCTTTCCAAACCCTGGCGCAGGATCGATTCGAGGCTCTTGTAGCTGCACGCACCGAGGCTGAGGGCGCGACGGCAGGCCAACTCCAAGCGCACTTCGCCATGGGTCTTGCCCAGGCGCAGGATGCCCAGGCAGGCCCGGTAGCCTTGGGTTGGGTGGATGCGCCGTTCGAGGATGTGGCTGATCACGCCGGCCGTGTTCGGCCCGGTCTGCTCAGCCCAGCGGATCAGCCGTTGTGGCGTCCACTCGGCGTGCTCGCGATGGCTCTTGGGCATGTGCTCGGCCTGTGTGCTGTGCCGGCCCTTGTGCGGTGAGCGAAGGTGGCTGGCCACCCGCTGATTGGCGTGGAAGCACTCCACTGTGCGCGCTGTCAGGCGTACTTCCAGTTGTTTGTTCACCAGTTGGTACGGCACCGAGTAGTAGTGCCCATCAACCTCGACGTGGTAGTCGATGTGCACACGCGCCTTCTTCCACTCGGCATACACGTAGGGTTGCTCCGGCAGCGGCCGCAGCACCGGACGATCCAGGGCTTCGAAGGCCGAGTGCCGGGAGCCCGGCAGCTTGCGAAACGGTCGTCGGTTGAGGCGCTCCAGCAATAAGGCGATGGCACTGTTGAGTTCGTCCAAGGAGAAGAACTGGCGGTTCCTCAGCGCGGCGAGGATCCAGCGCTCGACCACCTGCACGCCGACCTCGGCCTTAGCCTTGTCGCGCGGCTTACGCGCCCGCGCCGGCACCACCGCCACGCCATAGTGCTCGGCCAGATCGCGGTAGCTCGGGTTGATGTCCGGCTCGTAGCGATGGCTCTTACTCACCGCGCTGCGCAGGTTGTCCGGCACCACGATCTCCGGCACGCCCCCGAGGAAGGCGAAGCAGCGGGTATGCGAGCCCAGCCAGTCCGGCAGCTGCTGCGACCAGGTGGCTTCGGCGAAGGTGTAGCTGGAGGCGCCGAGCACCGCGACGAACACCTGCGCCTGGCGGATCTCGCCGCTGTGCCGGTCGATCACCGGCACCGTCTG
>NZ_JACXXG010000077.1 GCF_014764705.1 Stutzerimonas kunmingensis
GGATCGGGTAGGAGGCGGCCTCACGGCCGCCGTCCTCCCACACCACCGTGCGTACGGTTCCGTACACGGCGGTTCAGGCCATGCGGTTAAGCCGATTGATCGTATCCAGTATCGAGACCAGTCCAAGTCTGTCCCATAGCTTCTTCGGCAGCGCCTGATTCATATGCGGCGCTCCTGAGTTCCACCACGGGCCTCGGCCATTGAAGGCCGACTTGCAGGCACGCTCCTCGCTCAATCCCAGGCGCATCAGGTTGCGCGCCCTCGTAGAGGGCTGCTTCCATTGCCGCCAGATGACACAGCGAAGTTTGTGCCTGACCCAGCCATCCAGCTCTTCCAGTGGACGCTTGCTCTGGCTGAGCTTGAAGTAGCCTGCCCAGCCTCGCAGCACCGGGTTTACCCGCTCGATGACATTCGCCATCTTGTGGCCCCGCACCCCTCGCAGCAGTTCCCTGAGACGATCGCGCACACGGCGCAGGCTCATGGTTGCCACTCGCAGTCTAGGCTGCGAGTGCCAACTCATCCCATACCCCAGGTAGTCGCATTTCCACGACCCAGCCACGCGACTCTTGTCCCGATTCAGTCTCAGTTTCAGACGGTGATTCAGGAACCGCTCGACACTGGCCAGCACTCGTTCGCCAGCACGCGGACTACGGACATAAATGTTCGCGTCATCGGCATAGCGCACGAAGCGGTGGCCTCGCCGCTCCAACTCACGGTCGAGTTCATCGAGCAGGATGTTCGACAGCAGCGGCGAAAGCGGGCCGCCTTGCGGCGCCCCCTCCTGCCGATGGCTGACAACCCCGCCCGACATGACGCCCGCTTCGAGGTAACGGCGGATGAGTCTGAGCACCTGTTTGTCTTCGACATGGCGCTCAACACAGAACATCAGGATGTCGTGGTTGACCCGATCAAAGAACTTCTCCAGATCGAGTTCCACGCAACACCTATGACCCGCCGCCACATGGGTGCGGGCCATCTCGACAGCCTGGTGAGCGCTTCTGCCCGGACGGAAGCCGTAGCTATAGTCCGAGAACAGCGGATCGAAGATCGGCGTGAGCTGTTGCAGCAGGGCTTGCTGGATCAGGCGATCCACGACACTGGGAATGCCCAGTTGCCGCATACCGCCCTGCGGTTTGGGAATTTCGACCGCCCGCACTGCCTGGGGATGGTATTCACCTGCCAGCAGCCTGACCTTCAGGATGGGCCAATACTGTTTCACGTAGCCTGCCAAGTCGGCGACCGTCATGCCATCGGCACCCGGCGCCCCCTTGTTGCTGACCACGCGCTGATACGCACGCTTGAGATTCGCCGGTGCAAGCACCCGCTCCATCAGCGTGTCCGGCTCCGCGTTCATCCACGTCACCGACGCCGCCGATACCTCTGCGCTGTCAGGCGTCATCCTCGGCCTCTGGCCGGGACTCGGGGTGACAGTCTTCTCTTGGAGAAATTTCTGCATTTCGGTTATCGACGAGACGCTGACGCCTACTGGCGGCATGACCTGTTCGGCCCTTGATGGCGTGGTTGACCGCCACTTACTACGGCCTCGGCTGACTTCTGCACGCCCATCCCGTCGCCTCTCGACAATCGGTAGCACAATGGCAAGCGTACAGATCTCCCAGGGTAATTCGCGCGACCTTCCTGCTTATGCCTGTCGGATCTACGTCGCAGCGTTCCGTGCAAGTATCGGGCTTTGGCGATTATGGCCACCTCACCCCGCTGCGCCGCCTCATCCGCTTCCTGTTCGTCAGGCCAGCATTTTGCCTCGGGCTTCCTTCAGATTCGCAGTCGCCCGCGACACCCTTGCCTTCAGCTAACACTTCCCCTTGCCGGGTGTGTAGAGGACTTTCACCTCCAAGTCGCCAGGCTCACCACCACAGTGAACCCGACAGCGCCAGTCACGGCGCTACGCGCCATGCCTGGCGC
>NZ_JACXXG010000078.1 GCF_014764705.1 Stutzerimonas kunmingensis
GTGGTGCTGAAACCTGTCAAAAAGGCCTGAAGTCAGGCCTTGTGTGGACTCCGTTAGGCCAAAGCGCTTGAAAAAGCGCCAAACCGGACGGGTTGGGGCAGTTGAAGCCGAGTTTTTCAACGGCCTGCTAGTGCTGCCTGGTATTGACCAGGTCGCTGTGCTGGCGCCACTGGCGGGGGCTTACGCCGAACCATCGGCGGAACGCACGGGAAAAGGCACTGGTTTCCGAATAGCCCAGCAAGGGGGCTAGCTCCGATATGGGCAGCTGCTGCTGGCGCATATAGTAGGTCGCCATTTCCTGGCGCTGCTTGTCCACCAGCGCAGAGAAAGTCAGGCCCTGCTCGCGCAAGCGGCGCTGTAGCGACCAACTGGTCATGCCGATCTGCTCGGCGATATCCTCCAACCCCGGCTCGCCCAGCACCAGGCGCTGGCGAATATGTGCGCGTGCATCATCGACGACGTCAGGTTCATCGCGGCCCGCCAGGCTGAGCTGGCGCAGGGAATCCTGCATGACCATCAGCAGCATCGGATCGCTGTCCGGCATGGCACGGTTCAGGCCGACCTTGGGGATCAGCAGCGAGTTGTACGGTTGCTCGAAGTAGACCGGCGCATCGAAGACCTTGCTGTGCTCGTGCCAATCCGCAGGGCGCGGGTGTTCGAAGTGCACCGCCCGTGGCGCCCATTGGCTGCCGAGCACGTGACGGATCAGGTTGCGGGCCATGCCCAGCGTTAGCTCTGCATCCTGTCTCCGCCAGAGGATGGCGCCGTGACGGACCTGATAGTCGAAGCGATAGCAGTCCCCGTCATCGACCAGGCGGATCAGGCTGTTGCGCTGGTGCAGTGGGAAGGCGCGGGCGAAGTTGATCAGCGCCTGCTCGACGGTTGCCGAACATAGCCCGATATAGCCCAGTAACCCCAAAGCCTGCGGCTTGAACTGCTGGCCATAGTACAGACCGAAGTTGTCGCAGCCCGATTGGCGCGCCGCCTCTTCCAGTACTTGGCAGTAGTTGGGCAGCGCCAGGCTTAGCGTCGGATGCTGCAGCAATTGCGCATCAATGCCCGACACTCCAAGCACCCGCTCGGGGTCTCCGCCTTGCTTCTCGATAAAGCCGCACAGGCCGCTGGCGGCTGCGGCCAGCACGCCGACATGTCTTTGCCCGCTGGTGACAAGCGCCAGGCCGGCTGGCGCATCTGTCTGCTCGAATAAGGAACTCATCGAAGTCTCCACCAACCGTAATCTCGCAATCTGAAGCCAAGCCCCGTGCGCTTCGTGCGGGGCACTGGATAGCCGCGCAAACGTGCCCCAAGAGCATCACGCCAAAACGCGCATCAAAATAAAGCAGGCGTCTGAGCCCTGCGACATTACGCCACGAAGTTGACCGTCGACGACAGTAGAGCTCCGTCTGGGGTCAAGTCGCGCTCATGAAACTGACTCATGATCAACGTGAGCCGTGTCGAGATTCGGCCAGTGCACTAATTATTACAAGAGTTCGTTCGGAGGATTCCCATGATCTACGCCCAACCCGGCACCGTAGGCGCCGTCGTATCGTTCAAGCCGCGCTACGGCAATTACATTGGTGGTGAATTCGTGCCGCCGGTCAAAGGCGAATACTTCGTCAACACCTCGCCGGTCAATGGTGAAGTGATTGCCGAATTCCCGCGTTCGGGTGCCGAGG
>NZ_JACXXG010000007.1 GCF_014764705.1 Stutzerimonas kunmingensis
GTGGTGCTGAAACCTGTCAAAAAGGCCTGAAGTCAGGCCTTGTGTGGACTCCGTTAGGCCAAAGCGCTTGAAAAAGCGCCAAACCGGACGGGTTGGGGCAGTTGAAGCCGAGTTTTTCAACGGCCTGCTAGTGAGAGAACCTGCTAAAAAGCACAGACAGTTTTAACCAAGAGTAGGAGCCGCGATGCTCGACAGAATCACTGGCATGCGCGTATTCGCCCGCGCTGCCACGGCTGGCAGCCTCTCGGCGGCGGCGCGCCATCTGGAAATGTCGCCAGCAATGGCCAGCAAGCATGTCGATGCGCTGGAGGCCCGTCTCGGGGTCAAGTTGTTCCACCGCAGCACCCGCCGCCTGAGCCTGACCGAGGCCGGCAGCAACTATCTGGAGGCCTGCCAGCGCATCCTCCCGGAGATAGAGGAAGCCGAGGCCAGCGTTGCGTCGCAGCGGATCGAGGCCACCGGGCTGCTGCGAATGAATGTGCCGCTGACGTTCGGCACGCACTTCATCGCCCCACTCATTCCGGAGTTCAGCCGCCGCCATCCGGCAGTGAAAGTGGAGCTAGGCCTAACCGACAGCCGGGTCGACCTGATCGACGGCGGCTGGGACATGGCCGTTCGTATCGGCCAGCTGCAGGACAGCTCCATGCAGGCACGGCGGCTTGCAGACTGCCCGTTGCTGGTCTGTGCCTCGCCGCGCTACCTGGACGAACGTGGAGTGCCGCGCAGCGTCGCCGATCTGGGGCAGCACAACTGCCTGGGTTATAGCCTGCCGAATCTCGCCGCAGGCAAGGTCTGGCCGTTTGGCCGCAACGGCGAGGTGCGGATCGCAGTCAGCGGCGACCTGGTGGCCAATAACGGTGAAGCCCTGGTGGCCGCCGCGGTCGGAGGCCAGGGCGTGATCTACAAGCCGCAGTTCATTGTCGCCAAAGCCCTGCGCAGTGGTGAGCTGGTTGCCCTTGAACTGGACCAGCCTTGCGTCGAGCTCGGCGGGATTCACGTGGTCTACCCACCCGATCGCCGTCCACCAGCCAAGGTTCGGGTAATGATCGATTATCTGGTCGATGCATTTTCTGGCGACCTGCCGTGGAGCCTGACAGCAGACTAGCTTTGCCCTTCGCCTGCAGGGCACGTTCAGCGCCCTACTGATCACCATCGCACTCGCGCCTGCCGTGCCGAATCTCCCCCAGCCTCCCGAGAAAAGATGAACCGCTGCTGCGCGCAAAAGTCGGAACAGATGGGCGCGTAGGCATTGTTGCCGCGCTTTATCGAGCTTCCGTTATTCACGGGACGTTCTGATTGATGCCCGGACACCGGTGCATCACCGGTCGCACTGCCGCTTCGCGCGTCGGAGTTTTTCATGCGCGCAGCGGCGTTTAGGAGTGTTTATGAACGCGGTCAACCTCGTTTTTCTCGAAGAAAAAGGCGCAGCGGCGAGCGCCCTCTTCACCCACCAGATCCTCACGTAGGGCGGCAGTATGGCGAGCATTCATATCGGCATCTTTGCCTCGCGGGCGGTGAGCAGCATAGAGATCAATGGCTCGTTCTACTCGCTGCAAACGCCCGAGCGCTATGCCGACTGGTATGCCGACACGCCCAGAGGCTTTGTCTTCAGCATCAAGGGACCGCGCTACATCACCCACGTGCGAAGGCTCCAGGAGGTTGAAAAAGCACTCGCCAATTTCTTCGCCTCGGGCATTTTCCAGCTCAAGGAAAAGCTCGGCCCGATCCTCTGGCAGTTTCCGCCGTCGTTCAAGTTCGATGCAGAACTGTTCGAGACGTTTCTCCGTCAGCTGCCCCACGACACCGAAGCAGCGCTGGCAATCGCCAAACAGTGCGAGCCACGCATGGAAGGCCGCAGTTATCTGTCCATCGACCGCAAGCGGCGCATGCGCCACGCCGTCGAAATACGCAACACAAGCTTCGTCGACCCCGAATTCATCGCCCTGCTGCGCAAGTATCGGGTCGCACTGGTGGTGGCCGATACCGCCGGCAAGTGGCCCAACTATGAAGACCTCACCAGCGATTTCATCTACATCCGCCTGCATGGCGCCGAGGAGCTCTATACCAGCGGTTACACCGACGAGGCTTTGGCCAGCTGGAGCCATCGCATCCAGCTTTGGAGCGAAGGCCGTCAGCCTGACGATGCCCGTCTGATCAGCAAGAAAACACCACGGGCGCGCCGCTCCCGTGAGGTGTACTGCTATTTCGATAACGACGTGAAGGTCCGCGCACCTTATGACGCGCGGCAACTGCTGCACCGGCTCGGCCTGGATGAACACCTGCAGGCCACGCCCGGCCAACTAGAAGGAGCTGAAGTTTGACTCTGGACAAAGACCACCCAATCGAAAGTGCCGATCTCGATGCCCACATGGCTACGGCGGTCAACTCGATCCGCCTCCTCACCGTAAACACCCACAAGGGTTTCACGGCCCTGAACCGCCGGTTCATTTTGCCGGAACTGCGTGAAGCCGTGCGTAGCGTTTCAGCGGACGTGGTGTTCCTGCAGGAGGTACTTGGCACCCACGACAAGCACGCGATGCGCTTTCATAACTGGCCCTCCACACCGCAATACGAGTTTCTGGCGGACAGCATCTGGACCGATTTCGCCTACGGTCGTAATGCGGTCTACCCCGACGGCGACCACGGCAACGCCCTGCTATCCAAATTCCCGATCATTCGCTATGAGAACCTCGACATCTCCATCGCCGGACCGGAACGGCGCGGGCTGCTGCACAGCGTGCTGCAAGTGCCCGGGCACGATGAATTTCACGCCATCTGCGTGCATCTCGGCCTGCGCGAGGCGCATCGCCAGCAGCAGCTGGCGCTACTTTGCGATCTGCTGGACTCGCTACCAAAAGGTGCGCCTGTGGTGGTCGCCGGTGATTTCAACGACTGGCGGCTGAAAGCCACCCAAACGCTGGATCGCTGTGCAGGGCTGCACGAAGTGTTCGCCGTGTCCCACGGCCAGGTGGCCAAAACCTTCCCGGCGCGTTGGCCAATGCTACGTCTGGACCGAATTTATGTGCGCAATGCCAGCAGCCACAATCCACAAATACTTGGTAACAAACCCTGGACACACTTGTCCGATCATCTGCCCCTAGCGGTGGAGATACATATATGAGTTACCACTGGAGAGACGGTAATCGCCTTCAGTTACTGGAAAACGGCGAAGAGTTCTTTCCTCGAGTGTTCGAGGTCATCGCCCAGGCCAAGAAAGAGGTGCTGCTGGAAACCTTCATCCTGTATCAGGACAAGGTAGGCACCGAACTGCAGAAGGCGTTGATCGCGGCCGCCGAAAACGGTGCCAGCGTCGACGTCACTGTCGATGGTTATGGCTCGGCGGACCTGTCCGGCGACTTCGTTACCGCCATGACCCAGGTCGGCGTACGCATTCACATGTTCGACCCAGGCAAGCGTCTGCTGGGGCGGCGGCTCAATGTGTTCCGCCGCATGCATCGCAAGATCGTGGTCGTCGATGGCGAGACTGCCTTCATTGGCGGCATCAACTTTTCCGCCGATCACCTGGGCGACTTCGGCCCGGCCGCCAAGCAGGACTATGCGCTGCAGGTGGAAGGTCCCGTGGTGCGGGATATCCATCATTTCGCCCTGAGCCAGATCGCGCCGGACAAACCGACGCATCGCTGGTGGCGTCGCCGGCTGCGCCAGCAAACACCTGGCTACGGCGGCATCAGCCGCGGCGAGGCACGAGCATTGTTCGTCACCCGCGACAACGACCAGCACCGCAACGATATCGAGCAGCACTACCTGCAAGCGATTCGAGATGCTCGCTCCAGGTTGTTGATTGCAAACGCCTATTTCTTCCCCGGTTATCGTGTATTGCGGGAAATCCGCAACGCCGCGCGGCGTGGCGTACGGGTGCGGCTGATCCTCCAGGGCGAGCCGGACATGCCCATCGCCAAGTTCGGTGCGCGAATGCTTTACAACTATCTGATGCGCGACGGAGTGGAGATTCACGAATACTGCCGCCGACCGCTGCACGGCAAGGTCGCACTGACCGATTACGAGTGGTCGACTGTCGGTTCGAGCAACCTCGATCCGCTGAGCCTGTCACTTAATCTGGAAGCGAACCTGATCATTCGCGACCACGTGTTCAACCGCCAGCTGCATGAGCGGCTTGACCACCTTCTGCAGGCCGACTGCAAACGCATTCCTCTGGAGCGAATCATTCGTGGCTTCTGGTGGCGAGCGCCCTTGGCGTTTCTGATCTTCCACTTCCTGCGGCACTTCCCGGGGTTGGTAAGCCTTTTCCCCGAGCACAAGCCACGCCTGGAGCTGATCGATCCGGACACCACCCGCCCACTAGATCCTGTGCCTTCTCCCCTGCAGCGAGACCACCAATGAGCCAGACCAACCAGGCCGAGGCAAAAAGCGGCTGGCGCCGGCGCTGGCCGCTGATCAAGAAGATCCTCACCTACGTATTCTTCGCCCTGATCGTAGGCCTGCTGATCGGCCTTGCGCGCAACCTCGACTGGGCAGAGGTCTACAAGACCCTGCGCAACTACCAGGCGCAGACGCTATGGATGGCCGGCGCGGCCGCTTTTGGCAGCTACCTCGTGTACTGCTTCTTCGACGTGCTCGGTAAAGGCTACGCACGGCACGACCTGCCGATCCGACAGATCCTGCCGGTCACCTTCGTCTGTTACGCCTTCAATCTCAACCTGAGCGCCTGGGTCGGCGGCATCGCCTTGCGTTTCCGACTGTATTCGCGCCTGGGGCTGAAACCCTCGCAGATCACCCGGGTGTTCACCATGAGCATCCTGACCAATTGGCTGGGCTACATGTGGCTGGCCGGGATGATCTTCTCCATGGGCTGGATCCAGCCACCGGCCAGCTGGGAAATCGGCTTCACGGCCCTGCGGGTGCTTGGCGCCGGCCTGCTGGTGGCGTGTGTGGTGTATCTGTGGCTGTGCGGCTTCTCCAAGCGCCGCTCGTGGACCATACGCGGCCACGAGATTCAACTGCCTTCGCTGCGCCTGGCGCTGATCCAGCTGGTGCTGGGCGCCGCCAACTGGTCGCTGATGGCGCTGGTGGTGTACTTCATGCTTTCCCAGAAGGCCGCCTATCCCGAAGTGCTGGGTATCCTGATGATCAGCAGCATCGCCGGCGTGGTCACCCACATCCCGGCCGGGCTCGGCGTCATCGAGGCGGTATTCGTGGCAATGCTCGCCGACGAGATGAGCAAAGGCGCCATCGTCGGCGGTCTGATCGGCTACCGGGTCATCTACTTCCTGATCCCCCTGCTGTTCGCCACCCTCGTCTATGTGGTGCTCGAAGCCCGGGCGAAGAAGCTGCGCAGCAGCAACAAGGCCGGCGACCAGCAGACCGTCTCCCAGGAAACGGGCTGAGGGTCAGCGAGGCGATTTCCTGGAAGATCGCGATTCGAGACGTGCTCCGTTCGCGGCCAGGGTCTCAGCCATAAATGCGGATACCTGAACGGAGCCAAGGGGAACAGCCTCACCGGTCGGTTCTGTCAGCAGCTCTATCTACGACAGGCTCGACCGCAGCGTCCGTGGCAGTGGCAGTGGGCTTGACCGCTAGTTGGAATCCGCAACGCGTCCTCCAAGGCACACTCAATGAGTGCTAGACCGTGACCATCGCGGTGCAGCCTAGCGCATCGCTCTGCAAGTGCCTTAGAGCGCACAAGCCGCGATAAAGCGGATGCCCTACCCGCAAAAAAAACGCCGCTCAGGTTGTCCCGAGCGGCGCTCTTCAGTGCGGCAGCCTTACACCTGCGGCCGCAGTACCAGCACGCCGAGCGGCGGCAGGGTCAGTGACAGCGAGACCTTCTCACCGTGGTTCTCGATCGGCTCGGCGAGCATGCCGCCGCCGTTGCCGGTGTTCGAGCCGCCGTAGCAGGCCGCGTCGCTGTTGAAGACCTCCAGCCACTTGGCGTCCACCGGAACGCCGATGCGGTAGGCCTCACGTACCACCGGCGTGAAGTTGGCAACCACCAGCAGCGGATGCCCGGTCGAGCTCTTGCGCAGCCAGGCGAACACGCTGTTGGCGCGATCATCGCCGATCAGCCACTGAAAGCCCTGCGGGTCGCTGTCCAATTCGTGCAACGCCGGTTCCTGGCTGTACAGCCGGTTCAGATCGCGCACCAGGTTCTGCACGCCACGGTGATCGGCCTCTTCGAGCAGATGCCAGTCCAGCTCGCGGTCATGGTTCCACTCGCGCCACTGGCCGAACTCGCTGCCCATGAACAGCAGCTTCTTGCCCGGGTGCGTCCACATGAACGACAAGTAGGCGCGCAGGTTGGCGAACTTCTGCCAGCGATCCCCGGGCATCTTGTCGACCAGCGAGCCTTTGCCGTGGACCACTTCGTCGTGGGAAATCGGCAGGACGAAGTGCTCGGAATAGGCGTAGACCATGCTGAAGGTCATCTTGTCGTGGTGGTACTGCCGATTGATCGGGTCTTCCTGGATGTACTTCAGCGAGTCATGCATCCAGCCCATGTTCCACTTGTAGGAAAAGCCGAGGCCACCTTCGCTGGTGGGCTTGCTGACCCCCGGAAAGGCTGTCGATTCCTCGGCGATCACCAGCGCGCCAGGGGTTTCCGTAGCCACCACGTCGTTCAGATGGCGGAGGAAGTCGATCGCCTCGAGGTTCTCACGCCCGCCATGGCGGTTCGGAATCCACTCGCCGTCCTTGCGCGAGTAGTCGCGATAGAGCATCGATGCCACCGCATCGACACGCAGGGCATCGACGTGGAATTCGCGCAGCCAGTGCAGCGCCGAAGCGAGCATGAAACCGTGCACCTCGGTGCGGCCGAGGTTGTAGATGTAGGTATCCCAGTCCTGATGGAAGCCCTCGAACGGGTGCGCGTATTCGTACAGCGCGGTGCCGTCGAATTCGCCCAGGCCATGGGCGTCGGTGGGAAAGTGCGCCGGCACCCAGTCGAGGATCACACCGATGCCGGCGTTATGGCAGGCGTCGACGAACTCGGCGAAATCATGGGCGTTGCCGTAGCGCGCGCTCGGTGCGAACTGCGAAAGCAGCTGGTAACCCCAGGAACCGCCGAACGGATGCTCCATGATCGGCATCAGCTCGATGTGGGTGAAGCCCATGTCCACCACGTAGGGGATCAGCCGCTCGGCCAGCTCGTGCCAGTCATACAGGCGGCCATCGTCACCGCCGTCACGTCGCCAGGAGCCCGCATGCAGCTCATAGATGCTCATCGGTGCCTTGATCGACTGACGCGCCGCGCGCTGCTGCAGCCAGCCATGGTCCTTCCATTGGTAATCCAGCGGACGGGCGATGACCGAAGCGGTTCCCGGCGGATGCTCGGTTGCCAGGGCGATCGGGTCGGCTTTGAGCGGCAGGATGCCGTTCGGCCCGAGAATCTCGTACTTGTAGGTGTCACCAGGCTGCAAGCGCGGAATGAACAGCTCCCAGACGCCGGACGGAAAGCGCAGCCGCATCGGATGACGGCGGCCGTCCCAGCCGTTGAAGCTGCCGACCACCGACACGCGCCGAGCATTGGGCGCCCAGACGGCGAAACGCACGCCCTGCACACCGTCGACTTCCAGCACCTGCGAGCCGAATACCCGGCCGATCTGCCGGTGATTGCCTTCGGAAAACAAGTGCATGTCCAGCTCGCCCAGTTGCGGACCGAAGCTGTAGGGGTCTTCGGTAATCTGCTCGCCGCCGGCCCAGCGAATCTTCAGCAGGTAGGGTTGCTGATGTGGCAGGCGGATAAAGAAGAATCCGGGCACCTGCCCCTGCTCCATCACGGCAAGCAGTTGCTCATCGCGGTCGAGCACTTCGGCACCCAGGGCATTGGGCAGGTAGGCGCGAATCACGATTCCCCCGCCGTCAGGATGCGGCCCGAGAATGGAAAACGGGTTGCCATGCTCGGCTCGCACCAGGGCGTCTACATCGGCGTCGCTGGGCATCAGGGTTTCCCCTGGCATGGTCAGAACCGGACGATCAGTCATTGGAGCCTCCATCGAAAAGCTGTTGTGCCAGGGCCAGCAATCCCTGTAGCGGGACGGGCAACCAGGTTGGTCGGTTCTCCGCTTCGTAAACGATCTCGTAAGCGCATTTTTCCAGGCTGAACAGCAGCAGTGCAGCATTCGCGCCATCCGCGTCGCGCCAGTCGTGCGGCAACTCGGCGGTGGCCTCGCGGTAGGCTTCGAGGAAGGCCGCCTGCGCACTGCCCTGGTAACTCGCCGCGATACGTTGCCGTGCCTGATCGGCCTCGGGCGTGCTGTCGCTGATCTGCGCACCGCGGATGGTCATGGCCGCGGCGTACTCGAACGAACGCAGCAGGCCTGAGACATCCTTGAACGGACTATGTTTGGCGCGCCGCTCATCCAGCGAGCGGGCCGGCTCCCCTTCGAAGTCGATGAAGTAGGCATCGCCCTGCACCACCAGCACCTGGCCGAGGTGCAGATCGCCGTGGACACGGGTCCGCACGCCACCAACGGTTCTAGCAGCCAGACGTTGCACTTGTTCGAGCAGTTCGTCGCGCCGCGCCAGCAGTTGGCCGAGCGCGGTGGCCTCCTTGCGATCGAAGCTCGAGCGATGTTCCTCGAGGCGCTGCAGCGCCTGCTCCAGCTGCGCGCTGACGCTCTGCTCCCACTGCTTGGCGTCGGCTTTGCTGGTGCTTTCGTAGGCGAAGGCCGGATCTTCGGTCTGCGTGGCGAGCGCCATGTGCATCTCGCCGAGCCGCTGGCCGAGCAGGCGGTTGAAGGCCTGCAGTTCGTCGAGGGCGCTGAACTGGTTCTCGTGCATCGACACGCCGCCCGCGATTTCGTCACGCACCGCGCGGTCGAGGTTGTTCAGCGTCCACACCCAGGCATCGCCCTGGCTGTCGAGGAAGTGCTGGATCACCATCAGGGCAACCGGCTCGCCCTGCTTGTTGATGCGGCTGACCTGACCGAGCATGCCGGAGATATGAGCGAAACCGCGTTCAGTGAGGAAACCGCCCATTTCCAGTTCAGGGTGGACGCCCGGTGCCACGCGACGGAGCAATTTGATCATCACCTTGTTGTCGATGATCGCCGAGCTGTTCGACTGCTCCGCAGAGATAAAGCGCACCTCGGGGTGCCCCGGCAATTGCAGGTCGGCCAGTTGCGGCATCGGCACGAAGCGGATCTCACCGTCGTTGCAAGGCAGTACCAGCTCGTCGCGCAGGCCCTGAATGACTGCGGCGCTGAACTGCTCGAGGGCGAAGGCATCGGTCATCAGGCCGACCTGCGGCCCGCGGCGTACCCGCGCCAGGGCCAGTTGCTGCGGCAATGCGACCTCGAATTCGGTCTCGGCCAGAAAACCCAGCGGCAGCTGGTACAGATCGCTGCGCCCGGCGGATTCCACGCAAAGCTCGCTGAGCAGCACCGGGCGATTTGGGTCGCCGAATGGCACGCAGTAGCTGATGCGGACCGACTCGATCGCCACGTCCTTGGCGGCAAACCAGCGCCGTTTCGGCAGATAGGCTGGTAGCGCTTCGGTTTCCAGAATGCGCCGGTTGGCGGCGGTCAGGGTATCCAGGCGCTTGAGTACCAGCGTCTGGAAGTCCGGCATGGTGTCCACCGGCTCTTGGTGCCAGCTCGGCATCTGGTTGGTCAGCGCGAGCTGGAACCAGTAGAAGCCGTATGGCGGCAAGGTCAGCAGATACGGCAGCTGACCGATGGGCGGGAAGGCACTGCCGCCGACCATCTCCACCGGCACCATGCCGGCGTACTGCGACATTTCCAGCTCCGCGGCCTGGGCCGAGCGCGAGACGTTGGCGACGCAGAAAATGATCTCGGTTTCGCCGTTCGCTCCGGTGAATTCGCGCATGTAGGCGAGGATGCGGCGGTTGCTCGGCGCGAGCATCTTCAGGGTGCCGCGGCCGAAGGCCTTGAACTGCTTGCGGATGGTCAGCATCCGCCGCGTCCAGTTGAGCAGCGAATGCGGATCGCGCTGCTGGGCCTCGACGTTGATCGTGTAGTAGCCGTAGAGCGGGTCCATCACCGGTGGCAGCACCAGGTTCGGTGGGTCGGCGCGGGAGAAGCCGCCGTTGCGGTCCACCGACCACTGCATCGGCGTGCGTACGCCGTCGCGGTCGCCGAGGAAGATGTTGTCGCCCATGCCGATCTCGTCGCCGTAGTAGATCACCGGCGTGCCGGGCATGGAGAGCAGCAGGCTGTTGAGCAACTCGATCCGCCGGCGGTCACGCTCCAGCAGCGGCGCCAGGCGCCGGCGTATGCCCAGGTTGATCCGTGCGCGCTTGTCCGAGGCGTAGTAGTTCCAGAGGTAGTCGCGCTCCTTGTCGGTCACCATCTCCAGTGTCAGCTCATCGTGGTTGCGCAGGAAGATCGCCCACTGGCAGTTCTCCGGGATGTCCGGGGTCTGGCGCAGGATGTCGGTGATCGGGAAGCGGTCCTCCTGGGCGATGGCCATGTACATGCGTGGCATCAGCGGGAAGTGGAAGGCCATGTGGCATTCGTCACCCGGGCCGCCGTCTTCGCCGCCGAAATACAGCTGGGTGTCTTCCGGCCACTGGTTGGCTTCGGCCAGCAGCATGCGGTCGGGATAGTTGGCGTCGATCTCGGCGCGGATCGCCTTGAGCACCGCGTGAGTTTCCGGCAGGTTCTCGTTGTTGGTGCCGTCGCGCTCGACCAGGTAGGGAATCGCGTCCAGGCGCAGACCGTCGATGCCCATGTCCAGCCAGTAGCGCATCACCGCCAGCACGGCCTTCATCACCTGCGGGTTGTCGAAGTTGAGGTCCGGCTGGTGCGAATAGAAGCGGTGCCAGAAGTACTGCTTGGCCACTGGGTCCCACGTCCAGTTGGATTTCTCGGTGTCGAGAAAGATGATCCGTGTGCCGTCGTACTTCTTGTCGGTATCCGACCAGACGTAGAAATCCCGCGCTGCCGAGCCCTTCTTCGCCTTGCGCGCGCGCTGGAACCAGGGGTGCTGGTCGGACGTGTGGTTGATGACCAGTTCGGTGATCACCCGCAACCCGCGCTTGTGCGCCTCGGCGATGAAGCGCCGGGCGTCGGCCATGCTGCCGTATTCCGGATGCACGCCGCGGTAATCAGCGATGTCGTAACCATCGTCACGCCGCGGCGACGGATAGAACGGCAGCAGCCAGATGGTGTTCACCCCAAGATCGGCGATGTAATCCAGCTTCTCGATCAGGCCGGGGAAGTCACCGACGCCGTCGTTGTTCGAGTCGTAGAAGGACTTCAGGTGCACCTGATACACCACCGCGTCCTTGTACCAGAGCGGGTCCTTGATAAAAGCGGCGGGTTTGCGCGGTTTTGCCATGTTCTTCATTCCTGTCGCGGTGTGAAGGCCCAGGCCGGATCGGCGCATTAGGCAACGGCAGAGCAACAGCTGAATTCACATCAACAAAGCGTCATAAACGTATGATTCAAATGAATTAACAGCTGCGCCCGAGAAATTACTTGAGGTCCGGGTCCGGCTCCTGTGCGGTCAGGCGCCAGATGCCGAACGGCAGATGCCAGGGTTCGATGCGCATCCACTGGGTCTTGCCGTACCAGGTCCAGCGATGGCCATTCATCAGGTCCTCGCCCTGGGTATGGGCGTCATCCGGCAGGCCGAGCTCCCACAGCGGCAACTCGAAATTCGCTTCCTGAGCGTTGTGCGGATCGAGACTGATGGCCACCAGAATGAAGTTCGACAGGTCTGGTGTGCGCTTGCCGAAGTAGAGGATGTTGTCGTTCCAGGCCATGTAGGCCTTGAAACCCAAGTGCGTCTGCAGTGCCGGGTTCTGCCGTCGGATGCGGTTGAGCTGGGCGATCTCGGCGATGATGTTGCCCGGTGCGTGGTAGTCGCGGACGCGAATCTGGTACTTCTCCGAGTCCAGATACTCTTCCTTGCCCGGAATCGCCGCCGACTCGCATAGCTCGAAGCCCGAGTACATGCCCCACAGCCCGGACCCCATGGTCGCCAGCGCGGCGCGGATCAGGAACCCGGCGCGGCCGGAGTCCTGCAGGAAGAACGGATTGATGTCCGGCGTGTTGACGAAGAAGTTGGGCCGGTAGCAGTCGCGCAGCGGGGGCTCGTTCAGCTCGGAGAGGTACTCGCTCAGTTCCGCCTTGGTGTTGCGCCAGGTGAAGTAGGTGTAGCTCTGGCTGTAACCGATCTTGCCCAGACGCGCCATCATGCCGGGGCGTGTGAACGCCTCGGAGAGGAACATCACGTCGCGGTCGCGCTCGCGGATATCGGCGATCAGCCATTCCCAAAACGGCAGCGGCTTGGTGTGCGGGTTGTCGACCCGGAACACCTTCACGCCCTGCTCCACCCAGTGCCAGACCACGTCACGCAGTGCCAGCCAGAGGTCGGGCATGGCATCTTCGGCATAGAAGTCGACGTTGACGATGTCCTGATACTTCTTCGGGGGGTTTTCGGCGTATTTGATCGTGCCGTCCGGGCGCCAGGAGAACCAGCCTGGGTGCTCTTTCAGCCAGGGGTGGTCCTGCGAGCACTGGATGGCGAAATCCAGGGCGATCTCAAGGCCATGCTCGCGAGCCGCTGCGACCAGCTCACGGAAATCATCCAGCGTGCCCAGCTCGGGATGGATGGCGTCGTGGCCGCCCTCTTCGCTGCCGATGGCATAGGGGCTGCCGGGATCGTTCGGCCCGGCCTGCAGACTGTTGTTCGGGCCCTTGCGGTGCTGGCGACCGATCGGGTGGATCGGCGGGAAATACAGCACGTCGAAGCCCATGTCGCGAATCGCCGGCAGACGCTTGTGCACATCGCGGAAGGTGCCGTGGCGATTCGGATCTTCGGTCTCCGAGCGCGGGAACAGCTCGTACCAGCTGGCGAACTGCGCCAACGGGCGTTCCACGTCCAGCGGATAGACACGGCTGCGGCTGCAGTGCTCGCGTGGGTCGGCGGCAGCCATCGCCACGGCCGTCTCCGGTGCGAGCAGCAGTGACACGCGCTCGTCATCGGTATGCGCCATGCCGAGGCGGTGCATCAGATCGTCAAGCATCGCGCGGTTCTCGCTCTGAGCGCGGGCGGTGGCCTTCTCCAGCAGCAGACGCCCTTCTTCCAGCTCCAGATGCACCGGCACGCCGGCCGTGTGCTTCTTCGACAGCTCGTAGCGATAGCTCTCGAACACATCCCACCAGGCTTCGATGACGAACTCATGCTCGGCGACCTGAGTGGGCGTGAACTGGCCTTGCCAGGCGTCGTTGCCGAGCAACTTCAGTCGTGCCCGCCGCCAGCTGGTTTCGCCTTTTTCACGCCAGCACACGGCGGCGGCCAGCTGGTCGTGGCCGTCGGCGAAAATCTTGCTGGTCACGACCACTGGCTGGCCGATGACCGCCTTGGCGGCAAAGCGCCCCTCATCCAGCACCGGCAAGGTGGATTCGATGGCGATGCGCGGCATCTGCAAGGCTTCTTCGAGTCGAGGGTGAATCGTCGCGTTAGGCTGTGCATCGCTCATCGAACGGGCTCCTGGGGCGCATGGGTTCGGGTTGCCCGAGCCGCCTCTGGACGCGTCATCGTGCGGTTCGGGAGGCGACCGGTACGGTTTTCGTCGGCTCTTTCTTCCGAGCCAAGGGACCCTGGAAAGTTCAGCCCCGGGCGGCCGTTAGCCAGCCCGTCCGGCGACCGGTCGAGCCTGGTGGAGCGCAATACGGCAGTTGCCGGTTTCAAGCCCCGTGAGCGGCTGCCCTACCCGCCTACGCCGACTGTCGCCAGCGCCGCGAACAGCGACGATTGGCCGGAACCTCGCCCATGAGGACCGATCAATGCAGAACGGCCGCCAAGGCTACGCTGGCGAACACCAGGAGAACGACCATGACTCACGTGCGACCCGATGTGCCGCAACCCGACCCGATCGTGCATGACAAACCGGGCGATGTGCCGCAGGTGCCTTGTGCCGAGGAGCTGGACGAACACAAGCCCGGCGCGCCATACGGAAACCAGACCGTGGCGGATACCGACGATCCCCAGACGACCTGATCGCTCGCCGCCACGCCATTGTCTCAACCCTTCTCCAGGCGCTTGAGCAGTGCCTGCGTCAGCCCTTGGCGAACGGCGCCGTAGCGGGCCCACGGGTCGCTGCGTAATGTCTGCAACCGGTCATCTAGGTTGCCGATGTTCCAGCGATCGGCTCTCTCCAGCTGCGCCAACTCCTCACGCTCGACAGGCACGGATACCGCCAAACCCGGACGCGCCCTGGCCGAATAGGCGGCAACGGTGCTCGCCCCGCGCTGGTTGCGCAGGTAGTCCACGAAAATTCGCCCGACCCGATTCTGCGGGCCCATCTTGTCGACGATCAGCTCCGGCGCCTCGCGCGCCAGCCGCTCGGTGACCGAGCGAGCGAACTGCCGGGCCAGGTCCCAGTCGTGCCGACGATCGAGCGGCATCACGACATGCATGCCGCGGCCTCCGCTGGTCTTGAGGAAGGCCTGCAATCCCAGGTCGTCCAGCAGCCGCAGCGTCAGCTCGGTCGCCTCCACCATGCTCGACCAGGGCAACGCGGGATCGGGGTCGAGATCGAAAATGACTCGATCGGGCCGCTCGACGCGGTCACTGCGCGCGTTCCAGGTGTGGAACTCGACGGTACCCATCTGCACGGCCTCGATGACCGCGGTGATGTTGTCCGCCTGGATCAGCCGCGCATGCTCGGGATCGAGGTTTTTCGGCAGTGCGCGCATGTGCGGCATCTTCAGCCGACCGCAATGGCGCTGGAAAAAGCTTTCGTCGTCGACGCCTTCAGGTGCACGAACGATGGACAGTGGCCTGCCAGCCAATTGCGGCACCAATCGGTCGGCGACCGCCAGGTAGTACTCGGCCAGCGCAAGCTTGGTCGCGCCACTGGCCTTGTCGATCACTCGCTGTGGATTGCTGATGCCGACGCCGCCCACCAGCGGGCGGCCGGCGCTCTTGCGCTGCTCTGGCATGGGCTACCTCGATCAGCTCGCCTTTTTGCTGGATTTGCTGCCCGCCGCTGGCGCCTTGCGCGTGCGCGAAGCCGCCGAGGAAGATTTGCTCGTTTTGGCCTTGCTCGCAGTCTTGGGCTTAGCCGGCGCCTTTTCCTCCTCCTCGTGGTCGTCCTCTTTGCTGACCTTGCCTGGCTTGGCAGCGAGGCTGCGTTTGAGCAGTTCGGTAAGATCGATGACATCCGCCGAACGACGATCCACCGCTTCCTCCGGCCCGCCGACCGCTTCCAGCTTGCCTTCGCGGGCCTTCTTCTCCACCAGCTCCATGATCTGGTCCTGGAAGGTGTCCTTGTACTGTTCCGGCTTCCACTTCTCGGTCATGTCCTCGACCAGGCGCTTGGCCATGTCCAGCTCACGCTCGGCCAGGTCCGGATCGAGCGCTTCGTCCTTCAGCTCCAGGTACTCGACGCCGCGCACCTCGTCGGCCCAGCGCAGGGTGTTCATCACCAGCGCCTTGCCCAGCGGCATTACCACCGCCAGGTGCTGCTTGTTGCGCAGCACCACGTTGGCGATACCGACCTTGCCGGTCTGGATCAGCGTTTCGCGCAGCAAGGCGTAGACCTTTTCGCCGCGGCGATCCGGCGTCAGGTAGTACGGCGTGTCGATGTAGAGAAAGGAAATGTCCTTGGCATCGACGAAAGCGACGATATCCACGGTCTGGGTCGCCTTGGGGTGCGCGCCTTTGATCTCGTCATCGCTGATCACGACGTAGTGGCCCTTCTCGTACTCGACGCCCTTGACGATGTTCTCGCTGTCGATGTCCTCGCCGGTGGTCTTGTTGATGCGCTTGTAGCCGACCCGGTCCATGCTGCGTTTGTCCAGCCAGTCGAAATCGATGCCCTGGCGGTTGGTGGCCGGTACCAGCGCCACCGGGATGTGTACCAGTCCGAAACTGACTGCGCCTTTCCAGATCGTGCGTGGCATGGTCGTTCTCCAAGCGTTGATGTGGCCGAGCCAATTCATTGGCTCGGCAATGGGTCAGCCGTTGACCACGGTGCCGCCGTTGACGTGGATCACCTGGCCGCTCACGTAGGCTGCATCGCTGCTGGCCAGGTAGACATACGCCGGCGCCACTTCATCGGGCTGGCCGGGGCGCTTCATCGGCGTGTTGGAGCCGAATTCGGCGACCTCGTCGGCATCGAAGGTCGACGGAATCAACGGTGTCCAGATCGGCCCCGGCGCGACGCCGTTGACGCGAATACCGCGATCGGCGAGGTTCATCGACAGCGAACGGGTGAAGGCCGTGATCGCGCCCTTGGTGGCCGAATAGTCCAGCAGTTGCGGGCTGCCCTTGTAGGCGGTCACCGATGTGGTGTTGATGATCGAAGCGCCCTTGCCGAGATGCGGTAGCGCCGCCTTGGTCATCTGAAACATGCCGAAGATGTTGGTGCGAAAGGTCTTCTCCCACTGCTCTTCGCTGATGTCTTCGAGCTTTTCCTGCGGGTGCTGCTCGGCGGCGTTGTTGACCACGATGTCGAGCTTGCCGAACGCGGCGAGGGTTTCGTCGATGACCTTGCGGCAGACCTCGCGATCGGCCACGTCACCGGTGAAGGTCAGGCAGCGACGGCCGTACTGTTCGACCACAGTGCGGGTTTCCTCAGCGTCCTGATGCTGGTCGAGGTAGAAAATTGCCACGTCGGCGCCCTCACGGGCGTAGAGCACGGCCACCGAGCGGCCGATGCCGCTGTCACCACCGGTGATGATCGCCACCTTGCCTTCGAGCTTGCCCGCCGCCTTGTAGTCTTCGCCGCGGTATTCCGGGCGCGGGTTCATCAGCCCTTCCTTGCCAGGCTCGGGCTGCTCCTGCGGCGGTAGGGTCTGATTGTCTTCAGCCATGGAAAATCCTCCGTCAAGGTTATGAGCCTGTCTTCGGAGGACTTGAACGGCGCAAGAAAAGTTTCTACGGGGCGATGAGAGGGCCCTGTACAGGGCCCTCGGATGGTCAGTTCAGCGTCAGCACGACGCGGCCGCGGGGTACGCCGCTTTCGACATACTGGTGGGCTTCGACTGCCTGCGCGAACGGGAACTGGCGGTCGAGCTGCGGCCAGATCAGCCGGGCCACGGTGAGCTGGTTGATATGCTGCAGCGCACGCTCCACGGCTTCACGGTTCTGCTCGATGCCCAGCTCCGGCTGCCCGGTGAAGTCGCACAGGCAGTGCAGGAAGAACTTGAAGTTCTTCTTGAAGGCCGCACACACCGGCAGGGCCGTTTCGTTGCCGCCGTTCATGCCATAGAGGATCAGCTTGCCCAGTGGCGCCATGACATCCCCGAGCAGTTTCATCTGCGAACCGCCACAGGCATCCAGCACCACGTCGACGCCGCGGCCTTCGGTCACCTTTTGCAGACGGCCGACCAGGTCTTCCTCTTCGGTGACGATCACCGTCTCCGCGCCCAGCTCGCGCAGGTAGTCGCGGTCCTCGCTGGTGTCACAAGTGGCGATCACCCGGCCGCCCAGCGCCTTGGCCAGCTGTACGGCTGCCGGCCCAGTGCAATGAGCCGCCTGGTTGATCAGCACGTACTGGCCGGGTTCCAGCTGGGCCAGCTCGACCAGCGCGAAATAGCTGACCAGCATCGGCGTGTAGTGGATCGCCGCCTCACTGGCGCTGAGCATGTCCGGGTAACGCACCAGCGCCTGCTGCGGCAACAGCGCATGCTCGGCGTAGAGCGGATACTGATTGAGATCGTGGGCCGGGAAGCCGGCAACATGATCGCCGACACTGAAGCCCTGAACGCCCTCACCCACCGCCAGCACCTCGCCCGCCACCTCGCTGCCGAGCCCGGCAGGCAGACGCGCGTGTCGTGGCGCGAGGTCCTGGCGCCAGAGCACGTCATTCCAGCTGACGCCGATGGCGCGCACGCCAATCAGCACCTCGCCTGGGCCGGCAACCGGCATCGCGCGTTCCTCGTGGCGCAACACGTCGGCCGGGCCGAACTGATGAAAACGGATGATGCGGGACATTTCGACCCCTCACTTACTACTGTGCGAACGGACTCTATCGTCAGTATCGTCACAACTCCAGTGAACGGCGTGGATTCCCATCGATAGTTCCCATGCGCAGTAATGATGGAACTACGTATGTATGCTTGCCGGCGCATTGCAGCTTTGTGCATTTCGAAAGCGGGATCGGGCATGCCGTTGGCAGCCGAAGCTGTCTAGAATGCAGACCACCCTCCAGAGCCGGACGCCTCCTGGTCCGGCTGCAGGCTCGACGTGAACCAGGTATGAATCGCAACGACCTTCGCCGTGTTGACCTCAATCTGCTGATCGTCTTCGAAACGCTGATGCACGAGCGCAGCGTGACCCGCGCAGCGGAAAAGCTGTTTCTCGGCCAGCCGGCGATCAGTGCCGCCCTGGCACGACTGCGCACGCTGTTCGACGATCCGCTCTTCGTCCGTACTGGCCGCAGCATGGAGCCGACCGCCCGCGCGCTGGAGATCGCCCAGCTGCTTTCACCGGCGCTGGACTCGATCTCCACCGCCGTTAGCCGCGCCTCGACCTTCGACCCGGCAACCAGTACCCAGGTGTTTCGCATCGGCCTGACCGATGAAGTCGAGTTCGCCCTGCTACCGCCGCTGCTGCGCCGCCTGCGCGCCGAAGCGCCGGACGTGGTGCTGGTGGTGCGCCGCGCCAACTATCTGTTGATGCCCGGCCTGCTGGCGTCCGGTGAGATCTCGGTGGGCGTCTGCTACACCGAGGAGCTGCCGGCCAATGCCAAACGCAAGGTACTGCGCCGGCCCAAGCCGATGCTGCTGCGTGCCGACAGCATTCCCGGCCGGCTGAGCATGGAGGACTACTGCAGCCGTCCGCATGCGATGGTCTCCTTTGCCGGCGATCTCAACGGCTATATCGACGAAGAACTGGCGCTGCACGGCTGCAAGCGCAAGGTGGTCCTGGCGGTGCCGCAGTTCAACGGCCTGGCCAGCCTGCTTGCCGGCACCGACATCATCGCCACCGTCCCGGACTACGCCGCCGCGGCGCTGGCGGCCAACGGTGGCGTGCGCGCCGAACCGCTGCCCTTTCAGACCAGCCAGGATTTCGAGCTGTCCATGGCCTGGCGCGGCGCGCAGGACAACGACCCCGCCGAGCGCTGGCTGCGCTCGCGCATCCAGATGTTCGTCGGCGATCCGGATAGTCTCTGACAGGCCCGACGCCTGGGGCTTCGCAGCGCGTGCCGGGTAGACAGGACTGCTCCCGCCAGTGATGCGCTAACCGTTTTTCGTGGTTTCAAGCGTGGTCGCTCGGGAATGCCGCGTCGAGGCTTCGGCGGCGGCAGGGTTCATTCGCGGCCAATACCGCTCCCACGCAAAGGTGAGCAATATCCTCGCGCTTCGCTGATAACGAATGCGCAACCATCACCGCCAATGATATTCACCTTCGCCTCGTTCGATTTTTGCTGAACGGCTTGACCACGCAGACTCCTGCCATCAACAAATCCGACTTGCGGAGTCAAGCATGGAACGTTCGTTCAACGCCTTGCGTTTTCCCCTTATCGCCCTGACGTTGCTGATCACCGCCGCTTGTGGCAAGGCACCGGAGGCCACCCAGTCGGGCATGCCGCCGCCCGCCGTCAGCGTCGCGGAAGTCATCGAGCAACAGGTGACCGAGTGGGATGAACTCACTGGCCGCCTGGAAGCGCCGGAGTCGGTGGAGATCCGCCCGCGCGTGTCCGGTTTCATCGACAAGGTGGCCTTCGAGGAAGGCGCGCTGGTGAAGAAAGGCGACCTCTTGTTCCAGATCGACCCGCGCCCGTTCCAGGCTGAGGTCAAGCGCCTGCAGGCGCAGCTGCAACAGGCTCGCGCCAACCAGCAACGCACCGTCGCCGAAGCCGAACGCGGTGAGCGCCTGCGCAAGAAGAACGCGATTTCCGACGAGCTCGCCGACGCCCGCGTCAGTGCCGCCAGCGAAGCCCGCTCGGCAACCGCGGCGATTCAGGCGCAACTGGACCGCGCGCAGCTGGATCTCTCCTTCACCCGCGTGACCGCGCCCATCGACGGCCGCGTCGGCCGGGCGCTGATCACCGCCGGCAACCTGGTCAACGCTGGCGAGGCGCTGCTGACCACGCTGGTCTCCACCGACAAGGTCTATGCCTATTTCGAGGCCGATGAGCGTACCTACCTCAAGTACCGCGAGCTGGCCCGCAACGGCGACCGTGGCGAGGCGACCCCGGTCTACCTAGGCCTGTCCAGCGAGGACGGTCACCCGCACCTGGGCCACATGGACTTCGTCGACAACCAGGTCGACCCGCGCACCGGCACCATCCGCGGTCGCGCCGTGTTCGACAACCGTGACGGCAGCTTCACCCCCGGCCTGTATGCACGCCTGAAGCTGGTCGGCAGCGCGACCTACGACGCCGTGCTGATCAAGGACGTCGCCGTCGGTACGGATCTGGGCAAGAAATTCGTACTGGTGCTGGCCGAAGACGGCACTGTCGCCTACCGCCCGGTCGAGCTCGGTCCCAAGCTCGAAGGGCTGCGCATCGTCCGCAGTGGCCTGGCCAAGGGCGAAAGCATCGTGGTCAATGGCCTTCAGCGGGTACGGCCGGGCAGCCAGGTGCAGCCGGAATCAGTGCCGATGGCCGACGCCGAAACGCTGGCCACCCTGCGCCAACAGAACCGTGCGATCAGCGAGGCGATGAAACCGCAGGTCGTCGAGCGCAGCCTGGCTCAGCGTCCTAGCAGCTGAGCACCTCCCGCAACTGACCTGAACTCCGGCGCGCCTGCCGCGCCAATCCGATCGATCCGCCAGGGTGCCAGACGCGCGCCCTACCCCGGAGTGCGCCATGAATTTCTCGCAATTCTTCATCAAGCGGCCGATTTTCGCCGCCGTGCTGTCGCTGGTGATCCTCATCGGCGGGGCCATCTCGCTGTTCCAGTTGCCGATCAGCGAATACCCCGAAGTCGTCCCACCCACCGTGGTGGTACGTGCCAACTTCCCTGGCGCCAACCCCAAGGTGATTGGCGAAACCGTCGCATCCCCGCTGGAGCAGGCCATCACCGGCGTCGAGGGCATGCTCTACATGTCGTCCCAGGCGACCGCCGACGGCAAGCTGACCCTGACCATCACCTTTGGCCTGGGCACTGATCTGGACAACGCCCAGGTGCAGGTGCAGAACCGCGTCACGCGCACCATGCCGACCTTGCCCACCGAGGTGCAGCGCCTCGGCGTGACCGTGGACAAGGCCTCGCCGGACCTGACCATGGTGGTGCACCTGACCTCGCCGGATCAGCGCTACGACATGCTCTACCTGTCCAACTACGCCGCACTCAACGTCAAGGACGAGCTGGCGCGGCTGGATGGCATCGGTGACGTGCAGCTGTTCGGCATGGGCGATTACTCCCTGCGCGTCTGGCTCGACCCGGAGAAGGTCGCCTCGCGCAACCTCACCGCATCGGACGTGGTCAACGCGATTCGCGAGCAGAACCGCCAGGTCGCTGCAGGTTCTCTGGGCGCACCGCCGGCACCGGGCGCGACGGACTTCCAGCTGTCGATCAACACCCAGGGCCGTCTGGTCACCGAGGAAGAATTCGAGAACATCATCATCCGCGCCGGCGAAGACGGTTCGATCACCCGCCTGCGGGACATCGCCCGTGTCGAACTGGGCTCCAGCCAGTACGCGCTGCGTTCGCTGCTGAACAACCAGCCCGCCGTCGCCATTCCGGTATTCCAGCGCCCGGGTTCGAACGCCATCGAGATCTCCGACTCGGTGCGCGCACGCATGGCCGAGCTGAAACGCGACTTCCCGGAAGGCGTGGACTACGAGATCGTCTACGACCCGACCATCTTCGTGCGCGGCTCCATCGAGGCAGTGGTGCATACGCTGCTCGAGGCCATCGTGCTGGTGGTGCTGGTGGTGATCCTGTTCCTGCAGACCTGGCGCGCCTCGATCATTCCACTGGCCGCGGTGCCGGTGTCGCTGATCGGCACCTTCGCGGTCATGCACCTGCTCGGTTTCTCGCTCAACGCGCTGTCGCTGTTCGGCCTGGTGTTGGCCATCGGCATCGTGGTGGACGACGCCATCGTCGTGGTGGAAAACGTCGAGCGCAACATCGGCCTCGGCAAGTCGCCTGAGGAAGCGACCCGTCAGGCCATGAAGGAAGTGACCGGGCCGATCATCGCCACGGCGCTGGTGCTGTGCGCGGTGTTTATCCCGACGGCGTTCATTTCCGGCCTCACCGGGCAGTTCTACCAGCAGTTCGCGCTGACGATCGCCATTTCCACGGTGATCTCGGCGTTCAACTCGCTGACCCTGTCGCCGGCACTGGCCGCCGCACTCCTCAGGTCGCACGACGCACCAAAGGACGGCTTCTCGCGTCTGCTCGATCGGATCTTTGGCGGCTGGCTGTTCGCCCCATTCAACCGCATGTTCGACCGCGCCAGCCACGGCTACGTCGGCCTGGTGCGGCGCATCCTGCGCGGCAGCGGCATTGCGCTGGTGGTCTATGTCGGACTGGTCGGCCTCGGTTACATGGGCTTCGCCAGCACGCCGGCCGGTTTCGTGCCACCGCAGGACAAGCAGTACCTGGTCGCCTTCGCCCAGCTGCCGGACGCCGCCACCCTGGACCGCACCGAGGACGTGATCAAGCGCATGTCGGAAATCGCCGGCAAGCACCCGGGCGTGGAGAACACCGTGGCCTTCCCGGGCTTGTCGATCAACGGCTTCACCAACAGCCCGAACAGCGGCATCGTCTTTACTCCGCTCAAGCCCTTCGATGAGCGCAAGGATCCGTCACTCTCGGCCAATGCCATCGCGGCAGATCTGAACGGCCAGTTCGCGCAGATCCAGGACGCCTTTATCGCTATCTTCCCGCCGCCGCCCGTGCAGGGCTTGGGCACCATCGGCGGCTTCCGCGTGCAGGTGCAGGACCGCGGCAACCTCGGCTATGAGGAGCTGTACAGCCAGGTGCAGAACGTCATCGCCAAGAGCGCGGACTATCCGGAGCTGGCCGGCCTGTTCACCAGCTATCAGGTGAACGTGCCGCAGGTGGATGCCGACATCGACCGGGAAAAAGCCAAGACCCACGGCGTGCCGATCGACGAGATCTTCGACACCATGCAGGTCTACCTCGGCTCGCTATACGCCAACGACTTCAACCGCTTCGGCCGCACCTATCAGGTCAACGTCCAGGCCGACCAGAAGTTCCGCCTCGCACCGGAGCAGATCGGTCAGCTGAAGGTGCGCAACAACCGCGGCGAGATGGTCCCGCTGTCGACCTTCGTCAACGTCACCGACAGCGCCGGCCCGGATCGGGTGATGCACTACAACGGCTTCCTCACCGCCGAGATCAACGGCGCGGCCGCGCCGGGCTACAGCTCCGGTCAGGCCGAGGCGGCCATGGAGCGTCTGCTCAAGGCTGAGTTGCCGAATGGCATGAGCTACGAATGGACCGAGCTGACCTACCAGCAGATCCTCGCCGGCAACACCGCGATATTCGTCTTCCCGCTCTGCGTGCTACTGGCCTTCCTGGTGCTGGCAGCGCAATACGAGAGCTGGAGCCTGCCGCTGGCGGTGATCCTGATCGTGCCGATGACGCTGCTCTCGGCGATCACCGGGGTGATCCTCGCCGGTAGCGACAACAACGTGTTCACCCAGATCGGCCTGATCGTGCTGGTGGGCCTGGCATGCAAGAACGCCATCCTCATCGTCGAGTTCGCCAAGGACAAGCAGGAGGAAGGCATGGACCGGCTGGCCGCAATCCTCGAAGCCTGCCGCCTGCGTCTGCGGCCGATCCTGATGACCAGCTTCGCCTTCATCATGGGCGTGGTGCCGCTGGTGCTTTCCAGCGGGGCCGGTGCCGAGATGCGTCATGCCATGGGCGTCGCGGTGTTCAGCGGCATGCTCGGCGTCACCTTCTTCGGCCTGCTGCTGACCCCGGTGTTCTATCTGGTGATTCGTGCCTTCGTCGAGAAACGCGAAGCCCGCAAAGCGGTTTACAAGGAGGCCCGCGCATGAAGTTCTTCGCCCTTTCCCTGCTCACACTGGCACTGAGCGCCTGTGCGGTAGGCCCCGATTACCGGGCACCGCAGCCGGAACCGGCGCGTATCGACAGCGCTTCGGCTGGCGAATACAACCACTCACGCTTCGAAGCGGCCTGGTGGCAGCAGTTCGACGACCCGACGCTGGACGCCCTGGTCGGCGAAGCCCTGGCCGAGAACCGCGAACTGCGCATCGCCTATGCCCGCCTACGGGCGGCACGGGCTATTCGCGATGACGTCAGCAATGATCGTCTGCCCACCGTCACCGCGGGCGCCAGCGCCGATATCGGCAAGGCCCAACAACCCGGCGTGACCGAACAGCGCGTGAATGCCGAACGCTACGACCTCGGGCTGGACATGGCCTGGGAGCTGGACCTGTTCGGCCGAATCCAGCGCCGCCTGGAATCCAGCGAGGCGCAGGCTGATGCCGTCGAGGCCGAGCTCTACCAGCTGCAGGTCAGCCTGATTGCCGAGCTGGTGGATGCCTACGGTCAGCTGCGCGGTGCCCAGCTGCGGGAGCGCATCGCCCGCGACAACCTGGCCAACCAGCGCAATTCCCATGAGCTGACCGAACAGCTGCGCGAAGCGGGCGTCGGCAGCGAGCTCGACGTGCTGCGCGCCGATGCCCGTCTGGCGGCCACCGAGGCCAGCCTGCCGCAGCTCAGGGCGCAGCAGGCGCGTGCGCGCAACCGCATCGCCACCCTGCTCGGCCAGCGCGCCGATCAGCTCAGCGTCGACCTCTCGCCCCGCGAGCTGCCGGCAATCGCCAAGCCGCTACCGATTGGCGATCCCGGCGAGCTGCTGCGCCGGCGCCCGGACATTCGTGCAGCCGAGCGTCAGCTGGCTGCGGCCACTGCCGATGTCGGCGTGGCGACGGCCGACCTGTTTCCGCGCGTGAGTCTGTCGGGCTTTCTCGGCTTCGTTGCCGGGCGCGGCTCGCAGATCGGTTCCAGCGCGGCGCGGGCCTGGGGCGTGGCGCCGAGCATCAGCTGGGCAGCATTCGACCTGGGCAGCGTGCGGGCCCGCCTGCGTGGTGCCGAAGCCGACGCCGATGCGGCGCTGGCCGGCTATGAGCAACAAGTATTGCTGGCACTGGAAGAGTCAGAGAACGCCTTCAGCGACTACGCCAACGCCCAGCAGCGCCTGCTTTCTTTGGTCCGCCAGTCGACAGCCAGCCGCGCCGCCGCGCAGCAGGCGGAGATCCGCTATCGCGAAGGCACTGCCGATTTCCTCGTGCTGCTCGATGCCGAGCGCGAGCGCCTGACGGCCGAAGACGCTCAGGCGCAAGCCGAAGTGGAGCTCTATCGCGGGGTGGTGGCGCTGTACAAGGCCCTTGGCGGTGGCTGGGAAGTCCCCGAGCAGACGCCGCGAACGGCCGCGGCAGAGCAGTTGCAGTCCGAGGGAGGTCGCGCAGAAATGTGACACGGTGCCGCTCCCGCCGGGTTGGTTGGGGAAAGCGCTTTCAGTCGTCACCTATCTTTGGCATAAGGAGCGGCTGAAAGCCTAGAAGCGTCCTCGCGGTCGGTCCGCCTGGATGCACTGCCAACCAACCAGAATAAAGAGTCTTTCATGAAGCCGATCATTACCCTTGCCGGGCTTGTGCTGGCGGTCACCAGCGCATTCGCCCAGGCGGAGCCCATCGTCATCAAGTTTTCTCACGTAGTGGCCGAAGACACGCCCAAGGGCAAGGGTGCGCTGATGTTCAAACGCCTGGCCGAAGAGCGGCTGCCCGGCCAGGTAAGCGTCGAGGTCTACCCGAATTCGACGCTGTTCGGTGATGCCACGGAGCTGGAGGCATTGCGCAACAACGAAGTGCAGCTGCTGGCACCGTCACTGGCGAAGTTCGAGCAATACACCAAACAGCTGCAGGTATTCGACCTGCCCTTCCTGTTCGACGATATCGACGCGGTAAATCGCTTCCAGAAGCGCACCAAGGGCAAGCAGCTGCTGCGCTCGATGGAAGACCAGAACATCACCGGCCTGGCCTACTGGCACAACGGCATGAAGCAGCTCTCGGCGACCCGCATGCTACGCCTGCCGAGCGATGCCTCGGGGCTGAGCTTCCGTATTCAACCGTCGGCCGTGCTCGAGGCGCAGTTCGGTGCTGTCGGCGCATCGACCCAGAAGATCGCCTTCGCCGATGTCTACGACGCCCTGCGTACCGGCACCGTACAGGGCGCAGAGAATCCCTGGTCGAACATCTACAGCAAGAAGATACATACCGTGCAGCCCTACATCATCGAGAGCGACCACGGTGTTCTCGATTACATGGTGGTCAGCAACACCCGTTTCTGGATGGGCATGCCGCACAAGATCCGTTTCGAGCTGGAAGCCATCCTCGACGAGGTGAGCTACATGGTGAACCGCGAGGCCGAAGAGCTGAATCAGGCCGATCGTGAACGCATTCGTCAGGCGGGAACGACCGAGATCGTCAGCCTGACCCCAGAAGAGCGCGAGCGCTGGCGCGAAGCGATGCGTCCGGTTTGGCAGCAGTTCGAGCCGGTGATCGGCGCGGACATCATCAAGGCAGCCCAGACCGTCAATCGCAAGCAGCGCAATTGACCGCCGAAAGCGACGCCGCATAAGACGCAAAAGCCCCGCCGATCCGGCGGGGCTTTTTTTGGGGTGCTGGCTTCGCGGCCGGAATCAGGGCGCGTCCGGCGAAGTCGCAACCGCCGGTGGCTGATCCAGCTGCTGGCTATCCCAGCCACCGCCGAGCGCGGCGATCAGCAGCACACTGGCGGTCAGCCGATCGCCCAGCAGGGTCAGGTTGGTGCGCTCGTTGTTCAGCGCGGTGGTCTGCACCGTGGCAACGCTGAGGAAATCGACAGTGCCTGCCCGGTACTGGTTCTCGATCAGACGCAGGGACTCCTGGGCCGCCTCCAGCGCCTCGCGCTGCACCACCGCCTCCTCTTCCAGCACCCGTAACTGCACCAGGTAATCCTCCACCTCGCGGAAGCTGTCGAGCACGGTCTGCCGGTAAGTGGCCACGGTCTGGTCGTAACTGGCTTCGGCACGCTCCAGTTCGGCGCGGCGGCTGCCGAAGTCGAGCAGCGTCAGCGCCAGTTGCGGGCCGAGCGACCAGAAGCGGTTGGGCACGCTGAACAGGTCGCTGAAGCTGCTGTTGCGGTAGCCACCGCTGGCGGAGAGCGTCAGGTCCGGGTACCAGGCCGCTTCGGCAACGCCGATGTTGGCATTGGCCGCCATGACCTGGCGCTCGGCGGCGGCGATATCGGGGCGGCGCTCCAGCAGCTGCGACGGCACAGCCAGCGGCACGCCTGGCAGCGCCGGGATATCCTCGCGCACCGCGATGTCCAGTTCCGAGGGTGCAACGCCGATGAGCACGGCGATCGCGTGCTCCATCTGTGCCCGCTGCCAGCGCAGATCGATGGCTTGGGCCTGGGTGCTCCTGAGTTGCGTCTGCGCCTGGGCGACGTCGGATTTCGGCACGATACCGGCCCGATACTGGTTCTCGGTCAGACGCAGCGAGCGCACGTAGGCCGCGACGGTCTGATCGAGCAGGCGTTGATGTTCGTCGATCACCCGCAGTTGCAGGTAAGTCTGCACCAGCTCGGCTTGCAGGCTCAGTCGCACTGCGGCCAGGTCTGCGGCGCTGGCCTGCATGCTGGCGCGGTTCGCTTCCAGATTGCGCCGCAGTCGGCCCCAGATATCCGCCTCCCAGGACGCACTCAGGCCCGCTTCGTAGCTTTCGCTGACGCCACTGCCGAACGAGCCGCCGCTGGTGTCCGAGCTACCACTGCCCTGCGCCGAACGGGTCACGCCGGCGCTGCCGGAAAGGATCGGGAACAGCTGCGAGCGTGCACCACGTACCAGTGCCCGGGCCTGACGGAACTGCGCCTCGGCCGCGGCCAGGTTCTGATTGTCGACATTCAGCCGGGCGACCAGGGCATCCAACTCGGCATCGCCATAAAGTCGCCACCACTCGCCACGCTCCAGCACATCGGCCGGCGCCGCGGCTTTCCAGCCTTCGGCCTGTTTGAATTCGGTAGCCACGGGCAGCTCCGGACGTTGATAGTCCGGCCCCAGGGTACAGGCGCCCAACGACAGGGCCAGCACGGCAGCTGCGAGGGGCCGCAGGGCATGCTTCAGCGATGAGGGGTTCAGCGACGACGGATTCATAGCGGGTTTTCCAGGGCGGCATCGGTGCGAACACCGCGCCAGCTGTTGAAACGATGACGCAGGCGGTCGAGGTACAGATAGACCACCGGCGTGGTGTAGAGGGTCAGGATCTGGCTCAGCAGCAGACCGCCGATGATGGTCAGACCCAACGGCTGGCGCATCTCGGCGCCCTCCGCGCCGCCGAGCAGCAGCGGCAGCGCGCCGAGAATGGCAGCCATGGTGGTCATCAGGATCGGCCGGAAACGCAGCAGGCAGGCGCGATGGATCGAATCGGCGGGCGACAGCCTGTCGTTGCGCTCGAACTGCAGGGCCAGGTCGATCATCAGGATCGCGTTCTTCTTCACCACGCCGATCAGCAGGAACAGCCCGAGCAGCGAGATCAGGCTGAACTGGTCGCCGGTAAGGATGATCGCCAGCAGCGCGCCGACCCCGGCCGATGGCAGTGTCGAGAGAATGGTCAGCGGATGGATGTAGCTTTCGTAGAGGATGCCCAGCACGATGTAGACCAGCAGCAAGGCGCCGAGAATCATCAGTGGCTGGCCTTGCTGAGTGCTCTCGAAGGCGCTGCCGGTGCCGCCAAGGCGTCCTTGCACCTCACTCGGCATGCCGATGGCGGCTACCGCGCGCTCGATGGCCAGGGTCGCCTGATCGAGGCTGACGTCAGGCGCGAGGTCGAAATCGATGTTCTCCGCAGCGAACTGCCCGTCGTGGCTGACCCGATCCTCCTCTAGGCTGCGTTCGTAGCGGGCGAACGCGGCGAGCGGCACGCGTCGGCCATCCTCGGTGATGATGTGGATCTGCTCCAGCACCTCGGGGTACTGCGCGTAGCTGGGGTCGATCTCCATCACGACCTGGTACTGGTTGAGCGATTCGTAGATGGTGGAAATCTGCCGCTGGCTGAAGGCGTTGTTGAGTAGCGTGGTCACCGTACTCATGTCGATGCCCAGACGCTTGGCCGCATCGCGATCGATCTTCAGGCTGATCTGCTGCGCGCCCTCGCCGTCATTGGCGTCGATGCTGGTCAGTTCCGGCAGCGCCGACAGTGCCTGGGTGACCCGCGGCACCCAGGTGCGCAGGTCGTTCAGGTCGCTTGCCAGCAGCGTGTAGGAATAGGCCGAGCTGCTCTGCCGGCCACCGCCGAACTGCAGGTCCTGATCGGCCATGAGGAACATGCGCCCGCCAGGCACCTTGGGCTGGTTCTTGCGGATGCGCTCGATGACCTTCTGCGCCGAGATCTTCCGCTCGCTCAGCGGTTTGAGGCGCACGATCATGAAGGCGTTGTTGATGCCGCCCTGCCCGCCGATGAAGCCCGCCACGCTCTCCACCGCCGGATCCGCCAGCACCGCCTTGCGGAAGACTTCCATCTTAGGCTGCATGACCTGGAAGGAGAGACCGTCATCACCGCGGATAAAGCCGGTCAGCTGGCCGGTGTCCTGCTGTGGCAGGAAGGTCTTGGGCACCTGCACGTAGAGCACCACGTTCAGCGCGATGGTCGCCAGCAGGCTCAGCAGCGTGATGCGACGGTGCCGCAGTACCCAGCTCAGCGACCGGTCGTAGTGACGCAGCAGCCACTGGTGGGCCTGGTGGCTCCAGCGCTGCAGGCGCCCTTCCTGCGCGGGCTGATGCGGTTTGAGCCAGCGCGCGCAGAGCATCGGTGTCAGCGTCAGCGAAACCAGCAGGGAGACCAGGATCGCCGCCGCCAGGGTGATGGAAAACTCGCGGAACAGCCGCTCGACGATGCCGCCCATGTAGAGGATGGAGACGAATACCACCACCAGTGAGAGGTTCATCGACAGCAACGTGAAACCGACTTCGCGGGTGCCGACGTAGGCGGCCTTCAACGGCGGCATGCCGTCGTCGATATGCCGGGCGATGTTCTCCAGCACCACGATGGCGTCATCCACCACCAGGCCGGCGGCCAGGATCAGCGCCATCAGCGAGAGGATGTTCAGCGAGAAGCCGAACAGGTACATCACGGCAAAGGTACCGACCAGCGACACCGGCACTGCCAGCGCCGGGATCAATGCAGTACGCAGGCTGCCGAGGAACAGGAACACCAGCACGATGACCAGCGCCACCGCGATCAGCAGCGTGCGTTCGGCCTCGTGCAGCGTGGCGCGGATCACCGGCGAGCGGTCCATGGCGATGTTCAGATCGACGCTGCCGGGCATGATCGCCTGCAGCGCCGGCAGTTCGCGGCGGATGCCCTCGATGGTTTCGATGATGTTGGCGCCGGCCTGGCGATTGACGATCAGCAGCACGGCCTGCTCGTTGTTGAAGAAGCCGCTGTTGTAGCGGTCCTCCACCGAATCGCGCACCTTTGCGACATCGCCCAGGCGCAGCGCTGCACCGTCTTGGTAGCGGATGATCAGCGGTGTGTAGTCAGCCGCCTCGTGCAGCTGATCGTTGGCGCGAACCTGCCAGTGGCGGTCCGCGTCCTCGACCATGCCCTTGGGTCGGCGCACGTTGCCGTTGGCGATGGTCTGGCGCACTTCGTCCAGCGACACGCCGTACTGCTCCAGCTGCTGCGGCTGCAGCTCGATGCGCACGGCGGGCAGGGAGCTGCCGCCGACCTGGATTTCGCCGACGCCGGACACCTGCGACAGCTTCTGCGCCAGGATGGTCGAGCCGATGTCGTACAGCTCGGCCTTGTCCAGCACGTCCGAGGTCAGCGAGAGCACCATGATCGGTGCCTGGGACGGATTGATCTTGCGGTAGGTGGGCATGCTGCGCATGCCGCTTGGCAGCAGGTTGCGCGCGGCGTTGATGGCCGCCTGCACGTCGCGGGCGGCGCCATTGATTTCGCGGTCCAGGTCGAACTGGATGATGATCCGCGTCGAGCCCTGGCTGCTGCGACTGGTCATCTGGCTGACGCCGGCGATGCTGCCCAGCGAGCGCTCCAGTGGGGTCGCGACGCTGGAGGCCATGATCTCCGGGCTGGCGCCGGGTAGGCTGGCCTGCACGGTGATTACCGGGAAATCCATGTTCGGCAGCGGCGATACCGGCAGCAGGCCGAAGCTGACGCCACCCAGCAACAGGATCGCCAGACTGAGCAACATGGTCGCCACGGGACGGGCGATAAAAGGCGCGGAAAGGTTCATGCCCGCCCCCGCACGATCGCAGGCCCGCTCACGCTTCAGCCTCCACCAGCGGCTCGCGGCGACGCCCGAAGCGCTGGCCGAGGCGGTCGAAGAACAGGTAGATCACCGGTGTGGTGAACAGCGTCAGCAGCTGGCTGAGCAGCAGACCGCCGACCAGCACCAGGCCGAGCGGCTGGCGTAGCTCGGCACCGGAGCCGGATGCCAGCATCAGTGGAATCGCACCGAACAGCGCCGCCAGCGTGGTCATCAGGATCGGCCGGAAACGCAGCAGCGCCGCGCGATAGATCGCATCCTGCGGACTCATGCCCTGCTGCCGTTCGGCCTCCAGGGCGAAGTCGATCATCATGATCGCGTTCTTCTTGACGATGCCGATCAGGAGGATGATGCCGATGATCGCGATCAGCCCGAGGTCGTTACCGGTCAGCAACAAGGCTAGCAAGGCGCCGACCGCCGCCGAGGGCAGCGTGGAGAGGATGGTAATCGGGTGGATATAGCTCTCGTAGAGCACGCCGAGCACGATGTACATCGTCACCACCGCGGCGAGGATCAGCAGCAGCGTGCTCGACAGCGAGGCGCGGAACGCCTCGGCCGCACCCTGGAAGCGCGTCTGGATACCGGCCGGCAGGCCGATCTCCTGCTCCACCGCTTCGATCACTTCCACCGCCTTGCCGAGCGACACGCCGCTAGCCAGGTTGAACGACAGGGTCACCGCCGGGAACTGGCCGATATGGTTGATCAGCAAGGGCGCGTTGCGTTGTTCCAGCGTCGCCAGGCTCGACAATCGCACCGGCGTGCCACCTTCGCTCTGCACGAACAGTTGCTCCAGCGCCTGCGGGCCGAGGCGGTTGCCCGCCTCTGCCTCCAGCACCACGCGGTACTGACTGGCCTGGGTGAAGATGGTGGAAATCTGCCGTTGGCCGAAGGCGTCGTACAGCGCATCGGTGATATCCGCGACCTGGATGCCCAGGCGCGCCGCGGCGTCGCGGTCGATGTCCAGATAGATCTGCAGGCCGCTGCTTTGCAGGTCGCTGGCCACATCGGTCAGCTCCGGCCGCTCGCGCAGCGCCTCGACCAGCCGCGGCGTCCACTCCTGCAGCAGCTCGCCGTCCGGCGTCTCGAGGCTGAACTGGAATTGCGTGCGGCTGATCCGGTCCTCGATGGACAGATCCTGCACCGGCTGCAGGTACAGCTCGATACCTGGCACCTTGGCCAGCTCCGGTCGCAGCCGGTCGATGATCTGGCTGGCAGTCAGGTCTCGCTCGCCGTGGGGCTTGAGATTGATCAGCAGGCGGCCGCTGTTGAGCGTGACGTTGTCGCCATCCACGCCGATGTAGGACGACAGGCTGTCCACCGCCGGATCGGCAAGAATCACCCGCGACAGTGCCTGCTGGCGCTCGCTCATGGCGCGGAAGGAGATCGACTGCGGCGCCTCGCTGATGCCCTGGATCACGCCGGTGTCCTGCACCGGGAAGAAGCCCTTGGGCACGGCGAGATAGAGCACGACGGTAAGGCCAAGCGTCGCAACCGCGACCAGAAGGGTCAGCGTCTGGTGGCGCAATACCCAGGTCAGCCAGCGCGAGTAACCGCCGATCAGGCGCTCGACCCAGTCAGGCTTGGCCTCGGCGGCCGTCTGCGGCTTGAGCAGCTTGGCGCACATCATCGGCGTCAGCGTCAGCGAAACCACCAGCGAGATCAGAATCGCCACCGCCAGGGTGATAGCGAACTCGCGGAACAGCCGGCCGACCACGTCCTGCATGAACAGCAGCGGAATCAGCACGGCGATCAACGAGAAAGTCAGTGAGATCAGGGTGAAACCGATCTGTTTCGCGCCCTTCAGCGCGGCGTTGAGCGGTGTCTCGCCCTCCTCCAGATGCCGCGCGATGTTCTCCAGCATGACGATTGCATCGTCCACCACGAAGCCGGTGGCAATCGTCAGCGCCATCAAGGTCAGGTTGTTCAGGGAGAAACCGCAGACGTACATCACCGCGAAGGTGCCGACCAGTGACAGCGGCACGGCAATTGACGGGATCACCGTGGCCGAGAGCTTCTTGAGAAAGACGAAGGTGACCATCACCACCAGGAAGGTGGCGAGCATCAACTCATGCTGCACATCGGTTACGGCGGCGCGGATGGTCTGGGTACGGTCGGTGAGCACCACCACATCCAGGCCGGCCGGCATGCTGGCCGTCACTTCCGGCAGCAGCGCCTGGATGCGTTCGACCACGTCGATGACATTGGCACCGGGCTGGCGCTGGACGTTGAGCAGCACCGCCTGGCTGTCGTTGGCCCAGGCCGCGAGGCGCTCGTTCTCGGCGCCGTCGATGATGTCGGCGACATCCTTAAGCCGCAGCGCGGCGCCATCCTCGTAGGTGAGGATCAGCTCGGCATATTCCTCCGGCGTCTTCAGCTGGTCGTTGGCATCGAGCATCGACACCCGGGTCGGGCCGTCGAAGTTGCCTTTGGGCTGGTTGACGTTGGAGCTGGTGATCAGCGAGCGCACGTCGGCCAGCGAAAGGCCGTACGCGGCAAGTGCTTCCGGGTTGGTGCGGATACGCACCGCCGGGCGCTGGCCACCGGCGATACTGACCATGCCGACGCCGTTGATCTGCGCCAGTTTCTGCGCCATACGCGTGTCGACCAGATCATGCAGTTTGGGCAGCGGCAGCGATTCGGACGTCACGGCCAGGGTCAGCACCGGCGTGTCGGCCGGGTTGACCTTGTTGTACACCGGCGGCGCTGGAAGATCGTTGGGCAGCAGGTTGTTCGCCGCGTTGATCGCGGCCTGCACTTCCTGCTCGGCCACATCCAGCGCCACGTCCAGCGAGAAACGCAGGGTAATCACCGAAGCGCCGCCGGAGCTGGTGGATGACAGCTGCTCGAGCCCCGGCATCTGCCCGAACTGGCGCTCCAGCGGTGCGGTAACGGCGCTGGTCATGACTTCGGGGCTGGCCCCGGGATACAGCGTCATCACACGGATCGTCGGGTAGTCCACCTGTGGCAATGCCGCCACTGGCAACAGCTTGTAGGCGATCAGTCCTGCCAGCAGGATTGCGATCATGCTCAGCGTGGTCGCAACCGGTCGCAGGATGAACAACCGCGAGATGTTCATCGCTCTTCGCGCTCCGCAGCCTCACCGCCCCCGAGCACCGGATTTTCCGCAGCCTGCTCGGCCATGCGCTGGCTGCTGACGACCTCCACTTCAGCGCCATCGCGCAGGCGGTCGGTGCCTTCCATCACCACCCGCTCGCCCACCTTCAAGCCCTCGAGCACCACCGTGGTCGCGCCGTTGGTAGGCCCGGCCTGCAACGTCCGTAGCTCAACCTTGTTGTCGTCGCCGACGACATAGGCGAAGGTGCCGCGCGAGCCGAACTGCAGCGCCGCAGACGGAATCAACACGGCGTCACGCAGGGTCTCCACCCGCAGGCGCACGTTGACGAACTGGTTGGGGATCAGCAGCTCTGCTTCATTGTCGAAACGCGCCTTCAGGCGCAGCGTGCCGGTAGTCGCATCAATCTGGTTATCGATGCTCTCCAGCACGCCCTCGCCAAACTGGATCTTTTCACCGCGATCCCAGATCTGCACTGCAAGCTCATCGCCCTGGCGATAGCGCGTCAGCACCGGCAGCAACTCGCCTTCGGGCAGGGTGAAGCTGATGGACATCGGCTGAGTCTGGGTGATCACCACCAGCGGCGTGGTGTCGTTGGCAGCGACCAGATTGCCCACATCGAGCTGGCGCAGGCCGACCCGACCATCGATGGGCGAGCGAATCTGGGTGAACTCGAGATTCAGGCGCGCCTCGTTGACCGACGCCTGATTGGCGGCCAGCGTGCCCTGGTACTGGCTGACCAGCGCTTCCTGGGTATCCAGGGTCTGCTTGGCGATGCTGTCATCGGCGTAGAGACCGCGGTAACGCTCGAAATCCACTTGCGCGTTCTTCAGCTGCGCGCGGTTCTGCTGCAGGGTGCCCTCCGCCTGCTGCAGCGCGACCTTGTATGGACGTGGGTCGATCACCGCCAGCAGATCGCCCTTCTTGACACGCTGCCCCTCTTCGAAACGCAGCTCGACCAGCTCGCCACCGACCCGGCTGCGCAGATTGACGGTATTCAACGGCGTCACGCTGCCGAGCGCCTTGTTGAAGACCTCGAATTCACCCTGTTCCACCTTGGCCACGCGCACGGGCACAGGCCCGCCAAACGCGCCGAAGCCCGGACGCCCGCCCGGCCGCTGAGGGGTTTCCTGAGGTGCAGGCCACAGCCACCAGACCAGCAGCCCGATGGCAGCTACGGCGAGGATGATGAGCAGCCAACGAAGGCTGGAACGCGCGGAAGAAGGATGAGCCACGGTCATGAACGGGGTTCGCTTGAAAAGGAGCGTGAACCATAAGCAGTCGCGAACCGCTCGCAAAGTGCCTTTACGGCATTTTTACGTATCGGCATGTATGAAGAGCCCCAGACCGACCTGTGCGCGTCGGAACCATGTGCCGGGTCTTAAGTCTATTTAGCGTTCTTCTCGGGCACCGGGCTGCGAGGGGAAGAGCTGTAAGCAGGCCGTATGGTCTGCCAGCACGTCGAATCGGACATTGTCGTGTCGCTAACGGGCCATCATCGATGGCCAGCAAGGATCAAGGAATGAATGTATCGCTGGTCATTCTGGCGTTGACCGTCGCCAGTTTTCTTCTCGGGTTTCTTCGCGATCTGTTCATCGCCCGCTCTTTCGGCCTCAGCTGGGAAGCGGACCTCATCTTCGTCGCCCTGATCCTGCCGCTGTTCTTCGAGAACTTCCTCGGTCTCGCCTTGCGCGACGCCATGATCCCGTACCTGCAGAAGCTGCGCAGCCAGTCGCAATCGCTGTTCGAGGCGGTCGCGCGCTGGCTGTACTGGCGCATCATGCTGCTCGGTGGCGCGGCCTGCCTGCTGATACTGCTGACCAGCTACTGGGTGCTGAACGCCCTGGCGCCGGGCTGGACACCGGAACAGGTCGCCAACGGACAACTGGTCTTCTGCATCGGTGCACTACTGATCGGCGTACAGGCCGCGCTGTACTGCCAGGGCGCGTTGCTCAACATGGACAACGTGTTCGTCATGCCGATGACACGAACCCTGCTGCTCAATGCCGGAGCAATCATCGGGATTCTGCTGTTCGAACCCAGCGGCATGGTGATCTTCCTCGGCATGCTGTTGCCGCAGCTGGCCCTGATCGTCGTGCAGCACCGCCGCATTCGTTACCTGCGAGGAGAAGCGCAACCGCTGGAAAAAGGCCACGGCAGTCAGTTCGGCCTGGCATTCGCCCCGGTACTGCTGGCCGCCGGTGCCCAGCAGGCGTGCATCCTGGCCGAGCGGATGTTCGCCTCGTTCCTCGAGGAAGGCAGCATCACCATGCTGTCGTTCGCCTTCCGCATCGTCACCATCCCGCTGACGCTGTACGCGATGTCGGTGCTTTCCGTGCTCTTTCCGCAGTTCTCCTCCAGCTGGAACGAGCAGGATCACAGCGCTCATGCCGCGGTGATTCGCAAGGGGCTGCTGGCGACGTTGCTGTTCCTGGTGCCGGCCACCGTCGTGCTTTGCTCCTTCCCGGAAGCGGTGGTCGCGGTACTGCTCGAGCGCGGCGAGTTCGGCGCCACGCAAACCCAGGCAACCGCCTCGCTGATGGTCATCTACGCGCTTGGTCTGCCGTCGATGGGGCTCGCCCTGCTCTGGGGCCGCGCCCTGCTCGCCCAGCACCAGGTTCGCCTGTTTCTGGTGATCACCCTGATCAGCTCGGCCATGACCATCGCCCTGGATGCCGCGCTTTACAAGCACTATGGCGCCGCAGGCCTGGCACTGGCCTTCTCCAGCGGTGTCACGCTGCAGGCGCTGTTCATGGGGTTGTTCGTCTATCGCGCCTCGCCCAAGGGCGCCGGTGTGGCTGTGCTCGCGCGCTGGGCCGCGACAGCTGCGGTGTTGGCCGCCGCGCTGCACTTCGTGCCTCAGCCACAAGGCTTTATCGAACTCTGCGTCTATATCGGCCTGGTGCTGATCGGTTTCGCCGCCGGCGTGACCTTGCTCGGCGAGCGCGACCTGTTCAAGCCACGCTACTGGTCCATGCGCAAGGCCTGACGGCAACGCGGCGGTCCTGCATCGCCGCTCTTTCGATCATCACCGACAACAGAAACAAAAAGGCCGCTGACATCAGACAGCGGCCTTTTTGTTTGAGCGTCGTTCAACCACCGAAGGCGAGCATTCCCATGGTGCTGATGCCTGGTGCGGTCCAGTCTGACCCTTTGCTCTCGACCTGGGTCATGCGCGGCTTGCGCTGCTCCAGCACGATATCCAGCGCGCGACTCGGCAAAATGTCGATGTCGTCAAAGGTGATGATCTGGCCAGGCTCGACGGCGCGTTTGAGCGCAGTCTTGCGCAGCAGACCGATCGGCACGTGATCCGGGTGCTCGGCCAGCTTGATCGCCTCGCCACGGAACTGGAAACCGCCGATGCCGCGCTCGATCAACTCACCCGGCTTCATGGCACGCTTGGCGATGGCCGCAACGCCGAGGGTCGGTTCGGTCGAGTTGTTGAGCAGCACACCACCGCCATTCAGCACGCGGCGCACGGTCTTGCCCACTTCCAGCGAGCAGAGGTGGAACGGACGCACCAGCGTGTAGAACGGCCCGCGGCCCAGCTTGAAGTACTCGATTGCCTGCGCCTGATCCTCGTCGTGCCTGCCCACCAGGAACACGCCGCCGGCCGGGTAGCCGGAAGGAATGACGTAGTCGACGATTGGCTGCCCTGCTCGCTCGGCCATCATGCCGAGCAGGCTGGCGCTGTCGTCCAGGTTGGTCGAGGCCAGCCCCTCCATGCCCTGACGGGTAATGGTGGCGCCCAGGCCGTTACCGATGATCACCTGCTCGATCTGCACCTTGGTGCCGTCGGTGAAGGACGTGGTCTGATCGACGCTGATCCCCTGTCGATTGGCCCAGTAGGCCATGTCTTCCGGCGACGGATCATGGTTCAGATAGCCCTTCATGTTGCCGTACACCAGCGGCTGAAAGCCCATCTGCAGCGCGTCTTCATGCAGGGCCGCAAGCGAACCTGGCTGGTCGCCTTCGGCTTCGGTGAGGAAACCCCTGCCAGCCAGGAAGGAGCCCGTGGTCACCTGCAGTTCGGCGTTGACCGTCACCACCTGCAAGCCCGCTTCGAAAGCGCGCTCGATGACTGAAGTCCCATGGAACACGTCACCGCTGCACTCGACAATCAGATCGGAATGATCGATCAGCTCGTCCAGCGAGTTGGTGAGGACGTCTGCCAACGGGAAGTCAGCCATCGTTGAGAGCGGTCGGCGTGTCAGGACGCGCGAGATTTCCATGTCCGGATAGTGTTTCTTGATTAACCGCACGAAGCCGCGGGCGATCATTCCGGTTCCGGAAACACCGATTTTCTTGATCTCTGAGGTAGGCATAAACTGAATCCATTCAATGGGCATCAGCGCTATGACAGCAGCTGAGCGAAAAGATTTTTGAAAAGCTGCCTATTTGTCACTTTTGCAGACTTCTCCACACCCGCGACGCTGAAGCCGGGCGGCATGCCTGAAAGTAGTTGTCTCGGAGGGTTCACGCTAATTGACGACGACGGGCGGTTTCGCACCAACCGATGGATTTCTGTCGCCAGAAAACGAAACGGCGAGTGCTATTGAAAGCCACTCGCCGTTTCGTCCCAGCAAGGCAGATCAGCCAAGCGAGGCGATGGCTGCCTCGTAGTTCGGTTCACTGCCGATCTCGTTGACCAGCTCGCTGTGCAGGACGCGATTCTGTTCGTCGAGCACGACTACCGCGCGAGCTGCGACCCCGGCCAGCGGGCCGCTGGCAATCGCTACGCCGTAATCCTCGAGGAACTCGGCACCGCGCATGGTGGACAGGTTGATGACATTCTCCAGCCCCTCGGCGCCGCAGAAGCGCTTCTGCGCGAACGGCAGGTCGGCGGAGATGCACAGCACCACGGTGTTTTCCAGGGCATTGGCCTGAGCATTGAACTTGCGCACCGAGGTGGCGCAGGTCGGTGTATCGATGCTCGGGAAGATGTTGAGAATCTTGCGCTTGCCGGCAAGGCTCGACAGCTCGACATCGGAAAGGTCAGCGCCCACCAGGCGGAACGCCTTGGCCTGCTGGCCGGCCTGGGGGAAGTCACCGGCCACTTGGATCGGTGTGCCTTTCAGGGTGATTTCAGTCATTTGCTTCGCTCCTCGATATGAATAGGCAATAAAAAAGGTCGTGGAACGCGCAGCTCCACGACCTGGGTGGTCGACACGGGCTTGTTCCTGTTGCACGACCGATGCAGCGCTGGCTGCCCGCACCGGTCGCTATCGGACATCAGCTACGTGCGAAATATTCCTTGGTCAGCTTGACCACTACCGGACTCAGCAGCAACAGCGAAACCAGGTTGGGGATCGCCATCAGGCCGTTGAGGGTATCGGCCAACAACCAGGCGAAGTCGAGCTGGGCAATGGCGCCGAACGGCACTGCCAGAACCCAGATCACGCGGAACGGCCAGATGGCTCGCGTGCCGACCAGGAACTCCCAGCACTTCTCGCCGAAATAGCTCCAGCCAAGGATTGTGGTAAAGGCGAAGACCACCAGCGCGAGAGTCAGGATGATGCCACCGATACCCGGCATGGCCGACTCGAAGGCTGCCGCGGACAGCGCCGCACCGCTTTCGCCGCTGGTCCAGACCCCGGTGCAGATGATCGCCAGGCCGGTCATCGAGCAGACGATGATGGTGTCGATGAATGTACCCAGCATGCCGATCATGCCCGAGCGCACCGAGCTGGTGGTGGTTCCGGCCGCCTGAGCGATACCAGCGGTACCAAGGCCCGCCTCGTTGGAGAAGATGCCGCGGGCAACACCGAAGCGAATCGCCGCCATGACCGCAGCGCCGGCGAAGCCACCGGTTGCGGCGATCGGCGTGAAGGCGTGGGTGAAGATCAGGTCGAATGCCGCCGGAATGGCCGAGGCATTGACTACCAGCACCACGGCAGCGGCGATCAGGTACGCCAGGCACATGAACGGTACGAGCGACGCGGCGACCACACCGATGCGGCGAATACCGCCGAGAATCACCAGGCCGACGATCACCATTGTGATCAGGCCGGTCGCCCACAGCGGTACCGAGAAGGTGGTTTCCAGCGCGTGGGCCATGCTGTTGACCTGCACCATGTTGCCAATGCCGAAGCCGGCCAGCCCGCCGAAGATGGCGAACGCAGTGCCAAGCCAGACCCACTTCTTGCCCAGCCCGTTCTTGATGGCATACATGGGGCCGCCAACGTGCTCGCCGCGGTCGTCCTTCTCACGGTAGTGGACCGCCAGTACGACTTCGCAGTACTTGGTGGCCATACCCACCAGCGCGGTGCACCACATCCAGAACAGCGCACCCGGCCCGCCGAGGAAGATGGCCGTGGCCACGCCTGCGATGTTGCCGGTACCCACGGTCGCCGCCAGCGAGGTCATCAGCGCCTGGAAAGGGCTGATTTCGCCAGTTGCTTCGTCACCCTTGGTGCGTCCGCGCCACATCAGCGCAAAGCCGGTCGGGATGCGGGTCAGCGGCATGAACTTGAGGAAGATCATCAGGAACAGACCGGTACCAAGGATCAGCACCAGCATGGGTGGGCCCCAGACGAGGCCGTTGACGCTATTGACGAGGTTATTCAGAAATTCCATTCGAGCACCTTATTTCTTATAGGCGAGTTCCCTCGCGTTAGGGTCGCGCTACCGTGGAGCCGTTGAAAAACATGACGCTTGTGGCGGTGGTTTTTCAGCGACTAGGTAACGGCGATTCCGATACGCCTCTGGAGCTTGCGCTGCGCTGAGGTCCGCGAGCGCTTTGCAAGACTCGTGCTAGAGCGTTGCGCGGTTATGACCGCGACGTTCGGAAGCGTGGATGCTACCACTGCATTCGCCCATTGGGCTCGGGGCAATCGCGCCAGATTCGATGATCGAATCGACGCGAAAACCAGACCGAACGGTCAGACCCCGACAGCTCGACTCAGCCGAGCCAGGAATGGCATGGAAAGCGAAATCAGCGTAGCCCAGTCTGGTGCGCCCGCCAGTGCGGATTGATGCAGTTTGGTGCGCCCGACCGATGAGAGCGCGAATGCTTCGTCATGCCTCTGCGCCTCCTCGATCATGGCGCACCAGCGGTGTTCCGGCGCCGCGCAATCGATCAGAAGTCGCGGCGATAGAACAGGTCCAACGAGCTGGCCAATCCGCTGGCGGCTTCGAGGAAGATTCGCCGCGTCAGCTGATAGCGCAGCGCAATGGTATTCGACGGCTCGAACACGCCGACGCCATAGCGCAATGCCAGCCGTTCCGTCAGCCGCCCGGTAGCGACCACGCTGGTGCCAACGCCGGTGCCTTCGGTGTCTAGCTGGAAGTCCTGTATGCCCAGGCGCTGCGCCAGGCCACCGGTGATGGACGAGCTACCCGCCAGGCCAAGGCCCAGCGCCGCCTGTGCCAGCAGGTTGCTGTCCCCGGTATCGGCACCCAGCGGTCGCCCCAGCACCAGATACGCCAGTGCCTGCTCCTGACTCATGGCAGGCTCGGAAAACACGTCGATGCGTGGCTGCTCGGCGCTGCCGGTGATGCGCAGGCCGGCGATCACATTCTCCGCATCGATACGGCGAATCGCCTCAATGTTGAGGAACGGCTGGCTGATCACGCCAGTGAACAGCAACTCGGCGCGGCGGATGGTCAGTCGCTGGCCGTAGGCTCGGTATCGGCCGTTCTTCAGCTGTAGCTCGCCACGTGCATCCAGGTTGTCGCCAATGTGCAGATAGCCGGCGAGATCGGCGGTCAGGCCGAAGCCGGAGAAGCGCAGGCGGTCCTGGCCCACCTCGACATCAATGTCCATCTTCACTGCCAGCGGGGTCGCCGGCTCCTCGGCTTCGCGGCCGATGATCACCGTGTCCTCAGAGACCTTGACTGTCGCCGGCGGTAGCTCGCGAACCGTGATCGCTCCTCGCGGTACTTCGACCCGACCGCTGACCGCCAGGTCTTGCCCGCTAAGCACGATGCGCAGGTCGGGCTCGACTTCCAGGTCGGCGTAAGGCTCGACCACCACCGGCAGGCGACTGCCCTTGATCGCCAGATCCAGATCCAGTTCGTTCCGCCAGTCCAGCGAGCCGGCCAGACTGCCGCGTCCCTGCTCGCCGGCACGCCAGTTGCCGTCGATGTCCAGCCGCTCACCCTCGATCAGCATGCGCACCCGCAGGTCTTCGAACGTCGTCGGCAACTCGCTGCCGGCGATCTCACCGTCACTCAACAGCAGTTGGCCGTTGAGTGACGGCTGCTGCAGGGTGCCGGCCAACTGGCCACTGCCGTTCAGTTCGCCGCGCAAACGCTCGACCATCGGCACGAATGGGCGCGCCACCGACAGATCGAGACCACTCAGGCGAAACTCGCCATCAATCGGCTTGGCCGCGGGCCGCGGATCGATCTGCAGCTGCACGTCAAGCTCGCCCAGCTCGCCGCCCAGAAAGCGCAGCTGGCTGTCGATCCGCTCCGGCAGCAGTCGGCTGTTCAGCACCAGGGTCTGATAGGGGAAATCGTGCCACTCGTCCACATCGCGAATGCGCAGCACGCCGGGGCCGGCGTCGACCCGAACCCGGCCATTGGGCCCGCCAGCGGGAAGATCCAGTTCGATATCGGCATTCAGTTCGCCCTGCCAGCGGAAATCTTCGGGCAGATAGTCGACCAGGGTCTGCAGTGAGAAATCGCGCAGGCGATAGCGAATCTGCGGTTCCGGCAGCAGACGCTGATTCTCCGCGCAGAGGCTGGCGGGCCCGGAACGCCAGCAATGCGCACCGAACTCCAGTCGGCCATCGGCGAAACGCTGCAGTGTGGCCGGCCGTTGCAGGGCCCAGTCTTGCTGCTGCGCGCTGAGCTCGCCGCGCGTCAGCCGGCCAAGCCAATCCTCACCGCGCAATCCACCATCGAAAGCCAGCGCCAGGTCGAGCAACGGACCTTGCAGCTGCAGCTCGGCCTGATGCCGTTCCGCCGCGCCTTCGGCACTGATCCGCAGTGCGCCGAGGTCCGTCTCGCCTGCGCGGATTCGCTCGGCGTTCAGCGCCAGCCGACCACGTTCTCCATCGGATAGCTGACCCTGCACGTTGAGGCGACGCAGCCGATTGTCCTGATAAGCGAGGTTGCGACCGTTTAGCTCGAGCTGCGCGCTCGGCGCCGCTGCGGTTCCCGCCAGCGTGACCTCACCGTTCACTCGCCCCCTGAGACCGGGCCACAGCTGCGCCAGGCGGCCCAGTTCCAATTGCAGTCGACCATCCAGCGTCTGTGCCCAGGTGCCGTTGCCCTGTACGCGGTTATCGCCCATGCGCAGGTCGATGACCGGCAGATCCCAGCGCTCGCCCTCGCCGTTGGCTTGCAGCTGCAGACGGGTATTCTGCCCGCGCAGGCGCCCGGCGAGGTCGAGGCTCGCCTCGGCCTGCAGCTGCTCGTCACGCAAGGCGCCCTGGCTCTTCAGCGAACCGCCGAGATTGCCCGGCAGTTCGGCCAGCCAGTACGCCGGATCGAGTTCGCTCAGCGTCAGGTCGGCTTTCCAGTCGATGCCCGCGGCGAAGCCGACGCTCAACGAACCCGTCGCACTGCCCTGCCCGGCTTGCAGCTGCAGTTGCGGCAGATGCACCGCTTCGAGATTGCCGCTGACCGGGCTGTTCAGTGTGAAATCCCCGGCCGGGCCCGTCATGGCCGATTCGAAATTGCCGAGATAGCTGCCGTCGTCGTACTGAATCTGCGCCTTGAGCTCGCGCAGCGTCACCGGCGGCTCTTCGATCGCCGGGTAGAGCCGTCGCCAGGGAAAATTGCGCCAGAGCAGATCGGCATTCGCGGTCAGGCCGTCCTGCCAGTCGACATCGCCACTCAGCCGCACATCGCGCTGCTGCCCCGCATCCAGCTCGAGCATCTCGATCTGCGCTCCGCTCGGACTGACGACGCCCTCCAGCGCCAGCCGCACTGCGCCGCCCTCGCCCGGCAGTTCTGTGGTACCGAGCAGCCGGTAGCCGTCCTGCAGGTTGCCACTCGCTGTCAGCTGCAGATCGTTCAGGCGCAGGGTGTCCGGCAGATCGGGCAGCGGCTTGAACCCGTCGGCGCTCAGCCGGAGCGTCGCCGGCAATTGCTCATCGAGGGCCCGCAGCTGCCCGCTGAGGGTGCCGTCGAGATAGCCCTGGCTTTTCACCTGCACCTGCAGCTGCTCGCGCAGGGCGCCATCCACGGCGATCATCAGCGCCCACGGCTGCTCGTCCGGCGACTGCAACGCTGCCTGCCCGTCCAGCGTCAACGGCCAATCACCGCTGGGCTGCAGCCGGCCAGTCACTGACAGGTCCACATCCGCCCTGCGCAGGTCGAGGCGCTGGATATCCAGGCCATCCGCACGCCAATTTGCCTGCAGAGACAGGTTTCGCACCTGCTCGCTTTCATTGAGCGTCACCCGGCCGATTTCGATGCGTTCGACTTGCAGCGCCAGCGGTAGATCGAGCTCAGGCAAGCTGAAGGGCTCCGCCGCCGGGTCAGGCTCGCTGGGCGGGAAGCTGAGGTCGATGTCGCCGGTGACCAGCTCGTCGATGCACAGCGTGCGCTTTAGCAGGCACGCCGGTGACCAGACAAGACGGGGCTGTTGCACTTCGACACGACTGCCGCCCTGCTCCCAGATCAGCCGCTCGGCCTGCCAGCGTTGGCCGAGTCGGCCCTCGAACGCTTCGACCGTCAGCCCCGGCACCTGCCCCAGCAGCCAGCGGCTGCCGCTGGCGGTGCCGAGCAGCACGGCGGTGACGATGAGCACGAGCAGTATCAGCCCAAGCAGCGTCCAGCCAAGCCCACGCAGTACCCGCATCACAGTTCCGGCCCCATGGAGAAATGCAGGCGGACGCCACCGTCGCCGTCCAGCGGATGAGCGACATCGACGCGAATTGGGCCGACCGGCGATACCCAGCGCACACCGACGCCAACGGCACTTTTCAGCGTGGGAATTTCCAGTGAGTTGAAGGCGTTGCCCTGATCAACGAAGGTCGCGACACGCCATTTCTCGGCAATCGAATACTGATACTCGGCGCTGACCGCGAACTGATAGCGGCCGCCGATCTTGTCGCCATCGGAGTTGGTCGGTGACAGGCTCTGGTAATCGTAGCCACGCACGCTCTGATCACCACCGGCGAAATAGCGCAGTGACGGCGGCACGTTGACGTATTCATCGGTCCAGTTGCCGCCAAGCTGCACGCGACCGAGAAAGCGATGCCGCTGGGCCAGGGTGGTCAGCCCCCGCAGCTGCACGTTGGCGTGGACCAGGTCGGCGTCGGAAAGCACCCCGGCCTTCGCCGCGGCCACTTCGAACTGCAAGCGATAGCCGCGGCTCGGATCGATACGGTTGTCGCTACGCAGGTAGCTGTAGGCGACGCCGGGCATGAGCAAGGTGCTGGTTCCTGAATCGTCCCCGAGGCGATATTCCTCGTGCTGCCACTTCAGCGACAGCACGCGCAACCAGCCGCTGGGCAGCTGGCTGTGCCATTCCGGCCCGACCTTGAGCAGGCGGCTGAGGCTGTCGGTGCCGGCGATCTCTTCATACTGGTAGCCGCCGACGAAGCGCAGCTTGTCGGTCAGTGGCGGGTCCAGCGGGATGTCGTACCAGAACCCGACGTTCTGCCGCGGCGCCGACAGTTCCGCCTCGGCCCCGTAGCTATGGCCTTGCGGGTTGACCCAGTGGCGTGTCCAGTCCAGCCGGACCCGCGGGCCGACGTCGGTGGAATAACCAAGGCCGAAGCCAAAGGTGCGCGGCTTGCGCGTGGTGAGCGCGACCGAAACCGGGATGCGCTGCTGGTTGGCGCCGCTCGGGTTGGCATCGACGCGCACGCCCTCGAAATAGCCGCTCGACTGCAGCGCCTGGCTGAGTTCGGCGATCAGTTCGGAGTCGTACGGTGTATCCGTCTCGAACGGCACCATGCGCGCGAGCAGGTCGTCATCGAATGGCGAATCCCCCTCGAAGCGCACGTCGCCCAGGCGGTAGCGCGGCCCGCTGTCGAACACCAGCTCGACGTCGGCGACGTTCTCCCGCGGATCGACGGCCAGCCGCTGCTGGGTGAAGCGGCCATCGAAATAGCCGAAGCGCGAGGCCTGGTTGAGAAACTGCTGCTTCACCTCTTCGTACCGTCCGTGGTTCAGCACATCGCCCTGACGCAGGGTGCGTTCGGCGACGCGAAAGCCGGAGAACTCAGCGGCAGGCCCGTCCAGCCGGACGGTGATGTTGCGCAGCTTCACCGGCTCACCGGTTCGCACACGCAACACCAGCGCGGGTTCCTCGCCCTCACGCACATCGGTGCGGATGCGGCTGCGGTAGTAACCCAGCGCTTGCAACGCCTTTTCCGCCTGACTCTGCGCGACCCGGCTGTAGCGCAGCAGCTCGCGCGCGTCACGGTCGCCCAAGTCGCCAATGTAGTTCTCGATATTTTCCCGGAGCGCCCGGTTCTCGGGCTCGATGCGAACGTCGAGTTCAGCGGCGCTGGCATGGATGCCGCTCAACATCACGAGTGCGGCTACCAGCGGGCCGATTCGGTTCGATTTGCACATGGCCAGCGATGCTAGCACGTGTTTCCGAGCAAGCCCGAACGTGCGGGCTAGACAGTGTGTAAGGCGATCTTGCGGCGGGGCGGGCATCGGCTGACATCGCGTGGCTTCAGACCAGTCAGACTGGCCCGCCCGGATAAAATTCGGCCACACCTAACGCGCCGCTTCCATCCGCCTGGGCGCCGGATGAAAGAAGATGTGTTCGACCACCGGGCCGACGGCGATCTGGCCGATCTCCTCGTAGCCCTGCCGCTGGTAGAAGTTCAGGTAGCGTGGGTTGCCGGTATCGATCACCAGCCCCTGGGAGGTTTCATCCTCGGCGCACCACTCGTGCACCGCCTGCAGCAGCTGCTCACCATATTGCTGCCCCTGAAACTGCGGATGCACACCGAGCAACGGCAGCAGATGCACCGCGCCGGTCGGCAGACACGCCAGTACCGCCGCGTGGTAGTCCAGATAGCGCCTGGTGCAGCGGAACCCGGCGGTCAGCAGCATGCGCGCGCGCCAGGCCCAGCTTTCGGTGACATCCAGCCGCCGTTGCGGCGGCGCAATCAGCGCGACGGCTATCAGCCGATCGTCCAGCAACAGCCCGAGTGCTGGTTGCTGCTGCAGGAAATGCTGGTTTACCAGCTCCCGTACGGTCGCGCGCACGCGCTGCAGATAGCCGGGCCGGTCCGCCTCGAACAGGTAGGCAAAGGTCGGTTCGTGACGGTATGCGTGATATAGCAGCGAACGGGTTTCGCGGTCATAACCACTATCGAGCGTGCGAACCTCGGCAGACATCGGCATGGCAACTCTCGGCTTTTTCCAGAGGGATGCTTGCAACTTAGCAGCGCTTCGCCCGCCCCGCCACGCCGCCGGAGCTGCTGCCGTTCATGCTGCTCCAAAGACAATGCCGTTGCTGTCCGTTTCAGCTCGAAACTTGGTAAGCACGGCGCCGCGGCTCTAGAATCGGCGTTCTTTGCCCACGACAGATCGGCATCGGCAGCGCCGCGCCGGGTGTTCTTCCCCCTTGAGCCTCAGCCAGCCTCACGGAATCCCATGAAAATCGTTTCCTTCAATATCAATGGATTACGCGCAAGACCTCACCAGCTTTCTGCAGTCATTGAAAAGCATCAGCCAGACGTCATCGGCCTTCAGGAAACCAAGGTTTCTGACGAACAGTTTCCCCAGGCGGAGATCGAGGCGCTCGGCTACCACGTCCACTATCACGGGCAGAAGGGCCACTACGGCGTCGCCCTGCTCTCGCGCCAGGCACCGCTTGAGATCCACAAGGGCTTTCCCAGCGATGGCGAGGAGTCGCAGAAGCGCTTCATCTGGGGCCGCTTCGCCGATGCCGGTGGCCAGCAGGTTACCGTGATGAACGGCTACTTCCCCCAGGGCGAAAGCCGCGCCCATCCGGTGAAGTTTCCCGCCAAGACCAAGTTCTACGCCGACCTGCAGGCGTTGCTCGAACAGCAGTTCCGCCCCGAGGAATCGCTCGCGCTGATGGGCGACTTCAATATCTCCCCGCAGGACTGCGACATCGGCATCGGCGAAGTGAACGCCAAGCGTTGGCTGCGCACCGGCAAGTGCAGCTTTCTCCCCGAGGAGCGCGAGTGGCTCGAACGCCTGAAGGGCTGGGGGCTGCAGGACAGCTTTCGTACCCTAAACCCGGAAGTCGTCGATCGCTTCAGCTGGTTCGACTATCGCAGTCGCGGTTTCGAGGACGACCCGCGTCGCGGCCTGCGCATCGACTACATCCTCACCACCGCAGCGCTGCACCAGCGCGTGGTCGATTGTGGCGTCGACTACGACATTCGCGCGATGGAGAAGCCTTCGGACCACTGCCCGGTGTGGATCGAGCTGCGCTGACGACCGCTGCGCAATTCCGGCAGCGCCGTCCGCGCTGTCATTTATTGGTAACCGAACCGTCTTAATCTCGCGGCCTTCTACAAGGAGGTCGCGAGATGACGCCACGAGTGTTTGGACGGTTCTGGAATCGGGCATTGCCACTGCTGTTGATTACGCTGGGCAGCGCCTCCGGCAACAGCCTCGCCGCCCCGCCAGACGGAACGACCATACTGCGCATCCACGGCTCCAACACCGTGGGTGCCAAGCTGGCACCGATGCTGGTGGCCGGCCTGTTCGAGGCCAAGGGCCTGCAGTCGGTCCGCATCGCCCCGGCCGGCAAGGAGAACGAGCAGCGCGTCAATGCCCTCGACGAGCGGGGCAAGACCATCCAGGCGCTGGTCGCAGCCCATGGCACCGGTACCGGATTCGCCGGGCTGAAAGACGGCACTGCCGACCTCGCCGCTGCTTCGCGACCGATCAAGCAGAGCGAAGCGCAGAGCCTCTCCGCCCTGGGCGACCTGCGCAGCGCTGAGAGCGAACAGGTCATAGCCATCGATGGCCTGGCGGTGATCGTCCATCCCGATAACCCGGTGCAGTCGCTCAGCGTAGAACAGGTCGCACGCCTCTTCTCAGGCGAGATCGTCAACTGGCGTGAGCTCGGCGGTGCCAATGCAGCCGTCGAGTTGCACGCTCGCGATGACCAGTCCGGTACCTACGACACCTTCAAGGAACTGGTCCTGGGCAGCCAGGGCAAAACGCTGGCTACCAATGCAACCCGTTACGAGTCCAACGACGCCTTGTCCCTGGCCGTCAGCCGCCGTAGCGGGGCCATCGGCTTTGTCGGTCTCGCCTCTGTCGGCAAGTCGAAGGCGCTGGCAATCACCGACGGCGATTCCCAGCCCATGCCACCGACCACGGCCCTGGTCGCCACCGAAGACTATCCCCTGTCGCGGCGCCTGTTCCTCTACGCCGATCCACAGAAGCAATCGAAATGGACCCGCGAATTCCTGACGTTCGTGCATAGTCCTGCGGGGCAAGCCATCGTCGAGAAATCCGGCTACGTGGCCCAGGCCATCGCGCCGATCAGGCTGCCCGCGCAGGCGGCGATGCCCGCTGCCTACCAGCAATTGGCACGCGAAGCGCAACGGCTGACCGTCAACTTTCGCTTCGCCGAAGGCAGCGCGCAACTGGACAACAAGGCCCAGCGCGATGTGCAGCGTTTGATCGACTATCTCAACAGCCACGACAAGCAGATGAACGCGGCGGTGCTGGTCGGCTTCGGCGACGCCCGCAACGATCCCGCGCGGACTGCATTGCTGTCCAAGCTGCGCGCCATGGCGGTGCGTCGCGAACTGGCGCGTGGCGGCATCCTTGTAAAGGAAATCAACGGCTTGGGCGATCAACTTCCAGTGGCATCTAACAGCGAAGCTGGCCGCATCAAAAATCGCCGTGTCGAAGTCTGGGTGTACTGAAACGAGTGCAAGATCGTATCGGCTGCCAGCCGCGGGCGTACTGTCCCGGTGCAGGCGTCGGGTTTAAGCTCGGGCGATTTCCGCCAGCAGGAATCGTCCATGTACCTCGTCTGTGGTGAAGCGCTTTTCGATGTGTTCGCGGCCTCGACCGACAGCCGCAGTCGTCTGCATCTGGAAGCCGTTGCAGGTGGCTCGCCGTTCAACGTTGCCGTCGGGCTGGCCCGGTTGGGCACGCAAGTCGCGATGCTCGGTGGGCTCTCCCGCGATCATTTCGGTCAGCGCCTGCTAGAGCTTCTGCAGGAAGAAGGCGTTGCCACCGAACATCTCGCCATCTTCGATGCGCCGACCACCCTGGCGATGGTCGCCATCGGCGCCGATGGCAGTCCGGTCTACAGCTTTCGCGGCGAAGGTTGTGCCGATCGCCTGTTGCATACCGAACAGCTGCAGCCGCTGCCTGCTGGCATTCGCGGCATCCATTTCGGTTCCTATTCGCTGGTGACGCCGCCGATTGCCGATACGCTGCTGGCCTTGCTGCATCGCGAGCATGCCCAGCGCCTGATTTCACTCGATCCGAACATTCGCCTCAACGTCGAACCCAGCCTCGAACGTTGGCGCGAGCGGGTCGAGGCGTTCGCCGAACGCGCACATCTCATCAAGGTCAGCGACGAGGACCTGGCCCTGCTCTATCCGGGCGTTGCGCCAGCGAGCATCGCCCAGCGCTGGCTGGACCATCACGCAGAGCTGGTGGTGATCACGCGGGGTGGCGATGGCGCGCAGCTGTTCAGCCGGCAGCACGGCCAGCTCGATGTCGCAGCGCAACCAGTGACGGTGTGCGACAGCGTAGGCGCTGGCGACACGTTCCAGGCCGCCCTGCTGGCCTACCTGACCGAACAACGGCTGGACACCCCAGCGGGGCTCGCACAGATGTCGCCGGCACAGCTGCAGGCCATGCTCGAATTCGCCAGCAAGGCGGCAGCCATCACCTGTTCCAGACGTGGTCCGGAGCTGCCTTACCGATACGAAATAGCCTGAGCGATTTTGCCATCGTCGCCAGAGCGGCTATAACGCTTCGATGCCTTTCTCGACAACGGACCCTGCATGAGAGCGTTGAAGATCTCCGACCCGTCCTACGAACTCATGGACGATCACCACGGCAACTCACTGATCTACCGCGAGCACGGTTTCCCCTGCCCTCTGGTGCGCTGGCACAACCACAAGGAGTACGAGCTGCATCTGATCGTCGCCAGCTCGGGCAAGGTTTTCGTCGGCGACTACGTGGGCAATTTCGGGCCGAACAGCCTGTTTCTCACCGGTCCGCATCTGCCGCACAACTGGATCAGCCAGGTCGAGGAAGGCGAAGTCGTGGCCAAGCGCGACATGCTGGTCAACTTCACCGACGAAATGCTGGATGCCGGCCACAGCGTGTTCTCCGAGCTGCGCAGTTTCACGCCGATGCTCGAACGCTCGCGTTACGGCATCGAATTTCGATGCCCCAGCACCATCGACCAGGCCGGCGAGCTGATGCAGCGGATCGCCGACAGCCGCGGCGCCACTCGCCTCGGCTACTTTCTGATCATGCTCGAGCTGCTGGCGCGGTGCGACGACTACCAGCTGCTCTCCGGCGCCACCTCGGCACAGCTGAGCGACGAACACCATGCCGATCGCACCAACATGGCGGTCAACTACATCTTCGAGCACTACATGCGTGAACTGCCGCTGGAAGAAGTCGCCAGCCATCTCGGGATGAAACCCACCTACTTCTCGCGCTTCTTCAAGCGCGCCACCGGCCGCTGCTATGTCGAGTTCGTCAACAGCCTGCGCATCAGCAAGTCCTGCGAGCTGTTGCTCGATCAGGACAAGCCGGTTACCGACGTCTGCTTCGAGTCGGGCTTCAACAACCTGTCCAATTTCAATCGCCGCTTTCAGCAGCTCAAGGGCATGACGCCGTCCTGCTATCGCCGCCTGGTCGAACAACGGCTGACCGAGCAGAACCTGGCCGGCTGATACGCTTCCAGCCAGCCGAATTCGACGACCTCTTCCTCGCCCGTTGCTCCGCACACCTCTCTAAGGTCATGGCAAAGCCTTGTTCTTGAGCCTCTTGAAGGCGTCTGGGTAGCGGCACCGTGGGCGGTCGCCCTCAGTCCAAGGAGTGCAAAAACGTATCGGTAGAAGTGCAGTCACGGCTTTGTCGCACAGCCACAGCCGGCGCTGTAATGCCTGCCAGACGCTCGTAGCGCAGTACGCGGGTAACAACAAAAACAATAAGTGCTTCCAGGCCCCGATCTGGAAGAGGAGTCCACGAATGAAAGCATTCAACTTGCTGCTCGGTACCGCCTGCATGGCCTCGATTGCGCTGGCCCAGGCCGCCGAAACCCTCACCGTCGCCACCGTCAACAACGCGGACATGATCCGCATGCAGCGCCTCTCCAAGACCTTCGAACGGCAGCACCCCGACATCAAGCTCAACTGGGTGGTGCTGGAGGAAAACGTCCTGCGTCAGCGCCTGACCACCGACATCGCCACCAACGGTGGGCAGTTCGACGTGCTGACCATCGGCATGTACGAAGCCTCGCTGTGGGGCGACAAGGGTTGGCTCGCTCCGATGACCGACCTCCCTGACGACTACGACCTGGACGACGTATTCCCCTCGGTTCGCGAAGGCCTTTCGGTCGATGGCACCCTCTACGCGCTGCCCTTCTATGCCGAAAGCTCGATGACCTACTACCGCACCGACCTGTTCGAACAGGCCGGCCTGCAAATGCCCGAACACCCCACCTGGACCCAGATGGCCGAGCTCGCCGAGAAGCTGCACAAGCCTGGCGAGGACCAGTACGGCATCTGCCTGCGCGGCAAGGCCGGCTGGGGCGAGAACATGGCGCTGGTCACCACCGTCGCCAACGCCTTCGGCGCGCGCTGGTTCGACGAGAAGTGGCAACCCGAATTCGACGGCCCCGAATGGACCAAGGCCGCTAGGTTCTATGTCGACCTGCTCAGCCAGTACGGCCCGCCCGGCGCCTCCAGCAATGGCTTCAACGAAAACCTGGCGCTGTTCAACAGCGGCAAATGCGCCATGTGGGTCGATGCGACCGTTGCCGGCTCCTTCGTGACCGATGAATCGCAGAGCAAGGTCGCCGACAAGGTCGGTTTCACCTTCGCACCGCAGGAGACCACCGACAAGGGCTCGGCCTGGCTGTACTCCTGGGCACTGGCGATCCCGACCAGCTCCCAGCAGAAGGACGCCGCCAAGACCTTCACCGCCTGGGCGACCTCCAAGGACTACGCCAAGCTCGTCGCCGAGACCGATGGCGTCGCCAACGTGCCGCCGGGCACGCGCGAGTCCACCTACAACGAGCAATACATGGCGGCCGCGCCGTTCGCGGAGATCACCCTGGAGTCGCTCAAGCAGGCCGATCCCGCCTCACCTTCGGCCAAGCCGGTGCCCTACGTCGGTATCCAGCTGGTCACCATCCCTGAGTTCCAGGCCATCGGTACCCAGGTCGGCAAGATGTTCTCCGCCGCGCTGACCGGGCAGATGCCGGTCGAGCAGATGCTTACCGCGGTGCAGCAGTCGACCACCCGCGAAATGAAACGCGCCGGTTATCCCAAGTAGACCAGGCGCACGTCCCGTGAAGGCGTAAACCCGCGAGGGCTCCGCGAGCCCTCATCGGCCCCTCTTCAGCCGGAGCATCATCATGGCGACCACTACGACTGCCTTGCCCAAGGCCCCTGCGAGCAACGCATCACCGCAACCTGCCGAGCGCCGCCGGCCGAGGTTGGCCCCGAGCTGGTTCCTGGTCAGCCCTTCGGTCGCGCTGTTGCTGCTGTGGATGCTGGTACCACTGGCGATGACCCTGTACTTCTCGCTCGTTCGCTACAACCTGCTCTATCCGGGCGAAAAGGATTTCGTCGGGCTGGAGAACTTCCACTACTTCCTGACCGATGCCGGCTTCATCCCGGGCATGACCAACACCCTGATCCTGGTCGGCAGCGTGCTGCTGATCAGCGTGGTACTCGGCGTGCTCATCTCGGCATTGCTGGAGGCAGCGGACTTCGCGGGGCGCGGGATCGTCCGCGTGCTGCTGATCTCGCCGTTCTTCATCATGCCGACCGTCAGCGCGCTGGTCTGGAAGAACCTCATCTATCACCCGGTCTCGGGCATTCTCGCGGCAGTATGGAAGTTCTTCGGCGCACAGCCGGTGGACTGGCTCGCACAGCATCCGCTGGCGTCCATCGTGATCATCGTGTCCTGGCAGTGGCTGCCCTTCGCGATCCTGATCCTGATGACCGCCATGCAGTCCCTGGATCAGGAGCAGAAGGAAGCCGCCCGCCTCGATGGTGCCGGCCCCATCGCGATCTTCTGGCATCTGACCTTGCCCCACCTGGCCCGGCCCATCGCCGTGGTGGTGATGATAGAGACCATTTTCCTGCTTTCGGTATTCGCCGAGATCTTCACCACCACCAGCGGTGGTCCCGGCTACGCATCCACCAACCTCGCCTACCTGATCTACAACCAGGCGCTGCTGCAGTTCGATGTCGGCATGGCCTCGGCCGGCGGCCTGATTGCGGTGGTGATCGCCAACATCGCGGCGATCATCCTGGTGCGGATGCTCGGCAAGAATCTCACCGAAAAATATTGAGGACAGACCGATGCTGACGCTCAAACAAAGTCGCCGCCTCAACACCCTGGTGGTCGGGCTGTTCGCCTGGGCCGTGGCGCTGCTGCTGTTCTTCCCCATCTTCTGGATGCTGATGACCAGCCTGAAGACCGAGATCGACGCCTTCGCCACGCCGCCGCAGTTCATCTTCACGCCCACGCTGGAAAACTACCTGCACATCCAGGACCGCAGCGGCTACTTCAAGTACGCGTGGAATTCGGTGACCATTTCCTTCGGCGCGACCGCGCTGGGCATGCTGATCGCCATTCCCGCCGCGTACTCGATGGCCTTCTACGAGACGAAGCGCACCAAGGGCACGCTGCTCTGGATGCTCTCGACCAAGATGCTGCCGCCGGTGGGCGTGCTGGTGCCGATCTACCTGCTGGCCAAGCAGTTCGGCCTGCTCGACAGCCGCGCAGTGCTGATCATCATCTACACGCTGATCAACCTGCCGATCCTGGTGTGGATGATCTACACCTACTTCAAGGACATCCCGCGCGACATCCTCGAAGCGGCGCGCATGGACGGCGCCACGCTGCTGCAGGAGATGCTTCGCGTGCTTCTGCCGATCAGTAAGGGCGGGCTGGCCTCGACCATGTTGCTGTCGCTGATCCTGTGCTGGAACGAAGCCTTCTGGTCGCTGAACCTGACCTCGTCCAACGCCGCGCCGCTGACCGCGCTGATCGCCTCCTACTCCAGTCCCGAAGGCCTGTTCTGGGCCAAGCTCTCGGCCGTCTCCACCCTCGCCTGCGCCCCCATCCTGATCTTCGGCTGGATCAGCCAGAAGCAGCTGGTGCGCGGCCTGTCGTTCGGCGCCGTGAAATGAGCGCCGCCTGACAACCAAGAACAACTGAGGATTCGAACATGGCAGACCTGAAAGTCCACAACCTGAAGAAAGGCTTCGACGGCAACGAGATCATCAAGGGCATCGACCTGGACATCCGCGACCGCGAATTCGTGGTCTTCGTCGGGCCGTCCGGCTGTGGCAAGTCCACCCTGCTGCGCCTGATCGCCGGGCTCGAGGAGGTCAGCAGCGGGCGGATCGAACTGGACGGGCGCGACATCACCGATGTCAGCCCGGCCAAACGCGACCTGGCCATGGTGTTCCAGACCTACGCGCTGTATCCGCACATGACGGTGCGCAAGAACATGTCGTTCGCCCTGGATCTCGCCGGGGCGGACAAGCAGGAGGTGGCGCGCAAGATCGAAGCCGCCGCGCGCACCCTGGAGCTGGAACCGCTGCTCGAACGCAAGCCACGACAACTGTCCGGCGGCCAGCGCCAGCGCGTCGCCATTGGCCGCGCCATCGTGCGCAACCCCAAGGTATTCCTGTTCGATGAGCCCCTGTCGAACCTCGATGCCGCGCTGCGCGTGCAGATGCGTCTGGAGCTGTCGCGCCTGCACCAGGAACTGCAGGCGACGATGATCTACGTGACCCATGACCAGGTCGAGGCCATGACCCTGGCCGACAAGGTGGTGGTGCTCAACGGCGGGCGAATCGAGCAGGTCGGCTCGCCCATGGAGCTTTATCACCAGCCGGCCAACCTCTTCGTCGCAGGCTTTCTCGGCACACCGAAGATGGGCTTTCTCAAGGGCCGCGCAAGCCGTGTCGAAGCCAGCAGCTGCGAAGTCGAGCTCGACGCCGGTTGCCGTCTGTTCCTGCCGGTGAGCGGCGCCACACTGAAGACGGGCGATCCGGTCACCCTCGGCATCCGCCCGGAACACCTCAACCGTGGCAGCGAAGGCAACTGCCAGTTGACCGTGAAGGCCGACGTCAGCGAGCGGCTGGGCAGCGACACCTACTGCCACGTGGTCACCGGCAACGGCGAGCAGCTGACCATGCGCATCCGCGGTGACTTCACCCCGCGCTATGGCGAGTCGCTGTCGCTGACATTGGAAGCCGACCATTGCCACCTCTTCGACAGCAATGGCGTTGCAGTCGGCCAGTCGCTACAGCAGGCGGCCTGACCGACCCATAGCCACCCGAGCCCTGACTTACCGGCAGATCGCTGCGCCCGCAATGGCAGCGATCCCGCCCCCGGCTTTTCCACATTCAAGCCCAGCGAGGCCCGAGATGAAGTTGAACGAAGCGAATCTGCCACAGCTGCCGGGCCCTATCGCGCGCCCCGACTACCACCTGGCCGAGATCACCACCGGCATCGCCCACATCGGCGTGGGCGGTTTTCACCGCGCCCACCAGGCGGCCTACACCGATGCACTGATGAACACCGGCGAGGGGCTGGAGTGGGGCATCTGCGGCATCGGCACACGCGCCGAGGAGCGCGCTATGCGCGACGCACTGGCCGCGCAGGACTACCTCTACACCCTGGTCGAGCTCGACGACCGGCCCGACACCGAGGTCCGGGTGATCGGCAGCATTCGCGACATGCTGCTGGTGGGCGAGGATGGTTCCGAGGCGGTGGTTGCCCGCCTGGCCGATCCGGCGATTCGCATCATCTCGCTGACCATCACCGAGGGCGGCTATTGCCTGGACGACAGCACCGGCCAGTTCAATGCGCAACTGCCACAAATCCAACATGACCTGCAGCACCCGCGCAGCCCGGTTAGCGTTTTTGGCCTGCTCTGCGCGGCCCTGGCCAAGCGCCGCGGCGACGGCGTCGGGCCCTTCACGGTGATGTCCTGCGACAACCTCCCCCACAACGGCGACGTGACCCGCAAAGCCACGCTGGCCTTCGCCAGCCTGGTCGACCCCGACCTGGCCGGCTGGATCGAGCGCAACGTCAGCTTCCCCAACGCCATGGTCGACCGCATCACGCCCATGACCAGCGCAGCCCATCGCCAGGACCTGGAGCGTCAGCACGGCCTCGATGACGCCTGGCCGGTGGTCTGCGAACCCTTCGTGCAATGGGTACTGGAAGACCGCTTCGTCGCCGGCCGTCCGGCCTGGGAAAAGGTCGGCGTGCAGTTCACCAACAACGTTTCGCCCTACGAGGAGATGAAGATCAAGCTGCTCAACGGCAGCCACCTCGCGCTGACCTACCTCGGCTTCCTGCGCGGTTATCGCTTCGTCAACGAAACCATGGCCGATCCGCTGTTCGTCGAGTACATCCGACGCTACATGAACGAGGACGTCACCCCACAACTGGCTCCCGTGCCCGGCATCGATCTCGCTCGCTACAAGCAGACGCTGATCGAGCGCTTCTCCAACCGTGCCATCGCCGATCAGCTGGAACGGGTGTGCTCCGATGGCTCGTCGAAGTTTCCCAAGTTCAGCGTGCCGACCATCGACCGCCTGATCGCCGATAACGCTGGCCTGGACCGGGCCGCCTTGGTGGTCGCCGCCTGGGCGCTGTATCTGCGGGGCGTCGATGAAAACGGCGAGCAGTACCGCATCCCCGATCCGCGCGCAGATTTCTGCCAGTCCCTTGTTGCGGAGGACGACGGTCTCGCCGAACGTCTGCTCGGGCGCGAGGAGATCTTCGGCACGCAGATTCCGCGTTCGCTCGCCTTCCGCGAAGCCTTCGAGCGCAACCTGCTGCGGCTGCGCACGCTCGGGGTCAGCGGCACCCTTGATCTGTTGCTGACGCAGTGACGGGGTGCGGCATGTTTCTCGGGATCGATTGCGGCACCCAGGGCACCAAGGCGCTGTTGCTCGACGCCAGCAACGGGCGCGTGCTCGGCCAGGGCTCGGCCGGCCACGATCTCATCAGCGGGCCCAATGGCCGGCGCGAGCAGGACACCGAGCAGTGGTCTGCCGCCTTCGCCAGTGCTACCGCCGCGGCACTGGCCGAGGCCGGAGTCGACGGCGATGCCGTGCTGGGCATTGGTGTGTCCGGGCAGCAGCATGGCTTGGTTACGCTCGATGCCGCGGGCCGCGTGTTGCGCCCGGCCAAGCTCTGGTGCGACACGGAGTCGACTACGGAGAATCAGCGCCTGCTCGACTGGCTGGGCGGTGAACAGGGTTCGCTGCAGCGCCTCGGTATCGTCATCGCGCCGGGCTACACGGTTTCCAAGCTGCTGTGGATGAAGGAGCAGCACCCCGCGCTGTTCGCACGCATCGCCCATATCCTGCTGCCCCACGACTACCTCAACTACTGGCTGACCGGACGGTGCGCGAGCGAATACGGCGATGCCTCCGGCACCGGCTATTTCGACGTGCGCGCGCGGCAATGGGCACCCGACATCCTGCGTCATATCGATGCCGACGGCCGTCTGGAGGCCGCGCTGCCCGAGCTGATCGAGTCCCACCAGCCGGTCGGCCGCATCCGGTCCGAACTGGCTGCCCGGCTGGGGCTCAATCCGCAGGCCATGGTGGCGAGCGGCGGTGGCGACAACATGATGGGCGCCATCGGCACCGGCAATATCCGCCCCGGCGCCATCACCATGAGCCTGGGCACATCCGGCACGCTCTACGCCTTTTCCGGCGAGCCCCGTATCAGCCCACAGCCGGCGGTGGCCACCTTCTGCTCGTCCAGCGGGGGCTGGCTGCCGCTGATCTGCACCATGAACCTGACCAATGCCAACGCGGCGATGCGCGGCCTGCTGGAGCTGGACCTGGAGGCGTTCAACGCGCTGGTGGCGCAAGCGCCGATCGGCTGCGAGGGTGTCACCATGCTGCCCTTTCTAAACGGCGAGCGCGTCCCCGCCCTGCCCCACGCCAGCGCCAGCGTGCACGGCCTGACCGCCGACAACCTGAGCCGCGCCAACCTCTGCCGCGCCGTGCTCGAAGGCGTGACCTTCGGCCTGCGCTATGGCCTGGACCTGCTGCGCGAAAGCGGCATTCGCAGCGAAAGAATCCAGCTGATTGGCGGCGGCGCGAAGAACCCGCTTTGGCGGCAGATCGTCGCCGACATGATGGCCACGCCGGTGGTCTGCACCCGCCACAGCGAAGCCGCGGCGCTGGGCGGGGCGATCCAGGCGGCGTGGTGCCAAGCCAGACAGCGCGACCCCGCGGCGAGCCTCGCTGAGCTGTGCCAGCGCTGTGTCAGCCTCGACGAGACCACGGCGGTCGCGCCTGACACCGCCGCGGTTCTGGCCTACGAGCAGGCCTATCGGCGTTATCGGCAACTGGTAGCCAGCATCTACGGTCAGCAGACGCCACCGGACCTGACGCCGGTCGCCTCCTGAGGCGCAGCGCTCGGTCGGTAGGCAGGGCAAATAGCTCATAAAAAAGGCAAAGCCACGGCGTGTGGCTTTGCCTTTGGTCCTGCGCGCCTGGGACGATGCCTCAGCGGCTGCGCAGCGCCTCGCGCGGCACGTACTTGCCCAGCTCGTGACGAGCAATGGCCACCCGATGCACCTCGTCCGGGCCATCGGCCAGGCGCAGCGTGCGCTGCATCGCCCACCAGTGCGCCAGCGGGAAGTCCTCGGAAACCCCGGCGCCGCCGTGGATCTGGATGGCGCGGTCGATGACCTTCAGCGCGACGTTGGGTGCGACCACCTTGATCTGCGCGATCTCGCTGGCGGCGATCTTGTTGCCCACGGTATCCATCATGTAGGCGGCGTTCAGCGTCAGCAGGCGCGCCATGTTGATCTCGATGCGGCACTCGGCGATGTAATCGAAGTTGGCACCCAGCCGGGCCAGCGGCTTGCCGAAGGCGGTGCGGCTGACGGCGCGTTCGCACATCAGCTTCAGTGCACGTTCAGCAACGCCGATCGAGCGCATGCAGTGGTGGATGCGCCCTGGGCCAAGACGGCCCTGGGCGATCTCGAAGCCGCGGCCTTCACCGAGCAGGACGTTCTCGTAGGGCACTCGTACGTTTTCCAGCAACACTTCCGCGTGGCCATGCGGGGCATCGTCGTAGCCGAACACCGGCAGCGGGCGCAGCACCTTGACGCCGGGGGTATCCATCGGCACCAGGATCATCGAGTGCTGGGCATGGCGCGGCGCGTCCGGGTTGGTCAGGCCCATGAAGATCATGATCTTGCAGCGCGGGTCGCAGGCACCGGAGGTCCACCACTTGCGTCCGTTGATGACCCACTCGTCACCCTCGCGCACCGCGCGGGCTTCCATGTTGGTGGCGTCGGACGAAGCCACGCCCGGCTCGGTCATGCCGAAGGCCGAACGGATTTCGCCGCGCAGCAACGGTTCCAGCCACTCGCGCTTCTGCGCCTCGCTGCCGTAGCGCACCAGCACTTCCATGTTGCCGGTGTCCGGCGCCGAGCAGTTGAAGGCTTCCGGGCCGAGGCCCGAGCTACCCATGATTTCGGCCAGCGGCGCGTATTCGGTGTTGGTCAGGCCGGCGCCCAGTTCCGATTCCGGCAGAAACAGGTTCCACAGCCCTTCTGCCTTGGCCTTGGCCTTGAGCTCCTCGACGATGGCGGTCGGCTGCCAGCGATCACCCTCGGCGACCTGCTGGTGGAACACCTTTTCGGCGGGATAGACGTGAGCATCCATGAACGCTTGCACGCGCTCTCTCAGCTCTTGAACCTTCGGGGAGTAGGCGAAATTCATGGGCGACAACCTTCTGGCAGGTAATGTTTTGTAGTTTTGAATGCTAGAGGAGGCCTGGTGATTTATCTAAGCTATTTTCCTCGTGTATAAACATTCATCACCGATATATGATCGGCGAATTCCGATACACGCCGGAGAGCACAACAATGAACCTGAACAAGGTCGATCTGAATCTATTCATCGTCTTCGACGCCATCTACACCGAAGCGAATCTGACACGCGCCGGGCAGATCGTCGGCATCACCCAGCCCGCGGTTTCCAACGCCCTTGCCCGCTTGCGCGAGACGTTCAACGATCCGCTGTTCGTGCGCACCGCCCAGGGCATGGTGCCGACGCCGATGGCGCAGAACATCATCGGCCCGGTGCGCAATGCGCTGCAGCTGCTGCGGGTATCGGTGCAGGAAAGCCGCACCTTCAGCCCGGCGCAGGCAAACAAGACGTTCCGCATCAGCATGACCGACCTCACCGAGGCGGTGATGCTGCCGCCGCTGTTCCAGCGCCTGCGCCGCCTGGCACCGAACGTGAAGATCGAGAGCATGCTGGCCAAGCGCCGCGAGACAACCAAGGAACTGGCCGCCGGCCGCCTGGACTTCGCCATGGACGCGCCACTCAACACCGACCCGCAGGTGCGTCACGTCAAGCTGCTGGAAGACCGTTACATCTGCGCCATGCGCCGCGGCCACCCGCTGGCCAAGGACAAGCTCACCCTGGAGCAGTACCTGTCGCTGTCGCACATCCATATTTCCAGCCGCCGCAGCGGGCTCGGTCTGGTGGATCTGGCGTTGGGCAAGATGGGGCTGCAGCGCAAGATCGCCCTGCGCTCACAGCACTACCTGATGGCGACCCAGGTGATCGACCAGACCGACATGGCGGTGACCGTTCCCGAGCGTTTCGCCCGGCGCCACTACCTGCACCAGGTCGATCTGCCGGTAGACATCATGCCGCTGGAAACCCACATCTATTGGCATGAAAGCACCGATCAGGACCCGGCCAACCGCTGGATGCGCGAGCAGATGATCGAGATCGCCCAGCAGGTCACCGCGCAGCAGGATCTTTGACGCGCTGGCGGGTGAAAGCCCGCCTCAGGCGCTGTCGCGCATCACCACTTCGAAACCCACGTCGATACAACGCTCGGCAGGCTGCTGACCTCGCATCAGGCTCAGCAGCATCTGCGCCGCCAGCTCGCCGATCTCGCCACGCCGGGTGCGTACGGTACTCAGCGCCGGATGCATCCAGGCCGCCGCCGGCAGGTCGTTGAAGCCGGCGATCGCCAGCCGCCCCGGTACTTCGAGCCCCAGCTGATGGGCACGAAACAGCGCACCGAGGGCCAGGTCGTCGTTGTTGAAGAACACCGCGTCGATCTGCGGATGCTGTGCCAGCAGCCGATCCAGCAGCTCGGCACCCAGACCGATGGATGACAGCTGCGGCGTCAGCAGCTCCAGGGTCGGCTCATAACGCCCGGCCTCGCGCATTGCCTGGCGATAGCCCTCGGCGCGCTGCAGGGTGCGCGGGTCCAGCTGCGCCGCGGCGAACGCAACGTGACGATAGCCGCGCTCGAGCAGCGTGCGGGTCATCGCCGCGCCGGCCTGCAATTGCGAGAAGCCGACGCAATAGCTGTCCGCCTGATCGCTCAGCTCCATCAGCGTGACCCGTGGTGCCGTGTAGCTGGCCAGCACTGCCCGCGCCGCCTCGCTGCGCTCGAAACCGGTGAGCAGCAGTCCGGCCGGCTGATGGGCCAGGTACGCGCGCAGCAGGCGTTCATCCTCCTCGGGCCGATAGTGGCTGACGCCAATCATCATTTCGTAGCCCGCCGGCATCAGCACCCGCTGGATGGCCTCGACGGTATCGACGAACACCGCGTTGGACAGCGAGGGGATGATTACCGCCACCAGATTGGAGCGCGAACTGGCCAGGCTACGCGCCGCGGGGTGCGGCACATAGCCAAGCGCCTTGACCGCCTGCTCGACACGCTCACGCAGTGCATCGGAAACCAGCTCCGGTTGTGACAGCGCGCGGGATGCCGACATCAGCGAGCAGCCGGCGTTGCGTGCGACATCGGACAGGGTTACCCGCTCGGCGGAGCGGCGACGGCGTGTGGTCATGCGCAATCCATGGGTCGAAAGCGGCGGATTCTAGCAGCGGGCAGGTGACGATCGGCTCCTAGCGCGCGGCCTTTTCGACTTCGGCCTGGACCCGGTCGAACAGCTCCTGGCCGACGGCGTCGATCACCGTCTGGATCGCCGGCTGCGCCTGTTCGCGCATGCGCTGGATCTCCTCCGGGCTGACCTCGTTGATCTGCATGCCGTGCTCCTTCAGCGCCGCCAGGGCCTGGCTCGCCTCGCGACGGGTGTCCTCGCGCTCGGCATCACGCGCCTTCTGGGCCGCCGCCATGATGATGCCCTGCTCGGTTTCCGAGAGCCCGTCCCACCAGCGCTTGGACGCCGTGACGATCCAGGGGCTGTAGACGTGATTGGTCACGCTGAGGAACTTCTGCACTTCATAGAACTTGGAGGACAGGATGGTGTTGTAGGGGTTTTCCTGGCCGTCGACCGCCTTGGTTTCCAGCGCAGTGAAAAGCTCGGAGAACGGCAGCGGCACCGCATTGGCGCCCATGCGCTTGAAGGTGTCGATAAACACCGGATTGGGCATCACGCGCAGCTTGACGCCATTGAAGTCCTCGAGCTTCTCGATCGGCCGCGCACTGTTGGTCACGTTACGAAAACCGTTCTCCCAGTACACCAGCCCAACCAGGCCTTTCTCCTCGAGCTTGTCCATCACCTGCCGACCTACCGGCCCGTCCAGTACCTGATCGGCCTGGCGCGGATCGGTGAACAGGAACGGCGTATCCCACACCGCCATCTCCTTGCTGATGCCGACCAGCGTCGCGGTCGAGCCGACCATCATCTCCTGCGCGCCGCCGATCAGCGCGTTCTGCATCTGGTCATCGGAACCGAGGCTGGCGGAGGCGAAGGTACGCACCTTCAGCTTGCCGCCGGAGGCCTTGGCCACTTCCTCAGCCAGCAGCTTGGCCGCCCTGCCCTGGTTGCTGTCTTCGTTGAGGCCGTAACCGAAGCGGATCATGCGTGGGCGGATGTCGTCCGCCGCCTGCGCGTAACCGAGGCTGAGCGTGCTGCCGAGCACGGCGGCGGCCAGGGTGCTGATGAGAAGTCGTTTCATGTCGCGTTACCTTCTTGTTGTTGGACGTTGGGTTGTTGAGCGCTTGGTTGCACGACCGGCGTTACCGCAGCCAGGCCAGGGGTACGGTGATGATCGAGGGCACGGCGATAAGAAGCCCGACGATCACCAGATAGATAAGGAAGAACGGCATGACGCCGCGCACCAGGGTTTCCATGCGCAGTCGGCCGATGCCGCCGACCACGTTGAGCACCGTGCCCACCGGCGGCGTGATCAGCCCGATGGACCCGATCAGCACGAACATCACACCGAAGTACACCGGATCGATGCCGGCCTTGATCGCGATCGGCGCCAGCACCGGACCGAGGATCAGGATGGTCGGCGTCAGGTCCAGCACCATGCCGACGGCGATCATCAGCAGCATGATGGCGATCATCAGCAGTTTCGGGTCCTGCGCCAGCGGGCCGAGCATTGCAGCGATCTCGTCGGGCAGCTGCGCCAGGGTGATCATGTACGCCGACACCGTCGCGGCGGCGCAAAGGAACATCACAGAGGCCGTGGTGCGGCTGGCACGGGTCAGCACCTCGACCAGCCCGGCCCAGTTCAGCTCGCGGTACAGCAGGGTCGAAACGGCCAGGGCATAGACGGCGGCGACCACCGCCGCTTCGGTCGGGGTGAACAGGCCGCCACGCAGCCCGCCGACGATGATCACTGGCAGCATCAGCGCGGCAGCACCGTCGACCAGCACGCGACGGCGCTCTGCAGTGCTGGCCTTTTCCTGCTTCGGTTCGTCGATCCGCCGGGCGATCAGCGTCCAGGCCACGATCAGGCCCATGCCCATGATCAGCCCCGGCACCATGCCGGCGAGAAACAGCTGGCTGATCGAAGTGCCAGTGACCACGCCGTAGATCACGAACGGCATCGACGGCGGAATGATCGGCGCGATGATCCCGCCCGCCGCTACCAGGCCCGATGAGGAACTCAACGGGTAGCCGCGCTCGCGCATCATTGGCAGCAGCAGCGTCGCCAGCGCGGCGGTATCGGCCAATGCCGAGCCGGACATGCTGGCCAGCAGCACCGAAGCGGCAATCGCCACGTAACCCAGGCCGCCACGCTTGTGGCCGAAATAGGCCTGCGCCATGGCGATGATGCGCCGCGAGATGCCGCCGGCATTCATCAGTTCGCCGGCCAGGATGAAGAACGGCACCGCCAGCAGCGGGAAGCTGTCAGCGCCGGCCTGAAGGTTCTGAGCCAGCAGCTGCACGTCCCAGAAATCCAGGTACCACATCAGTACCGAGCCGGTGAGCAGCAGCGCGAAGGCGATGGGCATGCCAAGCGTCATGAAGCCCAGCAGCGATGAAAGGAAGACGACGACGGTCATACAAGGTCCTCGGTTGGGCAGTGCCCGTATTGTTCTGAATGCGGCGTCGCTTCAGTCCGCGGTGACATTCGCAGCGGCGGTGGCCGATGGCTGATCGCGCCGCCAGACATTGACCAGCTGCACCAGCGCCAATACCGCCAGCGCGACCATGCTGGCGGCCACGGGCAACATCGCCAGGCCCAGCGGGTAGCCGACTACCGGGCTGTTGATGGTCCAGCCGAACTGCATCTGATTCCAACCACCCCAGGCCGCCAGGGAGCTCGCAGCTGCCACCAGCAGCCAGCTGAGAGAGTCGACGACGCGGCGGAACAGCCGCGGGAAGCGGTCGCGCAGCATGGAAAAGCTCATCAGCTCGCCGCGGCGCATGCTCGAAGCGACGCCAACAAATACCAGCCAGACGAATGCCAGCCGCGACAGCTCCTCGGCGCCGGTCCAGCCAGTGCCGAAGGCATAGCGCAGCACCACGCTGGAGAACACCACGATGACCATGAAGGCCATCAACGCGGCCATCAGCCAGTCGGTCAGGCGGTCGAATTGCTGAGCGACCGTGCCGCTGTAGATCGGCTCGTTGGTCAAAGGTGGCGCCGTGGTAGCGCTATCAAACGGGCGCGAGGAAAGATCGACCCGGGTTTCGATCAGCTCATCCAGACCGGCGCCCTGCATCCATTCGACGATCTGGCGCAAGACGACCTCGCGCGGTTGACTGGCATCCACCGTCAATACGCCCGGTTCGCCCTCGGGTGATTCGAGGGTGGCGAATTGGCTGTCGACCAGGGAGATCGGCATGAAATGCCCCGCCCTGCCACCGACTCGCTGTATGGCGGTTTCGTAATCGATGGCCAGATGGGCGAAACGCAGCTCCGGAACCGCACTGCGCAGCAACTCCCGGTAGCTGCGCTTGAGCGCCGAGCAAGCCAGCACGAAGCCGCTGCCCGCCGCCAGGGTGCGCTGCATTTCGGCGATCAGCGCGTGCAGCCACTCCACGCGATCGGCGTCGGACAGCGGCGTGCCGGCACGCATGCGCGCCACGTTCTCTGCCGGGTGAAAGTTGTCCGCTTCGATATGCGGCAGGCCGAGCGCATCGGCTACGGCGTGGCTGGTGTCCGTCTTGCCGGAACCGCTGACGCCCATGACGACCAGAACCGGAAGCGCGGAAGCCTTTGAGGTATGCACTGAAGGCATGCGAGGAATCCATTGTTTTGCTTGTTTGGCCTGATGTTAGCGCTATCACGCATCTCGATAGAACTACCGCTCGTCGACCATACGGTCACGAAACAGCTGTTTTCGCACGGCATTGAGATCGACTTTCGCGGCGGTACGACTACAATCGCGTCCCTTGTAATCGAGGACACCGAGCATGCCCAAAGCCATGTGCCGCCACATTCTGGTCAAGACTGAGGCCGAAGCCGCGCAGCTGAAAAAGCGCATCGCCAATGGCGAAGCATTCGACGTGCTGGCGCGCAAATACTCGACCTGCCCGTCCGGCAAGAAAGGTGGCGACCTCGGCGAAGTGCGCCCGGGGCAGATGGTGCGCAGCATCGATCAGGTGATTTTCAAGAAGCCGCTGCGCGAAGTGCACGGCCCGATAAAGAGCCAGTTCGGCTACCACCTGGTGCAGGTGTTCTACCGCGACTGAGCCAGCGCTCAGCCAAAGCGCTGCAGCTGCATCTCCCGCAGACGGCTGAGCGTGCGGCGGAACGGGAATGCCAGATAGCCCTCGGTATACAGCTCGTCCAGTGCCACCTCGGCTTCGATATAGAGAGGAATCCGCCGGTCGTAGCACTCGTCCACCAGCGCGATGAAGCGGCGCACGGCATCATCCCGCGCGGCGAGCCTGGGCAACTGGCGATCACCCGCCGCCACCCGCGCGGCTCCATCCTCGGTGCCGCGGGCAATGCGCCCATCGCGCTGCGTGCCGCCGAGTCTGGGCACAGCACCAATCAGGATCGCTGCGAAACGGTCGCACAGTTCGATGAAGTCCAGCGCCGAGAACGGCTGCTCGCAGAGGTCGGCGAAGCGGCACCAGAGCACCGATTCGCTACGCCGCACGACGTCGAGCTGGCGACGGCTGAGGGCGAGTGGCTCGGTGCTGAACGCACCATCGGCCAGCGCCTCGAACGTTGCGGCTAACGCACTGGCGCCGTCGAACGGGGCGATCCAGTAGCGCTGCAGCGCAGCGCCGGGACGCAGGCGGTGATCGGCGCCACCATCCACATCAACCACATGCATGTGCTCCACGATGGCATCGATGGCCGGCAGAAAACGCTCGCGATTGAAGCCGTCGGCGTACAGCTGCTCCGGCGGCTGGTTGGAGGTGGCGACGATCACCACGTCATGCTCGAAGAGCACCTGGAACAGGCGTCCCAGGATGATTGCGTCGCCGATATCACCGACGAAAAGCTCGTCGAAGCAGAGCACGCGAATCTCTTGTGAAAGTTCTCTGGCCAGGGCCTGCAACGGATCGGCCGTGCCGTTGAGCTGGAACAGCCGGATATGCACCCAGCGCATGAAGTGATGGAAATGCTGCCGCCGCGACGGAGCCGTCAGGCTTGCGTGAAACAGGTCCATCAGCCAGGTCTTGCCACGCCCGACCGGTCCCCATAGGTAGACGCCGAGCGGGAGGTCCGCACCTGAAACAAGCGCCTCATAACAGGCCTGAAGCCGTGCAACGGCGCGCTGTTGAGCCGCGTCGGGCAAGAAACCGTCTTGCACGATGGCCTGCTGATAACGTTCAAGGGGCGAGTCGGCGTGCATGATCGTCCGGCGCAAAAGCCGCCATGGTAGCGCGCGACCGCTCAGTTGTGCCCATCATGCAGCAGCAGTCGCTCGGCCTGGGCACCGAGCTGCTCGAGCAGCATCGCCTGCGCCGGTAGCAGCTGCTCGTGAACACGGGTCAACGCATAGACCGGCACGCTGATGGCCGGCTCGAGCAGACGAGCCTGTACCTCGCCGCCAGTAGCCGCCAGCGCGGTGAACGGGTCGACCAGCGCCACGCCCTGCCCCGCGGACACCAGCTGTCGCGCTAGCTGATAGGTCTGTACCCAGGTAACGACGCGCGGCGGCGGATCGAGCTCCTCGATGTGGCCGCGCAACAGGCTGCCCAGCGCATCGCGGGCGTCGATGCCGATCAGCGCTTTACCCGCCAAGGCCTGCAGGCGCAGCGGGCGGTGCAGTTCATCCGGCTGCCACCAACCAGGCGGCGCGATCACGTGCATGCGTCCCTCGGACAATAGCCGGCTGCTCAGTCCCGGATGCTCCACCGCCTGTGACGTCAGCCCGAGATCGGCTTCACGCAGCAACAGCGCTTCGACGATTTCCGCCGTGTGCTGCGTCGCGAGCTGACAGACCGTACGTGGAAATCGCTCGCGCCAGGTGCGCAACGCCTGTGGCAGCAGCGCCTGAGCCAGCGCCGGCGTGCAGATCAGGCGCAACGCGCACTCCTCGCCCCGGCCGAGGCTGTCTGCAAGCCGCCGCAGATTCTGCAGGTCGATAGCCAGGCGTTCGGTCTGCTGCTGCAGCACCCGCGCCTCGGCAGTGGGCTGCAGCTTGCCCCGCACCCGGTCGAACAGCGCAAAGCCCAGTTGCTGCTCGGCATGCTTGAGAATCTTGCTCGCCGCCGGCTGGGAGATATGCAGCAGCTCGGCCGCGGCCGTCAGGCTGCCAGTTTGCAGGATCGCCTGGAACAGTTCGATATGACGCAGCCGCATGCATGTCCCTCCTTCAGTCGATCGAGCATAACCGCAGGTTATGGGAGCGCTCCATCCTTTCATTGGCCGCCTCGCTGGCACGCGGCCTAGGCTGCGCTGATCGAGTCGGAGGAGCAGTTGCATGCGGGTAGCAGTCATCGGCGCAGGCGTTATCGGGCTTGCCACAGCCTATTCACTGGTGCGCCAGGGGCACTGTGTCGAGCTGATCGAAGGGCGCGACGATGTCGCCTTGGAAACCAGCTTCGCCAATGGCGGGCAGCTCAGCTATCGCTACGTTTCGCCCCTGGCCGATACCGGCGTGCCGCTGCAGGCGATTGGCTGGATGCTGCGCGGAGCCGATGCCCCGTTGCGTTTCCGACCGCAGGCGAGCCTGCATCAGTGGCGCTGGTGCCTGCAGTTCCTGCTGGCGTGCCGGCGTTCGGTCAACCGGCGCAACGCGGCTCACTTGCTGCGGCTCGCCCTGCACAGCCAGCAGATCCTGCGCAGCTGGCGCGAGCAGGACCAGCTGGACGGCTTCGCCTGGCGCGCCAACGGCAAACTGGTGATCTATCGCGATCAACACAGCCTGCACAAGGGCGCAGCGGCCATCGACGACGAATCAGGGCAGCGGCTGCTGGACGCCGCGCAATGCGTCGACGTCGAGCCGGCGCTGACGCCGTTGGCGTCATCGCTGCACGGCGGCATCTATTCGCCCGGCGACGAGGTTGCCGACTGCCATCTGTTCTGCACCGAACTGCTGCGGCGACTGCGGGCATCGCCTGCGTTTCTCCTGCATACCGGCCAATCGGTAAGCGCATTGCGCACCGAAGGCAAGCGGGTCCGCGCGGTCATGCTCGGGCGCGATGAAGTCGCCATCGACCATCTGGTAGTGGCGGCCGGCACCGGCAGCGTCGGGCTGCTTCGGCCACTGGGTATCGACCTGCCGATCTACCCGCTCAAGGGCTACAGCCTGACCGTTGCGCTGGCCGACCAGGACCGCGTGCCGCAAACCAACGTCACCGACTACGACAACAAGGTCGTCTACGCCCGCCTCGATGACCAGCTGCGCGTCGCGGCGATGGTGGATATCGCCGGCTGGGACGCGGGGCTCGACCAGCAGCGCATCGCCACCCTGCAACGTCTGGCTGGCGCGACCTTCCCCGGGGCCGGCGACTACCAACACGCGCGGCAGTGGGCGGGCCTGCGCCCAGCCACGCCCCAGGGCACGCCACTGCTTGGCCGCAGCAATTTCGACAATCTCTGGCTCAACGTCGGCCACGGCAGCCTCGGCTTCACCCTGGCCTGTGGCAGCGCCGACCTGCTCGCCAGCGTAATCGCCGGATCACCACCCGCTGTCTCCCTGGACGGCTTGAGCCTGCCCGCCTGACCACTCAAAGAGGAAACCGATATGCCCGTTCAACGCATCGAGAGCAATCCGCGAATGTCCGCCGCAGTCGTTCATGCAGACCTTGTGTTCCTCGCCGGCCAGGTGCCGGACGACCGCAGCCTGGATGCCGCAGGACAGAGCCGCGAGGTGCTGGCGAAGATCGACCGGCTGCTGGCCGCCGCCGGCTCCAGTCGCGAAAACCTGCTCAGCGCGCAGATCTGGCTGAAGGACATCGACGCCGACTTCGCCGCCATGAACGAGGTCTGGAGCGACTGGCTGCCAGCAGGCTGCGCACCGGCACGGGCGACGGTACAGGCGCGCCTGGCCTCCCCCGAGGTGCTGGTCGAGATCATGGTGATCGCCGCGCGCGCCTGACTACAGCGGTCTATCGTTCCTGCGCCGGCGACACCGCAGTGCAACTACCCAAAATACGAACAAAAGAGGGAACCGCAATGAACCATCAGATCCGTAACAGCCTGCTGGGCATCACCCTGGCCGGCGCACTCGCCAGCGCATTGGCAAGCACCAGCGTGCTGGCGCAGGAGCGCTTCGTCACCATCGGCACCGGCGGGCAGACCGGCGTGTATTACACCGCCGGCCAGTCGGTGTGCCGCTTCCTCAATCGTGCCGAGGTGAAGCCCGCCATCAAATGCAACGCACCCTCGACTGCGGGCAGCGTGACCAACATCGTGTCGTTGCACAAAGGCGAGTACGACTTCGGCTTCATCCAGTCCGACCATCAGCACAAGGCGCTGCAGGGCCTGGCGCCCTTCGACAAGGAGGGCGCCGTCGAACTGCGCGCGGTGTTCTCATTGCAGTCGGAGATTCTCACCGTGGTCGTTCGCAACGACAGCGGCATCACCGATCTGGCCGGACTCGAAGGCAAGCGGGTGAACATCGGCGTGCCCGGCTCGGGCAGTCGCGACACTTTCGAGGAGGTCATGCAGGCCAAGGGCTGGACTAACGCCAGCTTCGCCCTGGCCGCGGAACTCAAACCGGCGGAAATGGCTTCCGCCTTGGGTGACAACAACCTTGACGCCATCACCTATGTGGTCGGCCATCCGAGCGGTGCGATCCAGGAAGCCTTGACCAATGTAAAGGCCAGGATCATTCCCGTGCAGGGCGCCGAGATCGACAGCCTGCTGGCCAAGGCCGATTACTACAGCGCCGTGGAAATCCCCGCAGGGCTCTACCCGGGCGTGGAAGGCGCCATTCCATCGATCGGCGGCAAGGCCGTGCTGGCGACCACCAGCAAGACCGACCCGGAGGTGGTCTATCAGCTGGTCAAGTCGGTATTCGACAACCTCGACAGGTTCAAGCGCCTGCATCCAGCCTTTGCCGATCTAAAGGCCGAAGACATGATTCGCGTCGGGCTGACTGCGCCGCTGCACGAGGGCGCCGAGCGTTATTACAAGGAGAAGCGCTGGCTGTAAGACACTGCCATCAGCGGGCGACAGCGCCCGCTGATGTACAGATTCAGAGCTCCACGGACAGACTTACGCTCAGGTTGCGCGGCTCACCCGGCATGACCCAGACATTGCTGTAGGAGCGCTCGTAGTAGGTAAGAAGCGTCCATCTTCTACTCTTGATGAAACGCGAGCAGTGCTCTCGCAGGCGATACGCTCCCGCAACTTTCCTAACATTAGAACAACCACGCAGATCGCTGGCGTTACGTACTAGGTCCAGATGGATCATCCTCCAGACCGCTGACGGAACTGACTTACTTATCAGTTTTTAATAGTTGCTTTCAATGCAGCCAAATCTTGATAGCCAGCCAGGCGATCCAGGAACTGACCGGTGTTGTAGTTCTTGGTTTGCTCCAGGGCCTTCTGTTGGTTCTGAGTGTTCTCATCGAACACTTTGCGAAAGCCGTCGAAGCCTGTACCGATACGGTCGCCCGCATCACGCATCAGGAGGTTTGCCCCGGTGAAGTTGGGTGCATCCACATTGCGCCAGGTGATCGCCATTATTTGACTCCGTTACGGTTAATGTAGCTGCCCACCGACTCATACGCACCGGCATTCGAAGCCACACGCGCACGCTGCCGATCTTCCAACTGAGAGTTGGTCAGCGTTCGTTGTGCGGCATAGTTCTGGTTGTACTGACGTTTGCTTTCGGCGAACTGTTCTTTGGCCAGGCCGTACTGCTTCATGCCCATGTAGGAATTACTGAGTGCGCTCAAGCCACTAATAGCCATACCACCCCATCCTTGCTGATGGGCACCAGTGTCCTTATTGGTATAACCCAACATGCTTTGCATGAACGAAGGGTCAGTTGTCATTGTTGACGGAACACCCCCACCACCAGAAGCAAGGGGATTGAATCCAGCAGAGTTCGCTACCTGCTGTTGCCACTCAACAGGGGCCAATGTGGAGAAATCGGTGGTTTGTGCTGGGGGGCTAGACGGAACTGCAATATTCTTCAGTGCGTTAAACCAGTCCATATTTAATCCTCGGAGGATGGGAACTGGCGCAGTTTAAGCTGGAAGTTATAAGCAACCAAAAGAAAAGGCCCCAACTAGGGGGCCGTTTAAAGAAGCCTTAGTACGTTGTACAGTGCGTCTGTCCGAAATAAGTACTGCAGTTCGTCTGTACAGGAACATTACTTGGTGGTGAAGTTCGCTGAACATTCTGACGGAAGCGCTGCTCCTCCATCTTGCGAACCTCTACTGCTTGGGCGAGCGTCTGGCAAATGGACTCAGACGCAATAATCTCCCGGCGAGCCTTGTTCGTATAAGCATCTAACTTTGCTTGGTCATAATTTACCCCGGCTGTATTGCTTCGAGCGAAGTAATAAGCCGCTGCAGCAGTCTGGTTATCAACCAGTCCTGCCTTGCTGCACTCTTCAGCACTAACCTGCAGTGCTGCTGTCTGGATATACCCATTCTCGTTGAGGTTCGACTGCATCATCGAGCCACATCCAGACAGAAGCCCTACTCCCAGCACCAACGCTATCCACCGCATGCCATCATCTCCTTGGCAGTTCAAGGCGCATAGCGTAGCTGATGGCCATTACTTTGACATCTACCCTCAGATAAATTCTTCGTCAGAGCTTAATAGCGGGGAAGCTTCAAGCTCTACGCCATGAACAAGCTGAACTCCATCTTGGAATCGGCTGTAGCTGACAACTATCGATGAAACTCTCTGATGGATCTGGACATTCCCCGTCCCAAGGAAAAGACCATCGATCCATTCACTCAGGAAGAGGCTGATCTGATCATCGACAAGCTGTATGCCACCGAACACTGGCCAAGCGGTATTTACGCTGCCTTCTTCGAGTTCGCTTTCTACACAGGCATGCGCCTGGGCGAGATCGCTGCACTGCAGTGGGGTTCCGTCGAGCTGGAGAAGCGTCGTGTGCTGGTTCGTCGTACGGTTGCCCTCAAGAAGGATCGGTACGTGCTGCTCAATGACCGGGCTGTGCATGCCCTGGAGTTTGCCAAGGCATACGCCGAACTGCGAGTCAGTAGCAAGACAGGACGCATCAAAGAGTTTCCCTTCTGCTTCCCTCCCAGCAAAGGTCAGCAGTTCATCCAACAGACGAGTGACCTGCATCATCAGTGGCGTCCGAGTCTGAAGGCGCTGGGTATTCGTTACCGTCCTCCGTACAATGCGCGCCACACGTACGCAACCATGTGCCTGATGGCCGGGATGACCCCTGCCTTCATCGCCAAACAGCTGGGTCACTCGTTACAAATTCTCCTCTCTCGGTACGCTCGCTGGATCGATGGCGAAGGGGATTGGAACGAGATGGGAAAATTGAAAATTGCCCCGAAATTGGCCCGAAGCGAAACCTAACCCTCTGAAACCCCCGAGATAGAGCACCTTGATTTCTACCGCCAACATCACCATGCAGTTTGGTGCCAAGCCGCTGTTCGAAAACGTTTCCGTCAAGTTCGGCGGTGGCAACCGCTACGGTCTGATCGGCGCCAATGGCTGCGGCAAGTCGACCTTCATGAAGATCCTCGGTGGCGATCTGGAACCGTCCGCCGGCCAGGTGATGCTCGAGCCGAACTTGCGCCTGGGCAAGCTGCGCCAGGATCAGTTCGCTTACGAAGAATTCAACGTGATCGACACCGTGATCATGGGCCACGAAGAGCTGTGGAAGGTCAAGGCTGAGCGCGACCGCATCTATTCGCTGCCGGAAATGAGCGAAGAGGATGGAATGAAAGTCGGCGAACTCGAAGGTGAGTTCGCCGAAATGGACGGCTACACCGCCGAATCTCGTGCCGGAGAACTGCTGCTTGGCCTGGGTATTCCGCTGGAACAGCACTTCGGCCCGATGAGCGAAGTCGCTCCCGGCTGGAAGCTGCGTGTGCTGCTGGCCCAGGCGCTGTTTTCCGATCCGGATGTGCTGCTGCTGGACGAACCGACCAACCACCTGGACATCAACACCATCCGCTGGCTGGAAACGATCCTCACGGCGCGTAACAGCACCATGATCATCATTTCCCACGACCGCCACTTCCTGAACTCGGTCTGCACCCACATGGCGGACCTGGATTACGGCGAGCTGCGCCTGTTCCCAGGTAACTACGACGAGTACATGACCGCGGCGACCCAGTCGCGCGAGCAGCTGCTGTCGGACAACGCCAAGAAGAAGGCGCAGATCGCCGAACTGCAGACCTTCGTCAGCCGCTTCTCGGCCAACGCCTCCAAGGCCAAGCAGGCTACCAGCCGCGCCAAGCAGATCGACAAGATCCAGCTGGCCGAGGTCAAACCGTCCAGCCGTATCAGCCCGTTCATTCGCTTTGAGCAGACCAAGAAACTGCACCGCCAGGCAGTGACTGTCGAGCGCCTGTCCAAGGGCTTCGACGACAAGGAACTGTTCAAGAACTTCAGCTTCACCGTCGAGGCCGGCGAGCGCGTGGCGATCATCGGCCCGAACGGCATCGGCAAGACCACCCTGCTGCGCACCCTGGTTGGCGAACTGACCCCGGACAGCGGCAGCGTCAAATGGACCGAAAGCGCCGAATACGGCTATTACGCCCAGGACCATGCCCATGACTTCGAGGATGACGTCAGTCTGTTCGACTGGATGGGTCAGTGGACCCAAGGCGGCGAGCAGCTGGTGCGCGGCACCCTCGGCCGCATGCTGTTCTCCAACGACGAGATCCTCAAGTCGGTGAAGGTCATCTCGGGTGGCGAACAGGGCCGCATGCTGTTCGGCAAGCTGATCCTGCAGAAGCCCAACGTGCTGGTGATGGACGAACCGACCAACCACCTCGACATGGAATCCATCGAGGCACTGAACCTGGCGCTGGAGAACTACCCGGGCACGCTGATCTTCGTCAGCCACGACCGTGAATTCGTCAGCTCGCTGGCGACCCGCATCATCGAGCTGTCGGAGAACGGCGTGACCGACTTCAGCGGCAGCTACGACGACTACCTGCGCAGCCAGGGCGTAATCGTCTGATCCTCACCCTGCCCGCGTATCGCAGCGCCTTCATCGAGGGCGCTGCAGATTCATAGGCAACTCCCGGTAACGCGCGGCGCGGTGCTTCAGCTAGGTAAAGCGCATGCCGAGAAAGTCCAGCAGCAGCGCGTTCACCCTCCCCGCCTGCTCGTTCTGAATCCAGTGGCCGCACGGCGCCAGTTCGTGCCGTTCCAGATCCGGCACCCATTCCGGCATCTTCTTCAGCGTGTAGGCCTCGAGCTCACCAACCGGGTCATGATCGCCGATCAAAAACATGGTCGGCTGCGTGATCTTGCGCCCCTGCAGCGGCTCGGTAACCTGCCAGTTGCGTTCGAAGTTGCGATACCAGTTCAGCGCACCGCGAAAACCGTGCTCGGCGAACGTCTGCCGATACACCGCCAGATCGTCTTCTGAGCACCAGTCGGGCAACGGTCCCGGTTGCATGTCGTCCTCGAACAAGGTGCCGTCGGCAGGCTTGTTCTGCAGCAACAGGTTCCTTTCCTGGTAATACATCAACAGGCGCAGGGTACGATCAATGTCGGCATCCAGTTCACGCTCGGCGCGACCGGGCTGCTGGAAATAGAGGATGTAGTTGAATCGATCACCGCTGGCTTCGCGCATAATTTCGGTCGCGGGCCGCCGCGGTCTTCCGGCGAAGGGCACCGACATGGTCACCAGCGCGGTGACCCGCTCCGGCTCCAGCAACGCGAGATGCCAGGCGACCATTGCGCCCCAGTCGTGCCCGATTAGCGCCACCTGCCGGTGACCGAAATGATCCATGGCCGCACGAACGTCCTCACACAGCGTCAGCACATCGTAGGCCGAGACGTCCACTGGCGCGCCGCTGAGCCCGTAGCCACGCATCTCGGGAACGAACACGCGATAACCAGCCGCCACCAGTGAATCGATCTGATTGCGCCAGGAATACCAACACTCGGGGAAGCCATGCAGCAGCCAAACAGGCCTGCCCTCTTCGGGTCCGGCGCTATAAAGGCTGAGGGATATACCGTTCAGGTCGAGCTGGAAATGGTCCGCAGTACTGTTCATGAGGCCTCCTGACTGGAGGCCTCACTATGGCAAAGCCAGGCGCGCGCGTGCGCTGTATCAGTAAGGCGAAGGCCGCGACATCGCGCCGATTGATCAGCCCTGGGCGCTGGCCCAGTCGATCAGCCCGAACTGCCAGGTAGCCAGAATCAGCAGGCCGAAGCCGATCCGGTACCAGGCGAATGCGGCGTAGCTGTGATTGCCGATGAACTTGAGCAGCGCCCGCACGGCAAGCATCGCGAAGATGAACGAGGTGACGAATCCGACCGCGAACACGGCGAAATCGCCCGGCTGAAAGAGCTCGCGGTACTTGTATCCGGAGTAGACCGCCGCACCGACCATGGTCGGCATAGCCAGAAAGAACGAGAACTCGGTAGCCGCCTTACGCGACAGGCCGAACAGCAGGCCGCCAATGATGGTCGAGCCTGACCGCGATGTGCCGGGCACCAGTGCCAGGCACTGAGCGAAGCCGACTTTCAGCGCCAGCGCCCAGTTCATGTCATCAACGGTTTCGGCACGAATGGTGTGATCACGCCGTTCGGCCCAGAGCATCACGACACCGCCGATCACTAGCGCGGTGGCTACGGTGATGGGGTTGAACAGGTATTCGTGGATCAGGTCGGCAAAAGCGACACCGAGGACAACTGCAGGCATGAAGGCGATCAGCAGGTTCAAGGTGAACTTCTGTGCCTGAGACTCCTTGGGCAGGCCAATCACTACGTCCAGGATCTTGCGCCGATACTCCCAGATCACCGCGAGAATTGCCCCGAGCTGAATGATGATGTTGAAGGCCAGCGCCCGCTCGCCACCAAAACCGATCAGGTCAGCAACAATGATCTGGTGACCGGTACTGGATACCGGCAGAAACTCGGTTACACCCTCGACCACGCCCAGAATCAACGCCTGAATCGCAACCCAAAGATCCATCTATTCCCCTAAAGCGATGCAGCCCATCGCGACTCAATGCAACCAAGGTATATGTCAGAAAGCCATCTGGCCGGCTGTTCTGACTCGTTCGAGAGAACTAAATTCCTCTGCAAACGAAACGGGGCTCATTTTTAGCCACGGGCGGCCGAAAAGCTACACAGGGTGCCGCGAAACGACCGCATTCAGAAGGTCGACAGCGGCGCGACAGACCCACCGATCAGCCAGAACAAAACGATAAGAAAGTCCATCAGGAGCCCTATTCATGAATCTGCTGCGCAACGTTCCCATTAGCAAGCGCCTCTGGCTGATCCCCGTGGTCGCCGTCGTCATGCTGTTCATCCTCGGCATGCTGATGATTCAGCAGGTCCGCTCCGACTTGTATCGTGGCAAGCAGGACGCAACTCGGAACATAGTCGAGGCTGCATCCGGCGTGCTCGAGTACTACCGGGCACAGGAGACCAGTGGCGCCATGACCACGAGCGAAGCACAGAAGGCGGCCATGGAGCAGATCCGCCTGCTGCGCTACGACGGTCAGGACTATTACTGGATCAACGACCTCGGCCCGACCATGATCATGCATCCGATGCAGCCGAAGCTGGACGGCCAGGATCTGTCGAAGATCAAGGATCCGGAAGGCAAGGAACTGTTCAACGAGATGGTCAAGATCGCCCAGCGGGACGGGGCTGGTCTGGTCGACTACATGTGGGCCAAGCCCGGTGAGGCAGATCCGGTGCCGAAGATCTCCTACGTGCAGTTGTTCAAGCCTTGGGGCTGGATCATCGGCTCGGGCATCTACGTGGACGATGTCGAACAGGAATTCTGGAACTATCTGACTCGTTTCTCCCTGATCGGCCTGTTTATCTCGGCAATCATGGCCGTGCTGGTGGCGATCCTGATCCGCAGCATCGTGCGTCCCCTGCGCCACACCATGTCGGCGATGGCGAATATCGCCAGTGGCGAAGCCGATCTGACGCGTACTCTGGACGTATCCGGCAACGACGAGCTGAGCACCCTTGGCCGTGACTTCAACCGCTTCACCCAAAAACTGCGCACCGTGGTCGGTCAGCTGTTCGAGACAGCCGGCGCGCTGGACCAATCCTCCCGTTCGCTGAGCCAGCTTTCCGGTCAGGCCCATGAGCAGAGCCAGCAGCAGATGCTGCAAATGGAGCAGGTCGCCACCGCCGTCAACGAAGTCACCTACGCCGTACAGGAAGTCGCGAAGAACGCCGAGCATGCCTCCAGCGAAGTCGGCAACGCCGAAAATCAGGCGGGCCAGGGTCAGCGCAATATCGAAACGAGCCTGCAGCAGATCGACGAGCTTTCCGCGACCATCGGCCAGGCCGTCGACGTGATTCAGTCACTGGCTGATCAAACCACCAAGATCGGTTCGGTACTGGAAGTGATCGGCTCGATCGCCGAGCAGACCAACCTGCTCGCGCTCAATGCCGCGATCGAAGCTGCCCGAGCCGGTGAACAGGGCCGCGGTTTCGCCGTGGTGGCCGACGAAGTTCGTCTGCTGGCGCAGCGTACGCAGCAATCGACTGCCGAGATACATAGCATGATCGAACGCCTGCAGAAGAACTCCGGCGCTGCGGTAAACGTGATCATGGAAAGCAATCGCGCCTCCCAGCTCACCGTAGAGCAAGCCAGCCAGGCCGGCGAGAGCCTTGGCGAAATTGCCCAGGCGCTGCGCAACCTCTCAGGCCTGAACGCATCCATCGCCAGTGCCACGCTGCAACAGTCCCACGTGGTCGAGGACATCAACCAGAACGTGACCCAGGCGGCCGGGCTGGCGCAGGAAAGCACCCTGGCTGCCGAGCAGTCCAGTGAAGCTGGTAAGCGCCTTGGCGAACTCGCCGATCAGCTGAATCGTCTGCTGAGCCAGTTCAAGGTCTGATAAACCCTTTGCCTGCGGCCCGCCAGATGAGCAGGCCGCAGGCACTTCGACGAAGCAGGCGCCCCGCCCCATGCTCCATCGCGGAGCACGCCCTTAGAGATTCGATACATTTCCCGTCGCGACAGGTTGTCGCACGGAATTTTTTTGCGTCCCGCGCCGATTCCCTCACGCTGTGCATGGCGTTGCGAAGTTTTTCAATATTTACAGGGAGTTAGCTCAAACGTACTAAGCCGCCTCGGCCAGGCGTCAACGTTATACTTTTGGCTAATTGCAAAGCCCTTCAAATTTTTTCGAACTCGCATGTGACTCGTCAGTCCTCTGGGTACATCAACTGCAATGTAAGGCCAACGCCAACGAGCTTGGCTGCAGGTATTTTGGGTATCACACAGAGAGACATGCCCCATGCACACCCCGCTGCGTATCAATGAAGCCCTTTTGATCACCGACCGCGCGTTCAAGCCCTTCCAGTGCGTTGCCTGGACGCTGCCCGAAGGCAACGGTGAAGTCAGCATCACCGTCGTCGACCGCGACGAGGCCCGTCTGCTAGGCCGCTGCAAGATGTCTAGCAGCGTGTTCACCGATCCCGTGAAGCTCGGCGAAACCCTGGAACAGACTCGCGCGCAGCTGAGCCGCGACGGCGCGCATCTGTCGCCCTGGCACATGCCAGAGTAACCATGGCTTGCAACGAACAAAGGCCTGCGGCGGTGCCCCAGGCCTTTGTTCATGTCCCGAATTCGGCTACGCCAACTGCTCTACTGATCCATTCGCGTGTTTGACGGTCTTAACAGCAACACGTGAAACAGGAGAAGCTCATGAAAGGTGCAGAAGCGTACGTCAACGATCAATGGCAAAGCTGCGGCCTCGCAGACCTTCCGCAAGACCCCGGCGCCCATACCGTGATACTGCACTTCATCGTGCCGCGAGATGCTCAGATGCCGGGCCTGATCACGCATATAGGCGAAATCGCACAGCGACACCTGAGCGATTTCTATGACGGTCGAGCCGTCAGTCACAAGCCCGCAACCGGCTCGGTGGTGGGCGACGGCAGCGGTGACGGAATTAACCTGGAATTCGAGATAGCAGCCGCGCGCTGACCCTGGTGGACGTCGGCGTCAGCTAAAGCCGAGCTTGAAGAAATCGCACCGAGCGCCTGGAAGGACGATTCAAGATGACCCCCTTTGACATGCAGCGCATGCTTCTGCACGAATTTCCCTTGATGTTCGTCGCCAAAGTGGCGTTGCGGGCATTGCTGGCCTTCGTCGCCGTGTTCGTCTTTCTCAAGGTCAGCGGCCGTCGCGGCATTCGCCAGCTTTCGGTGTTCGAGCTGGTGATTATCCTGACCCTCGGCTCCGCCGCGGGCGACGTTTCATTCTACGAAGACGTGCCGTTGCTGCCGGTCGCAGCGGTGTTCGCCACCCTGCTGGCGCTGTACCGCCTCACAGTGTTCTTCATGAATCGCAGCCCGCGATTCGAAGCCTGGCTCGAAGGCCGTCCCGTCACCATTATTCGCGATGGCATCTATGAGCTGCGTAGCCTCGATAGCCTGAACATTTCTGCCGATGAGTTCTTCATGGAGCTGCGCCAGCAAGGGGTCGAGCACCTCGGCCAGGTAAGGCTCGGCATTCTCGAGAACGATGGCAACGTCAGCCTGTTCTTCCATGAGGACCACGCGGTACGCCCTGGATTGTCCGTCCTCCCGCCGGAATACCGACCGGTCTTCCGCCAGGTTCCGGCGGCCGGTATGTACGCCTGCAGCCGCTGCGGTTTTCCCCAGGCGCTGGAGAGCCAGCAAAGCCAACAATGCCCGCGGTGTTCCAATCCAACCTGGTCCAAGGCGCTTTCCACACAGAGATCGCGCTGATACACGGTCAGAACCGCCATCCTGCTGGCCGGTCAGTTGTTAGAGGCGCCGGAATTCGCTTCCTGGATACGCCTTTTCTACTCACTGCTGCAGGAGCACACCATGCTTGGCGACTATTCATCGATCAACGATCACCTCGACACCGCGCGCAAACATGCCGATCAGGCTGAAACCGAAGCCAAACCCGAGCTCTATCGCGAAGCCATCGACGAGCTGGTTGCAGCCATTCGATTGCTGATGCGAAACAGCAACGAAAAGGACAGTTGAGCCCATCCAAAAGCCTCGCCGGTAGCTACCCCGGCGAGGCCATAGCGGGAACGGTCATACATGCGCAACGACACCCTGATGGACGACCCGGTGCCCCTGGCCGAGGGCACTCGCCCCGTTCCTGCCGATGAGACCGGCGACACCGGTACGCTGCTGTGCCCAACACTGCCGCCGGACCTGCATTACGTCGATGATTCCCAGCCAGGCATCCGCCGCAGGCGACTGCGCGGCAAGTTCGTCTACTTCGAGCCGAACGGCGAGCGCATTCGCGACGAGGAGGAAATTCGTCGCATCAACAAGCTGGCGATTCCACCCGCTTATCGTGACGTATGGATATGCCCGGATGCTCAAGGGCATCTTCAGGCGACCGGGCGCGACGCCCGTGGACGCAAGCAATACCGCTATCACACGCGTTGGAGAGAGATTCGCGACAGCGACAAGTACGAACGAATGCTCGAGTTCGGTGAAGCCTTGCCGAAACTGCGCCGCGATCTGGAAAAACACCTGGCTAGACCCGGCATGGCGCGTGAGAAGGTCATGGCCCTGGTGGTCATGTTGCTGGAGTCGACCCTGATCCGGATCGGCAACTCGCGCTATGCGAGGGACAACCGATCCTACGGGCTGACGACCCTGCGTACGCGTCACGTGGATGTCAAAGGAACCTCGATCCGCTTCCACTTTCGAGGCAAGAGCGGCGTGGAGCACGAAGTCACCCTGCGCGACCGTCGGCTGGCCAGGCTGATGCGCAGCTGCATGGAGCTGCCGGGCCAGCAGCTGTTTCAGTACCTGGATGAAGATGGTCAGCGCCGCGCGGTCAGCTCCAACGACGTGAACCTTTATCTTCGCGAGATGACCGGCCGCGACTTCACTGCCAAGGACTATCGCACCTGGGCCGGAAGCGCGCTGGCACTGGAACGGCTACGCAAGCTGGACGCATCCACGGAAGCCGTCGCCAAGCAGAATCTGGTCGAGACGGTGAAGCAGGTCGCCAGCCAGCTGGGCAACACCCCTGCGGTCTGCCGCCAGTGCTACATCCACCCGGCGATTCTGCAAGCCTTCAGCGCAGGCGAGCTGGCTGATGTGCGCGCCGCGCGCAAACGCAAGTGGCTCAGCTCCGAAGAGGTCGCGTTGCTGGCTTTTCTCCGCAAAGCGGCGGGCTGAAGCGCTAGTGCTGATGCAGGGTGACGCGATTGCGACCGGCCGCCTTCGAGGCATAGAGCGCCGAATCGGCCCATTCGATCAGTTGCGCATGACTGTGGGTGGGGACGCTGAGGTCCGCAACACCCAGACTGATGGTGAAGCGAATGCGGTGCTGCTCGTGCTGAACCTCGCGGCTCTCTACCGCATGCCGCAAGCGTTCCGCAAAGGTCATCGCACCCTGTTTGTCGGTATCCGGTAGCAGTACCACGAACTCTTCACCGCCGTAGCGGCCAGCCACGTCCGAATCACGCAGATTCTCGCGAATCAGCTCCGCGACCTGTTGAATCACGGTATCGCCTACCTGATGTCCATAGGTATCGTTGATCGCCTTGAAGTGGTCGATATCGAACATGACCAAAGCCGCCTGGCTGTCATAGCGGCGATGACGGGCGTAATCCAGGCGGAGCATCTCTTCCCAGTGTCCGCGGTTGTAGAGCCCAGTCAGCCGGTCAGTGCTGGACAGGCGCTGCAACTCGGCATTCGCCGCCTGCAACTGGCGGCGGTTCACGGCGACATCGGTGACGTCATAGATGATCAGGCACACCTGGTCGATGCTGCCGTTGACGCCCTTGAGAGGCAGCAGCGTGGTGTTCTGGTACATGAAGTCTTCCAGCCCGGTGATCGGCTGGTAGTTCTTGAAGCGCAGCAGATAAGGGCGCTGCTCCCAGATGGTGAAAGATGGCGTACCGAGGGTCATCACGCTTTCCACCTTCCGGCGGAACCAGTCTTCATCGACTTCGGGAAACAGCGTGAAGAACGACCGATTGCGCGCATTCTCCGGCTGCAAGCCGGAACGGTTTTCCATGAAGGTGTTCCAGACCTCGACACGGTAGTCGCGGTCCAGCACGACGACGCCCACGTCGATGCTCTGGACGATCGCCAGCAACCAGTAAAGCTCGTTCAACTCGGCAGAATTGCTCATGCTCAATCCATCAGGTGGGCAAGCTTGCGCGTCAGCAGCTCGACCGAATCTTCCGTGAACAACAGCAGCAGGTCAAAGTGGATATCGTGCCCTTCCAGGCTGTAGCTGATTTCCACCGCCAGGGTCTTCTTCCATCGGGCACTATTGAGCCGGATCAGCTCGTCGATCGATGCGTGCTGCCCCAGCACCTGCGGGTGCCCCTGGGAAAACACCACTTCGATCTGCTCGGCGATTCCGCTGAGGCATGCGCTGATCAGCAGGCTCGACAGATCCAGGAGCATCTCCATCTCCAGGTAGTCCTGCCGCCGCATCAGACGTGCCATGTCGGCCACTTCGGAGTCATGGAACAGCAGCAGCGCCTCGCCTGCGATACCGCCACCGATGTAGCCCTGGCAGACGGCAGTCAACTTCTCGCCGCGCGCCGCATCGGCCAGCGCCATATGCAGCTCGCCGACTTCGAGAATATTTACATTGGGAATCGGCAACTGGATGAAGACACCCAGCACTCGCGCCAGGAGTGCGGCAGCCCGCCCCATGGCGATGTTGACCACCTCACGAAAGGTATCGCGAAAACCGATCTTTTCCCCGGCGACCCTAGCGATCAGAGGCGAGACATCATCCAGCAGGCCAAGGCTCGCCAGCGTCTGGTGCAGGTGCACCGGATCGGCGGGCTTCTTGATGAAGGCCAGCGCGCCGAGGGCCAGGACACGGCGCACGGCCTCATCCTGAATGTCAGCGGAGATCACGATGGTCTTGCACTGCAGCCGTTCTTCGCGCAGCTGCGCGAGGACCTGATAACCATCCAGCTCGGGCATGGTGAGGTCGAGCAAGAGGACGTCGACGCCACCCTCGCGAACCTGCTCCAACGCCTCGAGGCCGGTGGCCGCCTGACTGACGTCGACCGGCCAACCGGCGGGCAGCGCTTGCAGAAGCTGCTTGCGCGCCAGCGCGGAGTCATCGCAGATCAAGAGGGAAATGGCAGACATGTGGTACGAGCTCTCGTTGCCCGATTAACCTTGGCACGAGAGCTTATCGCAGGAAAGGCGCGCTGTGCGCACCATGAAGGCAAAATAGTGGCATTTCACCTTAAAAACTGCCGAACGGCCCGGCGGTGCTGCTCCGTCGGGCTGTCTCGGCTCAGTAGTAGGCGTTCTCGCGATTGGTGTGGTCGGTCACGTCGCGCACACCCTTGAGCTCCGGAATCCGGGCCAGCAGAGTCTTCTCGATGCCTTCCTTGAGGGTGACGTCCGCCTGTCCGCAGCCCTGACAACCACCGCCGAACTGCAGCACTGCGATGCCCTCCTCGACCACATCGATCAGCGTGACCTGCCCGCCATGGCTGGCCAGGCCCGGATTGATCTCGGTCTGCAGGTAATAGTTGATGCGCTCGTTCATCGGGCTGTCTTCATTGACCATCGGCACCTTGGCATTCGGCGCCTTGATGGTCAGCTGGCCACCCATCCGATCGGTCGCGTAGTCGACCAGTGCATCCTCGAGGAAGGGTTCGCTGGTGCCATCGATCCAGGCCGTGAAGCTCTTCAGCGCCAGTGCAATGTCGTCAGGCTTCTCCTCGCCCGGTTTGCAGTAGGCGATGCAGGTTTCAGCATACGGGGTGCCCGGCTGGGTAATGAAGATGCGAATGCCGATGCCGGTGGTGTTCTGCTTCTCGAGCAGGTCGGCCAGATAATCGTGTGCAGCTTCGGTAATGGTGATCGCGCTCATGGGAACTCCTCGCAGACATGCGCCGCAGTGTACGCCAAACCACTGCCGCGGTTAAGTCCTAGTATTTTAGTCGGGTTAACCGTGGTCGAGTTCCGACCGCAGCTGCCGCTCGCGACGAATCAGAGGTTTTCGTAGCGATTCATATCCAGCACGCCCGCCTCCAGCGGCTCGGTTTCTTCGAGATAGCGGGTCAGATCGTTGAAGTAATCCCAGAAACGCGGATGGCTGCGCCGCACGCCCCAGCGGTCGACCAGGCGCCCCAGGTGATCACTCGCCCTGACCTCCTCCAGTGCTGCGACAAATGCCGGCACCTCGGCGGCAGGCACATTGAAGAGGAAATTCGGATAGCTACTGAGAACCCCTGGATACACCGTCAGGGTGTCCAACCTCGGCTGCCAGCGCAGCGACTCGCCGTACATGAAGGCGACGTTGCTGTGGGCGCGGTTGCGCAGCAGGCTGTATATCTCACGCCGATCGCCGCCGTACTCGATGCGCAGCAGCGTGGCCTCCGGCAGATACTGGATCGCCGGCAAGCCTCCGGCGAGTCGGTTGGTCAGACGACTGAGCGCCTGCTCGGCCCCTTGCAGGCTCGCGGGCTGCCTTGCGCGGTAGCACTGGGTACCCTGGCAACGGTTGATCGGATCGGGGGCTGCGTTGATGCCGGCGTACCTTGCCAGCATCTCTCGAGCGAACGCGCGCTTCGGATCAGCCCTGTTCAGCGTCAGCAGCGAGGGTGTCGAATCGTCGATGGAGGTGTAGGCCAAGAGCAGCTTCAGCTGCCCACCCTGCTCGTACCAGCCATCGAGGAGGGCGTGGCGTGAGGCGGCCGGCAGCAGCCGAAGGAAGTTCAGCTCCGCGCCGTTGCGAATCAGGTCGAAGTAAAGCCGTGTCTGGCCCTGATGGGAGACGTTGCCGAACACGTCGAAATTGACCACGAGTTGGTAGTAGGTGCGCTCGAGCAGCGGATAGTCCATCCACCAGAGCGTCTGCGGAATCTCGCCGATCAGCCCTTTGCGCACCGAGGCGCTGTCATGCTGGCGGAAGATGCTCAGCAATGCATTGTCATTGCCGGACCAGATCTGCTTCCACTGCGCGGGCTTGCCCGCATAGGCATTCATGCGCAGCTGTTCGTACTGGTTGCGCTTGACCCGGTAGCTCTTCCAGAACGCAAGCAGGTCGCCCATTTCATCGAACTGCCCGGGCATCGCCAGCAGCGGCGTGGTCTGTTCGCGATAGCGCCGGTCGGTAATGTACAGATCGTGCTGCGGGTCCTGGAAGAACACCCAGAAGTTGTCGCGAATCACGTCCGTGGCGATCTGCCCGCGGCACACCGGCCCGCGGATAAAGGTGCGGACGAAATACTCGGCGTTATCCAGCATGAACTGGTACCGCGCCTCGGCAGGAATAGCCTGGAAAGTCTTGAACGGATTGGCTCTGTGATCTGCGCCGTAACCGGGGATGGCATCCACCGTCGAGTCACCGCTGAAGAACAGCGAACGGACCCGCGCCAGCTTCGCAGCGCTGAGTGGATAGGTGATGTGCGTCTTGTGCACGATCACGTCGGTAATCGGTCGCAGGCGATAGCTGAACCGGGTACCCGGATCATCGTTCGGCCGTCGCGTCGCAATGGCGTCGACCGGCTCGCCACTGGGCGTGCGCGAACGCACCAGCTGATAGAAACGACCGCCTCCCTCCCCTTCGAAGTACAGATGCGCGATGAAAAGGTGCTCATACAACCAGCGGCCAACCAGATTGCCGCGTGCACCGGGCGTGTTGAGCAAGCGTTCCCACTCGTCGATCTGCAAGGACTCGGTCGCCGAAGGCTCGGGCGGCGAACTCGCTTCGACTGCCGCGCCCTGCTCCAGCCACCGCTGCAGGAGTGCGTACTCCGTATCGCTCAGCCCGGTTACGGCGAAAGGCATGCCACCATGCATGTTGCGCCGGGCGTAGCGGTCGAACTCATCCGGCAGCGGGCAGGTGTTTTCCCGGCCGATGCCGATCTCCAGCGCCGACGGCAGCTTGGCATTGGGCGTCAACGGCTGGCTGCGACCGAGCTCGAGCATTCGTGCCATCAGCGCAGCCTGGTTGCTCCCGCCATCGAGTACCGAATTGAAGCCCTTGCGCCGCCACGCGGCGTCGTGATCGGCGTCGAGAAACAGGCGCGTGGGCTCCTGGGCCTTTACCCGTACGCCGTTGTAGACCGGCAGCTTGTTCGCGCCGCGGGATGCACCCTCACCACTGCCGAGATTGAGCTGGCAGGGCGAGTCATAACAGGCGTGGCAAGCGACGCACTTGGCGGTGAATATCGGCTGGATATCACGCTGATAAGAGAGGGCTTCGGCGCGCGCAGCGGTGAACGAGAGGAATAGAAGGCAAGCGAGCCAGAAACGAAATGACATGCATCGAACGCCTTGAGATGAGTGCGCATTCTATTCGCCTCTGCCGGTTACGGCCAACGCCTGCCAACCTGAATAATCTTCATGCAAAAGCGCGAAGGCTAAAAAAGCATGCAGCTTTGCTATCATTCGCGCTCTTTTGTCCCAGCTTTTCAGGTAGTCCCCATGTCCACTCGCAGCTCCCGTCTTCAGGCCCTTCAGCAAGCGCTCAAAGAGCGCATCCTGATTCTCGACGGCGGCATGGGAACCATGATCCAGAGCTACAAGCTGGAAGAGGAAGACTACCGCGGCGCGCGCTTCGCCGACTGGCCGCAAGACGTCAAAGGCAACAATGACCTCTTGCTGCTGAGCCGCCCCGATATCATCCAGGCCATTGAAAAGGCCTACCTCGACGCCGGCGCCGACATCCTCGAAACCAACACCTTCAACGCTACCCAGGTTTCTCAGGCCGACTACGGCATGGAATCGCTGGTGTATGAGCTGAACGTCGAAGGCGCACGCCTGGCGCGTGAAATGGCCGACGCCAAGACCGCCGAAACGCCGGACCGTCCGCGCTTCGTCGCAGGCGTACTCGGCCCGACCAGCCGCACCTGCTCGATCTCCCCGGACGTCAACAACCCCGGCTATCGCAACGTCACCTTCGACCTGCTGGTGGAGAACTACGTCGAGGCCACGCGCGGCCTGATCGAGGGCGGCGCCGACCTGATCCTGATCGAAACCATCTTCGACACGCTCAATGCCAAGGCGGCCATCTTCGCCGTGCAGCAGGTGTTCGAAGACGAAGGCGTCGAACTGCCGATCATGATCTCCGGCACCATCACCGATGCCTCCGGCCGCACCCTGTCCGGGCAGACCACCGAGGCATTCTGGAACTCGGTGCGTCACGCCAAGCCGATCTCCGTGGGCCTGAACTGCGCTCTGGGCGCCAAGGACCTGCGCCCATACCTGGAAGAGCTCTCCAGCAAGGCCGAAACCTTCGTTTCCGCGCATCCCAACGCCGGCCTGCCGAACGCCTTCGGCGAATACGATGAAAGCCCGGCGGAAATGGCCGCGGTGGTCGAGGAATTCGCCTCCTCCGGCTTTCTCAACATCATCGGCGGCTGCTGCGGTACCACGCCTGCTCACATCCAGGCGATTGCCGAGGCTGTCAGCAAATACCCGCCGCGAGCAATTCCAGACATCCCCAAGGCCTGCCGCCTGTCCGGCCTGGAGCCGTTCACCATCGACCGCAGCTCGCTGTTCGTCAACGTCGGTGAGCGCACCAACATCACCGGTTCCGCCAAGTTTGCCCGTCTGATCCGCGAGGAAAACTACACCGAGGCTTTGGAAGTCGCCCTGCAGCAGGTGGAAGCCGGCGCCCAGGTGATCGACATCAACATGGACGAGGGCATGCTGGATTCGAAGGCGGCCATGGTCACCTTCCTCAACCTGATCGCCGGCGAGCCGGACATCTCGCGCGTGCCGATCATGATCGACTCCTCCAAGTGGGAAGTGATCGAGGCGGGTCTGAAGTGCATTCAGGGCAAGGGCATCGTCAACTCGATCTCCATGAAGGAAGGCGTCGAGCAGTTCAAGCAGCAGGCCCACCTGTGCAAGCGCTACGGTGCCGCCGTGGTCGTAATGGCCTTCGACGAAGCCGGTCAGGCCGATACCGCCGCACGCAAGCGCGAGATCTGCCAGCGCAGCTACGACATTCTGGTCAATGAAGTCGGCTTTCCGCCGGAAGACATCATCTTCGACCCGAACATCTTTGCCATCGCCACCGGCATCGAGGAACACAACAACTACGCAGTCGACTTCATCGAGGCCTGCGCTTTCATTCGCGACAACCTGCCCTACGCGCTGACCTCCGGCGGCGTATCCAACGTGTCGTTCTCCTTCCGCGGCAACAACCCGGTGCGCGAAGCGATCCACTCGGTATTCCTGTTCCATGCGATCAAGGCGGGCCTGACCATGGGCATCGTCAACGCTGGTCAGCTGGAGATCTACGACGAGATTCCCAAGGAGCTGCGCGACGCGGTCGAGGACGTGGTACTCAACCGCAGCGCCAACGGCACCGAAGGCTTGCTGGAGCTTGCTGACAAATACAAGGGCGACGGCTCCGTGAAGGAGGCTGAAACCGAAGAGTGGCGCAGCCTGCCGGTGGACAAGCGCCTCGAGCATGCACTGGTCAAGGGCATCACCGCCTTTATCGTCGAAGACACCGAGGAATGCCGCCAGCAGTGCAAGCGCCCCATCGAAGTCATCGAAGGCCCGCTGATGAGCGGTATGAACGTGGTTGGCGACCTGTTCGGCGCCGGCAAGATGTTCCTGCCACAGGTGGTCAAATCCGCCCGTGTGATGAAGCAGGCCGTCGCCCATCTGATTCCCTTCATCGAAGCGGAAAAAGGCGACAAGCCGGAAGCCAAGGGCAAGATCCTCATGGCCACAGTGAAAGGCGACGTGCACGACATCGGCAAGAACATCGTCGGCGTGGTGCTCGGCTGTAACGGTTACGACGTGGTCGACATGGGCGTGATGGTGCCGGCGGAGAAGATTCTGCAGACCGCCATCGCCGAGAAGTGCGACATCATCGGCCTCTCCGGCCTGATCACGCCTTCGCTGGACGAGATGGTCCACGTCGCCAAGGAAATGCAGCGCCAGGGCTTCAGCCTGCCGCTGATGATCGGCGGCGCCACCACGTCCAAGGCGCACACCGCGGTGAAGATCGACCCGCAGTACCACAACGATGCAGTGGTCTACGTCACCGACGCTTCGCGCGCGGTGGGCGTCGCCACTACTTTGCTGTCCAAGGAACTCAAGCCGGCGTTCGTCGACAAGACCCGCGAAGAGTACGCCATGATCCGCGAGCGCACCGCCAACCGCAGTGCGCGCACCGAGCGCCTGAGCTATGCCCAGGCTGTCGCTAACAAGCCGCAGTTCGACTGGGCCAGCTACACGCCGGTCAGGCCGAGCTTCACCGGCCGCCAGTTGCTGGAAGATATCGACCTGCGCACGCTGGCCGAGTACATCGACTGGACGCCGTTCTTCATCGCCTGGGACCTGGCCGGCAAATACCCGCGCATTCTCGAGGACGAAGTGGTCGGCGAAGCGGCCACCGCGCTGTTCAGCGATGCCCAGGCCATGCTGAACAAGCTGATCGACGAGAAGCTGATTCGTGCCCGTGCCGTGTTCGGCTTCTGGCCAGCCAACCAGGTGCAGGACGATGACCTGGAAGTGTACGGCGACGGCGGCGAAAAGCTGGCCACCCTGCACCACCTGCGCCAGCAGAACATCAAGCCGGACGCCAAGCCGAACCTGTCCCTGGCCGACTTCGTCGCGCCGAAAGACAGCGGCATCACCGACTATGTAGGCGGCTTCATCTGTACCGCCGGCATTGGCGCCGAGGAGCTGGCCAAGGCCTATCAGGACAAGGGCGACGACTACAACTCGATCATGGTCAAGGCGCTCGCCGATCGTCTCGCCGAGGCCTGCGCCGAATGGCTGCACGAACAGGTGCGCAAGCAGTACTGGGGCTACGCCAAGGATGAGCAACTGAGCAACGAGGAGCTGATCCGTGAGCAGTACAAGGGCATCCGCCCTGCCCCGGGCTATCCGGCCTGCCCGGACCATACCGAGAAAGGCACGCTGTTCCAGCTGCTGGATGCCGACGGCATCAGCCAGGTCACCCTCACCGAGCACTACGCCATGCTGCCGACCGCAGCGGTCAGCGGCTGGTACTTCGCCCATCCGGAGGCGCAATACTTTGCCGTCGGCAAGATCGACAAGGATCAGGTGGAAAGCTACAGCCAGCGTAAAGGCGAAGACATCGCCGTCAGCGAACGCTGGCTGATGCCGAACCTGGGTTACGACAACTGATCCCGCGGCGGGCGCCGCGAGCGCCCGCCGTCGTTCCGCTCAATGGAGCTTGCACCATGTCATCCGAAACACCGCTGCTGATCGACGAACTCGAAACCGCCGACATGCTGATCATCGACGACCTGCATGCCTGGCAATTCGCGCTGAACGAGGCGCTGCTCGACGATGCCGACGCCGCGGCTGAAGCCAATCAGCCATTCGCCAGCGAAGACATCCTGCTGACGATCGATCTGGTCGACGGCCGCACACGCCGCCAGTGGCAGTTCAGCTACAACCAGATCATGGAAGCCCAGCGCCAGCCCGATGGCGAAAGCTGGCTACTGGAAGGCCCACATCGACTGCAGTGCCTCAGTGCCATCGGCGGCGAGGACGAGTAACGCACCTCTAGCAGCCTGTTGAAATTCGCCTACGCCCTGTCTGGCTTTGCGGCGTAAGGTTTACGATATCGGCTCCAATCTGCCGGGAACCCCGATTTCCATGCGTGGCGCCGATATCACTCAGGAATCCTTGTTCACTGTCGCCAAGCTCGATGACTTCGTGCCAGCGACTCACCCCCTGCGCGCCATCCGCAAGCTGGCAGACACCGCTCTGCAGCGGATGAGCGCCCTGTTCGACACCTTGTATGCCGACACCGGCCGCGCCTCGATCGCCCCCGAGAAGCTGATGCGGGCGCAGTTGCTGCAGTTGTTCTACTCGCTGCGCAGCGAGCGGATGCTGATGGAACAGCTGGGCTACAACCTGCTGTTCCGCTGGTTCGTCGGCCTGGCCATTGATGATCCGGTGTGGGATCACTCGGTCTTCTCGAAGAATCGTGACCGCCTCAATGCCCAGGCAGTGGCCGCCGAGTTTCTGAACGAGGTGGTGCGCCTGGCGGAGAAGCAGGGGCTGATCTCGGATGAGCACTTCTCGGTTGACGGCACATTGCTGCAAGCCTGGGCCTCTCAGAAGAGTTTCCGTCCCAAGGACGATACGCCAGACGACCCGGGCCCCGGCCCGCGCAATGCCCAGCCGGACTTCAAGGGGCACAAGCGCAGCAACGACACCCACGCCTCGACCAGCGATCCGGATGCCCGGCTGTACCGCAAGAGCCACAACACCGGCGCGCAGCTGAGTTACATGGGGCATGTGCTGATGGAACACCGCAGTGGCCTGGTGCGCAGTGCTCATGTGACTCTGGCCGGTGGCCATGGCGAACGCGAAGCCGCGCTGGCGATGCTGAGCAAGCTGGGTGGTCGCCGTCGACGCACCCTGGCCGCGGACAAGGCTTACGACACGGCAGACTTCGTGGCCGCCTGTCGTGCCCTCGGCGTGACACCCCATGTTGCGCAGAACACCAATGGTCGGCGCAGCGCCATCGATGGCCGTACCACGCGCCACGCCGGCTATGGTCTGAGCCTGAAGATTCGCGCCTGGATCGAAACCCACTTCGGCTGGCTCAAGGCGGCGGCCGGGCTGCGCCAGGTGAAGCAACGCGGACTTGAGCGTGTCGACGCGCTGTTCCAGCTGGCCATGGCGGCAAGCAACCTGGTGCGCCTGCCGAAGCTGCTGGCTACAGGCTCAATGGCATGAGCGCGTTGACGGGGAAGGTGCGCCCGGCACCTGTGAAATCGGGCTACTTCACCTGCTCGACGCCCTGAGCAAGAGCGCGTGGCCGCGAGCACTGCCGCTACAACGCAGTGCTCGCAGTCATCACAGCGAATTTCAACAGGCTGCTAGCCGCCTCGCCCTGCGCGGGCGACGGCTATTGAACTCGCAGTCGTCCCCTCTCCGGCGGCTGCCACTGTTCGCACCCTCCATCAGCGGCCGTTCGATATAGCAAGCACCATCAGGATCGCCAGCCCACGGAGAAATTGAATATTGCGATTCTTGCCGTGCCGCGCTCCGGCATCACTCATAAGCAGTCCGATATTCGCAAGCCACCACGACTACCAGCCATTGCCTGGGTCACTCAGGATCGATTCCATTACCTCGGGGCATTGTTCAACACCTGGCCAGCCTCCCGCTGCGCCCTCGCCTCAACCATGAGCAGCCGATACCGGCGTCGTTCAATCCTGGCGCGCCTCACAACATGCAGCCATTGGCGGAGACGTCCGCTATGATCGCGCCCCTCTTTCACAAAGCCGGTCTTACGCCATGTCTTCACTCGAACTGATCGCCTCGCTACTCGGCGTGATCGCCGTATGGCTGACGGTGCGTCAGAACCCGTGGTGCTGGCCGATCGGGCTGGGCATGGTATCGCTGTATGCCTGGTTCTTCTTCGACGCCAAGCTGTATTCACAGGTATTGCAGCATAGCGTTTTCGCTGGGATGCAGCTCTACGGCTGGTGGGCCTGGACGCGAGGTGCCGCAGGCGAACACGGTAGGCCCGTGACCGGCGCCAGCCCGCGTGAGGTGGCCATAGGCATTGCCTGTGCAGCGCTCGGCAGCCTGCTGCTCGGCAGCGCCATGGCGAGCTTCACCGAGGCCGCCTTTCCCTGGATCGACGCCACCCTCACCGCATTCAGCCTGCTCGCACAGCTGTGGATGGCCCTCAAGCGCCTGCAGTGCTGGCTCCTGTGGATCGTCGTGGATGTGCTGTTCATTGGCTTCTTCAGCTATCAGGGCTACTGGCTGACGGCCGGCCTCTACGCGCTGTTCACCGGGCTCGCGATCATGGGGCTGCGAGAGTGGCGCACTGCACGGGTGGCGACGCGATGAAGGTGCTGGTGCTCACCGGTCCGGAGTCCACCGGCAAAAGCTGGCTTGCACAGCGGCTGCTGCGCACATTCGGCGGAGTGATGGTGGGCGAATACGTTCGCCATTACATCGAGCAGACGCAACGCGACACGACGCTTGCCGACATTCCAGCGATTGCCCGTGGCCAGCTGGACTGGGAAGACGCCGCGAGAATTCAGGCACCGCCTCTGCTGATTCTCGATACCCATCTGCTGAGCAACATGCTCTGGAGTCATACGCTGTTCGGCGATTGCCCCGCCTGGCTCGAGGACGAGCTGCTGGCGCGGGATTACCACCAGCACCTGCTGCTCTCGCCCGAGGGTATCGAATGGCATGCCGACGGCCAGCGCTGCCAGCCGGATATCAGCGAAAGACTGGAGTTCTTCGAGGCATGCCGCAGCTGGCTGGTGCAGCGGGATCGGCCCTTCGTCGAGCTCGGTGGCAGCTGGACCGACCGCGAGCGGCAGGCGATCGCCCACACCCGCGCTCTGCTAGGCGAATGACTGGCCGCAAGCCCTATGGCTGGCGGTCACGACGTAACAACAGGCCGATGGCAAGCACGACCAACAGGCTACCCGGCAACCAGTGCACACCCATGCGCGCCGGCTGATCGAAGAACAGCAGCAACATCGAAACAAAGGGCACCAGGTAACTGTAGGCCGTAACCGCACCGGGCGTGAGAACGGATGTCGCTCGCTGCTGCAGGAAGAAGGTCATGGCGCTGGAAAAAACACCGAGGTAGGTCACCAGCAGCAGATCCAGCAGATTCATGCGCAGCAGCGACGCCGGTTGCTCCCAGACAAAGCCCATCAGGCCGATCAGCAGCGCGCCGGCGATTAGGCTCCAGAAGGTGCGCAAACCCGCCTGCCGCGGCAAAGTGCCGTTCGCCAATCCCCATTTGCTGAGCACCGGGTACAACGCCGAGGCGACACAACCGAAGAAGAAGCCCAGCTCGCCCAGGCCAAGCTGCATGCCGGAGAAATCGCCGCCGTTCTCGGCCCATGCCAGCCCAAGCGCCCCGCTCGCACCAAGCGCCAGGATAGCCAACAGACGGCCGGCTCGCTGCTCGACACCAAGCCCGCGGCCCAGGCAGTAAGCCAGCAGCGGTACGCTGACGAACAGCGTCGCCATCGACAATGCACTGACCCGATGGGCCGCCCAGAACATGGTGCCGAAAAAGCCCGCCAGGCATAGCCCCATGGCGGCGTATAGCAACAGCGTGCGCCAACTCGGTCGCCCTTCGCTCTGGCTCCAGGCCAGCGGCGCCAGGACCAATGCCGCAATGCTGAAGCGCATGGCTGTCAGCAGCAGTGGCGGCAACCCGTCAGTGAGCAAACCCACCGCGGGGAACGACAACCCGACAAATAGCGCCCAGAGCAGCATGCCCAGATGCGCGCGGGTGGTTCCGCCACGGCTATCGCTCATGCGCGTCTCCGGCGTGCGGTTGCCAAGGCTGGTGTTGATGGCGTGCGGATGGTGGCTGCGGTTCAAAAGCTCGCTCCCGTTGAATTGCCTCGCAGCCCATTGGGGCGATTACAGACGCGAGGGGGACCGTCGAATGACCCTGATCGAGTGACTGAGGTTCGGTTTGCGCGTCACGCTGATCGGGCGCCGGGTGACCGTATCGATGGTGATGTTCCAGAAGCCGGTGCTCGGCACGACGATTTTCGCCGGGAACTTATCGAACGCCCCACCATGGTAGGTGTGCCGGCCGCCGTTCTTGAAACTGCGGAAATTGGCATCGTTCATCAGGCGGATGTTGCAGGTCTGCGAGCATTCGATGACGACGATGTCGTCCTCGTTGAGGTGCTCGCGCTGGTGTATGAACTTCATCGACTGCTCCGACAGCGCACATGGCGGCAAAGCGGCCAACGATAGCATGCACACCCGTCGAATCGGACCGGTTGTGAGCCACGCGGGAGGCGCACCATGGTGCGCAGGCCTACGCACGGGTTGTTCAGTAGCTCGGGTTGTGTATCCTCTGTGCACCTATCCAACTGCTACCCTCCTTCCATGTCCAGCACGTCACTCCCCTGCTCTTCAAGCCTGCCCGCGGGAAGCCGACTGCTGTTTCTCTTCGATACCGGATTGCTGGCCCTGTGGTGAAACGCGGCTCGCCGCGCACTCAACCCATCGCCAATCCAGTTCATCGAGGAATTCCGCCCATGCTTGCGGTCCGTAACACCGTTCAGATCGACGCCCCTATCGTGCGCAACGCAACCCGTTGCGGTTTTTTCATGGCCGGCTTCGGCCTGTCCGTCTGGGCGCCGCTGGTGCCCTATGTACGCGAACGCATAGAGATGACAGATGCAGTGTTCGGCCTTTTGCTGCTCTGCATCGGCGTCGGCTCGCTGACCTGGATGCCACTGTCCGGCGTGCTGGTAAGCCGCTGGGGCATTCGCCCGGTGCAGCTGTGCAGCGTCGTGCTTCTGGCGTTGGCGCTGGCCGGCATGGCCCTGACCGACTCGATGCTGTTGCTGGCCCTGTCACTGTTCTGCTTCGGCGGCAGCCTGGGCGTCATCGACGTGATCATGAACATTCAGGCGGTGCTGGTGGAGACCGCGGTCGGCCGCCGGCTGATGTCGAACTTCCACGGCATGTACAGCCTCGGCGCCATCAGCGGCGCACTGTTGCTCACGGGCTTGCTGACCCTCGGTCTGGCGCCGGAGATCGGCAGCTTTCTGATGATCGGGCTGATCGTTGCGGCGAACCTCGGCCTGGCCCGCGGCTTTCTGCCGAATCGTGCGCCGGGCGGCGGCTTCGCCTTCGTGCGCCCCACAGGCGTGGTGTTACTCGTAGGCCTGATGTGCTTTGTCGTCTATCTGGCCGAAGGCGCCGTGCTGGACTGGAGCGCGCTTTACCTGACCGGTGAGAAAGGCCTCGAAGTGGCCAAGGGCGGCCTGGGTTACGCAGCCTTCGCCCTCATGGTGACCATCGCGCGCTTCGCTGGCGGCCCGCTGGTAAATGCACTCGGCACGGCCCGCGTCATCGCCTTTGGCGGGTTGCTCGCTGCGTTCGGCATCGGCCTGAGCCTGGCCGCCGAGCACTGGGCCGTGGCGCTGATCGGCTACGGATTGTGCGGGCTGGGCTGCGCCAACGTCTCGCCGGTGCTGATTTCGTCCCTGAGCCGGCAGGATGGTATGCCGGTGCAGCTGGCCGTTACCGTGGCGACCACCATCGGTTTCGCCGGAGTCCTCGCCGGCCCTGCCATGATGGGCGTGGTCGCGCATTTCAGCTCGCTGGGCATGGCCTTCGCGCTGCTCGCCGTCCTGCTGGTCGGCATCGTGCCGTTCAGCCGTCGCTTCACCGCGTGACCCCGGATAGAATGCGCGCCCTATGCGAATCCCAGACCTGCAGCAACGCCTCGCCGACATCGGCGCCAAGCCCCGTCATATCGGGCGAATGACCCGTGCCTGGCTCAAGGGCCTGCCGCTCGATGTCGGCCGGCGCCAGCAACAGGCCGAGGACTTCCTGCCGCTGAGCGTGCGCGCAGGGCTGCCGGCGCTGAGCGCCGAGATCGACGGACTGGCGCGGCTGCGTTCCGAACACCCGGCGGCCGACGGTTCGGCGCGCCTGCTGGTGGAGCTGACCGATGGGCAGATGGTGGAAAGTGTCCTGCTGCCGCGAGACGGCCTGTGCGTGTCCAGTCAGGTCGGCTGCGCCGTTGGCTGCGTGTTCTGCATGACTGGCAAGAGCGGACTGCTGCGTCAGCTGGGCAGTGCCGAGATTGTTGCCCAGGTCGCCCTCGCCCGACGCTTCCGCCCGGTAAAGAAGGTGGTGTTCATGGGCATGGGCGAGCCCGCACACAATCTCGACAACGTGCTCGAAGCCATCGACCTGCTCGGCACGGACGGCGGCATCGGCCACAAGAATCTGGTGTTCTCCACCGTCGGCGACATGCGCGTGTTCGAGCGTCTGCCGCAGCAGCGGGTCAAGCCGGCGCTGGCCCTGTCCCTGCACAGTACCGATGCGGCGCTGCGTCAGGCCCTGCTGCCGCGCGCGCCACAGATCGCACCCGACGAACTGGTCGACCTCGGCGAGGCCTACGCCCGCGCGACCGGATTCCCGATCCAGTACCAGTGGACACTGCTCAAGGGCATCAACGACAACCAGGATGAGATGGATGGCATCCTGCGCCTGCTCAAGGGCAAGTACGCGGTGATGAACCTGATCCCTTACAACAGTCTGGAAGATGACGAATATCAGCGTCCCGATGGCGAGCGCATCGTGCAGATCGTGCGTTACCTGCACAGTCGCGGCGTGCTGACCAAGGTACGCAACTCGGCCGGCCAGGACATCGACGGCGGGTGCGGCCAGCTCCGCGCCCGCGCCGAGCAGGTGCTCGATCGCAAGCGACGCGTTGATCGTGGGGCCTGAACCCACAAGCCCCCGTCACTGTCCCAGCGCAATACTCACGCCGCCCACACCGCCCATCTCAGCAAGGAAAGCGCAAGTCGCATGCACACATTGGAACAACTGGAACGTGGCGAGCTGGCCGGAATACGCCGCCTCGATCTCTCGGCCGACCTGCAGAGCTTCCCGGAGGCGATCTTCGCCCTCGCCGATACGCTGGAAGTGCTGAATCTCTCCGGCAACCGCCTCAAGAGCCTGCCGTCCGACCTGTCCCGTCTGCGCAAGCTGCGCATTCTGTTCTGCTCGGACAACCTCTTCACCGGGGTGCCGGACTGCCTCGGCGACTGCGAGCAGTTGGAGATGATCGGCTTCAAAGCCAATCAGATTCGCCATCTGCCCGCCGCCGCGTTGCCATCGGCGTTGCGCTGGCTGATCCTCACCGACAACCGGCTGCAGGCATTGCCTGACGAGATCGGCAATTGCCGCCACTTGCAGAAACTGATGCTCGCTGGCAACCAGCTGTCTTCGCTGCCGGATTCGCTGGCCAATTGCGTCAACCTGGAATTGCTGCGCATCGCCGCCAACCGCCTGCCAGCGCTGCCCGACTGGGTGCTGACACTGCCGCGACTCAGCTGGCTGGCCGCTGCCGGCAACCCCTTCAGCGACACCAGCGAAGCGATGAGGCTCGCTCGTCATTCGCTGCCGGCGATCCCGCGCGAACAAGTCGTTTTGCACGAGCAACTGGGCCAGGGTGCGTCGGGCATCATCTACCGTGCCGCATGGCAGCCGAGCGGACAGTCGCCCAAGCAAATGGCCGCCAAGCTGTTCAAGGGCCATGTCACCAGCGACGGCCTGCCCCACAGCGAGATGGCAGCCTGCGTATCCGCTGGCGCCCATCCAAATCTGATCGATGTTGCCGGGCCGCTGGCTGATCAGCCGGGCCAAACGCCGGGTCTGCTGATGGATCTGGTCGAGTCGGCCTTCCTGCCGCTGGCTGGTCCGCCGTCGCTGGTCAGTTGCACACGCGATTGCTACGCCGAGGATCGAACCTTTACCGTGGAGCAGGCGCTGCGCATCGCCCGCGGCACCGCCTCGGCGGTCGCTCACCTGCATCAGCGCGGCATCCTGCATGGCGATCTGTACGCCCATAATCTGCTGGTCGATCCAACGGGCGAATGCCTGCTCAGCGATTTCGGCGCTGCCTCGTTCTTCGAGCCGGAGAGTGCCACTGGCCAAGCGCTGCAACGCATCGAATCGCGCGCTTTCGGTTGTCTGCTGGAAGAGTTGCTGCAACGCTGCCCAGACCTCGAAAACGATTCGCATCGGCACACTCTGTTCGAGCTACAGAATCAGTGCATGTCAGAGCAGCCAGAAGGCCGTCCAAACTTCAGTCAGTTGCACACCACTCTCGCCGCGCTCTGACGCGCTTTCCGGAGCGACCCCGCAATGAACTCACCCAAAGCAGACGAAGAACATACGCCCTACCCTAAACCCTACTCGGATGCGGCGGTCGATCAGGACCCGTTCATCCGTGGTTTGAAACAGCGCCTGCCCGAGCACTTGCGTGAATCCTTCAGCGAAGAGCAGCTCGATGCCCTGCGTGGGGTGTTCGGCGCGCGGTCATGGGTCAAGCACCGCGTCGATCTGCGCGGGACGGTGAAGGTGTGGCGCGACCGCTATTACTTCGCAATCGTCGCCGGTCGCAACAAGCGAAACCTGACCCGTCCCCAGCAAAATCTCTCGCTGGTGGCCAAGGCTGCATTGGCGACCTTGTTCCTGCTGTTTTCTGCATTGGTAGGGCTGGTGATCCTGTACGTGCTCAAGTCAGCGCTGGGGATCAATCTTTTCCCGGGATTCTCGTTGGGACTTTGGGACTGGCTCAAAGAGAGTCTCTAGATGAAGCCCGCCACAACGTGCGGCGAGAATGTACCGCTCGACTAGACTCCGGAGAAGCCGCGATTGGAGGCAGTCATGTCCGAGACACCAATGAAAGACGATCAGGAAAAGACTCTGACGCTTCGCGAAATGCTGAGCAGCGTTCTGGCTGCGGCACTGGGCGTACAGAGCGGCAAGAACAGAGCCCGGGATTTCAGCCATGGAAAACCCAGCCACTTCATCATTCTCGGCGTGGGTTTCACCGTTCTGTTCGTGCTGGTGATCCTGGGGTTGGTGAAACTGGTGCTCTATCTGGTTGGGAGCTGAGCTTTTACTACTGATGGCTGACCCAGAAGATCGCGGTGCCCACCGCGAGCATGATCAGACTGAAGATAGCCGCGGCGTCCACCACACTGTCGCGCTGTTCGTTTCTCACGGAAGTTCTCCTCTAGCGGTTCGATGATATCGACAGCTTCTTTGAGGCAGTTAAGACCACTGTTGTGCGTTGCTCAAGGGCAGCGGGTTATAAGTCCATTTGGCTTGGTTTGGTTCTAAACATATTCCCAAACATCACTTTTGCGTATAACCACGAGCTGGTATCGTGCCGCCCTCCCTTAATGGGTGCGCGGCCGTGCGCGCGAATGCTGTAGACAGCCTGAAAACAGGACATTTATGTACGTTTACGATCAGTACGACCAACACATCATCGAGGATCGGGTCCGGCAGTTCCGCGACCAGACTCGCCGCTTCCTGGCTGGCGAACTCGCTGATGAAGAATTCCGCCCGCTGCGCCTGCAGAATGGCCTGTACATCCAGCGCTACGCGCCGATGCTGCGCGTAGCCGTGCCTTACGGGCTGCTGTCCTCCACCCAGGTACGCAAGCTGGCCGAGATCGCACGTCATTACGACAAGGGATACGCGCACATCAGTACCCGGACCAACGTGCAGTTCAATTGGCCCGAGCTGGAAGACGTGCCGGAAATTCTTGCCGAGCTGGCCACCGTGCAGATGCACGCCATCCAGACCAGCGGCAACTGCATCCGCAACACCACCACCGACCAGTTCGCCGGTGTCGCCAAGGACGAGCTGATCGATCCCCGCCCGTGGTGCGAGATCATTCGCCAGTGGTCGACCTTCCACCCCGAATTCGCCTTCCTGCCGCGCAAGTTCAAGATCGCCGTCAACGGCGCGGTCAGCGACCGGGCCGCCATCGAGGTGCACGATATCGGCCTGGAAGCGGTGAAGAACGAGGCCGGCGACCTGGGCTTCCGCGTTTCGGTCGGTGGCGGCCTCGGCCGGACCCCGATCGTCGGCAGCTTCATCAACGAATTTCTGCCTTGGCAGCACCTGTTGAGCTATCTCGACGCCATCCTGCGGGTCTATAACCGCTATGGCCGTCGTGACAACAAGTTCAAGGCACGCATCAAGATTTTGGTCAAGGCGCTCACGCCAGAAGTGTTTGCCGAGCGCGTCGATGCCGAATGGGCGCATCTCAAGGACGGCCCGACGACGCTGACCGAAGCTGAAGTTCAGCGTGTCAGCAAGTTTTTCGTCGATCCGGAGTACAAAGCCCTGGAAGACCAGAGCGCTGCGCTCGCCCAGCTGGACGCAGAGCATCCAGGCTTTGCCCGCTGGCGCCAGCGCAACGTGGTCGCACACAAGAAGCCCGGCTACGCGGCAGTCACCCTCTCGCTGAAGAGCACTGGCGTGGCGCCCGGCGACGTCACCGACAAGCAGCTCGATGCCATCGCCGATCTGGCCGATCGCTACAGCTTCGGCGAGGTGCGCAACTCCCACGAGCAGAACATGATTCTGGCCGATGTCGAGCAGGCCAAGCTGTTCGAGCTGTGGCATGAACTGCGCGAATTGGGTCTGGCCACGCCGAACATCGGCCTGCTGACCGACATCATCTGCTGCCCTGGCGGCGACTTCTGCTCGCTGGCCAACGCCAAGTCGATCCCAATCGCCGAATCCATCCAGCGTCGCTTCGATAACCTCGATTACCTGTTCGACCTGGGCAACATCGACCTGAACATCTCAGGCTGCATGAACGCCTGCGGTCACCACCATGTCGGCCATATTGGCATTCTGGGCGTGGACAAGAAGGGCGCGGAGTTCTACCAGGTTTCGCTGGGCGGCAGTTCCGGCCGTGACGCGAGCCTCGGCCAGATCCTCGGCCCATCCTTCGCCCAGGACTCGATGCCAGATGTGATCGAAAAGATCATCAACGTTTACGTGGAGCAGCGTACCGAAGATGAACAGTTCATCGACACTTACCGCCGCATCGGCATTGATCCCTTCAAGGAGCGCGTCTATGCAGCGAATCATTAAGAACGATCAACTGGTCGACGAGACCTGGCATCTGCTGCCCAAGGAACAGACGCTCGACGACCTGTGCAATAGCGACGATCTGATCGTGCCGCTGCATCTCTGGCTGGACCATGCCCATGCGCTGAAAGCCCGCGACGGCGGCCTCGGGGTCTGGCTCGATGCCAACGAGCAGATCGAGGACATCGCAGACGACCTGGCGCACTTCCAGGTCATCGCGCTGAATTTCCCCAGCTTCACCGACGGCCGCCACTACTCCAGTGCCCGCCTTTTGCGCGAGCGCTACGGCTACAAAGGCGAGATCCGCGCCATCGGCGATGTGCTGCGGGACCAGCTGTTCTACATGCGTCGCTGCGGCTTCGATGCGTTCGCCATTCGCGCCGATCGGGACCCGGTCGACGCGCTGGAAGGCTTGAAGGACTTTTCGGTGACCTATCAGGCCGCGGCCGACGATGAGCGCCCGCTGTTCCGCCGTCGCCAGAGCTGATACCAGCCCGGTCGATTGCGACAAATAAAAAGCCCGCCTATTGGCGGGCTTTTCATTGCTTCATTGATACATCCAGAAGTTGGGGTGTTCGACCGGCGTGGTGACTACATCGGCCTTTTTTCCGGCAGCGATCTGTTTGATCTTCTCGGCGAGCTTCTTCATGAGACATTTCCTCGGTTGCGATCAGGAGTGGCGCTAGATTCCGCCAATTACCGCTGCCGAGGAAATTCATTGCCACTATCGCGGCGATAAGCCAGCACGTGTGGAATTCAGTCCACGCGGACCAGCACTCGACCCACCTGGCCGCCGGCCAGAATGCGCTCGATCGCCGTCGGTAACTCCTCCAGCCCGACCTCCTGCGAGAGGTCGTCCAGATTGGCCAGCTTCCACTGCAGCGATAGCTTGTCCCACATGGAAGCCTTGACTACCAGCGGGATCTCCACCGAATCAACACCCAGCAGATTCACGCCGCGAAGAATGAACGGAAGCACGCTGGCCTGGAAATGCGTCCCGGCGGTAAGGCCGCAACAGGCCACGCTGGCACCGCGCTGTAGCGACTTCACCACGTTGAACAGGATGTCTCCGCCAACGGTGTCCACCGCCCCGCCCCATTGTTCCTTGAGCAACGCTTTCTCCACACCAGCCTGCAGTGCGGCGCGCTCGACGATCTGGCTAGCCCCCAGGCGAGTAAGGAAGTCCGCCTGATCAGCCTTGCCCGTGACCGCCGCAACCTTGTAGCCAAGACTGGCCAATAGCGCCACCGCTATGCTGCCAACGCCACCCGTCGCGCCAGTGACCAGCACGGGCGCTTCGCCTGGCTCAAGACCCGCCTGTTCCAGCTTGTCGACGCAGAGGGCCGCGGTCAGCCCGGCCGTGCCGAGGATCATAGCCTCGCGCAACGAAAGCCCCTGCGGGCGCTTGATCACCCAGGCCGCCGGAACGCGGATGTACTGGCCGAAGCCACCGGCGGTGTTCATGCCCAGGTCGTAGCCCGTGACAATCACCTCATCGCCTTCGGCGAACTCACCGACGCTGGACGAAGCCACGACACCCGCGGCGTCGATGCCTGGCGTATGGGGAAATGAGCGGGTCACGCCGCGATTGCCGCTCGCCGATAGCGCATCCTTGAAGTTCAGCGAGGAGTAATGCACCCGAATGAGTACCTCACCGGCTGGCAGCTCGTCGGTAGTACGTTCGACGATACGGGTTTCGAAACGACCCTCGGTCGTCTCGCTGACTTGTAGTGCCTTGAAGCTGCTCATGCGGTTCCCCTTGTCATTGCCAAAAACGTTGTTCGTTCAGCCGGCTCCAGCCTTTCAGCAAGCCGTGCTCCATAACCGTACTGGCCGCCATGCCGAAGCGCTCGGGCAGGCTTTTCTTCTGTATGTAATGCAACTGGAACAGTTCCGCTTCCTGAGCGCGCTCGGCGAGATACTGATCGCTGGTCTTGAGTTCGTCCGCCAGATGCTTGCCCAACGCGGCAATGCCCAGCCACACCTCTCCCGTCGCCACGTCATCTATCGACAGGTTCTGCCGGTAACGCGCGACGAAGTTCTTGAACAGCTCGTGGGTCGTCTCCAGGTCTTCCTGGAACTTCTCGCGGCCCTTCTCGGTGTTCTCGCCGAACACGGTCAACGTGCGCTTGTACTCGCCAGCGGTCAGCACTTCGAAATCGACATCGTGCTTCTTCAGCAGTCGATGCACATTCGGCAGCTGTGCCACCACGCCAATGGAACCGAGAATGGCGAACGGTGCGGTGAGAATGCGATTGCCGATACAGGCCATCATGTAGCCGCCGCTGGCTGCGACCTTGTCGACACAGACGGTCAGAGGCACGCCGGCATCTCGAATGCGCACCAGCTGCGAGGCAGCCAGGCCATAGCCATGGACCATGCCGCCACCACTTTCCAGGCGCAACACCACCTCATCCTGCGGCGTCGCCATGGTCAGCAGCGCGGTGATCTCGTGGCGCAGGTTGTCTACTGCAGACGCGCGAATATCGCCATCGAAATCGAGAACGAAGACTCGAGCTGGAGACTCGGCCTTCCTGTTCTGCTTGGCCGCCTTCGCTTCGCGCTTGCGCAATGCCTTGAACGCGTCCTTCTCCATTACGGCCTGCTCCAGGCGCTCACGCATGGATTTGTAGAATTCGTTGAGCTTGTGCACCTCGAGGTGCCCACCACTCTGTTTGCTGCGCCCCCGCCGCATCGAAGCCAGCGCGATGAGCACGATCACGATCGCCACGACCAACGTGACGGTCTTTGCCAGGAAGCTGGCATAGTCGACAAGAAATTCCACGTATCCCCCTCGATGAGTTCCGATCGCCGACAAACTACCTTCGGCGGCATGCCGCCAGCATACCGGCGGGCCTGTACCTGAGCCAGCGCGAGCGATTCAAACAAACGTTCGAATTATCGTTGACACTCCCGAACGATGTCCCTACCCTCGCGAAAAACAGTGCCGGCCGGAGCAGCAGCATGGGCAGTATCTACCTGATCAGGCATGGTCAGGCGTCTTTCGGCGCAGAAAACTACGACGTGCTGTCCCCGCTGGGATATCGCCAGTCCGAAGCCTTGGGTGACTACCTGGCGCAACTCGATGTGTCTTTCGATAGATGCCTGAGCGGCGAGCTGGAACGCCAGCAGAATACCGCCCGCGCCACGCTGGCGAGGCTAGGCGCTCAGCCTGAGCTTGAAGTCGATGCTGCCTTCAATGAGTTTCACGCCGATGCGGTTATCCGCGCGCATCTTCCCGACCTGCTCCAGGTGGAGCCGAATGCGATGCACATCCTGCGCAACGCCGCCGATCATCGTGCCGACTTTCAGCGCCTGTTCACCCATGTAGTGCATCGCTGGATATCCGGTGAACATGAGAAGGACGACCTGGAGAGCTGGCAGCACTTTCTCGACCGTGTACGTGGTGGTCTTGAGCGCGTTCTCGATCAAGCCGGCAAACGCGACCGTATCGCCATCTTCACCTCCGGTGGAACTATCACCGCGCTGCTGCAACTGATCATAGGCGTGCCGCCGATCAAGGCGTTCGAGATGAACTGGCAGATCGTCAACACCTCGCTCAGCCTGTTGAAATTTCGTGATCGGGATGTCGCGCTGGCTTCGTTCAACAGCCATGCGCACCTGCAACTCCTGAAGAATCCGGAGCTCGTCACCCATAGATGAGCCCAGCCCCAAGCGGCCAAAAGCTGCGTGTACCCATAACGACCAAAAAGGAAACCCTCATGAGCAACGTCGCCGAGACTTTCAAAGGCATGCAGTCGAAGTTCAACCCCAGCGCCGCTGCCGGCCTGGATCTGGTCTTCCAGTTCAACATCACTGATGCCGAAAACTACTACCTGGTGGTCAAGGATGGTACCTGCGATCTGCAGCAGGGCGATTCCAGCGACGCCAACGTCACTCTGATCATGGACAGCGAAACCATGCAGGGCATCGTTAGCGGCGAAACCGACGGCATGCAGGCCTTCATGGCCGGCAAGCTGCGCGCCGAAGGCGACATGATGCTGGCCATGAAGCTCAGCGAACTGTTCCCAGCCTGAGGCGAAAGCTGATTGCTGAGATGCAAAGGAACCGAAGTCTCAGACTTCGGTTTTTTTATGCCAGCGATTCATACGCGGACGAATCAGGGAGCTTGATTAACCAGCAACACTCCGGCCAATAACAGCGCGCATCGCTTGGTCTACGCAACCTTGAGCATTAGATTACTGAATCATCTTGGGCACCGAACATAAGTAGAAGGGATAACAATGGCGCTTACAGATCAAACCACCCGCGTCCGTGCAGGCGAGGAGTTGCCGGTCGATATCATCGACCAATACTTGAAGGCGCATATCCCTGGCCTGAACGGTACACCGCAGATTTCCCAGTTTCCCGGCGGCGCATCGAATCTGACCTACCTGCTGCAGTACCCCGATCGCGATCTGGTCTTGCGCCGCCCTCCCTTCGGACACAAAGCCAAATCAGCCCACGACATGGGCCGCGAATTTCGAATTCTCAATCAGCTCAACGAAGGCTTTCCCTACTGCCCGAAGGCGTACGTGTACTGCACCGATGATTCAGTGATAGGCGCGGAGTTCTACGTGATGGAGCGCGTCAACGGCATCATCCTGCGCTCGGAGCTGCCGCCGGAACTGAGCCTCGATGAAGACCAGACCCGTGCCCTCTGCGAGAGCTTCATCGACAAGTTCGTCGACCTGCACAATGTCGACTATCAGGCCTGCGGCCTTGGCGACCTGGGCAAGCCTGAAGGTTACGTGAAGCGCCAGATCGAGGGTTGGAGCGAGCGCTACGAGCGCGCCATCACCCCCGATGCGCCCGCCTGGGAGGCGGTGAAGGCCTGGCTGAAGGACAAGATGCCGGCGGATCACCCTAAGCCGGGAATCATTCACAACGACTACCGTTTCGACAACGTCATCCTCAACCCGGACAACCCGATGGAGATCATCGGCGTACTGGATTGGGAAATGACCACCATCGGCGATCCGCTGATGGATCTGGGCAATACGCTGGCCTACTGGATCGAAGCCGCTGATCCCCAGCCAATGCAGGCAATGCGTCGCCAACCGAGTCATCTGCCCGGCATGCATACCCGGCAGGGCTTCGTCGATTACTACGCGCAACGAGCCGGCATCGAGATTCCCTGCATCGATTTCTACTACACCTATGGCCTGTTTCGCCTGGCTGGAATCGTTCAGCAGATCTACTACCGCTTCTATCACGGTCAGACCCAGGACCAGCGTTTCGCCTCATTCATCCACATGAACAAGTTGCTCGAACACAAGGCGCTGCAAGTGATCGGGCAATCGACGCTCTGAAGCTATCCTAACCCTGTGGCACGCCACAGGACCGAACAAGAAAAGAGGAACGACCATGTCCAAGACCACCCTGTTCGACCTAGACGGCAAGATCGCCTTCGTTTCCGGCGCCAGCCGCGGTATCGGCGAAGCCATCGCCAAACTGCTCGCGCAGCAAGGCGCCCATGTAATCGTATCCAGCCGCAAGATCGAAGGCTGCCAGGCGGTAGCCGACGCGATCATCGCTGAAGGCGGCAAGGCGACCCCGGTCGCCTGCCACATCGGCGAGATGGAACAGATCCAGTCAGTGTTTGCCCAGATCCGCGAACAGTTCGGCCGCCTCGATATCCTGGTCAACAATGCGGCGACCAATCCCCAGTTCTGCCACGTGCTGGATACCGATGTTTCGGCCTTCCAGAAAACCGTCGACGTGAATATCCGCGGCTACTTCTACATGTCCATCGAAGCCGGCAAGCTGATGCGCGAGCACGGCGGCGGCAGCATCATCAACGTCGCTTCCATCAACGGTGTGACACCCGGCAACTTCCAGGGCATCTACTCGATCACCAAGGGCGCCGTGATAAACATGACCAAGGCCTTCGCCAAGGAATGCGCGCAGTTCGGGATTCGCTGCAATGCGCTGCTGCCAGGCCTGACCGATACCAAATTCGCCTCAGCACTGGTCAAGAACGAGTCCATCCTGGAGATGGCACTGCAGCACATCCCGTTGAGCAGGGTCGCCCAGCCGAGCGAAATGGCCGGTGCGGTGCTCTACCTGGCCAGCGACGCGTCCAGCTACACCACCGGTGTGTCACTGAACGTCGACGGTGGTTATCTGGCCTGATCGTTCCCGCCGCACAAAAAAGGGAGCCAAGCGGCTTCCTTTTTTTGTTTGCGCTCGCTCACCAGTTCTTCAGTGCCTCGGTCGCAGCGGCATTCACCGGTTTCGCCAGTAGCCCCGTAGGCGTCAGGTCCACGGCATAGACGGCCCCATCGGCGATTGGCATGTACTCGACACGCAGCACTTGCGGTTCTAGGAAGTGCAGATCGCGGCGTTCGAGCTGAAGCGCGTCCCATATATCCACGCCCAGAGGGTTCTCGCTCAGTACAACGCGACCATGGCGGGCGATGTTCTGTTGCTCCACGGCGAGATATCGTCCGGAAAGCCGCTCCAGTCGATACCCTGACTCCAGACCTATCAGCTCAGCCAGGCTCTTCCAGCGAAGCAGATGGAGATCGAGCTGCCATAGATCACCTTCCAGCATCACCGTTCGCGTCTCGTTGCCCTGTTCCAGGCTGACTTCGTAACGCTGCGGACCCTGGGCGTGGAAACTCACAGTGACCAGCGGCTTCTTGTCAGGCAGCGCAGCGTAGGTGCTGACGTCGTAGCCAATCAGGCCAATCAATCCGGCGAACAGCAGGACCAAAAAGCCGCAAGTCCCGCGCAACCATCCCATCAGCCAGTGCCCCCCCAGTAGCAAGCGCAGCGCGACCAGCAATACGATCACAGCCAGCAGTGCGATCACGATCGCAAGCCCGAGATATTGCATAACCATGCGTCCTTTCAATTGGGTGCGACATTATCCGCAGGAGCAATCAGAGCAGCCAGCATCTGCATGGGACGGCCATCACGCGCTGACACTCTTGTCTATCAGGACGTGGATATCGGTCATACGAGCAAGCTCTTTCGCCGACGTGGCCAGTCGCATTATCCTCCGCTGCCGTTCTGCCTATTGAGGCCCGCATGCCCTTCGCACTTGAGCTCGCGCTCGATCCTGCCACGTTGGTGATTCTGGTCGCCGTAGCTTTCACTGCCGGGTTCATCGACGCCATCGCCGGGGGCGGCGGGTTGTTGACCATTCCTGCCCTGCTGACTGCCGGCCTACCACCGCATCTCGTGCTGGGCACCAACAAGCTGTGCGCCACATTCGGCTCGGCCACTGCCAGCTACACCTTCTATCGCCGCCGACTATTCGAGCCGGGCCTGTGGCGACGAGCGCTCACGGGCACGGCGATCGGCGCCGCAGTTGGCGCAGTAGTCGCGCAATTCATGCCGGCAAGCTGGCTTAACCAGCTATTGCCGCTAGTGGTTTCTGCCTGCGGGGTCTATCTGCTCTTCAGCCATATGCCGGCCAAATCAGCCAGCGATGCAGTGCTCATCGGCCGCAGACGCCAATGGCCACAGAGCCTTTCACTGGGCTTTTACGACGGCGTAGCCGGCCCGGGAACCGGCGCCTTCTGGACGGTCAGCAGCATGCTGCTCTACCCGCTCGACCTGCTGAGAGCGAGCGGCGTGGCGCGGACGATGAATTTCGTCAGCAATGCCATGGCGCTTGCAGTATTCATAATCGGCGGTCACGTCGCCTGGGTGCTGGGCATTGGGATGGGGCTGGCCTTGATGGCAGGCGCCTACTTCGGCGCGCGCACGGCGATCCGCGGTGGCTCGCGGTTCATCCGTCCGGTATTCATTCTGGTAGTACTGGCGATGAGTCTGCGGCTAGCCTGGCAACACTGGTTCGGGGTGGCCTAGCCGACGGGCCAGATAAAGCTCGATCAGATAGCGGGCGATGGATTGGCGCGCGGGCAACGCCGGCAGGTTGTCGATGGCGAACCAACGGGCATCCTCGATTTCCTCGGGCTGCAGCACGATATCGCCACCGGCATATTCCGCGTGGAACCCGAGCATGAGGGAATGGGGAAACGGCCAGCCCTGGCTGGCGATGTACTGCGGCGCATGAATGGCCACACCGACTTCTTCTCTTACCTCGCGTGCGACGCACTGCTCCACCGACTCACCCGGCTCAACATAACCGGCCAGCGTGCTGTAGACACCAGGCGCGAAACGCGGTGAGCGCGCCAGCAACAGTTCGTCTCCACGGGTGACCAGGACGATCATGCTCGGTGAAAGCCGCGGGTAGTGCTGAACTCCACAGGCTGGACAGTACATGGCACGCTCACCGGCTCGCGCCTGCATGGGCGAGCCACAGCTGCCACAGAAACGATGCTGGCTGACCCAGGTACCGATCTGCGTGGCATAGCCGAGGAGCCGGAACAGATCGCGATCGTTCTCCTGCATGAACTGGCGCAGGCCCTGCCAGCGCGCGCCTGGTACATCGGCCGGAAAGTCCAGTTCGAAAAGAAACACCGGCTCTCCGTCGAAGTGCCCCAGACCCTGTTCGCTGAGCAGCGGCAGATCCAGGCGCTTGAGCCAGTCCCGCGGAAAGAGCGCACCGTTGCCATCGAGCAGAAACTGCTGTCGACAATGCACCACCGCACAGCCTCCTGCCATCGAGGGATCGAGCAGCGCCGCCTGCCAGCGCAAGCTCATCAGGCGGCTACCGGCATGCCCAGCGCGCGCACGCTCTCGCTGGCCAGATCAAGCACGCTCACGCGCGAGTCGTCACGTCGCAATACCGCACCACCTTCAAGGTAGTACTCCAGGCTGGTCAGCGCATCGGCCAGAGTTTCCAGCAGTTGCTCGGGGGGCATCTGGTTCGATTCGAGCATGTGCTTTTGAATGAAATCAGCGCAGGCGCCGATCAGGTCCGCCGCGCGCTCCTGCTCAAGAAAACGCAGACCGCCGCGCACGGCCTGCAGGCTGAACGGCACGTTGGCCAGGTGCAATTTCTCCCCGTTGGACTCGAGATAAGCGGTGATCGCCCGCTTGGCCAGCGCCAGGCCTGCGGTCGCCTCATCGATTACCACGATGCACGCTTCGGTGAGCTGGTGATTGGCAAAGGCTTCCGCTTCCATTCCGGGTCGGGCGACCTGAGGCTTGCTATCGCGTCGATCGCCGCGCTCGAGGCTGGCGACCATGCTCTCCACATACAGCACGGCATCGGCGAGACGCTGGATGACATGCGGTTCCGGCGCATGCTCCAGGCTCCAGCCAGACACGTCGCCCAGCTGCGCCTGCAGCGTGCTGGCCGCAGATGAAAGGCCAACCATGCCGAGGGTCTTGGCCATCTTCCCGAGCAGGTTATGCAGGTTCGAGTAGGCTTCCGCCTGGGCGGTACCTCGCTCGATCAGATCCAGCAGATCCTTCAGGCTCGCCAGTTCCTCACGGATCGCCGAGGACAGCGAACGCATGACGGCCTGGCCCGGGCCGGCCAGGCGCTGGGATTCATCTTCCAGCATGTGGTCGGTGAACGGCAGCGAACCCAGCGAGAACACCTGACGGACCTGGCTGGCGATAGGCCCATGGGTGTCCGCCAGCGCGACGACGTATAGCAGCTCTTTGAGCAGGCTGCGTGGCGCCTCGTATGCAGGGTTGCCAATGACCTGCTTGAGTTCCCGGTCCAGACGGGAAAACAGCTGCTTGCGCGACTTGCGCGGCAATAGCTGGCCGTCCAGTTGCGATTCGACAGCGGCGCTGCCGATCCAGCACAGCCGACCTCCTGGCGACTCGACGAAGAGATGATCCAGCCGCGTCAAAGCGCGGCCCATGAGTTTCAGGCTGGCTGGCAGATTCTCTTCACGAATGAAGCCGAGCAACCCGACCTGATACATCTGACGCAGCCGCCGGGCCTCGGCAACTGGCGCGGCTCCCGAACGAACCGGCACGTCCAACGCAGGACGGGCATGGTCGAGCCGGACGCTGAAAAAGAAACTTTCCGGCAACGGCGGCTGCGCGCATGCTTGGCGCAGCGCGTTGATGGCTGGAAGCAGCAGCTCGGGGATTTCCTGGCGGCTGGCATCGACGCTTTCCAGATAACGCCGCAGCACGTAGAGCGCGTTGCTCAGCGCGGCGAGTTGCACGTCGCGGTCCTCGCCGGCGCCGACCGGGATGTCGGTAGCCAGCTGCAGTATTTCTTGCGCGAGCAACTCGGCGCCGGTCAGCTCGATGAGGTTGAGTGTGCCGCGCACCTGCTTGAGGTTCTCCACGGCCTGCTGCAACAGGCCGCCGTTGTTGCGATCGATGATGAAATGCTCGAGGCTCTGCTCGGCTTCTTCCATGGTGGCGAACAGTTCGTCACGTACCAGACCGAGTGAAGTAGCTCCAGTAACCATGCCTAGTGCGCCTCCCGCGCAAACGTGTGGTGACGCATCAGTCGGCAAAGTCCGGCTTCTGTTTGCTCATATGAGCGGCGATGGCGACCTTGATGTCGGCCGACTGCAGCATGGCCGCATTCCAGGTGGCGATGTACTCGAGACCATCGTCGACCCGGTGATCGCGCATGTAACGGATCATCTCCTTGGTGCCGCGAATGGCGAGCGGTGATTTGCTGGCGATGTCACCGGCCAGCTCCAGCACGGCGTCCATCAGCATCTGCTGATCGGCATAGGTGCGATTTACCAGCCCGATGCTGCGCGCTTCCTCGCCGCTGATGGTGCGGCCGGTAAAGGCCAGTTCGCGCATCATGCCATCGCCGATGATGCGAGGTAGGCGCTGCAAGGTGCCGACATCGGCCGCCATACCCATGTCGATTTCCTTGATCGAGAATTTCGCGTCCGCCGTGCTGTAACGCATGTCGCAAGCGGAGATCAGATCGATGGCGCCGCCCAGACAGTAACCCTGGATCGCGGCGATGACCGGCTTGCGGCAGTTGTCAACGGCATTGAACGATGCCTGCAGAGAGAGGATCTTGCGCCGCAGCTGCTCGGCATTGCGGCCGACGTCGTTGCCAAGCTGGCTGCCGACCGAAGCCAGCATCTGCAGGTCTATACCGGAAGAGAAGTGGTCACCGGCGCCACTGAGGACGACTACGCGCACTTCGTCGGTTGCATCGATCCAGTTGAAGATATCAATGATTTCCGACCAGAACGCAGCGTCCATCGCATTGATCTTTTCAGGCCGATTGATCACGACGCGGGCAATCTTGTCTGCCAACTCTACGCGGAAGGCTTTGTATTCGGTCACGCTATCATCCTCGACAGCAAGGGCGCATGGGGAGCGCCGTGGCGGGCAAACCCGTACGACGGCGGGCAACTATAACAACTGCCACCACGACGAGTGAATGTCGATGCAGACGATGTGATACAGACCACGCCGCCAGACGACCTGTTCATGCCGTTGTAGACGGTGGCGAGCATCGACGCATCATTCTTCGCGGATACAGTCGACGGTGTACACACATCCATCCGCGCCTGCCTCATGTTGCAGGCCATGAACGTCGGCATCGAACCCGGGGAAACGCTCGGCGAAATCACGGGCGAAACGAAGGTAATCGAGAATCGAGCGAGTCTCTTCGGTAAAGCGCTCGCCCGGCATGATCAACGGGATACCCGGCGGATACGGCACCAGCATGACCGCCGCGATTCGGCCCTGCAGTGCCTCGATCGGCACCGCTTCGACCTCGCCGCGAACCAGCTTGTCATAGGCCTGGGCCGGAGTCATCGCAGGCTCCGGCAACGCCGTGTACATCCTGCGCATGGCCCGCGCCGTGGCGTTTTCGCAATAACAGGCATGCAGCTCATCGCAGAGATCACGCAGCCCCATACCCGTATAGGCCGCTGCACCGGCGCGCGCAATCGATGGCAGGGCATCGACCAGCGGGATATTGGCGTCGTAGTGACGCTTGAACTCCAGCAACTCGGTCAGCAGAGTGCTCCACTTGCCCTTGGTGATGCCCATGGAGAACAGCACCAGCATCGAATACAGCCCGGTTTTTTCCACCACCAGACCACGTTCCCAGAGAAACTTGCTGACCACCGCCGCCGGTATGCCACTTTCACCCAGTGCGCCGGATGCGGTAAGGCCCGGAGTGACGAGCGTGACCTTGATTGGGTCGAGCAGTACGTAATCGTCGGCGATATCGCCGAAGCCATGCCAGTCAGCCGTTGGCTCGAGAAGCCAGTCCGGGGTCACCAGCGCCTCGGCGCCGTCGACCAGTGGTGGCTGCCAGATGCTGAACCACCAGTCGTCGGCATCGATGTGCTGGCGCAGGTTGGCCAGCGCCCGACGAAAGCTCAGCGCCTCATCGAACGTCTCTTGAATCAACGAGCGTCCCGCCGGGCCTTCCATCATGGCCGACGCCACGTCCAGCGATGCGAGGATGCCGTACTGCGGCGAGGTGGAGATGTGCATCATGAAGGCTTCGTTGAAGCGATCGCGATCGAGCTGCCGTGTCTGGCTGTCGAGCACATGGATCATCGAGGCCTGGCTGAACGCTGCCAGCAGCTTGTGGGTTGAATGGGTGGTGAACACCAGCGGGCCCTGCTCCCGCGTATCCATGCCGTAGCGGCCGTCATAGAACTCGTGGAATGCCGCGTAGGCGTACCACGCCTCGTCGAAGTGCAGCACTTCTACGTTGTCAGCCAGGGTGCGCTTGATCAGGTTGGCGTTGTAGCAGAGCCCGTCGTAGGTCGAGTTCGTCACCACCGCCAGCTTGACCTTCGGCGGCCGGCCACGCGCCAGCGGGTTGGCGGCGATCTTCGCCTGGATGGACTCGCGGGTGAATTCTTCCAGCGGAATCGGGCCGATGATGCCCAGCTCGTTACGAGTCGGGCTCATGTACAGCGGTATCGCGCCCGTCATGATGATGGCGTGCAGAATCGATTTGTGGCAGTTGCGATCCACCAGTACCAGATCGTCCCGCGCGACCATCGAATGCCAGACGATCTTGTTCGCCGTCGAGGTGCCATTGATTACGAAGAACGTGTGGTCGGCACCGAAGTTGCGTGCGGCGCGGGCTTCCGCCGCTGCCACTGGCCCGGTGTGATCGAGCAACGAGCCAAGCTCGGGTACCGAAACCGACAGGTCCGAGCGCAGCGTGTTTTCACCGAAGAACTGGTGGAACGCCTGGCCGACCGGACTCTTGCGGTAGGCCACGCCCCCACCGTGTCCCGGCGTATGCCAGGAATAGTTCGACTCGCCGGTATGGCGTACCAGCGCGCTGAAAAACGGTGGCAGCAGATCCTCGAGATAACCGCGCGCGGCCCGGGCGACCTGGCGCGCAAGAAACGGCACGGTGTCCTCGTACAGGTAAAGCAGGCCGCGCAACTCGTTGAGATCGGCCATTGCCTCGGCAGGCGCATTCTCGATGGTGATCTGCTCGCCCAGTGCAAAGATCGGCAGACGCGGCGCGCGGCGACGAGCGACACGGATCAGTTCCACCACGTCGTGCAGCAGGCGCTGATTGTCACCGGCGCCTTCTGCCGCAACCAGGATGCAGGCCAGGCCATGGTGCGTGGAGGCGACGATTCGTCCCTCGTTGGAGCTTGCTGTAGGCAGGATATTGAAGCCGTCGCGCTCCAGTTCGGAAGCGATGCCACGCACTCGCTCACCGGCAACGGTGTCGGCCTTTATGTCACGGTGAACGATGAGGATGGGGAATTTCAGGTCTTTGTACATGCGCACTCTCTGCGAACGATCCACCTACAGGGTAGAAGCGTCCGCAGCAAAGGAACAGCGCATTGAAACGAGCGGTTGTGAGGCAGCGTCGCAAGTAGGCGGCAATGCCGAGCCATTCAGACTTCGAGCTGAGTCCAGAGCGGAGCTGCCCCGGCGGCTTTCTCGATCGCGGCCATTCGCGCCATGTGCGCGGCAACCTCTTCTTCGGTAGCGCGCAGCACCGCAGTGCGCGGCCGATCGGCCGGTAGCCGGCGGATCGGCGCGGGCTGGGGGCGACCGCCGTCGGAGCTTTCACCATCACCCGCGAGGGACAGATTGGTCTGCCCGCCGGTCATGGTCAGCCAGACGTCGGCGAGAATCTCGGCATCGAGCAGAGCGCCGTGCAGATCGCGGCCCGAGTTGTCCACGCCGTAGCGTTTGCACAAGGCATCGAGGCTGTTGCGCTGGCCCGGGTGACGCTCCCGAGCCATCAGCAGGGTATCGAGCACCGAGCAGTGGTCGGTGATCTCGGCACGCTCCTGCTGACCGAGCAGCGCGAACTCGTTATTGATGAAGCCAAGGTCGAACGCGGCGTTGTGGATGACCAGCTGCGCGTCCTTGATGAACTCGAAGAACTCGTCGGCGATATCGCGGAAACGCGGCTTGTCGACAAGAAACTCGTTGGTGATGCCGTGAACGGCGATCGCGCCCTCGTCCACTTCACGATCAGGTTGCAGATAGACGTGGTAGTGCCGTCCGGTCAGGCGGCGGCCGATGACTTCGACACAGCCAATCTCGATGATCCGGTGGCCATCGGTCACCGGCATGCCGGTCGTTTCGGTATCCAGCACTACGCTGCGCATATCGTTTAGCTCACTTACACAATCGGTTGTCGTTTGGCCTGTACTACGCCGCGATTCGCAAGCAGGTCGGCATGCTCGTTACCGGGATGGCCGGTATGACCGCGAACCCACTCCCAGCTCACCTGATGGCGGTTGACCTGCTCGTCGAGCTGCTGCCAAAGGTCGGCATTCTTCACCGGCTGCTTGCTCGCCGTTTTCCACCCGCGCTTCTTCCAGTTGGGCATCCAGTCGTTGATGCCCTGCATGACGTACTGCGAGTCGGTCACCAAACGAACCTTGCACGAGCGCTTCAGCTCCGCCAACCCGCGGATTGCCGCCATAAGCTCCATGCGGTTGTTGGTGGTGTCGGGCTCGCCGCCCCAGAGCTCACGCTTGACGCCCTTATAAACAAGTAGCGCCCCCCAGCCGCCCGGGCCGGGATTGCCCTTGCAGGCACCGTCGGTGTAGATCTCGACCCAATCGTCGCTCATGTGGATTGCTTACTCTGTTTGCCGACAGGCTCGGGGCGTCAAGGGAGTCGGTGTTGTTCGGCTTCGCGGCGGCTGACTTTGGCGACGGGCATCGGCAATAGCTTACCCATGCGTTCGCGGCGCTCCTGGCGCAAGGGCCGCAGGCCGATCATCAACTTGCGCGCGACCAGCAGATAGAAACCGCCAGTTGGCGCCTGCAACTGCTGCCCGACGGACTCCAGACGAGATAACCGCGCCTGCCAGTCGCTCGAAGAAAGCGGCGGACAATAGCATCCGAAGCGACGTTTCTCCAGCGCGAATCCCAGCAGGTTCAGCCAGTCCCCTACCCTTGACGGACGAATGCAACGCGCCTGCCGAAACGCCTCGCGCGAGACCAGATGACGCAGGCCCCAGGCACTCCAGGGGTTGATACCGACGATCAGCAGATGCCCGCCCGGACGAACGCCACGCGCCGCTTCACGCAACAACCCATGGGGCGACAGGCTGAAATCCAATGCATGCTGCAGCACCACGACATCAGCAGCATGCTCGCCGAGCGGCCAGGCCTGCTCCTCGCAATGAATCTCCACACCAGGCAGTGGCGCACCGAGGCGAACGCTGCGTTTGATGTTCTGTGGTTGCACCGGCTCGCCGCTGAACGGACCGTTGTGCACCAGATAGCTGCCGAAACAACGCGCCAGCTCTTCGGTCAGGACTTGCTTCTCCTGAACCAGCAGCTGCTGGCCCAGCGGCCCCTCGAACCAGGCGGACGCCTCATTGATCATGGACAGCCAATGGTCGCTGCCTTGGGTGGACGGTCGATCGTTCATCGCTCGGCTCCGTTCGCCGCGCGATCTGCGCGGCGCTGAGTTCGCTCGGGTTCAACTTTCCCATGGGACTGCTAGGATGCGCCTTTGTCACACAATTGGCGACCCGCCCATGTTGAAGATCGAAGCCCTGCCCGCCTTCACCGACAACTACATCTGGTTGCTTCTGGACGAGGCCACTCAACGCTGCGCTGCCGTCGATCCCGGTGATGCCACGCCAGTCCTGAAGTGGCTGCGCGACCACTCGGACTGGCAGCTCAGTGACATCCTGATTACCCACCACCATCACGACCACGTCGGCGGCGTCGAACGGCTCAAGACACAGACCGGCGCGCGCGTTTATGGACCGGCGGCCGAGAACATTCCCGCGCGCGACGAGGCGCTGAGCGACGGCCAGCACCTCGAGGTACTCGGGACGGACTTGCAGGTCATCGCCGTCCCTGGCCACACGCTTGGCCATATCGCTTATTTCCATGCTGACCCCGTGCAGCCCTGGCTGCTCTGTGGCGATACGCTGTTCGCCGCCGGCTGCGGGCGTCTGTTCGAAGGCACGCCCGAGCAGATGTTCCGCTCGCTGCAGCGCCTGGCCGATACACCGGATAGCACCCTCGTCTACTGCACCCACGAATACACGCTGAGCAATTTGCGCTTTGCCCGGGCAGTGGAACCGGACAACCCGGCCATTGGAAAACGCATGCGCGAGGTGACCGAACTGCGCGAATCGAACCGCTTCAGCCTGCCAAGCAGAATGGATATCGAGCGCGCGACCAACCCTTTTCTGCGTTGTGGTGTCGCCGCCGTTCAGCATGCGGCAAGCGAGCGCAGCGGCGGCCAGCTAGACGGCGATGTGGCGGTTTTCGCGGCTTTGCGCGCCTGGAAGGACGCCTTCTGACAAGGTCGACAGGTTCCCGAAACGCGGCATGCAGCCTTGACCCCACCAGGGGGCGTTCCTAGAATCCCCCGAATTTTGTTTCCGGGGAAGATTCCAGCCAATGCCGCCAGCTCCCAAGAAACGCCTCGAACCGGACGCCTTGGCAGCCTCTGGTCGGGCGTTGGCTCTAGCCGTTTGCGTCGCCCTAGCGGGCTGTCAGAGCAACGCCGTGCGTGATGATGCACGCGATCAGGCAAGCCGCACCACGGCGCCTGTGGCAGAAGAGCCCATCTGGCTGAACGACACCCCCGTCATCACCGAACACCAGGACATCTGGGAGCGAATTCGCGAGGGTTACAAGCTTCAGGAGCATCTGGACAGCAACCCCCGCATCGAGCAACAGCGCCTGCTGTTCTCCAGTCGCCCAAGATCCATCGAAATCGCCAGCGAGCGCGGCAGCCCCTATATCCACTACATTGTCGAGCGCCTCGAAGAGCGCGACATGCCGCTGGAACTGGCTTTGCTGCCGATTATCGAAAGCTCCTACGATCCCTTCGCCTATTCGCCCGCCCACGCCGTCGGGCTCTGGCAGTTCATTCCCGCCACCGGCCGGCACTTCAATCTTCGGCAGACAAGCTGGTACGACGGCCGCCGTGACATCACCGCCTCGACCAATGCAGCCCTGCGTTATCTGAGCTACCTGCACGGCCTGTTCAACGGTGACTGGCTGCTGGCACTGGCTGCCTACAACTCGGGTGAAGGCACCGTGAGCCGGGCCATCGAACGCAACCAGAAGCTAGGCCTGCCGACCGACTACTGGAACCTGCCATTGCCGCAGGAAACCCGCGACTACGTGCCGAAGCTGCTGGCCCTGTCGCAGTTGATCCAGGCCCCTGAGGCCTATGGCATCAATCTCAATCCGATCGCCAACGAGCCCTACTTCGAAGTCATCGCGCTCAAGCAGCGCATGGATCTGGCGCGGGTCGCCAAACTCGCCGACCTGGACGAGGACGAGCTCTACCAGCTGAATCCTGCCTTCACCCGCCGAATTACCCTGGATGGTCCGCAGCAGCTGCTGGTGCCAATGGAAAAGGCTGAAATGCTGGCAGCCAACCTGGCGCTGATGAAGCCGCAGGACCTGGTCGACTGGCAGCAGTATCAGGTGCGCGCAGGAGACACCCTGTGCGTCATCGCCAACCGTCATCATCTGACCGTCAACATCATCCGCGACGTGAACCGGTTGAAGAGCGACACGTTGCGGATCGGGCAGGTCCTCAGCCTCCCAACCAGCGGTGATGCCGGCGCTTCGCGGGAGTTGCTGCACGCTGTAGCGCGTCAGCCGGCCGCCACGCCGCGCAGCTACCGGGTCAAATCTGGCGACAATCTCTGGGACATCGCCAAGGCTCAGCGCGTCTCGGTACGCGACCTGCAGCGCTGGAACAAGCTCTCCGGCAGCCAGCTCAAAGTGGGCCAGGCGCTGTTCCTGCAGGGCCCGGCAGTAGCCAAAGCGCAGAGCAAGGGAAATTCGCCTACCTATTACAAAGTGCAGAAAGGCGACTCGCTGTACCAGATCGCCAAGCGCTTCAACGTACAGCTGAACAACCTGAAGACCTGGAACCCGAAAGGCACCAGCGTGCTGCGCCCTGGCCAGCTGCTGACGCTATACCTCGCCAACTAGCCCTCCGCCATTCACCCAGCCGGACGCTTGCTCAGGGACTCCAGGCAGCGTCCAGTCAGCTGGGTAAAGCGCTGAAACGCGACGAACTGTTCGTGTTTCAGCGCCCGCCCCGAAAGCCGGCAATCGCCGTAGATCACACCTATTTCACGCGTCCCCGCCATCAGCGGTGCGATGAAGAACATGCCATTGCCAAACCACTTTCGCAGCGGCTGGGTCACCAGGTCGGCCAAGTCATAACTTGCCGGCACGCCCATCCAGAGCGACTGCCGATGGCGCAGTGCGTAACTGAACACGTTCGGCTGCTCGGGTTGGTCAGCGGGAAGCACGAAGCCCTGAATCCAGGTCTCGGTCCCTTCACCGACGGCGCAACGCACCTTGAAACGCGTCTGCTGATCGGCCAGCACCGCCACCATCACACGTTCCAGGCCAACCCCGCGGTGTAGCCCCTTCAGCAGCGTATCCAGAATCAACGTGGCATCGCCGCCGCCCGAGGCCATGAGCCCCAGGTCCTGCAGCGCCTGTTGCATCAGCAACAGATCCGGTTGCAGCAAGGCTGCCTGACGCTGGGCCTGCTGCAGGCGGATCTGCTCGGGATCGGTACTGGGAATGAGCCGGCCCAGACGACTTGCGCCAAATGTGGTCGCCACCTGCACGGTTTCATCGGCGCTGGCGAGTATCTGCTGCAACGCATCAGCTTCATCCACGCCGGTGAACTCGGCCACGGCCCTGGTCAGTGACGTCATCCGCTCGCACTCCCAGCCTCCGAGTGCGGCTTCGCTGATCTGTACGCCCAGCGCGACCGCGCGAGCGGCCGGATCGCTGCTGGCCACCTGAGTGTGTGCAAGACTGGTCAACTCTCCCAGGTTCCAGCTTCTGACCAGACCCAGGCTGAGCTGCCGGAAGCTGGTGCCCAACACGCTCTGCACCGCATCGTCAGGCTTGATGCCCGGCTGCGTCAGCAGCAGGGCCAGCTCATCCGCCTGCTCTCCACCGCAGCCCCAGAACGCCAGCTCGCCCACGTTGTAGAGCAGCGCGGCAATGAATACTTCTTCCTCGTGACGCGAAAGCACATAGCCGGCGATGTTGCGGGCTTGCACCGCGGCGTGAAACGAACGAGCCAGCAGTTCCAGCAGCTGCTCCCTCGGGGCGCGCTCAAGCAGGCTGTCGATCAGCGTGACCGACAGACTGATCAGGCGCACGTTCTCGAAGCCGATCATCACGATGGCCCGAGAAATCGTCTTGATGGTCTCCTGGGAGGGGTTGTAATAGCTGCTATTGCCGACCCTCAGCACCTTGGAAGTCAGCGAGGCATCACGAAGCAGTACATCGGCCAGTTGCTGCACCGAAGCATGTTCATGCACGGCAAGGCGCTGCAGATCCTTGACCACGGACGCCAGCGCAGGCAGCTCCGATTGATTCAGGCGGTCTATCCATGCCTGAAGACCCTGGGCACGTACATCCAAGAGGTCACCTCTGCACAATGCCATTACGGGAAATGACCGGCAGTTTGCCCGAGTTGCCCGGCCTTTTTCCAGCGCATACAAGCTGTTACTGTACCGGCCCGAGAAGCCCCTAAGCGCCAAGGATCGGATTTCCCGTCTGATGCGAGCCCTGCTACCGTTACTGACCTGCCTGGCATTGAGCTTTCCCGCCTTCGCCACCATCAGCGAAAGCCATGGTTATGCGCAGTTCGGCACTCTTAAGTATCCGGCCAACTTTACCCACTTCGATTGGGTGAATCCGCGCGCGCCGAAGGGTGGCCAGATCAAACTGATGGCCTCCGGAACGTTCGACACCCTGAACCCCTACACTTTCAAGGGCACCAGCCTGAGTTCGGCGCCCGGCTTTCTGCAATACGGCATCAGCGAGCTGAACGAGCCACTGATGGTCGGCACCGGCATCTACGACCCGTCCGGAGACGAACCTGCCTCCAGCTACGGTCTGATTGCCGAGTCGGTGGAGCACAGCGATAACTACAGCTGGGTAGTTTTCAACCTGCGCAAGGAAGCTCGCTTCCATGACGGCAAGCCGATCACTGCCTACGACGTCGCCTTTTCCTATCGCACCCTGATAAAGGATGGCCACCCTCAGTACCGCTCCAACCTGCAGGGGGTGAAGCGGGTCGACATCCTCAACCGACATCGCATTCGTTTCGTATTCGAGCAACCAAAAAATCCGCTGCTGATCATGCGCCTCGGCGAACTGCCTGTGCTGCCACAGCACTACTGGAAGAATCGAGACTTCAGCGCGACCACCTTCGAACCCCCACTGGGCAGCGGCCCCTACCGCATCACGCATGTGCAACCAGGCCGGCAGGTAGTCTTCGAGCGAGTGCGGGACTGGTGGGGCGCCAAGCTGCCGGTCAATCAGGGGAAATACAATTTCAACCGAGTCTCGGTCGAGTTCTATCGCGATAGCGTGGTGGCCTTCGAAGCCTTCAAGGTCGGCGAGTTCGACTTCTTCATCGAACACCAGGCGAAGAACTGGGCCAATGGCTACCAGTTTCCGGCAGTGATGCGCGGCGACATCATTCGCGCTGAAATCCCCCACCAGATTCCGACCCAGACCCAGGCGCTGTTCATGAACGGGCGCCGTGCGACCTTCGCCGACAGTCGTGTGCGCGAAGCGCTCGGCCTGATGTTCGACTTCGAATGGACCAATCGCGCCCTGTTCTACGGCGCCTACCGCCGCAGTGAAAGCTACTACCCCAACAGCGACTTCACAGCGACAGGCAAGCCCGAAGGCGGTGAGTGGCTGTTGCTCTCGCCGTACCGCAAGCAGCTCCCGCCCGAACTGTTCACCGAGCCCTTCCAGCTTCCGCAGACCGAAGGCCGCGGGATTCCGCGGGAAACCTTGCGCCACGCGCTAAAACTGCTCGCCGAGGCGGGCTGGAAAGCCTCGGATGCCGGCCTGTTGAACAGCGCCGGACAACCGCTGAGCTTCGAGATCCTGCTGGTCAACCCGCGGCTCGAACGCATCCTCCAACCCTACGTCGAGAACCTGGCACGCATTGGCATTCAAGCCAATCTGCGCACCGTGGACAGTGCCCAGTACAAGCAGCGCCTCGATCACTACGACTACGACATGATCCTGATGACTCTGGCACAGAGCCTCAGCCCCGGGATCGAGCAGTATCTGTACTTTCATTCCAGTCAGGTCGACGTCAAGGGCGGTCGCAACTATGCCGGCATCGCCAATCCGATCGTCGACGACCTGATTGACAAGCTGCTCGCCGCGCAGACCCGCGACGAGCAAGTCGCCGCCGCCCGCGCAATCGACCGCGTGCTGCTGTGGAACCACTACACCATTCCGAACTGGTTCATCAGTAACCACCGCCTGGCGTACCGCAATCGGTTCGCCCACGTCACCACGCCACCCTATACGCTGGGTTTGCGCGCCTGGTGGCTGAAGAGCCTGGAGAAGACCAAATGAATGATCGCGCGCGCCATCCGCTGCTCCGCGCCGGGCTGCTGGGGCTGCTCTGCCTCGCTGCTATCGCCGAAGCCGCTCCTCGCCATGCCCTGACGCTGTATGACGAGAAGCCGAAGTACCCGGCCAATTTCCAGCATTTCGAATATGCCAACCCAGACGCTCCCAAGGGTGGGACGTTGCGACAGGCTGGTTTCGGCGGCTTCGACTCGCTCAACCCCTTCATCAACAAGGGCGTTGCAGCCGACGATATCGGTCTGATCTACGACACCCTCACCACCAACAGCCTGGACGAACCCTTCACCGTCTACGGCCTGCTGGCGGAAAAGATAGAAAAGGGACCGAACAACAGCTGGGTGCGCTTCCACTTGCGCCCGCAGGCACGCTTCCATGACGGCGAGCCGGTAGAGGCCGAGGATGTGGTGTTCACCTTCGAAACCCTGATGAGCCAGGGTGCCCCGCAATACCGCGCCTACTACGCCGATGTGGAGAAAGTGACAGCGGAAAGCCCGAGGCGGGTGCGCTTCGATTTCAAGCACGCTGGCAATCGCGAACTGCCGATGATCCTCGGGCAGATGCCAGTGTTGCCGAAGCATTGGTGGGAAGGAAAGGAATTCACTTCGGGCAGCCTCGAACCGCCTCTGGGCAGTGGCCCATACCGCGTCGAGAAGGTCCAGGCCGGCCGCTCGATCCGCTATGAGCGCGTAGCAGACTACTGGGGCAAGGACCTCCCGGTGAATCGCGGTTTCTACAACTTCGATCACATCAGTTTCGATTACTACCGCGACAATACCGTCGCCTTGCAGGCGTTCAAGGCCGGGCACTTTGATTATTGGGAGGAGCGCACAGCCAAAAGCTGGGCCACCGCCTATGACATACCAGCGGTGAGGGACGGTCGGATCGTTCGTGACGAAATTGCGAACGAGAACCCTGCGGGAATGCAGGGCTTCATCTTCAATATCCGCCGCCCGCAGCTGGAGGACCGCCGCGTCCGTGAAGCCCTCGGGTTGCTGTTCGACTTCGAATGGACCAATCGCCAGCTGTTCAATGGCGCCTACACCCGCACCCGCAGTTACTTCGACAACTCCGAGCTGGCGTCATCCGGCTTGCCGAGCGAAGACGAACTGAAGATTCTCGAGCCCCTTCGCGGCAAGGTTCCGGACGAGGTGTTCGACAAACCGTTCGAGCTGCCGCGTACCGAAGGCAACGGTGTGATTCGCGAACAGCAGCGCGAGGCATACCGGCTGCTCACTGAAGCGGGTTGGAAGGTCGAGAACGACCGCATGCTGGACGCTGCCGGCAAGCCGGTGAAGCTCGAATTCCTGCTGGTTCAGGCAGAGTTCGAGCGGGTGCTGCTGCCGTACAAGCGCAATTTGGCGGATCTCGGGATCGAACTGGAAATCCGCCGGGTCGATGTTTCGCAGTACATCAACCGCCTGCGTTCGCGCGATTACGACATGATCGTAAGCGGCTTCGGCCAATCCAACTCGCCCGGCAACGAGCAACGCGAGTTCTGGCACTCGGCAAGCGCCGACAACCCGGGCAGCCGTAACTTCATCGGTCTCAAGGACCCGGCAGTCGACAGCCTTGTGGAAGGTTTGATAGGGGCCGATTCGCGCAAGGAATTGATCACCTACACCCGCGCGCTCGATCGTGCGCTGCTCTGGGGGCATTATGTAGTGCCGAACTGGCACATAAAGACCTGGCGCGTGGCGTACTGGAATCACCTCGCGCATCCAGAGGTGACGCCCCGGCAGGACATCGGCCTGATGACCTGGTGGCGCAAACCCGACGCCAAGCTGCCGGTTGCCGATCCCGTCGAAGCAAAGAAGGCCGAGGAAGCTGGCGCTGCCGCTCCGGCTGGTGATGGCGAGGCGGAGCGCTAAGCATGCTGGCTTACATCGTTCGCCGACTGCTGCTGATCATCCCCACGCTGTTCGGCATCCTGCTGATCAACTTCATCATCATCCAAGCCGCCCCCGGCGGCCCGGTGGAGCAGGCAATCGCCAAGCTGGAAGGCTTCGAAGGCGCCACCAGCCGGATCGCCGGCGGTGGCTCGGAAGTCGCGGTCGCCGGCACCAGTTACCGGGGTGGCCAGGGTCTGGACCCCGAGCTGATCGCCGAGATCGAGCGCCTGTACGGCTTCGACAAACCACCCGCAGAGCGCTTCTGGATCATGCTCAGCAACTATCTGCGGCTGGATTTCGGCGAGAGCTTCTTCCGTGACGCCAAGGTGACCGACCTGATCATCGAGAAGATGCCGGTTTCCATCTCGCTGGGTCTGTGGAGCACCTTGATCATGTACCTGGCCTCGATCCCGCTGGGCATCGCCAAGGCCACGCGTCACGGCAGCAAGTTCGACGTCTGGACCAGCTCGGCGATCATCGTCGGCTACGCCATACCGGCTTTCCTGTTCGCCATTCTGCTGATCGTGCTGTTCGCTGGCGGCAGTTACTGGAACTGGTTCCCCTTGCGCGGACTGACGTCGGCCAACTTCGATGATATGACCCTGGCCGGCAAGATCATCGACTACTTCTGGCACCTGGCCCTGCCCGTCACCGCGCTGGTGATCGGCAACTTCGCGACGCTGACGCTGCTGACCAAGAACAGCTTTCTCGACGAGATCAACAAGCAGTACGTGATCACGGCGCGGGCCAAGGGCCTGAGCAAGAATCGCGTGCTCTACGGCCATGTGTTCCGCAATGCCATGTTGATCATCATCGCCGGCTTTCCGTCTGCCTTCATCGGCATGTTCTTCACCGGCTCGCTGCTGATCGAGGTGATCTTCTCCCTTGACGGGCTCGGCCTGCTCAGCTTCGAGGCGGCAATCAACCGCGACTATCCGGTGGTGTTCGGCACCCTCTTCCTCTTCACCCTGCTCGGACTGGTGGTGAAGCTGATCGGCGACCTGACCTACACCCTGGTCGACCCGCGCATCGATTTCGAAAGCAGGGAGGCCTGAGATGCAGTTGTCCCCCCTCAACCAGCGCCGGCTGGCGCTGTTCAAGGCACACAAGCGTGGCTGGTGGTCGCTGTGGATCTTCCTCGCGCTGTTCGTACTCAGCCTTGGCGCGGAGATCATCGCCAACGACAAGCCGATCGTGGTGCGCTACGACGGCGAATGGTTCTTCCCGGTGTTCAAGCGTTATCCGGAAACGGCCTTCGGCGGCGAGTTCCCGCTGCAGGCGAACTACAAGAGCCCGTACATCCAGGAACTGATTGCCGAGAAGGACGGCTGGATGGTCTGGCCGGTCATTCCCTTCAACTATTCGAGCATCAACTACGAACTGCAGGTACCCGCGCCCGCGCCGCCGTCACTGGAGAACTGGCTGGGCACCGATGACCAGGGCCGCGATGTACTCGCCCGGGTGATCTACGGCTTTCGCATCTCGGTCCTGTTCGCCCTGACCCTGACCCTGATCAGCTCGGTGATCGGCGTTATCGCCGGCGCCCTGCAGGGCTTCTATGGCGGCTGGGTCGACCTGGTTGGCCAGCGCCTGCTGGAGATCTGGTCCGGGCTGCCGGTGCTCTATCTGCTGATCATTCTGGCCAGCTTCGTGCAGCCGAACTTCTGGTGGCTGCTGGGCATCATGCTGCTGTTTTCCTGGATGAGCCTGGTGGACGTGGTACGTGCCGAATTCCTCCGTGGGCGCAACCTCGAGTACGTGCGCGCCGCTCGTGCGCTGGGCATGCAGAACGGCGCCATCATGTTCCGCCACATCCTGCCGAACGCCATGGTTTCCACCATGACCTTCATGCCGTTCATCCTCACCGGCGCCATCGGCACGCTCACCGCGCTGGACTTTCTCGGTTTCGGTCTGCCGGCAGGTTCGCCGTCGCTCGGTGAACTGGTCGCCCAGGGCAAGGCCAATCTGCAGGCGCCCTGGCTGGGCATCAGCGCCTTCATGGTGCTGGCAATCATGCTGACCTTGCTGGTGTTTATCGGGGAGGCGGCGCGTGATGCCTTCGACCCAAGGAAATAACATGGCCGAACAACCGATAGCCGAGAATCTGGTCGAGGTCCGCGATCTGGCCGTCGAGTTCGTCACCGGTGAACAGGTCCAGCGTGTCGTCGAAGGCGTGACATTCGACATTCGCAAGGGCGAAACCCTGGCCCTGGTCGGCGAAAGCGGCTCGGGCAAGTCCGTGACGGCTCATTCCATCCTGCGACTGCTGCCCTACCCGCTCGCTCGCCATCCGCAAGGGCAGATCCTCTTCCACGGGCAGGACTTGCTCAAGGCCGACGAAAAGGCCATGCGTAAAATCCGTGGCAATCGCATCGCCATGGTCTTCCAGGAGCCGATGACCTCGCTCAACCCGCTGCACACCGTCGGCAAGCAGATCAACGAAGTGCTGGAGATTCACAAGGGCCTGCGCGGTAAGGCCGCAACCGCTCGCACCCTGGAGTTGCTGGAACTGGTCGGTATCCCGGAGCCGCGCAAGCGCATCCGCGCCTACCCGCACGAGCTGTCGGGCGGCCAGCGGCAACGGGTGGTCATCGCCATGGCGCTGGCCAACGAGCCTGAACTGCTGATCGCCGACGAGCCGACCACGGCCCTCGACGTCACCGTGCAGCTGAAAATCCTCGAACTGCTGAAGGAGTTGCAGGCACGCCTGGGCATGGCACTGCTGCTGATCAGCCACGACCTCAACCTGGTTCGGCGCATTGCCCATCGCGTATGTGTCATGCAGCGCGGTCGAGTCGTCGAACAGGCGTTGTGTGAAGATCTGTTCCGCGCACCTCAGCATCCGTATACCCAGGAACTGCTCGCGGCCGAGCCCAGTGGCGACCCGGTGGCGGTCGAAAAAGCGGCACCATTGCTGGAAGTGGACGACCTGCGGGTTTGGTTCCCGATCAAGAAGGGCTTGCTGCGTCGCACCGTCGACCACATCAAGGCAGTCGACGGCGTCAACTTCAGCCTGCCCAAGGGGCAGACACTGGGTATCGTCGGCGAGAGCGGCTCCGGCAAGTCCACGCTTGGTTTGGCTATTCTTCGCTTGCTGGGTAGTCGCGGTGAAATCCGTTTCCAGGGCCAGCAACTGCAAAGCATGTCGCAGCGCCAGGTACGGCCGTTGCGGCGGCAGATGCAGGTGGTCTTTCAGGACCCCTTCGGTAGCCTGAGCCCACGTATGTCGGTCGGGCAGATCATTGGCGAAGGGTTGCACATCCACCGGATGGGCAATGCCAAGGAGCAGGAACAGGCAATCATTGACGCGCTCGTGGAGGTTGGCCTCGATCCGGAAACCCGGCATCGCTATCCCCATGAGTTTTCCGGCGGACAACGGCAGCGCATTGCCATTGCCCGAGCTCTGGTGTTGAAGCCGGCGCTGATACTGCTCGACGAGCCGACCTCGGCGCTCGATCGCACGGTACAGCGCCAGGTGGTAGAGCTTCTGCGCTCGTTGCAGGCCAAGTACAACCTGACCTACCTGTTCATCAGCCATGACCTGGCGGTGGTCAGGGCGCTGAGCCACCAGATGATGGTGGTCAAGCAGGGCCAGGTGGTGGAACAAGGTGCGGCCGCTGACATTTTTGCGGCACCACAACATCCGTATACACAGCAGCTGCTGGAATCCGCCTTCATGGCGCCCGGCACTGCCGAACAACCAGAAGAGGGACAAGCACATGGGTTTTCTCACCGGTAAGCGCGTACTGATCGTCGGCGTTGCCAGCAAACTTTCGATTGCCTCCGGCATCGCCGCCGCCATGCATCGCGAAGGTGCAGAACTGGCTTTCACCTACCAGGGCGACAAGCTCAAGGGTCGCGTCGAGGAATTCGCTTCTGGTTGGGGCTCGAGCCCTGAGCTGTGCTTCCCCTGCGACGTCGCCAACGATGAAGAGATCGCGCGCGTATTCGAAGAACTGAGCAAGAAGTGGGACGGCCTGGACTGCATCGTGCACTCGGTCGGCTTCGCTCCGGGCGACCAGCTCAATGGCGACTTCACCGAAGTCACCACCCGTGAAGGCTTCAAGATCGCCCACGACATCAGCGCCTACAGCTTCGTCGCCCTGGCCAAGGCCGGTCGCGAGATGATGAAGGGCCGCAACGGCAGCCTGCTGACCCTCTCCTACCTGGGTGCCGAGCGCACCATGCCGAACTACAACGTCATGGGCATGGCCAAGGCCAGCCTGGAAGCCGGCGTTCGCTACCTGGCCGGCAGCCTCGGCCCGGAAGGCACCCGCGTGAACTGCATCTCTGCCGGCCCGATCCGTACCCTGGCCGCCTCCGGCATCGCCAGCTTCCGCAAGATGCTGGCTGCCAACGAGAAGCAGACCCCTATGCGTCGCAACGTCACTATCGACGAAGTCGGCAATGCCGGCGCCTTCCTCTGCTCGGACCTGGCTTCCGGCATCAGCGGTGAGATCCTCTACGTCGACGGCGGCTTCAACACCACCGCAATGGGCTCGCTGGAAGACTGATCCCGCGCCCGTCTACGTAAGCACCGAACCCCGCCTACTGGCGGGGTTCGTGTTTCTGCGCAGCGGCTCAGCCGGCCGTAACCGTCATGCCGCCATCGGCCATGACCACCGAGCCCACCATGAAGCTGGCCCGCTCCGAAGCGAGAAAGGCGACGATCTCGGCGATTTCCTCCGGTTGCGCCGCGCGCCCGATGGGTGCGGCTTCGCCATGCTGAGCAAGAAAGCCCGGGCCGTCCTCGACCACGTCGTTGAGGATGTTGGTCACCACATCGCCAACACCGATGGCGTTGACCCGGATGCCATGCTCGATCGCCTCCAGCGCCAGCGTGCGGGTCAGCTGGGCCAGCGCGCCTTTCGAGGCCGTGTACGCGGCGATGGTCGGGAAGGCGAAATAGGACGCGTAGGAAGCGATGTTGACGATCGCCCCTGAGCGGTTGGGCATCATCGCCTTGACCGCTTCGCGACAATGCAGGAACGCCGCCGTGGCATTGACCGCCTGGATGCGCTCCCAATCCTCGCGACTCATGTCCACCACTCGCTTGTTGATGATGATGCCGGCGTTGTTGACCAGGATATCCAGCCGGCCGAAATGCTCGATGGCCAGGCCGGCCGCACGTTCTGCTGCGCCATCCTCGGTAATGTCCGCCAGCAGCGGCACCAGCCCCGGTCGAGCGAGTTTCTCGACAGCCGGGTTGATGTCTTCGGCGATGACCTTGGCGCCCCGATCGTGCAGCAATAAGGCAATCGCCCTGCCGATGCCGCTGGCGGCGCCGGTGACCAGCGCGACCTTGCCTGCAACTTCCTGAACGACGATGTGATTCGAATCAGTCATGGTGCTCTCCTCTCTTTCGGGCTGCGCCACGAGGCGCGATGGGTTAACTGTCTCCCATCGCAGGAGGTCGGGCTTTCGCACGCTTGCGCTGGCTGTTGCGGTTTTGCGCGCAGCAGTGATCTGCCGGCGCGCAGGGTCCTGCGCTAACCTTTCGGCGCTGAACGCTTTCAAATGTTTGCCAGGAGCACGTCATGCCGCGGTTATCACAAGCCCCGCCACGGCCCCATGCGGGGCAGACCTGTCCCCAGTTGATGAGCCATTACCTGCCTGGTGAAGCGCGCGCGACCGCACAGCAGCCGCCGATGCAGGACGTGGTGGTGCAGCTGTTCAGCCATCGCACGATCGTCGAGCCGATACAGGTACCGGCAGTGTTGGAGCCGCTGCTGGTGCTGGTACTGGCCGGTGCGGCACGAGTCGAGGAACGTGCGCCGGGTGGGCAATGGAGCGCAGCAACCGTCAGCGCCGGCGACTTCTTCCTGACCGATACCCACGAGCCGTACGAAATGCGCTGGCAGACGCTGGAAGGTGAGCAATTCGAGGTGATGCACCTGTATCTCGGCCTGCCGCTCATCGACCAGGCCGCACGGGAACTGCTCGGGCCGCAGAGCACAGCGGTTGCCTTGCGGGACGTCTCCGGCGCCCACGACGACACGGTTCGCTGGTTGATGGAGAAGCTGCACCACGAGCTGGTCGAGCAGCGCCAGCCCAGCCCGCTCTGCGTTCGCGGCCTGGCCCAGGCACTGGCCGTGCATCTGGTGCGCCACTATCGGGATCGGCAAGACGCCGTCCGGCGCAGCAACGCCTTGCCGGCCTACAAGCTGCGCCGGGTCATCGAGGCGATGGATGCGCAGTTGGCCGACGATTTCAGTCTTGCTCAGCTGGCACGAACCGCCGAGCTGAGCGAGTACCACTTCAGCCGGATGTTCAAACGAGCCACCGGGCTTTCGCCGTCTCAGTACTTCATCGGCCTGCGCATGGCACGGGCGCGACGGCTGCTGATCGAAACGCAGCGCAGCGTCATCGATATCGGGCTGGAAGTGGGCTATTCGAGCCCTAGCCACTTCTCCCAGGTATTCCGCCGCGAGGTGGGCGTTACCCCCAGCGCCTATCGCCAGGCATGAGCTGCCTTTCCCTGGCGCCAGAACGACAAAACCCCGGCCATGACGACCGGGGTTCTGTTTGCGCAAACCCGACGGTCGCCGGGTTTGCGTAACGCAGGCTGATCAGCGCTTGGCGACCAGATCCTTCGGCAGCTTGAAGGTCCAGACCATACCGCCCTGGTTGAAGTCCTTCACGCGCTTGGCGACCTCGCCGCCCCACAGCGGTACCGCACCACCCCAGCCGGAGAGAACGGAAACGTACTGCTCGCCATCCATTTCCCAAGTGACCGGAGAACCGATGACGCCCGAGCCGGTGTTGAACTCGTAGACCTTCTTGCCGGTCTTGGCGTCGAAGGCCATCAGGTAGCCCTCAGGGTTGCCGGTGAATACCAGGTTGCCCTTGGTGGCCAACACGCCGCCCCACAGCGGAGCGTAGTTGTTGTAGCGCCAGACTTCCTTGCCGGTCTTCGGATCGATTGCGCGCAGCACACCGATGAAGTCGTCGTTGAGCGGCTTGATGGTGAAGCCGGCACCCAGGTAGGCGGCACCCTTCTTGTAGGATACGCCTTCGTTCCAGATGTCCATGCCCCACTCGTTGGACGGCACGTAGAACAGGCCGGTGTCCTGGCTGTAGGCCATTGGCATCCAGTTCTTGCCACCGAGGAAGGACGGTGCGACGAACACCGACTTGCCCTTGTCCGCGTCGGCAGGATTGCCCGGGCGGTGGGCTTCGTCGTAGATCGGACGGCCAGTCTTATCCAGGCCCTTGGCCCAGGTGATCTTGTCAACGAACGGGAAGCCACGGATGAACTTGCCGTTGGTGCGATCGAGCACGTAGAAGAAGCCGTTACGGTCTGCGGTGCCGGCAGCCTTGATGGTCTTGCCGCCGTCCTTGTAGTCGAAGGAGATCAGCTCGTTGACGCCGTCGAAGTCCCAGCCGTCATGCGGGGTGGACTGGAAGTGCCACTTGATCGAGCCGTCATTCGGGTCCAGCGCCAGACGCGAGGACGAGTACAGGTTGTCGCCAGGGCGCAGGTGCGAGTTCCACGGCGCCGGGTTACCGGTACCGAACAGCAGCGAATCGGTGTCCGGATCGTAGTAGCCGCCCAGCCATGGAGCGGCACCGCCGGTCTTCCACAGATCGCCCGGCCAAGTCTTGCCGGCTTCGCCGCCGGAGATACCGCTCTCGACCTTCTTGCCGTCTTTCCAGACGTAACCCATGTGGCCTTCCACTGTCGGACGGGTCCACAGCAGTTCACCGTTCTTCGCGTCGTAGGCTTCGATCTTACCGACCACGCCGAACTCACCACCGGAGACGCCGGTGATCAGCTTGCCATTCACCACCAGCGGCGCGGCGGTCAGCGAGTAACCGGCCTTGTAGTCGGCGACAGTCTTCTTCCAGACCACCTTGCCGGTGTCCTTGTTCAGGGCGACCAGCTTGGCATCCAGGGTGCCGAAGATCACCAGATCGCCATACAGCGCGACACCACGGTTGATCACGTCACAGCACGGCATGATGCCGTCGGGCAGGCGCGCATCGTACTGCCACAGTTCCTTGCCGGTACGGGCGTCCAGTGCATATACACGCGAGTAGGAGCCGGTGATGTACATCACGCCGTCCTTGATCAGCGGCTGCGCTTCCTGACCGCGCTGCTTTTCACCGCCGAGAGAGAAGCCCCAAACCGGTCGCAACTGATTGATGTTATTGGTGTTCAACGTATCCAGCGTACTGTAGCGCTGGCCCTGCAAACCCAGACCGTTGGTGACGATCTGATCGGTGGATTTGGCATCGTTGAGGATTTCCTGGTCGGTTACGGCCCAGGCGTGCAGGCTGGACATCGCCACCGCGGCGCATAGCGCCGTCAAGGCGAAGGGCTTGCGAAGACCGGTGTGCTTCATTGCGGCTACCTCTGCGGGTTCATTGTTATGCCGGGAAATTTTCCCGGTCTGTTGTTGATTCTTGGTTTGCACCGCCTCGCCAACAATTGCCCGCAGTACCGATTTTCCTCCTCCCTTGGTAGCAATACGCCGCCTCAGCCCACGAAAGACGCGTGATTCGGCCCGCCGTCAATGCCGGGCGGCACCGAAAGTCGCACCCATATGGCCGGAAAAGACTATTCCGCCGGGCCCACCCTACCCCCTAAAACGGATGCCCCCTCGCTCAGAAGGATAAGAGCCATGCTTCGCCCTACCCTGATCATCGCCTTCCTCGTCTTCACACTACAAAGCGCCCATGCGGCCGAACCGATCCGTCTGGGTCTCAACTACCCGAGCACCGGCAACTACAAGTCCGAAGGTCTGGAGCTACGCCGTGGCGCCCTGCTTGCCGTCGACCAGATCAACCAGGGTGGTGGTTTGCTGGGCCGACGCCTGGAGCTGGTCAGCCTGAATTCGGCGGCACGCGCGGAAAAGGCGCGTGCCAACGTCGACCGCTTCGCCAACCAGGGCGCAGCGATGATCTTCGGCGGCGCCAACAGTGAAGAGGCGCTGAGCGCCGGCCAGCGCGCCCGCGAACTCGGCCTGTTGTACTTCCCCACCCTCGGCTACGCCAACGAGATCACCGGGCGGGACGGCCATCGCCACCTGTTCCGCGAGTCCAACAGTGCCTGGATGAGCGCCCGGGTACTCGGTGAATACCTGAGCTGGCACATGCCCAATCGCCGCTACCACTACATCAGCCTCGACGATGCCTGGGGCCACAGCATGGAGCAGGCCCTGCGTGAAGCGACCAAGAGCCGCGACCGCGCACGCCATGGCTACTCGAAGATCGCCGCACGAGGTGCCCGTCGCGACGACTACCTGAGCGCACTGCAGAAGGCTGCCGCCAGCGACGCGGATGTGCTGGTGATCGTCCTGCTCGGCCAGGATCTGGTGCAGACCATGCGCCTGGCGCACACCCTGGAACTGGGCAAGCGCATGCAGATCATCGCGCCCAACCTCACCCAGAGCATCGTCGAGCAGGCCGGACCGCTGGTGATGGAAAACGTGATCGGCACCGAAGCCTGGACCTGGCGGGTGCCGCAGCGCGAGAAAAGCGAAACCGGCCAGGCGTTCGTCGAGCGCTACATCGCGTTGCATCAGGCCTACCCCGGCAGCACCGCAGCGTCAGCCTACGGCATCGTCCGGCAGTGGGCCGATGCCGTGGGGCGGGCTGGCCGACTGGATAGCGAAGCCGTCATCGCCGAGCTGGAGAACCATCGCTATAGCCTGTTGAAGGACGAGCAGTACTGGCGCGACTTCGACCACCAGAACGTCCAGAGCATTTACGCGGTAAAGGTTCGCAATCGCAGCGAGATCATGCAGGATCGCTTCAAGCAGGACTACTTCACCATCATCCATCGCATGGATGGCGAGGAAGCCGCGCCTAGCCTGGACGACTGGCAGCAGGAGCGTGGCGATCAGCTACAGCTGCAGTGACCGGATGCAGCGACTGGAGTGGAACAGCAATCGGCGCGCCGCGGGCGCGCCTTCACTCATCGACGCGCTGCAGCGCCATCGCTTCGTAACGCGGATACAGATGACTGACGCTGCGGATCAGCTCATAGCGGGTCAGGCTGATGCCGGCGAAGCGCTCGGGGATCGGGCTCTGGATCGCCTCGTTCATGTCCGCCCCGCCATTGGCGGCTTCTCGCAGCAAGCCGTCCAGCCAGCCGAGGTAGTCGCGCATCTGCAGGAACGGCGCGGCATCATCGGCCACCGGGCCGTGGCCAGCGACCAGGCGCTTCCAGGGCAACGCCTCTAGCGTATCCAGATCTTCCAGCCAGACATCCAGGCCTGGACTGTTCGGCGTGGTCAGCGCGCGCTGGTAGAACAGGATGTCGCCGGCGAAGAGCACGCCGCTGCGTTCGTCGAGAATGGCCAGATCGGCACCGGTGTGACCGCGCAGAGCGAGCAGACGCAAAGAGCGACCGCCGATATCCAGCGTGCCGGGTGCCAGAGTCTCGGTCGGCAACACCACCTCGGTGCCACGCATCCAGTCACCAACCAGGCGGTACATATTCTCGGCCATGGCATTGCCCTGCTCGCGCAACAGCTCGGTCGTACCGGCGAGCGCGGCGATGGGCACATCGGTAAATGCCTGGTTGCCGAGAACGTGGTCGGGATGATGATGCGTCAGCAACAGCTTGATGACCGGGCGATCGGTAACGCTCGCGATGGCCGCGCGCATCGCCTCGCCGTAAAGCCGCGACGGGCCGCTGTCGATCACCACCACACCGCTCTCGGTGACGATGAAGCCGGTGTTGACGATATTGCCGCCGTTGGCCTTGTCGAAGTTGTCCGTCGAGCCTTCCAGCAGCCACACGTCATCGGCGATCTGCCGCGGCTGCAGGGTGTAACGCAGCTCGGCGTGTGAGGGCAGGGTCAGACAGAACGCGAACATCAGGAGCAACAGGCGCATGACGCCTCCTTGGCTTGGTTGCTGGCTCTCGGAGAAAACGCGGGCTGGTCAGTTCAGAGCGCGGCTTCGAACTCGTTGCCGTTGTTGTCACGCAGCCACAGGCGAGTGTCCTGCGCGCCCTTCACTTCCAGGCTCAGACTCGGGTTTTCGGCGACCGCCGGATACAGTTCCAGCTCCGCCAGGACCTGACCGTCGGCATCGCGCAGCTCGGCCTGGTTGAGAAAGAACTCGGGAATGCCGCCGACCAGGCCGTTATCCATCGGATGGGAGACCTGCAGGCGCAAACGACTGAAATCGCCACGGGCGAAGCGCCCACCGATGACCTCACCGAGGCGGTCTTCCCAGCCTGGCTGGGCACGCACCACGCTCGGCGCCGTACAGCCGCCACCGGCAGCATCGACCTTGGCCGAGCCGATGTGCCAGACACCGTCACGGGTCAGCACCGCCGCGCGGATCGGTGTCGCCTGTTCCACACGTATGCGAATGGCGACCAGAGGCACGACCTGCTCGCCAGGCGTGAAGGTGAAAATCCGTGGGATGGGATTGAGGTCGGCCCAGGCCTCGATGCGCACCACCTCGTCACCGAGGGCTCTGGCATCGATGTGCACCGGCACCTGTCGCGAGTCCTCGGCGAATGGCGGCACCTGGACCTTTACGCGGTCGTCGAACACGTAGGGCTCGCTGTTGAGCAAGCCCTTGTGGTGGTATTCCCACATCACCGACTGCAGTGGATCGGCCTCGGCCGCCAGGGCGCCCGAGGCGTGAAGGACCATCATCAGCAGCAAGATTCGGACGCTCATGTCGACTCCTCGAACGGCGATCCGCAGCGGGATCGGCATGGCGCAACCGGTCAGCGCCCGGCCACGTCGCTCTCCACATCCTGGTACAACCCGGGCAACTCGTAGCTCAAGCCGTAGCTGGCGTAGAGTTTTTCCAGCTCGCCTTCAAGAATCAGCGGCTCCAACACCCCTTCCAGCGCGTAGGCCAGTTGGCGGTTGGATTCATGTACCGCCATGCCGAGATCCCATACCTGCTTGCCCATGTTCGGGTAAGCGTTCTCGGCGAGCTTCAGGTGCTCGTCGTCGGCCTGGTCGAGCAGCCACTCGATCTCTGCGCGCATGGCCATGGCCGCGTCCACCTCGCCGTCCTGAAGCGCAGCGAATGCCTCGCGGATGCTCGGGTAATGATGAGTGTGCTTCGCCAGCCGGCCCTCGAAGACCGAAGACAGGTAGAACGAGGGCACGCTGTCCACTTCAACGCCAATCGGGTGGTACTGAAAGACCGCCACGCTCGGCACCTCGTCGAGACGGCGATCGTCATACGCGGTCTGCCAGCGCTCGCGCTGATAGGGTGCGAACATCACCACCAGCTCGTTGATCACTTCACCCAGCTCGTTGCGCTTGTAGGCGAACTCGCGGTCGTACGGCACACGGAGCATCACGTCGGCCAGCACGCCAGGCCGCAGGTAGTGCCCCTTCCAGATGAAGTTGCGCAGGTCGTCGTCGAGGGTTTCGTCCGGCGTCACCCACAGCACTTCCAGCTTCAGGCCCAGCCCTTCGGCGAGCTTGCGCGCCAATTCCAAATCGACACCGCGTGGCTGGCCATCCTGCTGGTAGCTGTACGGCGGGAAGTTCTCGTACATCGCCACCTTGAGTACGCCGGACTCGATGATGTCATCGAAGGCGCGCACCTTGACCACATCCGCCTGCGCCAGTGCGCAGCACAGAGCCAGCCACAGCGACAGAACCAGCCGGACGGCGTTCATCACTGCTTAGCCGCTTCGCTTTCAATATAGGTGCGAATCGCCCACAGCGCTTCCTGGCTGAGGGTGTCGGCCATACGCGGCATGTACACGGCACCGTCACGGACCGCGCCATTGATCACACGCTCTTTGTACCACTCGTCGCCGTCGTAGCTGGCTTCAAGCTCACGCAGATCGGGCGCGATGCCGCCAGAAATGGCTTCCAGACCGTGGCAACGTGCGCAGTTCTGGTTGTAGGCGGAAGAACCGATTTCCACGGCCAGATCGTGGTGCTCGCTGGGCGCACGATAGGGGTTCTCGTCCAGCCATTCTTCACCGAGATCCGGCAGGCCCTTGGTGTTGACCGCCTGCGGCGTCACGTCACCATGCGCCAGAACCAGGCCGGACATACCGAGAACACCCGCTGCCAGCAGTGAGCGCAAAAAGATCTTGTTATTCATGACTACCACCCTCTATTCGAGAACCTGTGCAAGGCAGCCCCATCGGAGCGCATGGTGGTCATGTTGGCGGCGAGGACGGATTGGCAGAATCCTGCTTTGGGTGCCTGCATCTCCTCCCTTGGTACTAGGTTTTACTACCACCTTCGGCACTCCACTGGTAGCAAGGCCAAATCAGTGGGGCTTGGGAAGTATTCCCGGCATTCGCGGGACGTTTTCCGTGTCCGCACCCGTGGCGCGCTCCCAATAATCGAATCGCCAGGCCAGCCGGATGCGGCGGCCTCGTTCGAATCGACCAAGGGAATCGCAACCATGACAACAAGATCGCACCCCGGCACACCCCGTCCGCTCGCCCTCGCTGTGCAATGCCTGACGCTGGCTGGCAGCCTGGCGCTGGCCGCTGCCGCCCAGGCCAAGCCGGTCAGCTGGGAAGACATCGCCAAGGATCATCTGTCCACCGAAAACGTCCTGCAGTACGGCATGGGCACCAATGCACAGCGCTGGAGCCCCCTGGCGCAGGTCAACGAGAGCAACGTATTCAAGCTGACCCCGGCTTGGTCGTTCTCCTTCGGCGACGAGAAGCAGCGCGGCCAGGAATCCCAGGCCATCGTCCATGACGGCGTGATCTACGTGACCGGCTCCTACTCGCGCGTATTCGCCCTCGATGCCAAGACCGGCAAGCGCCTGTGGAGCTATGCCCATCGCCTGCCCGATGACATTCGCCCGTGCTGCGACGTGGTCAACCGCGGCGCCGCCATCTATGGCGACAAGATCTACTTCGGCACCCTCGACGCCCGCGTCGTGGCGCTGAACAAGGACACCGGCAAGGTCGTCTGGAACAAGAAGTTCGGCGATCACGGCGCTGGCTACACCATGACCGGCGCACCGACACTGGTCAAAGATGCCAAGACCGGCAAGGTGCTGCTGGTACACGGCAGCTCCGGTGACGAGTTCGGCGTCGTCGGCAAGCTGTTCGCCCGCGACCCGGATACGGGCGAAGAAGTCTGGATGCGCCCCTTCGTCGAGGGCCACATGGGCCGTCTCAACGGCAAGGACAGCACGCCGACCGGCGACATCAAGGCGCCGTCCTGGCCGGACGATCCCAACCACCCGACCGGCAAGAAGGAAGCCTGGAGTCAGGGCGGCGGCGCGCCATGGCAGAGTGCGAGCTTCGATCCGGAAACCAACACCATCATCGTCGGTGCGGGCAACCCCGCCCCGTGGAACGGCTGGGAGCGCACCAGCGATGGCGGCGACCCGAAGGACTACGACAGCCTCTACACCTCCGGGCAGGTCGGCGTCGATCCGAGCACCGGCGAGGTGAAGTGGTTCTACCAGCACACCCCGAACGATGCCTGGGACTTCTCCGGCAACAACGAGCTGGTGCTGTTCGACTACAAGGACAAGAACGGCAAGACCGTCAAGGCCACGGCCCACGCCGACCGCAACGGTTTCTTCTATGTCGTCGACCGCAAGGACGGCAAGCTGCAGAACGCCTTCCCCTTCGTCGACGGCATCACCTGGGCCAGCCATATCGACCTGAAAACCGGTCGGCCGGTGGAGAACGAGGGCCAGCGCCCACCCAAGCCGGAGCCGGGCGAGAAGCACGGCAAGTCGGTCGAAGTATCCCCGCCCTTCCTCGGTGGCAAGAACTGGAACCCCATGGCCTACAGCCAGGATACCGGCCTGTTCTACGTACCGGCCAACCACTGGAAGGAGGACTACTGGACCGAGGAAGTCAGCTACAAGAAAGGCTCGGCCTATCTCGGCCAGGGCTTCCGCATCAAGCGCATGTACGACGACCACGTCGGCATCCTGCGCGCCATGGACCCGACCACTGGCAAGGTAGCCTGGGAACACAAGGAAAAACTCCCGCTGTGGGCCGGCGTGCTGGCGACCAAGGGCAATCTCGTCTTCACCGGCACCAGCGACGGCTACTTCAAGGCCTTCAACGCGAAAACCGGCGACGAGCTGTGGAAGTTCCAGACCGGCAGCGGCGTGATTTCCCCGCCGATCACCTGGGAACAGGACGGCGAGCAGTACATCGGCGTGACGGTCGGTTACGGCGGTGCCGTGCCGCTGTGGGGCGGCGACATGGCCGTACTGACCAAGCCGGTCGCCCAAGGCGGGTCGTTCTGGGTATTCAAGCTGCCGGATTGGGAGAAGAAGACCGCCAAGCGATGAGTCGAGCCGTGCCCGCCACCGTGCGGGCACGCCTCATGTTCTGAAGATACAGCGGTTCGCGCGGCGCGCCTGGCCTGGTCGGCTGCGGGTTGGCGCTCTCGTCGACAGGCCCAGGAACGCCGCGCGACCGCTTTTTCTCCCCCGCCCTGCCCCAGGTGACCTCCCATGAACACCGCTAACCGCTTGCTTCTGCCACTGCTCCTGTTGGCCAGCGCGTCCGCCATCGCCGCAGACGACGCTCCTCTGACGATCAACGGCTGCGTACTCCAGCCCGAGAGCCAGTGTGCCAACGCCGACCTGCGCGGCGCCGACCTGAGCAATCAGGATTTGCGCCGTATCAATCTCGCCGGTGCCAACCTGTCCGGCGCCAACCTGCGCCACGCCAACCTCGACCTGGCCAATCTGGAAAAAGCCGACCTCAGCGGTGCCACGCTTAACCGCGCCAGCCTGCAACAGGCCAACCTGCGTCTGGCCAATTTCACCGATGCCCGGCTGATCGCCATCCAGGGCTGGGGCCTGTTCGCCCAGGCCGCCCAGTTCGAGAGGGCCGACCTCACCGGCGCCTACCTCGAGTTCGCCCGCATGAGCGGCGCCCAGATGCACGACAGCACGCTGCACGCCGCCGACCTGGAAATGACCTGGCTGAGCAAGGCCGACCTTCTGGGCGCCGATCTCACCGATGCCAACCTGCAGGAGGCCAAGCTCAACGACGCCAACCTCGGCAACGCCGTGCTGACCGGCGCACGCCGGCATTACGCGACCTTCCAGGGCACCAACATGGAAGGCTGCAAGGACTGCCCGGTCGATTGGGAGAAATGAAGCGCCGGCGATAGGCCAGTTCAATCGCCGGTATAGAACAAACCATTGGCCTTCGACCTCAGGAAAAGGACTCCTGCGCCGATCAAGTGACTGGGCGGCCTTGCCCTTCACTGGATGCCAATAAATGTTCAACAAGAACCTGAAACGAGAACTGGCTGAATTGCGCGAGGAAGCCGCAATCAATCTGCAGATCAAGAACTCGTTGTACAGGGAGATGATGGTCCTGGAACTGGACCCGCAAGGACGCATTCAGCACGCCAACGAGCTGTTCCTCAGCGAAATGGGTTATCGCCGCGACGACCTCATCGGCCGCTCCGTCGACGACTTCTTCAGCCAGCAATTTCGTACCGAACCGAACTACGCACGCCTCAAGACCGCCATGCAGCGTGCCGAGCATCTCAGCGGTGCCTACCGACTGCTGCGGGCCGACGGCAAGGAAGCCTGGCTGCGTTCGATCTGGCAGCCGATCAAGGGCTCGGATGACACATTGCACCACTACACCCTGTGCGCCACCAACCTGACCCGTACCATCGAAACCTCGCGCGAACACGAGAGCGTGGTCAACGCGCTGCTGCGCTCCACCGCGGTGATCGAGTTCGACCTCGGCGGGCATGTCATCACCGCCAACCAGCGCTTTCTCGACGGCATGGGCTACCGCCTCGAGCAGATCAAGGGCAAGCACCACCGCATGTTCTGTGAACGGGAGGAAAGCGAGTCGCCGGCCTATCGCGAATTCTGGGCTAGCCTCAACCGTGGCGAGTACATCGCCGAACGCTTCAAGCGTATCGATGCCCACGGCCAGACCGTATGGCTCGAAGCTTCCTACAACCCGGTGCTCGATGCCTACGGCAAGCTGTACAAGGTGATCAAGTTCGCCACCGTCATCACCGACCAGGTCAACCGGGAGATGGCCGTGGCCGACGCCGCAACGATTGCCTACGACACCTCCCAGCACACCGACCTCAGTGCCCAGCGCGGCGCGCAAGTGGTCCAGCAAACGGTCGAGGTAATGCATCGTATCGCCCAGCAGATGCAGGAAGCCTCCGACGGTATCGAGGCGCTGGACAAGCAGTCGCAGCTGATCGGCGCGATCCTCAAGACCATCAGCGGTATTGCCGATCAGACCAACCTGCTGGCCCTCAACGCCGCCATCGAAGCCGCACGGGCTGGTGATCAGGGCCGTGGCTTCGCCGTGGTGGCCGACGAGGTTCGCCAGCTGGCGGCCCGCACCAGCAAGGCCGCCGAGGAAATCGTCGGTGTCGTGCAGAAAAACCAGGACCTGGCGCAAGCCGCTGTGCACAGCATGAGCGCGAGCCGTGACCAGGCCGAGCAGGGACTGGAATTCGCCAACCAGGCCGGCGCGGTGATCGTCGAGATCCAGGACGGCGCGCAGCGCGTGGTCAGCGCGGTCGGGCAGTTCGCCAGCCAGTTGAAGAACTGATGGCGAGCCTGTCCACAGCAGATCGGCATATGAAGGGTGGCCGCGCTACAGCCGAGTCGGCACCGCTGCCTCAGGCTGACTCGATCATCAGCGTTCGGAGGACGCCAGCTTGACGCAGAAGCTGATCATTCATATCCGCCAGCATCCGAATGTCGACGGGCTGCCGCGCTTCGACGGGCTGACGTCGGCGAGCATCGTCACCCCCGCGACGGCGGACGAGTTTCGCGCGGCGGTGGAGGAAATCATGGGCTTTGCCTGCATCGGTTTCGATACCGAATCCAAACCGACCTTCAAGGTGGGCGAAGTCTCCAGCGGTCCGCACCTGATCCAGTTCGCCACCCCGGCAAAGGCCTACCTGTTCAGGATCGGCGTGCCCGGCTGCATCGAAGCGGCCAGCGCAATCCTGCAATCGCCCGCGCTGGCGAAGATCGGTTTCGGGCTGAAGTCGGATCGTTCCAGGCTGCACGGCAAGCTGGGCATCCGACCGACCAGTCTGCTGGACCTGGGCTCGGTGCTTCGCTATCAGGGCAAGAAAGGTCAGGTCGGCCTGCGCGGTGCGGTGGCCGCGGTGCTCGACGCACGGATCGAAAAATCCCGCAGCGTGGCCACCTCGAATTGGGCGAACCCCGCGCTGACCGTGGCACAGCAGGCCTACGCAGCCAACGATGCCTACGCCGCGCTGCGCGTGTTCCTCGGCCTGAGCGCAGAGCAGCAGGCGATGCTGCTCGCGGCGCTACCGCGCTGACAGGGCTTCGGCGGCAGTCAACAGGAGTCAGGCCAGCCCATGCGCCCGGCGTTGCAGGAAGGTCAGCGCTGCATACGCCAGGACGCCCAGCGCCGCCGACAGCCACAGCGCCCGCGTACCGAAGTCGTCGATCAGCAGCGCGAACACCAGCGGCGAAAACGCTTGGGCGAAACGTGCCGGCACCATCAGCAGCCCCTGGCGCAGGCCATAGCCATGGGGGCCGAATATCGCCAGCGGCAAGGTTCCTTTGGCAATGGTCAGAATGCCGTTGCCGCCGCCATGCAGAAGCACGAATGCGGTGGTCGCAGGTGCACCCACCAGCATCACGCCAGCCGCGCCGATGGGATGGGCGATAGCGGCGAGACGGGCCGAGATCAGTGGATGGAAGCGCTGCAGCAGGACGAACTCCAGGCAGCGCGCCCCGACCTGGGCCGGCCCGACCAGCGCCGCGATTCCGATGGCCGCGGCCGCTGACAGCCCGGACTCCTGCAACAGACGTGGCAGGTGCGCCGCCATCGCCGTGCTGGTGAACCAGGTGGCGGCGAAGACGAAGGCCAGCAACGCCATGGTCAATCCTGCACCTGAACGTCCGTCTGTCTGCGCTTGCTCTGCCGCGGTCGGAGCCGGCTGCACGCCAACCGGAATCAGCAGCCGGTTCAACGGCAGCCCGAGCAGCAGATGCGCTCCGGCCCATGTGAGGCATGTGGCGCGCCAGCCGAATTCGGCGTTCAGCCAGCCGCTGATCGGCCAGCACACCGTACTGGCGAAGCCGGCGAGCAAGGTGATGCCGGTGATCGCGCCGCGTGCATCGCGACCGTAGATGCCGGCAAGCGTGGAGAAGGCCGACTCGTAAAGGCCCAGCGCCATGCCGATGCCGATCACCAACCAGCCGGCCCAGAGCATCAGCGGTCCGTTGGCCAGGCCGAGCATGGCCAGGCCAACGGCAAAAACGATGCTGGAAAGCGCCAGCACATCGCGCCCGCCATGATGGTCGATGCGCTTGCCCGACAGCGGTCCGAGGACGGCCGTGACGATCAGTGCCAGGGAAAATGCAGCGAATACATTGCCTGTGGAAATGCCCAGCTCGCTCGCCATCGGTTCGGCGAGAATGGCCGGCAGGTAGTAGGTCGAGCCCCAGGCCAGGGTCTGTGCACTGCCGAGTGCAAGAACGATGCGCAGACGTGACGGCATGCTCAGCGGCACCCGCCAGCGGCACGTTGCGAGACGAGGGGGTAATGATGGACGCGGTTCATCCGTGCTCCTGTGCTGCCGTCAACCAGTCGGCCAAGCTCGCCAGGATACGCAATCGCCCGTGACGATTTCACGTCAGAACCTTGAACCGCGAGCACACCGAACACCGCAGCCAGGCCGGACGCGAACATGCCGGGCGCAAAGGCCCGGCATGCTCGGTGCTGCTGCGACTGATCGGTTATAGCGCATCCCAGCGATAACGCACGCCCACCCAGCCCGCCCGGGGCGCGCCTGGGGCGATGAACTGCTCGTGGCGCCATTCATCCGGGTCCGACTCGAAAGCGTTGCCAGCACCGACGAAGGAATTCTCGGCCAACGCACCGCCGGTGGCGTACCGCTTGTCGAAGAGGTTGTCGACCCGGCCGAACAGCGTCCAGTCACGGGCGAAGCGGTAATCGCCAGTGAGGTTTACCACCGCGTAACCTGGCAGCTTGCCGCTGCCCTCTACCTCGTCGTTGGGCTGATGACGATTGTTCTCGTTGCCGCGCACGTACTGCGACGAGTACGCCAGGACGCTGGTGCCGACTCGCAGCCGCTCATTGAGATTCCAGTTCAGCCCCAGCTTGAGGTTGTGCTTCGGCAGGCCTGGCAGATAGTCACCGCTGGACACGCGAATCTCGTCGTCCGGGCAGCCGCCCTCGCCTTCGGTGCTGTTGTTCTCGGCGAGAATGCAGGCCCCGGAGCGGAAGGTGGCGTGCAGGAAGGTGTAGTCCACCCGCCAGTCGAATGGCCCCTGCTCGCCAGCCAGACCCAGTTCGATGCCCTGACGACGGGTGCGGCCAAAGTTGGTGAAGTAGCCCATGCTACCGCCGGTGCCGACGAACAGCAGGTCATCATGGTTCATGCTGCGAAAGGCCCCGAGGTTCCAGCGGGTGCCGCCGGCCAGTTCGCCGCGTACACCGACCTCCAGCGTGCGGGTGACAACCTGATCGAGGAAGGGGTCGGCCGCCATGGCGTTTGGCAGGCTGCATGGGTTTGCAGGGTCCGCGCAGCCCAGCTCGATTGGTGTCGGGGCACGGTTACCCTGGGAAAAGCCGCCGTAGACAGTGACCGCCGGTTGTAGCTGCCAGGCAAAACCCAGCGCGGGATTGAGCTTGCGATAGGTGAAGTCGCCGTTCAGCGCATCGCCCATGCGATCGGTGTTCACCACGCGCGTGCGGTTGTAGCGCAGCGAGCCGGTCAGCTGCAGCGCGTCGGTCAGCGCCCAGGTGTCGGTGGCATAGAGGCTGGAAGTACGGGTGCGCCCCAGCAGGCTATTGGCCTGTTCCTCCTCTTCGCTGGCGGCGATTCCGCGCTCGTCGGTCAGCTCGCCGCCCTGCTCGCTCTGGTGGAAGCTGGCGCGGGTGTTGTCGTGGGACAGTCCTAAGGCGAATTGATGCGCACCTACATGCCGCGCCCACTGCAGCGCCAGACCGTAGGCACGTTGCGCGGTGCGGGTACGGTTCAGCACGCCGCTTTCCGGCCCTTCGCCGATAAAGCCGCCGTCTTCCCACGCCTCGTATTCGTCCTCGTACTCATCGTTGCCGTCGCCATTGAGCGTCGCGGTATGTGTGCGGCGCAGATAGACCGTGCCGGAAAGCCGATCGTTGTCGTTGAGCCAGTGGCTGGCGGACAGGGCCATCAGGTGGCTGCGGTTCTCGGTCTGGTCGGGATAGGTGAAGATCGACTCGCGCCGCTGGTCGTACATGCTCTCCGGGATCAGGCCGTTGCCGATCAGATCGTTGTCGGCATGCGCCAGCGTAAGGGCCAGATCGGTGGTGTCGGTAGTCCAGGCGAACTTGCCGAACAGCTGGCGCACCTCGGACGGCGAATGGTCACGCCAGCCGTCCTCATCCATGCCTTCGGCGGCCAGGTACCAGGAGAACTCCTCATGGCTACCACCCTGTTCGATTGCACCGCCCTGGCGTCCGAACGAGCCGCCGTAGATTTCCGCCGAGCCACCTGGATGGGTATCGCCACGTTTGGTTTGCAGCGCCAGCGCGCCGCCCAGCGTGTTCAGGCCGTACAACGGGTTCGAACCCGGCACCAGGGCCATGTTGGCAATGGCGGTGTTCGGGATCAGGTCCCAGTGCACCACATCGCCGAACGCTTCGTTGACTCGCACCCCATCGAGGAAAACCGAAAGCCCCTGCGGCGTACCGAGCAGCGGCGAGGCGGTGAAGCCACGATAGTTGAGGTCCGCCTGGTACGGATTGCCCTGGATCTCGTTGACGTTGACGCTGGGCAGTCCGCGCTGCAGCTTCTCGGCCAGCGACTGGCCGCCGAGCCGCCGCAGGTCTTCGTCATCCAGCGACTGGATGTTGGACGGTACCTGATCCTTTGGCAGCTCGATGCCCGGCAACGGTGTGGTACCGATCACCTCCTGACTGCCGAGATCGAGCGTCTGCTCGGCATGAACGGACGCCGGCAACAGTGCGGCGATGGCGAGGGACAGCAACGTACGTCGGGGCGTCGCGCTGCAACAGAGCTGGTACGGCATGGGTGGTCCTTGTTCTTGTTGGCCGATCGGACTGGCCAGGCCACCCGCATTAGCAACGCGGCGAGACCCGCGGACTACTGCATGCTGGCAACCTGCCAGACGCGATTATCAAGAGCCGTGGCGCGGTGCCGACAGGGAAGAATTCCCGGCTCTAGCGGGAAAAATTCCCGGCCGCATGGAGATTGGTCTTACGACCAGCGCACTAGCTGGGGCCCACGACTTTCGCAAGGCACAAGCGCCCCGCCCACCGTGTACAGGCGGGCAGGCGTTTTTTGGGAGTAGATTGAAGAGGTGCTGCGGACCCAGCAGACAGGCATGCCCCGCATCGCCGCAGGGAGCAGGAAGATCCGAAACGGTTAAGGCCGATCAGGCCTCGCACACCATGCGGTCGCCGACGCGAAGTAAGCCCTGATCGATGGCCAGGTGCACGAGCTCGGCCTGGGAGCTGACCTCCAGCTTGCTTTTCAGCAGGGCCATATGGTTCGAGACGGTCTTGCTGCTGATGCACAGCCGCTCGGCGATCTCCCGATTACCGATGCCTCGCGCAAGCATGATGAAGATTTCCATTTCACGCGGCGTCATATCGGCCAGTCGCCCCTTCATCGGCGACTGCGAAGGGCGCTGGCAGGCCAGCTCGGTCGCCAGCGGCTGCTCGATGAAGGTCTGCCCGGCAAGCACCTTGCGCACCGCCTCTACCAGCACGTCCGGCGCGCAGCGCTTGGTCAGATAGCCGGAGGCGCCAGCATCCAGTGCCTGCCGGACGAGTGCCAGCTCGTCGTGCATGCTGAAGATCAGCACCGGCATCAGCGGCAACCGCTGACGCAGGCGCCGGCAAGTTTCCAGCCCACTGATGCCCGGCAGACCGAGGTCGAGCACGACCAGACTGGGAATCGATTCCTGCACCTGCTCCAGCGCCTGCTCACCGCTGGCGGCTTCACTGACTGTCACCTCGGGAAGCAAAGCCTTGAGCAGGCTCGCGTAGCCCTGACGCACTACCGCGTGGTCATCCACCAGCAGAATCTTCATGACGCGGCTCCTTGCAAAGGCAACTTGAGATAGAGCGCCCAACCCTTGCCGGCGCGGTGGCGCACACGCAGCCGAGCACCCAGACAGCGCGCGTGCTCGACCATCGAGCGCAGGCCGACTCCCGGCCGTTCTGGCGGCAACCCATGGCCATCGTCTCGCAGCAACAGGCGCAGCCCGTTGTGATTCCCGCACAGATGCAGGCACACGCGAGTCGCGCGCGCATGCCGCGCCACATTGGTCAGCGCCTCCTGCACCATGCGATAGAGATGCACCTTGGCGTCCATCGACAGTGCTGGAATAGCTCCACGCAGCTGGACATCGCATTGGATACCTTGAGTGCTCTGCCACTGCTCAGCGAGTTGCCCGATGGCGTCTTCCAGGTTCAGGTGATCGAGCATCACCGGATACAGGTCTCGCACCAGCGTGCGAAAGCCGTTCTGCAGATCGAGGCTATGTTGCTCAAGGTGCGCCGCGGTATCGCGAATGGCGTCGGGCTGGTCCGCCTGGACGCGCAGCAGACAGGCCCGCGCGCGGATGCCGGCCAGGTACTGGCCGAGGTCGTCATGCAGCGCTTGCGCCAGACGAGTGCGTTCACGTTCCTGCAGCGCCAGCAGCGCCTGGGTCAGTTGCTCATTGTCGGCCCGCGCATCTTCGAGTGCAGCGGCCATGTGATTGAAGCGTTCGGCGAGCCTGCGCGACTCGGCGAAGCGATGCGATGGCAGGCGGGTGTCGAGTCGGCCGTCGGCGATGCTCACCAGTGCACCAAGCAACTCGCTGAGCACTCGCATGCCCGGGCGCACGGCCCAGCGGATCGCCAGCAGGCAGAGCAGCAGCGCCAGGCCGAACAGCACCAGCAACTGCAACAACGAATCGCTGACCTCTTCGACTTCGTCATGCGGATCGACGCTGATGTGCAGCCGCTGGCCGTTGGAAAGCTGAAGGACGCTGGGTGACGAAAGTTCGGCTGGGTACAGCCAGGACCCGAGCCAGTTGTCGAGCGCTGGATCGACCCCGACGGGCATCGATTCAGTGGCGTCCAGCCAGCGCACACGAATGTGGCGCAGGCTATCGGTCAGGCCCGGGCGCAGCGAGTCGGGATCGCGCTCGGCCATCTCGCCGAGATAGCCAACCACGGCCGCCGCGGCATCGAGCTCACGCTTTACATCGTGGGCGGCCTGGCGCAGCAACACCGCCAGACAGACCATGGTGATCAGGGTGAAGAGCAACGTGACCAGCAGATTGATTCGCCAGAGTGCGGACATATCGGCAACTCCCCGTGATCAGCGCCGAGCGCCAGTCCGCTTCACTTGACCACGAACCGGCCTTCCATGCCCTTGTTCTGCAGCCCCTTGCAGTAGAACGGGTAGCTGCCCGGCTTGACGGGCAGGAAGAAGATTTCTGCCTCGCCGGCATCCTCGAACTCCAGCTCGACCAGCGTGATCGCCTTGATCTCCACACCACCGGCCTCGACCTTGCGCAGATAGATCGACTGGGCGAACTCGGGCGCCTGGAACGCGCACTCCTTCTGACCATCGGAGCTGACCTTGAGCTGGTAGGCGACGCCGGTTTCCAGCTGATATTCCTTCTGCGACACCGCGTAGTCGCTCTGCTCGGAACCGAACTTCAGATCCGGCAAAGCCTGCGTACGACGGGTCAGGTCACCGGCGGCGTGGCTGTGATCGAATCCGACCAGGCTGCCAACGAACAGCAGGTTGAGCAGCAGAGCTTTGTAAGTGGGCATGGGAATGGCCTCGTTATTGTTTTCGGTGTCGCCATCCTAAGGCGCCCCGCCCTGCCCAGCTTCCTACCTTGGTAGCGTTCAGAGGCCGATGAATCTGGCGCTCCAGACTCTTTCATGGCAGTGGCGGCGATTCAAATCTGCGCAAACACCGGCTGCGTCACCCGTTTCGGCAGCCTGACGGCGCGCACCCCGAGTGCCGAGCGAGCCGAATCAGTACCAAGGTCGCAGTACCAAGGTATCGATCAATTTCCTGCCAGCGCGGCCGCCATATCCAGGTATGCATGATGCCGATTGGACATCATCCGATCTTTGGCCGCCCCACGTGAGACCGTCAGCGTCCCTGGGCCCGCCACCGCTGGTTCTTTTGCGTTGTCAGGAGTAGGAACCGTGATGTCTCTCAAATCCATACAGCAGCGAATAGCGATCACCGGCGGCTTATGCCTGCTGGCAACCGCGGGCATCTTGATTGGCTACAGCGTCTACCTTGCCAGCTCGACCCAGGGCATGGTGTCCGACCGGGTCAGTCAGCAGGCGCAGGAAGATGCCTTGCAGACCCTGCAGCACCTCGGCGGGAAATACGCCGGAGAAATCCGCTCCGAGGTTCACCGAAGCGCTGGAAGCGGCGCGGGGCATGGCGACGACCTTTGCGGTCGGCAAGCTGAACCCGGCGGGTTCGGGTGGGCTGCAGGTTGGCCGGGACGAGGTGAACTCGATTCTGCTCAACGTGCTGAAAAGCTATCCGGACTTCAACGGCACCTACTCGTGCTGGGAGCCGGACGCAATCGACGGCCAGGATTTCCTATTCACTGGTGGCCAGAACGGTAACAACGAGCAGACCGGTCGCTTCACGCCCTACTGGACGCGGGGCGCAGACGGCAAGATCGCGGTGCAGCCGCTGGTCGAGTACGACACCATGGACAAGCACCCCAACGGCGTACTCAAGGGCGGCTGGTACATCGGGCCGCGGGAAACGCTCAAGGAAAGCGTGCTCGGCCCGCTGCCCTACATCGTGCAGGGCAAGCAGGTATGGCTGGCGACGCTTTCGGTTCCGATCATCGTCGATGGCCGCTTCATGGGTGTGGCGGGCACCGACTACAACCTCGACTTCGTGCAGAAGATCAGCCAGGAAGTATCCGGCAAGCTGTTCGAGGGCCGAGGCGAGGTGGCGATCATCAGTGACCAGGGGCTGATCGTGGCGGAGAGCCGCTCGCCAGAACTGATTGGCCAGCACTTCCAGAAGGTATTGCCGAACGAGTGGCAGACGGCTCTGAGCGCCGTGCAGAAAGGCAAAGAACTCGCCCGTCTGGACGCAGACGGCACGATCGTGGTGTTCGCGCCTATCGAGCTGGGTCGTACCGGCAAACCCTGGTCGATGATGCTGAAGATCAACAAGGAAATCGTGCTGGCCAAGGCCACCGAGCTGAAGACCGAGATGGACGCCAAGAGCGATCGGAGCATGCTGCAGCAGATCGGCGCAGGCGTGCTCATCTCAATCCTCGCCGTGCTTGCGCTGTGGCTTTCTTCCCGCTCGGTCGCCCTGCCCATTCGCAAAGCCGCGCAGCTGGCCGGTGCCATTCAGAAAGGCGACTTTTCCCAGCGCCTGGCGCACCAGTCCGCGGACGAAGTCGGCCAGCTATCCGCCAGCCTCGACCGGATGGCCGACAGCCTGCAGGAGCAGGTACACGTGGCCGAACGCATCTCCCAGGGCGACCTGGCGGTGGAAGTCCGTCTGGCCTCGGAGCACGACCAGCTCGGGCTTGCGCTCAGGCGAATGGTCGACAACCTCAACGAGTTGGTATCCCAGGTCCAGCAGAGCTCAGGGCTGATCAACGACAAGGCCGGCCAGGTGACGAGCCTCAGCCAGGATCTTTCCAGCGGCGCAACGGAATCGGCCTCCGCGGTGACTGAGATCAGCGCCACCATCAACCAGATGGCTGCGCAGATTCGCCAGACCTCTGAATACGCCAGCGAAGCCAACGCCCTCTCGCGCGATTCCGAGCATTCGGCCCGCGGTGGCAACGAGTTGATGGTCACCCTGAAAGCGGCAATGCAGGAGATCAACCAGTCGGGCCTGGATATCACCAACATCATCAGGGCAATCGAAGAGATCGCCACGCAAACCAACCTCCTCGCACTGAACGCGGCCATCGAGGCGGCCCGTGCCGGCGAGCATGGCCGCGGGTTCGCCGTGGTCGCCGATGAAGTCCGTCAGCTGGCAGCCCGCAGTGCCGAGGCCGCACAGCGCTCTACCCGTCTGATCCAGGAGTCCAATGCGCGGACGATCAAGGGCATGGAGCTCACCGACGACACGGCACGGGCGCTGGAAGCGATCGTTCAGGGCGCGGCACAGGTTTCGCAGCTGGTCGACGAGATCGCCTCGGCGTCGAGCCAGCAGGCGTCCGGTATCGAATAGGTCAGCCTGGCCATCGGCCAGATCGATGAAGTGGTGCACCACAACAGCAGCAACTCAGAGCAATCGACGCAGGCCGCACAGGAGCTGACGCAGCAAGCGCAGCAAATGATCGTGCAGGTCGGCCGATTCAAGGTCAGGCGAGTCCGCTAAGGGCCGGGGCGGCGCAGGGCCTGCGCCGCCTTTTCATCGTCACTTCTACGACCTTGGTACACAGCGACTGGTACTTTCTGCATATTCCCCCGCTCTGCCATGGTTCCTATGCTGCCTGCAACGTCACAGGAGCTGCCCATGAGCCACGTATTACGACGAGCCGGTTTCCTGATCGCCCTCACTTGCTGCACGCAGTTCGCTGCAGCGGCTGCCAGCACGGAGCTGGCGATACGCATCGGTTATCTCGGTTATCGCCCAGACACCGGCCCGGTGCTCTCCAACGTCATTCCTGAGCCCGAAGACGCCGGCCTGCGCGGCGCCGAACTGGCGATCACCGACAGCAACAGCACGGGACGTTTTCTCAAGCACAGCTATGTGCTCGAAGCGGCCACCAGCGAAACGCCGGACGAACTCCTGGAACAGGCCGGCAGGCAGTACGCCGACGGCCTGCGCCTGTTCGTGGTCAACGCTCCGGCTGAATCCCTGCGCCAGCTGTCGGACGCCATGCCGGAGGCGCTGCTGATCAACGCCGGCAGTGCCGACGATGCACTGCGCAGCCAGAATTGCCTGGCGAATGTGCTGCACACCCTGCCCAGCCGCAGCATGCTCGCCGATGCGCTCGGCCAGTTTCTCGCGGCACGCCGCTGGAATCGCTGGATGCTGATCGTCGGCCCTACGGCTGAGGATCAGGCCTATGCCGAGGCTCTGCGGCGCGCGGCCAAACGCTTCGGTCACCGCATCGTGGAGGAGAAGCCCTGGAGCTTCGATAACGACCAGCGCCGTAGCGCCCAGGCCGAGATGCCGTTGTTCACCCAGGGCGCCGAATACGACGTGGTGCTGGTGGCCGACGAGCGTGGCGACTTCGGTGAGTACGTGCCGTATCACACCTGGCTGCCGCGCCCGGTGGCCGGCACCCAGGGCCTGATCGCCACCGGCTGGCACAAGACGGTGGAAACCTACGGTGCCGCGCAATTGCAGAAACGCTTCGAGGCGCATGCCAAGCGCTGGATGAACGACCGCGATTTCGCCGCCTGGATGGGCGTACGCAGCCTCGCGGCGGCGGTCACCCGCCTGCGTAGCACGGACGCTGCGGCAATCCGTCAGTTGTCGCTCAGCGGTGAGCTGCCACTGGATGGTTTCAAGGGTCGCAAGCTGAGCTTCCGCCCATGGAATGGCCAGCTGCGCCAGCCGATCCCGCTGGTACACCCGCGCGCCCTGGTATCGAACTCGCCGCAGGACGGCTTCCTGCATCCCACCAGCGAACTGGACACCCTCGGCTTCGACGCACCGGAAAGCAGCTGCCGCCTGAACGAGGCGCGCCCATGATTCGTCTGCCTGCAGCCGCGCTGCTTGGCCTTGCCACACTGCCCGCCAGCGCCGACGAGCTGGGCTATGAGGCCTATGTCGACAGCCCCAAGCGCATCAAATGCCTCTATGGCTACGTGACGGCGAAGACCGGCAACTTCGATGCCGCCAAGGCGATCTTCGAAGACTGCGTGAAGCGCTGGAACGACGTCTACTCGATGATCTCGCTGGCGCAAATGTACGAGAGCGGCAGCGGCATGGCGCCGGACCTGCGCAAATCCGCCGAACTGCTGAAGCAAGGCGCGGAGCAACCGGACGATGCCAGCTATGTCAGCCTGGCGCGCTACCACTGGGGCGTCGCCTTGGCCGAAGGTCGTGGCGTCGAAGCCGATCAGGTCGCCGCACGCCACTGGCTGCAGCGCGCAGCCGCCGGCGGCCAGGAAGAAGCCGAAGAATATCTGCGTCAGCTGGACAGCAGCGACGCCACTGCCCCCATCACACAATAACGACAAGAGAGTCCAACCATGCCCAGAACTGCCCTTGCCTCCGCCATCGCCATTGCCCTCAGCCTTGCCGCAGGCTCGGCTGTCGCCGCCACCGCCTATGTCTCCAACGAAAAAGACGACAGCATCAGCGTGATCAATCTGGACACGATGGAAACCGTCGAGACCCTGGAAGTCGGCATGCGTCCGCGCGGCCTCACGCTCTCCCATGACAACGAGCTGCTGTACATCTGCGCCAGCGACTCGGACACCGTGCAGGTGATGGACCTGGCCACGCGGCAGATCATCAAGCAGCTACCGTCGGGCGCCGATCCCGAGCAGTTCGCCCTGCACCCGAACAACAAATGGCTGTACATCTCCAATGAAGACGACGCGCTGGTGACCGTGGTCGACGTCGACAAGGAAGAAGTGCTGGCGCAGATCGACGTCGGCGTCGAGCCCGAGGGCATGGGGGTGAGCCCGGATGGCAAGTGGGCGGTCAACACCAGCGAAACCACCAACATGCTTCACTGGATCGATACCAGCACCAACGAACTGGTCGACAACACCTTGGTCGACCAGCGCCCCCGCCACGTGGAGTTCACCAGGGACAGCAAGCAGCTATGGGCATCGGCCGAGATCGGCGGCACGGTCAGCGTGGTGGACGTGGACAAGCGCGAGATCCTCAAGACCCTGACGTTCAAGATCAAGGGCGTGCACCCGGACAAGGTCCAGCCGGTGGGCATCAAACTCAGCTCCGACGGTAAGTACGCCTTCGTTGCGCTCGGCCCGGCCAATCACATCGCCGTAGTCGATGCGAAAACCTACGAGGTGCTCGACTACCTGCTGGTAGGCCGCCGCGTCTGGCACATGGCATTCAACCCTGACGAAAGCCTGCTGCTGACCACCAACGGCGTCAGCGGCGACGTCTCGGTGATCGACGTCGACAAGCTCAAGGTCACCAAGTCGATCAAGGTCGGCCGCTATCCATGGGGCGTGGTGGTCACTCCATGAACGCGCTGGAGGTCAGCGACGTCGCGTTCGCCTATGGTGAGCGGCGGGCGCTGGACGGGGTGAGTTTTACCGCAGCGCAGGGGCGTTTCACTGCGTTGCTCGGTCCGAACGGAGCCGGCAAATCGACACTGATCGCGTTGCTGACCCGCCTGTACGATCTACAGCAGGGGCAGATCCGTATCGCTGGCTTCGATCTGCGTGAAACGCCGCGCAAGGCCCTTGCGCGTCTTGGCGTGGTGTTCCAGCAGAGCACGCTGGACCTGGACCTTACGGTGGAGCAGAACCTGCGCTACCACGCGGCGCTGCATGGCATGCCGCGGGCCCTGGCCAACGAACGTATCGAGCTGGAACTGCAGCGCCAGCAGCTCGGCGAGCGGCGACGCAGCAAGGTGCGCGAACTCAACGGTGGTCACCGTCGCCGTGTGGAAATCGCCCGTGCCCTGCTGCACCGACCGGAGCTGCTGTTGCTCGATGAGGCCAGCGCCGGCCTCGACCCCGCCAGCCGCCAGGGGCTTAACCAGCATGTACGCCTACTCTGCCAGGAGCAGGGTATGAGCGTGCTGTGGACCACGCACCTGCTCGATGAAGTCCAAGACGACGACGATCTGCTGATACTCAACCGCGGCCGCCTGGTGGCTCAGGGGCGTGCCGCGACCCTGGCCACCGAAGGCGAAGACCTGGCCGCGAGCTTTGCACGGCTGACCGGCAGCGGCCTCGATCACCAGAGCGCCCTGCTCAACAGCGCGCCGCGAGCAGTCGAAACCGGGCACGCGGCGTCTGCGACGCCGGCTTCCAACCCTGGGGCTGCTCCCGGCACGCGCGCGACCCTCGATTCCGGGCGGAAAAGTTCATGATCATCTACTGGGAATGCCTGCGCGGCATCGTTCTGCGCGAATGGCTGCGCTTCGTGCAACAGCGTTCGCGCTTCTTCAGTGCCCTGGTACGGCCACTACTCTGGCTGGTGGTGTTTGCCGCGGGCTTTCGCGCGGCGCTCGGCATCGCGATCATCGAGCCGTACGACACCTACATTACCTACGAAACCTACATCGTGCCGGGGCTGGCCTGCATGATCCTGCTGTTCAACGGCATGCAGGGTTCACTCTCGATGGTCTACGACCGCGAGATGGGCAGCATGCGCGTGTTGCTGACCAGCCCGTTGCCGCGCAGCTTTCTGCTGGCCAGCAAGCTCGTCGCCACGGCGTTGATCTCCTTGCTGCAGGTCTATGCGTTTCTCGCCATCGCCTGGTTCTACGGCGTACAGCCTCCACCGCTTGGGCTGATCGCCGCCCTGCCCGCCCTGCTGCTGGTGGCGCTGTTGCTCAGCGCCCTGGGTTTGCTGCTCTCCAACGGCATTCGTCAGCTGGAGAACTTTGCCGGCGTGATGAATTTCGTGATCTTTCCGATGTTCTTTCTCTCGTCGGCGCTCTACCCGCTGTGGAAGATGCGTGAGGCAAGCGAGTGGCTGTACTGGATCTGCGCCCTCAACCCCTTCACCCACGCTGCGGAGTTGGTTCGTCATGCGCTTTATCTGCGCCTGGCGCCGACCGCACTGATGGTTTGCCTCGGACTGACCCTGCTGTTCAGTCTTCTCGCAGTAATCAGTTTCAACCCACAACATGCGGCCTTGCGCCGCTCAGCCTGAGCGATCTACTACTTTGGTATCGGTTTTCCCCTCCATCGTAGGATTTAAAAGACAGGCCCTTTGCTCTGTAATCGACCTATCGAAACGCCATGGAATACGGACTATGTTCAGGTCGCTGCTGCCCTTGCTGATCGCCGCGCTGCCTGGGGTCTGCCTGCCCGCGATTGCCGCGGCCGAAGAGCAGCTCGCCCTGTTCTCCACCGACGGCTATCGCCAGACGCAGTACCGCAGCCCGACACCGCCTTCCATCGACGGTGCACAGACTCTGGATACGGCCGCGTTAAAGGCTTTGCTGGAAGAACAATCCGATGTGGTGCTGGTGGACGTGTATCGGAGCCAGTGGCTCGCCGGCCGTTTCATCGACAGCGAACCCCATGTAAACCTGCCTGGCAGCATCTGGCTGGCGAACACCGGCGATGGAGATCTGCAACCCGAATGGGCAAGCTACCTCAGCGAAAATCTTGCCCGCGCCAGCCAGGGCAATCTCGAGCAGCCAATCGTGTTCTACTGCCGGTCTGACTGCTGGCTCGGCTGGAACGCCACCAGGCGCGCCCATGCGCTGGGCTACAAACGACTGTACTGGTATCGCGATGGGGTGGACGGTTGGGAACAGGCGGGCCTGCCCTTGCACCCTGCTACTCCGGAGCCTCTGCCTGGCGATGAGTAGCATCACCTGACCAGCATGCCCCCACCATAATCACAACAAAGAGGTGACCGGCCTTGTACAAGATCCTGATTGCGGACGACCATCCGCTGTTCCGTGAAGCCATCCATAACGTCATTCGCGACGGCTTCCCCGACAGCGAAATCCTTGAAACTGCCGACCTCGACAGCGCGCTGGCGCTGACCCTGGAACACGACGATCTCGATCTGGTGCTGCTGGACCTGAACATGCCCGGCATGCACGGCCTCAACGGCCTGATCAATCTGCGAAACGAAGCACCGACCATTCCGGTGGTGATCGTCTCGGCCGAGCAGGACAAGCAGATCGTGCTGCAGGCCATTACCTACGGCGCCGTCGGCTTCATCACCAAATCCTCGCCGCGTGCGCAGATGACCGACGCCATCGAGCAGATCCTCAACGGCAACGTCTACCTTCCTTCGGACATTATCCGCAGCCAGAAGCCCAGCAGCCGCCACTCCCATCACAACGAGCAATCGATCCCGCCGGAACTGTTGCAGGCGCTGACCCGCAAGCAGCTACTGGTACTGGAGCGCATGACCAAGGGTGAATCCAACAAGCAGATCGCCTACAACCTCGACATCGCCGAAACCACCGTGAAGGCACATGTCTCGGCGATTCTGCGCAAACTCAACGTGCACAACCGTGTACAGGCGATCCTTTCTGCCGGGGACATCGACTTCACCGCCTATCTGCGCCGCTGAAAACGGCGCAGATAGCGTCGATCTTCTGCTAGGCGCTCGCCTGGGCGCCTTCGAACCAAGCCAGTTTCTCGCGTAGCTGAACCACTTCACCGACGATCAGCAGGGTCGGAGCCTGGACCTGCTTCTGGGCGATACGCTGGGCGAGGGTTTCCAGCGTCCCTGTGAAGACACGCTGATTTGTGGTGGTGCCCTGCTGCACCAGCGCCGCCGGCGTATCCGCCAAACGTCCATGGGCTATCAGTTGCTGGCAGATCACCGGTAAACCCACCAGGCCCATGTAGAACACCAGCGTCTGTGCCGGCGCAGCGAGTTCCGCCCAGGGTAGATCGCAGCTGCCGTCTTTCAGATGACCGGTGACAAAACGCACCGACTGCGCATGATCGCGATGAGTGAGCGGAATGCCGGCATAGGCTGCACAGCCGCTGGCGGCAGTGATACCCGGCACGACCTGGAACGGCACACCGTTGGCTGCCAGCTCCTCGATCTCCTCGCCACCGCGGCCAAAGATGAATGGATCACCGCCCTTGAGCCGTAGAACGCGCTTGCCTTCCTTGGCCAGGGTCACCAGCTTTTGATTGATCTGCTCCTGCGGCACCGCGTGTTCCGAACGCTGCTTGCCAACGTAGATGCGATCGGCATCGCGCCGGCACAGGTCGATGATCGCTGGCGCCACCAGGCGATCGTAGAGCACGACATCAGCCTGCTGCATCAGGCGCAAGGCACGAAAAGTCAGCAGGTCAGGGTCGCCCGGGCCAGCGCCTACCAGATAAACCTCGCCCAGCGCGCGCGGCGCTGCACCGGCAAGCTTCTCCGCCAGCAGGCGCTCGGCTTCGGCGCTGCACCCAGCCAACGCCTGTTCGGCGATCGGTCCCTGAAAGGTTTCCTCCCAGAACACCCGCCGCTGCTGAACATTGGCGAACTTGGCTTTGACCTGAGCGCGGAACTGTTTGGCCAGCCCAGCCAGCTGCCCGTAGGCCGCTGGAATCCAGGTCTCGATACGCGCGCGGATCAACCGCGCCAGCACCGGAGCATCGCCACCACTGGAAACCGCAATCACCAGCGGCGAGCGGTCGACGATCGCCGGAAAGATCACGCTGCACAGCTGCGGCGAGTCGACCACGTTGACTGGCATACCCAGCGCGTTGGCATGCTGCGAAACCGCGGCATTCAGCGGCTCGTCATCGGTGGCGGCGATGGCCAGCACACAGCCCTGGAGGTCCTGCGGGTCATAGCCGCGATTGAGGCATTCGCCACCGCCCGCTCCTACCAGTTCGGCCAGTTGCGCCTCGATGCTCGGCGCCACCACCCGCAGCCGTGCTCCAGCTTCGCTCAGCAGCCGAGCCTTGCGCAGCGCAATCTCGCCACCCCCGACGATCAACACCGTGCGGCCTTTGAGGTTGTGGAACAGCGGGAGGTATTCCATGGGCGAATCCTGGAGGGTCGTTGGTGGTATGGGCATGACAGCCATTACGGCCGCGATGCCCCTTGTCGAATATCAAGGATCCGGCCTGATGCCGAACCGCTGCTGCAGCCTCAGCCGATGGTTTCGATACCACCCATGTATGGCTTCAGTACGTCGGGCACCACAACACTTCCGTCAGCCTGCTGGTAATTCTCCAGTACGGCGACCAGGGTACGACCGACCGCCAGGCCCGAACCATTGAGGGTGTGCACGAGCTCCGGCTTGCCGGTTTCCAGATTGCGGTAACGCGCCTGCATGCGCCGCGCCTGGAAGTCGCCACAGTTGGAGCAGGAAGAAATCTCGCGGTACTTGTCCTGGCTCGGCACCCAGACTTCCAGGTCATAGGTCTTGGTCGCGCCGAAGCCCATATCGCCGGTGCACAGCGACAACACGCGGTAAGGCAGCTCCAGCAGTTGCAACACCTTCTCGGCGTTACCGGTCAGCTCTTCCAGCGCCTCGAAGGACCTGGACGGCTCGACAATCTGCACCATCTCGACCTTGTCGAACTGGTGCTGACGGATCATGCCGCGGGTATCGCGCCCCGAGGCGCCGGCCTCGCTACGGAAACAGGGCGTGTGGGCGACGAACTTCAGCGGCAGCTCTTTGGCATCGAGAATCTCGCCGGCCACGATGTTGGTCAGCGACACCTCGGCGGTCGGGATCAGATAGAAGTCCGCCTCGCCTTCGCGGCTGATCCTGAACAAATCTTCCTCGAACTTCGGCAGCTGACCGGTTCCCTGCAGCGCCGGGGCCTGTACCAGATACGGCGTGTAGGCCTCTTCGTAGCCATGCTCACGGGTGTGCAGGTCGATCATGAACTGCGCCAGGGCGCGATGCAGGCGGGCGATCGGGCCGCGCATCAGGGCGAAGCGGGCACCGGACAACTTGGCCGCGGTCTCGAAGTCCAGCCAGCCATGCTGCTCGCCCAGGGCGACGTGATCCTGAACGGCGAAGTCGAAGGTCTTCGGCGTACCCCAGCGGCGAACCTCGACGTTCTCGTCCTCATCCGCACCGACCGGCACCGACTCGTGCGGCAGGTTGGGAATGCTCAGCATCAGCTGGTCGAGTTCGGTCTGGATGCGGTCCAGCTCCTGCTTGCCGGATTCGAGTTCCGAGCCCATGCGATCCACGTCGGCGAGCAACGGCGCGATGTCCTCACCGCGCTGCTTGGCCTGGCCGATGGATTTGGAGCGCGCGTTGCGCTCGGCCTGGAGTTGTTCGGTGCGGGTCTGCACGGTCTTGCGCTGAGCTTCCAGCGCTTCGATGCGCGCCACGTCCAGCTGGTAGCCACGGGTGGCCAGGCGGGCCGCCACGTCCTGTAGCTGAGTGCGTACCAGTTTCGAATCAAGCATGGTGGGTCTCGTCTGTGAAAGCTTGGATGAAAGGCGAAGAGGGAGCGAAGTTTACTGTGAACGCGCGCCGGTTCATAACCTGGCGAGCGCCAGACCGGCCCAGGCCGCCAACAGGCCACCGAACACGCTGCCGCCGACATAAGCGAAGGCAGTCGCCAGCTGACCGCTTTCCAGCAGCCGCAGTGCGTCCAGTGAGAAGCTGGAGAAGGTCGTCAGTGCGCCAAGAAAGCCGATGATCAGTGCGCCACGCAGCTCCGGCGAGATATCCGGCCGGGCGAGGAAGGTGGCATAGAGATAGCCGATCAGCAGACAGCCAAGCAGGTTCACGGCCAACGTGGCCAGATAGAAATGCCGCGGCCATTGCGCGCTGACCCAGGCCGCCAGGGCAAAGCGCAACAGGGTCCCGATCACGCCGCCACAGGCGACAGCGAAGGCCATGCGGATCATTCCTTTCTCCGTTGGATGGGGCTTTCGCGGTCGAGCCGGGCAAGGTGTTCGAGCTTGTCGCGGATCTTGCTTTCCAGGCCGCGTGGTACGGGGTGATAGTAGCGGCGCGGTTCCATGGACTCGGGAAAGTAATCCTCGCCTGCCGCGTAGGCATCCGGTTCGTCGTGGGCGTAGCGATATTCGTTGCCGTAGCCAAGTTCTTTCATCAGCTTGGTCGGCGCATTTCGCAAATGCAGCGGCACTTCCTGCGAGCCGTTTTCCGCCGCGTCGCGCATGGCCGCCTTGAACGCGGTATAGACGGCGTTGCTCTTCGGCGCGCAGGCGAGATAGACGATCGCCTGAGCCACGGCCAGCTCCCCTTCCGGACTGCCCAGGCGCTCCTGCACGTCCCAGGCGTTCAGGCACAACGGCAGCGCGCGGGGGTCGGCATTACCGATTTCCTCGCTGGCCATGCGCACGACACGTCGGGCGATGTACAGCGGGTCGCAGCCGCCATCGAGCATGCGCGCAAACCAGTACAGCGCGGCATCCGGATTCGAGCCGCGCACCGATTTGTGCAGCGCCGATATCTGGTCGTAGAAGGCCTCGCCACCCTTGTCGAAACGACGGCGACTGTCGCCCAGCAGATCCTGCAGCAGGTCGGTGCTGATGCTGCCGCCCTCCTCGGCAAGGTCCGATGCATTCTCCAGCAGGTTGAGCAGCCGACGACCGTCACCATCGACTGCCGCCAGCAGCATCTGGAAGCTCTCCTCCGGCAGCGTGAGATTGAGCTCGCCAAGGCCCTTGGGCTCGGTCAGCGCGCGCGTCACCAGTTTGCGCAAGGCCGCTTCGTCCAGGCTTTTCAGCACATAAACGCGAGCCCGCGAGAGCAAGGCATTGTTGAGTTCGAAAGAGGGGTTTTCGGTGGTGGCGCCGATAAAGATCAGCGTGCCGTCTTCGACGTAAGGCAGGAAGGCGTCCTGCTGGGACTTGTTGAAACGATGCACTTCGTCGACGAACAGAATGGTCCGCCGGCCGTACTGCGCCGCCTGCTGCTTGGCGATCTCCACCGCCTGGCGAATCTCCTTGACCCCGGCGAGCACGGCGGAAACCGTCTCGAAATGGGCATCGGAGACCTTGGCCAGGAGCCGCGCCAGAGTGGTCTTGCCGACACCGGGCGGCCCCCAGAACACCATGGAGTGCAACGCGCCCTGCTCAAGCGCCTCGCGCAACGGCTTGCCGCGCGCGAGCAGGTGCTCCTGCCCGACGTATTCGTCGAGGCTGGCTGCGCGCAGACGCGCGGCAAGTGGCTGGGCGACAGGTTCGCGGCTGAACAGGTCCATTGCGGACGGTTACCTCGATTGCAGCGGCCCGCCGCTGCGCAGGCCGCCTGATACGAATGTCAGATTAGGCTCACTCGGAAATGACGTCGGCACCCTCGGGAATCTCGAAGGTGAACAGGTCGGCCTTGAGCGGCTGATTCATCTTCACCCCCATGAAGAGGATATTGGTGCGCTGACCGACACTGTCGATCAGCTGCATGTCATTGATCACGCCGCCGCGGAAGGACAGCCGCAGGTTGTCGAACAGGGTGTCCTTGGCCTTGGGCTTGAGGGTGAAGTCCACCACGTCCCCGGCCTCCTTGTGCGAGACCTCGAAATTCTCGCTGATGGTGGAGACATCACCGGAAAGCAAAAGCGCGGGGGTGTGCGTCAGACGCTGATCGAGCTGCTGAACGGTGACCTGCTCGAGGTCTGGGTCATACAACCAGACCTTTTCGCCGTTGGACACCAGCAGCTGCTCCATCGGTGCATCGGTATGCCAGCGAAACTGGCCGGGACGCTTGAGCGCCAGCTCCCCGGAGGTCTCCTGCAGCTGGGTGCCACTGCCGTCGAGCGAGAGCTGCGAGAAGCGGCCAGTCAGGGTTTCGGCCTGGTTGAGCAGGCCGGTCAGGCGTTTGGTAGAAGCCGCCTGGTCGGCATGGGCCGGTGCCAGAGCGACCATCAGGACAGATGCACACAGCAAACGGATCAATTGCATGTAGCCCTCGAAGCGATTCAATCGCGCATGGGTGGCGGCGCGATGACTTCGCGCGAGCCGTTGGTATTCATGGATGTCACCACGCCGGCCATTTCCATGGCCTCGATCATGCGTGCGGCGCGGTTGTAGCCGATCTTCAGCTTGCGCTGCACGGCGGAGATCGACGCGCGGCGGCTTTCGGTGACAAAGCGGACGGCCTCGTCGTACAGCGGGTCTTCCTCGCTGCCCTCTCCGCTGCCTTCGCCACTGCTACCATCGAAGCCGCTACCCGCCTCTTCGGCGCCAGCAAGAATGTCTTCAATGTAGTCAGGCGCGCCACGGGCCTTCCAGGCCTCGACCACCCGGTGCACTTCCTCATCGGAAACGAACGCGCCATGGACACGAATCGGCAGGCCGGTGCCCGGCGGCAGGTAGAGCATGTCACCGTGCCCCAGCAACTGCTCGGCACCACCTTGGTCGAGAATGGTGCGCGAATCAATCTTGCTGGATACCTGGAATGCCATTCGGGTCGGAATGTTGGCCTTGATCAGGCCGGTAATCACATCCACCGACGGACGCTGGGTGGCAAGGATCAGGTGAATACCCGCCGCGCGTGCCTTCTGTGCGATACGCGCGATCAGCTCTTCGACCTTCTTGCCGACGATCATCATCATGTCGGCGAATTCGTCCACCACCACGACGATGGTCGGCAGGGATTTCAGCGGCGGCGGCTGGTCATCCATGCTCTCGCGACGGAACAGCGGATCGGTAAGCGGTGTGCCCGCCTCTTCGGCTTCCTTGACCTTGCGATTGAAGCCCGCGAGGTTACGCACGCCCATGGCCGCCATCAGCTTGTAGCGCCGCTCCATCTCGGCGACGCTCCAGCGCAGTGCGTTGGCCGCCTCCTTCATGTCCGTGACGACGGGGCAAAGCAGGTGCGGAATGCCTTCGTAGATCGACAGTTCAAGCATCTTAGGATCGATCATGATCAACCGCGCCTCTTCCGGCGTGGACTTGAACAGGATCGACAAAATCATCGCGTTGACGCCCACCGACTTACCGGAACCAGTGGTACCAGCCACTAGCAGGTGCGGCATCTTCGCCAGGTCGGCGATGACCGGCTTACCGCCGATATCATGGCCGAGTGCAAGGGTGACCGGTGATTTGGCGTCGTCGTAGGGGGTCGAAGAAAGCACCTCGGAGAAGCGCACGATCTGACGATCCTCGTTGGGAATCTCGATACCTACAGTGGTCTTGCCCGGAATCACTTCGACCACCCGCACGCTGATCACTGCCAGTGAGCGCGCAAGGTCTTTGGCCAGATTGGAGATACGGCTTACCTTCACACCGGCTGCCGGCTGGATTTCGAAGCGGGTGATCACCGGGCCTGGATGTACCGACTCGACGATGACCTCTACACCGAACTCCTTCAGCTTGATCTCCAGCAGCCGCGACATCGCTTCCAGCGACTCAGGCGAGTATTGCTTCTGCTGTTTCTCGGCAGCATCAAGTATCGAGATCGGCGGCAGGCTGCCCTCGATCAGCGGATCGACAAACAGGTTGGCCTGCTTTTCTTTCAGCACGCGCTTGCTCGGTTCGGCGGCTTTGGCAGGAGCAGGTGGAGCGATCACCGGAGCCACGCGCTTGTCGCGCTCGCTCATGTGCTTTGCCAGGGACTCGTCACGTTCGATGATGCGCTCCTTGACCTTGGCCTGCTCACGACGGTCGCGCACCATCGGCGCAGCCACCTCGCTCACGACATCGTCGACTTCTCGCAACTGGGCGACCATCTGCTTGCGCTCGGCGCGGGCGCTCCACCAGCGACTGAAGAAGCTCTGGATCAGCTCGATGAGGTCGAGAGTGATCTTGCCGGTGATGTCCATCACTTTGAACCAGGACAGATCGGTGAACACCGTCAGGCCGAACAGGAAGAACGCCAACAGCGCAAGGGTGCTGCCCTGTACGTTAAGGGACAGAACGGCCAACTGACCGAGGCTCTCTCCCAGCGCACCGCCGGCAGACGCGGGCAAGCCAGGAGCGGCCTGGAAATGGATATAGGCCAGCGCGGACCCGGACAGGACCAGGAACACCAGACCGATCAGGCGCCAGGAGAACAGCCAGCCGTTCCACACCCAGGGCTGATGACGCGCGCGGAACACTTGCCAGGCCTTGACGCCAAGCAGCAGGGGAAACAAATAGGCGAAATAGCCCAGCGCCATGAACAGAACATCGGCAAACCAGGCGCCGGCACGGCCGGCAGCGTTGCGGACCTGATCGACATTGCTGGTGTGGGTCCAGCCAGGATCGCCCGGATCGTAGGTAAGCAACGCCATCCACAGGTAGACGCAGAGCGCACCGAGCGCTATCAACGCGCCTTCCTTGAGGCGATAGTGCAATTGCTGTCGCCAGACGGTTGCCGGCGCGGTAGATGAGGAATTCTTCAAAACGCTTTCTTTCCTGCGCCTGCGGCGCGATGAACCGTAGTCAGCCAGAACCCCGGCATTGTACGGGTTTGTCGATTCGATGGCATGCAGGTTCCGCGGCGGCTTGGGCTTTTGCCGATGCTTCGGTGTAGCATAAACGCCCGATTTCCCGACGCGGCTCGACTGGAGCACGCTTCTCTATTTGCAACAAAGGCTTATGAGGGCTTTTTATGAGTGAAGTCAAGCATTCGCGTCTGATCATCCTCGGCTCCGGCCCGGCCGGATATACCGCTGCGGTATACGCTGCCCGCGCCAATCTGAAGCCACTGATGATCACCGGCATCCAGCCCGGCGGTCAGCTGACCACCACCACCGAAGTCGACAACTGGCCCGGCGATGTCGAAGGTCTGACCGGCCCGGACCTGATGGTCCGCATGCAGAAGCACGCCGAGCGCTTCGACACCGAGATCGTCTTCGATCACATCCATACCGCAGAGTTGCAGCAGCGCCCATTCACCCTGCGCGGCGACAGCGGCGTCTATACCTGCGACGCATTGATCATCGCCACCGGTGCCTCGGCACAATACCTCGGCCTGCCCTCTGAAGAGGCGTTCGCTGGCCGTGGTGTATCGGCCTGCGCCACCTGCGACGGCTTCTTTTATCGCAACCAGGTCGTCGCGGTGATCGGCGGCGGCAACACTGCGGTCGAGGAAGCGCTGTACCTGTCCAACATTGCCAAGGAAGTCCACCTGATCCACCGCCGCGACAAACTGCGGTCGGAGAAGATCCTGCAGGACAAGATCATGGACAAGGCGGCCAACGGCAACATCCGCCTGCACTGGAACCATACCCTCGAGGAAGTACTCGGCGATGCCAGCGGCGTGACCGGTGTCCGCTTGAAGAGCACTCTCACCGGCGAAGAGAACAAGCTGGACCTCGCCGGCGTATTCATCGCCATCGGCCACAAGCCGAACACCGACCTGTTCCAGGGCCAGCTGGAAATGAAGGATGGCTACCTGAAGGTTAGAGGTGGCGGCGAGGGTGATGCCACCTGCACCAGCATCCCTGGCGTCTTCGCTGCTGGTGATGTGGCTGATCACGTCTATCGCCAGGCGATCACCTCGGCCGGTGCCGGCTGCATGGCCGCTCTGGACGCAGAAAAGTACCTCGACAACTGATCTAGTGGCGGGCCTCGGCCCGCCCTCCCCTACCTGCATTTGCGTGGCGACATGCTGACCTGGCTAAAGCGCGACGATCTCTGCTTCCCCCCTCTCGAAGCGGCTTTGCGAGAACCCAACGGCCTTTTGGCTGCTGGGGGTGACCTTAGCCATGAACGCCTGCTGGCCGCCTATCGCCACGGCTGCTTTCCCTGGTACCAGGATGGGCAACCGTTGCTGTGGTGGTCTCCCGATCCGCGAACGGTGCTGTTCCCGAACGAACTGCATGTGTCGCGCAGCCTGCGCAAGCGCATCCGTCAGGGCGAATTTCAGGTGACCTTCGATCAAGCGTTTACCGACGTGATCCAAGGCTGCGCCGGGCCTCGTAGCTATTCGGACGGAACCTGGATCACCACACCGATGCAGCAAGCCTATGTTCAGTTGCACGAAATGGGCGTCGCGCATTCGGTGGAAGTCTGGCAGGAGCAGCATCTCGTCGGCGGACTCTACGGACTGGCAATCGGTAAGCTATTTTTCGGCGAGTCGATGTTCAGTCGCGCTACCGATTCGTCCAAGGTTGGATTCGTCACACTGGTGGAACAGCTGCGTGATTGGGGTTTTGTCCTGATTGACTGCCAGATGCCGACACGTCATCTGGAAAGCTTTGGGGCCCGCAGCATTACGCGTGAGCAATTCGCCGCCGCACTTGCCGAGCATTTGGATCAGCCCAGCGCAGCCGACTGGCGCGCCTAGTCGGCTACCGCAAGCTGACCTACACTCAGCTCATGATTTCTGAGAGTTGACCATGACTTCACTGGCTCGCCTCAAGTTCTACGCCACACAGCCCCATGCGTGCAGCTATCTGCCCGATGAACAGGCAACCACGCTGTTCCTCGACCCTAGCCAGCCGATGGACGCGCAGGTGTACGCGGAACTCTCCGAGATGGGCTTCCGGCGTAGCGGCGATCACCTCTACCGCCCCCACTGCCAGCGGTGCTCGGCCTGCATTCCGGCTCGCATTCCGGCAAGCTCGCCAGAGCTCAGCCGGCAACAGAAACGAATCCTCAAACGCAACGCTGACCTGCAGGTACGTTGTGTTCGCCCGGCGTTCAGCGAGGAGCTCTACGCGCTCTACGCGACCTACATCGAAAAGCGCCATGCGGACGGCGACATGTACCCCCCCAGCCGCGAGCAGTTCAATACCTTCCTGGTGCGTGACCTACCGTTTTGTCGATTCTACGAATTCAGGCTGGATGGACGACTGCTCGCAGTCGCCGTCACCGATGTACTGCCCAATGGACTATCCGCCGTTTACACCTTCTACGATCCCGAAGAAGAACGGCGCAGCCTGGGGCGCTACGCGATTCTCTGGCAGATCGGCGAAGCAGCACGTCTCGGCCTGAAGGCCGTGTACCTCGGGTACTGGATCAAGAACTGCCGGAAGATGAATTACAAGACCGAATATCGCCCCATCGAACTGCTGGTCAACCAGCGCTGGGTGACGCTCAGCTGAAGTCCTTGGCTCATCGACCCATTTCGGGCACAATGCTTGCCGCTTTTGCCCGCGCATGCATGCGCCGGGTCACTCATTTGGACACCGAGGACTTTACTGAATGTCGAAAGAAGACAGCTTCGAAATGGAAGGTACTGTCGTCGACACCCTGCCTAACACCATGTTTCGTGTGGAGTTGGAAAACGGGCACGTCGTTACTGCGCACATCTCCGGAAAGATGCGCAAGAACTACATCCGGATTCTTACCGGTGACAAGGTTCGCGTGGAACTGACCCCCTACGATCTGAGCAAGGGTCGCATCACCTACCGCGCCCGCTAAGCGAGCCGCGAGAAAAATGCCCGGTTTATGCCGGGCTTTTTTGTTGCAGCAGCAAACAGCCGGAAACAGCCGCACGTAATGCCGGAACGAAAAACGCCCGGCCGAAGCCGGGCGCTCGATACCACCTAGGGTCAGGCCAGCTCTGCAGTGGTCTCGAATTCGAAGAACGGCTCGCCGCCCCGAATATCGATGTGAACCACGCCACCATGTTCGGCCAGCTCACCGAACAGGATCTCCTCGGCCAACGGCCTCTTGATCTTGTCCTGAATAAGCCGTGCCATCGGCCGCGCCCCCATCTGCGCATCGTAGCCATGCTCCGCCAGCCAGCTGCGCGCAGCATCTGACACCTCCAACGTCACATGCTTGTCTTCGAGCTGCGCCTGCAGCTCGATCAAGAACTTGTCGACGATGCTCTTGATGACTTCGTGACTCAGACGGCCGAACTGGATAATGGTATCCAGACGATTGCGAAACTCTGGCGTAAAGCTCTTCTTGATGACCTCCATCGCGTCAGAGGCATGATCCTGCAAGGTAAAACCGATAGAAGCCCGCGCCGCGGTCTCCGCACCAGCATTGGTGGTCATGATGATGATCACGTTGCGGAAGTCGGCCTTGCGACCGTTATTGTCCGTGAGCGTGCCATGATCCATGACCTGCAGCAGCAGGTTGAAGACCTCAGGGTGCGCCTTTTCGATTTCGTCCAGCAACAGCACGCAATGCGGCTGTTTGGTGATGGCCTCAGTCAACAAGCCACCCTGGTCGAACCCAACGTATCCCGGAGGCGCACCGATCAGACGAGATACAGTGTGACGCTCCATGTACTCGGACATGTCGAAACGGATCAGCTCGACGCCCAGCGCTCGAGCCAGCTGGCGTGCAGCCTCTGTCTTACCCACGCCGGTAGGCCCGGCAAAAAGGAACGATCCAACCGGCTTGTCCGGAGCCTTCAGTCCCGCCCGTGAAAGCTTGATGGCTGTCGCCAGCGAGTCGATCGCATCATCCTGGCCAAAAACCGTGAGTTTCAGATCGCGCTCGAGGTTACGCAACAGCTCCTTGTCCGAACTGCTGACGTGCTTCGGAGGAATCCGCGCAATCTTTGCCACGATGTCTTCGACCTGTTCGACATCAATGCACTTGACCCGCTGCTCTTCCGGCTGCAGGCGCTGATAGGCGCCCGCCTCATCGATCACGTCGATGGCCTTGTCAGGCATATGCCGATCATTGATGTAGCGCGAGGCCAATTCTGCCGCGGCACGAAGCGCCTCATCGCTGTATTCGATGTTGTGATGCTGCTCGAAACGCCCCTTAAGGCCACGCAGAATGCCGATCGTGTCTTCGACTGAAGGTTCGCTGACATCGACTTTCTGGAAGCGACGCGCGAGGGCGCGATCCTTCTCGAAGATCCCACGGAATTCCTGGAAGGTCGTAGAACCGATGCAGCGGATTTCACCGGAAGAAAGCAAGGGCTTGAGCAGGTTCGACGCGTCCATCACGCCGCCAGACGCAGCTCCGGCACCGATGATCGTATGGATCTCATCAATAAAAAGAATGGCATGCGGCCGCTTGCGCAACTCTCCGAGCAACGCCTTGAAGCGCTTCTCGAAATCACCTCGATACTTCGTACCCGCCAGCAGCGCACCCAGATCTAGCGAGTAGACGACGCTATCAGCGAGCAGGTCCGGAACCTGATTATCCACTATGCGTTTTGCCAGGCCTTCAGCAATAGCGGTCTTACCGACGCCAGCTTCACCTACGAGAAGCGGATTGTTCTTACGCCGACGCGCGAGAATCTGCGCGACACGCTCGACTTCGTTCTCACGCCCAACCAGCGGGTCGATCCGTCCTTGGCGCGCCAGCTCGTTCAGATTGCTCGCATAGGCATCCAGAGGATTGCCTGACGCACCCGGCTCGCCACCGTCCTCATCCTGCATCTCCGCATCGTTCTCCGGGCTACCAGCATTGCCAGGCACCTTTGAAATACCGTGAGCAATGTAGTTGACGACGTCGATACGCGCGACGTTCTGCTGCTTGAGAAGGAATACGGCCTGGCTCTCCTGCTCGCTGAAAATCGCGACCAGCACGTTTGCCCCGGTCACTTCCCGCTTGCCAGAGCTTTGGACATGGAATACGGCACGCTGCAGTACGCGCTGAAAGCCAAGCGTAGGCTGGGTTTCGCGCTCCTCATCGTGCTGTGGAATTAGTGGAGTGGTGGAATCAATGAACTCCTGCAGATCATGGCGCAGCTTGTCCAGGCTCGCGCCACAGGCCCGCAGCACGGTGGCTGCCGCTTCATTGTCCAGTAGGGCCAACAGGAGGTGTTCAACCGTCATGAATTCATGACGTTTGGTACGTGCCTCTTTGAAAGCCAGATTCAGAGTGACTTCGAGCTCACGGTTCAACATAGCTTTCACCTCTTCTCCAGCAGTCGGAGTTAACCGTCCTTCTCGATCTCACAGAGCAGCGGGTGCTGGCATTCCCTTGCATATTGATTCACTTGCATCGCTTTGGTTTCGGCTACGTCGCGCGTATAGAGCCCGCAGACGGCCTGCCCCTCGGTATGGACGGCCAGCATGATTTTGGTGGCCTGCTCCCTGCTGTGATTGAAAATGCCTTCCAGCACCTCGACGACGAAATCCATCGGTGTGTAGTCGTCATTGAACATGACAACTTTATACATCGGTGGTGCCTTTAATTCCGGCTTGGCCTCCTGGACAGCGAGACCAGACGCGTCGTCTTCGTCCCGTTGAGGCCGGTCCTGATTGAATGTTAGTCGAATCTGAGCAAATGCATGCATGCGCATAACGGTTCTAGGTCGTGGCGCGGGGGCCAGATAAATATGGACAGCTTCGCAGCCAGCTGACGAGTCGCCTTGACTATCGGCAAAACGGTGATACAAACAGTATGTGCCTACAAGGGCAAACGGGTTGCGCAACATGAGGCCTCGGGCTGCATAAGCGCGGAATGAAATGGATGTTACTCCAGTAATGGACTCCTTTGCAGAGGGATAACAGCATGCTAAGCGGTAAGGTCAAGTGGTTCAACAACGCCAAAGGCTACGGGTTCATCGTAGCAGACGGCGGCGATGAGGACCTGTTCGCCCACTACTCGGCCATCCAGATGGAAGGCTATCGAACTCTGAAAGCTGGGCAAGCGGTCATGTTCAACATCCTGCAGGGTCCGAAAGGCCTTCACGCAACCGACATCAGGCCACAGCAGGCCGTGTCCGAGGCGACGACCCCTGCTGCTGCCCAAGGCGTCTCGACGGTAGATGCCTGATTTGTCCTGAAACAAAACAAAAAAAAGGTTCTTCGCGGAGTCTGGGGGAAGAGCGAGTTGACAGTCAGGGAAGCAGGTAAATTGGCAGTCGCCAAACACACCCTTCACCTGTCCCTGCTGTCGCCGTGCATCCTATTGATCTTGCCGCTTTCTGGCCAGGCTACGACGCCGTTACCTGTCGCCCATCTACCGATAACACCCTCCTCATTGAGCTTGAACCTCAAGCCGGCTCTCTTCCTAAGTGCGGGCGTTGTGGCCAG
>NZ_JACXXG010000079.1 GCF_014764705.1 Stutzerimonas kunmingensis
CAGAGCGTGTGAAAACGCACTGACGCCAGAAAAATCCAACGCCCCGACTGGTTCGGGGCGTTGGTGTTTTTGATGCTTGGAAATGGAAAGCGGGATTTACCCCAACAGCTCGATCAACCGACGGGCACCCAGCACATTGATAGCTCGTTTAAGGTTGTAGGCGTTGACCGCCAGGGCCATTTCCGTCCGCGCTCCCCGCAGTTGTCGGAGCAGGAAGCGACCATTACCCAAAATCCACTGCTTCAGATTGCCGAAGGGATGTTCGACGATGGATCGGCGCCTGACCATCATCTCTGGATGCGCCTGCATCCGCTGATGCATGCGTTCGAACGCGGATTCATGGACATGCCGACTCACGTGTCGACGTTTAGCCTTGGTGCAGCGTGTTTTCAATGGACAGCCCGCGCAGTCATCCTGCACGGCATAGATGCGCTGTAGGCCACTGACCTGCTTGAACAGTAGCCATTTGCCTGCCGGGCATTGGTACTGGTCGTGGGTGGCGTCATAAGTGAAGGCGCTGCGATCGAATAGCGGCGTGTCGTCGCCCTTGTTATTGATACCTCGATTCTCCGGCACATAGGCCGTAATCCCAGCATCATCACAGGCTTGAAACTGCTCACCATTGGAGTAGCCGGCATCGGCTGTAACCGTCAGCGCTTCCTGTTCTAGGATCGCCTGGGCGGCCTTGGCCATCGGTTCCAGTTGCTGGTTATCGCTGCCGTTCTGAGTGACGGCATGATGCACGATCAGCCCATGCTCGCCATCTACTGCGCTTTGCACGTTATAAGCCACGCGAGCCCCCTGGTGGGTACGCATCATGCGGGCCTCGTCCTCGCCCACGACGAACTGATCCAGCCTCTGTACCTCCATCAACGCCTGGGCTGTCAGGTTATCGGCATGTCGGCTCTCCAGGTGCTGCAGCGCTGCCTTGACCGCACGGCGATCAACCCCTTCAGTTGCCTCACTGCGGTCAGCCTCGTCCAGTTCTGCCAGATAACGGCTTATCTGCGCCTCCAGTTTGGCTTGTTGGCGCTTGAGCTTCGTCAGGCTCAGATGCTTGCGTTGCGACGCCACCGCCTGAAACTTGCTGCCATCGATGGCCACGAGTTGCCCGCTGATCAGCCCCACCTGGCGACAGAACTGGACGAAGGTGCGGCAGGTCGCCTGAAAAGCAGCGCTGTTGTCCTTGCGAAAATCAGCAATGGTCTTGAAATCCGGTGCCAATCGGCCCAGCAGCCACATCACCTCGACATTGCGTTGGCACTCAGCTTCCAGGCGCCGGGAGGAGCGGATGCGCTGGAAGTAACCGTACAGATAAAGCTTGAGTAGATCCGCTGGATCATAGCCAGGACGTCCAGTCTTGAGTGGTTCGGCCTTGCTGAAACCCAGAGCCTGCAGATCCAGGCGAGCGACATAGGCCTCGATCACCCGTACCAAGTGATCCTCCGGCACCAGCTCCTCCAATGTGGGAGGAAACAGGCTGCTTTGCTGACGACCTTCGCCCTGGATGTAGCCCATAAACGACAATGCCCCCATCAACTGATGGAGGCATTGTCTTCAGCTTGCTCTCAGACTGCTAGGTTTTCACACAGTCTG
>NZ_JACXXG010000080.1 GCF_014764705.1 Stutzerimonas kunmingensis
CGGCATCATCTGCCGCACCACCCACTCCCGATGCTCTATCGAATAACGCGCCACACGGCTCTCACTTCCGCCCACCGACCAAGACTCATCGAATCAACTCACACGACAACTATCCTGACGCGGCGGGCAGCCAAAATTGGCTAAAGCCTGATGCGGGACTAAGAAGTTGCACCCTTTCCGCCCATGCGCGGCAAGGTAAGCACCGTTTTTAAACCAAAGGAGCAATCACAATGAAAGTGATGAAGTGGAGCGTAATCGCCCTGGCCGTATCGGCGGGCACCTCCCAGATGGCGTTGGCCAGCCAGCAGTCGGAGTCCATAGGGATTCGTCGAAGATGCGAGCCTAGATCTGTTGCTGCGCAACACTTACTACAACCGTGATTACAAGGATGGTGCCGACGACGTACGGAGCTGGGGCCAGGGCTTTATCACTACCTTCGAGTCCGGCTTCACCCAGGGCACCATTGGAGTAGGCGTCGATGCCTATGGCCTGCTGGGCGTTCGCCTGGATGGTGGCAAAGGCTATAGCTACGGAGCCATGTTCCAGCGCGACTCCAACAACGAGCCGGAGCGCGACCTTTCCCAGGCCGGCGCAGCTATCAAAGCCCAGTTCTCCAACACCGTGATCAAGTACGGCAACCAGATGCCGATGATGCCGGTGCTCGCCTATGACGATTCGCGCCTGCTGCCAGAGTCGTTTACTGGCACCTTGATCACCAGCAATGAGATCGAAGGCCTCGAGCTGAATGCCGGTCGCTTCACCGCAGATAGCTCCATGCCATCTTCCAGCCGCGATGACGTAGGCCTTAAGAGCATTGATGTCGTAGGCGGTACCTATGCATTCAACGAGAACCTGAGCACGTCGCTCTACTACGCCGACAACGAAGACGTGGCCAAGAAGAAGTACGCCAACGTTAACTACGTCATGCCGTTCGGCGGCGATCAATCGCTCGCGTTCGATTTCAACATTTACGACAACAAGTACGACAAAGAAACATTCGGCGAAACCGAAGACACCACCATCTGGAGTCTCGCAGCCAAGTACTCAACTGGCGCGCATGCTTTCATCCTCGCTCACCAGCGCGTTACCGGTGACGGTGACTATCGCTATGACATCGGCGACGGCGGCAGCTCCATTTGGGTAGCTAACTCCTACTACTCCGACTTCAACTCCAAGGACGAGCGTTCCTGGCAGGCGAGCTATGAGCTGGACTTCGGCGGTTACGGCGTTCCCGGCCTGTTCTGGAAAACCGCTTATGTCTACGGCGACAACGTAGACACCGGCACTGGCGAAGGTAAGGAACGCGAGTTCTTCAACCAGGTCCAGTACGTCGTACAGAGCGGCCCGGCAAAAGATCTGTCGCTGAAGCTGCGCAACTCGATCTACCGTTCCAACAGCGACATGCGTGACTATTAACCTGGCAAATAAATAGGGCATATTAGATAATCTGTCTCCATGAAAATAGATGCCCGTAAACTCAGCCCCCAAGAACAACGTGAAAAGCGCTCCACGGCCCTACGCATGCGTGAGCAGGGTT
>NZ_JACXXG010000081.1 GCF_014764705.1 Stutzerimonas kunmingensis
GAGGAAACAGGCTGCTTTGCTGACGACCTTCGCCCTGGATGTAGCCCATAAACGACAATGCCCCCATCAACTGATGGAGGCATTGTCTTCAGCTTGCTCTCAGACTGCTAGGTTTTCACACAGTCTGTTACGGTGGGATTCAGAGCTTACGTTGGTTTTTGGTTCCATTGCTCCCCAAACCCCTTCTCAGGTACACAAAGGGCCATCACAGGCAATGAAGGATGTCGGACGCTATCTTCAGGCTGGAACGCGAGAAAACACTCGCCGTAGCTACCAGTCGGCCATTGATCACTTCGAAGTGACATGGGGCGGCTTTCTGCCCGCGACAGGCGACAGCGTTGTCCGCTACTTGGTGGACTACGCCGATACGCTGAGTGTGAACACGTTGAAGCAACGCTTGGCTGCTCTCGCTCAATGGCATATCACCCAAGGCTTTCCCGACCCAACGAAGACTCCCACGGTGCGTCAGGTGCTCAAGGGCATCCGCACCCTGCACCCAGCACAGGTCAAGCAAGCCGCCCCTTTGCAACTGAAGCACTTGGAACAGGCGGTACAGTGGTTGGCACTTGAGTCAGGGCGAGCTCGGATGCGGGACGATTTAGCGAGTCTGTTGCGCTGCCGGCGCGACATGGCATTGCTGCTGATCGGCTTCTGGCGGGGCTTTCGCAGTGATGAGCTCTGCAGGCTGCAGGTCGAGCATATTCAGGCCGAAACAGGCGCAGGCATGCGTCTGTTCCTGCCGCAGAGCAAGGGCGACCGAGAAAACCTCGGTACGACGCACTACACGCCGGCGCTCAAGCGACTATGCCCGGTACAGGCCTATCTCGACTGGATCAGTGCTGCAGGTATCGTTCGTGGAGCCGTGTTCCGCCGCCTGGATCGCTGGGGGCATCTCAGCGAGGATGCTTTACATCCGGGTAGCCTGATCAGCTTGCTGCGCCAGATTCTGCAACGCGCCGGAATTCCCGCTGAACTGTATACCAGTCACTCCTTGCGCCGCGGCTTTGCTACGTGGGCCTCGGCCAATGGATGGGACCTCAAAGCCTTGATGACCTATGTGGGCTGGAAAGACATCAAGTCGGCCATGCGGTACATCGATCCCGCTATTTCATTTGGTGGCCTGGCAGTCAGACCCGCTGTTGAATTCAATGCTGGCACTTTGACTCAATTGCTAGCTTCTCACTAACATCGCTGCACGACTGAGAGGGGCGGCATCGCTCTTCGGGTGGGCGGTTCGCCTCCAACGGTAGAGGTACCGGCATGATACAAGCAGTAGTTTTCGATGTGTTTGGCACGCTTCTCCAGATAGGTGAGCGCCGCCATCCTTTCCGCCAACTGATGCAGCACCTGCGGCTTCAGTGCGGATTCCACGCTGACTCGGACACCCATTCCACGCACATCCGGACAGTGATTCCACGCTGATCCGGACACTCATTCCACGCGCATCCGGACACCGATTCCACGGCCATCCGGACACTTTCCAGGC
>NZ_JACXXG010000082.1 GCF_014764705.1 Stutzerimonas kunmingensis
TGCGGATTCCACGCCATTCGGACACTCAGCCCACGCTGATCCGGACACCTGTTCCACGATCATTCGGACAGGCAGTCGGAGCGCAGCGACGCAGGGGTGGCATTGTTAGTCCGAGGTGCCCGGCGTCGTCAATTTCTTCGCCCGCTTGCGCATCGATTCGCCCTTGAGATTGATCCGGTAGGCGTTGTGCACCAGGCGGTCGAGGATGGCATCGGCCAGGGTCGGATCGCCGATCAGCTCGTGCCAGTTGTCCACCGGCATCTGGCTGGTGACGATGGTCGAGCGCTGGCCGTAGCGGTCGTCCAGTAGCTCCAGCATGTCGCGCCGCTGTTCGGCGGTGAACGGGGCCAAGCCCCAGTCATCGAGGATCAGCAGGTCGGTCTTGGCGTAGCTGCTCATCAGCTTGGCGAAGCGGCCGTCGCCATGGGCCAAGCCCAGCTCTTCCAACAGGCGCGGCAAGCGCAGGTAACGCACGCTGTAGCCCTCTCGGCAGGCCTGGTGGGCCAGGGCGCAGGCCAGCCAGGTTTTACCGACACCGGTCGGGCCGTTGATGATCAGGTTGAGGCCGTCGCGTAGCCACTGACCGCTGCTCAGCTGGAGGATCAGCGCCTTGTCGAGGCCGCGTGGGCTGCGGTAGTCGAGGTCTTCGAGGCAGGCGTTGTGGCGTAACCTGGCCTGACGCAGGCGGCTGCTCAGGCGCTTGTCGTCGCGCTCAGTCAGCTCGCGGTCGACCAGTAGGCCGAGGCGCTCCTCGAAGCTCAGGCTGCCGATGTCGGGGATTTTCAGTTGCTCGGCGAGGGCCTTGAGCATGCCGTGCAGGCGCAGGGACTGGAGCTTGTCCAGGGTCGGGTGAGGCAGCATGGTGGGATTCCTTGTGTTCAGTGGTAGTAGCCGGGGCCGCGCAGGTTGGCGTGGTCGTCCGGTAGCAGGGGCAGGTTGGTTTGAGCCAAGGGCAGGTTTTCCAGACCCAGGCGCAGGATCGATTCGAGGCTCTTGTAGCTGCACGCGCCGAGATTGATGGCGCGACGGCAGGCCAATTCCAGGCGCGCCTCACCGTGGGTTTTACCCAGGCGAAGGATGCCCAGGCAGGCCCGGTAACCTTGGGTCGGGTGGATGCGCCGTTCGAGGATGTGGCCGATCACACCGGCGGTATTCGGCCCGGTCTGCTCGGCCCAGCGGATCAGCCGTTGCGGCGTCCACTCGGCATGCTCGCGATGGCTCTTGGGCATGTGCTCGGTCTGTGTGCTGTGCCGGCCCTTGTGCGTTGAGCGCAGGTGGCTAGCCACCCGCTGATTGGCGTGGAAGCACTCCACCGTGCGCGCCGTCAGGCGCACCTCCAGTTGCTTCTTCACCAACTGGTAAGGCACCGAGTAGTAATGCCCGTCGACCTCGACGTGGTAGTCGATATGTTCTGTGG
>NZ_JACXXG010000083.1 GCF_014764705.1 Stutzerimonas kunmingensis
CATATCTTGTGTGGCCTTGCGATTTATGTGGCCTTCAGTCCGCGGCACGGCCTCGGCTGCGGGGTGGCGCGATCTGTAGGCCACAGAAGCATCAAGGCAACCGAGAGCAACATGAGTCTTCCGTCCATTGCTGAAGGAGGGTCCACTCATGTTCGATCGGCTATTCAAGCGCGAAGCCGCGATCGCGCGTCACACCACATCACCGCTCTTTCCCGAGCGACTTCGCTATTTGGAGCATCTGCAAGGCCTTGGGGCCGCGCGTAAGACCTTGGTCAAATGCGCCGACTACTTGCTGTGCGTCGGTGCGAGCTTTCGCTGGCGGTTTCCGGGCGCAGTTTCACTGAAGGATATAGACGCAGCGGCGGATCGGTGGATGGCTTGCCGATCTGACAGCCGACGTAGGACAGACGGCCAGGCCGCCAGAACTGCATTCGTGTCGACGGCAAGGAATTGGCTTCACTTCCTCGGCTTACTGCAGCCGTACTCCGTCCAACAACCGGGTGCGCGGCAGCTCGAGGCGTATGCGCGTTTCATGCGCGAGGAACGCAATTTATCACCGGTGACGATCCGTACTCGCTGCGGTCGAGCCGCGGAGTTTCTTCGGATGGTCGCAGCGCTAGGGCGCGATCCCAGTAGGCTCGATTGGGAAGCCGTCGATCAGGCCCTTGCCCTGAAGGGACGCCGTGATGGTCTGACGCGATCCTCGATGCAGACCTATGCCTACAACCTGCGAGCTTTCCTTCGTTTCTTGGAGGAGCACGAACAGTGCCGACCAGGATTGGCGGCGGCCATTCGGCCCGGCCGGATCTATCAAGGTGAAACGCTGCCGGCCAGCCCTTCCTGGGAAGCGGTCTGTCAACTGCTGGACGGGATGCAGGATGAACGATCCGGCGCGATCCGCGATCGCGCCATCGTTTTGCTGTTCGCACAGTATGGTCTGCGGGCAGCCGAGGTGCGAAGACTGTGCCTGGATGATCTCGATTGGGAGCAGGCCATCATTCGGGTACATCGCTCCAAGCAGAGCCCGCGCGTTGAGTGTTATCCGTTGACTGGTGCTGCAGCCGACGCTCTTGCCAAGTATCTCCAACTGGTGCGGCCAAAGACACCACTGCGCGAGGTGTTCCTGCAGTTGCGTGCGCCGTATCAGCCCGTCAGCGGCAGCGCCCTCTGGCAGGTCGTGAGCCGGCGGCTGCGGCCGATGAACCTGGCCATCAAGCACCACGGCCCGCATGCCCTGCGGCACGCCTGTGCGACCCGCCTGCTTTCCCGCGGACTGAGCATGAAGGAAATCGGAGACTTTCTCGGTCACAGCCACCCCGCAACCACTGCGCTCTACGCCAAGGTCGACATCGTCGGTCTGCGCCGAGTGGCCGACGTCGATCTCGGGAGGTTCCTGTGAAGCTCCTACA
>NZ_JACXXG010000084.1 GCF_014764705.1 Stutzerimonas kunmingensis
CAGGCCGTTGAAAAACTCGGCTTCAACTGCCCCAACCCGTCCGGTTTGGCGCTTTTTCAAGCGCTTTGGCCTAACGGAGTCCACACAAGGCCTGACTTCAGGCCTTTTTGACAGGTTTCAGCACCACGTTCACGCCTTTCGGCGTTTTTTGGGCGTAACTCGCCCTATACATGCGATCCTCGCCACCAACCCGACAGGCTACCCAGTCGGATCAGGTTGTAGACCGAGAAACCCAGCAATAACTGAGCACTCAGCTTGGCGCGACCGATCAGCTTGGTCTTGCGCAGGCCGCCAACCGTCTTCAGCCAGCCAAAACCTTCTTCGATCCGCTTGCGGATCTTCTGGCTGGCGGCATACCCCGGATGCCGCGTGGTGCGCCCATCGATGGCGCTGCCCTTGCGCTTCTGCGCCACATGCGGTGTCACTTTCAGCTCGCGCGCCCTCTGCACGAAACGCTTCTGGTCGTAATTCTTGTCTGCACCTACCGTGCTGCCCGGCTTGGCCGTGCGCTCCAGCATCTCCAGCGCCGCCTCTACCTCGGCACGTCCATTGAACTCGGTGCATTCCACATCCACGATCAGACCGTTGCGGTGCTCCATCATCGTGTGGGCCATGTGCGCCAGACGACTGGCATCGCCATTGCTCTTGCGCGCCAGCCGGGCCTCGGGATCGCTGGTCGATTGGTGGGTCGCGTTGCTGCGCTTCTCGCCCTTGAAGTCGGCATCGGGGTTGCGCGTGCCATCCTCCGGTGGGTCGCCGCCATCCTTCTTGATAAAGGACTTGTGCGAGGCCCAGGCGTCGATCAGCGTGCCATCGACGCTGAAATGCTCGTTGCTGGCGTACTCGGACCATGCGGCCAGCGACTTGATGCGCTGGAAGAACAGCCGCGCTACATCCTGGTTGAACAAGCGGTCACGGTTCTGGCTGAAGGTCGAGTGATCCCACATGCGCTCGTCCATCGACAAGCCGACGAACCAGCGAAACAGCAGGTTGAAATCAATCTGCTCGACCAACTGCCGCTCGGAGCGAATGGTGTAAATCACCTGCAGCAACGAGGCGCGCAGCAGCCGCTCCGGCGCAATCGAGGCCCGTCCCAGGGTGGAGTACAGCCCGTCGAAGTCCCGATCCATCGAAGCCAGAACGGTATCGACCAGGCCTCGCAGGGGACGCAGCGGGTGATCGTTCGGGATGCGCTGCTCCAGCGTCGTATAACTGAACAGCTCGTTTTGTTTGAGGTCGAGTCCACGCATCGGCTTGGGCTGGCTTCGGCAGAAGAGGATGGCCGCCATTTTGCCAGAGCCACGCGGGCTCTGGCTTTTTTCAACGGCCTGCTA
>NZ_JACXXG010000085.1 GCF_014764705.1 Stutzerimonas kunmingensis
GGCCTCGGCATAGGCGTTGTCATTGCTCACCCGCGGGCGGCTGAACGAGGGCATCACACCCAGGTTCTGCATGGCCGCCAGCATGGTCGAGCCCTTCATCGCGCTGCCGTTGTCCGAGTGCAGTACCAGCGGCTGGCCTGCCCGCTGTTCACGTAGGCAGGCCTGGCGTAGCAGCTGGGCGGCCTGCTCGGCGCTTTCACTTTCATGCACCTCGTTGGCCACCAGCTTCCGGCTGTAGACGTCCTTGATCATGTACCAGTAGAAGTAACGGCCCTTGACCGTGGTCGGCAGCCAGGTGATGTCCCAGCACCACAGCTGGTTCGGGCCGTCGGCCACATGGGTCGTCAGCGCTCGTTTCACCGGTGGGCGGCTACGACCGCGCGGATGCTGCTGTTCGGCGTCCTTCAGCAACCGGTAAAAGGTCGACTCCGAGGCCAGCCAGGTGCCCTGATCGGCCAGCCGCGCCACGATCTGCTGCGGCGGCAGGCTGGCAAACTCGGGCTGGTTGGCGACCTCCAGCACGCGGCGGCGCTCTTGCGGGGTCAGCTTGTTGGCCGGCTCAGCTCGTTGTGCCGAAGGACGCCGATCCTCCGGGCAGTGCTGCCAGCGCTGTAGGCTGCGCAGCGACAGGCCCAGTTCGGCGCAGGCCTGCGCCCGCCGCGCTCCCGCCACCACGGCGTCCTCGATCAACTGCAGCGTTTCACGGCGATCCGGGGCGCTGATCATTCGTCCTCGTCCTTCCCCCAGAGCGCCTCGGCTTTTTTTCGCAACACCAGCAGAGCCGCGGTTTCTGCCAGCGCCGCATCCTTGCGCCGCAGTTCACGCTCCAGCTGCTTGATGCGCTTCTTCGCGGCCTTTTCCTCTTCGCGTTCGCGCCGGGTCTTGATCGGCTGAGCCAGGCTGTTGGCCTGCTCGCAGGCTTCGCGCCAGGCGTTGATCTGCTCGACATACAGGCCTTTGCGCCGGCAGTACTCCGCCAGCTCAGCCGCATTGAGGCTGGCGCTTTCCAGCACCACCCGAAACTTGTCCTGGCTCGACCACTGGTCGGCCTGCTGTCCATCTCCCGGCACCACTGCTCCCGCTGCTCTGGCCTGTTTGCGCCAAGCATACAGGGTGGCATCAGTAATGCCTGTCGCTTCCACCAGCTCCGGCACCGTCCGGTTCAAGGGCGGCATCATCTGCCGCACCACCCACTCCCGATGCTCTATCGAATAACGCGCCACACGGCTCTCACTTCCGCCCACCGACCAAGACTCATCGAATCAACTCACACGACAACTATCCTGACGCGGCGGG
>NZ_JACXXG010000086.1 GCF_014764705.1 Stutzerimonas kunmingensis
TGCGGATTCCACGCTGACTCGGACACCCATTCCACGCACATCCGGACAGTGATTCCACGCTGATCCGGACACTCATTCCACGCGCATCCGGACACCGATTCCACGGCCATCCGGACACTTTCCAGGCAGGCAGCTACGCAGGATTTATTCACTACCATCGACCTCTTTTTCGAAGCGAAGAGGTCGTCGTGGAGCGTTTATCCATGCGTAAAATCCGAGAGGTGTTACGCCTCAAGTTCGACTGCGGCCTGTCCGTGCGCAAGATCGCCCGCAGCCTGGGCATTGGCCACAGCAGTGCCGGTGATTACCTCTGCCGCTTTGCCGCCAGCGGTCTCAGCTGGCCCTGTTCGTTGTCCGATGCTGAGCTGGAGCAGCAGCTATTTCCACCAGCCCCGGCGGTGCCCAGCGAGCAGCGGCCCCTGCCCGATTGGGCATGGGTGCATGCCGAACTGCGCCGCCCCGGCGTAACCCTGGCTCTGCTCTGGCAGGAGTACCGCCTGAGCCAGCCGCAGGGCTTCCAGTACAGCTGGTTCTGCGAGCACTACCGAGCCTGGCAGGGCAAGCTGGACGTGGTGATGCGCCAGGAGCACCGCGTCGGCGAGAAGCTGTTCGTCGACTACGCCGGCCAGACGGTGCCAGTGATCGACCGCCACAGCGGCGAGATCCGCCAGGCGCAGGTGTTCGTCGCAGTGCTCGGCGCGTCCAGCTACACCTTCGCCGAGGCCACCTGGTCGCAGCAGTTGCCGGACTGGCTCGGCTCGCATGTCCGCTGCTTCGCCTTTCTCGGCGGGGTGCCCGAGATCGTGGTGCCGGACAACCTGCGCAGCGCGGTGAGTAAGAGTCATCGCTACGAGCCGGACATCAACCCGAGTTACCGCGATCTGGCCGAGCACTATGGCGTGGCGGTGGTGCCAGCTCGGGCCCGTAAACCGCGCGACAAGGCCAAGGCCGAAGTTGGCGTGCAGGTGGTCGAGCGCTGGATCCTCGCCGCGCTGAGGAATCGGCAGTTCTTCTCCCTGGATGAACTCAACAGCGCCATCTCCGTGTTGCTGGAGCGGCTCAACCGACGACCGTTTCGCAAGCTGCCGGGTTCCCGGCACTCGGCCTTCGAAGCCCTGGATCGTCCGGCGCTACGGCCATTGCCGGAGCAGCCCTACGTCTATGCCGAGTGGAAGAAGGCGCGGGTGCATATCTTGTGTGGCCTTGCGATTTATGTGGCCTTCAGTCCGCGGCACGGCCTCGGCTGCGGGGTGGCGCGATCTGTAGGCCACAGAA
>NZ_JACXXG010000087.1 GCF_014764705.1 Stutzerimonas kunmingensis
ATCATTTCCATACTGATCACCCCGTGTTCTCCTGCTCAAAAATTGAGCAGAAGCAGTTGAACACCTGGGTCAGTTTTCAGTCGGCAGAACAGCCTCTACTGGGTCAGTTTTCGGTCAGCGGCAACAGGCTTGAGCGAGCCCGTGCCTCGTACACATGATCGGCAATTTCAAAGGCTGTCCTCACAAATGAAGCAAGTGCATTCGGTCGTTTCGATTTTGAGCTTTCAATCAGGGCAATGGCTGATGACTGTAAGTCCCTGATAAACAAGTTCCACACTGGGTCTGCTGTGGATGACTCGTCGAATAGCTTATAGTCGAAGCTAATCTTTACATAGTGTCTAGTGTTTGGATCATCTGAGGTGGACACTCTTGTTCCGGTTTTTGGCACATACCATTCTGTCTTTGTGGAGACAGGGTGAATCCAATTAGGAAGAACGGCTTGGGATGACGGTGCCGATGGTATGATTTTTTGAGCTTCCTCGTTATTCATTAACGGATACCTCGAGGAGAGCAAAGTCCATGCGTTTAGGTTTGGCATCGGCAAGCAGTTTAATCATTTTGCGACTGCCTTCTTCTTGGATCTTTGTGATAATCGTCTTGCATGTTGAAATAAGATTGTTGTCTTTCCCGAATGTTGCATATGAGACGACAAGCTCAATCGTTTGAGGCGAGCAGAGAAAGTAAATCATATGGTTTGGATTACTTTCTGCTGCTTGGAGGGGGGTGGCTCTGATTTGCTTCACGGCGTTAATGAGCTGGGCTTGGGATATCTCATAACTTTCACTACTGGGGTGGCTTGTAGAGGGGGAGATTTCTTCGGCTATAAGTAGCTGAATATTTTGATGGTCACGGAGTTTTTTTCGGTATACAAACTCTTGGATTGACGGTGGTACGTAATTTCGCAAGGCAGTCAGTAACGAGTTGCCAAGGTATAGACTTGTTTCCAGAGTGTCGCCACCGCTCTCGATCCACTTAAGCAGGCCACGTGAAACTCTGATTTTGGGCATGGTAGGCTTAGCTTCAGCTACCCATGGGGGAAGCGAATCAATGATTGCCTTGAAAGTGCTTTTTCGTCTCGTGTCTAAGATACGGTAGAGATGCTCATCCCATTGACGAGTGGGGCTAGACCCATGGCGGTTGCAGGAGCTGAGTGCAACACGGTTATTGAATTGAAACCGGAGCATCATGCCGCATTGCCATGGCATTTTGCATGACCTCTCCCATCACCTCGATGGGGCATTTGAAGTCGAAGCGCTTGC
>NZ_JACXXG010000088.1 GCF_014764705.1 Stutzerimonas kunmingensis
CTGGAAAGGCGTGTTCGCTCGGTCATGAGACGATTGCAATTACGCCCTCAAAGAATCCGTTCTTATTTCCGGCATCCACGTATCGCCTACGCAGCATGATTTGGTGTATTTGATTGCCGGGTTAATACTAATGCAATCGCAAGAAGCGACTTTATAATTTTCATCGCAACTACCACCAGATGTAATTTTGGAATCTTAGGCTTAAACTATCTGCCATTTTAATATTTCGGCGTGAACGATTACTGTGCGCCAGTTTTGCAAATGACGCACAGTTAAAATTTACGGGATGTGCTAGTCAAGAGCAAGAACAATTAACCGTTATTTATCCCGACAGGCATGCCTCTAAATTCAACAGAGTGAGTCACTCCATCAGGGGTTTTAATTAGTATCTCGTAAGTTCTAACATCACTGTTTTCAGACAAAGGAGCAGTCACAGGTGATACGCTAAGAACTTTCCCAGTTTTTAATAGCTTGATCATCATCTCGTGACCATCACCCACTGTATGGTCGTGCTTCATGGGCTCCACAGAGTCACTTGCGGCCATTATCAGAGGTGAGGTGACCGTAAGCGCCAGCGCTAGCATCAATCCGTTTATTTTCTTCATGAAGGTTCCCTCTTGATTGTTTGTACGTGAATGTATTATACGCCCCTTACGGTAAGCTGTCCCAAACATTACATCTTTGTAATTTTTGAGTGGTTGTCCGAAACCATCTCACCATGCTATTACCGTGCCCCGCTGGGGTCTCCCCACCACCATGTTGGTTACCACCGCTAGAGGCAACGAGTGCTCATACGCTCCCTCATCTAGCCCAGGAAGCTTTTTGCAGAAAAGCCACCATTGCCCAGTGTACGGGTCAGCCATGCTTCTTCCCCACGCAGGCATCCCAGTGGCCTTAATTCCAGGCTTGATGGCCCAAAATGTTTTTGCTGGGTCATCGGAGTTCCGCTTCAGCAATTAGCATGCCACGCATGCTTGCGTCTGAATCTTACGATTTGTCAGATCACACATGCCCCAACCGCGTGAGCAGGCGAATCGCTAATTGTCCGTGTTCTGCCTGTTCGCTCCTGCAGTTAAGGCGTCGTTTCCTACCGGCAAAAAAAAGGTTCATCGCGCTTTCCCGGGGAAGGCAGCCTTGATTTTCAGGAAAAAGTATTCCGAGTCCCGAAAACCATAGGCCATACGCTTGATCACCTTGATGCGGTTGTTGACGCCCTCAAGGACGCTGGTA
>NZ_JACXXG010000008.1 GCF_014764705.1 Stutzerimonas kunmingensis
TACCAGCGTCCTTGAGGGCGTCAACAACCGCATCAAGGTGATCAAGCGTATGGCCTATGGTTTTCGGGACTCGGAATACTTTTTCCTGAAAATCAAGGCTGCCTTCCCCGGGAAAGCGCGATGAACCTTTTTTATTGCCGCTGGACTCTCACCAGGGACCGAGTCCCAGGTTATTCGCGTCCTACTCGGTCAGCGGTTCGCCCAGCCGCTGACGCCACCAGCCCTGCGCCACAACCGAGCAGCCCCAGCCCAGCAGCACGCCCAACACATTGGCCAGCATGTCCCAGCGCGAGGCGGTCCGATAAGGCAGCATGCCCTGCCCGATCTCGATCGACAGCGCCGCAATAACTGTCAGACCCAGCCCCCACAGGAATGGCACCCGCGGGAACGCCAGACGAAGGGTGAACGCCAGCGCGGCGAAACCCAGCAGATGATGCAGCTTGTCTTGCTGATCGAACAGCTGCGGTACCGGTTCCGGCTTCAAGCCGTTGAACAGGACGACCGCCAGCACGATCAGAAAGGGCAGCATTCGCATATAGGGCATCAGGTGGCGTCTCTCACTTCAAGGGATCAAACAGAACAGAGGGAAACACCCTCACCGCGACCTCTGACCCGGGAAAGACCATAAAGATCAACGCGTCAGCCGAGCGGCGTTATTCAGCAGAGCGGCACAAAAAAAATGCCCGCATCCTTCGATGCGGGCATCAGCAAAGCCTACGCGGTCAGACCGGGCTTAAGCCTCGGTCTTGCCGACAGCGGACTTGATCAGGGTCTGCAGCTCGCCGTTCTCGAACATCTCGAGGATGATGTCGCTGCCACCGACTAGCTCACCATTCACCCACAGCTGCGGGAAGGTCGGCCAGTTGGCATAGGTCGGCAGGCTGGCACGAATTTCCGGGTTCTGCAGGATGTCGACATAAGCGAACTTCTCGCCACAGCCCATTACCGCCTGGGTCGCGCGAGCGGAAAAACCGCACTGCGGGGCGTTGGGCGAACCCTTCATGTAAAGCAGCACCGGGTTGTTGGCGATCTGTTCTTTGATGGTTTCGATGATATCCATGGAGTACCTCGGCTAGACACGGTTGCCGCGCATTGTAACGGAAAAAGCGTGGGAAAGCCGAGCGGAGGACTCGGCTTTGTTGCGGCGCAAAGGCCGTCAGCACGGCGATTCAGCCCACCGGAGGCCGTGGGCTGCGGATTTGCGCCTATGCTCGCTTTCTGGATAAGATCGCGCCTTTCCCGTTTCGTCGCTCCCCGTGCGACCCCCAGTCGTCGGTCCCCTTTTTCTGTCGAAAAGCACTGGATCGCGCTGCGGCAATAAAGGTAGTTGATATGAGCGCAAGGCATTTTCTCTCACTGATGGACTGCACGCCCCAGGAGCTGAACAGCCTGGTCCGCCGCGGCATCGAGCTGAAGGATCTGCGCGAGCGCGGCGTCCTGTTCGAACCCCTGAAGAATCGCGTGCTGGGCATGATCTTCGAGAAGGCCTCAACCCGCACCCGACTGTCGTTCGAAGCCGGCATGATCCAGCTCGGCGGCCAGGCGATCTTCCTGTCCCCGCGCGACACCCAGCTCGGGCGCGGCGAGCCGATCAGCGATTCGGCCATCGTCATGTCGCGCATGCTCGATGCGGTGATGATCCGCACGTTCGCCCACTCGACCCTCACCGACTTTGCCGCCAACTCGAGCGTGCCGGTCATCAACGGTCTTTCCGATGACCTGCACCCCTGCCAGCTGATGGCCGATATGCAGACCTTCCATGAGCACCGCGGCAGCATCGCCGGCAAGACGGTGGCCTGGATAGGCGACGGCAACAACATGTGCAATACCTATATAGAAGCGGCTATCCAGTTCGACTTCCAACTCAAGGTCGCCTGCCCCGAAGGCTACGAGCCCGACGCCGAGCTGATGGCGCGCGCCGGTGATCGCGTGCAGGTAATGCGTGATCCGCGCGAAGCGGCTGCAGGCGCACACCTGATCAGCACCGACGTCTGGGCCTCCATGGGCCAAGAAGACGAAGCCGCTGCACGCCTGGCCACGTTCCGCCCCTATCAGGTGGACCGCGCTCTGCTCGATTGCGCTGCCGAGGACGTGCTGTTCATGCATTGCCTGCCGGCCCACCGCGGCGAGGAGATCAGCCACGACCTGCTCGACGATCCGCGCTCCGTTGCCTGGGATCAGGCCGAGAACCGCCTGCATGTACAGAAGGCGCTGCTGGAGTTTCTCGTCGAGCCGGCCTACCACCACGCATGAAACACGAGCCGCCGCTGCTGCAACTGCGTGACCTGGCCTGCGGCTACGGCGAGCAGAGCATCGTCCAGCACCTCAACCTGCATCTGAACCGTGGCGACATCGGCTGCCTGCTCGGCCCGTCCGGTTGCGGCAAGACCACTACGCTGCGTGCCATCGCCGGCTTCGAGCCGGTGCACCAGGGCGAAATCCACCTGGCGGAGTCGGTCATTTCCCGCTCGGGCTTCACCCTGGCGCCGGAGAAGCGCCGCATCGGCATGGTCTTTCAGGACTACGCGCTGTTTCCCCATCTGACCGTGGCGGAGAACATCGCCTTCGGGATTCGCAAGCAGCCTGACTGCTCGCAAATCGTCTCCGAGATGCTCGAACTGGTGCACCTGGCCGCCCTTGGCAAACGCTATCCGCACGAGCTCTCCGGGGGACAGCAGCAGCGCGTCGCACTGGCCCGCGCCCTGGCGCCCGAGCCTGCACTTTTGCTGCTGGACGAGCCGTTCTCCAACCTCGACGTCGAACTGCGTCGGCGCCTCAGCCATGAGGTGCGCGAGATCCTCAAGACACGCAACACCAGCGCCATTCTGGTTACCCACGACCAGGAAGAAGCCTTCGCCGTCAGCGATCAGGTCGGCGTGTTCAAGGACGGTCGCCTGGAGCAGTGGGACACCCCGTTCAACCTTTACCACGAACCGCTGACGCCCTTCGTGGCCAGCTTTATCGGCCAGGGCTATTTCATCCGCGGGCAGCTGCTAGACCCGGAAACCGTGCAGACCGAACTCGGTGTGATTCGCGGCAACCGTGCCTACACCTGGCCGGCAGGCAGCTCGGTGGATGTGTTGCTGCGCCCGGATGACATCGTCTACAAGCCGGACAGCCCGCTGCGGGCGCTTATCGTCGGCAAGACCTTCCTCGGCGCGTCGACGCTGTACCGGCTCCAGCTGCCCACCGGCAATCAACTGGTGGCGATCTTCACCAGCCATGCGGACTACCCCACCGGGCAGGAAGTCGGCATCGCCATCGCCGCCGACCATCTGGTGGTCTTTCCGGCACAGGGCAGCGTCGCCGCCCATGAAACGCTGCAGCCGACAACAGCGGCGCGCTAACCCTTCTGCCGGCGCTGGCGGAAGAACTCGCTGAGCACCATCCCGCACTCCTCGGCCAGCACACCACCCTCGACCAGCACCCGGTGGTTGAGAAAGCCCTGATCGAAAAACTGGCCGCGACTGGCAACCACGCCGGCCTTCGGCTCGGTAGCGCCATAGACGACGCGCTGGATCCGCGAATGCACGATCAGACCGGCGCACATGCTGCACGGCTCCAGCGTGACGTAGAGCGTCACGCCGGGTAACCGATAGTTCTGCAGCACCTGCGCCGCATCCCGTACCGCGACCATTTCCGCATGCGCACTGGGGTCGTGTCGGGAGATCGGACAGTTGAAGCCGCGCCCAATGATCTGCCCGTCCTGCACCAGCACAGCGCCGACCGGCACCTCTCCCAACACAGCGCCCTGCGCCGCCAGCGCCAGGGCTTCGCGCATGAAGCGCTCGTCCTGGCTGCGGTCGATGATCTGCGGCTTCCTCACTGCCCTACTCCGCCCTGTCTCATACCACCTCGATCGCTGCCATCAACCCGGTTTCCATGTGGTCGATGACATGACAGTGAAACATCCAGACACCCGGATTATCGGCGACCAGCGCGATACGGGCCGTCTCGTTCTTGCCCAGCAGGTAGGTATCGGTGAACCACGGATCGATCTTGCGGCGATTGGACGAGATCACCTTGAAGGTCATACCGTGCAGATGAATCGGATGCTGGTACTGACTGAGGTTGCGCAGCTCGAAGATGTAATGACCATCCTTTTTCAGCGTCGCAATCGGGCGATCGGCACAGGTCTTGTCGTTGATGTCCCAGGCCTCGCCGTTGATCTGCCAGAAGGTATAGGCGCCGCCCTGCGCGGCGTCTGTCGACAAGGTACCGGCCCACTCGAAGTTGAAGCGCAGCGTTTCCGCGCGCTGCAGATCCGGCTCCGCCACGGGATTGGCCGGCAACGCCGGCGGCCAGTCGCCGGCGACTTCGTCATGCGCCACCGAGCGCAGCGTCGCCAGCCGTAGCGGACCATTGCGCAAGGAGAGCTCCGTGCCGGCCTCCGGCACCTTCAGCGCCAGGTCGATACGCATGCCCGGACCGAGCCAGTACTCCTTGCCCAGCGGCATCGGAGCGACCGGATGTCCATCGAGCGCATAGATGCGCGCCTCGCTATCTGGCAGGTTCAGCCGATAGGTCAGGGTGTTGTCGAGATTCAGCAGCCGCAGCCGCACGACCTGCCCGGCCGGCAGATCAAGCGTGGGCGCATGCGTGCCATTCACCGTCGACAGCACGCCCGGCGTACCGCCACGGGCTGCCTCGCGCGGCACGCTGAATTTGGTGAACGCCCCCTGCTTGTCGACATGCCAGCTTTTCAGGTTGAGCGTACGCTCGTGCCTGAAACCGCTTGGCTCGCGCTCCTCGACAATCAGCGGACCGACCAGCCCGCGGCCCAGCTGCGCGGCACTGCTGGTGTGCGGGTGAAACCAGAAGCTGCCGGCATCGTGCAGCTGGAAGCGATAGTCGAAGAACTCGCCGGGCAACACCGGCAACTGCGATACGTAGGGCACGCCATCCATTTCCAGCGGCAGACGAATGCCATGCCAATGGATGGTGGTGGGCTCGGGCAGATTGTTGATGAAGCGCACCCGCAGCCAGTCGCCCTGACGGCCACGCAGCTCCAGGCCAGGCGCTTGCCCGCCATAGGCCCAGGCAGGCGTGACGTGACCAGGCACCAGCTCCACGTCCAGCGGGGCGGCAATCAGTTCGTAGTCATGAGTGGTGATGTCGGCCGGGCGACCGAGCCAGTAGCGCGCGCCACTGCCGGCGAGGCCGACGACACCAAGACCGGCCAGGCCGGTGAGAATCTGTCTACGGGTAAAGGACATGCATGGGCTCCAGCCAGTCCGAATTGATGGGCCCATCAGGCTCGACGCGCCTCTCTGCGGAGGCTGCGCATAGCATGAGGGCAGCCTGGGCTGCCCTCATTGCTTCAGATCATTCCCACTCGATGGTGGCCGGCGGCTTGCTCGACACATCGTAGGTCACGCGGGAGATGCCTTCGATTTCGTTGATGATGCGGTTGGACACCTTTTCCAGCAACTCATAAGGCAGGTGCGCCCAACGTGCGGTCATGAAGTCGATGGTTTCCACCGCGCGTAGCGCGACGACCCAGGCGTAGCGGCGGCCGTCGCCGACCACACCGACCGATTTCACCGGCTGGAACACCACGAAGGCCTGGCTGGTCTTGTGGTACCAGTCGAAGTTGCGCAGCTCTTCGATGAAGATGTGATCCGCGCGACGCAGCAGGTCGGCATATTCCTTCTTCACTTCGCCGAGGATGCGCACACCCAGCCCCGGGCCCGGGAACGGGTGACGGTAGACCATGTCGTAGGGCAGGCCGAGTTCCAGGCCGATCTTGCGCACTTCGTCCTTGAACAGTTCACGCAGCGGCTCGACCAGCTTGAGGTTCATTTCCTCCGGCAGGCCGCCGACGTTGTGGTGCGACTTGATCACATGGGCCTTGCCGCTCTTGGCGCCGGCCGACTCGATCACGTCGGGGTAGATGGTGCCCTGGGCGAGGAACTGGATGTTGTCCAGCTTGCTGGCTTCTGCATCGAACACGTCGATAAAGGTACGACCGATGATCTTGCGCTTCTTCTCTGGATCGGCCTCGCCCTCGAGGTTGCCGAGGAACTGTGCCTCGGCGTCGGCGCGAATCACCTTGACGCCCATGTTCTCGGCGAACATGGCCATCACCTGGTCACCCTCGTGCAGGCGCAGCAGGCCGTTGTCGACGAACACGCAGGTCAGCTGATCGCCGATCGCCTTGTGCAGCAGCGCCGCGACCACCGACGAATCGACACCGCCGGAAAGGCCGAGCAGCACGTTGGCGTCACCGACCTGAGCGCGTACCTGGGCGATGGCGTCTTCGACGATGTTGGACGGCGTCCACAGCGCTTCGCAGCCACAGATGTCGAGAATGAAACGGGAAAGGATGCGGCCGCCCTGGCGGGTGTGAGTCACTTCCGGATGGAACTGCACGCCGTAGTAACGGCGGTCGTCGTCACCCATGGCTGCGATCGGGCAGCTCGGCGTGCTGGCGAGGATATGGAAACCTTCCGGCAGCGTGGTCACCTTGTCGCCGTGGCTCATCCACACGTCGAGGCCGAACACACCGTCGTCATCCATGTGGTCTTCGATGCCGTCGAACAACTTCGACTTGCCGACCAGATCGACGCGGGCATAACCGAACTCGCGAACGTCGGAGCCCTGCACCTTGCCACCCAGCTGCTCGGACATGGTCTGCATGCCGTAGCAGATGCCGAACAGCGGCACACCGAGATCGAACACGGCCTGCGGCGCGCGCGGGCTGCCCTCCTCGTGAACCGACTCCGGGCCGCCGGCGAGAATGATGCCGCGTGGCGCGAAGGCACGGATGTCGTCCTCGCTCATGTCCCACGGATGCAGCTCGCAATACACGCCGATCTCGCGCACGCGGCGGGCGATCAGCTGGGTGTACTGGGAACCGAAGTCGAGGATCAGGATGCGGTGGGCGTGAATGTCTTGGTGAGCCATGAGCTTTCCTTCGGAAAGAGCCTGAAGCTGAAAGCCGGAAGCTGGAAGCGGAAGCCAGGATTTCTCCCCGCTCCCGCTGCCAGCTTCCGGCGCCTGTCTAGCTGAGCGGATCAACCCACTCGGTAATTCGGGGCTTCCTTGGTGATCTGCACGTCATGCACGTGCGACTCGGCCATGCCGGCACCGGTGATGCGCACGAACTGCGGCTTGCTGCGCATCTCGTCGACGGTGGCGCTGCCGGTATAGCCCATGGAAGCACGCAGGCCGCCCATCAGCTGATGGATGATCGCCGCCAGCGAGCCCTTGTACGGTACGCGGCCTTCGATACCTTCCGGCACCAGCTTCTCGGCACCGGCAGCGGAATCCTGGAAGTAGCGATCCGAGGAGCCCTGCGCCTGGGACATGGCTCCCAGCGAACCCATGCCGCGGTAAGCCTTGTAGGAACGGCCCTGGAACAGCTCGATCTCGCCCGGCGCTTCTTCGGTACCGGCGAACATCGAACCCATCATCACGGCGTTGGCGCCGGCGACGATGGCCTTGGAAAGGTCACCGGAGAAGCGGATGCCACCGTCGGCGATCATCGGCACGCCGGTGCCTTCCAGCGCGGCGGAGACGTTGGCGATGGCAGAGATCTGCGGTACGCCGACGCCGGCAACGATACGGGTGGTGCAGATCGAGCCCGGGCCGATACCGACCTTGACCGCGTCGGCGCCGGCCTTGACCAGGTCCAGCGCGGCTTCGGCGGTGGCGATGTTGCCGCCGATCACCTGCACCTGCGGGAAATTCTCCTTCACCCAGCGCACGCGGTCGATCACGCCGCGGGAATGACCGTGAGCGGTGTCCACCACCACCACGTCGACACCGGCAGCGGCCAGCGCTTCGACGCGCTCACCGGTATCGGCGCCGGTACCGACCGCTGCGCCAACGCGCAGACGGCCCTGGCTGTCCTTGGAGGCAAGCGGGTAGGTCTTGGCTTTCTCAATGTCGCGGAAGGTGACCAGGCCGCGCAGGTGGAAGTTGCCGTCCACCACCAGCATCTTCTCGATGCGGTGCTTGTAGAGCTCAGTCTTGATTTCTTCCAGGGCGGTGCCTTCGAGCACGGTGACCAGCTTGTCCTTGGGCGTCATGATCGCTGCCACGGAATCGCCGGCGTTGGGCGTGAAGCGCAGGTCACGGCCGGTAACGATGCCGACCAGCTCCTTGCCGGACACTACCGGGAAGCCGGAGAAGCCCAGTTCATGCGCCTTGCGCAGCAGCTCGCTGATCTTGGTTTCCGGCGTGACGGTGACCGGATCGTGAACGATGGCGGTCTCGTGGCGCTTGACCTTGCGCACCTCGGCAGCCTGCTGCTCGATACTCATGTTCTTGTGGATGATGCCGATGCCGCCTTCCTGAGCCATGGCAATGGCCAGGCGCGCTTCGGTGACGGTGTCCATGGCCGCGGAAACCAGCGGAATGTTCAGCTCGATTTCGCGGGTCAGACGGGTCTTCAGGCTGACATCCTTCGGCAAAACCTCGGAATATCCCGGGATCAGGAGAACATCATCGAAAGTCAGGGCTTCTTGGCTGATACGCAGCATGGCGGGGGCTCCCAGGCGGGAAAAAGGAAGCGCGGCATTATACCCACGCACCCCTTCACGCTCAATGCGGATGTGAGGCGCGTCGCGCACGGCGAAATGCGCGGCATCGCCGAAATGACCGACCGGTCACGGCCGATCAATCACCAGCGCCACCTTGAAGCCCAGGCGTTCGGCGAATTCATCGAGAAACGACTGGCGAAGGCCGGCCTCGCCCCAGCCATTGAAGATAAAGCCGAGATTGGAAAAGCCGCACGCCGGAATGAACAGGAAGCCGTTGATGTCGTCTTCGAAGCCACATTCCGGACAGGTGAAATTGTCGGTCTGCTTAGGCATCCACTCGTCGAGGCTTTCAAACAACGCCTCGCCAATCTCGCGACGGCATTCGGGGCAGCCTGCCTCCTCGGCGAAATCCCGTGTTGGCGTGTAGATGCAGCGCTTGGTCACCACTTCAAGGCCGTTGATGGCTTCGCCAAAAGGCATGCGATCCGGATGCTGCACGACACTGCGCGCGCCGGAAGCGATAGCGTAGCCCATGCCGCCAACACCGCGACCACAAGTGGTCGGCAGCGCCTCGACGATGCGCCGCTCGGCCAGCCAGCGCAGAATCATCCGCGCCTTGGCTTCGTGCGCTGGGAATGTGGAAATGCGCGGCACGATGATCGCTTGACTGTGGCTCATGGCGGCTCGGAACGGGAGATGAAGAAAGGCCGCGCAGCTTAGCGCCACCCGTTGGCCGGTCAAGGCCCGCTGGACGGAGGCGAAGCAGTTTCGGTTTGCGCCTGGCCGCGCCCGGCTTATCATCGCCGCCATGCTCAAAGATCCCTTCCAGCGTCTCAATCTCGATCGCGAAGTGCTGACCGTCAGTCAGCTCAACGGTCGCGCCCGCCTGTTGCTCGAGGACGTGTTCGCCCAGGTCTGGGTCGAAGGCGAGATTTCAAACCTCGCCCGCCCGGCTTCCGGCCACATCTATTTCACCCTCAAGGACAAGAACGCCCAGGTGCGCTGTGCGCTGTTCCGGCAGAACGCGGCGCGGGTTCGCCAGGCCCTGCGCGACGGCCTGGCGGTGCGGGTACGCGGCAAGGTCTCGCTGTTCGAGGGACGCGGCGACTACCAGCTGATTCTCGATACGCTGGAGCCGGCCGGTGACGGCGCTTTGCGCCTGGCCTTCGAGGCACTCAAGGAAAAGCTCAGCGCCGAAGGTCTGTTCGCGGCCGAACGCAAGGCCGCCCTGCCCGCCCACCCGCGACGCATTGGCATCGTCAGCTCGCCGACCGGCGCGGTGATCCGCGACATCATCTCGGTGTTCAAACGCCGCGCGCCGCAAGTCGAGCTGACGCTGATCCCCACCGCCGTGCAAGGTCGCGAAGCCACCGCGCAGATTGTCCACGCACTGCAACTGGCCGATGCCCAGGGCTTCGATGCGCTGATTCTGGCTCGCGGCGGCGGCTCGCTGGAGGACCTCTGGTGCTTCAACGAAGAAGCGGTGGCGCGCGCGGTGGATGCCTGTGTCACGCCGATTGTCAGCGCCGTGGGCCACGAAACCGATGTCTCGATCGCCGACTTCGTCGCCGACGTCCGCGCGCCAACGCCATCCGCGGCTGCCGAGCTGCTGGCACCCAGCAGCGCCGACCTGCAACACCGGCTGAGCGGGCTGCAACAGCGTCTGGTGCTGCGCATGCATGATCGTCTGCACCGTGACGCCATGCGACTGGAAGGCCTGACCCGTCGCCTGCGCCACCCCGGCGAACGGCTGCAACAGCAGGCCCAGCGCATCGACGACCTCGAGCAGCGCCTGCTGCGCGCCGTCGACCGCCGCCTGTGCAGCGGCCGGGAGCGTCTGGCCCGCCTGGAAACACGCCTGGCCGCGCAACACCCGGGGCGTTCGCTGAATCTGTTGCGGCAGCGCCTCGAACACCTCTCCTCACGACTGCCGCGGGCGATGCAGGCCAACCTGAAAGGCCGCCGGCAACAGCTACAAAGCCTCGCCCAGACGCTCAATGTGGTCAGCCCTCTGGCCACGCTCAGTCGCGGCTACAGCATCCTGCTCGACGAGCGCGGCCAGGCGATCCGCAGAGCCAGCCAGACCCAGCCCGGGCAGCGGCTGAAGGCCAGGCTCGGTGAGGGCGAACTCGAGGTGCGCGTGGAAGACAATCATCTGGAGCCAGTAACGCTGCCGTTGCTGTAGACCCTGCGGCAGCCGCTTAGCCGGAAACGTTCTGACATCCCTGGGTCTTTCTCTATTCCAGCGTTTACGCGAGGATGGGCCGTTTCCTGCACCGGACCCACCCATGCCTCGTGTCTTCGCCCTGCTGTTCGCCCTCGCCATTGCCCTGCCGGCCCATGCCGAAGGCTTCATCACCCGCCTGCTGAACAAACCCGTACCCGGCGGCGTTGCCGTGATCGAGCTAGGTGACGGCGCTAGCGCACCGCAGGCTCGCTATCAGGGCAAGCCGACCCTGGTGGTGCGTGAGGATGGCAAACGCTGGATCGCCATCGTCGGCATCCCGCTGTCGGTGAAGCCGGGCGCGCAGCAGCTGGAGATCGATGGCCGTCCCCAAACCTTCCAGGTCGAGAGCCGCGACTATCGAGCGCAGCACATCACGCTGAAGAACCAGCGCCAGGTCAATCCGAATCCGGCAGACCTCAAGCGCATCGAGCGCGAATTGGACGAACAGACCCGCGCCTACCGGCAGTTCAGCGCCAACCAGCCAAGCAATCTGTTGTTCGATCGCCCGGTGGACGGCCCGCTGTCGTCGCCGTTCGGCCTGCGCCGCTTCTTCAACGGCGAGGAACGTAACCCGCACTCGGGCCTGGATTTCGCCGCCAAGAGCGGCACGCCGATCAAGGCACCGGCGGCCGGCAAGGTCATACTCACCGGTGACTACTTCTTCAACGGCAAGACAGTCTTCGTCGACCACGGCCAGGGGCTGATCAGCATGTTCTGCCATCTCTCCGAAATTGGCGCGAAGGTCGGCGACCAACTGGCGCGTGGCCAGGTGCTCGGCAAGGTCGGCGCGACCGGGCGTGCCACCGGCCCGCACCTGCACTGGAACGTGAGCCTGAACGATGCCCGTGTCGACCCGGCCATCTTCATCGGCGCGTACAAGCCTTGAACACATCAAGAGGAACGACAGCGATGCGCATCAAAGCGACGGACTCCACCCTGCTGATCATCGACATCCAGGAACGCCTGTTCCCGGTCATCCTCGACAATGAAACCATGGCCGAGCACACCGCCTGGCTGCAGCAGGTGGCCCAGCGAGTCGGTGTGCCGGTGCTGCTGACCGAGCAGTACAGCAAGGGCCTCGGCCACACGATTTCGGCTTTGCGTGACAACGTCGACGAGACCGCCATTGTCGAGAAGCTGCATTTTTCCGCGGCCGGCGACGGCGAACTATTCCAGCGCCCGGGTGGCGAACGCCGGCAGTTCGTCATCTGCGGCTGCGAGACTCACGTGTGCGTGCTGCAGACGGTGCTGGACCTGCGCGCCCGTGGCAACGAAGTCTTCGTCGTCGAAGAAGGCGTCAGCTCGCGGCGGGCCAGCGATAAGGCGCTGGCCCTGGAGCGCATGCGCCAGGCCGGCGCGGTGATCGTCTCGCGGGAGATGGTTGCCTTCGAATGGATGGAACGCGCCGGCACCGAACTGTTCAAGAGTATCAGCCGCGAATTTATCCGCTGACCCAGCCACACCGACAAGCCGCCGCGGCCAAGGCAATTTGCCAAGGCCGCGCCCTCACCTCTCAATGGAGATTCACATGTCTGACGATCTGGCCGGCTGGCTGGACTGGCTCAGAGCCCACCCCGAACTGCAGACGCTGCTTGCCAGTGCCACGCTGATCTTCGCCGCCTGGCTGTCCAATTGGATCGTCAAGCGCATCCTGGTGCGTGGCCTTTACCGTTTACTGCGCCACACCCGCGATGGCGAACTGCAGGATTTCGGCATCATCAAGCGGCTGTCGAACATCGTCCCGGCACTGGTGCTGTCGCTTGGCGTGACGACTGTACCGGGCCTGCCCGAAGCCGCGGTGACCGTGGTGCAGAACGTCTGCGGCGGCTTCATCGTGCTGACCATCGCGCTGGCGCTCGGCGCGGTGCTCGACATCATCAACGTGGTCTACCAACGCCGACCGGACGCCCGCCTGCACCCGATCAAGGGCTATCTGCAGGTGGTGAAGATCGTCATCTACGCGATCGCCACCATCCTCATCATCGCCACTCTGATCGACCGTTCGCCGCTGATCCTGCTCTCCGGCCTCGGTGCCATGGCGGCGGTGCTGATGCTGATTTTCCAGGACACCCTGCTTTCGCTGGTGGCCAGCGTACAGATCACCTCCAACGACCTGATCCGCGTCGGCGACTGGGTGGAGATGCCGCAGCTCAATGCCGACGGCGACGTGATCGATATCGCGCTGCATACCGTGAAGGTGCAGAACTGGGACAAGACCATCACCAGCATCCCGACCAAGCGCTTTATCTCGGATTCGTTCAAGAACTGGCGCGGCATGCAGGAAAGCGGCGGCCGGCGCATCAAGCGCAGCCTGTATCTGGATCAGCAGAGCGTGCATTTTCTCGATGCCGACGAGCGCAAGCGGCTGTATCGCTTTAGCCTGCTGGAGGATTACCTGGTCAACAAGCGCAAGGAGATCGACGAGTGGAACGCCAAGCTCGCCGAGCGTGGGCAGGACCCGGTCAACACCCGCAGGGTGACCAATCTCGGGACCTTCCGCGCCTATGTCGAGCGCTATCTGCGCGCCCACCCCGGCGTGCACCAGAACATGACGCTGATGGTGCGCCAGCTGAGCCCGACTGCGGACGGCCTGCCACTGGAAATCTACTGTTTCACCAATACGGTGGCGTGGACGCAGTACGAAGCCATCCAGTCGGACATCTTCGACCACCTGCTGGCGATCCTGCCGGAATTCGGTCTGCGGGTATTCCAGCACCCAAGCGGCGGCGATGTACGCGATTGGCGCGATTCACTGCGCCAGCCGGGCGCGCCAGCATTGCAGCAACCGGAAGGACATCCGGCCGAGGAAAGAAGTTAATCGTAGGTTGGCGCTGAGGCACGAAGCCGCTGAAACCGCCTTGAGCGCTGCCCATGCGTCATCCCTGATGCCAGCGCCGCGAGCCGCTCCAGCACGCCCCGCGCCTCAGCGCCAACCTACGTCCGGAGCGAGGCGAACCCTCGCTCCTTTACCGCCGTTGTCTTGTTAGAAGCTCATGTCGACCCGCGCCCAGTAGGTGCGGCCCGGTTCGTTGACTCGGCTGGTGGGCTCAAGGCCGTAATCGGCGAAGCCCGCACTGCCGGCTAGATTGAGATGCTCGCTGTAGGCCTTGTCCAGCAGGTTGTCGACGCCCGCACTGAGCTTGAAGTTCTTGTTCAGCCGGTAGGCGCCGTTGACTGCCAGCACGCCGAAGCCAGCGCTCTCGTCGAAGTCCTTGCCGACCACCGTGCCCTGGTTCTCTGCGACCCGCCCCTGCGAGGCGACCATGCGCCAGAGGCCACTGGTGCTCCAGTTGTCTCGCTCGTAGGTCAGGCCCAGACGTCCTTCCAGTGGCGGGATCTGCGGCATGGCACGATCGTCGCTGCGGTTCTTGCCCCAGGCATAGGCCAGGCTCGCATCACCCTTCCAGTTGCTGGTGAAACGGTAGCTGGCGCCCATCTCGGCTCCAGCGATGGTAGCGTCGATGTTGCTGACCTCGGCGCGGAGCATGCCGGGCATTACGCCGGGCACATAGCTGAACAGAATGTAATCCTCGACCAGGCCGGCATAGGCGGAAACCCAGGCCTCCAGCGGCCCCTTGGCGTATTGCAGGCCGACGTCCAGCTGCGTGGTCTTCTCCGGCCGCACCGAGTCGAAGGGTTGCAGCGTGCCCACCGGGCCGGGATTGGAAACGAATAGCTCCCAATAGTCGGGGAAGCGTTCGGCATGGCCGAGGCCGGCATACCAGGTCGCAGGCAGGCTGACGAGTTCCTCCTCATAGCGCAGGAAGCCGCTGTAGAGCGTGTCGCGACGCGTTTCACCGGCAGTAGGGTTGTCCCAGTTGCGGGAAACGATGGGCATGCTCGAAGCGTCATGGCTGCGGAAGAACTCGCGCTCGTCGGTCGCTTCGTGCATGTCCAGGCGCAGGCCGCTGATGAGCTTCTCGCGCTCGCTGAGCTGCCAGGTCAGCTCGCCGAAGACGCCGTAGCTGTGCAGCATCGCGTCCGGCACCCAGGGCAGTGCGTCGCTTCCCGCAGCGGTGACCATCTGGTTGGCGGCGCCGGCCGGGTTCATGACCTTGCGGTGCTCGCTACGCTGGGCATCGACCCCGGCCTTGAGCTCGACATCCGTCCATTGCCAGGTGCCGACCAGCCGGCCACCCAGCGTACGCCGGTCGACCCGCGACAGCGTCGGGTTGGGCATCATCATCGACGGCACGAAATCGCGCAGGCTGTAGTTGTCCATGATGTGGTCGGCGTAGTTGTAGTAGACCTGCGCCTCCAGCCCGTAGAAGGTCTCGCCGAGATTGGTCTTCTCGAAGCGCAGCCCCAGGCTCTCACGCTGGAACTGGCTGCCGTCCATGCCGCGCCCGGCATAGCGTGCGTAGCCATCGCCGCGACCGGCGGTCAGCTCGACCAAGGTGTCCGCATCCGGCGTCCAGCCCAGGGCGATGTCGGTGTTCCACTTGTCGTAACGCGATGGCACGGTATCGCCGTTGCCATCGGCGTAATCGTCAGCCTGGGAGCTGTTGGCCATCAGCCGGGCATAGCCCTGACTGTTGCCGGCGGCGGCGTCCAGGTTGCGGTCGAAGCGACCGTTGGAGGCGGTCAGCAAGCTGCCGTTGAGGCGGTAATCCGGCTCGCTGAACTGCTCCGGCTCGCGCTCGAAGAGCACGGTGGCGGCCGAGGCACCTGGCCCCCAGAGCACGCTCTGCGGCCCTTTGATGACCGTGAGCTTGTCGAAGGTGTCCGGGCTGATGTACGAGCTCGGCGAGTCCATGCGATTCGGGCAGGCGCCGAGCATCTCGCCGCCGTTGGAGAGCAGTTTCAGGCGCGAGCCGAACATGCCGCGGAACACCGGATCGCCGTTGACGCCGCCGTTGCGCACGGCGGAAAAGCCGGGAATGGTCTTCAGGTAGTCGGCACCGTCGCTGGCCGGCATCGGCTGACGGGGAATCTTGGGATCGGTCACCACGGTCAGCGGGGACTGCTGGCCGACGCCGGTAATGACCATCGGCGCCAGCTCGACGGCATCGGATTGCTCCGCATGAGCGGAGTGATCGACTTCGGCTGCCAGCGCGCTGCCGGCGAGCATTCCGAGCAGAGCCGCATGGGCGAACTGCCAGCGCAGGCGGGACGGTTGGATCGAAAAACGCTCAGACAGGCGCGCATGCGCCTTACAGCCATGAGTAATGCTGGACATAGGAACTTCCACTTCTGCATGTGATTTGGCCGCCACGAGGCGGCTGATGGCGATCAGCAGTGGAAATGCGGTGGAGCGCGGGGATGGCCGCTGCTGCGGCGCAGCGCTGGCGGCAGCGGTTGTTCGGGAAGTGACTGGATATAGCCCGGCTCGTGCCGCGGCAGAACCAGGTGAACGGACAAGCTGAGCGGCGGGTTAACGGTCAGCAGCTCGCAGTAGCCGCAGAGTTCGAGCGCGGTCAGCCAAGCGGGTTCGCCCGCGCGCGCCGGGCCATGATGACCGTGAGCGGAGGATTCATGCTCGGCGTGGTGGTGATGTTCGCTGACCTCGGCGGCCTGAGCGGCCTGGACTGCCGAATACAACGGGCCGACATGGATCATCAGCATGGCGAACAGGCCAAGCCAAATGCTCATTGTCGAATACCGTTTGCGTGTCACCTGCGTGGCCTTCGTGACATGACCCTATGGAATGGCTGGATGATCGCACAGCCTTTTCGCGCCGTCCGCTGCGACATGAGGCCGCAACAGAGTCGAGCAATCAATCTTCTCTTTTCACCTTCGGACCAGCACAAATCACCTACAAGGTCTGAATACAGCAATAAACAATCAATTTTCTATCAGGACTTGCAAGACCCAACCATGAAGCAATAGCTTTGCACCATAAACCACTGCCCGTACTGGGCAAACAAGTTGCTAGCTCGAGCTTTACCTGGGGAAACGCCATGACCATGCTCAAGAACCCATCGAAAAAATACCGCGCCTTTCCGGCCATCGATATTCCGGATCGCACCTGGCCGTCCAAGTCGATCACCCAGGCACCGATCTGGCTGAGCTCAGATCTGCGCGATGGCAACCAGTCGCTGATCGAGCCGATGGATGCCGCGAAGAAGATGCGTTTTTTCAAGACGCTTGTGCAGGTTGGCATCAAGGAAATAGAGGTCGGCTTCCCCTCTGCCTCACAGACCGACTTCGACTTCGTCCGCGAGCTGATCGAAGGTGGGCACATCCCCGACGACGTCACTATCCAGGTGCTGACCCAGGCCCGTGAAGATTTGATCACACGCACCTTCGAATCACTGAAGGGCGCCAAGCAGGCCATCGTCCACTACTACAACGCCACCGCGCCGAGCTTCCGCCGCATCGTCTTCAACCAGGACAAGGCCGGCGTGATAAACATCGCGGTCAACGCGGCGCAGATCATCAAGCGCCTGGCTGCGCAGAACCCGGAAACCGCGTGGCGCTTCGAGTACTCGCCGGAGATCTTCAGCTCCACCGAGCCGGAATTCGCGGTCGAGGTATGCAACGCCGTGATCGAGGTGTTCCAGCCGACTCCTGAGCAGAAGCTGATCCTCAACCTGCCGGCCACGGTGGAAGCCGCCACACCCAATATCTACGCCGACCAGATCGAGTGGTTCTGCCGCCACGTCGACCGTCGCGACAGCGTGCTGGTCAGCCTGCACACCCACAACGACCGCGGCACCGGCGTGGCCGCCACCGAGCTGGGCCTGATGGCCGGCGCTGATCGCGTCGAAGGCTGCCTGTTCGGCAATGGCGAGCGCACCGGCAACGTCGACCTGGTCACCGTGGCGCTGAACATGTACACCCAGGGCATCGACCCGCAACTGGACTTCTCCGACATCGACGCCGTGCGCAAGGTGGTGGAGGAATGCAACCAGTTGCCGGTACACCCGCGCCACCCCTATGTCGGTGATCTGGTGCATACCGCGTTCTCCGGCTCGCACCAGGATGCGATCCGCAAGGGCTTTTCCCTGCAGGACCCGGAAGGCGTCTGGGAGGTGCCGTATCTGCCGATCGACCCGGCCGACATCGGCCGCAGCTACGAGGCGGTGATTCGCGTCAACAGCCAGTCCGGCAAGGGCGGCATCACCTTCCTGCTCGAGCAGGAATACGGCATCAGCCTGCCGCGGCGCATGCAGATCGAGTTCAGCCAGGTGGTGCAGAAGGAAACCGACCGCCTGGGCCTAGAGATGAGTGCCAAACAGATCTACGCGCTGCTGGAAGCCGAGTACCTGCAGGCCACCGCGCCGTACACGCTCAAGGGCCATCGTCTGCAGGAAGAGAACGGCACCAGTGCGGTGGATGTGGAAGTCGCGACCGATGGCGAGATCGCTCACTGGCGCGGCATCGGCAAGGGGCCGCTGGAAGCGCTGGTCGCCGCGTTGCCAGTGAAGCTGGAGATCATGGACTACCACGAGCATTCCATCGGCGCCGGCAGCAACGCCAAGGCCGCTGCTTATATCGAGGTACGCCTGGACGGCGAGCGCCCGCTGCACGGTATCGGCATCGACGAAAACATCACTACCGCCAGCATCCGTGCGCTGTTCAGTGCCATGAACCGGGCCTTGCGAGAGACGCAGGAGCAGGCCGCGTGAGCCCCTGCGGCGAGCCCATCGGGCTCGCCATTCCTGAGCGCCACGCCGGCAAGCTCGTCCCGCCGGCGCCATCACCGATGGCGCCGGCACATTGTTGCGACGCCGCCACGCGTCGCCGGTCGCGCCCGACTGCGGTGAGCGACTGAACTGTTCGCCTCCCAATACCCTCCCAACTCAGTCAGCCAGGCCACGGCAATTCGGCAGAAACACGTCAGCCATCGGCAGGATTGTGCAAACGCTCCTGTTTCCGGTGCCATTAGGCTTGGCCTCTGCAAATCCCGAACGAACAAAGGAGCCGTCATGAGCAACAGCATCGGTTACGCCGCCCTCGACCCGAGCGCCCCGCTCGCCCCCTACTCGTTTTCGCGCCGCGAAGTTGGGCCTAACGATGTACGGATCGAGATTCTCTTCTGCGGCGTCTGCCATTCGGACCTGCATACCGCACGCAATGAGTGGAACAACACGCTGTATCCATCCGTGCCCGGCCACGAGATCGTCGGCCGCGTGAGCGCGGTCGGCGCGAACGTCAGCCAGTTCAAGGCGGGCGATATCGCCGGCGTCGGCTGCCTGGTCGACAGCTGCCGCAGCTGCTCCTCCTGTGGCGAGGGGCTGGAGCAGTATTGCGAGAACGGCTTCGTCGGCACCTACAACGGTCCAGCCTTCGGCGGTGGCGAGAACACCCTTGGCGGCTATTCCGACAACATCGTGGTGGACGAAAAGTACGTGCTACGCATCAACCACACCGACAACCTCGCCGCCGTCGCGCCGCTGCTTTGCGCGGGCATCACCACCTACTCGCCGCTGCGCCAGTGGAAGGTCGGCCCGGGGCAGAAGGTCGGTGTAGTTGGCCTCGGCGGGCTCGGCCATATGGCGGTGAAGATCGCCAACGCCATGGGTGCAAAGGTGGTGCTGTTCACCACCTCGCCGGACAAGCGGGAAGATGCGCTGCGCCTCGGCGCGTCGGAAGTGGTGGTGTCGAAGAACAAGGAGGAGATGGCTGCGCACGTCAACAGCTTCGACTTCATTCTCAACACCGTTGCCGCGCCACATAACCTCGATGCGTTCGTGAATCTGCTCAAGCGCGACGCCACGATGACGCTGGTCGGCGCACCGGCTTCGCCGCACCCCTCACCCAGCGTGTTCGGCCTGATCTTCAAGCGCCGCCGCATCGCCGGCTCGCTGATCGGCGGCATCGCCGAAACCCAGGAGATGCTCGACTTCTGCGCCGAGCACGGCATCGTCTCGGACATCGAGATGATCCGCATGCAGGACATCAACGAAGCCTACGAGCGCATGCTCAAGAGCGACGTGAAGTACCGCTTCGTCATCGACATGGCCACCCTGAAAGCGGCCTGACCGCTCGGCTGGCGAGCCTGCGGGCGCGCCAGCCCTTCCCTCTTTCATGCGCAGCCGCTAAGGTCGCCGGCCTTCGTCGTGGAGGCGGTATGCGCTATCTGATCTTCGTCACCCTGCTCTGGGCCTTTTCCTTCAACCTGATCGGCGTCTACCTGGCCGGCCAGGTGGACAGCTATTTCGCAGTGCTGACCCGAGTGATTCTCGCCGGCCTGGTGTTCCTGCCGCTGACCCGCTGGCGCGGTGTCGCCCCCGGCTTCATCGCCGGCGTGACCCTGGTCGGCGCGCTGCAGTTCGGCGTGACGTATCTCTGCCTGTACATGAGTTTCAACGTGCTGACGGTCGCCGAAGTGCTGCTGTTCACCGTGCTCACGCCGCTGCACGTGACGCTGATCGACGACGCGCTCAACCGTCGCTTCAACCCCTGGGCGCTGGTCGCGGCAGCCGTCGCGGTGTTCGGCGCCGGGCTCATCCGTTACGACGGGGTTTCCGGCGATTTTCTCGGCGGCTTCCTGCTCATGCAGCTGGCCAATTTCACCTTCGCCGCCGGCCAGGTGTTCTACAAGCATCTGGCGCAGCGGTACCCCTCCGACGTGCCGTTGCATCGCCGCTTCGGCTACTTCTTCCTCGGCGCACTGCTGATCGTGCTGCCGGCGTGGCTGCTGTTCGGTAACGTCGAGAAACTGCCGACTACCACGACTCAGTGGACCGTATTGGTCTGGATGGGCGTGCTGGCCACCGCGCTGGGCCAGTTCTACTGGAACAAGGGCGCGACGCTGGTGGATGCCGGCACCCTGGCGGTGATGAACAACATGGCGGTGCCGGTGGGTCTGCTGCTCAACCTGCTGTTCTGGGGCACCACGACCAACCTGATACTGCTCGCCGTCGGCGGCGCGATCATTCTCGCCTCTCTGCAGATCAACCGCCTGGGCCGCATGAAGGCCTGGTGACATCATGCAAGTTATTGTTTTTTATTACTTTTACTTAAACGAAAGGTAAGATGCCGGCCCGCGCATGGATGCGACACTCGTTCAGTTGTCGAGAATTCCATGCGCCGCCTCAGTCTCTTTCTGCTTGCTCTGTTCTGCTGCACCAACACTTACGCCGATGCGCCTCGCACCTTCCGCGAAGCGAAGAAGGTCGCCTGGACGCTTTATGCCGACCGACCGGTGGACTTCTACTGCGGCTGCAGCTTCAAGGGCAATCGCATCGACCTGCGCAGCTGCGGCTATGTCCCGCGCAAGCAGCCCAAGCGCGCTCAACGGGTGGAGTGGGAGCATATCGTCCCGGCCTGGGTCATCGGCCATCAGCGTCAGTGCTGGCAACAGGGCGGGCGCAAGCAGTGCACCGCCAAAGACCCCATCTTCAGCTTGGCCGAGGCCGACCTGCACAACCTGGTTCCGGTGGTCGGCGAGGTGAACGGCGACCGCAGCAACTTCGGCTTCGGCATGCTCAGCGAAAAGCCCACCCAGTACGGTGCCTGCCCCTTCGTGGTGAACTTCAAGCAGCGCACGGCCATGCCACCCGAGTACAGCCGCGGTGCCATCGCCCGCACCTATCTGTACATGAGCGAGCGCTACAAACTGCGCCTGTCGAAACAGGACCGGCGCCTGTACGACATCTGGAACCGCCAGCATCCGGTCAGCGAATGGGAGCGCACGCGCAACCAGCGCATCGCCTGCGTGCAGGGCAATGCCAATACCTATGTCGGTGCCGTCGACCTGCGGCACTGCAAACATTCGATCTCCCGCTCGGCAGTGGCGCCCGCCAGCCAGGGTTGAAGCACCCTGACTCTGCGTCCGGTTGCAGGCCGACTGGCTCCCCGGCATGCTGCCGGCTGGATCGATCACGACGGCTAACTCGATGCAGGACAGAACACTCTATTCAACGCTGGGGTTGGTAGTGCTGCTGGCGCTGGCCTGCTCCGCGATCGCTCCGTATGACCGTGCCACCTGGTTGCTGGAAGTCGCTCCGGTACTGATCGCTGCGCCCCTGCTGCTGTGGAGCCACCAGCGCCTGCCGCTGACGCGACTGCTCTATGTGGTGATCGCCGTTCATGCGCTGATCCTGATCCTCGGCGGCACCTACACCTACGCGCGGGTACCACCGGGATTCTGGGTGCAGGAATGGTTCGACCTCAGCCGCAATCCCTACGACAAGCTCGGCCATTTCATTCAGGGTGTGACGCCCGCGCTGCTGGCACGGGAGATCCTGCTCCGCCTGCGCTTTGTCGCGCCAGGGAAGATGCTCGGCTTTCTCGCACTTTGTGTCGCGTTGGCCTTCAGCGCCTTCTATGAGCTGATCGAGTGGTGGGTGGCGCTCATCGCCGGGCAGGGCGCGGAGGATTTTCTCGGCACCCAGGGCGATCCATGGGATACCCAATCGGACATGTTCATGGCACTGCTCGGCGCTCTACTGTCCGTCACCCTCATGGCGCGCCTGCAGGATCGTCAGATTCGCGGCATGAGTCGCGCAGACGCGACGGCGTAGCCCAATGCTCTATCGAGTTGGCGCGGACACCGTGTTGCTTCTGCACCTCGGGTTCATTCTCTTCGTGCTGTTTGGCGGCTTGCTGGCCGCATGGAAACGCGGCTTCGTGTTGCTGCACATTCCGGCGATCGTCTGGGGCGTTTTCGTCGAGCTGACCGGGAGGCCGTGCCCGCTGACGTACTGGGAGAATCTGCTGCGACGGCTGGCGGGTGACGCGGGGTATGAGGCGGGCTTTATCGAGCACTACCTGCTGCCATTGATCTACCCGGCCTGGCTGAGCATACCGGTGCAATATGTGCTGGCGGCAATAGTGCTGCTGGTCAATCTGCTGATCTATGGCTGGCTGTTGTGGCGTCGACGGCGCCACAGCACAACGCACTAACCAGCGGGTGCCCGGCCGCCAGGGTGGGAGCCTCCCCACAACAGCCGTTCACGCTCCCCGCCGTTAGCGCAGCACCTCGCGCTGCCTCGCCTTAGTGCAGCAGGCTATCGCCCGAGGTCCGGGCCTAGGGTTTGAGCTCGAACTGATCGCCATCGTGGTAGGCCGGGAAGCGCTCGCGGAACGCCGCCAGATCGCGTGAGCGCAGCGTGCAGCGCAACACGGCATCACGCTCTTCGCCGTTCAGCAGCGTATCACCCTTGAAGTCGAGCACCTGGCTGTCGCCACTATAGGGATAGCCCTTGCCGTCTTCGCCGACTCGGTTGACCGCCGCGACATAGCACAGATTCTCGATGGCCCGCGCCGGCAGCAGGCGATTCCAGGCATCGCGGCGCGCGGCTGGCCAGTTCGCCGTATAGAGCAGCAGGTCGGTGCCGTGTGGATCGCGGCTCCACACCGGGAAGCGCAGGTCGTAGCAGATCAGCGGGCGTACGCGCCAACCGTTCACCTCGAACAGCGCCTGCTGCTGCCCAGGGGTGTAGTGCTTGTGCTCACCCGCCATGCGGAACAGATGACGCTTGTCGTAGTGCAGCACCTCACCATCCGGGCGCGCCCAGAGCAGTCGGTTGCGGTGACTGCCGTCGGCCGCCTCGATGATCACGCTGCCGGTGATCACCGTATCCAGTCGCGCGGCCTGAGCGCGCAGCCAGGCGTAGGTCGGCCCCTCTTCCGGCTCGGCCAGCGCAGCCGAATCCATGGAAAAACCGGTGGTGAACATCTCCGGCAGGACGATCAGGTCCGCACCGCTGGCCTGATCCAGCAATGCGGCGAAGCGCTCGCGGTTGGCCGCAGCGTCCTGCCAGATCAGGCTGGTTTGCACCAGCGCCAGTTCGAGGTCGGGCAGATTGTTCAGATCGCGCATAGTCTTTCCGCCGCCTGACGCAGCGTCTCCTCTCGTTTGGCGAAGCAGAAGCGCACCAGCCTCAGATCGGCCGGGGGACTCTGATAGAAAACCGAAATCGGAATACTCGCAACGCCATGTTCACGGGTCAGCCATTCAGCCATGGCTACATCGTCGAGATCAGGCCGGATCGCCGAATAATCGGCCAGCTGGAAGTAGGTCCCGGCAGCCCGGGTGAAACGTAAACGCGAGCCTGCAAGCAGCTCGCAGAACAGATCGCGCTTGGCCTGGTAGAACGCCGGCAACTCACTGATGTGCTCGGGATGCTCGGCCATGAAATCGGCCAACGCCCACTGCAGCGGCGTGACACCGGTGAAACTGACGTACTGGTGCACCTTGCGCAGCTCGCTGCTGAGTGCAGGCGGCGCCACCACGTATCCAGTCTTCCAGCCGGTGACATGGTAGGTCTTGCCGAAAGAGCTGACGACGAATGCGCGCTGATAGAGCTCATCGTGGCGCAGCACGCTGGCATGCTCGCGGCCGTCGAACACAAGATGCTCGTAGACCTCGTCGCTGAGCAGATAGATGTCACGCTCGCGGATCAGCGCCGCCAGACGTTCGAGATCATCAGCATCGATCAATGCACCGCTGGGGTTGTGCGGCGTATTCAGCACGATCATCCGCGTGCGCGGGGTAATGGCATCGGCCAGGCGCTGCCAATCGATATGGAAATCCGGCAGGCTCAGTTGCTGGTGAATGCAGACGCCACCAGCCAGCTGCACCGATGGCTCGTAGCTGTCATAGCACGGATCGAAGACGATGACCTCGTCACCCGGCCGGATCACTGCCTGGATCGCACAGAAGATCGCCTGGGTAGCACCCGGGGTAATCGTGACCTCGGTGGCGGCATCCACTTTCCGTCCGTACAACCCGGCTACCTTCACCGCTACCTGCTCGCGCAGCGCCGGCAATCCGGTCATCGGTGCGTACTGGTTGTGTCCCGCCATGACGTGGCGGGCCAGTGCCTCGCGCAGCGCGTCGGGGCCATCGAAATCGGGAAAGCCCTGGGAGAGATTCAGCGCACCGGTGTCCGCGGCCAGCTGGGACATGGTGGTGAAGATGGTCGTGCCAACGTTGGGCAGTTTACTGATGAGCATGTCAGCCTTCCGACAAGCCTGCCGCACGGGGGTTCGGCAGGAAGGCAAACAGGATAGCCGAACAGCGATGCACGATACGAGGGCGCACGGCGCCTGCCATCGGGCTGCTACAGTGCAGCGAACGAGCACCCTCGCGTATCGACCATAAGGAACCTCGCATGCCCAGTCATTCAGTCAGCACGCTGTGGAACGAGCTACGCGCCCAGGCGCAACACGCGCTGGATACCGAACCGACGCTGGCCGCACTATTCCAACGGGCTATCCTCGAGCATCCCGATTTCGGCTGCGCGCTTGCCCAGCGCATTGGCCATGCGCTGGCGGAAAGCACCGAGCAGAGCCGTACGCTGACTGATCGTTTCGCTGGCATTCACCAACAGGCCGCAGCGCTCGCCGAGGTGGCGTGCGCTGACCTGCAGGCAATCGTCAGCCGCGACCCGGCGTTCGACACCGCGCTGGAAGTGTTCCTGTTCTCCAAGGGTTATCTGGCGTTACAGGCCTATCGTGTCGGGCACCACTTGCATGAACAGGGCGAACGCCTGCTGGCAATGTTCATCCAGGCACGCAGCAATGAACGCCTGGGCATCGACATCAACCCGGCCAGCCGCATCGGCAGCGGCATCATGCTCGATCACGGGACCGGCATTGTCATCGGCGAAACCGCTGTGGTGGGCGATGACGTGTCGATCCTGCAGGGCGTTACCCTGGGCGGTACGGGCAAGGAAGGCGGCGACCGCCATCCGAAGGTACGCAGCGGCGTGATGATCGGCGCTGGAGCGAAGATTCTCGGGAACATCGAGATTGGCGAAGGCGCCAAGGTTGGCGCCGGCAGCATCGTGCTGCATCCCGTTGCGCCGCATACCACGGTGGTTGGCAATCCGGCTCGTCAGGTCGGCACGCCGCGCCACGCACGACCGGCCCTGGATATGGACCAGTCGTTCGACGGAGATCGCTGAGCAGTCAGCGCTTGTCGCGGCGCTTCTTCTCGGCCTTCTTGTGGTGCGACATGAGACGGCGCTTCTTGTTGACCTGGCGGTCGGTAAGCGTGTTTTTCTTGCCCTCGTAAGGGTTTTCTCCGCCCTTGTACTCGATACGGATGGGCGTACCGACCAGCTTCAAGACGCGTCGGTAGGTGTTCTCCAGATAACGGGTGTAGGACTTTGGAATCGAGTCGACCTGGTTGCCATGGATCACGATCAGCGGCGGGTTGGCGCCGCCCAAGTGCGCGTAACGAAGCTTGATCCGGCGGCTGGCAACCATCGGCGGCGCATGCTCGCGAACCGCATCTTCAAGGATCTGCGTCAGACGGCTGGTGGGCCATCGCGTCACGGCTGAAGTGAACGAGGCCTGCACGGACTTGTACAGATTACCGACGCCGGTACCATGCTTGGCGGAGATGAAGTGGATGTCGGCGAACTCGACGAAGAACAACCGGCGCTCCAACTCGGTCTTCACATAGTCGCGCTCACTCGGCTCCATGCCGTCCCACTTGTTCAGTGCGATGACCAACGCCCGACCGCTTTCCAGCACGAAGCCGAGCAGGTTCAGATCGTGTTCGACCACTCCCTCGCGGGCATCCATGACGAAAATCACGACGTTGGAATCCTGGATCGCCTGCAGCGTCTTGACCACCGAGAACTTTTCTACGGCCTCGAAGATCTTGCCGCGACGGCGCACACCGGCCGTGTCGATCAGTGTGTACTTGGCGTCATCACGTTCGAAGGGAATGTAGATGCTGTCGCGGGTTGTACCGGCCTGGTCATAAACGATGACCCGTTCCTCGCCGAGCATGCGATTGACCAGCGTCGACTTGCCCACATTGGGTCGGCCGATGATTGCGATCTTGATGCCATCCTTTTCGCTCGGTCCAGGGATGCGCTTGAGCTCTTCTCCTTCGGCAACCGTCTCGCCCTCTTCACCCTCCGCTTCGGCAACTTCGGCGTTGTCCTTGGGGAACACGCCCAGCGCCTGCTCGAGCATATGGGTGATACCACGGCCATGGGCGGCGGCGATCGGCAGGGCGTCGCCCAGGCCCAACGGGCTGAATTCCGCTCGAGCGATATCCGGATCGATGCTGTCGACCTTGTTCGCCACCAGGAAGTGGCGCTTGTTCATCTTGCGCAAGTACTCGGCAATCATCTGATCGCCAGGCGTCATGCCGGCACGCGCGTCAACCATGAACATCACCGCATCGGCCTCTTGCATGGCTTGCAGGGACTGCTCGGCCATCTTGGCGTCGATGCCCTCCTCATCGCCGGTCAGACCACCAGTGTCGATGACGATGTAGGTGCGGCCCTGCCATTTGGCCTCGCCGTACTGGCGATCTCGGGTCAGACCGGCGTACTCGGCCACGATGGCGTCGCGGCTCTTGGTCAGACGATTGAACAGGGTGGACTTGCCGACGTTCGGGCGGCCCACCAGGGCGATTACGGGAACCATGCGGCTCTCCACTGCGATATTTCAGAAAACACGAAGGCCGCTGCATTGCAGCGGCCGAATATTCAGGGCTCCGCCAGGCGGCGGCCGTGGGCGCAACTTGCGGTCAGTCAGCCTGACGGATAGTCAACGCCACCAGCTTGCCGTCATTGCCGAAGGCATACAGCCAGTCGCCCTCGACTACCGGTCGGGCACGGACGCCGGAGCTGTCGATACGCTCGCGAGCGACGAAACGACCATCGACCTGGCTCAGCAGGTGCAGATAGCCCTCGATGTCACCCACCACAACATAGCTGGAAAATACTGCGGGAGCCGAAAGCTGGCGGCGCGCCATGGACTCATTGCGCCACAGAGCAGTCGTGGAGCGCTCGTCGATCCCCTCGACAGTGCCGTCGGCAAGGCTCAGGTAAACGCTACCGTAGCCGAGCGCAGCACCCGAATAGCTGGACGCATCGCGCTGCCAGAGGACACGACCACTTTCCAGTTCCAGTGCCGCGGCACGGCCCTGATAGCTGGTGACGTAGAGCGTGCCACCGGATAGCAGCAGACCACCGTCGATATCGACGACCCGCTCAAGCTCCGAACGTCCTTGCGGAATGGCAACGCGCTGCTCCCAGACCGGAAGCCCGCGACGGGTATCCAGTGCGACCACTTTGCCGCTGGACAGGCCGGCAACGGCCAGCTGATTGGTCAGCAGCGGTGCGCCGGTCCCGCGTAGCGTCAGCACCGCAGGAGAGCTCTCGTAGCTCCAGCGCTGCGCGCCGGTATCCATCTCCAGCGCGATCAGCCGATCATCCTGCGTCTGCACCAGAACGATGTCGCCATTGACGGCCGGGGCAGCCAGCACTTCACTGCTGACCTGACTGCGCCAGCGCTCCTCGCCCGTGCTGACGTCCAGCGCCAGCACTTCACCGCGCAGGGTGCCAACCAGCACCAGGCCGTACCCGGCGCCTACCCCGCCGGAAACCGGCGTATCAAGCTTCTTCTTCCAGTTGACCTTGCCGGTCAGGCGATCCATGGATACCACCAGCCCTTCGACATCGGCGGCGTAAATCTGGTCGCCATACACCACCGGCGTCAGCAGGTTGTAGGTCTTGCCCTGCCCTTCACCGATCGAACGACTCCACTCCTTCTTCAAGGAGATTTCCGCCTCGAACTTGGTCAGCTCCGCCGGTTCCGGCTCTTTAGTGTCCTTGCTGCTACAACCCGCGGCCAGTACGGCCAGGGTCAGCAATGCTGCAGTCTTCCAGCGCATCGTTTACGCCTCCCCTCGGGCCAGATCATCCAGCTTCATTTGCAGACCACCGATGGCCGCATCCTGGGACAGCGACTCTTTCGCCGCGGTGTAGGCCGCATGTGCCTCGTCGCGTCGGCCAAGCTGCACCAGCAGATCGCCGCGCAGTTCCTCGCGACTGGCAGCGAAGGCCTGATCAGCCTTGCCGTCCAGCAGCTTGAGCGCTTCTTCTGCCTTGTCCTGCGCAGCCAGAACGCGTGCCAGACGCTGACGAGCCAGCTCGTCCAGCGTCTTGTCGGCGGGCTTGTCGACCACGGCGCGAAGCTCGCTAGCCGCTTCGTCCAACCGCCCCGACTCGACCGCCACCTTCGCCACGAACAGGCTGCCGTACTGCGCATAATGCGTGCCGGCGAAATCTTTCTTCAGCAGATTGCCCAATCGCGCAACTTCCGCCGCATCAGCTTCACCTTCTTCCAGCGCTGCGCCGAGCAGCTGCTGATAGATCACCGAGGCACCCTGCGCCTGGTTGACCTGATGGTTCTGCCAGAATTGCCAGCCGAACACCAAGACCAGAGCGAGCACAGCCCCAAACAGAAGAGGCTTGCCGTTGCGCTGCCACCAGTCTTTGATCTGCGCCAGTGTTTCTTCTTCGGTACCCGAGGTCACGCTGTCACTCCTTTCATTCGCTTAGTCTCAGACCTGCTCGAGGCAGGCAGCCAGACGCTCGGGCAGAGCATCCCAGGCAATGCTTTGTTGCTCGCTGTCGTCGCGTAGCGGCTTGCAACCTACCACGCGCCCTGCCAGTTCGTCGTCACCCAGGATCAGCGCAAAGCGCGCGCCGCTCTTGTCCGCTTTCTTGAACTGACTCTTGAAACTGCCGCCACCGGCGTTCACCAGCAGGCGCAGCCCTGGCAGCATATCGCGCAGGCGCTCGGCCAGAGCCAGTGCTGCCAGCTCAGCAGGCTCACCGAACGCGCAGATATAGGCATGCGGCGCCGGGCTCAAGGCGTCCGGCACCAGACCAAGGGTTTCCAGCAGCAGCACCAGGCGCTCTACGCCCATGGCGAAGCCGACACCCGGGGTAGGCTTACCGCCAAACTGACTGATCAGGCCATCGTAACGGCCGCCAGCGCAGACGGTGCCCTGCGAGCCCAGTTTGTCGGTAACCCACTCGAACACGGTTCGACCGTAGTAATCCAGACCACGCACCAGCTTCGGGTTGATTTCGTAGGCGATGCCGACTGCATCGAGGCGCGCCTTCAGGCCGTCGAAATGCACGCGCGACTCATCGTCGAGGTAGTCATGCAGCGTCGGTGCATCGGCCAGCAGCGCCTGAGTCTGGGCATTCTTGCTGTCGAGAATACGCAGCGGATTGGTCGTCAGACGCCGCTGGCTGTCTTCGTCGAGCTGATCGAAACGCTGCTGCAGGTAGGCCACCAGCGCATCGCGGTAGCGCGCACGTGCTTCGCTGGAGCCCAGGCTGTTGAGCTGCAGCGTTACAGCGTCGGCCAGGCCGAGCTGCTTCCACAGGCGCGCCGTCATCACGATCAGCTCGGCGTCGACATCAGGCCCAGGCTGGTTGAAGACTTCCACGCCGATCTGATGGAACTGCCGATAGCGGCCCTTCTGCGGCTTCTCATAACGGAACATCGGCCCGGTGTACCAGAGCTTCTGCACCTGGCCGCCGCCGGTCATGCCATGCTCAAGCACCGCGCGCACACAGCCGGCAGTGCCTTCAGGACGCAGGGTCAGCGACTCTTCGTTGCGATCGAGGAAGGTGTACATCTCCTTGTCGACCACGTCGGTGCCTTCACCGATGCCGCGAGCGAAGAGGTCGGTGAACTCCAGGATAGGCAGGCGAATCTCGCTGTAGCCGTAGCTATCGAGCAGGTGCGCGAAGGTGCTTTCCAGATAACGCCAGGTCGGGGTCTGCGCAGGCAGGATGTCGTTCATGCCACGAATGGCTTGCAGGGACTTGCTCAATGGGATTCCTTAAAGATCAGCTGCGCGCGATGACCGCCGCGTCGGCCGCGAGCTTCTCGGCGGCCTTGCGTCGGATGAGCTGCTCCAGCTCATCGACGAGATTTTCGTTGTTCAGTTTTTGCGCCGGCTTGCCGTCGATGTAGACCAGATTGTTAGGGCTGCCACCGGTCAACCCGACATGAGCCTCCTTCGCCTCTCCCGGACCATTCACCACGCAACCGATCACGGCAACGTCCATCGGTACCAGCAGGTCTTCCACGCGGGTTTCCAGCTCGTTCATGGTCTTGACCACATCGAAGTTCTGCCGCGAACAGCTCGGGCAGGCGATGAAGTTGATTCCCCGTGAACGCAGACGCAGCGACTTGAGGATATCGAAGCCGACCTTGATTTCCTCGACAGGATCAGCCGCCAGCGACACACGAATGGTGTCACCGATGCCTTCAGCGAGCAGCATGCCCAGCCCGACCGCGGACTTCACGGTGCCGGAACGCAGTCCACCCGCCTCGGTAATGCCCAGGTGCAGCGGCTGTTCGATCTGCCCGGCCAGCAACCGATAGGCCTCGACCGCCATGAATACGTCGGAAGCCTTGACGCTGACCTTGAAGTCCTGGAAGTCCAGGCGATCGAGATGATCGACATGGCGCAGGGCGGACTCCACCAGCGCCTGCGGGGTCGGCTCGCCGTACTTTTTCTGCAGGTCCTTTTCCAGCGAACCGGCATTCACCCCGATGCGGATCGGGATGCCCTTGTCGCGCGCCGCATCGACCACCGCGCGCACGCGATCTTCGCGACCGATATTGCCCGGATTGATGCGCAGGCAATCAACGCCGAGCTCGGCCACGCGCAGAGCGATCTGATAATCGAAATGGATGTCGGCCACCAGCGGCAACTGCACCAGTTGCTTGATGCGCCCAAAGGCCTCGGCAGCCTCCATGGAAGGCACTGAAACCCTGACGATATCGGCGCCTGCATTGGCCAGGCGCTGGATCTGCGCAACCGTCGCCTCGACATCACAGGTCTCGGTATTGGTCATGCTCTGTACGGAAATCGGCGCATCACCACCGACCGGCACATTGCCCACCCAGATCTTGCGGGATTGGCGACGCTTGATAGGAGATTCGGAATGCATGGTCAGCTTACTGTCCGAGCTTGAGGCGCGCTGTCTCGCCGCGCATATGAGAGGCGAGGTTCACAGCTTCGCCGTTGTAACTGAGTTGGGCGCCGCGAGCGTAGCCCAGATGTACGTCCAATGGTGCCTTGCCGCTGACCGCCCTGCTGGTCCCGGCCTTGGCCAGCGCGCTGAACAGTACTCGTCCGTCGGCATCGCTGACTCGCGTCCAGCAATCGGCGGTGAAACTCAGCTCCAGCTGGGCCTCGCCGGCTACTGGCGGGGCGGTGTCATTCGAGGCACTCGTGGGAGCCGGGGAGGCCGTTGCGTCAGCGCTTTGCGTGGGGCTGTCAGGCAGCGTCAGCGGCAGAGACTGCGCGGCCTCGCCCGCCGGCTCGGTGATGGTGCCCTGCACATCAGTGGTAGCTGGAGGCTGTTGCTCAGGCTCGATCGCTTCACTCTCGTTCGAATCAGCTAGCGTTGCTGTTTGCTCGACTGGCTGTTCGCTCTGCTGCTCGGCACCCTCGTCAGCGCGATCAAGCAGATGGATCTCGGTGGTTCCATCCGCGCCTTCCACTTCGATTCGCTCCAGCGCCGAGACCGGTGGCGTCGTGGCCTCTCGAGCCATGCGTTCCTGCCACCAATACCAGGCGACTGCAGCCAGGAGCAGCAACAAGGCAAAGCCGAAGATACGCATGAAGCTTCGCGACAGACGGCCGGGCTCTTCGATGCGCCCCAGGCTGTTGACGTTGCTTCCAGAAGCGTTGGTACCGGTGTGCAGGTCGAACTCCTGAACCAGGCGATTCTGATCCAACCCCAGCAACTTGGCATAGGCACGAACGTAACCCCGGGCAAAGGTGTGCCCTGGCAACTGGCTGAAATCGCCGGCCTCGATGCGAGCCAGCGAGCGCTCGGTGAGATTCAGCTGCTGTGCAACTGCAGACAGCGGCCAGCCCTTGTCTTCGCGAGCTATACGCAGCGTCTCGCCGGGGTTGTTGCCCATCGGTGCGGCGGATTCTTGGTGCGGCGCGGTCATCGTTGCTCCGAAAGATATTGCTTGTATTCATCCGTACCGGGATACAGCCGCCTCAGCTGCAGCGCGAGGCTTGCAGCAGTGTCGCGGTCCTGATGGATGTTGGCCAGACGGATACCGAGCAGCAGACTCCGTGCGTTCTGCTCGGCCAGTTGGCTGAAGCTATCGTAGTAACGCTTGGCTGGAACGTATTGCTTGTCCTCGAAGGCCATGATTGCAAGCTCGAGCAACGCGCGGGGCTGGCGACTGTCGAGGCGCAGCGAGCGGGTGAAATGGAGCTCGGCCTCTTCACGCTGACCCAACTGCAGTGCAGTCATACCCAGATTCTGAAAGACCCGCGCCCGCTCGGAATACATGTTGTCTTCGGAAGCCTGACGGAAACGCTCCATGGCTTCGGGGTAGCGCTTCTGCTCGAACAGAAAGCTGCCGTAGTTGTTGAGTATGCGGGCGTCCTTGCGACTGGAGAGCGCTTCACGGTAGTGCTTGTCGGCCAGCTCGTTTTCCATTTCGGTCTGGAATACCAAAGCCAGGGCGGCGTGTGCATCGGCGCTGTTCGGATCAATTTCGAGGGCCTTGCGCAGTGGCGTCTTGGCGCGCGCGGCGGCGCCCTGCTGCAGGTAGCCGATCCCCAATTGAATATAGGCGTCGCGGGCCTGCTGGCGACCTTCGTCGGTTCTCAGCGGATCAGTGGATCCAGAAGACACACAACCGGCCAACAGGCCGGTCAGTAGAAGCAGCAGCGCAGCGCGCAAAATCATCAGCATCCCCCTCAGGATCGGTTCGAAGCAGTTTGCGCCGCACCTGGCTCGCTCTGTAGCTCACGCACAGCGATGTATCTCTCGCTTCGACGCGTCCGGTCCAGCACCTGGCCGACGAGCTGACCGCAAGCCGCGTCGATGTCTTCGCCGCGGGTGGTACGCACCGTTACATTGTGCCCACCTTTGTGCAGGATGTCCTGAAAACGGCGGATAGCATTGTTGCTCGGCCGCTCATATCCGGAGTGAGGGAACGGATTGAACGGGATCAGATTGATCTTGCACGGGATATCCGCCAGCAGCGTGATCATCTGCTCGGCATGTTCGGGCTGATCGTTGATGCCCTTGAGCAGGGTGTACTCGATGGTCAGCACGCGCTTCTCACCGAGCCTCGAGATATAGCCTTTGCATGCCGCCAGCAGCATGTCCAGCGGGTACTTCTTGTTGATCGGCACCAACTGATCACGCAACGCATCGTTGGGTGCGTGCAGCGACAATGCCAGAGAAACGTCGATGACCTTGGCCAGCTCGTCGATCATCGGCACGACGCCGGAGGTCGAGAGCGTCACCTTACGCTTGGAAATCCCGTAACCAAGGTCGTCCATCATGATGTGCATGGCAGCGACGACGTTGTCGAAATTCAGTAACGGCTCGCCCATCCCCATCATCACCACGTTGGTGATCGCGCGATCGATTTTCGCCGGGATGGAGCCGAATGATTTGTTAGCAATCCAGACCTGACCGATCACCTCGGCCGCTGTCAGGTTGCTGTTGAAGCCTTGCTTGCCGGTGGAACAGAAACTGCAATCCAGCGCACATCCGGCCTGCGAGGACACGCACAGCGTTCCACGTCCGCCCTGGGGGATGTACACAGTTTCCACACAGCTGCCCGAGGCGACACGCACGACCCATTTGCGGGTGCCGTCGCTGGAGATGTCTTCACTGACGACCTCCGGGCCGCGAATCTCGGCGCAGGCCTTGAGCTTTTCGCGCAAGGCCTTGCCGAGATTGCTCATGGCGTCGAAATCATCGACACCAAAATGGTGAATCCACTTCATCACCTGACCGGCGCGAAAACGCTTCTCCCCGATGGACTCGAAGAAGCTCTCCAGTTGCGACTGGGTAAGCCCGAGCAGATTCACTTTACCGGTCGTGGCAATCATTGAATTCACCTTCGCTCAATCAGCGAATGCGTGCGCACACTTCGGTGGCAGCAAAGAAGTAAGCGATTTCACGAGCAGCGGAGGCTTCCGAATCGGAACCGTGCACGGCGTTCTCGTCGATGGAAACGGCGAAATCGGCGCGGATGGTGCCGGCAGCAGCTTCTTTCGGGTTGGTGGCGCCCATCAGCTCACGGTTCTTGGCGATGGCGTCTTCGCCTTCCAGAACCTGAACGATGACTGGACCGGAAGTCATGAAAGCAACCAGATCCTTGAAGAAGCCACGCTCGCTGTGCTCGGCGTAGAAGCCAGCCGCTTCGCGCTCGGACAGCTGAACCATCTTGGAAGCGACGACGCGCAGGCCGGCCTTCTCGAAACGGGTAGTGATTTCGCCGATGACGTTCTTGGCGACAGCGTCGGGCTTGATGATGGAGAAGGTGCGTTGCAGGGCCATGTAGGACTCCAAAACTGATGGGTTAAAGCGAACGAGTAAACCCGCGGATTATACGCGGGTTCATGTCAAAAAACATAAGGGTAGAGGGTAGAAGCCCGGATGGCGCCAGGGACCGCCGAACGGTCCCGAGATACCCAACCGGAGGAAAACGAAAACTTCGAAACCGCTTTATTCGGCCTCTTCGATCCAGGCCGACTGGATGGCCTCGAGCACTTTCTCGCCGCCCCGACCGGGCTCATCGGCGAAGCCCGGAAGCTCCACCACCCAGCGATGCAGATCAAGGAAATTCACATAGCGCGGATCTACATCGGTCTTGCGCTCGGCCAGCTCGATGGCGATTTCCTGCACGTCACTCCATTTCAGCTGCATGACGCCCACCCTCAGTGCCCTTCGGAAACCTGATTGATTGTGTACTTCGGAATCTCCACGACGAGATCGGCATCAGCCACCACTGCCTGGCAGGACAGCCGGGAATTGGGCTCAAGCCCCCACGCCTTGTCGAGCATGTCGTCCTCCAGCTCATCGGAAGCTTCCAGTGACTGGAAGCCTTCGCGAACCACGACGTGGCAGGTGGTGCAGGCACAGGATTTTTCGCATGCATGCTCGATGTCGATGCCATTGCGCAGCGCGGCGTCCAGCACCGTCTCGCCGGTCTGCGCCTCGATAACGGCGCCTTCAGGGCAATGGTCGGCATTGGGCAGGAAAATGATCTGCGGCATCTGGGTCAATCCTCGATATCGTTTAGCCGCCGCCCGGCCAGCGCGGCCTTGACGGTCGAATCCAGCCGGCGCGCAGCAAAGGCGTCGGTGATCTGGCTCAGGCGTTTGGTCTGGCGCTCGATGGCCAGCACATCCTGGCTGTCCAGCAATCCGCGCAACTCGGCGACCTGGGAGTCGATCGCTACGCGCTCGTCAGCAGACAGCAAGCGCTCGCCATCGACGGCCAGCGCAGCCTCGACCGCCTCGAGCAGGCGCTGGGCATCAACCAGCTGCTCACGCAACGCCCGGGCGTCACGGTCCTCGTCCGCCTTGCGGAAAGAGTCCTCCAGCATCCTGGCGATTTCGCCATCGGTGAGGCCATAGGAAGGCTTGACCTGAATACTCGCCTCCACGCCGGATGCCAACTCACGCGCGGACACGCTGAGCAAGCCATCAGCATCGACCTGGAAGGTGACGCGAATCTTTGCCGCCCCGGCGACCATCGGCGGAATACCGCGCAGCTCGAATCGAGCCAGCGAACGGCAGTCGGAGATCAGCTCGCGCTCGCCCTGCAGCACATGAATCATCATGGCCGACTGGCCATCTTTGTAGGTGGTGAAGTCCTGCGCGCGCGCCACCGGAATCGTGGTGTTGCGCGGAATGATCTTCTCCATCAGCCCGCCCATGGTCTCCAGCCCGAGGGACAGCGGGATCACATCGAGCAGCAACAGCTCTTCCCCATCGCGATTATTGCCAGCCAAGGTCTCAGCCTGAATCGCCGCGCCAATGGCCACAACCTCATCAGGGTCTATGTCGGTCAGTGGCTCGCGACCGAACAGCTGCCCAACTGCCGAGCGCACTCTTGGCACTCGGGTCGAACCGCCGACCATGACCACTGCGGTAATCTCCTCAAGCTCCACACCCGAGTCCCGCACGGCACGCCGGCAGGACTTGAGACTGCGCGCAATCATCGGCTCGATCAGCGCATCGAAGGTCTCGCGTTGCAGCTCGCCTGACCAGCCGGCATACGCGACATCCACCGCATCCACATCACTCAGATGCTCCTTGGCATCGCAGGCAATCTTCAGCAATTCACGCTGCGCGCCCGGCTCGAGATCGTCGGACACACCGGCACGCTCGAGAATCCAGTCCGCTACGGCATGGTCGAAATCATCACCACCCAGAGCCGTGTCGCCACCAGTGGCCAACACCTCGAAAACGCCCTTGGTCAGGCGAAGAATCGAAATATCGAAGGTACCGCCTCCGAGATCGTAGATCGCGACGACGCCTTCGGCATGACGATCCAGACCATAGGCGACGGCGGCCGCGGTCGGTTCGTTGAGCAGGCGCAGCACGCTGAGCCCAGCGAGCCGCGCGGCGTCCTTGGTCGCCTGACGCTGGGCATCGTCGAAATAGGCCGGAACGGTAATCACCGCACCGACCAGTTCACCGCCCAGGGTCGCCTCGGCACGTTGACGGAGTTCGCGCAGGATCTCAGCCGAGACTTCCACAGGGCTCTTGGCGCCCTGAACGGTCTCGATGAACGGCATTTGCGACTCAGCCTGACGGAAGCGGTACGGCAGCTGTTCGCCCAACTGCTTCACATCGGCCAGCCCGCGACCCATCAGCCGTTTGACCGAACTGATGGTGTTGAACGGATCGGTGGCCGCGGCAAGTTTGGCTTGTGCGCCAACCTCAATGCGGTCAGCGTGATAGCGCACCACCGACGGCAGGATCACTTGCCCATCAGCATCGGCCAACGGCGCAGTGACACCACTGCGCAGGGCAGCTACGAGGGAGTTGGTGGTCCCCAAGTCTATTCCGACAGCCAGGCGCCGCTGATGGGGCTGGGGGGTTTGTCCGGGCTCGGCAATCTGAAGTAAGGCCATGTCTGTCTGATATCGGGCGCAACGCCGGGCGCTGCGCGGGGTTAATCGTCGAGGCGCTCTTCGAGTTGGCGCACTTCCTGGGTCAGCTTGTCGAGAAACTGCATGCGTCGAACCAGACGCTCAGCATCGGCACGCCGCTCAGAATCCTGCCAGATGCGGGCGAAATCATCGTTAAGCCCCTGCTGCGCCTGCTTCAGGCGCGACTTGAACGCCGCTACGCCATCCAGATCGGCCTGCTCATGGAGCTCTTCAAGCTCCTCGCGCAAATGCATCTGCCGCATGAGGAACGCGGGATCCTGAACAGTCGCTTCCAGTGGAACCTCATGCCCCTCGATGGCCAACAGATACCTTGCCCGGCGGCTCGGACTCTTGAGCGTCTGGTAGGCCTCATTGAGGTTGGCGGAGCGCTCAAGGGCCTGACGCTGCTCGCTTTCGCCAGCGTCGGCAAAGCGATCAGGGTGAACCTGGCGAGCAAGCTCTCGATAGCGATCGGCAAGAGACGCAAGATCCAGCTCGAACTCGGGCTTCAACTCGAACAATGCAAAATGACAGGGAGTACCCACGGCGTCCTCAGATATTGAAGCTCTCGCCGCAGCCACACTCGCCACGAACGTTCGGGTTATTGAACTTGAAGCCCTCGTTGAGCCCTTCGCGAACGAAGTCGAGTTCCGTGCCGTCGAGGTATACCAAGCTCTTGGGATCAATGATCACCTTGACCCCATGACTCTCGAACACCGAATCTTCGGCTGCCGTTTCGTCGACGAACTCAAGTACGTACGCCAAGCCCGAACAGCCGGTCGTACGCACCCCGAGTCGCACACCTACACCCTTGCCTCGCCCGTCCAGCGAACGGCGAACGTGCTGGGCTGCAGCGGGCGTCATGGTGATAGCCATCGCAACCTCCCTATTTAAAGCAGACCTTTCTTTTCGCGGTAGTCACGCACGGCTGCCTTGATCGCATCTTCGGCAAGCACGGAGCAGTGAATCTTCACCGGCGGCAGCGCCAGCTCTTCAGCCAGCTGCGTGTTCTTGATGGTTTCTGCTTCTTCCAGGGTCTTGCCCTTCATCCACTCGGTAGCAAGCGAACTGGAGGCGATGGCGGAGCCGCAACCATAGGTCTTGAACTTGGCATCTTCGATGACGCCCTGCTCGTTGACCTTGATCTGCAAACGCATCACGTCGCCACATGCCGGCGCACCTACCATGCCGGTACCGATGCTCGGGTCTTCAGCGTCGAACTTGCCGACGTTGCGCGGGTTTTCGTAGTGATCGATGACCTTATCGCTGTATGCCATGGTGCAATCCTCTTAGATCAGGCTGTGCGGCGCTTGACGCCGGTCAGTGGGCTTGCCACTCGACCTTGGAAATGTCGACGCCGTCTTTGAACATGTCCCACAGGGGCGAAAGCTCGCGCAGCTTGGTGACGGCCTCGCAAACCTTCTGAGCTGCGTAGTCGATTTCCTCTTCAGTAGTGAACCGGCCGAAGGTGAAACGGATGGAGCTATGCGCCAATTCGTCGTTACGACCCAGGGCACGCAGCACGTACGACGGCTCCAGCGAAGCGGACGTACAGGCGGAGCCAGACGATACCGCCAGATCCTTGAGCGCCATGATCAGCGACTCGCCCTCGACGTAGTTGAAGCTGAGGTTCAGATTGTGCGGTACACGGGCGGTCAGGCTACCGTTCACATAAAGCTCTTCGAGATGCTCGACCTGCTTGTAGAAGCGATCACGCATGGAGCGGACGCGCTCGTTCTCCTGGGCCATTTCGTCTTTCGCGATACGAAAGGCCTCGCCCATGCCGACCAGCTGGTGCGTGGCCAGCGTACCGGAACGCATGCCACGCTCATGGCCACCGCCATGCATCTGTGCCTCAAGGCGGACGCGGGGCTTACGGCGAACATACAGCGCACCCACACCCTTCGGCCCATAGGTCTTATGAGCGGAGAAGGACATCAGATCGACCTTCATCTTCTCCAGATCGATTTCGACCTTGCCGGTCGACTGCGCCGCATCGACATGGAAAAGAATGCCGCGAGAACGGGTCAGCTCGCCGATGGCGGTGATGTCGTTGATAGTGCCGATCTCGTTGTTCACGTGCATGACCGACACAAGAATAGTGTCGTCGCGCAGCGCAGCTTCGACCATCGCCGGCGTGACGATGCCATCCTCGCCCGGTTCGAGATACGTGACCTCGAAGCCTTCGCGCTCGAGCTGGCGAGTGGTATCCAGTACCGCCTTGTGCTCGATCTTGGTGGTGACGATGTGCTTGCCCTTGGACGCATAGAAATGCGCGACGCCCTTGATGGCCAGGTTGTCCGACTCGGTTGCACCGGATGTCCAGACGATTTCACGGGGATCGGCGTTGACCAGTTCAGCAACCTGACGGCGCGCATTCTCCACGGCTTCCTCGGCTTTCCAGCCAAAGGCATGAGAGCGCGACGCCGGATTGCCGAAGTTGCCTTCGTTGGTGAGGCACTCGATCATCTTGGCGGCAACACGCGGATCCACAGGTGTGGTCGCAGAGTAGTCCAGGTAAATCGGCAATTTCATTCAGATATCTCCTATCAGGCAGTCGCCCTGCTCAATCGATGGCGGACGTTTCTATCTTGTCCATATGCGGCGAAGTGCCGCCAGCCTTGCGCATGTCTTGGCGCAGGGCGACCTGCTGCACGTCCTGGCGCTTGACCAGGTCGGCCAGGCTGATGCCGCTGAGGAATTCATGAATCTGCTGGCTGAGGTCACACCACAGATGGTGAGTCAGGCAGGTATCGCCAGAGTGGCAGCCGCCCAGACCTTGGCAACGCGTGGCATCGACCGACTCGTTCACAGCGTCGATGACCTGGGCGACCTGAATGCCGGCCATGTCGCGAGAAAGCTGATAGCCGCCGCCGGGCCCTCGCACGCTCGTCACCAGGCTGCCGCGGCGCAGCTTCGCGAAGAGCTGCTCGAGATAGGAAAGGGAAATACCCTGCCGCTCGGAAATATCGGCCAGGGAGACCGGCCCATGCTGCGCATGCAGCGCCAGATCGAGCATGGCGGTCACGGCATAACGACCTTTGGTGGTTAATCGCATCGGTCTGCACCAAGCATTACGGTTTGGCGCAATTATGCAATTCCCGAGTAATTGAGTCAACTATAAGACCTATTAATTCAGTAGGTCTTTAGTCTGGAACCACGCCCGGCCGGAGGCAGCGGGCCGGCATGATACCAGCTGCTGCCAGCCCGCGCACTTCAGGTGCGGGCATCGCCAGCGTTGGACTTCACTTCAACGAAGTCTTCTTCTCGCAGCTCCGGAAGGTCCTTGGCGCAATAATCGCTGCCCAGCGCCTTGAGCGCACCACACATGCCCTCCAAGCGCTCCTCTACGGCCTGAACATGATCCAGCAACTGCCCAATGGCTCGCGCGACGGGATCAGGCATATCCTCGCTGACGCCATAGGCGTCGAATCCGATCTTCTCGGCAATGGCCTTGCGCTTGGCTTCCTGCTCATCGCTGGATTTGACGATCACCCGCCCCGGAATCCCAACCGCCGTCGCTCCCGGCGGCACTTCACGGGTAACCACCGCATTAGAGCCGATCTTCGCGCCCGCGCCGACGGTGAACGGCCCAAGGATCTTCGCGCCGGCTCCCACGATTACACCATCTTCAAGCGTCGGATGGCGCTTGCCCTTATTCCAGCTGGTGCCACCGAGTGTCACGCCGTGATAGAGCGTCACGTCATCGCCAATTTCCGCGGTCTCGCCAATGACGATGCCCATCCCGTGATCAATGAAGAATCGCCGGCCAATCCTGGCGCCCGGATGGATCTCGACCCCGGTCAGCCAGCGCCCCAGATTCGAGGACATCCGCGCAAGCCACTTGAATTCATGCCCCCACAGCCAATGGGACAGGCGATGAATCCAGATGGCGTGCAGCCCCGGATAACAGGTCAGAACTTCGAACGCATTGCGTGCCGCCGGATCGCGATGGAAAACGCTCTGAATGTCTTCGCGCATGCGTTCGAACATCAATCACTTCTCCGCTTGTGAGGCTCGCCGCGGGCAGCCTTTTGTGTCTCGGTGAGAATACCGCGCAGGATATTCATTTCCAGCTTGCTGACACCGCTGCGCCCGTAGAGCCGACGCAATCGGGGCATCAGATGCCTGGGCTTGGCCGGATCGAGAAAGCCGATATCCACCAGAGTCTGCTCAAGATGACCGAAGTAATTCTCCAGCTCGTCGACAGTCACGGGCTGGGCATCCAGCATCGCCGTGGTTTCCAGTTTTTCGACCTTGGTTGGCCGCCCCTCGGCAGCCAACCAGGCCATGCGCACCTCGTAGGTAAGCACCTGCACGGCCGCAGCGAGATTCAATGAACTGAACTGTGGATCAGACGGGATATGGACGTGGTACTGGCAGCGCTGCAACTCCTCATTGGTCAGCCCCGCGTACTCGCGACCGAATACCAATGCGACTTCGCCGCCCCCGGCAGACTGCTCCACGGAAACCGACGCGCACTCCCGAGGATCGAGCAACGGCCAGGGAATGCGCCGATCACGAGCACTGGTTCCGAGCACCAGACTGCAACCAGCCAGCGCCTCTTCCAGCGTTGCAACGACCCGTGCACTATCGAGAATGTCGGTTGCACCGGACGCCCTGGCCACAGCGTTGGGACTCGGGAAATCCTCGGGATCGACCAATACCAGGCGCGAAAGCCCCATGTTCTTCATGGCGCGAGCCGCACCACCGATGTTGCCGGCATGACTGGTATTGACCAGCACGACACGAATGTTCTGCAGCGACACAATAATTCTCTGCTTGAAAGCGAGCAGAAAGCTTACAGGAAGCGGCTCCCGATCCGCCATCTGCCGCCCCCTGCAACCACCACCGTGACGCTACATGCGCCGGCGCTTTCCTGATAGAATTTCGCGCTTTCTTTAACGACCAGGTAATTGATCCATGCAGCCCATGCTGAATATCGCGCTGCGCGCCGCCCGCAGCGCCGGCGAACTGATTGTGCGTTCCACCGATCGCCTGGATGCAATCTCGGTCAACGAGAAAGAAGCGAAGGATTACGTCACCGAAATCGACAAGGCCGCAGAGCAGAGCATCGTCAATGCGCTGCGCAAGGCCTACCCGAATCACGGCATCCTGGGCGAGGAAGGCGGACTGCTCGAAGGTAGCGGGGACGGCGCCGATTACCTGTGGATCATCGACCCGCTGGATGGAACCACCAATTTTGTCCGCGGCATTCCTCACTACGCCGTCAGCATCGCCTGCAAGTACCGCGGGCGCCTGGAACACGCGGTCGTGCTGGACCCGGTACGCCAGGAAGAATTCACCGCTAGCCGCGGCCGTGGCGCCGCCCTGAACGGCCGCCGCCTGCGCGTTAGCGCACGCAAGAGCCTGGACGGCGCACTGCTCGGCACCGGCTTTCCGTTCAAGGATGGCCAGATGGACAACCTGGACAGCTACTTGAAGATGTTCCGCAGCCTGGTCGGCCAGACCTCCGGCCTACGTCGTGCCGGCGCCGCAAGCCTCGACCTGGCTTATGTCGCTGCAGGCCGCTTTGATGCGTTCTGGGAGTTTGGCCTTTCCGAATGGGACATGGCTGCAGGCGCACTGCTGATCCAGGAAGCCGGCGGCTTGGTGAGCGATTTCAGCGGCGGCCATGACTTCCTTGAGAAGGGTCAGATCGTTGCCGGCAACACCAAATGCTTCAAGGCGGTACTGACCACCATCCAGCCGCACCTGACACCTTCTCTCAAGCGCTGAGAACGATGGCGGCATAAAAAACGCCCCAAACGGGGCGTTTTTTTGTTGCTGCACAATCGCTCAACTCACTGCTGCGATAGCGACAACTGTCCATCCTGCACCGGGATCTGGCTACCCGGATCACGATCCATGCGTACGCGACCCACCTTGCCGGCGAGGTCGTACTTCACGTCGTAGCCGACGATCTTGTCGTGCGAATCGGTTACCGTGCTGCAGCGTGTTTCGGTAGTGGTATAGGTGCTGCTGGCCTGCATGCGGCCCTGCACCTGATTGCCTGCATAACCGCCACCGACCGCACCGGCGACCGTCGCAATTTTCTTGCCGGTACCGCCACCAACCTGATTGCCGAGCAGGCCACCAACCACCGCACCCACTGCTGTACCTGCGATGCGATGCTGATCCTGCACTGGTTTCTGCCGAGTCACCGCGACATCCTTGCAAACCTCTCGCGGAGTCCGAATGGTTTCCTTGATCGGCTCCACCGCCAGCACATCGGCGAATTTCGGCCCGCGATCAACCAGACTATAAGTAGCGAAAGCGCCGCCAGCCGTGGCGACCACCACTCCGAGCGCCGTACCGACCAACATGGACTTGTTCACTGTGACTTCCTCTTCCTTCGGGCTGCGCCCGTTCCGCAGCCTTGGACTCCTTTAGGCTGCGGAAGTTCGAAGAAGATCAGGGGCGCTCGTCCGCTTCCTCTTCCACCACTGGTGGAATCAGGTCGTCACGGGTGAGCTTCAGCCAGACTAGCAGCATGCCAGCGACATAGATCGACGAGTACGTGCCTGCCCCAACGCCGATCAACAGCGCCAGCGAGAAGCCCCACAGATTCTCGCCACCAAAGACCATGAGCGCACCGACAGCCAGCAACGTGGATACCGAAGTTGCCATGGTGCGCAGCAAGGTTTGCGTCGTGGAGATATTGATGTTTTCAAGCAGCTCCGCCTTGCGCAGCATGCGGAAGTTCTCGCGGATCCGGTCAAAGATGACGATTGTGTCGTTCAGCGAATAGCCGATAACCGCCAGCACAGCGGCCAGCACGGTGAGATCGAACGATATCTGGAAAAAGGAGAACACCCCGAGAACGACGATCACATCGTGGAACAGCGACAGCACGGCACCGAGACCGAACTTCCACTGAAAGCGAAAGGCCACGTAGACCAGAATACCACCCAGCGCGAGCAGCATGCCCAAACCACCCTGATCGCGCAGCTCCTCGCCCACCGCAGGCCCGACGAACTCGACCCGCTTGACGCTTACCGAGTTGGCGCTGTCGGCTCCGCGCAAGGCATCGGCGATGCGCTCCCCGAGCTGCGGATCATCGCCCGGCATGCGCACCAGCACGTCAGTGGTCGCACCGAAGCTCTGCACTACAGCGTCGCCAAACCCGGACTGCTCAAGCTGCCCACGCACCTGCTGGAGCTCGACCGGGCGCTCGTAGCCGAGTTCGATCAGCGTGCCGCCAGTAAAGTCCAACCCGAAGTTGAGCCCCTTGACCATCAGGCTCGCCAGTGACGCAACGGTCAGCACCACGGTCAGGGCGAAGGCCACATGGCGGACACCCATGAAATTGATTACGCGTTTCATCGTGCTAGCCCCTTAAATCCACAGCTTCTTGAGATCGCGGCCACCGTAGATCAGGTTGACCATGGCGCGCGTCACGATGATTGCGGTAAACATCGACGTCAGGATGCCGATCGAAAGGGTGACCGCGAATCCCTTGATCGGGCCGGTCCCCATGGCGAACAGGATGCCGCCGACCAGCAGAGTGGTCAGGTTGCCGTCGACGATCGCCGAGAAGGCCCGATCGAAGCCTTCATGGATGGCGCGCTGGATCGACATGCCATTGGCGATCTCCTCGCGGATTCGCGAGAAGATCAGCACGTTGGCATCCACCGCCATACCCATGGTCAACACGATACCGGCAATACCCGGAAGGGTCAGCGTGGCATTGAGCATCGACATCAGGGCTGTCAGCACGACCATATTGAACAGCAGCGCAATGGTCGCCAACACACCGAAGAACTTGTAGATCAGCACCATGAAGATGGCGACGAAGAGGAAGCCCCACATGGCTGCCTGGACGCCCAGCTTGATGTTTTCAGCGCCCAGGCTCGGGCCGATGGTGCGCTCTTCTGCGAAGTACATCGGCGCCGCCAGACCACCGGCGCGCAGCAGCAACGCCAGCTCTGACGACTCGCCCTGGCCATCGAGGCCGGTGATGCGGAACTGGCTGCCGAGTGGCGACTGGATAGTTGCAAGGCTGATGATCGTCTTTTCTTCCTGGAAGGTCTCGACGCGCACTTCCTGCTCAACACCATCAACCGTCTGCCGCACATAGCGAGTCATCGGCCGCTGCTCAATGAAGATCACGGCCATGCTGCGCCCTACATTGTTGCGCGTGGCGCGATTCATCAGATCGCCGCCGTGGCCATCGAGCCGGATATTCACCTGCGGACGGCCATTCTCGTCGTAGCTGGCCTGGGCGTCGGTCACCTGATCACCTGTAATGATCAGTGTGCGTTCAAGCTGAACCGGCGGGCGGCCCTCTTCGCGGAACTCGAAGGTTTCGGTGGAAGCACGCGATGCATCTGAATCGGCAGCCAGGCGGAACTCAAGGTTCGCCGTCTTGCCGAGGATACGTTTGGCCTCGGCCGTATCCTGCACCCCCGGCAGCTCGACGACGATCCGATTGGCACCTTGACGCTGAACCAACGGCTCAGCCACGCCGAGTTCGTTGACGCGATTACGCACCGTGGTCAGGTTCTGCTTGATCGAGTACTCGCGAATTTCCGCCAGCTTGGCTTCAGTCAGCGTCAGACGCAGCACGTACTGGCCGTTGCGCTCTGCGGACGTCAGCTCGAAGTCGGTAAATTCCTTGCGGATGAGCGATTGGGCGGCATCCAAGGTAGCCTCATCGGCAAAGCCCAACTGCACCGAATCCTTCAGATTCGGCAGACTGCGGTATCGCACACGCTCCTTGCGCAGCAGACTCTTGACCTCACCCTCGGAGACGTTCAGGCGCGTTTCAATTGCCTTGTCCATGTCCACTTCCAGGAGGAAGTGCACACCACCGGAGAGATCCAGACCAAGCTTCATCGGGCTTGCGCCAAGATTGCGCAACCAGTCGGGAGTCGTAGGCGCCAGATTGAGCGCAACTACGTAGGCGTCGCCGAGCGCGCGGCGCACGATATCTTTTGCCGGCAACTGATCATCCTGACGCTCGAGACGCACAAGGCCACCTCGGCCCTGCTCGTCCAGGGACGCAGACTTGACCGCGATACCGCCATCCACGAGTGCTTTGCTGATGCGCTCGAGGTCTGCCTCGCCGATCTCCTGCGATGTGCTGGCACCGGTAACCTGAATCGCCGGGTCATCCGGATAGAGGTTGGGCGCAGAGTAAATAAAGGCGATCGCGAGCACTGCCAGAATCAGCAGGTATTTCCAGAGAGGGAATCTATTGAGCATGACGCAGCCCGTTTAATGAACGCGGGGCGCCTTGCGCGCCCCGTCGGTATTGAATGAAGTCAGCTCAGATAGCTTTCAGTGTGCCCTTGGGCAACGTTGCGGCGATCGCCACTTTCTGGAACTTCAGCTCAACGTTGTCGGACACCTCGATCACCACGAAGTCATCGGCGACCTTGGTGACCTTGCCAGCGATACCGCCGGAAGTGACCACTTCGTCGCCCTTCTGCAGGCCGGCGATCAGGTTCTTGTGTTCCTTGGCACGCTTAGACTGGGGACGCCAGATCATCAGGTAGAAGATGACCAGAAAACCGACCAGAAAAACCCACTCGAAACCAGTACCAGCAGGACCAGCAGCAGCCTCCTGGGCATAGGCGGCGGGAATCAGAAAGCTCATGTAGCACTCCTGTTGCAGAAAGGATTGTTTTGTTCTGGCACGTCACGCAAGCGGCGGCGTTGGCAGACCGCGCTTGGCATAAAAGGCGTCGACAAAGGCCGCCAATGTACCCTGTTGAATGGCGTCGCGTAAACCAGCCATAACCCGCTGGTAATGCCGCAGGTTATGGATGGTATTCAACATGCTACCCAGCATTTCACCGCATTTATCCAGATGATGCAGATAAGCGCGGGAGAAATGTTTGCAGGTGTAACAGTCACAGCTCGGATCCAGCGGAGAATCGTCGTGTTTGTGAACGGCGTTGCGGATCTTGATTACACCGCTATCAACGAAAAGATGCCCATTTCGCGCATTGCGCGTTGGCATCACGCAGTCGAACATATCGACGCCGCGCCGCACACCCTCGACCAGGTCCTCCGGCTTACCCACCCCCATCAGATAGCGTGGCTTATCCGCTGGCATCTGTGGCGGAAGGAAATCCAGCACACGGATCATCTCTTCCTTCGGCTCGCCAACCGAAAGGCCGCCAATCGCCAGGCCGTCAAATCCGATCACGCAAAGCCCCTCCAGCGAGCGCATGCGCAAAGATTCGTGCATACCGCCCTGAACAATGCCGAACAGCGCAGCCGGACTGTCGCCATGGGCGACCTTCGAGCGCTTGGCCCAGCGCAGCGACAGCTCCATCGAACGCCGCGCCACATCTTCGTCAGCGGGATAAGGCGTGCATTCATCGAAGATCATCACGATATCCGAGCCCAGGTCACGCTGGACCTGCATCGACTCCTCCGGCCCCATGAAGACTTTTGCGCCATCTACCGGAGAGGCGAAGTAGACGCCCTCCTCCTTGATCTTGCGCATCGCCCCCAGGCTGAACACCTGAAAGCCGCCCGAGTCGGTGAGGATAGGCCCCTGCCACTGCATGAAGTCGTGCAGGTCCCCATGGCGCTTGATCACTTCAGTGCCGGGCCGCAACCAGAGATGGAAGGTATTGCCCAGAATGATCTGCGCTCCGATCGCCTCGATGTCACGTGGCAGCATGCCTTTGACGGTACCGTAAGTGCCCACTGGCATGAATGCCGGCGTCTCGACGGTGCCGCGCGGAAAGGTCAGACGTCCGCGGCGCGCCTTGCCATCGGTGGCAAGCAGCTCGAAGGACATGTGGCAGGAGCGAGTCATTGGGTTTCCTCGGGGCCGCGCGGCGCGGGATTGCGGGTGATGAACATGGCATCGCCGTAACTGAAGAAGCGATAACGCTGAGCCACCGCTTCGGCGTAGGCCGCCATGGTCTCCGGATAACCGGCGAAGGCGGAAACCAGCATCAGCAGCGTGGATTCAGGCAGATGGAAATTGGTGACCAGTGCATCCACCACATGAAAGCTCTTGCCTGGGTAGATGAAGATATCGGTGTCGCCACTGAACGGCTTGAGTTCACCATCGCGCGCCGCCGTCTCCAGCGAACGAACGCTGGTAGTACCGACAGCGATCACGCGCCCACCACGGGAGCGACAGGCCGCCACCGCATCGACGACATCCTGGCCGACCTCCAGCCATTCGCGATGCATGTGATGCTCTTCGATACGCTCCACGCGCACCGGCTGAAAGGTGCCGGCGCCGACATGAAGGGTAACGTAGGCCGTTTCCACGCCAGACTCACGCAGCGTCTGCAGCAGCGCCTCATCGAAGTGCAGTCCTGCGGTCGGCGCAGCCACGGCACCGGCGCGCTGCGCGTAGACGGTCTGGTAACGCTCGCGGTCGGCGGCGTCGTCAGGCCTGTCTATATAAGGAGGCAATGGCATGTGCCCGATGCGCTCGAGCAACGGCAGAACATCCTCGTCGAACTCGAGTTCGAACAGCGCATCATGCCGGGCGATCATTTCCGCTTCGCCGCCGCCATCGAGCAGGATCTTCGATCCGACCTTGGGCGACTTGCTGGAACGGACATGCGCCAGAACGCTGCGATTGCCGACTACCCTTTCGACAAGGATTTCCAGCTTGCCGCCGGTAGCTTTCTGACCGAAAAGGCGCGCTGGGATCACCCGGGTATTGTTGAGCACCATCAGATCGCCAGGCCGCACATGGTCCAGCAGATCGGCGAAGTTGCGATGCGAGAGCTTTCCCGTTTCGCCTTCGAGCACCAGCAGACGACTGGCGCGCCGCTCCGCCAGGGGATGTCGTGCGATCAGGGCATCGGGCAGCTGGAAGAAAAAATCGGCGACTTGCATGGATCGGAGGTCGGGACGCGGAAAGGGCGCAAATCTTATCCGAAACACGTCGACCTGACCACGCCAAGCGATTGACCACCCCGTCGCGCATCCCTATACTGCGCGCCCACTGTGCCTCGATGGCGGAATCGGTAGACGCAGCGGATTCAAAATCCGCCGTTGGTAACAACGTGAGAGTTCGAGTCTCTCTCGAGGCACCATCAGTGAATCGCTACAACGCAGCCAAGCTGCATGCTTAGCGAAACGGGCAACCGGATCGCCTGCAAGTCTAACGCCGTAGCGAAGCTTCAAAGCGCACCAAGCCGCATGCAAGCATCCAGACAATCTGGATCGGCAGCACGGCAAGCAACGTCAGCTACATCGCTTTTCCTCAGACTGACACTCGATATCGATGCAGTCGACTCGTGGCATTGCCTCTCTCGCAACAGCGAATAAGGCGAGTCAAAGCCACGTCAAAAAGCGCCAAATAGCGCCGCCTGGACAGGCAAATTCTATGGCTCCGAGGGGTTGGCATTCCCTGGCGAGTTATCGTAGAGTGTGCCCACTGTGTTTGCATGGGTCGCTGTTGAATCGTGACCTGGTGCAGTAGATCTTCAGATCCGCTACTCCGCTCGACTCTCTTACTCCTTGCAACCAGTTCCAGCTTCCTGCTCTGCGGGGGCAATTCTACTTTTGAGTTTCAAGGATACAAAGACATGTCGAATCGTCAGAACGGTACCGTCAAGTGGTTTAACGACGAGAAAGGTTTTGGTTTCATCACTCCCGAGAGCGGTCCGGATCTGTTCGTGCACTTCCGCGCGATCGAAGGCAACGGCTTCAAGAGCCTGAAAGAAGGCCAGAAAGTCAGTTTCGTCGCAGTGCAAGGTCAAAAGGGCATGCAGGCAGACCAGGTTCAGATCCTGGGCTAAGCCTCTTCTCCGAAAAGCCCCTGATGGCAACATCAGGGGCTTTTTTATGCGCGCAATTCCGTAGAATGCGCCGCCCACCTCTTTGATCGAGACACCCAATGCGCAGACACCTGCTCAGCCCGCAGGGCCAGTTTCCCACCGCCGGCCTGGTACGCCGGCTTGCTGCAATGTTTTATGACAGCCTGCTGTGCATCGCCTTGATGATGGTAGTGACACTGCTCTATCAGCAAGTGCTGCTGCGCCTGCTCTACGGCAGTGAACAGCTGCAGCAGCTCGCGGATGCCGGCCGCCTGGACATCGACCCCCTGCTCTCGACTCTGCTGCTGTTCAGCCTGTTCGGCTTTTTCGCCAAGTTTTGGACCCACAGCGGCCAAACGCTGGGCATGCAGGTCTGGGGCATCCGGATCCAGAATGCAGACGGAACCGCCATCGATCTTTGGCAGGCGCTTCTGCGTTTTCTGATCGCACTGGTTTCGCTGCTGTGCCTGGGCATGGGTTATTGGTGGATGCTGCTCGACAAACAGAACCGCACTTGGCACGACATGTACTCGGAGAGCCAGGCCGTTCAGCTACCGAAGAACATTCACAAGAAGTGACTTTGCTCTGCGCACCGAGCCAACACTGACCCAAACCTTGTCGACAGCGCCTCCGGCGGTTCGCGCCGGAGGCACCCGTCATCCCGCCCGACGCAGCAACCAGGCACCGATGAGTGCACAGATGCCCGCTGGCAGCACCACCGCAAGCAACGGCGAGAAGCCGAACACCTGGCTAGCCGGCCCGAGCAAATCCTGAATAATGCGGAACACGAAGCCGACCACTACGCCGGTAAAGATGCGCTGACCAAGCGTGACCGAGCGCAGTGGCCCGAAGATGAACGAGATCGCCAGCAGCACCAGCGCAACGGTGACGGCCGGCTGCAGCACCTTGGTCCAGAACGCCAGCCAGTAACGACCGTTGTTCAGCCCCTGCTCACCCAGGTAGTGGATATAGCGCCACAAGCCGGTGATCGATAGCGCTTCCGGCTCCATCACCACCGTCCCGAGTAGCTGCGGCGTCAGCTGAACATCCCAGCGTTCCTGCGGCGTGCGCACCACCTCGGTGTGATCGCCGCGAAAATGGGTGGTCGAGATATTCTCGAGCAGCCAGTGATCAGCCTGATAGCTGGCGCGACGGGCAAAACTGGACGACAGCAAGCGGCGCTCGTCATCGAAGCGATAACGTGTCACCCCCACCAGCATGCCGCCGGGCTGCACGGCGTTGACGTGCACGAACTCGTTCTCCTGCCGGTGCCACAGGCCGCGTTTGCTGCTCTGCGCCTCGCCTGCGCCCTGCGCCAGGGAGCGCCGCGCCTGGGCGATGTCCTCGGTCGCTGGCGCAACGTACTCACCGATCAGAATGCCGGCAATGAGCAGCACCAGCATCGGCTTCATCACCGCCACCACGATGCGCCCCAGCGAGACACCAGCCGCGCGCATGATGGTCAGCTCGCTGCTGCTGGCAAGCGTGCCAAGGCCGATCAAACAACCGATCAGTGCCGCCATAGGCAGCATTTCATACAGACGCCGAGGCGACGTCAGCAGCACGTACTGCAGGGCATCGCCCAGCCCGTAGCTGCCTTCTACATCACTCAATTCATCGATGAACGCGAATAGCAGAGCCAGACCCACGATGATGCCGAGGACAGTCAGAATCGCGAGAAAGACATGGACTCCGATGTAGCGATCCAGCTTAACCACGAGCCACCTCCCGCTGCGCACTGCCCTTCTTCATCCGCAGCCTGATCGGCTCCCAGTACAGCATCAACAGGCCTATCGCCAGGAACAGCCCGTGCACCCACCAAAGGCCCAGCGCCATCGGGATTCGCCCCTTGTCCAGCGCACCGCGCACGGCGATCAGCAACGCGAGGTAGGTCATGTACAGAAGGATCGCCGGCAGCAGCTTGAGAAAACGCCCCTGCCGCGGATTCACCTTGGCCAGCGGCACCGCGAGCACGGTAACGACGAACACCAGCAACGGCAATGAGAAGCGCCACTGCAGCTCGGTGCGATGACGGATGTTGTCGCTGCCGAGCAGCTCCCGAGTCGGCAGCGCCTCACGTTCGCTCAGCTCCATGCTCACCTCCGGCTTGGGAAGCAGCACGCCATAGGTGTCGTACTGGATGGCGCGGTAACCGGCCTGCCCCGGGTTGCCGTCATAGCGATAGCCGTTTTCCAGAATCAGATAGCGACTGCCATCGGGCTGGACTTCCTGCCGTCCGCTCTCGGCAACCAGCACCGACAGCCCGCTTTCCTTTCCGGTCTGACGCGAAACATTGGTTTCGGAGATGAACACCCCGCCGAGCTCGCTGCGATCAGCCGACAGTTCGCGGGTGTAGGTTACCCGTGAACCGCCGCGCAACGTCTGGAAGCGCCCCGGCACCAGCGTGTCGAACTCGGTCAGGGAGTCCTGCTGATTGAGGATACGGTCCACCTCGGCGATGCCCTGCGGCGCCAACCCAAGGCTCAGCCATCCCACCACCACCGCCACCAGAGCGGCGGGAGCCAGGCTGTAGACCAGCAGCCGGCGCTGGCTCATGCCTGTGGCCGAAAGCACCGTCATTTCGCTTTCCAGATAGAGGCGCCCGTAAGCCAGCAGAATGCCGAGAAACAGTCCGAGCGGAAGGATGAGCTGCAGAAAGCCGGGCAGACGAAAGCCCATGATCAGCAACAGCACCCCTGGGTCGAGCAGTCCCTGCGCAGCCTGCGCCAGATACTTGATGAAACGGCCACTCATGATGATCACCAGCAGCACGGCACTGACCGCGCTCATGGTGACCAGCAGCTCTCGGGACAGGTAACGAAAGACGATCAAACCAGACACTCCAGGGTTGTCAGGCTCTGGCGGCAACGCTCAAACTAGCCGCCAGTTGCCGGCCCGCCGGAGCGGGCCGTTGGAAATTGGGTAATGACGCACCGAGCGGACGCGGACCGCCGCGCCGAAACAATCGCGGAAGCATCGACGATTGCAACGTTTCTAGCCTAGCGCAGTCGTTAGCAACGACCGAACAGGCGAACCACCGGAAAAATAAGCCCGGCATTATCCTGCAAACCCGACTCTTTGTCTTGGGGACACCACGTCATGGAATTTGTTGTCAAAAGCGCCAAAGCCTCCACCCAGAAGACCGCCACCCTGGTTCTGCCGCTCGGCGATGACTGCCTTCTCGGCAGCGTCGCGCAGAGCGTAGACAGCGCCAGCGGCGGCGCGCTAAGCACTGCGCTCAAGCGTGGCGACATCCAGGGCAAAGCGGGTCAGACCCTGCTGTTGCATGGGCTGCCCGGCCTCAAGGCTGAGCGCGTACTGCTGGTCGGGATCGGCAAGGTCGACGAACTGGACAACCGCCAGTGGCGCAAGATCGCCAATGCCGCACTTGCCGCAATCAAGGGTCTCGGCGGTGCCGATGCGGCCTTCGCCATGCAGGATGTTCAGATCAAAGGTCGCGACAATTACGGCCGCACTCGCCTGCTGGTGGAAATCCTTGCCGACGGCCAGTACGTGTTCGATCGCTTCAAGAGCAAGAAAGCCGACCCGCGCGCTCTGCAGAAGATCATCCTCCTGTGTGACAAGAGCGAGCAGCCCGACGTGGAACGCGCGACCCGCGAAGCCTCGGCGATCGCCAGTGGCATGGCCTTCACCCGCGACCTCGGCAACCTGCCACCGAACGTCTGCCACCCGACCTACATCGCCGAACAGGCAAAGCAGATGAGCAAGGCCTACAAGGGCCTGAAGGTCGACGTGCTCGACGAGAAGAAGCTGCGTGATCTCGGCGCCGGCGCCTTCCTCGCGGTTTCCCAGGGCAGCGACCAGCCCGGCTGCATCATCGTCATGCAGTACAACGGCGGCAAGAAGGGGGATCAGCCGTATGCCCTGGTGGGCAAAGGCATCACCTTCGATACCGGTGGCATCAGCCTCAAGCCGGGCCAGGGCATGGACGAGATGAAGTACGACATGGGCGGAGCCGCCAGCGTACTCGGCACACTCAAGGCCGTGCTGGAGCTGCAGCTGCCGATCAACCTTGTCTGCCTGCTGGCCTGTGCCGAGAACATGCCCAGCGGCGGCGCCACCCGTCCGGGCGACATCGTCACTACCATGAGCGGCCAGACCGTGGAAATCCTCAACACCGATGCCGAGGGCCGTTTGGTGCTGTGCGATGCGCTGACCTACGCCGAACGCTTCGAGCCGCGCGCGGTGATCGACGTGGCCACGCTGACCGGTGCCTGCATCGTCGCCCTGGGCAGCAACACTTCCGGTCTGCTGGGCAACAACGACGCCCTGGTGCAGCAACTGCTGCAGGCTGGCGAGAACGCTGCCGACCGCGCCTGGCAGCTGCCGTTGTTCGACGAATACCAGGAACAGCTGGACAGCCCATTCGCCGATATCGCCAACATCGGCGGCCCCAAGGCAGGCACCATCACGGCTGCCTGCTTCCTCTCGCGCTTCACCAAGAAGTTCGCCTGGGCGCACCTGGATATCGCCGGCACCGCCTGGACCAGCGGCGGCAAGGAAAAAGGAGCCACCGGCCGGCCCGTGCCGCTGTTGACCCAGTACCTGCTGGACCGGGTCAACTGAGATGCACCTGGCCGTCGCGCCTGATCCCTCGGGCCGGAGCCGCCTTGCGCTGCCCGGCCAGAGCGGAGCACGCCCATGACGCGGATCGAATTCTACGTCCTGCCCGACGCCAACCCGACCGGCCGCCTGCGGGCGGCCTGTCAGTTGGCGGCCAAGGGCTGGCAACACGGCATGCAGGTATTCATTCGCTGCGTCGATGAAACGCAGTCGAGCGAAGTCGACGAGCTACTCTGGGACTTTCGCGCCGAGCGCTTCATTCCCCACGAGCAGCACGTCGACGACCCGAAGGCCCCGGTAGTGATCGGTGTCGACCAGGCACCTCAATTCACGCAGGGCCTCTTGATCAACCTGGGATCAACGCTTTCTTCACACATCGACCAGTTCAGTCGCGTCATCGAGATCGTCAACCAGGAACCGCAACTGCTGACCGCCTGCCGGGAGAATTTCCGCCTGTATCGGCGCCAGGGCTATGATCCGAAACGGGTCGAGCTTTAAGACCAACCATTCGACAGCAAGGGAAAACCCCTGGCAGCCGCCGGGATGCTCAAGCCCCGGAAACTTCTGAGATGACACCGAAAGCCCCGAACAAACCCGCCGAACTGCTGAGCGATCTCGAGTCCATTCGCGCCCTGCTCGGTGACGATTTTCCAGACGAGGCTCCGGCCGGCGCAGCGCTGGACCCGGACAGCATTCCGCTGCTGTCCGATATCGTCGAGCCAGCGCCAGCCGTTCCGGCCGCGAGCGCCAGCGACGACGAGCCGCGGGAAACCAGCGTGCGCAGTGCGTTTCGCTCCCTGGCCGAACGGCACATCGACCACGAGCTGCGCACCGCGGCCAATCTGATCCTGCAGGAAGTGATCGACGACTTCGTGCCGCAGATCGAGGCGGAACTCAAGCGTCGCCTCGAGAGCCGAATCGAGCGCCTGGTACGCACGCCCCCGCCTCGCTCCTGAGTCATCCGCGACAATGCGCAGTTAATAAGCACGGCCGCGAAATCTCGCGGCCGTTTGCCTTTATACTTGCCCGTTTTTCCGACCAGCCGTTTTAAGGGTCCCGCCGCATGGACAAGACCTACCAGCCGCACGCCATCGAGACTTCCTGGTACCAGACCTGGGAATCGAACAACTATTTCGCCCCGCAAGGTTCCGGCGAGCCCTACACCATCATGATCCCGCCGCCGAACGTCACCGGCAGCCTGCACATGGGTCACGGCTTCAACAACGCCATCATGGATGCTTTGATCCGCTGGCGCCGCATGCAGGGTCGCAACACCCTGTGGCAGCCAGGTACAGACCATGCTGGTATCGCCACGCAGATGGTGGTCGAGCGCCAGCTCGGCGCGCAGGGCGTTTCGCGTCATGACCTGGGACGCGAGAAGTTTCTCGAGAAGGTCTGGCAGTGGAAGGAAGAATCCGGCGGCACCATCACCCGACAGATTCGTCGCCTGGGCTCCTCGGTGGACTGGTCGCGCGAGCGCTTCACCATGGACGACGGCCTCTCCGAGGCGGTCAAGGAAGCCTTCGTCCGCCTGCACGAGGACGGCCTGATCTATCGCGGCAAGCGCCTGGTCAACTGGGACACCAAGCTGCACACCGCGATCTCAGACCTCGAAGTCGAGAACCATGACGAGAAAGGTCATCTCTGGCACCTGCGTTATCCGCTGGCCGACGGCTGCAAGACTGCAGACGGCCTGGATTACCTGGTGGTCGCCACTACCCGTCCGGAAACCATGCTCGGTGACGCCGCCATCGCCGTGCACCCGGAGGACGAGCGCTACAAGAGCCTGATCGGCCGTCACGTCATGCTGCCGCTGGTCAACCGCCTGATCCCGATCGTCGCCGACGACTACGTCGACCTCGAGTTCGGTACCGGCTGCGTGAAGATCACCCCGGCGCATGACTTCAACGACTACGAGGTCGGCAAGCGTCATCACCTGCCGCTGATCAATATCTTCGACCGCAACGCCGCGGTGCTCGCCAAGGCCCAGGTGTTCAACATCGACGGGACGCCGAACGACAAGATCGATGCCAACCTGCCGGACGGCTACGCGCACATGGACCGCTTCGATGCGCGCAAGGCCATCGTCGCCGAGTTCGACGCCATGAGCCTGCTGGAAAAGATCGACGACCACGCGCTGAAAGTCCCCCGCGGTGATCGCTCCGGCACCATCATCGAGCCGTGGCTGACCGACCAGTGGTACGTTTCCACCAAACCGCTGGCCGAGAAGGCCATCGCCGCCGTCGAAAGCGGCGAGATCCAGTTCGTGCCCAAGCAGTACGAGAACATGTACTTCAGCTGGATGCGCGACATCCAGGACTGGTGCATCAGCCGTCAGCTCTGGTGGGGCCATCGCATTCCTGCGTGGTACGACGAAGCCGGCAACGTCTACGTTGGCCGCGATGAAGTGGAGGTACGCGGTAAGTACAACCTCTGCAACAACGTCGAACTGCGTCAGGACGAGGACGTGCTGGACACCTGGTTCAGCTCCGGCCTGTGGACCTTCTCCACACTCGGCTGGCCGCAGCAGACCGAGTTCCTGAAGACCTTCCACCCCACCGACGTGCTGGTCACAGGCTTCGACATCATCTTCTTCTGGGTCGCCCGGATGATCATGCTGTCCACTCACCTGACCGGGCAGATCCCGTTCAAGACCGTCTACGTGCACGGCCTGGTACGCGATGGTCAGGGGCAGAAGATGTCCAAGTCCAAGGGCAACGTGCTCGACCCGCTGGACATCGTCGATGGCATCACCCTCGATGAACTGCTGACCAAGCGCACCAGCGGCATGATGCAGCCCAAGCTGGCCGAGAAGATCGCCAAGCAGACCCGCGCCGAGTTCCCCGAAGGCATCGCCAGCTACGGCACCGACGCCCTGCGCTTCACCTTCTGTTCCCTCGCGTCGACGGGCCGCGATATCAAGTTCGACATGGGCCGTGTCGAGGGTTATCGCAACTTCTGCAACAAGATCTGGAACGCCGCCAACTTCGTCTTCGAAAACACCGAGGGCAAGGACACGGGGGCCAACGGCGAGCCCGTCGAGCTCTCGTCGGTGGATCGCTGGATCATCTCCGCGCTGCAGCGTACCGAGAGCGAAGTGAATCGACAGCTGGAGGCGTTCCGCTTCGACCTGGCCGCTCAGGCGCTGTACGAGTTCATCTGGGACGAGTACTGCGCCTGGTACCTGGAGCTGGTCAAGCCGCTGCTGTGGGACGAGACCGCAAGCGCCGAACGCCAGCGCGGCACCCGCCGCACCTTGGTGCGCGTGCTGGAGACCGCGCTGCGCCTGGCGCATCCGTTCATGCCGTTCATTACCGAGGAAATCTGGCAGCGCGTCGCGCCGCTCGCCGGCAAGTCCGGTCCGACGCTGATGCTGCAGCCGTGGCCGGAGTTCAACCCGGAGCGGATCGACGAAGCCGCCGAAGGCGATATCGAGTGGCTCAAGGCCTTCATGCTGGGCATCCGCCAGATCCGCGGCGAGATGAACATCTCCATGGCCAAGCGCATCGACGTGGTGCTGGGCAACGCCTCGGCTACCGATCAACGCCGCCTGACCGACAACGAGCCGCTGCTCAAGAAACTGGCCAAGCTGGAAAGCGTGCGCCTGCTCAACGACGGCGAAGAAGCACCGCTGTCGGCCATCGCGCTGGTGGGTGACATGCAGGTGCTTGTGCCGATGGCTGGCCTGATCGACAAGGATGCCGAACTGGCTCGCCTGGACAAGGAACTCGCCCGGCTGGACGGCGAGGTCAAGCGCGTCGGCGGAAAGCTGTCGAATGCCGGTTTCGTCGACAAGGCACCCGCCGAGGTGATCGACAAGGAACGCGCCAAACTGGCCGAGGCCGAACAGGCCAAAGCCAGGCTGCAGGAGCAGCGCGACCGCATCGCCACGCTCTGATCAGGACGCGGTAAACGCAAAAGGCCAGCCCGAAAGGTGCTGGCCTTTTTGCTTAAGGAGGTCATCTTGATTGATGACAAGTTATTACCGGCAACGCTGATACACTATGCCGCACATGAAACACCCCTTTACAAACTGGCAGGCCGTTAAAGCCAAGACGAACAGCTCGACGATGTGAAATGAGCCCCCTGCTGCGAAGCGCAATGCCCCACGTATTTCGCCGAACGCGCAACCGTCTCCCAGGGCAGTCCACCGCCCCGATTTGTTTCACCTCGCTAGCGAATCGTTCCCCTGCCAGCCGCTGAGGCTGCGTCGACACACCCGCATGCCCGGCAAGGTTCCTCAAGATGGAGTCCCTCCGATGTATGCACTCATGGCTGTCGTGTTCGTCATAGGCTATCTATGCATAGCCTTTGAACATCCCCTGAAGATCGACAAGGCCGCTGCCGCGATCCTGACCGCGGTTGTGACATGGACCATTCTGGTGCTGGGTGCCGACCAGATACTTCCGCTGCTGCAACCCGGCAGCCACAACCCCGGGGACTCCTCGGCGGTGGTGGTCGAATCGCTGCGTCATCACCTGGGTGAAGTCTCGGAGATTCTCTTCTTCCTGCTCGGCGCGATGACCATCGTCGAGCTGATCGACTCCCACGAAGGTTTCAAGGTAATCACCGACCGCATCCAGACCCGCAAGCGCGTGCACCTGCTGTGGATCATCGGCTTCCTCACCTTCTTCCTCTCTGCAGCACTGGACAACCTGACCACCACCATCGTCATGGTCTCGCTGCTGCGCAAGCTCATCCGCGGCCGTCCCGAGCGCTGGTTGTTCGTCGGCGTCGTGGTAATCGCCGCCAACGCCGGTGGTGCCTGGTCGCCGATCGGTGACGTGACCACCACCATGCTCTGGATCGGCAACCAGATCAGCGCTTCCGGCGTGATCACCGGCCTGTTCCTGCCAAGCCTGGTGTGCCTGCTGGTGCCGCTGATCATTCTCAGCTTCCGTCTGCGCGGCGAGGCACCACGCCCGCGTCCTCGTGCTCACCTGGCCGAGAAGCACCCGCCGACCACCACCGTATTCGAGCGCAACCTGGTACTCGGTCTTGGCCTCGCTGCCCTGCTCTTCGTCCCGGTGTTCAAGACCGTGACCCACCTGCCGCCTTACATGGGCATCCTCTTCGGCCTCGGCGTGCTCTGGGTGACCACCGAGTTCATCCACCGCAACAAGAATGCCGAAGACAAGCACCCGCTTTCGGTAGTCGGCGTGCTGCGCAAGGTGGACACCCCCAGCGTGCTGTTCTTCCTCGGCATTCTGCTGGCCGTATCCAGTCTCGCTACCGCGGGCCACCTGACCCAGGTCGCGACCGCGCTGCGCGAATCGCTCGGCCACATCTACCCGATCACCTACGCCATCGGCCTGCTTTCGGCCGTGGTCGACAACGTGCCGCTGGTGGCCGGTGCGATGAAGATGTACCCGCTGGTCAGCGAGAAGATGCTGGCTGCGACCGCGGCAGAGGAAATTAGCTGGATGTCCCAGTTCGTCGTCGATGGCAACTTCTGGGAGATGCTCGCCTTCTGCGCCGGTACCGGCGGCAGCACGCTGATCATCGGCTCGGCTGCGGGGGTCGCGGCGATGGGCATGGAGAAGATCAGCTTCACCTGGTACGTCAAGCGCGTCAGCTTGCTGGCCTTCCTCGGTTACACTGCGGGCGCAGCGACCTACATCGGCATGCTCGCCCTGCGCTAAACCGCAGCGAGCCTGGCCAGGTCGCTGCCCCCACAGACGACCTGGCCAGGGACCTTCCATGACCGTCAGCAAGACCAAAACCAGTTTCTATCGCCGACTCTACGTCGCCTGGCTGATCGACAGCGGCACCGCCTGCAGTGTCCCTGCACTGATGGCCGCGACCGGCATGCCACGGCGTACCGCCCAGGACACCCTTGCCGCGCTCGCGGAGCTGGACATCGACTGCAGCTTCGAGCAGGACGACGGTGAACGCCACAATGCCGGCCACTACGCCATCCTCGACTGGGGTGCCATCGACAAGGGCTGGATCGAGCGCAACCTGCCGCGTATCAAATCCATTCTCGAATATCCCTGATCGACCATGAGTGGCGACCTGCTGCTGGTTCTCGCCCTGCTCACCGGCTGCATCTGCCTGTTCGCGCTGAACAAGCCACGCATGGACGTGGTGGCGGTACTGGCCATGGTCGCGCTGCCGCTCACTGGTGTGCTCAGCGTGCAGGAGGCACTGGCCGGTTTCAGCGATCCTAGCGTGGTGTTGATCGCCACCCTGTTCGTCATCGGCGACGGCCTGGTGCGCACCGGCATCGCCTATCGCCTGGGCGACTGGCTGATGCGTACCGCCGGCAGCAGCGAGACCCGCTTGCTGATTCTGCTGATGCTGGCCGTCGCGGGGCTCGGCTCGGTGATGAGTTCGACCGGCGTGGTGGCGATCTTCATTCCCGTGGTGCTCGGCATCGCCAATCGCATGAAGGTCTCGCCACGGCGGCTGATGATGCCGCTGGCGTTCGCCGGCCTGATCAGCGGCATGCTGACGCTGGTGGCGACGCCGCCGAACCTGGTGATCAACAGCGAACTGCGCCGCGCCGGGCTCGACGGCTTCGCCTTCTTCGATTTCACCCCCATCGGCCTGGCGATTCTGTTGCTCGGCGTCGGCTACATGCTGCTGGCACGCCGCTGGCTGGGCAGCGACAAGCGCAGCGAAGCGACAGAACATCGCCATACGCTGGCGGATCTGGCGCGAGAGTATCGACTGGAAGAACGCGAGCGGCGACTGCGGGTGATGCCGGGATCGATTCTCGCCAACCAGGCGCTGGACGAGCTGAAGCTGCGAACCCAGTACGGCATCAACGTGATCGCCGTGGAACGCCATGACCGCTTTCGCAACCTTCTGCTGATCGCGACGGGCAATACCGAACTGTTCGTCGGCGATGTGCTGCTGGTCGATCTGGCCAGCCCGGCCATCGGCTTGCTCGGCGCCTATCAGGAGCTGGGCCTCGAACCCCTGCAACTCAGCACCTCCTACTATTCGGTGCACGGTCGCGAGCTGGGGCTGGCGGAAGTGGCGCTGCCACCGGAATCGCGCCTACCGGGCAAGACCATCCAGCAACTGGGTTTTCGCAGCCGGCACAAGCTCAACGTGGTCGGTCTGCGCCGCAATCGCCAAGCCCTGCAGGGGCTGCTGGTGGATGAAAAGCTCAAGCCAGCCGATACGCTGCTGGTGGCCGGCAGCTGGAAGCACATTCACCGTCTGCAGGGCATAAGCCGCGACTTCCTCGTGCTGAGCCTGCCGGCCGAGGTGGACGATGTGGCGCCCGCGGCCAACCAGGCACCGTTCGCGCTGCTCGGGCTGGCGGTGATGGTTACATTGATGGTCAGCGGCCTGGTGCCCAACGTGCTGGCGGCGCTGATTGGCTGCCTGGTCATGGGCCTGTTCCGCTGCATCGACATGGACAGCGCCTACAAGGCGATTCACTGGCAAAGCCTGGTGCTGATCGTCGGCATGCTGCCGTTCGCCCTGGCGTTGCAGAAGACCGGCGGCATCGCCCTGGCGACATCGGGGCTGGTCGGCCTGCTCGGCGACGCCGGACCGCATGCCCTGCTCGCCTGCCTGTTTTTGCTGACCGCAGTGATCGGGCTGTTCATCTCCAACACGGCGACGGCTGTGCTGATGGCACCCGTTGCGCTGTCCACCGCCGAGCAGCTGGGCGCCTCGCCCTATCCGTTCGCCATGATCGTCGCGCTGGCGGCCTCCGCCGCGTTCATGACGCCGATTTCCTCGCCGGTGAACACCCTGGTGCTCGGTCCCGGGCAATACCGCTTCGCCGACTTCGTCCGAGTTGGCGTGCCCTTTACCGCGCTGATCATGATCGTCTCGGTGCTGCTGGTGCCGCTGCTGTTTCCGCTATGAATGCCGGCTGCCTCGGGACACCCACCGACGGGTAGCCAGCGAAAAGTGGCATGGCGGCTGAAAGGGCCAGCCGTTAAGCTCCAGCTCTCATTCTAAAAAGAACAGACTCCATGCCTCAGCGTGTCGCCCTGTTTCCGGTCCTGCTGGCCGGTGCCGTTCTCTTGTTGGTCGTCCATGGCCTTGGCCGCTTCGTCTACACCCCGCTGCTGCCCTGGCTGGTGGAGGACGGTCTGTTGACCGTGCAGGAAGGCGCCAGCATCGCCAGCTGGAACTACCTGGGCTATCTGATCGGCGCCCTGCTCGCGGTGCGCTGGCATCGCGTCGCGCAGATCCGCCGTACGCTGCCCTGGGCACTAGCGCTACACGTCTTGAGCGCCCTGCTGCAGACCCAGGCGGAATCCGCTGACGCCCTCGCCGCATTGCGCCTGGCCAATGGCATCAGCAACGGTCTGGTATTCGTCCAGGCGCCCTCGCTGATCCTCGAATGGCTGGCGCGACAGCAGCGCGTTTCCTCCAGTGGCCTGGTCTATCTCGGTGTCTGCGTCGGGCTGATTCTCTCCAGTTTGCTGGTGAGCCTGAGCGACGGGTACCTGCTGGGAGCCGAGCGTTGGTGGCCAGCGGCGTTGCTTTCGATACCGCTGGCCTGGTGGGGCTGGCGGCAGCTGTCGCGGCTGGACATGCCTGACGAGGAAAAGGCCCATTCTGCGGAGGAGCCACCCAGCGGCAAACTGCTCGATCGCTCCAGCACACCGCTGTTTCTTTCCTATGCCGGCGCCGGCATGGGCTACATCCTGCCGATGACTTTCCTGCCGATGGTCGCGCGTCTGCAGGTGGAGCCCGGTGACTTCCTCATCGGTGGCAGCTGGCTGGTGGTGGCGCTGGCGACGCTGCCGGCGCCCTGGCTGTGGAATCGTCTCGGCGTGCGCATGGGTGACGACATCGCCTTGCGCCTGAGCTATCTCACTCAACTGCTCGGCGTACTGGCCGCGCTGCTGCTGCCCGGCGCGGTCGGCATCCTGCTCTGTGCGGTACTGGTCGGCGGCACCTTTCTCGGCACGGTGCTGCTGACCCAGCGTCTGGCGCGGACACTGCATCCACATCAAGGACCGCGGCTGTCGGCGGCGCTGATCGCACTCTACGGCCTGACCCAGCTCGCCGCACCCTGGCTGACCAGCATCTGGATGGGGATGGGCGGCAGCCTGCACAGTGCCTTCTGGCTCGGCGCGGGGGCGCTGCTCTGGGGGTTGTTCTGGATGCTGATGGTGCCGCGCCGCCGTTAGCAACGAGACCTATCCGCGGGCAGCGGTTGTGGGACAATGCGCGCCCCAGCCGCCAACCTCCCGCTGATCAGATGCCGCGCAGATCCCCGTCCTCGACTCCGCAGCCCGGCCGTGCCGAACCCGGCAAGGCCGTACTGCATCCACGCAACCGCCATACCGGCCGCTACGACTTCCCGGCGCTGATTGCTGGCTGCCCGGAGCTGGTCGAGTACGTAATCCTCAATCCCTACGGCAAGCAAAGCATCGACTTCGCCAACCCGGATGCGGTGCGGGTGTTCAATCGCGCGCTGCTCAGGCAGTTCTATGGAATCCAGCACTGGGACATTCCGCCAGGCTACCTGTGCCCGCCGGTGCCAGGGCGCGCCGATTATCTGCATGGACTGGCCGATCTGCTCGGGCAGAACGATGCCTGCGCCATTCCCCGCGGCACCGCCATTCACGCACTGGACATCGGCACCGGGGCCAACTGCATCTACCCGCTGATCGGCCATCGGGAGTACGGCTGGCACTTCACCGGCAGTGATATCGACACCACCGCTCTGGCCTCGGCACGCACCATCGTCTCGGCCAATGGCCTCGCCAAGGCCATCGAGCTGAGACAGCAGGCGGCGCCGAAGCACATCTTCAAGGGAGTGATGTTGCCGGAGGATCGCTTCGACCTGACGTTGTGCAATCCGCCCTTCCATGCGTCACAGGCCGAAGCCAGCAGTGGCAGCCAGCGCAAGTGGCGTAACCTCGGCAAGCTCGTCCCGAGCCGCAAACTACCCGCGCTCAATTTCGGCGGTCAGGCGGCGGAGCTCTGGTGCGAAGGTGGCGAAGCGGCCTTTGTCGCGCGCATGGCGGAGGAAAGCGTCGCGTTCGCCGGACAGGTCTACTGGTTCAGTACGCTGGTATCGAAGGGCGCCAACGTGGCGCCGCTGGAGGCGCGGCTGAAACGCCTCGGTGCCCGCCAGATGCACACGCTGGACATGGCTCAGGGGCAGAAGAAGAGCCGCTTCGTCGCCTGGACCTTCCTGAGTCAAACCGAGCAGGCGAGTTGGCGCGCCGAGCGCTGGGCGAAAGGGTGAAATTCAGGCAGGCGTCAATGGAAAGGTTTAGACCGCCACGTCCCAGAGCTGCTTGTTCTTCAGCGCCATGGTCTGGATATAGCGCGGTTCACCGTTGATCTCTTCCAGTTCGGTCATCCCGGCCAGCTCGCCTACCACGCGATAACGCTTGCCTACACGCTTGTCCTTCAACGGATAGAGCTTGGCGATTTGTTGGGCGAGTTCGGTAAGGGTGGACATTGCTTGTTGCTCCATTGACTGCGTGCCGCAGGTATTTACCAACTGTTGATGACGGTTATGCGACAGCCGAGCTTAGAACGGGGTTTCCAGGCTGCCACTCGATCGCAGGCGTACACACAAAAGCCGATAGGTTGCTGCTAAGAACCGGCGATTTGTTCTTAACTTCTTCTACGCCGCTTCGCTTTGGAGCGATGAATACCGAATTGATTCCGTCACGTTCGTCGCCGTTTTTCGAACTGGAAAGCAAGGCTATGGGATCACTATTGCGGGCATGGCAGCTTTGGCGCGACCGGATAAACCGGCCACGCGGAAAAGAAGGATTTACGAGATCGCAGGCCAGCTCAATCAGCAGGTGCCCAGCCCAATCTGCAGCAGCGCCAGGCCGCCACGCTGCCAGCCCCACCAGGCCAGCATCAGCAGACCCAGCACCAGGGCGACGCTCACACCCAGCCAGAGCGGCCGCATCAGTTGACCTGCGCCTCGCGCAGGCGCTCGACCGGCTGCTCACGAATCGGCCAGTTGAGTACCGCCGCCATCAGGCTCAGCGCGATCGCGATCTGCCAGACCAGGTCGTAACTGCCGGTGCGGTCGTACAGCCAGCCGCCCAGCCAGCCGCCAAAGAACGAGCCCAGCTGATGGAAAAGGAAGGCGATACCGCCGAGCATCGACAGGTTGCGCACGCCGAACATGGTCGCCACCGTACCGTTGGTGAGTGGCACCGTGGACAGCCACAGCAAGCCCATGGCGATGCCGAATGCGTACGCGCTCCAGACACTCAGCGGCGCCAGCAGGAAAACACTGATCACCACACCGCGAATCAGATACAACCCGGCCAGCAGCTTTGGCTTGGAGTAGCAGCTGCCCAGCCAGCCCGCAGTGTAGGTGCCGACGACGTTGAACAGCCCGACCAGTGCCAGCACCGTGGTACCGACCTGCGCCGGCAGATGCTTATCGACCAGATAGGCCGGCAGGTGCAGACCGATGAAGACCACCTGAAAGCCGCAGACGAAAAAGCCCAGCGCCAGCAGACGGAACCCGGAATGCCCGGCCGCTTCGCGCAGCGCCTCGCCCAGCGACTGCTGAGTTCCGGGTGCCGCCGGAGGCCGCGCGGGGCTGCGCATCATCCCCGCGAGCGGCACGATCAGCGCCACCAGCAAACCGAGCGCCATAAGCGCCGAGGACCACCCCAGCCACTCGATGAGCCCCAGGCTGCCGGGCAGCATGATGAACTGGCCGAAGGAGCCCGCAGCGCTGGCGATGCCCATCGCCATGCTGCGCTTCTCCGGCGGAACCGCCTGCCCGACTGCGCCGAGGATCACCGAGAACGAGGTGCCTGACAGCCCCAGTCCGATCAGCAGCCCGGCACTCAGCGTCAGGGTCGTCGGCGAATCGGACACCGCCATCAATGCCAGCCCAACGGCGTAGAGAATGCCGCCGATCAGCACCGCACGAGCCACGCCGAAGCGATCGGCCAGCGCGCCAGTCACCGGCTGCACCAGGCCCCAGATCAGGTTCTGTATCGCGATGGCGAAGGCGAACACCTCGCGACCCCAGCCGAACTCGGCACTCATGGGCGGCAGGAACAGACCGAAGCCGTGGCGCACACCCAGCGAAATCGCGAGGATCAGCGAGCCACCAGCGAGAATCCAGGCAGAGTTGCGCCATGCAGCGGTCATGGGGGTCATTCCTCGAAGAAAAGGCGACCAGTTTACTCAGTTAAGCCTTTCTTTCGTCACCCCATGTGTCCGATCGGGTGCCCTCCGCTCTCGCGGAACGCTAAAGCGCCAGCAACCCTACGGCCATCAACAACGGCGTCGCCACGCTGGCCGCAGCGTTCAGCCCCAATGCCGGCAGCAGGCGCTGCGCCTGCAGCGGTTCGCGACGCAGCAACCATGCCGCTCGCAGGGCCAACGGCAAGGTCAACAAGCCGAGTGCGCCACCGGCCAGACCTGGCTGCGCCAGCACAGCCAGGAGTACGCCGTAGGCCAGCAGCCACTGCGCAAACGCCACGCGCACGGCGTTGGTACAGCCGATATGCATAGGCAGGGTACGCCGGCCGACAGCGCGGTCGGCATCAATGTCCGGAAACTGGCCGAGCAAAAGCAGGTTGTTGCAGAGCAGCAGAGGGGGCAGGATCAACCACAGATCGCCGAGATCCGGCGCGCCGCCGAGAACGATGCGCGTACCCAGCACCATGAGCGCGAAGCCCAAACCCGGCGCGAACAGGCACAGCCAGGGGTGGCGGGTCAGCCAAGGCGTGTAAAGCAGCACCAGCAACAGTCCCGCCAGACCGATCGGCGCCAGACTGAGCAACAGCGGCGGCTGGCGCAGCAGGAACAACACGCCGATCAGCGCGCAGGTCAGCAGGCTGCCGAGACCGAGCAGCAATGTGCGACCCAGCAGATGCGGATGGGTCACCAAGGTACCGCTGCCACCGCTGAACGCCGTGGGGCGGGTCTGCAGGTCCAGTCCACTGCGGTAATCGCACCATTAGTTGAGCGCATTGACTGCCACATGGGCGGCCAGGGCGCCGAGCATCACCAGCAGTGCATCACTGTAGGACATCGCTTCCGCGCTCCCGCGCGCTGCCAAGGCCAGCCCGAGCGCCACGCAGCTCAGCGTCAGCAGCAGGAAACGACCGCGCGCCACACCCAGCCAGTCCAAGGTTCCGCTCATCTACGCCTCCCGCTATCGTCTGGTGTACAGCAGGCTAACCCCAACGCCGCGAGACGTCCTTGACACAGATCGACTCTGCCAGACCGCAGCTTCGGCTGCAGGCACGCACTACCCGCTCTCGGGTAAACTGCCCAACCTGTTGCATTCCAGCCGTGAGACCACCATGCCCATCCGCCACTGCATCGTCCATCTGATCGAGAAAAAGCCGGACGGCACCCCCGCCGTGCTCCACGCCCGTGACTCGGAGCTGGGCAACTCCCAGGCTATCGAGAACCTGCTGGCCGATCTCAACGAGAGCTACAACGCCAAGCAGGGCAAGGCCTGGGGCTTCTTTCACGAGGAGTCCGGCGCCTATCCGTTCAGCGGCTGGCTCGCGCAGTACATGGAAGGCAATCAGGACTTCACCGCATTCAGCCGCCAGGCAGTCGAGCATCTGCAGAAGCTGATGGAGGAATCCAACCTCTCCACCGGCGGCCACGTGCTGTTCGCCCACTACCAGCAGGGCATGACCGATTACCTGGCCATCGCGCTGCTGCACCACAGCAACGGCGTCACCGTTACCGATTCGCTGGACGTGACCGAAGCCCGGCACCTCGATCTCGGACAGCTGCACCTGGCGACGCGGATCAACATCTCCGAGTGGCAGAACAACAAGCAGTCCAAGCAGTACATCTCCTTCATCAAAGGCAAGAACGGCAAGAAGGTGTCCGAGTACTTCCGCGACTTCATCGGCTGCCAGGAGGGCGTCGACGGCCCGGGCGAGACGCGCACGCTGCTCAAGGCCTTCAGCGACTACGTCGAAAGCGAGGACCTGCCCGAGGAAAAAGCGCGGGAGAAGACCAGCGCCCTGGTCGGCTACGCCAGCAGCCAGGCGAAGATCGGCGAACCGATGTCGCTCGAGGAGCTGTCCGGGGTGATCGACGAGGAACGTCCGCGCGCCTTCTACGAGCACATCCGCAACAAGGATTACGGGCTGTCGCCGGAAATTCCCGCCGACAAACGCACGCTCAACCAGTTTCAGCGCTTCACCGGGCGCGCCGAAGGGCTGTCGATCAGCTTCGAGTCACATCTGCTGGGCTCGAAGGTCGAGTACGACGAGGCGCGCGACATGCTGATCATCCGCCAGCTGCCGACCCAACTGAAGGACCAGCTCAAGCGGCGCAAGGACTGACCGCGCCATGCGCCTGGCGGACGCCATTCTCGATGACTGCCTGTGCGACCCGGCGGCGCCGCTGGCGCGCGATCCGGCACGCTGCTACGGCCTGGACAAAGCACAGGCTCAAGCGCAGCTGGCAAGCCTGAAGGAATGGCTGCGGGTACAGCAGACCATGCTCTGGGCCAACCGCCGCGACGCCCTGCTGCTCGTGCTGCAGGGGCCGGACTGCTCCGGCAAGAACGGCGTGATCCGCCGCGTGCTGGGTGGCCTGGACCCGCTGGGGCTGTCGCCACACAGCTTCCAGGCGCCGAGCGAAGAAGAACGCCGCCACGACTTCCTCTGGCGCTACCGGGAGCGGCTGCCGGTGCCCGGCATGCTCGGCGTATTCAATCGCAGCTACTACGAAGCGCTGGTCAGCGATCTGCGCGACGGCCTGTGCTCGCCTGCCGACATCCCGCAGCGCCAGTCCGCAATCCTGGCTTTCGAGCGCGAGCTGCCGGCCGCCAGTATCCAGCCGCTCAAGTGTTACCTGCAGCTGTCTGCCGGCGAGCAGAAGCAGCGCTTGCATCGGCGCCTGGAGCAGCCGGAAAAGCGCTGGAAGCTGACCCTCGGCGATCTGCAGGACCACCGCAACTTCGCCCAGCAGCAGGCGCAATGGGCGGCCGTGCTGAGCAAAAGCCACAGCCGCGAAGCACCCTGGTACGTGATACCGGCCGACCACCGCTGGTTGCGCGACCTGCTCGTCGCCAGCCTGCTCGCCCGCGCGTTCGAGCGCCTGGCACTGGACTGGCCGGCGCGGCCGGCGCCATTCACCCATGCCGATCTGGACAGCACGCCATGAAGCGCTTCGCTCTGTTGCCGCTGCTGCTTCTGCCGCTGCTGGCGCAGGCGCAGCAAGGCGAAACAGCGCCGGAACTGTCGGTGGACGAGGTCCGCTTCACGGTCGCCAACTCCGAGTTCACCCTGATGCACGAGATGGGGCACCTGCTCATCAGCGAACTGCAGCTGCCGGTGCTTGGCCGTGAGGAAGACGCTGCCGACCAGCTGGGTTTCATGGGCCTGTTCCTGTTGCAGCAGGAACAACACCGCGACGACTTCTACGCCAAGCTGATGGACGTCGCCGATTACTGGCGTCTGGAATGGCAGCACGCGGAACGCGACGGCTCCCCGGTGCCGGTCTGGGACAGCCATGCGCTGGACGCCCAGCGCTTCTACAACATCGCCTGCCTGGCCTACGGCAGCGACCCGGATCGGCTCGACTGGGTGCTGGAAGTCAGCGGCTTGCCGGTGGAACGCGCGCTGTACTGTCCCGAGGAATACGAACAGGCGGCCCACGCAGTGCAGTGGTTTCGCGAGCACTTCGGCCGCAGCGACGAGCGACCGGCGCGGCACCGCATTCAGGTGATCTACGACACACCCCCCGGACATCTGCCGGGTGGTGCCGAACTGCTGGAAAAGATTCGCGCCAGCGGCGAGCTGGAAGCGGTCGCGGCGAAGGCCAGCGATGCATTCGAGCTGCCCCGCGACCTGACCCTGCGCATGTCCACCTGCGGCGCGCCGGACGCCTGGTTCAACCGCATCAGCGGTGAGCTCACGCTGTGCTACGAGCGCATCGCCTACTTCCGCACGCTGGCGCGCGAGCTGCCTACGCTGCGCGCCGGCGAATCACCGACGTCGCAGTGAGGCGCGTTCAGCGCGCCTCGATGCGATAGCCGATACGCGGGAAGTGCACGTGCACGACCCCGGTGCGGTCATCGCTGCGGCGCAGGATCAGCTCTTCGCTACCGGCGAAGACCAACTCACCCTCGACCGGATCGGCGCCGTAATCCACTGCGGCGATGGCCACATTCTGCCCTTCCTGAAAACCATTCGGCTCGCTGAATGCTTCGTCCGGCAGCGGCGCAGGCTCGGCCTCCAGCGCCATACGCAGTGCATCCTCAGCGGATAGCTCGCTGCTGGAGCCATGGCCCACGCCGAGTACCTTGCCAAGCCAGGCCGCCACCTCCGGGTAGCCATCCACCAGCGGCGCGGTGACCGGCGTTGCACGCAGGAACCACAGGCAATGCGCGACGGCGAAGTCGGCAATTGACGGCGCCGCACCAAACAGGAACTCGCCCTCCTCCCGCGCCAGCTGCTGCTGCAGGCGGGTCATGAAGGTTGGCCAATCACTCTTCGCCTGCTCCAGCGGAACACGACTGACCGAGCCGTTGGAGAACAGCTGCGCACGGTCCTTGCTGAATATTTGGACGAACTCCTTGGGCACCTGGGCAAAGCGGACGGCCATAGATTCGGGCTGGAACACAAGGCTCACGGCGTTCAGGAACAGCACCGAATCGGCCCACTGGGCAAGCGTCGCGGCGGTGAACTCCTGGCCTTCCGGGAACAGCGCCGGGGTGATCTTTTCGGCCTCGAGCCGACGCGCGATCAGGGCGGTGTCGCAATAGATGTCGGCGCCGACCTGCAGCACCGGCGTGCGTCGATAACCGCCAGTGAGCGCGGTCAGATCGGGCTTGGGCATGACCGGAGGGATCATCACCGAGCGCCAGGACAGCTGCTTGAACCCCAGCATCAGGCGCGCCTTTTCGGCAAAGGGCGAGGTGGGATAGTGGTGCAGGATCAGCTCGTGCATGACAGGCTCCGCCAGAGGTCTCGAGATGGGGCGTTGCCCCGTTGGAAGAGCATCAGCTTAGACGCTCCGCTGCACCGAGCCTACCGGCTGATTGGTGCGTCATTCACGCAACGGGGCTGGCCAGGCTCACCAGGCGTTCCTTGGCACGCTTGTCCAGTCGCTTGATGGCGATCTCGCGACGCAACGCATCGCCCTTGCTGGCGCAAGTCTCGACATAGACCAGCGCCTGCGCCGGGCTGGAGTGAAAGAAACGCGCGCCGCGCCCGCGCTGGTGCTCGGCGAAACGACGCTGCGCATCGTCGCTGATACCGCAATACAGCGCACCGTTGGCGGCGCGCACCAGATAGACGAACCAGGGCTTGGGCTGAACCTCGGTCATGTTTCGCAAAACTCTCGGAGTCGGTGGCGGCACGGGCCGGCATTATGCCGAACTTGCGCGCCACGGTCGTTTGGCAGCATTACCCTGCCGTAGGAAGGTGCTCGCTTAGCAGAGAGCCCGACCGCTGTCCAGATATGGTGGCGGTTCGCCTTTGCGTATACTGCGCCGATGTTTGCCCAAACCGTGTTCCGCAAGCGCTGCGCCATCTGGCTGTTGGCGACCGGACTCTTCCTGATGCTCAGTAGCTGCGCCGAGAAGCCCAGCGAGCTTGAGCGTATACAGGAGGAAGGCGTACTGCGCGTGATCACCCGCAACAGCCCTTCCACCTATTTCCAGGACCGCAACGGCGAAGCCGGCTTCGAGTACGAGCTGGCCAAGCGCTTCGCCAGCAATCTCGGCGTCGAGCTGCAGATCGAAACCGCCGACAACATCGAAGACATTTTCAACCGTCTCAACCGGCCCGGCGGCCCGGCGCTCGCCGCCGCCGGCCTGGTCGCCAGCGAAGGGCGGCAGGAACTGGCACGCTTCACCCGCTCTTATCTGGACGTCACCACCCAGGTCGTCTACCGCAGCGGCCAGCGCCGTCCGACCAGCCCCAAGGACCTGATCGGCAAGCGCATCCTCGTGCTCAAAGGCAGTAGCCAGGCTGAGAAGCTCGCCACGCTGCAGGCCGAATATCCCGACCTGCGCTACGAAGAATCCGACGCCGTGGAAGTGGTCGACCTGCTGCGCATGGTCGACGAGGGGCAGATCGACCTGACCCTGGTGGAATCCAACGAGATGTCCATGAACCAGGTGTACTTCACCAACATCCGCGCCGGCTTCGATGTCGGCGAGCAGAACAGCCTGGCCTGGGTCGTGGCCAAGGGCGAGGACGACAGCCTGCTCGAGGCCGCCAACTCCTTCCTCGAGCAGGCCCAGCAGAACGGCACGCTGCAGCGCCTGCGCGAACGCTACTACGGTCATGTGGACGTGCTCGGCTACGTCGGCGCCTACGCCTTCGCCAAGCATCTGCAGCAGCGTCTGCCGCGTTACGAGAAAGCCTTCCGCGAGACCGCCAGGAAACATGGCATCGATTGGCGCCTGCTGGCCGCGATCGGTTATCAGGAGTCCCACTGGCAGCCCGAGGCCACCTCCAAGACCGGCGTGCGCGGGCTGATGATGCTGACCTTGCGCACCGCCAACGCCATGGGTGTGACCAACCGCCTGGACCCAGTGCAGAGCATCCAGGGCGGCGGCAAATACCTGGTCAAGGTGCACGCCAGCCTGCCCGAAAGCGTGCAGGAACCCGATCGCACCTGGTTCGCCCTCGCTGCTTACAACGTCGGCGGAGGGCATCTCGAAGACGCCCGCAAACTCGCCGAAGCCGAGGGGCTGGACCCCAACAAGTGGCTGGACGTGAAGCAGATGCTGCCGCGCCTGGCGCAGAAGCAGTGGTACAGCAAGACCCGCTACGGCTATGCCCGCGGCGGCGAGCCGGTGCACTTCGTGGCCAACATCCGCCGCTACTACGACATCCTCACCTGGGTGACCCAGCCGCAGATGGAAGGCCAGCAGCTGACCAAGAGCGAGCTGCATATCCCCGGCGTGTACACGACCGACCTGATGGAAGAGCTGCCGCCGCTCTGACCTTTGCGCAAGCCTGACTCACGCCGGGCCAACGCCCATCCGACGCAACAGCGCCTTCTCGATCTCCAGAATCACTAGCACGGCCACGCCGGCCAGCACCACCAGCACACCGGTCGCCAGCGGCAACGCCTCGGACGCGAACAGCGACTGCATGAACGGCGCGTAGGTGAACATCAGCTGCAGGGCGAACACACCGAACACCGCCACCAGCACCCGCGGCGTACCCTTGACGCCCTGCACGGTGAAGGAAGGCGCCTTCAGATAACGCACGCTGAACAGATAGAACACCTCCATGCACACCAGCGTGTTGACTGCGACGGTGCGCGCCGCCTCGATCGTCGCGCCCTGCGTCAGCATCCACTGGTACATGCCGAAGATGCCGGCGAGAAACAGCGTCGAGACGAAGAAGATCCGCCAGATGACGAAACGCGACAGCATCGGCTCGTCCGGTCGCCGCGGTGGGCGCTGCATGACGTCTGCCTCGGTCGGCTCGAAGGCCAGCACCATGGCCAATGCCACCGAACTGACCATGTTGACCCACAACACCTGCACCGGCGTGATCGGCAGGGCGATGCCCAGCAGCACCGCCAGCAGCAGCGACAGCGACTCGCCGCCGTTGATCGGCAGCAGAAAAGTCACAGTCTTGCGCAGGTTGTCGTAGACCGTCCGCCCCTCTTCCACCGCGTGGGCAATGGACGCGAAGTTGTCGTCCGCCAGCACGATGGCGCCGGCCTGCTTGGCCGCCTCGGTGCCCTTCATGCCCATGGCCACGCCGACATCGGCCTGCTTCAGCGCTGGCGCATCGTTGACGCCATCGCCGGTCATGGCGACCACCTCGCCATTGGCCTGCAGCGCACGCACCAGGCGCAGCTTGTGTTCCGGGCTGGCGCGGGCGAACACCCGGGCCTCGGCGACGGCCTGGCGCATGGCCACTTCATCCATCAGCTCCAGCTCCGGCCCGGTGATCGCCTTGATGTCATCCCCCATGCCCAGCTGTCTGGCAATGGCACTGGCAGTGACGCCGTGGTCGCCGGTGATCATCACCACGCGAATGCCAGCTGCACGGCACTGCGCCACTGCACGGATCGCCTCGTCACGCGGCGGATCGATAATGCCGACCAGCCCGAGCAGGGTCAGCTCGCTGGCAACGTCGGCATGCTCGATCGCCTCCTTGCCAGCCGGCAGCCTGCGCCGCGCCAGCGCCAGCACGCGACGACCGGCCCGCGCCTGCGCCTCGACCTGTTCATGCCAGTGCGACTGATCCAGCAGCCGCTCCTGGCCGTCGGCCTCAAGCTGCCGCGCGCACATGGCCAGGACCCGTTCCGGCGCGCCCTTGACCAGCACTTCGCTGCCGCCTTCGCAGGCGTGCAGAGTCGCCATGAAGCGGTGTTCCGACTCGAAGGGAATCACGTCCAGCCGCGGGCGGTCGACGTGGAGGTTGGCCGGCGACAGTCCTGCCTTCATCGCCAGGGTCAGCAACGCGCCCTCAGTGGGGTCGCCGGCAAGGGTCCACAGTCCATCCTTCTCGTGCAGGCTGGCGTCGTTGCACAGCGCCGCGGCTTCGGCAAGCGCGCTGGCTGCCGGCGTGCGCGCTGCCAGCGCCGCCGGTTCGACTGCCACGCCCTCGAACAGCAACGCACCTTGCGGTGCATAGCCCGCGCCTTCGACCTCCAGTGCCTGCCCGGCGCAGATCACTTCCTGCACCGTCATCTCGTTGCGCGTCAGGGTGCCGGTCTTGTCCGAGCAGATCACCGTCACCGAGCCCAGCGTCTCCACTGCCGGCAGGCGCCGGATCACCGCATTGCGACTGGCCATACGCTGCACGCCGATGGCCAGGGTGATGGTCATGATCGCCGGCAGCCCCTCGGGGATCGCCGCGACCGAAAGCCCCACCGCCGCCATGAACATCTCGCCGGCGCCCATGCCGCGCACCAGCGTGCCGAACAGGAACAGCAGAGCGCCCGCGGCCAGGATCACGGCCGTCAGCGCCCGGCCGACATCGGACATCTTGCGCAGCAGCGGCGTGGTGCCCTGTTCGACGGATTCCAGCATTGTCCCGATACGCCCGATCTCGGTCGCCGCGCCCGTGGCGACCACCACCGCACGCGCCTGGCCCTGGGTCACCAGCGTGCCGGCATAGCCCATGCAAAGCCGATCACCGATGGAAGCATCGGCGGCCACGGCCTCGACCTGCTTGTCGACTGGCACCGATTCGCCGGTCAACGCCGCCTCGTCGATACGCAGGTTGCGCGCCTGCAGCAGCCGCACGTCTGCCGGCAGGCTGTCGCCGGAAGCCAGCAGTACCACATCCCCGGGCACCAGTTCGGCGGCATCGAGGTTCTGCTGGCGACCATCGCGCAACACCACCGCGTGCGGCGCCAGCAGATGCCGAATCGCCTGCAGCGCTTTTTCCGCCTTGCCCTCCTGAACGAAGCCGATCACCACGTTGACCACCACCACCGCCAGGATCACGAAGGTGTCGACCAGATGCCCCATCAGACCGGTTACCAGCGCCGCGGCGATCAGCACATAAAGCAGAAGATTGTTGAGATGACGCAGCAGGCGCTGCCAGACACTCGCCGGCTTGGCCTCATCGAGCCGATTGGGACCGTATTGCAGCAGGCGCTGTCGGGCCTGTTCGTGGCTGAGGCCGGCGCTCGAGGACTCCAGTTCGAGCAACGCCTCATCGCTCTGCCGAGCATGCCAGCGGTTCGACTGTGTTTGCGGGTCGGGCATTGGATCCCCCTGATCTTGATTCGATGATGCCGGAAACACCGGCAACGCTGGCCCATCAGAGCCGAAACAGCGCCCCTATGACCACCGCCGCGAAACCGCTTGCAACACTCGCACGACGACCAGATGTCGCACCCCAGCATTGCTGCACGCGCGCGTCGCAGCCGCGCTATTCTTGCCGGTCAGTCATGACCTACCGAGGACGCAGCATGCAAAAAACAGCACTCATCATCGGCGCTTCCCGCGGTCTGGGCCTCGGCCTGGCGAAACAGTTCTGTGCCGCGGGCTGGCAGGTGATCGCCACGGTGCGCAACCCGCAGCACGCCGAAGCCCTCAGCCAGATGCCGCAGGTGCGCGTCGAAACGCTGGATATGGACGATGCAGGCAGCGTAGACCAGCTGGCCGCCCGCCTGGGCGATACCAGACTCGATGTGCTATTCGTCAACGCCGGCGTCGCCGGCCCGCAGGGCAAACCGGCCACGCAAGCCACTCAAACGGAAGTCGGCCAGCTGTTCTTCACCAATGCCGTCGCACCGGTGCGCCTGGCCGAGCGGTTGCTGCCGCTGGTCGATCCTGCGCAGGGCGTGATCGTCTTTATGAGTTCCATCCTCGGCAGCGTCGAAACCGGTCCGGGCATGGGCATGGACCTGTACGGCGCGAGCAAGGCCGCGCTGAATCACATGACCCGTACCTTCGTCGCCGGACTGGGCGAGACCCGGCTGACCGTGTTGTCGATGCATCCCGGCTGGGTCAAGACCGACATGGGCGGCGACCAGGCGCCACTGGATGTCGAGACCAGCACGCGCGGTATGCTCGAGCAGGTTACCCAGGCCATTGGACAGGGTGGGCATCGGTACCTGGATTACCAGGGCAATCCGCTGCCCTGGTGATGACGGCCACAAGGGTTATCTCGGGAGTCGGATTGGCCGCTCCCGCTACCCAACCCTTGGCAGCCCTGTGACAAACCCACCCCAAACCCTTTATCTTCCTCCCCCGGCGAGGCATCCACCGCTCCGCCTCCTGGATCAGCAGACAGGGCATAACTGAGCTGGCTACTCTGAACTCAACCATTCAGGAGAAAGCCGGCCATGGCTGCTCATCGAATCTGGATCAAGAATCCCCTCGCCCTCTTCACTGCCAACGACCAGAAAGCCCCAGGCGGACTGGTGATCGAAGACGGTGTCATTACCGAACTGCTTGCCGCCGGCGCCACGCCCGCGCTGCCGGTGGATGAGACCTCCGACGCTCGTGAGCACGTGGTATTGCCGGGGCTGATCAACACCCACCACCACTTCTACCAGACCCTCACCCGCGCCTGGGGGCCGGTGGTCAACGAGCCGCTGTTCAACTGGCTGCTGACCCTCTACCCGGTCTGGGCGCGGCTCACGCCGCAGGCGCTGCAGCTGGCGAGCAAGGTGGCGCTGGCCGAGTTGCTGCTGTCCGGCTGCACCACGGCAGCGGATCACCACTACCTGTTTCCGGGCGGGCTCGAGGATGCCATCGACATTCAGGTCGAGGCCGTCCGCGAGCTGGGCATGCGCGCCATGCTCACCCGCGGTTCGATGAACCTGTCCAAGGAGAACGGCGGGCTGCCCTGCAAGAGCGTGGTGCAGGACGCCGAGACGATTCTTGCCGACAGCGAGCGGCTGATCGATAGCTACCACGAGCGCGGCGACGGCGCGCAGATCCAGATCGCCCTGGCGCCCTGCTCGCCCTTCTCGGTCACCACCGACATCATGCGTGCCTGCGCCGAGATGGCCGAAGCGCGCGACGTACGTCTGCATACCCATCTGGCCGAAACGCTCGACGAGCAGGAGTTCTGCGCGAAGCGCTTCGGCATGCGCACCGTGGATTACCTGCAGAGCGTCGGCTGGCTCGGCCCGCGGACCTGGCTGGCGCACGGCATTCACTTCAATCAGGTGGAGATCCACCGCCTGGGCGCGGCTGGGGTCGGCATCTGCCATTGCCCAAGCTCCAACATGCGCCTGGCCTCCGGTATCTGCCATACGCTGGAGCTTGAGGACAAGGGCGCCATCATCGGCCTGGGCGTCGACGGTTCGGCCTCGAACGATGTCTCCAACATGATGCTCGAGGCGCGCCAGGCGCTGTTCATCCAGCGCTTGCGCTACGGCGCCGAGAAGATCACGCCAGAGAAGGTCCTCGGTTGGGCCACCCGCGGCTCGGCGCGCCTGCTCGGGCGCGGTGACATCGGCGAACTGGCGGTTGGCAAGCAGGCCGACCTTGCCCTGTTCAAGCTCGACGAACTGCGCTTCTCCGGCAGCCACGATCCCGTCGCCGCGCTGCTGCTGTGCGCCGCCGACCGCGCCGACCGGGTGATGGTTGGCGGCAAGTGGCGTGTCATCGACGGCCAGGTCGAAGGCCTCGACGTACAGAGGCTGATCGCCGATCACCAGCAGGCGGCCCGGCAGCTGGTAAACGGCTAATCGGCAATGATCGAGGCTTGCACCAAAGCTGGGCGCCGTGGATTACTGGCGCACCAGCGCAAGCCCCGACCTGGCATCAGCGTCGAGTCGAAGCGCCCGCAATCCGGCACAACGAAGGTATCTGTCCAGTTGGTCAGCTTTTTGCTAACCAGCTATCAGCCAACACAGGCTCTGTAGCTAGACAAACAGGAGCGTCATCCGCCATGCAGAACAACACTCGGAAAACCCTGCTGCGCACACTCGCCGCAGCGATCGGCTTCAGCGCCGCACTGACGACCGCAGCGGCGTCGGCTGCCGATCCGTTGAAGGTCGGCTTCGTCTATATCGGCCCGATCGGCGACCACGGCTGGACCTACCAGCACGAGCAGGGCCGCAAGTACATGGAGGAGAAGCTCGGCGACAAGGTGAAAACCAGCTTCGTCGAGAACGTGCCGGAAGGCGCCGATGCCGAGCGGGTCATCCGCAACATGGCTAAGAGCGACTACGACCTGATCTTCACCACCTCCTTCGGCTACATGAACCCCACGCTGAAAGTCGCCAAGCAGTTCCCCAAGGTCACCTTCGAGCACGCCACCGGCTACAAGCAGGCGAAGAACGTCGGCACCTACCTGACCCGTTCCTATGAAGGCCGCTATGTAGGCGGCTTCCTCGCGGCGAAGATGACCAAGACCAAGAAGGTCGGCTACATCGCCTCCTTCCCGATTCCGGAAGTGATCCGCGACATCAACGCCATCCAGCTGGCGCTGGACAAGTACAACCCCGGCACCGAGATCAAGGTGGTGTGGGTCAACACCTGGTTCGATCCGGGCAAGGAAGCCGATGCCGCCAACGCGCTGATCGACCAGGGCGTCGACGTGATCTTCCAGCACACCGACAGCCCGGCCCCCATCCAGGCCGCCGAGCGTCGTGGCGTCTATTCCGTCGGTTACGCCTCGGACATGCAGCACTTCGGGCCGAAGGCCGTGCTGACCTCCATCGTCAACGACTGGGGCCCGCACTACACCAAGTCCGCCGAAGCGGTGATGGCCGGCACCTGGAAATCCGAAGACTTCTGGGGTGGTCTGGCCCAGGACAGCATCAGCCTACCGATCAGCGATCTGGTGCCGGCCGATGTGAAGACCGAAGCCGAAGCGATCATCGCCAGCATCAAGAGCGGTGAATTCCACCCGTTCACCGGCCCGATCAAGGACCAGGCTGGGGAAGTGCGCATCGCCGAGGGCGAGACCGCCAGCATCAAGGACCTCGCTTCGATGAATTACTACGTCGAAGGCGTCAAGGCTGAAATGCCGAAGTAAGCGTCACCCGCGCCGGTCCGGCCGGCGCACTGCGGAATCTGCGTGCCGTCCCGCCACCTGGCGAACCGCACGCAGGGGGCATTGCCCTCGAAAGCCGCCGGTACGAGAAGACCGGCGGCGCCGTACCGGAGTCAGCCATGAATTCACTGCCCATCATCGATATTTCCCCGCTCTATAACGCCGACGTGGCCGGCCATCTGGCCGTCGCCGAGGCGATCGACCGCGCCTGCCGCGAGTGGGGCTTCTTCTACATCAAGGGTCATCCGATCAGCGCCGAGCGCATCGCCACCCTCACCGACCATGCCCAGCGTTTCTTTGCGCTGCCCGCCGAAGAAAAGCTGAAGATCGACATCACCAAAAGCCGCCACCACCGCGGCTACGGTGCCGTTGCCACCGAGCAGCTGGACCCGAGACAGCCGTGCGACCTCAAGGAAACCTTCGACATGGGTTTCCATATGCCTGCAGATCACCCGGAAGTGCTGGCCGAAAAGCCACTGCGCGGGCCCAACCGTCATCCGATCCAGATCGAAGGCTGGACCGAGCTGATGGAGGGCCATTACCGCGACATGCAGGATCTCGCCTGCACCCTGCTGCGTGCCATCGCGCTCGCCCTGGGCATCGAGCGGGACTTCTTCGACAAGCGCTTCGTCGAGCCGATCAGCGTATTCCGCATGATCCACTACCCGCCCCGGCAGACGGCCACTAGCGCCGATCAGCAAGGCGCCGGCGCGCACACCGACTACGGCTGCGTCACCCTGCTCTATCAGGACCAGGCCGGCGGCCTGCAGGTGCAGAACGTCAAGGGCGAATGGATCGACGCGCCGCCCATCGAAGGCACCTACGTGGTCAACATCGGCGACATGATGGCGCGCTGGAGCAATGATCGTTACAAGTCGACGCCACATCGCGTGATCAGCCCGCTGGGCGTGGATCGCTATTCGATGCCATTCTTCGCCGAGCCGCATCCAGACACCGAAATCAGCTGTCTGCCCGGCTGCTACAGCGACGACAACCCACCGAAATACCCCAGCACCACGTGCAGTCGGTACATGCTCTCACGCTTCGCCGAGACCTACGCCTACCGACGGCAGAGCGAGGCCGAATCGGCCTGAGCGGGCTTTACTTGCAGTAGGAAAAACCGGGCGATGGCCACCTAGCCCTCGCCCGAGCTGCGCGCGCATGCCGCATTGACTTTTGAGTCAGGAATAAGTTGACCGAAAAGTCAGATAGCGATAATTTGCGCGTCAGAACAACAACAGTCGGAGGCACCGCCTTGATCCAGTTTCTCCTCAATCGTGAGCTGCGCAGCGAGCAGACTCTCGACCCCAATACCACGGTGCTGCAGTACCTGCGCGAACACCGCGGCAAGACGGGCACCAAGGAAGGCTGTGCCTCCGGCGACTGTGGCGCCTGTACCGTCGTGGTCGGCGAACTGGTCGGCGATCGGCTGCGCTACCGCACCCTGAATTCCTGCCTGACCTTCGTCTGCGCCCTGCACGGCAAGCAACTGATCAGCGTCGAAGACCTCAAGCATCAGGGTCAGCTGCACAGCGTCCAGCAGGCGATGGTCGATTGCCACGGCTCGCAGTGCGGCTTCTGTACTCCCGGCTTCGTCATGAGCCTGTTCGCCTTGCAGAAGAATCGCGGCGACGGCGTGCAGACCTACGATCCACACCAGACCCACGAAGCCCTGGCCGGCAACCTCTGCCGCTGCACCGGCTATCGCCCGATTCTCGAAGCCGCCGAACAGGCCTGCTGTGCTAAGCAGCCGGACCAGTTCGATGCCCGCGAAGCCGAGACCATCGCCCAGCTGCAGCGCATCGCGCCGCGTGAAACGGCCGAACTCAGCGACGGCGAAAAGCGCAGCCTGTCGCCGCTGACGGTCGCTGAGCTGGCCGAGCTGTATGCCGCCAACCCGCAAGCGCGGCTGCTCGCCGGCGGCACCGACCTGGCGCTGGAGGTCACCCAGTTCCATCGTGAGCTGCCGATGATGATCCACGTCGGCCAGATCGCCGAGATGAAGCAGGTCCAGCTCACCGACCGCCATATCGAGATCGGCGCCGCCGCCCCGCTGACCGACTGTTACGCCGCGCTGGCCGCCGAGTACCCGGATTTCGGCGAGCTGCTGCAGCGCTTCGCCTCGCTGCAGATCCGCAACCAGAGCACGCTCGGTGGCAACATCGGCAACGCCTCGCCGATCGGCGACTCGCCGCCGCTGCTGATCGCCCTGGGTGCCGCAGTTGTCCTGCGCAAGGGCGCCAGCAGCCGCACCCTGCCGCTGGAGGATTACTTCATCGACTACAAGGTCACCGCGCGCCAGCCCGGAGAATTCATCGAGAAGGTACGAGTGCCGCGCGCCACACCGGATCGCCTGTTCCGCGCCTACAAGGTTTCCAAGCGACTGGACGACGATATCTCCGCTGTCTGCGCCGCGTTCGACCTGCAGATCACCGATGGCGTGGTCGCCGATGCCCGGGTCGCCTTTGGCGGCATGGCGGCGATTCCCAAGCGCGCCGCGGCCTGCGAGGCGACCCTGAACGGCGCGCCCTGGAACCAGCAGACCGTGGAGACGGCCTGCGATGCACTGGCCGAAGACTTCACGCCGCTGACCGACTTCCGCGCCAGCCGCGAGTATCGCCTGCTGGTCGCACAGAACCTGCTGCGCAAGTGCTTCCTCGAACAACATGCACCGAAGACCGAGACGAGGGTGACCGCTTATGTCTGACCACGTAACCACCCGCACTCAGGAAGAAATCGCGGCGCTGTTCACCCAGGACCTGGTCACCGGCGTCGGTCGCAGCGTCAAGCACGACAGCGCGCCCAAGCATGTCTCGGGCGAGGCGGTGTACGTCGACGACCGCCTGGAATTCCCCAACCAGCTGCATATCTATGCGCGCATGAGCGAGCGCGCCCACGCCCGCATCGTCCGCATCGACACCGCGCCCTGCTACCAGATTCCGGGCGTGGCCATCGCCATCACGGCGAAGGACGTGCCGGGCCAGCTGGACATCGGTGCCGTATTGCCCGGCGACCCGCTGCTGGCCGACGGCAAGGTCGAGTTCATCGGCCAGCCGGTGATCGCCGTGGCTGCCGACAGCCTGGAAACCGCACGCAAGGCGGCGATGGCCGCGATCATCGAATACGAGGATCTGGAGCCGGTGCTCGACGTGGTCGAGGCGCTGCACAAGAAGCACTTCGTGCTCGACAGCCACACCCACAAGCGCGGCGACCCGGCCACCGCCCTGGCCAGCGCGCCGCGTCGGCTGCAGGGTTCGCTGCACATCGGCGGGCAGGAGCACTTCTATCTGGAGACACAGGTGTCCTCGGTCATGCCCACCGAAGATGGCGGCATGATCGTCTACACCTCGACGCAGAACCCCACCGAGGTGCAGAAGCTGGTGGCCGAAGTGCTCGGCGTGCCGATGAACAAGATCGTCATCGACATGCGCCGCATGGGCGGCGGCTTCGGCGGCAAGGAAACCCAGGCCGCGGGACCTGCGTGCCTGTGCGCGGTGATCGCGCACCTCACCGGTCGGCCGACCAAGATGCGCCTGCCGCGCATGGAAGACATGACCATGACCGGCAAACGCCACCCGTTCTACGTCGAGTACGACGTCGGCTTCGACGATGACGGTCTGCTGCACGGCATCGAGATCGACCTCGCCGGTAACTGCGGCTACTCGCCGGACCTTTCCGGCTCGATCGTCGACCGCGCCATGTTCCATTCCGACAACGCCTACTACCTGGGCGACGCCACCATCAACGGCCATCGCTGCAAGACCAACCTCGCCTCGAACACCGCCTACCGCGGCTTCGGCGGCCCGCAGGGCATGGTCGCCATCGAGGAGATCATGGACGCGGTGGCCCGCGAGCTGGGCAAGGACCCGCTCGAGGTGCGCAAGCGCAACTACTACGGCAAGACCGAGCGCAACGTCACCCACTACTACCAGACCGTCGAGCACAACATGCTCGAGGAGATGACCGCCGAGCTGGAAGCCAGCAGCGACTATGCAAAGCGACGCGAAGATATCCGCGCGTTCAATGCCGCAAGCCCGATCCTGAAGAAGGGCCTGGCGCTGACGCCGGTGAAGTTCGGCATCAGCTTCACCGCCAGCTTCCTCAACCAGGCCGGCGCGCTGGTGCACGTCTACACCGACGGCAGCATCCACCTGAACCATGGCGGCACCGAGATGGGTCAGGGCCTGAACACCAAGGTCGCCCAGGTGGTGGCCGAGGTGTTCCAGGTCGATATCGACCGCATCCAGATCACCGCGACCAATACCGACAAAGTGCCGAACACTTCGCCGACGGCAGCAAGCAGCGGCACCGACCTCAACGGCAAGGCGGCGCAAAATGCCGCGCAGACCATCAAGCAGCGGCTGGTGGAGTTCGCCGCGCGCAAGTGGCAGATCTTCGAGGAAGATGTCGAGTTCAAGAATGGCCAGGTGCGCCTGCGCGACCAGTACATCAGCTTCGATGAGCTGATCCAGCAGGCCTATTTCGGCCAGGTTTCGCTGTCGTCCACCGGTTTTTACCGCACACCGAAGATCTACTACGACCGCAGCCAGGCGCGCGGCAGGCCGTTCTACTACTACGCCTACGGCGCGGCCTGTTCGGAAGTGATCGTCGACACCCTGACCGGCGAATACAAGATGCTGCGCAGCGACATCCTGCATGACGTCGGCGCCTCGCTGAACCCGGCCATCGATATCGGCCAGGTCGAAGGCGGCTTCGTCCAGGGCCTGGGCTGGCTGACCATGGAAGAGCTGGTCTGGAACGACAAGGGCAAGCTGATGACCAGTGGCCCGGCCAGCTACAAGATCCCGGCGGTGGCGGACATGCCGCTGGATCTGCGGGTCAAGCTGGTGGAGAACCGCAAGAACCCCGAAGACACCGTGTTTCACTCCAAGGCCGTGGGCGAGCCGCCGTTCATGCTCGGGATATCCGTTTGGTGCGCGATCAAAGACGCCGTGGCGAGCCTGGCGGATTACAAGGTTCAGCCGAAGATCGACGCGCCAGCGACGCCGGAGCGGGTGCTGTGGGGTGTGGAGCAGATGCGTAGGTTGAAGCAGACCGCGAGCAGGTCTGCGGCAGCGGAGACCACCCCGGCCTGACCAAGGGTGGACAACCCTGTGATTGTCCACCATCAACACAACTTGATCGTTTGGGTGGAAGGCGCTTCGCGGTTTTTTCCACGGAGCGGCCGCCCGAACTACTAGGGACACAGACATGAGCAACACGGCCTGGATCGAAGCACTCGCCGACCTGCAACACCAAGGCGAGCCTTGCGTACTGGTGACTATCATCGAAGAGCGCGGCTCAACGCCGCGCAATGCCGGCTCGAAGATGGTTGTCAGTCGTGAGCGCCTGTACGACACCATCGGCGGCGGCCACCTGGAATACAAGGCCCAGCAGATCGCCCGTGAAATGCTGGAAAAGCGCAGCCGCGATACCCGGCTGGAGCGTTTTTCCCTTGGCGCGAGTCTCGGCCAGTGTTGCGGTGGCGCCACTGTGTTGCTGTTCGAACCCATGGGTCAACCGCAGGCGCATATTGCGGTTTTCGGTGCCGGCCACGTAGGCCGCGCCCTGGTGCCATTGCTAGCTAGCCTGCCGTGCAGGGTTCGCTGGATCGATTCTCGCGATAACGAATTCCCGGCACAGCTCCCCGCCGGGGTGGAGAAGGTAGTCAGCGACGACGTGGTCGACGAAGTAGAAAGCATGCCTGCCGGCAGTTACTTCATCGTCATGACCCACAACCATCAGCTTGATCTGGAGCTGACCGCCGCGATCCTTTCGCGCAACGATTTCACCTACTACGGGCTGATCGGCTCCAAGAGCAAACGCGCCAGGTTCGAACACCGTCTGCGGGACCGCGGCTTCCAGCCGGAGACCGTGCAGCGCATGCGCTGCCCGATGGGCATCGCCGAGGTGAAGGGCAAGCTGCCGGTGGAGATCGCCGTGTCTATCGCCGGCGAGGTGATCGCCACCTACAACGCGCATTTCGGTGAAAAGGGTGGGGAGAACGCCGAGGACGGTGAAAAGCCGGTACCGATGCTGGTCCCCGCTTCGCGCCGCGCCCAGACCAACTGACCACCCGACATTCTTGCAGGCACGCCATCGGCGGCGGCCTGCCCATGTCAACGCATCACCCTCATACAACGATTTTCGAGAGTCACCATGCCAAGCACCAAAGCCTACCGTGCCGCCCTGCTCCACTGCCTCGCCGACCCGCGCGAAGTGGGCATTGAGCAATCCCATGAATACTTCCAGGACGGCCTGCTGGTCGTCGAGGACGGCAAGGTCGCGCGCATCGGCCACGCCGCCGAACTGCTGCCGACCCTGGCGGCCGGCACCGAGGTTGTCGAATACCCGGACGCGCTGATCACTCCGGGTTTCGTCGACACCCATATCCACTACCCGCAGGTCGGCGTCATCGGCTCCTACGGCGCGCAGCTGCTGGATTGGCTGGAAACCTACACCTTTCCCAACGAGGGCCGCTTCAGCGACATGGCCCACGCCCGCGAGCAGGCCGAGCTGTTTCTCGGCGAGCTGCTGCGCAACGGCACCACCACCGCGCTGGTGTTCGGCACGGTGCACAAGCAGTCGGTGGACGCCTTCTTCGAGGCCTGCGAGAAGCGCAATCTGCGGATGATCGCCGGCAAGGTGCTGATGGACCGCAACGCCCCGGAGTTCCTCACCGACACCGCCGAGTCCGGCTACGCCGACAGCCGCGAGCTGATCGAGCGCTGGCACGGCAAGGGCCGTCTGCATTACGCCGTCACCCCGCGTTTCGCCCCGACCAGCACGTCAGAGCAGCTCACCCTGGCCGGCAGGCTGTTCGCGGAATTCCCTGACCTGTACATGCACACCCACATCTCCGAGAACAAGCAGGAGGTCGAGTGGGTCAAGGAGCTGTTCCCCGAGCGCAAGGGCTATCTGGACGTCTACGACCACCACGGCCTGATCGGCCCGCGCTCGGTGTTCGCCCACGGCATCCACCTGTGCGACGACGAGTGCAAACGCCTCGGTGAGACCGGCTCGGCGGTGTCGTTCTGTCCGACCTCCAATCTGTTCCTCGGCAGCGGCCTGTTCGATCTGGCCAAGGTGGAAGGCTTCGGTGTGCGCGTCGGCCTGGGCACCGATGTCGGCGGCGGCACCAGCTTCTCGCAGCTCGCCAGCCTCAACGAGGCGTACAAGGTGCTGCAGCTGCAGGGCCAGAAGCTCGACGCGTTCAAGGCACTCTATCTCGCCACCCTTGGCGGCGCGCGGGCGCTCTATCTGGACGACCGGATCGGCAACCTGCAACCGGGCAAGGAGGCCGACTTCGTGGTGCTCGACTACAAGGCGACGCCGCTGATCGACTATCGCCTGAGCCAGGCGACGACTCTGCAGGAAAAGCTCTTCGCCCTGATGATCCTCGGCGACGACCGCGCGGTGAAGGAGACCTTCGCCGCCGGCGTCTCGGTGCATCGCAAGGCTGGCTAGGGCTGCAACGCCTGCATCAGCGTATCGAGGTTGTACTCGAACATGCCGAGGTAGGTGCTGGCCGGCCCTGCGCTGGCCAGCGCATCGGAGTACAGGGTGCCGCCGACCGTGGCGCCCGCCTCTTCGGCGATCTGCTCGATGAGCCGCGGATCACGATCAGCGCTGGCAGGCCGGCATGGCTCTGCCGCCACCGCGGCAGGTGATGACTGACGGCGCTGACTCAGAACGAGTCAGCGCGCGGGGCAACGCTAGCGAGCCGTGCGAGGCTTCTTCTTCGCCAGGCCCAGGTGCGAGAAGACCGCATGCAGATCACCCGAGGCGCTGTCTTCCTCGAGGTTGAGCTTGCTGTCGATGTGGTCCATGTGGTGCATCATCAGGCGCACCGCCTTGTCACTGTCGCGGGCAGCGATGGCGTCGATCAGTTCATTGTGTTCGTCGTACGAGCAGTGCGAGCGATTGCCGCTTTCGTACTGGGCAATGATCAGCGAGGTCTGCGAAACCAGGCTGCGCTGGAAGCTCACCAGCGGCGCGTTCTTCGCCGCCTCCGCCAGCTTGAGGTGAAATTCGCCGGACAGGCGGATACCCGCCCCGCGATCGCCTCGGTCGAAACAATCACGCTCATCAGTCACCATCTGCCGCAGCTCGGCGAGCTGCGCGTCGCTGGCGTGCTGCACGGCCAGCTCTGTGATGGCCTTTTCCACCAGACGGCGGGCGAAGAAAATCTGCCGCGCTTCTTCAACGCTAGGACTGGCCACCACCGCGCCGCGATTGGGCCGCAGCAGCACCACCCCTTCATGGGCCAGACGCGACAGCGCGCGGCGGATGATGGTGCGGCTGACGCCGAATATCTCGCCGAGCGCCTCTTCGCTGAGCTTGGTCCCCGGCGCCAGACGCTGCTCGAGGATGGCATCGAAGATGTGCGCATAAACGATATCGTCCTGCGTCCCGGTGCGAGTCTTGCCGGTCTTGGTCGGCTTCTTCAGGGGCTGCAACTGTTCGTTCATCGATGGCTCGCAAATGAGGTGTCGGCAATGCCGAACTTTACTGGGTTCGCGCCGCTACTGGCAGTTCGCTGGACAAATAAATACGCTGAAACGCCGTTAACCTTGTGCACAATTCACAGCCACAAGGTTTCCCACGCGCAAATCTTTCAGCTCGCGCAGCCCACGCGCATTCAGCGAGACCACCGATTTATTGTTTGCAATTCTTGTATACAAAAGCATAATCCGGAAAGCCTTTCTGACCTTTCGGTCAACTACCGATGCAGATGGCCCACCATCACCCGCCCCTCGGGAGTACTCACGCTCCGGGTGATCGACAACAAGAACGATGAGGAACGCCCAGTGGAAAGCATCAAGCGCAAGCCCCAGGCAGCACCCTTGCAGCGCACCGCCCCCGTTTGGCTGGACCGCCTGTTCAAGCTCAGCGAACACCGCACCAGTATCCGCACCGAACTGCTCGCCGGCCTGACGACCTTCGTCACCATGGCCTACATCATCTTCGTCAACCCGAACATCATGGCCGACGCCGGCATCGACCACGGCGCTGCCTTCGTTGCCACCTGCATTGGCGCGGCGCTCGGCTGCCTCTTGATGGGGCTGTACGCCAACTGGCCGGTGGGCCTCGCGCCAGGCATGGGCCTCAACGCCTTCTTCACCTACACGGTGGTCGGCGAGATGGGCTACAGCTGGGAGATCGCGCTCGGCGCGGTGTTCATCTCCGGCGTGCTGTTCATGATCATGAGCCTGTCGCGCATTCGCGAATGGTTGCTCAACAGCATCCCCATGAGCCTGCGCTTCGCCATGGGCGCCGGCGTCGGTCTGTTCCTCGGTCTGATCGGCCTGAAGACCGCCGGCATCGTCGTCGACAGCCCGGCAACATTGCTGACCATGGGCTCGTTCGCCGAGCCGTCGGCGCTGCTGGCCGCGGTATGCTTCCTGATGATCGCCGTACTCAGCCACCGCAATGTCTTCGGTGCGATCCTATTGAGCATGCTGGTGGTCACCGGTATCGGCTGGGCGTTTGGTCTGGTCGAGTACAACGGCCTGGTGTCGATGCCGCCGAGCCTGGCGCCGACCTGGCTGGCCATGGATATCGCCGGCGCGCTCAACGTGGCGATGGTCAGCGTGATCGTCGCCTTCCTCTTCGTGAACATGTTCGACACCGCCGGCACCCTGATGGGCGTCGCCCACCGTGCCAACCTGGTCAATGAGGACGGCAAGATCGAGAACCTCTCCCGCGCGCTGAAGGCCGACAGCAGCTCCAGCGTGGTCGGCGCCTTCGTCGGTTGCCCGCCAGTGACCAGCTACGTGGAGAGCGCCGCGGGCGTCGCCGCCGGCGGCCGCACCGGGCTGACCGCAGTGACCGTCGGCGTGCTGTTCCTGATTGCCATGTTCTTCGCCCCGCTGGCCGGCATGATTCCCGCCTATGCCACCGCCGGCGCGCTGATCTACGTGGCGATGCTGATGATGAGCGGCCTGGCGAATATCGACTGGAAGGACCACACCGACACCACCCCGGCCATCGTCACCGTGGTGATGATGCCGCTGACCTTTTCCATCGCCAACGGCATCGCCCTGGGCTTTCTGACCTATGCCACGCTCAAGCTGCTGACCGGCCAGCGTGACAAGGTGTCGATCAGCCTGTATGTGTTGTGTGTGATCTTCATCGCCAAGTTCGCGTTTCTCTGAACCGGGCCGGCAGCGTCCGGCTCACCTACGGCCCCACTGCTTCGCGGTGGGGCTTTTGCATTGGCTATAGGAGGCCGTCATGACCCTGGAGATGTGGCTGTTGTTCACTGGTGCGGCGCTGGTGGTGATCCTGATCCCCGGGCCGCTGTCGCTGTTGATGATCAGCAACAGCCTGAACTACGGAGTACGCCGCTCCTGGCCTGCCTTTCTCGGTGGTGTGACAGCGTCCATCGCCCTGCTCAGCGCCTCGGCGCTGGGGCTAGGCGCGTTGCTGATGGCCTCCGAGCGCCTATTCAGTGCACTCAAGCTGGTCGGCGCGCTGTACCTGTTTTATCTGGCTTGGCAGAGCTGGCAAGAGGCGCGCCAGGCACCCGCTGCCCGCGAGATCGAGAGCCCCGCCCTTGCCCCACGTTTCAGTCGATTGTTCGGCCGGGCGTTCATCCTTGGCGGCAGCAATCCGAAGGACACCCTCTTCTTTGCCGCCTTCCTGCCGCAGTTTCTCAGTGCCGGCCAGCCGTTGTTGCCACAGCTATTGGTGATGATCCTTACCTGGGCCGTGCTCGATCTGCTCTGCAAGCTGGCCTACGGGTTGGGCGCGCAGGGGGCGGCACGTTACCTGCGCACCGGGAAGGGGCATGTGTGGTTCAACCGGACAAGTGCGGCGCTGTTTGGGGGCGCGGGGGCAGCGTCTTTGATGAGCCGATAGCGCTCTGCAGCTTGCCCCTTAGCCAGGCTCCTGGCTGAGGCATTGGTTCCGCCCTGCTGGGCAATTCACTTTTTCCAGTCGCGGAAGATGAACGTTGCCCGCCAGGCCGTGCAACTAGGAGCAAGCAATGCGCGTTTTCTTTCGTCACTTAGAAGTGAGGAAAGCGCGGCGCCATCGCGCGAATCTCACGCCACAGGTGCCTAGGTCACTAAGGCTAAAAACCAGCGCCGAGCGTCCCACGTTGACCAAACTCAACCCATAAAAAACCCGCCATTACGGCGGGCAAAGGGACTCCAAGAGTCAGCACTGAACGGAAAAGCGACTAGCTACCCCGATACGTCGAATAGCTATACGGCGATACCAACAACGGCACGTGGTAATGCTCCTGCGCCGAATCGATCCCGAAGCGCAGCACCACCACATCGAGAAACGCAGGATTCGCCAGGGCCACACCGCGGCGGCGGTAATAGTCGCCGGCACTGAACTGCAGCTGGTAGACACCGGACAGGTAATCCGCACCTTCCAGCAATGGACTGTCGCAGCGCCCATCGGCATTGGTCTCACGGGTTGCGATCAGGGTCAGCGCCTGATCCTCGACGCGATACAGCTCCACCTTGATTCCGCTGCCCGGGCAACCGTGGGCGGCGTCGAGTACGTGTGTGGTCAATCGGCCCACGGGCACCTCCGCTCTGTTGAATGGAAACTGCACCGAGCATAACCATCCTCCCCACATCACTCAAGACAATCTGCAGATATTTTTGTATACAGTTTTTCAAGCATCGTTTGGCCCGTTACCTGCAAGCTGCAGATGGCTCTGAGCATGGTTGATCGCGACACGGCAGATACCAGCTATAGCGAAAGGACGAAAATTGCTATTTACAAAGCCTCATTCAATTTGTATACAATCCAGCCATCCGGTCGTGCCATGACGACCTGCCATACAGGAAGCACCCCAGTGAGCGCCGACTACCCACGCGACCTGATCGGTTACGCCAGCAACCCACCGCACCCGCGCTGGCCGGGCGATGCGCGTATCGCGTTGTCCTTCGTGCTGAATTACGAGGAAGGTGGCGAACGCTGCGTGCTGCACGGCGACAAGGAATCCGAGGCCTTTCTCTCCGAGATGGTCGCCGCACAGCCTCTGCAAGGCGTGCGCCACATGAGCATGGAGTCGCTCTACGAATACGGCAGTCGCGCCGGCGTATGGCGCCTGCTCAAGCTGTTCGACAAGCACGACATCCCGCTGACCATCTTCGCCGTCGCCATGGCCGCCCAGCGTCACCCCGAACTGATCAAGGCGATGGCAGGCGCCGGACACGAAATCTGCAGCCACGGTTACCGCTGGATCGACTACCAGTACATGGATGAGGCGCAAGAGCGCGAGCACATGCAGGAAGCCATCCGCATCCTCGGCGAGATCACCGGCGAACGGCCGCTGGGCTGGTACACCGGCCGCACCGGCCCGAACACCCGGCGCCTGGTACGCGAGGAAGGCGGCTTTCTCTACGACTCCGACACCTACGACGACGACCTGCCCTACTGGGACCCCGAGTCGACGCCGGAAAAGCCGCATCTGGTGATCCCCTACACGCTGGACACCAACGACATGCGCTTCACCCAGGTGCAGGGCTTCAACAGCGGCGATGACTTCTTCACCTACCTGAAGGATGCCTTCGACGTGCTCTACGCCGAAGGCTGCGAAGGCGCGCCGAAAATGTTGTCCATCGGCATGCACTGCCGGTTGCTCGGGCGCCCGGCGCGCCTGGCGTCGCTGGCCCGCTTCCTAGAGTACGTGAAGGGCCATGAGAAGGTCTGGTGCGCCCGCCGTGTCGACATCGCCCGCCACTGGCACGCCACCCACCCTTTTACCGCGGAGCGCAATTGATGACCCCGTTCAAAACGATCAAACCCTCGACGCTGGATCGCGACGCCTTCGTCGCCGCCTTTGCCGACGTCTACGAGCACTCGCCCTGGGTTGCCGAAACCGTCTACCAGGCGGGCGTCGACGCGACGCTGGACGACATCGAGGTGCTGCACACCCGCCTGTCCCAGGCGATGCTCGCCGCCGACCATGACACTCAGCTGGCACTGGTCAATGCTCACCCCGACCTGGCCGGCAAGGCCGCCGTGCGTGGCGAGCTGACCGCCTCCAGCACCTCGGAGCAGGCCGGCGCCGGCATCCACGAATGCACGCCGGAGGAGTTCGCCCGCTTCACCGAACTCAACGAGGCCTACAAGGCCAAGTTCGGTTTCCCCTTCATCATGGCGGTCAAGGGCAGCAACCGGCACCAGATCCTCGCCGCATTCGAAGAACGCATCCACAACAGCCCCGAACAGGAATTCGCCCGGGCGCTGGCGGAAATCAACAAGATCGCCTTGTTCCGCCTGCAGGCGATGTAACGAGCACCAACCGCAACAAAGGCAGTAATGACAGAAACCGCTTCTCATCCAAGGCAGACGAGTCCATGAAAGCTTACGCCGTACCCTTCGAAAAATACGTCAACCTGGCCGATGCCCGCCTGGGCACCCGCGCCATCTCCGTCACCGACGATTGGTTCGCCGACGTCAACCGGTTGTTCCAGCCAACACCGGCCGTATGGAAGGAGGGCGTTTTCGATGACAACGGCAAGTGGATGGACGGCTGGGAGTCGCGCCGCAAGCGCTTCGAAGGTTACGACCATGCGGTGATCCGCCTGGGCGTGCCTGGTCAGATCAAGGGCGTGGATATCGACACCAGCCACTTCACCGGCAACTATCCGCCGTCCGCCTCACTGGAAGCCTGCTTCGTCGCCGACGGCGACCCGAGCGACGACACCGTCTGGACGGAAATCCTCCCGGCCGTCGAGCTCCAGGGCAACAGCCACCACTACCACGAGATCGCCTTCGACAAGCCGGTCAGCCACCTGCGCTTCAACATCTACCCGGACGGCGGCGTGGCGCGTCTGCGCGTGCACGGCATCCCGTTCCGCGACTGGAGCAGCGTCGGCGACAACGAGCAGATCGACCTGGCGGCGGCGCTGAATGGCGGTCGCGCGCTGGCCTGCTCGGACGAGCATTTCGGCCGCATGAGCAACATCCTCAACCCGAACCGTGGCGAGAACATGGGCGACGGCTGGGAAACCGCCCGCCGCCGCACGCCGGGCAATGACTGGGTCATCGTCGCCCTCGGCCATCCGGGCGAAATCGAGCGCATCGTCGTCGATACCCTGCACTTCAAGGGCAACTACCCGGACAGCTGCTCGATCCAGGCGGCTTACGTCAAAGGCGGCACCGATAGCCAGATCGAGACCCAGAGCCTGTTCTGGCGCGAGCTGCTGCCGAGCCAGAAGCTGTCGATGCACGCCGAACACGAGTTCAGCGAGCAGATCGCCAAGCTCGGCCCGATCACCCACGTGCGCCTGAACATCTTCCCGGACGGCGGTGTGAGCCGGCTGCGGTTGTTTGGCAAGGTGGCGAAGTAGGAAGCGCGCTTCCCCTCTCCCCGGCCCTCTCCCCGAGGGGGAGAGGGAGGAACGAGGTCAGCCATTTCTCCGCGCCAGCTCCCTCTCCCCTCCGGGGAGAGGGTTAGGGTGAGGGGGAGCAGCCCCACGCGAATAACGATCCTTCAACAAAGAACGAGCACACCATGCGCACCCTGACCATCGAGCCACTGACCAAGGAAGCCTTCGCCCCCTTTGGCGACGTCATCGAGACCGAAGGCAGCGACTACTTCATGATCAACAACGGCTCGACCCGCCGCTATCACAAGCTGGCCACGGTCGAGACCGCCGCGCCCGATGACCAGGCGATCATCAGCATCTTCGCCGCCGAGGCGCTGGAGATGCCGCTGGTCATCCGCATGCTCGAACGTCATCCGCTGGGCAGCCAGGCCTTCATACCGCTGCTCGGCAACCCTTTTCTGGTCGTGGTCGCGCCACTTGGCGATGCACCTGTACCGGGCCACGTCCGCGCCTTCCGCAGCAACGGCAGGCAGGGCGTCAATTACCACCGCGGCGTCTGGCACCACCCGGTGCTGACGATCGAAAAGCGGGATGAATTCCTGGTGGTCGATCGCAGCGGTTCTGGCAACAACTGCGACGAGTACTTCTTCACGGAGGATCAGCAACTCCTCCTCGACCCCCAACGGGAATCGACATGACCGCTACTGCGCTGGCTCATTCGGCGTTGCCTTGCCTGCGTTCGCGACGCGCTCAAGCCGATTCCAATAAGAAGAAATACGGCCGCCTGCAGGCCGCAAGAGGTGCATGACAAATGGACGCCCATCTGACCGAATGGCTGAACCTGAGTATCCGCTGGATTCACATGATCGTTGGCGTCGCCTGGATCGGTGCTTCCTTCTATTTCGTCTGGCTGGAGAACAACCTCAACCGCGCCAACCCGCGTGAGGGCCTGTCGGGCGATCTCTGGGCCATCCACGGTGGCGGTATCTACCACCTGGAGAAATACAAGCTGGCGCCGCCGCAGATGCCGGAAAACCTGCACTGGTTCAAGTGGGAGGCCTACACCACCTGGCTGTCGGGTGTGGCGCTGCTGATGGTGGTGTACTACCTCAACCCCAGCCTGTACCTGATCGCACCGGGCAGCGAACTGTCCCCTGCGGCGGCCATCGCTATCGGCTTCGGCTCGCTGATCGTCGTCTGGTTCGTCTACGACCTGCTCTGCGACTCGCCGCTGGGCAAGACCCCCGCCCTGCTCGGCCTGGTGCTGTTCGTGCTGGTGATCGCCGCGTGCTGGGGCTATTCGCAGGTATTCAGCGGCCGCGCAGCCTACATCCATACCGGAGCGCTGATCGGCACCATCATGGTCGGCAACGTGTTCCGCATCATCATGCCGGCCCAGCGTGCGCTGGTCGCCGCCATCGAACAGAACCGCACGCCCGATCCGGTGCTGCCGGCCAAGGGCCTGCTGCGTTCGCGGCACAACAACTATTTCACCCTGCCGGTGCTGTTCATCATGATCAGCAACCACTTCCCGAGCACTTACGGCAGCGAATACAACTGGCTGATCCTCGCCGCGCTCGGCGCGCTTTCGGTGCTGGCGCGCCACTACTTCAACACCCGCCACAACAGTAATCGCTTCGCCTGGGCGCTACCGGCCGCGGCACTGGGCATGATCTGCCTGGCCTACGTCACCGCGCCGAACCGCCAACCGGCACCAAACCTGGCAGCGACCTCGCCGGAGCAGGCCAGCACGAGTGCACAGCAGAGCGGCGCCAGTGCCAGCCAGTTCGCCCAGGTCAGCGAAGTGATTCACGAGCGTTGCACCGTCTGCCACTCCGCGCAGCCGAGCAGCCCGCTGTTCAGCGCAGCACCGGCAGGCGTGATGTTCGATACCGCCGAGCAGATACGCGAGCAGGCGGCGAAGATCCATGCGCAGACCGTGGCCAGCCAGATCATGCCGCTGGGCAACATTACCCAGATGACCCAGGACGAGCGCGATCTGCTGGGTGACTGGATCGCCAAGGGCGCGTCCATCGACTGAGCAAAGACGCCGCGCGCCATCCGCGCGGCGTTTCCCCCTCCGCACCGTGCCCATTGGCGCACTGACCGCCATCCCCTCCTCCGCGCCCCAGGCGGCATTGGCCAGCTAGCGCTGCGGTACGGCAACTCCGCTTCCACGACGACGAACGAGCAGATTCCCGCAAGGAATATCGCTGCCGACGCTACCCAATCGCCGACGCCCCGTTAAAATGCCGCGCCCTCCCTCGACGCCGGACGCCGCCCCGTGATTGAAGCCAGCTGGATTGCCTTCGCTTTCGCCCTCGGGCTGCTTGCCCGCTTCATCGGCCTGCCGCCGCTGATCGGCTACCTCGGTGCCGGCTTCGCGCTGACCGCAGCGGGCGACTACGTGGGCGTGACCCGTGACGACAGCATCATTCTCGATCACCTGTCGCATCTGGGCGTGCTCCTGCTGCTGTTCACCGTGGGGCTCAAGCTCAAGCTCGGCAATCTGGTTCGCCGCGAAGTCATCGGCGGCAGCCTGCTGCACTTCTTCATCTCCAGCGTGCTGGTGATGCCGGCGATCATGCTGATCCTCGATAACAGCTGGCGTGAGGCCATGCTGCTGGCCATCGCGCTGTCCTTCTCCAGCACCGTGCTGGCGGCCAAGGTGCTGGAAAGCAAGCGCGAGCTGCGCGCCTTTCACGGCCGCGTCGCCATCGGCGTGCTGATCATCCAGGACCTTATCGCTCTGGTAGTCATGAGCCTCGCCGCGGGCAAGGTCCCCTCCGCCTGGGCCTTGCTGGTGTTCCTGCTGCCGCTGCTGCGCCCCGTGCTGTTCCGCCTGCTCGACCACAGTGGCCACGAAGAACTGATGGTGCTGTTGGGCCTGATGCTAGCGCTGGTGGCCGGCGGTCTCGGCTTCGAATACGTCGGCCTGAGTTCCGAACTGGGAGCGCTGGCCTTTGGCGCCATGCTCGCCAAACACAAGCGCGCCAGCGAGCTGTCGAATTCGCTGTGGGCAATCAAGGAAGTGTTCCTGGTCGGCTTCTTCCTGAAGATCGGCATCGGTGGGCTGCCGGATGCCAACGCCCTCTGGTTCGCCTTCGCCATGTCGCTGCTGCTGCCGCTCAAGGCGGTGCTGTTCTTCGGCCTATTCGTCGCCTTCCGCCTGCGCGCCCGCAGCGCCTTTCTCAGCGCCGCCAGCCTGACCAACTACAGCGAATTCGGCCTGATCGTCGTCAGCGTGGTGCTGCCGCAGTGGCTGATGCCGCTGGCGATTACCGTGGCGTTCTCGTTCATCGTTTCGGCGCAGATCAACCGTTTCGCCCATCCGCTGTACGAACGCCTCGCACCGCGACTGCTCCGCTACGAGCGCAACATTCGCCACCCCGACGAACAACCGGTGTCCCTGGGCGATGCGCGAATTCTGATCATGGGCATGGGCCGTACCGGGCGCGCCGCCTACGACTACCTAGCGGAGAAGGGTTTCGCCCTGGTCAGCCTCGATTCTGACCCGGTCATGGTGGAAAAGAACACCGCCGAGGGCCGACATATCCTCTTTGCCGACGCCGAGGACCAGATGTTCTGGCAGAGCCTGGAGATGAACGAGGTCGAAGCGGTGATCCTGGCGATGAACGATCCCGAGGCCAAGATCATCTCCACCCGCAAGCTGCGCGAAAGCGGATTTGGCGGGCTGATCGTGTCCCACGCGATGTACGAGGATATCGCCCAGCGCATCCAGGAAGCCGGCGCCGACCGCACCTACCTGACCATGAGCGAGGCCGGCGCGGGCCTTGCGGAAAATGTCTCGCGGGAATTGCAGGTACCGCGCTGAGGCCCGGTCCAGAGCCGATCGCGCGATCTGGACCAACCGCCGTCGATCCAATTGTGCACAATTTTCTGATTTATTGTTTATCAGTCTGTCTACAGGTTGCTATAGTCCAGGCGTCCTGACCGATCGAACAGCTTTCGACGGACAGCGATAGAGGTGCCGTGAAGCCTCGCAAGCCCATGACCGTAAAACAACAAATGGCAGGCTTAACAATGACCGCAACCGAAAACAGGAGCGGCACCGCTCCGCAGGCGAACCAGGACCTCATCTATCAGCTCGATGATCGCCCCGGCCCGCTACCCGCGACCTTCGCCGCTTTGCAGCACGTACTGGCCAGCTTCGTCGGTATCATCACCCCCACCCTGATCGTTGGCAGCGCGCTTGGCCTCGATCAATACGTCCCCTACCTCGTCAGCATGGCGCTATTCGTCTCCGGTCTCGGCACCTTCGTCCAGGCCCGGCGCTTCGGTCCCATCGGCTCTGGACTGCTGTGCCTGCAGGGCACCAGCTTCGGCTTTCTCAGCGCCATCCTCAGCGCCGGTTTCATCGTCAAGGCGCGTGGCGGCACGCCGGAGGAGATCCTGGCCACGCTGTTCGGCGTGAGTTTCTGCGCCGCGTTCGTCGAGATCGCCTTCAGCCAGTGCATCAACAAGCTGCGCCGGGTGATCACGCCGGTGGTCACCGGCACCATCATCTGCCTGATGGGCCTTTCGCTGATCAAGGTGGCGATGACCGATATCGCCGGCGGCTACGGCGCCGATGACCTCGGCGCCCTGCCCAACCTGGCGCTGGCCGGCCTGGTGATCGGCATCATCGTGGTGCTCAACCGCTTTCCCTGGGCCATCCTGCGGCTGTCGGCGGTGATCATCGCGCTGACCGCGGGCTATCTGGTGGCCTGGTCCATGGGCAAGGTGGACTTCGCCGAGCTGGGCGAACTGCCGCTGCTCAGCGTGCCGCAACCGTTCCGCTTCGGTTTCGCATTCGACTGGATGGCCTTCATTCCGATCGCGGTGATCTTCCTCATCACACCGCTGGAAACCGCCGGCGACCTCACCGCCAACTCGATGATCTCGCGTCAGCCGGTGCGCGGGCCGGTGTATCTGCGGCGGATCAAATCGGGAATCCTCGCCGATGGCTGCAGCTCGGCGGTCGCCGCGGTGTTCAACAGCCTGCCGATGACCACCTTCAGCCAGAACAACGGCGTCATCCAGCTCACCGGCGTCGCCAGCCGCTACGTCGGCTACTACATCGCCGCGGTCCTGGTACTGCTGGGTCTGTTCCCCTTCGTCGGCGGTGTGCTGCAGCTGATGCCCAAGCCGGTGCTCGGCGGCGCCACGCTGATCATGTTCGGCACCGTGGCCATCGCCGGTATCAAGATCCTCGCCGAAGCCGGCCTGCATCGCCGCAACATGCTCATCGTGTCGATTTCCCTGGGTCTTGGCCTGGGTGTCGCCGGCGTGCCGGAAGTGCTGAGCGCGATGCCCGAGGTGTTGAAGAACATCTTCGGCTCGCCGATCACCATCGGCGCCTTCAGCGCCATCCTGCTCAACCTGTTCCTGCCGCGCGAACCGAGCGAAGTCGATGTATTCGACCCCGAGGAACTGGTCGAGGATGCCGTCGGCACCAATACGCTGTCGGTGAATATTCCTGACTATTCGGCGCGCAGGGATAACGCCACGACTCCCTGTGCGGGGCGATCCGTCTGATGGTCAGAAGCACGCCATCGTGCGCTTCTCGCCACGCCAGTCTTGAAAGACAATGGCGCCCAAAAAAAGCCGTCACCCACTTCAAGGAAATCCACATGCAACTGAAGACCGCTCCCCTCGCCGTCGCGCTCGCCGGCAGCCTGCTGACCGCCCCGGCGATGGCCGAAGGCCTGCTCCACTGGCACAGCAACAGCCTGACCTACCTGTACGGCAAGGATTACAAGATCGATGCGCCGATCCAGCAGACTGTCACCTTCGAGCACGTCAACGGCTGGAAGTATGGCGACACGTTCCTGTTTCTCGACTCGATCCACTTCAACGGCAAGGGTAACGACAACGGCAACGACGACAGCACCTTCTACGGCGAATTCTCACCGCGCCTGTCGTTCGGCAAGATCTTCCAGCGCGACCTGAGCTTCGGCCCGATCAAGGATGTGCTGGTCGCAATGACCTACGAGTTCGGCGAAGGCGATGTGGAAACCTACATGATCGGCCCGGGCTTCGATCTGGACGTGCCCGGCTTCGACTATGTCTCGGTGAACGTCTACCACCGCGACACTGACGGTGACCGCGTAGGCGACGGCACCTGGCAGGTCACCCCGGTGTGGGGCTACACCCTGCCGGTGGGCAACTCCGACATCCTCATCGACGGCTTCATCGACTGGGTGGTCGACAACGACAGCAACTCCCGCGGTGAGGAATATCACGCCAACCTGCACATCAACCCGCAGATCAAGTACGACCTAGGCAAGGCGATGAACTGGGGCGAGAAGCAGCTCTACGTCGGTATCGAGTACGACTACTGGTCGGACAAGTACGGCATCGAGAATGGCGGCTTCGTCAGCGAAAACTTCGTTGGCAAAACCGACCAGAACACCTTCAGCGCTATCGTCAAAGCGCACTTCTGAGTGCTGTCGCGAAGGGGCTCCTCGCCCCTTCGCCTCTCCTCCGGCGCTTCGGTTGAGGGGCTTGCGACCAGGGTGCTAGCATGCGGGCGCTTGTTCGTATCGCCGGCAGCCAGCGAAAGGCCCCCATGTCCAGTATCCGTGAGCGCAACAAAGAGCTGATCCTCAAAGCCGCCAGCGAAGAATTCGCCGAAAAGGGCTTCGCCGCGACCAAGACCAGTGACATCGCCGCCCGCGCCGGACTGCCCAAGCCCAACGTCTACTACTACTTCAAGTCCAAGGAAAATCTCTACCGCGAGGTGCTGGAGAGCATCGTCGAACCCTTGCTCGAAGCCTCGGCGCCGTTCAACCAGCCAGGCCATCCGGCCGAGGTCCTGCGCGCCTATATCCGCACCAAGATCAGGATTTCCCGCGACCACGCCTGCGCCTCGAAGGTGTTCGCCAACGAGATCATGCACGGCGCTCCGCACCTGTCACCGGAACGCACTGCACAACTCAACGCCCAGGCGGCACACAACATCGCCTGCATCCAGCGCTGGATCGACGACGGCCTGATGGCGAAGGTCGATGCCAATCACCTGCTGTTCAGCATCTGGGCGGCGACCCAAACCTACGCCGATTTCGACTGGCAGATCAGCACCGTCACCGGCAAGAACCGCCTCGACGACGCCGACTACGATGCGGCGGCAGACACCATCATTCGCCTGGTACTCAAGGGTTGCGAAATCGCCGAGCCGGCTCAGGTTGACTGACCGGCGGAAACGAAAAACGCCAGCATGCGCTGGCGTTCTTCAAACCCTGACCGGCTCGCGAAGCATCAGCTCCGGGCGCGAGCCGCGTCGCGTAAAGCCTTCACCTGATCATGGTTGCGTTGTACGCCCTGGTACTGACGTTCGACCACGATCCGCACTTCGGCTGGCAGGTCTTTTTCCAGCGCCTTGCGGTAGCTCTTAACCGCGACATCCTCACCACGCTCACACTCGTTGAGAATGGCCTCGTCGTCCTTGCCGGTGATCATCGACTTGAGGTCGACCCAGCGACGGTGCATGTCGGCAGCCACACTGGTGCTGGTCTCCGGATCGCCGCCCATGGAGCGCACCAGTTGCTGCAGCTCGGCGGCGGCAGTAGCGCAGTCGCGCGAACGCTGATTCATGGTGCTCTTGAGCTGCGGATCGCGCAGGTCTTCGGCGCATTCGAGGAAGCCCTTTTCGCCATCCTTGCTGGTTTCAATCAGGTCGTTGAGCACTGAAATCGTGTCTTTCGTATCCATCTTGTACCTCCTGACAAGTCGACTCGGAAAGGGCCACATCGCTGCCGCCCGCGTTATAAAGTCGACTGCCCACGCACCACAAAGGTTCATCGAAACCGCCCGAAGGCACCCTCCTGGCTCATCCCCCGGCAACGCCGGCTATGCCTGTCGGCTCATGGCGAGCCCGTGATGCAATGGCATCGGGCGACCGATCAGGTAGCCCTGCGCCTTGTTCACTTCAAGCCGCCGCAACATGGCCAGTTCCTCCTGGGTCTCAACCCCTTCGGCGACGACCTTGCAGCCGGTTTCCTCGGCGAAGCGGATCAACGCGGCGGCCAGCGCGCGGCAGCCGGTGTCGCTGTCGACATTGCGGATCAGGCTGCTGTCGAGCTTGATCACATCCGGCTTGAGTTTGAGGATATGGCGGAAACTCGCGTAACCGGCGCCGGCATCGTCAACCGCCAGCCGTAGCCCCTTGCTGCGCAGTGGTTCGAGTGCCTCGGCCAGCTGCGAGTAGTCCTGTACCGATGCGTGTTCGGTCACCTCGAGCATCAGCCGCGCCAGCGGTTGATCGGCGAGTACCGTGCCAAGCGCGCCAGCGAGGATGGTTTCCGGCGAAACATTGAGCGAAAGGTAGCTATCTGCCGGCAGCTGATCGAAGTCGTGCAGGGCCGCCTCGATCAGGGCGACCTCCAGCTCCTGCTGCAAGCCGACCAGCCCGGCCTCGGCGAACCACTTGTCCGGTGTTCGCTGCGGCTGCGCGCTGAATCGAGCCAGCGCCTCGTGGCCAACGATGCGGTTTTCCACCAGATGCACGATGGGCTGATACACCACCGAATACGCGCGTTGCTCGAGCACCGAGCGAATGCGCGTGAGCGTCTCGGCATAGCGAATCTCATTGAGCGCATGGCGTTCCAGCAATCTGCCGGCGAAGTCGGCGAACAGCCGCAGCGTATTCAGATCTCGCTCATTGAGGCTGTTGTCCGGCGTGGTACTGAAGCAACAGAAGGTGCCGTAGAGCCGACCATCGCTGAAGCGCAGCGGAACACTGAGGTGCGCACCTACCGGCAAGGCTTTGGTCACCGGCATGGCCAACGCCTCCGGTAGAGTCGCCGCGTTCTGAATCAGCTCGGGCAAGCGCCCGTCGAGCACGCGTTGACAGTAACTGTCGTCCAGAGGATCGCACGCCCCGACCTCGAGCTGCAGGGGTACGAAATTGCCGTCCAGGTAGCGAAAAATCCGGCTGCCGCCGCGAAACTCGCTGATGAACGCGACATCCATCCCCAGATGCGTGCGCACGGCATGCAGGGTTTCGACGAGCATCTCGCTCAATGAAAGGTTGGCGCTCTCCAGGCGACGCAGAATGGAGAGCGGATCATCGGCCATCCCGAGTTGATCGACCTGATCCTGCTGTATGTCATCAGACATGGAGTCCCTCCCCGTTTGCTGGCTGCCATTGCTGCCGTATGAATACCGTCGACAGCGAGCCGCTGAAGCCCGCGATGTCGTTTGCCGATTGCCCGGATACTAGTCGCGACCGTCGATCTGCCGATGTCTCAGCGACGATTGGCACAAGGCCTTGCAGAACCGGCCGCGTCGCACGTTGCCGCATCGTTCGAGCCCCGCCTCGCACCGCCTGCCTCTAGCTGCTCGCCCCCGTCTTGCCACGCTTGCTCGACTTCGCCGGCTCGGCCGCCGCGCCCGCGTCACCTTTCAGGGTTATCCAGGTAGGCGCATGGTCACTGGCATGTTCCTGGTCACGTACCCAGCGATCGACGCCGGCATCCTGCAGCCGCGGCGCAAGGTCCGGGCTGAGCAGCAGATGGTCGATGCGCAGCCCGGAGTTCTTCTGCCAGTGCTGGCGAAAGTAGTCCCAGAAGGTGTAGATGCGCTCGTCCGGGTACCTGGCGCGCAACGCGTCGGTCCAGCCCTGCGCCAGCAGGCGCTCGAAACATTCGCGGCTTTCCGGCTGCAGCAGCGCGTCCTTCAGCCAGGAGCGCGGGTTGTAGATGTCCTCGTCGGTCGATACCACGTTGTAGTCGCCGGCGAGCACCACCGGGTGGCCGCTGGCCAGCAGGCCCGCAGCATGCTCAATGAAGCGCTCGAACCAAGCGAGCTTGTAATCAAATTTCGGCCCCGGCTGCGGGTTGCCGTTGGGCAGGTATAGGCAGGCGACAATCACACCCTGCACCGCCGCTTCCAGATAGCGGCTGTGGCTGTCATCCGGATCGCCCGGCAGCCCGCGGCGGATCTCCAGCGGCTCGCAATCGCGGGCCAGAATCGCCACCCCGTTCCACGACTTCTGCCCCTGCCAGATGGCGCCATAGCCAGCCGCACGGATGTCGTCGATGGGGAAATCGGCATCCTGCGCCTTGAGTTCCTGCAGGCAGACCACGTCAGGCTGCTCGCGCGTCAGCCATTCGAGCAGATTGGCCCGACGTGCACGGATGCCATTGATGTTGTAGGTAGCGATTTTCAGACTATCCACAAACGCGTCTCTCACAGGCGGTTATATCAACCTTAGCTGTGACAGCGCGGTGAGGCTTCCCGATCCGGTGCCAATGATCGAAATCAGGCCGGCGTTTCGGCGAAACGCAGGGTGAATTCGGTCACCCCGGCGTCGCTGCGAACACTCACCTCGCCGCCATGCAGCTGCATGATCGAGCGCACGATGGCCAACCCCAGGCCGCCGGTATCGCCCGGCTCGGCGCGCGATGGGTCGCAGCGGTAGAAGCGATCGAACAGCCGCGGCAGATGCTCGGGCGGGATCGGAGGCCCCAGATTGATCACGCTGACCGACCGCCAACCTACTCCTGAGCCACTGACGATACGCACCGTGCTGTCACTGACGCCGTAGCGCAACGCATTGGCCAGCAGGTTCGCCAGCGCCCGGCGGATCATCTCAGGGTCACCGACCAGCTCACCCTCGGTTTCGTCGAGCAGCTGAATGCCGCGCTCTTCGGCGACACCCTCGAAGTACTCGCACAGCTGCTCGACCAGTTCCGGCAGCGAAAAAGCCTGCCGCGTGATGGCCGCAGCCGGCTGCTCGGCACGAGCGAGAAACAGCATGCTGTCGATCATCCGCGCCAGGCGCTCGTACTCTTCCTGATTGGACACCAACAGCGCGTGATAGGCCGAGGCATCGCGGTCCTTGTGCAACAGTTGCTGGGTCTGCCCCATGAGATTGCCGAGCGGCGTACGCATCTCGTGGGCAAGGTCTTCGCTGAAGCGTGACAGCCGCGCGAAGCCCTGTTCCAAGCGATTGAGCATCTGGTTCAGCGCCCCACGCAGCGGCTCCAGTTCGCTGGGCATCGCCGATTCGTCCAAGCGCAGGTGCAGGTGCTGCACGTCGATCGCCAAGGCCTGCCGGGTCAGGTGACGCACCGGACGCAAGGCGCGCCGACTGATCAGCCAGCCAAGCACTGACGCCAGCAGCGCGCCGAGGCTCAACGCCCACCACAGTTTTACGCGATAGGCGGCGAGCATCTGCTCACGCTCAGCGAGCGTGCGCCCGGCGACCAGCGTCAGCCCCGCTTCGCCCGGCAGGCGCCGCCAGGCCAGCCGCGCGCCATCTGTATCGGTCAGCTCCGCTGCGGCGCCGGACGGCAATGTCGGAATGGACAGCCGCGCCGGGTTGATCTCGATCAGCGCGCGCCCTTGCGCATCGAGCAGCCAGAGCAGGCTGTCGCGATTACCCAGCATGTTCTCGTACAGCTGCGGACGTTGCCGTAGCGCCTCGATGCTGGCGCTGTCGTCCAGCAGCGCCTGCATACGCTCCAGTCGACCGAGCAGTGCCTGATCGTCACGCCAGCTGATTTCCCGCTCCAGCGAGCGGTACAGATACAGGCCGATGCTGCCCAGCAGCACGCTCGCCACCAGGGCGAAGGCCAGCGCCAAGCGCAGGCTGAGTGAACGAGGCAACAGGCTCACGTGGCGGCTTCCAGCACATAGCCCATACCGCGCACGGTGTGGATGAGCTTGAGCGTATAGGGATCGTCGACCTTGGCGCGCAGGCGGCGGATCGCCACGTCGACCACATTGGTGTCGCTGTCGAAGTTCATCTGCCAGACCTGCGAGGCGATCTGCGCACGCGAGAGCACCTCGCCTTGGCGCAGCAGCAACAGGTGCAGCAAGGCGAACTCCTTGTTGGTCAGGCTGATGCGTTCGCCCTGGCGACTGACGCGACGGCGCAACAGGTCCAGCTCAAGATCAGCAACCTGAAAGCGCTCGACCTCGCGCGGCGGCCCGCGCCGCAGCAGGGTACGTACCCGCGCCAGCAGCTCGGCGTAGGAGAACGGCTTGACCAGATAGTCGTCTGCGCCCAGCTCCAACCCGCGCACACGGTCTTCCACCGCATCGCGCGCGGTGAGGAACAGCACCGGCGTATGCGCCGAGCGCCTGCGCACCACCTGTACCGGCTCCCAGCCGTCGAGCCCCGGCAGCATGACGTCGAGGATGACCAGGTCGAAGGTCTCCTCCTCGATCAGGTATTTGCCATCGACGCCGTTGCGCGCCACCTCGACGCGATAGCCAGATTCCTCCAGCCCTCGCTTGAGGTAGTCAGCCGTCTTGGCCTCGTCCTCCACCACCAGAATTCGCATCGGATCACCTCGCTGATGGCGCATAGGTTATGGGAGTGGATGACCAAGCGGCCATTACAAAAGCGTAATGCGCAGGCAACGGTTCTGACGGGCAGGCATCGGCACCATGCACCCCGAAGCTCAGCCACCCAAGGAAACCGATATGCGTACCGCAGCCACACTGTCATTGCTGACGCTGGCATTACTTACCCCGGCCCTAAGCGCCAACGCCGCCACGCCGGCACCGATCACTCAACAGAACGTCTCGCTGGCCCTGGCCGATGGCCTGATCCAGGCCACGCTGGACCAGTGCCACGCGGAAAACCGCACGGCGGTGGTCGCTGTGGTCGATCGCGGCGGCAACCTGGTCGCTCTGCGCCGGGACGACAACGTCGGCCCGCACAACACCCTCGCCGCCCAGCGCAAGGCCTACACCGCGCTGTCGAGCAAGACGCCGACCCGTCTGTTCGCCGAGCGCGCCGCCGCTACGCCGGACGCCGCCAACCTCAATACGCTGGATGAGCTGTTGCTGCTCGGCGGTGGCGTGCCGCTGAAGGTCGGCGACGAGGTGATTGGTGCCATCGGCGTGGCCGGTGCCGGCGGTGCCAAGAACGACGAGGCCTGCGCCATGGCCGCCATCGAAAAACTGCTGCCCTCCTCCCACTGAGAAAAGGAAAAACCCATGAAAGCACTACGTTCAATCGCTGCCGGCTTGATGCTCAGCGGCCTGTCCGGTCTCACCCTGGCTGCCGGCAACCCGCTCAGCGTGCACGTGCTGAATCTGGAGAACGGCCTGCCGTCACCGGACGTGCGCGTCACCCTGGAACAACGTCAGGGTGATGCCTGGAAATCACTCAATAGTGGCGAGACCAACGCCCAAGGCCGCATCACCGCGCTCTACCCAGAAGGCAAGGCGCTGGAAAAGGGGACCTACCGCGTCACCTTCATGACTGGCGACTGGTCCGCCGCGCACAAGGCCAGCACCTTTTTCCCCGAAGTTCCGGTGATCTTCGAAGCCGATGGCAGCGTCGAGCACTACCACATTCCGCTGCTGCTGAGCCCCTATGGCTTCTCCACCTACCGCGGCAACTGAGCCGCTCAGCGCACTTCCCAATAGCCCGGTGCGTTGTAGATGTCCTTCAGGTAGTCGATGAAGAAACGCACCTTGGCTGGCAGGTAGCGCTGCTGCGGGTACACCGCCTGGATGTCGTAGGCCGGCAGCGCGTACTCGTCGAGTACCGTGACCAGCTCGCCGCGCTTGAGCTCGGCCTGGATCTCCCAGGTCGAGCGCCAGCCGATGCCCAGGCCCTGCTTGACCCAGTCGAACAGCAGTTCACCGTCGTTGCAGTCCAGATTGCCGGCCACGCGGATGGCCACCTGCCTGCCATCGCGCAGAAAGGTCCAGCCGCGTTGCTGCCCGCCCTGCAGGTTGAAGGCCAGGCAGTTGTGCTCGGTCAGCTCTTCCAATGCCGTCGGCGTACCGTGGCGGGCGAAGTACTCCGGCGAACCGCAGACCACCCGCCTGTTCGGAAACAGCCGCACCGCCACATAGTTGGGGTCGGTCACCTCGCCGATGCGAATGCCCATGTCGTAACCGTGGCGCACCAGGTCGACCACGCTGTCGGTGAAGTTGAACGACAGCTGCAGGTCCGGATAGCGCGCCTGGAACGCCGGTGCGTGCGGGCCGATATGTCGCCGGCCGAATGCCGCCGGCGCCGACACCACCAGATGGCCACGCACCGAAGTGCGGTCATGGCTGATGCTGGCGTCCACCTCGTCGAAATCCTTCAGCAGCCCACGGGCGCGCTCCAGATACTGCTCGCCCAGATCGGTCAATGACAGCCCGCGCGTCGAGCGGTGCATCAGCTTCACACCCAGATGCCGCTCCAGCGCATCCAGCCGCCGGCCCATCACCACCGGGGTGACGTTCTCCTTGTGCGCAGCCGCGGCGAAGCTGCCGCAGTCGGCCACCAGCACGAAGCTGCGCAGGGTCGTATAGCGATCCATTCGATACTCCTGATATCGACAGAACTGAAGTCTCGACCAATTCCGCCAGCGAATCCAGGGCGGCATGCTTGAGCCACGTAGAAAAACTATCGAATAAGAGGTGTGATCCATGGCCCGCATGAGAGCAATCGACGCCGCCGTCGCGGTATTGCGCAAGGAAGGCATCGACACCGCCTTCGGCATCCCCGGTGCCGCGATCAACCCGCTGTATTCCGCCCTGCGGGCCGACGGCAGCATTCGTCACATCCTCGCCCGCCACGTCGAGGGTGCCTCGCACATGGCCGAGGGCTATACCCGTGCCAAGCCGGGCAACATCGGCGTGTGCATCGGCACCTCTGGCCCGGCCGGCACCGACATGATCACCGGCCTGTATTCCGCCTCGGCCGACTCGATCCCGATCCTGTGCATCACCGGTCAGGCGCCGCGTGCCAAGCTGCACAAGGAGGACTTTCAGGCCGTCGACATCGAATCCATTGCCAAGCCGGTGACCAAATGGGCGGTTACCGTTCGCGAACCGGCGTTGGTGCCGCGGGTGTTCCAGCAGGCCTTCCATGTGATGCGCTCGGGTCGCCCCGGCCCGGTGCTGATCGACCTGCCGTTCGATGTGCAGATGGGCGAGATCGAATTCGACATCGACACCTACGAGCCGCTCGCCGTGTACAAGCCGGCGGCGACCCGCAAGCAGATCGACAAAGCCATCGACATGCTCTGCGCCGCCGAGCGCCCGCTGATCGTCTCCGGTGGAGGCATCTACAACGCCGCGGCCGAGGCCTTGCTGGTGGAATTCGCCGAGACCGTGGGCGTGCCGGTGATCCCGACCCTGATGGGCTGGGGTTCGATCCCCGACGACCATCCGCTGATGGCCGGCATGTGCGGACTGCAGACCAGCCACCGCTACGGCAACGCGACCATGCTGGAATCCGACTTCGTGCTCGGCATCGGCAACCGCTGGGCCAACCGCCACACCGGCTCGGTGGAGACCTATACCAAGGGCCGCAAATTCGTTCACGTCGACATCGAGCCGACGCAGATCGGCCGGGTGTTCGCGCCGGACTACGGCATCGTCTCCGACGCCCGCGCCGCGCTCGAGCTGTTTGTCGAGGTAGCCAAGGAGCGCAAGGCCGCAGGTCGTCTGCCGGATCGTCGCGCCTGGGCCGCCGACTGCCTGGAACGCAAGCGCACCATGTTGCGCAAGACCAACTTCGACAGCGTGCCGATGAAGCCGCAGCGTGTGTACCAGTGCATGAACAACGCCTTCGGCAAGGACACCTGCTACGTCAGCACCATCGGCCTGTCGCAGATCGCCGCCGCGCAGTTTCTGCACGTCTACCAGCCGCGCCACTGGATTAACTGCGGCCAGGCCGGCCCGCTTGGCTGGACCATTCCGGCAGCGCTCGGCGTGGTTGCCGCGGACCCGGCGCGCAAGGTGGTGGCGCTTTCGGGCGACTACGACTTCCAGTTCATGATCGAGGAGCTGGCGGTGGGGGCACAGTTCAAGCTGCCCTACATCCACATCCTGGTGAACAACGCCTACCTCGGGCTGATCCGCCAGTCGCAACGCGGTTTCGAGATGGATTACTGCGTGCAGCTCGGCTTCGAGAACATCAATGCCGACCAGAGCGGCATGGAAGGTTATGGCGTCGATCACGTCGCGGTGGTCGAGGGCCTCGGCTGCAAGGCGCTGCGCGTGTTCAAGCAGGAAGACCTGCGCCCGGCCATCGAGCAGGCCCAGGCGTGGATGGCCGAGCATCAGGTGCCGGTGGTGATCGAGGTGATCCTCGAACGGGTGACCAACATCGCCATGGGCACCGAGATCGACGCCATCAACGAGTTCGAGCCGCTGGCCGAAGGCCGGGAAGACGCGCCGACGGCGGTCGGGCTGTTGGACTGATTCGCCCGTAACCACAGCCCCGTGGAAGACGCTTCGCGGTCTTCCACGGGGCGGCCACCCGTCCTACGTAACCGTTCTTAGGGTGGATATCGCAAAGCATATCCACCGCAACGCAACACCCAGGGTGGTCACCACACCACCGCAATGCGAAACCGAATGTGATCCCTACAGATCAGGAGAGAGAACCATGCCCCGCTTTGCCGCCAATCTGTCCATGCTGTTCACCGAGGTCGATTTCCTTGACCGCTTTGCCGCCGCTGCCGAAGCCGGCTTTACCGGCGTCGAATACCTGTTCCCCTACGACTACCCGGTCGAGGAGATCAAGACCCGGCTGGACGCCAACCAGCTGACCCAGGTGCTGTTCAACCTGCCGGCCGGCGACTGGGCCGGTGGCGAGCGCGGCATCGCCATCCTGCCGGAGCGGGTCAAGGAATTCCGCGCCGGCGTGGACAAGGCCATCGCCTACGCCAAGGTGCTGGGCAACACCCAGGTCAACTGCCTGGCCGGCATTGCCCCGCGTGGCGCCGACCTCGGCCAGCTGGAAATCACCTTTATCGAAAACCTGCGCTACGCCGCGCAGAAGCTCGAGGAAGCCGGCATTCGCCTGGTAATGGAGATGATCAACACCCGCGACATCCCGCGCTTTTTCCTCAACAACACCTCCCAGGCGCAGGAGATTCGCGGCAAGGTCGGTCACGCCAACCTGTTCCTGCAGTACGACATCTATCACATGCAGATCATGGAGGGAGACCTCGCGCGGACCATCGAAGCCAACCTGGACGCGATCAACCATATCCAGCTGGCCGACAACCCGGGCCGTAACGAACCGGGCACCGGCGAGATCAACTACCACTTCCTGTTCGAGCACCTGGACCGTATCGGCTACCAGGGCTGGGTCGGCTGCGAGTACAAGCCGGCCACCAGCACCGCCGAAGGCCTCGCCTGGCTGAAGACACACAACGCCATCTGACCCGAACAGAATTTGAGGAGAAACGACCATGGCTAAGATTGGATTTATCGGCACCGGAATCATGGGCAAACCCATGGCAAGCAACCTGCAGAACGCAGGCCACCAGATATTTCTTTCCGAACATCATGACAAGGCACCCGCCGACCTGGTGCAGGCCGGCGCCATCGCCCTGGCCACGCCGCAGGAAGTTGCGCAGGAGGCCGAGTTCATCATCGTCATGGTGCCGGATACGCCGCAGGTCGAGGACGTGCTGTTCCGCGACCAGGGCATCGCCGCTGGCGTCGGCCCGGGCAAGGTGGTGATCGACATGAGCTCGATCTCCCCCAGCGCCACCAAGCAGTTCGCCGAGAAGATCAAGGCGAGCGGCGCCGAGTACCTCGACGCCCCGGTATCCGGCGGTGAGGTCGGCGCCAAGGCCGGCAGCCTGTCGATCATGGTCGGCGGCAGCGAAGCGGCCTTCGAGCGCGCCCTGCCGCTGTTCCAGGCAATGGGCAAGAACATCACCCGCGTCGGCGAGAACGGCGACGGCCAGACCGCCAAGGTGGCCAACCAGATCATCGTCGCGCTGAACATTCAGGCGGTCGCTGAGGCCCTGCTGTTCGCCGCGAAGAACGGCGCCGACCCGGCCAAGGTGCGCGAGGCACTGATGGGTGGCTTCGCCGGTTCGAAGATCCTCGAAGTGCACGGCGAGCGCATGATCAAGGGCACCTTCGATCCGGGCTTCCGCATCAGCCTGCACCAGAAGGACCTCAATCTCGCCCTGGCCGGCGCCCGCGAGCTGGGCCTCAACCTGCCCAACACCGCCAACGCCCAGCAGGTGTTCAGCACCTGCGCAGCCATCGGCGGCAGCGGCTGGGACCACTCGGCACTGATCAAGGGCCTGGAGCACATGGCCAATTTCTCGATCCGCAAGGAGTAAAGCCTTCGAGCGCACTGAGTCGGGCCTGCGCCCCCACCTTCAGGGACAGACAGACCAGGTGGTGGGATCAGCGCAACGCTCGGCACCAGTGATGCTCAAAGGGTTGGTGTGCAGATACGCGGGGTCGGAATCATCGCGTCTCCCCCACGACCAGGGCCCCGCGCGCCTGCACAGCAACCGCCGTCTGCGGACGGCACCTTTTCGATTCGCCCGGCACAAGGAGTCACGGCCCGACTGCCGGGCGGGTCGATTTCAACCCTTAGCGCTTGCATTGCCGAGCCCTAAGGTCTGCAATCGGCCTCTGCAAAAAGACCCAAGGAGCCAGAGATGCCCATCGATCCCCAAGCCCTGCTGCGCCAGCTGTTCGACAGCGCCATCGAGGCCGCCCATCCGCGCCATGTGCTCGCCGACCATCTGCCCGAAGACCGCAGCGGCCGAGCCATCGTCATCGGCGCCGGCAAGGCGGCCGCGGCCATGGCCGAAGCCATCGAGAAGGTCTGGGAAGGCGAGCTGTCCGGCCTGGTGGTGACCCGCTATGAACATCACGCCGACTGCCGCCGCATCGAGGTGGTGGAGGCCGCACACCCGGTCCCGGACGATGCCGGCGAGCGCGTCGCCCGCCGCGTGCTGGAACTGGTCAGCAACCTTGAGGAAAGCGACCGGGTGATCTTCCTGCTTTCCGGCGGCGGTTCCTCGCTGTTGGCACTGCCAGCCGAGGGCATCTCGCTGGCGGACAAGCAGGCGATCAACAAGGCGCTGCTGCGTTCCGGCGCGCACATCGGCGAGATGAACTGCGTGCGCAAGCATCTCTCGGCGATCAAGGGCGGCCGCCTGGCCAGGGCCTGCTGGCCGGCCAGCGTGTACACCTACGCGATTTCCGACGTGCCCGGCGACGAGGCCACGGTGATCGCCTCCGGCCCCACCGTGGCCGACCCGACTACCTCCGCCGAGGCGCTGGCGATCCTCGAGCGCTACCACATCGAGGTGCCGGCCAACGTGCTCGCCTGGCTCGAAGACCCGCGCTCGGAAACGCTGAAACCGGGCGATCCGATGCTCTCGAGCAGCCACTTCCAGCTCATCGCCACGCCGCAGCAGTCGCTCGATGCGGCTGCCGAGGTGGCCCGCTCCGCCGGTATCACCCCGCTGATCCTCGGCGACCTGGAAGGCGAAGCGCGTGAGGTGGCCAAGGTGCATGCCGGCATTGCCCGCCAGGTGGTGCTGCACGGCCAGCCGATCGCCGTGCCCTGCGTGATCCTCTCCGGCGGCGAGACCACGGTGACCGTGCGCGGCAACGGCCGTGGCGGACGCAATGCCGAATTTCTGCTCGCCCTCACCGAAAGCCTGCAAGGCCTGCCGGACGTCTATGCGCTGGCCGGCGACACCGATGGCATCGACGGCTCGGAAGACAACGCCGGCGCACTGATGACGCCGGACAGCTTCGCCCGCGCCGAGGCACAGTGCCTGCGCGCCGCCGATGCGCTGGCCAACAACGATGGCTACGGCTACTTCGCCGCGCTGGACAGCCTAATCGTCACTGGCCCCACGCGCACCAATGTCAACGATTTCCGCGCCATCCTGATTCTGCCGCCCTCAGCCTAGACCGAGGGCGCTCACCTGCCAGCGAGCCCGCCATGAAACCCGATAAGAAGGTCAAGATTCTTGCCACCCTCGGCCCCACCACTCGCAGCATTGACGATGTACGCGCCCTGGTCGAGGCGGGAGTCAACCTGTTCCGCCTGAACTTCAGCCACGGCGAGCATGCCGACCATGCTGAACGCTTCGCCTGGATTCGTGAGGTGGAGCGCGAGCTGAACCAGCCGATCGGCATCCTCATGGACCTGCAAGGGCCCAAGCTTCGGGTCGGCCGCTTCGCCGAGGGCAAGGTGCGGCTGGATCGCGATCAGGCCTTTCGCCTGGATCTGGACCCGACACCGGGCGACAGCCGCCGCGTGAACCTGCCGCACCCGGAGATCATCGCCGCGCTGGAGCCGGGCATGCAGCTGCTGATCGACGATGGCCGCCTGCGTCTGACGGTCACCGCGCGCCACAGTGATGCCATCGACACCCGCGTGGTCGCCGGCGGCGAGCTGTCCGACCGCAAGGGCGTCAACGTGCCGGAAGCAGTGCTGGAGCTTAGCCCGCTCACGGAGAAGGATCGCCGCGACCTGGCTTTCGGCCTTGAACTGGGCGTGGATTGGGTGGCCCTGTCCTTCGTCCAGCGCCCGCAAGACATACACGAGGCGCGCAAGCTAATCGGTGAGCGCGCCTTCCTCATGGCCAAGATCGAGAAACCTTCGGCGGTGCAGCACCTGCGCGAGATCGCGCGGCTGTCCGACGCGATCATGGTCGCGCGTGGCGACCTCGGCGTGGAGGTGCCTCCGGAGAATGTGCCACGCATTCAGAAGAACATCGTGCGCATCTGCCGCCAGCTCGGCCGCCCGGTGGTGGTGGCGACGCAGATGCTCGAATCCATGCGCTTCGCCCCGGCGCCGACCCGTGCCGAGGTCACCGACGTGGCCAACGCGGTCGCCGAGGGTGCAGACGCGGTGATGCTGTCGGCGGAAACCGCTTCGGGCGACTACCCGCTGGAAGCGGTGAGCATGATGAGCAAGATCATCCGCCAGGTCGAAGGCGGCCCGGATTTCCAGGCCCAGCTCGATGTGCACCGACCAAATGCCGAGGCAACGCTGCCGGATGCCATCAGCTGCGCAATCCGCCGCATCGGTGGCATCCTGCCGATTGCGGTGCTGGTCAATTACACCGAATCAGGCCGCTCCAGCCTGCGCGCCTCACGCGAGCGCCCGGCCACGCCAATCCTCAGCCTGACGCCGAGCACCGCCACCGCGCGCAAGCTCACGGTGGCCTGGGGCGTGTATTCGGTGGTGGATGCACCGATGCGCGATATGGAGCAGGTCAGCAGCCACGCCCTCGAGCTGGCGCGCGCCCAGGGCATGGCCGGCAGTGGTGACACGGTGCTGATCACCGCTGGCGTGCCGCTCGGCCAACCTGGCACCACCAACACGCTGCGTATCGAAGTCCTCGACTAGGTTGGCAGCCCACCCAGCGCACAATGGCCAAGCGGTCAGCCCTTGGTCTCCAGCGGGTTCTGCTCCTGCGGGTAGCGATGCTCCTCCTCGATGCTGCCGTCGTCGCCGTGGACATTCACCAGCGCAGTACGCAGCTTCATGTAGTCGCGCGTCTCATCGAGAATGTCCTGTCGATTCCCGGCTTCGAGCAACGCGCGCTGATCGCCTTCTTCGCGTAACACCCAGCGGTCATCTTCGTGGGTGATGTGGTAGGTCTCCATGGCCCTCTCTCCTGCTGTTGAATGAAATATCGCGGATCGCCCCTGGTAAGAAAGCTGCCAGCGGGCGAGGTTCGATCGTCACCGCCAAGGTAATTTAGACCCTTTAAGGTCCATATCACCATGTAAAGCCGAGGTTCTTTTTACCTCGCACACCCTGCAAACCTTGATTCAAGTCAATTTTCGACCTGGAACGATTGTTGAAAGCCTCTATGGCAGAACGTTTCGTGTTCGCCCCGCGAATACAGGACGACTTTCCCATCAGAGGAGTTAGCAATGCTTTGCGCTGAACAGACTGCCCTTATCAAAGCCACCGTGCCGCTGCTGGAAAGCGGCGGCGAGGCCTTGACCACCCATTTCTACAACCTGCTGCTGAGTGAACACCCCGAAGTGCGCCCGCTGTTCAATCAGGCCCACCAGGCCAGCGGTGAACAGCCGCGTGCGCTGGCCAACGGCGTGCTGATGTATGCCAAACACATCGACCGGCTCGACGCCCTCGGTCCGCAGGTCGCTCAGATCATCAATAAGCATGTCGCGCTGCAGGTGCTGCCCGAGCATTACCCGCTGGTTGGCTCCTGCCTGCTGCGGGCGATCCGCGAAGTGCTCGGCGACGAGATCGCTACCGACGCCGTGATCGACGCCTGGGGCGCCGCCTACCAGCAACTCGCCAACATCCTTATCGGTCAGGAGGAGAATCTCTACCAGATGAAGGCCGACGCGGATGGTGGCTGGCGGGGGGCGCGGCGTTTTCGCATTGCGCGCAAGACCGTCGAAAGCGCAGAGATCACCTCCTTTCACCTGCAGCCGGAAGATGGCGGCGCGTTGATGGACTTTCTGCCCGGCCAGTACATCGGCCTGCGCCTGGAGGTCGACGGCCAGGAGGTGCGCCGCAACTACTCGCTGTCCGCCGCCAGCAATGGCAGCGAATACCGCATCAGCGTCAAGCGCGAGCCCGGCGGCGTCGCCTCAAACGCGCTGCATGCAATGCCCGAAAGTGCCGTGCTGGAGCTGTTCGCGCCGGCTGGCGAGTTCACCCTCGAACCGGGCGACAAGCCCCTGGTGCTGATCAGCGGCGGCGTCGGTATCACGCCTACCCTGGCGATGCTGGAACAGGCTCTGGCCAGCGCACGACCGGTGCACTTCATTCACTGCGCGCGCAATGCCGGCGTGCATGCGTTCCGCCGCAGCGTGGACGCGCTGGCCGAGCGTCACGCCCAGCTCAAGCGTTTCTACTGCTATGAGGAGCACGACGGCGCAGATGCCGCGCCGGATGCCGTTGGCCGCCTGACCGAGCAACAGCTTGGCAGGTGGCTACCGGAAGACCGCGACGTGGACGCCTATTTCCTCGGGCCGAAACCCTTCATGGCTGCCGTCCGCCGTCAGCTGAAGTCGCTCGGTGTGCCGGAACAGCAAACCCGCTACGAGTTCTTCGGTCCAGCTTCGGCACTCGATTGATCCATTCGGAGGCTCGCCCGGCGCGAGCCTCTCCCCGAAGGAGATTCAGTCATGCTTTATCACTCAGCTTCCCCACAACGCCTGATGGGCGCCGCAAATGCGCTGATGGTCGGAGGCATACTGCTCCTGCTGCTGGGCATCAGCGGCGCCTACCTGTTCGATCGACATCTGGCGATGGGCAGCATCATCGCGGCCCATGCGCTGGTCATCCTCGGCCCCACGGCGCTGAAGATCGGCTACGTGATGCGCCTTCTGGCCGAGCGCAAGACGAAACTTGCGGCCTGAGGCGCGGTTGGATAAGTCCGCGCTCGGATAATCCTAATTCGTTCCTGCAACTTTGCCGCTTCGCCTGTAATTTCAGTCCGCCATAGTCATACGCAACATGGGGAAAACCATTCGTCTACACTTTTGAATTCACCGAAACTCTTGCCTGAAGTCTTCCTCTGACACTGTGAGGCTGATTGATCTCTCTCTTTCAGCCGTTTGTGAACGTGTCTATCCAATTGAGGAGAAAAACACATGGCAAATAGTAATCCTGGCAACTTCGCCAACGATCGAGAGAAAGCTTCCGAGGCCGGCCGCAAGGGTGGCCACAACAGCGGCGGCAACTTCGCCAACGACCGCGAGAAGGCCTCCGAGGCCGGACGCAAGGGTGGCCAGAACAGCCACGGCGGTGGCCGCAGCAGCTAAAAGCTGAAGAAATGAAGAGGGGCAGGCGCCGTACGGCCCTCCCCTTCTTCATTTCTCCATTCAATCTTTTAAGCGAATAATCAAAAAACGAAATTGCAAAGTAATGCGATATTGCTATCCGAACGATGTATAGCCGGCGGAATTATATTTTTAAGCCGTTTGCGCAAAGCGACGGCCAGGCAGAAGCTGATATCTGCCGTTATTTTATTCATTCCCAACTTATAACGATGACCTGCATCCCTTGCCGTTTGTCGATATCATCGACAGGCATTTCAAGCTGGAGCGGTCGATGAACAGCAGCGCCTTTTCCGAACGAATCGTCCAGAGCCTGCTGGATACCGATTTCTACAAGCTCACCATGATGCAGGCAGTGCTGCATCACTATCCGAACGCGGAGGTGGAGTGGGCATTCCGCAGCCGCTCCGGTGAGAACCTGACGCCCTACCTCGACGAGATCCGCCAGCAGATCGAGGCGCTTGCCGAGCTGCAGATGACAACCGAGGAGCTGGCCTACCTCGAGCGCATCCCCTACATGCAGCCCGACTTCATCCGCTTCCTCGGTTTGTTCCGTTTCGATCTGCGTTATCTGCAGGTGAGCATCGAGGACGGCGAGCTGGTGATGCACCTGCGCGGCCCCTGGCTCCATGTGATCCTGTTCGAAGTGCCGCTGCTGGCCATCGTCAGCGAGGTGCGCAACCGCGCGCGCTACCCGGCGGTGACGCTGGCCCAGGCGCGCGACCGGCTGGATGAGAAGCTGCACTGGCTACGCAGCCAGGCCAGCAGCGACGAACTGGCCAGCTTCACCCTGGCGGATTTCGGCACACGCCGTCGTTTCTCCTTTGCCGTGCAGGCGATGGTGGTGGACCGACTGCAATGCGATTTTCCCGGCCGGTTCGCCGGCACCAGCAATGTGCATCTGGCACGCACGCGGAATGTGAAGCCGATGGGCACCATGGCCCATGAGTGGATCATGGCGCACCAGCAACTCGGCCCACGGCTGATCGACAGCCAGGTTGCGGCGCTGGACTGCTGGGTTCGCGAATATCGTGGGGCATTGGGCATCGCGCTCACCGACTGCATCACCATGGATGCTTTCCTGCGCGATTTCGATCTGTACTTCGCCAAGCTGTTCGACGGCCTGCGTCATGACTCTGGCGACCCTCTGCGATGGGCAGAGAAAGCCATCACGCATTACCAACGCCTGGGTATCGATCCGAAAACCCGCCAGCTGATCTTCTCCGATGGCCTGGACCTGGCCAGAGCGCTGGAAATCCATCGCGCGCTGATCGGGCGCAGCAATCCGAGTTTCGGCATCGGCACCGGACTGACCTGCGACATCCCGGGCGTGGAGCCGACCAACATGGTCATCAAGATGACCGCCTGCAATGGCCAGCCGGTGGCAAAAATCTCCGACTCTCCGGGCAAGACCATGTGCCGCGACGAGGCATTCGTCAGCTACATGCGGCACGTCTTCGGCCTGGCCAATGGCTGACGACTAGCCACCCACGGCAAATGCCTGCGGCGGCTGCACAGCCTCCGGTTCCATAGCGCAGAGGCGATTACGCCCGCTCGCCTTGGCGTAGTACATGCGCTTATCCGCCAGCTCCAGCAGATCCCGGTAGTCCGCCACCTGATCGCAACGGCGCTCGGCCAACCCGATACTCGCCGTCAGCGGCGCACCGTCCGGCCGCACGCCGAGGCCCTGGCCAACGATGCGCTCGAGCGCCATGTGCGCCTGCTGCATGTCGGTCTCCGGCATGATCAGCAGGAACTCTTCGCCGCCCCAGCGCAGCAGGCTGTCGGAGCCTCGCAGCGTCGCAACCAGACGCCTGGCCGCCTCGCGCAGGACCTGATCGCCGGATTCGTGGCCATGGTTGTCGTTGATCGACTTGAAGTGGTCAAGGTCGATGAATGCCAGCGCCAGCGGACCATCCTTGCGCTGTGCGCTGTCCCACTGCAGCCGAAGGATCTCCTCGCCGCTGCCGCGAGAGAAGACCCCGGTGAGCGGGTCCCGGATGGCCTGGCGCACCAGCGCGAACATGAACGCCAGCTGGCTCATGCTGGCCAGGCTGGCGACGCCGGCGATCAGGATCAGCAGCCAGAAGGCACCGGCGAACGACGGCCAGTTCAGCGTCGCCCAGCTGAGATAGCCAGCCAGCGCCTGGGCCAGCAGCAACAGGCTGGAGAGCACCAGATTCTCCACCAGGGTCAGCGGGAAAATGGTCAGCCCGGCCATCAGCACGAATGGCAGAAAGGCATAGCCGGCGCCGACCACCGCGGAGAACTGCGCCAGTTGATAGCTGCCGAGCAAGGTGTGCGAGGCGATGTAGAAGATCGTCGGAATGGCGAACAGGATCGCGATCGCCCGATAGGCATCGAGCAGATTGCCGCTCGGACGGTAGAACAGCAGCAGGCAGGTGAACGCCAGGCACGCCATCATCCGAAAACCGGCCAGCGCTGCCCACAGCTTGGGCTCGAACACCATCAGATCGATCAAACTCCACAGCGGGGTGAGCACTGCGAACAGAAAGGCGAACAGGCGAACGCGGTTGACAATCAAGGTCGCGCGGCGCTGGCAGAGCAGCAGTGGATGGCGTCGCGGGCTCAGCAGATGGCGAAGCTCGCTGGGCTTGAGTTCGCTGGGCAGCAACGAGCTCAGGCGACTGCGCAGCAGGTCGAGAATCGATGGCATTTATTATTGTGCTCCCAGGCAGGGAAGGTTCTTTACACAGCGGACGGCTCCGGTTGCCGCTCGCTGCTTTTCAATATCCGTCTCAACGCATCACCGTTCGGCGGCACATTGGGCGTCCACAGAACGCAAGCGCGGCGAATGGTATCAGTTGGCCATCAAAAACCCTTGAGCCAGGACAATGAAATCGAAGCTGCAAGTAACTCCTAAGAACGATCTACCGTTTGGAAAAATCGCCCTTTCGGGCGCTTATACCCGCTGGCGGCTCCCAATAGCGTGGCCGGATCGCCCGCGCATGTGCGAGCGATGCATCCAAACAAAAAGAACAATAAGGAGTTACCCGTGCAGAGCGCCCTCAAACCGCTTGCGGCAGCCGTTCTACTCACCTGCGCGACAGACGCGGCCATCGCCAATGACGGCCCGTTCAGTCAGTTCGTCGTGTTCGGCGACTCGCTGAGCGATGCTGGCAACTTTCCCGACCTGCAAAGCCCGACACTCGGGGGCAACCCTACAGGAGGTCTGCGCTTCACCAACCGCACCGGCCCTACCTACGGTGCCGGCGAATATATCGGCGAGGTCGGCACGCAACGCCTGGCGAGCATGCTGGGCCTTCAATCGTTACCCTCCACGCCGCTGTTACCGGCAGTCCTCACAGGCAATCCGGACGGCACCAACTATGCCGTCGGCGGTTACCGCACCGACCAGATTCTCGATTCGATCACCCTCGACTCGACCGTTTCCGCGGGCGGCTCTACCCGGACCCGGCCTGGCTATCTGGTCGAGAACCCGCGCGTCGACAGCAATGCTCTCTACTACCTGAACGGCGGCGGTAACGACATCTTCCAGCTCGGCACCAACCCGGTCACGATGGCTGACGCCGCCGGTAATCTGGTGGCTGGCGTCGCTGCACTACAGGCCGCGGGCGCGCGCTACATCATCGTCTCCGATCTGCCGGACGTCGGCATCACGCCACTAGGTGCCACCGCTGGTCCGGGCGGAGCTGCCACACTCAACTTTCTAAGCGACCAGTTCAACGCGGCGCTGGCAGAACAGCTGCAAGCCCAGGGTGGCAACTATGTGCTGGTCAACAACCGGCTATTGCTGGCCGAGGTACGTGCAGACCTGGCCGCCTTCGGCTTCGACCCGAACGTGCCGCAGACAGCCGTGTGCTTCGACCCCTCATCCTCGACGGCCCCTTGCTTGCCTGACCCGACCTACAGCATCGGTGGCACCGCACCCGACCCGAATCGTCTAATGTTCAATGATGGCGTGCATCCAACAACCGCTGTTCATCAGATCAGTGCCGACTACCTGTACTCGATCATTTCCGCGCCCTGGGAAGTATCCCTGCTACCGGAAATGGGCCACTCGGCACTGCGCGCTCACCTGCAGCAACTGGACAACGAACTGTCTGCGCGGCGCGGCGACTGGCAGGCGGTCGGCGCCTGGCGCACCTTCGTCCAGGGTGGTTACAACCGGCCTGAGTACGACGATTACGGTGGCGGTGACGGTAGCGGTCTGAGCCTGTCGCTTGGTGTTACCCAGCGTTTGAGTGAGACGTGGCTGGCCGGCGTCAGCCTGGGCCTGGCGGAAAACTCGCTGGAACTGGGCAGAAACGACTCCGAGTACGACATGCGCAGCTACCTGGCCACGGCCTTCGCCCGTTACGAGCACCAGCGTCTGTTCGCCGACTTCAGCCTCAGCGCCGGGTATCTGGACTACCACGACCTCAAGCGTACGTTCGCCCTTGGCATCAGCGAGCGCACGGAAAAGGGTGACACCGAAGGCACGCTATGGGGCGCGGCGGCGAAGGCTGGCTTCAACCTGATGCAGCCAGGCGATCAACTCCAGTTCGGCCCATTCGTCGGTGCCAGCTATCAGAAGGTCGAAGTCGACGGTTACAGCGAGCAGGGCGAGCGTTCCACTGCATTGAGCTATGACGATCAGGAACTGGATTCGCTGCGTCTCTCACTCGGCCTGTTCGGCGACTATGCGCTGAGCGAACGCACGCGGCTATTCGGCGAAGTGGCCCGGGAGGTGGAGCGCGAGGACGAGGATCGGCGTGACCTGCGCATGTCGCTGAACAGCGTGTCGGGCAACAGCTTCGAGCTGCCGGGCGCGGTACCGACCGGCGACCAGACGCGCTTCAGCGTGGGCCTGGCGCACCGTCTGACTCCAGGTCTGGCATTGCGCGCCAACTACCATTACCGGGGCAACGATAACCGCGACCACGGAGTGGGGCTGTCGCTGGCCTGGGACCTGTAAGGCCTGAAGAGCGCGAAAGGCCGCCGTCGCGCAATACGCGCGGCGGCTGGCGCCCGGTCAACGTCCGTGGAGCTGACCTTGCAGATTGGCGATCTGCCCCTGCATGGCATTGATGGTGCGGGTGACCTGGGCGCGGAAGGAGTCGAACTCGGCGGTATTGATCGCGTTCGGTGCAGGGGCCGGCCGATTGTCCAGCTCACTGCGCAGCACCAGGATGTCCTGCTCCAGCCTGCTGATCGCCTGACTCTGGTTACCGCTCTGCTTAAGCGCCGCGATGTCCTTGCTCAGGCTGTCGACCCGCCCGGCCAGCTTCGCCTGTTCGTCCAGCGCCGACTTGAGCGAAGCCTGCTCGCTGCCCAGCGCTTTGACGCTCTCTGCCAGGGTTGCCGTACTGCGCTGCTGGGCCTGCAGATCGGTGCCGAGCTGTTCGAGGCGCGTGCCCTGCTCGTCCATCCGGCGGTCCTGATTGCCCTGCCTGCCGGTCAGGCTCTGCTGCTCGGTGGCGAAGGCCTGCTGCTTGCGGTCAAGATCGATGGCCTGTTGCTCCAGCTGCTTGATGCGCAGTTTCACCGCCTCGCTTTCCGTAGTCACATTGGACTCGGTCGCAACGACTTTCCCGCTGATGTCCTGCAGTCGTCCCGCGGCATCCTCACTGATACGCGCGAAGCTTTCCTGGGTGGCGACCAGCTGCATTTCCAGCATGGCGATCTTCTGATAACTCCACCAGCCGAGCGCGCCAAGGCTGAGGAGCAGGGCCAGCACCATGACCCACAGCGGCGCCGTGCTCACCTTGCCAGCAGTGCTTGCAGGGCGACGTTTCTGGCGGGAGCGCCCGTCATCCACAGGCTCATCGGCGGTTCTGCGGATCGGCTCGAGATCCGGCGCCGGATAGGGCTCCACGCGGTCACGGCCTGCGGTCAGGCTGGGAATGTTGTCCAGTTCGTCGTGAGCATCGTTGCGCATGGGGTACCTTCAATGGCGCGGTGCGAAATACAGCGCGCAGTATAACGATTCAGGGCGTGCCCATCAGTGACGGCGCGCCGGTGGAGCAGATGCACCGTGGTAGAGCAGTGCGCCGCTTGTGATACGCATCACGGTGCATCGAATGGCGCACTCGGCAGCCCCGCGAACAGGCACCACAGCGGTGACCATCGCCTACGGGCAGTCTGCAGGCCTCGCCAGCCGGGCGCTTCGCCTGCCAGATGCAAAAACCGCGCAGCGACGCCGGAAATTGGTACGCCACTTGCTCTGTCTCTCTTGCCAGCGGATAGACACTTCCGACAGGGATGTTGGGCCTTAGGGCAATTCACGAGGAACACAGCATGGAGCTGAACAAGGCGGTTATCGACTGTATGCGCAACCTGCGACGCAGACTTCGCGATGAGCAGCAACTCGACATCCATCTCGACCAACCGGATGCGGTAACGGCAATGCTTGCCGGGTGCATGAATTCCAACGATGAGCTGACCCGCGAACTCGGAAGTCAGCTCGCCGCGTTCAGTGACCGGTTGCCGGCACCACCACCTCCAGCCCGCGCAGCCAACAGCGGCGCCACGGTACGCATTTACCGGGGCCAGCGCGTGCTCGCCTGAGCGCTCACTCGACGAGTAACCAGTCGCTGGTGCAACGCACCAGATGCCGGGTCAGCTCGTCGAGCAATTGCCCGCCATTACGCCAGTGATGCCAATACAAGGGCACGTCGATCGGCGGTCCGGACAGCACATCGACCAATTCCCCGCGCGCAAGTTCGCCACGCACCTGTAACTCCGGCACCAACCCCCAGCCAAGCCCGCTCTGCAGCAGGCGCACAAAACCCTCAGACGACGGACAGAGGTGATGGACGAACGCCTCTCCTCCTCCGACTGCCGCCATGTAGCGGTGTTGCAGCTGGTCATCCGGGCCGAACACCACGGCAGGCACCCGAGCCAGATCCGCAGCGGCTGCCGGTCGCTGGAAATGCCGACCGACAAAGACCGGACTGGCCAGCGCGCGGTAACGCATCGCCCCAAGAAACTGACTGCGCGCGCCTGCCAGCGGTCGTTCCGCCGCGCACACGCAGGCTGCGACCTCGCCAGCGCGCATGCGCTTGAGCCCGACCGCCTGGTCTTCCACCACATGATCGAGCAGCACCCGATGCTCGGCGCAGAACGACGCCACCGCGCCGGCCCACCAGGTCGCCAGGCTGTCGGCATTCAGGGCAATACGCAATCGCTCGGGCAGGCGATTTTCGTCCAGCGCCGGGACCTGCCCTTGCAGGTCCCGCTCGAGCAAGCGCACCTGCTGCACATGGTTGAGCAATCGTTGACCCAGCTCGGTCGGCCGGGGCGGCGTATCGCGCAGCAGCACCGGCTGGCCGACGCGCGCCTCGAGTAATTTGATCCGCTGGGATATGGCCGATTGCGAAAGCCCCAACGCCTGCGCGGCTCGTTCGAAACCCGCCTGCTCGACAACCGCCGCAAGCGCCGCGAGTAATTTGTAATCGAACATCAGTATTCCTAATGCACCCTGAAGAGAATTTGTTTCTCTTATAACGCCCCACTGCCCAGACTCGCCAGTAAATCGGACGAGGCGTGCGGCATGAATGCAATCTGGCAAAGCTATATCAACGGCCTTCTGGTCGCGGCGGGGCTGATCATGGCGATCGGCGCGCAGAATGCGTTCGTGCTCGCGCAAAGCCTGCGCCGGGAGCACCATCTGCCAGTAGCGGCGCTATGCATCCTCTGTGACGTACTGTTGGTCAGCGTCGGTGTATTCGGACTGGCAGCGGTGCTGGCGGACAACCCGCTACTGCTGGAGATCACGCGCTGGGGCGGCGTCGCCTTCCTGCTCTGGTACGGCACCCTGGCGCTGCGTCGCGCGTTCAAGCCACAGAGCCTGCGCAGCGCTGATGCGCAGCCGCGACCGCTGCGTGCGGTGCTGTTGGCCGCGCTGGCGGTGACGTTGCTCAATCCGCACGTCTATCTCGATACAGTGGTACTGATCGGCTCACTCGGCGCACAGCAGCCCGAGCCAGGCGCCTACACACTGGGCGCTGCCAGTGCATCGACACTGTGGTTCATGACCCTTGCGCTCGGTGGCGCCTGGCTTGCACCCTGGCTGGCCCGCCCGCTGACTTGGCGTCTGATCGACCTCGGCGTCGCCGCCATGATGTTCGCGATTGCCACACAGCTCGCATTCGCCAGCTGACGCCCTGGCGCGCGACAACCGGCCGCGCGCCATTTTTGCAGGTCGCAAGGAACGCCCGGCCCGACGGCGCGGTCCACGCAAGGCGCAGCCAGTTGTTTGCATCCGCTGCTTCGCCTCGCCAACCCCTCTGGAACCTATATTCCATACAGTTGCCGCGTGGTTTTGCCGCAGGTCGGGTGCTATGATCGCTGGCTCGCAGACATGGAGCGGAAGGCTTCAGTCTGTCTGTTCGGCCGACCGTGAACGGCCAGAGATTGCGCAAGCATGTAGCGAGCGAAGGGAACGACAGAGGTCAGGGTGGGACGCACATTCGCTCCTGCTCACCGGTATCGCCGGCACGCCTCGCACGCTCCTTCCAGCTGGCCGCATCAATCCTCGACACCTGAGTAGGAGATACATCATGGCTTTCGAATTGCCGCCGCTGCCGTACGAAAAGAACGCTCTCGAGCCGCACATGTCCGCCGAGACGCTCGAGTTTCACCACGACAAGCACCACGCTGCTTACGTGACCAATCTGAACAACCTGATCCCGGGCACCGAGTTTGAAGGCAAGGATCTGGAAAGCATCATCAAGACCTCGTCCGGTGGCATCTTCAACAATGCCGCCCAGGTCTGGAACCACACCTTCTTCTGGAACTGCCTGGCGCCGAACGCCGGTGGTCAGCCGACTGGCGCGCTGGCCGATGCCATCAACGCATCCTTCGGCTCGTTCGACAAGTTCAAGGAAGAGTTCACCAAGACCGCCATCGGCACCTTCGGCTCCGGCTGGGCCTGGCTGGTGAAGAAGTCCGACGGCAGCCTCGGTCTGGCAAGCACCATCGGTGCCGGCAACCCGATGACTGCAGGTGACAAGCCACTGCTGACCTGTGACGTATGGGAACACGCCTACTACATCGACTACCGCAACGCTCGTCCGAAGTTCGTCGAAGCGTTCTGGAACCTGGTCAACTGGGACTTCGTCGCGAAGAACTTCGCCGGCTGAGCCACCCAGCGCTAACGAAAATGCCCGCACTTGTTGCGGGCATTTTCATTTAAGGGTTCGGTGTCGCCTGCCGCTATACATTTGCAGCCCGGAAAAAAATTCGTCTTACGGTATCGGTAATCGACGCGCAATGTTTCCTTAGGATTACGCCTTTGGGCTTGCATCCTAAGTCGTACTGCCGGCACAGTCGGCGCTTGCTGACTTATTGGTTTAATTGCCTTTGACGATTGCCGAATGACTAACAATACTTCCGCAACCGAGCGTCGGCACGGAAAAGGACCTTCATTTGAAGCTGGAAATGCGCAATAGCCTGTCGCGTAAGCTCCTGCGTGTAGTCCTGCTATCGGCGCTTGCGGTAGGACTGGTGCTCAGTTGCGCGCAGATCATTTTTGGCGCCTACAAGACACGCCAGCTGATCGAAGCCGATGCCCAGCGCATTCTGCGCATGACCCGTGACCCATCCACTCAGGCGATCTACAGCCTCGACCGCGAGATGGGCGCCCAGGTGATGGAAGGGCTGTTCCAGCACGAATCGATTCGCATGGCATCCATCGGCCATCCGGACGAAGGCATGCTGGCGCTGAAGATCAGACCACCTATCGACCTGACGACACGCTGGCTGACCGATCCGATTCTCCACCGCGACCGGCAGTTCTCGACTCCGCTGATCGGCAAACCGCCTTACAACGAGTATTACGGCGAGCTGCGCATCACTCTGGACACGGCCCGATATGGCCAGGAATTCGTCAACGACTCCATCGTCATCTTCATCGTCGGTATCCTGCGTGCGCTGACGCTGGGCTTCGTGCTTTTCCTGATCTACCAGTGGCTGCTGACCCGCCCGCTGACCAAGCTCATCGAGCATCTGGCGCGGATCAACCCCGACCGGCCCGGCGAGCACAAGTTGCCGATGATCCGTGGGCATGAGCGCAACGAGCTGGGCCTGTGGGTGGAAACGGCCAACGGCTTGCTCGCCTCCATCGAACACAACATGCACCTGCGTCAGGAGGCTGAAAGCAGCCTGTATCGCATGACCCAGTACGACTCCCTGACCGGTCTGCCGAACCGGCAGCAGCTGCAAAGTCAGCTCGACCACATTCTCGACGAGGCTCGACGCATGCAGCGGCGCGTCGCAGTGCTTTGTCTGGGGCTTGACGACTTCAAGGGTGTAAACGAGCAGTACAGCTATCAGGCCGGCGACTGCCTGCTCAAGGCCCTGGCAGACCGCCTGCGCGGCTCCGCTGGCCGTCTCGGTGCGCTGGCACGACTGGGCGGCGATCAGTTCGTCCTCGTACTCAGCGGCATCGAGCAGCCCTACGATGCCGCCGAGTTGGCCCAGGCGCTGCTGGACGATCTGGAAACCCCAATCGAGTTCGACGGCGACCCGATTCGGTTGCGCGCCACCATCGGCATCACGCTGTACCCGGAAGATGGCGACAATACCGAGAAGCTGCTGCAAAAGGCCGAGCAGACCATGACGCTGGCAAAGAGCCGCTCGCGCAACCGCTACCAGTTCTATGTCGCCAGCATCGATAGCGAGATGCGCGCCCGTCGGGAGCTGGAAAAGGACCTCAGCGAAGCGCTCAAGCGCAACGAGTTCCACCTGGTCTACCAACCCCAGGTCGACTACCGCCAGAACCGCATCACCGGCGTCGAGGCACTCATCCGCTGGAAACACCCCCAGGGCAAGCTGGTCCCACCGGATCTGTTCATCCCGCTGGCGGAGCAGAACGGCAGCATCATCGAGATCGGCAAATGGGTGCTTGATCAGGCCTGCAGCCAGCTGCGGCAGTGGCATGCCGAGGGCTACACCGGTCTGCGCGTTGCGGTGAATCTTTCCACTGTACAACTGCGCCACCCGCAGCTACCGCAGATGATCGGCGAGCTGCTGCAGAAGCACCAGTTGCCGGCCGAAACCCTCGAACTGGAGGTGACCGAGACGGGGCTGATGGAAGACATCGACGCGGCAGCGCACAACCTGCACAGCCTGCGGCGCTCCGGCGCGCTGATCGCGATCGACGATTTCGGTACCGGTTACTCCTCGCTGAGTTATCTCAAGAGCCTGCCGCTGGACAAGATCAAGATCGACAAGAGCTTCGTCCAGGACATCGGCCAGGACGAGGGCGCGACCATCGTGCGCGCGGTCATCCAGCTGGGCAAAAGCCTCGGCATGACGGTGATCGCTGAGGGCGTCGAAACACCGGAGCAGGAAGCCTATCTGATCGCCGAAGGTTGCCAGGAAGGCCAAGGCTACTATTACAGCAAGCCGCTGCCCGCCCGCGATCTCGACCTGCTGCTGCGCCAGTCGACGCCATTCGATCGGGCAGTCAATTCCGAGCTGCGCTAGCCCGACAGCGCGCCGCTGGCGCGCATCGCCGCCTCGAATCGCCACCCGCACTTGCCCCAGGCGCTGGCCAGTCATGAGCACATGGGCCACACTTCCAGCCTTTTATCGCCCGCGCCTACAACGAGTCCCCGATGAAACGCTTCGTACTCCTGGATACCGCCGCCATTCCCACTGGCGGCGCCTTGTGCCTGTTCGAATATGGCGATGACTTCGTCATCAAGATCCAGGGTGGAAACGGCAATCAGCTGATGAACACCCGCACCCATGGCTCAGAGGACGCGCTGGCGGAGATTCCCTGCAAACGGATCGCCGCACAGTCGCAGGCCCGCGTGCTGATCGGTGGGTTGGGGATGGGCTTTACCCTCGCTTCTGCGTTGCGCCATCTCGGGCCGGACGCCGAGGTGCTGGTCGCCGAACTGGTGCCAGGGGTGATCGAGTGGAACCGCGGTGCACTCGGCGAGAAGTCCGGCAATCCGCTGCGCGATGCCCGCGCCCGGGTGCTGAACCAGGACGTAGCCGAGTTACTGCGGGATCAAGCCCAGGGCTTCGATGCGATCATGCTGGACGTCGACAACGGTCCCGAGGGACTGACGCAGAAGAGCAACAGTTGGCTGTACTCGGCTGACGGCCTCAACGCCTGCGCCCGCGCGTTGCGCCCGTCCGGCATCCTCGCGGTCTGGTCGGCCAGCGCCGACCGCGCCTTTTCCGACAAGCTCGCCAAGGCTGGCTTCAAGGCCGAAGAAGTGCAGGTGTTCGCCCACGGCAACCGCGGCACCCGGCATACCATCTGGATCGCCGAAAAACGCAAGCGCTGAGCCGGCCGGTTTACCAGGCCGTCACACCCAGCTGCGACGCCAGCCAGACGGCGCCAGCCAGGCACATTAGTGCACCACCGGCGGCCTGCCAGTAGAAGCGCTGCGTGAGCACTTCCTCACCGTGGCTGGACAGTACGAAAGGCAGCGCCTCGCCTGGCTGCCCCAGCTGGTGCAATGCCGGCGCGGCGCTGCTCTCGCGATGCCGATCTTCCGCCTCGAGGCGCGCCGCCAGGCGTACGCGACTCCACTCCTGCTCGTCGAGCTGACCGTCGGCGTTGCTGTCGAAACGCTGCAGCAGGCCGGCGAAATCCCCCTTCCACTGACGGATCACGTCGCGCTTGGCGGATTGCAGGTCGAGGCCCTGTCGCCCGCCGCCGCTCGTGCGGAAATCACCGAGTGCGTAAAGCGGTTCACCCTCGTGCAGACGTTCCTCGGTGTAGCGATAGCGCTTGCCGATGCTGAACAGGCCGACCCAGCCACTCGGAGCGACACCGCGCGGGTGGCGCAGATCGCCGGTCCATACCTTGCGGAAGGCGGGATGGACCTCCGCGCCACGCGGGTCGATCAGGCATTCGCCGGTGGCATCGGCCAGGCGCAGCCAGGCTGCACTTACGCCGCGTTCGACCACACTCCAGCTGCTGCGCTTGCCGTTGGAACGGTACTCCTCGATACGGTAGCGCCACCACAGGCAGCGCTCGCCGGTCAGCGGCGCCACCGGTTGCGGCACCATCAGCTCGCGTAGCACACCAACCAGCTCGACATACCCCTGGGCTGCCGAGCGAATGCGAGAAGTCGGGGTATCGAGCAAATGACGCGCACGCGACCAGCGACCGATGCAGATCCACGCCCCGCCGACGCAAAGCGCGGCGGCGAGAATGAGTGTGAAAACCTGGCCCGGATGCATTTCAGCCGAACAGCGCCTTGAGATCGACGTCGGCCTTCTCCGCCTCGCTGAACTGCAGCAGGGCAGCCTCCTTGAAACCGAACGTCCGCGCCAGCAGTACATCGGGGAATTGCTCGATGCGCACGTTGTTCAGGTTGACCGCCTCGTTGTACAGCTCACGGCGATCGGCGATTCCGCTTTCCAGTCCGCTGATGCGCTGCTGCAGATGGCGGAAACTCTCGTTGGCCTTGAGCTCGGGGTAGTTCTCGGCCAGCGCGAACAGCCGCCCGAGGCCAGCACGCAGACCGGTTTCGGCTTGCCCCAGCGCACTCACATCGCCCTGCTCCCGCGCGCTGGACACGGCATTGCGCGCACTGATCACCTGCTCCAGCGTATTGCGTTCATGCTGCATGTACTGCCGGCAGGTCTCCACCAGCTTGGGCAACTCTTCATGGCGCTGACGCAGCAGCACGTCGATATTGGCCCAGGCCTTGCCGACGCCATGCTTCAGACGCACCAGCCCGTTGTAGAGAATCACCGCGTAAGCGGCGACGAGAAACAGCACAACCAGCACAACCACAGCGCTCAGGCTCATAGCATCTCCAGGGACAAAGGCCGTCAGAACGCCAGCATTCTACCGGCTGCACCGAAACGGAAGAGAGAGCCTGTGCACGCATTGGCTTTGCACAAAATGAAAATCTTTCGCATTATTGACGGCTTCCGAGCAGCCCTCGGCTTCGTTCACTCGCACGCAAAGGAACCCGCACATGCTACGCACCCCCATCTGGGCAACCGCCAGCCTCCTCGCTGTGGCCATCTCACTCGCCGGTTGCGGTGAGGACAAGACCCCCGCGAACCAGACTGCTGCCCCGCAAAGCACTACCGAAAGCGTGCCAGCCGAAAAGGCGCAGGCGCCCGATGAGAAAGCGGCCAAGGCAGTCGTCAGCCACTACGCCGATCTGGCGCTGGCGGTATTCAGCGATGCCCACGCCACCGGCGTGAAACTGCAGGAAGCGGTCGACGCCCTCCTCGCCAACCCCAGCGAAGAGACCCTGCAGGCCGCGCGCCAGGCCTGGCTGGCGGCCCGCGTTCCCTACATGCAGACCGAGGTCTTCCGCTTCGGCAACGCCGTGGTGGATGACTGGGAAGGTCAGCTCAATGCCTGGCCGCTCGATGAGGGCCTGATCGATTACATCGAGGGCGACTACCAGCACGCCCTCGGCAACCCGGGCGCCACAGCCAATATCATCGCCAACAGCGAACTGCAGATTGGCGAAGACAAGGTCGACACCAGCGAAATCAACGCCGAGCTGCTGGCCAGCCTCAACGAACTGGCCGGCTCCGAAGCGAACGTCGCCACTGGCTACCACGCGATCGAGTTCCTGCTCTGGGGCCAGGACCCCAATGGCACAGGCCCAGGTGCCGGCGAGCGGCCCTACACCGACTACGTGGAAGGCGAAGGCTGCACAGGCGACAACTGCGACCGCCGCCGCACCTACCTGAAAGTCGCGACCGAACTGCTGGTCAGCGACCTGCAGGAAATGGTCGAGCAGTGGCAGCCGAATGCCGAGAACTACCGCGCCAGCCTCGAAGCCGATACCGCGGAAAACGGCCTGCGCAAGATGTTCTTCGGCATGGGCAGCCTGTCACTCGGCGAACTGGCTGGCGAGCGCATGAAAGTCGCTCTGGAAGCCAACTCCACCGAAGACGAGCACGACTGCTTCAGCGACAACACCCACAACTCGCACTTCTTCAATGCCCGTGGCGTTCGCAACGTCTATCTCGGCGAGTACAAGCGCGTCGACGGCACTACGTTGACCGGTCCAAGCCTGGCATCGCTGGTTCAGGGCGTCAGCCCAGAGGTGGACAGCACGCTGAAGACCGACCTGGAAACCACCGAAGCCAAGCTGCAAGTCCTGGTTGAAAGTGCGAAGAACGGAGAGGCCTTCGACCAGCTGATCGCTTCGGACAACACCGAAGGCCAGCAGAAAGTACGCGATGCCATCGGCGCACTGGTCAAGCAGACCGCCGCGATCGAGCAGGCCGCCGGTGCCCTCGGCATCAGCGACCTCAACCCTGACACCGCCGATCACGAGTTCTGATCGGCACCGACACGGGCGCAGCTGTTGCGCCCGTGTCGGGCTTTTCGCTGTACCCCTGCCTGGTCTCAGAGCGCGCGCTCCTCTCGCGCAAATGCAAATCCCTCTTATTCCATTACGATTAGCCTGCTAAGATTGCGCGGCTTAATTCACCGCCCCGCAGGTACTTCCGATGCGCCCGCTGTTTCGCCGCCTCTTCCCGCTGCTGGCTCTAGCCCTGGCCGCCTGCGATAACGTTGAAACACCGACTTTCTCCCAGCCCGAACCTGGTGAGGCGCTCTCCGGCGGCAGCACCACGGTGATGAAGTTCGACCAGAACGCCTACTCCATGCCTTCGGCTAATCTGGCACCGATGCGTCGACTCGACTTCAGCGTCGGCAACAGCTTCTTCCGAAATCCCTGGGTCATCGCCCCGGCATCCACCACAGCTCGCGATGGTCTTGGCCCGCTGCTGAATACCAACGCCTGCCAGAACTGCCATATCAAGGACGGCCGCGGCCATCCGCCGGCACCCGATGCGACCAGCGCCGTGTCGATGCTGGTACGGCTGTCCATTCCGGCCGGGCCCGAGCATGCCGAAGTCGTCCGAGAACGTGGCATCGCACCGGAGCCAAGCTACGGCGGCCAGCTGCAGGACATGGCGATTCCCGGCGTCGCCCCGGAAGGCAAGGTACGGCTGCGCTATTCGACCGAGCAGGTGCGCTTCGCCGATGGCACCGAGGTCGAGCTGCGCAGGCCGGAAATCGAACTGAACGACCTGGCCTATGGTGACATGCATCCGGAAACCCGGATGTCCCTGCGCATCGCGCCACCGATGATCGGCCTGGGCCTGCTCGAAGCCATTCCCGAAGAAGCGCTGCTGGCCAATGCCGACCCCGATGACCGCAACGGCGACGGCATCTCCGGCCGCCCCAACCGGGTCTTCGACCAGACCAGCCGGCAGACCGTGATCGGCCGCTTCGGCTGGAAGGCCGGGCAGCCAAGCCTCAACCAGCAGAATGCCGACGCTTTCTTCAACGACATGGGGCTGTCCACCAGCCTGTTCAGCGGCAGCAGCTGCACCGACCGGCAGACCGAGTGTCGCGCGATGCCGGACGGTGGCGAGCCGGAAGTCAGCGACGACATCCTCGCCCAGGTGCTGTTCTACACCCGCAATCTCGGCGTACCTGCGCGACGGAACGTCGACGACCCACAGGTACTCGCCGGCAAGACGCTATTTCACCGCGCCGGCTGCCAGAGCTGCCACGTGCCACAGTTCACCACCGCTGCCGACGCCGCGGAACCGGAGTTGGCCAATCAGCTGATTCGCCCCTACACCGACCTGCTGCTGCATGACATGGGCGAAGGCCTCGCGGATGACCGCGCCGAGTTCGAGGCCAACGGCCGGGAATGGCGCACGCCACCGCTGTGGGGCATCGGCCTGACCCAGGCAGTCAGCGGGCATACCCAGTTCCTGCACGACGGCCGCGCCCGCAATTTGCTCGAAGCCATACTCTGGCACGGCGGCGAGGCCGAGAAGGCGCGCCAGATCGTGCTCGGCTACGACCAGAACGAACGTACCGCGCTGCTGAGCTTCCTCGAGTCGCTCTGAATGCCCATGCTATCCACCATGCTTTCCCGGCGCGAAAGCGCTGCAACCGGCCTTGCCGATGAGGACACCATGATCCGTTCGAACACCCTGCGCATCGCCAGCGGCGCTCTGCTCACCGCCTTGTTGCTGAACGCCTGCACGCCCGCCGACCCGCAGGCCGAGACCAGCAAAACCCTGGCTGATGGTGTATTGCTGCCAGCCTATAAACAGTGGTCGGAAGCCGACCGCCGCCTGGCGGCCAGCGCGATCGCCTTCTGTGCCGACAACCAGACCCTGGACGAAGCGCATGCTGCCTTCGTGCATGCGCAAACCGCCTGGGCCGGCCTGCAGCCGCTGCTGATCGGCCCAATGGGCGAAGGCAATCTGGCCTGGCAGGTCCAGTTCTGGCCGGACAAGAAGAACCTCGTTGCACGCCAGGTCACGGCACTGCTCAAGACCAAGCCCGAGCTGACCCAGGCCGATCTGGATAACGCCAGCGTCGTGGTGCAGGGCCTGAGCGCCTACGAGTACGTCCTTTTCGACAGCAGCATCGACCTCGCCGACCCCGCCACCAGGACGCGCTACTGCCCCTTGCTGACGGCCATAGGCGAGCACCAGCAGCAGCTTGCAGCCAGCGTCCTGCAGCAATGGCAGGACAAGGACGGCATGGCCGATCAGTTGCGCAGCTTTCCCAACGAGCGTTATGCCGAACCGAGCGAAGCCATCGCCGAACTGCTGCGGGTTCAGGTCACGGCCCTCGACGGCCTGAAGAAGAAGCTCGGCGCGCCGCTCGGCCGCCAGACCAAGGGCCATCCGCAGCCGTACCAGGCCGACGGCTGGCGCAGCGACACGACCCTGAGCAATATCGCTGCCACCGTCAAAGGCGCCGAAAGCCTCTGGCTGGGTGCCGACCAGGACGGTCTGCGCGCGCTGCTCGGCGCTGAGCAGGCTGATCTGGCCAAGCGCATCGACGCCGGTTACGCCGACCTGCTGCAGCAACTGAAAGCCATGCCCGAGCCGTTCGGCAAAATGCTCGCCAACGAGGAGAGTCGGGCGCAGCTCGATGCGCTGTACCAGCGGATCGACCAACTGCATCGCCTGCACCAGCTCGAGCTGGCGCGCGCCCTCGGCGTACAGATCGGCTTCAACGCGCACGACGGGGACTGATCATGAAGCGCCGCACCCTGCTTGGCCTGACCGGCGCCATGCTTGCCGCCAGCGGCATCGCTGGCTGGTCACTGACGCGTCACGACGGGCAACAGGTTTTGCTCTCCGCACGTGATGGCGCCGACGGGCAACACTACGCCGTCGGCTATCGCCTCGATGGCAGCCAAGTGTTCGCAACACCGGTCGCCGAGCGCTGCCATGACGTCTACCCGCACCCGTACCTGCCGTTGGCGGTGTTCGTCGGTCGCCGCCCGAGCCGCGAGAGCTACCTGATCGATGCGCGTGACGGTCGCCTGCTGCAGGTCATGACCTCGCCGGCCGACCGGCACTTCTATGGGCACGGGGTGTTTCACAAGGATGGCGAGTGGTTCTACACCACCGAAAACGACACCGCCGATGCCGGTCGTGGCGTGCTCGGTGTCTATCGACTGGAAGGCCGACAGCTAGTGCGCGTCGGTGAGCACGCGACGCACGGTATCGGCCCGCACCAGCTGTTGTGGATGCCGGACAACGAAACCCTGGTGATCGCCAATGGCGGTATCCGCACCGAGGCCGACAGCCGCGAGATGATGAATCTCGATGCGATGGAGCCGAGCCTGGTACTGCTGCGCCGCGACGGTACGCTGATCAGCAAGGAACAACTATCCGAGCAAATGAACAGCGTGCGTCACCTTGCCGTTGCCGCTGACGGTACCGTGGTCAGCGGCCAGCAGTACGAAGGCGACGCCATGGACCGCATCCCGCTGCTGGCGATCAAGCGCCCCGGGCAGGCCTTCCAGCACTTTCCGCTGGGCGAGGCACAGCGGCAGGTAATGAACCAGTACACCGCCAGCCTCGCCATCCACGACGAGCTGCGCCTGCTGGCCGTGACGGCGCCACGTGGCAACAAGGTGTTCATCTGGGACCTGGACAGTACCGAGCTGCGGCAGGCAGCCCATGTGCCCGATTGTGCGGGCGTCGCGGCAGTCGCAGAAGGCTTCGTGGTGAGCTCAGGACAGGGCCGCTGCCGGCTGTTCGACTGTAGCGGCGAACGCTTCGTCAGCACCCCCCTCGAGCTGCCGGCAGGGCTCTGGGACAACCATCTGCGCATCGTCTAGCTCAAGAAACTGGCCACAACCGCCGATGCATGCAAGGCAGCGGCACGGATGCTCGATGTTTGTTTTTCTTACCCAACGAGACCTTGCCATGTTTCAGAAATCCCTACGCGCACAGATTCTCGCGCTGATCGGCGGCAGCCTGCTGCTGACACTACTCATCGCCCTCGCCTGCATTCGCATGCTCAGCGGCAATATCGACCACTTCCAGGCGCTGCTCGACGGCCCGCTAGCCGAAGTGCAACTGATCGACGAGGCCAACCTCGAGTTCAAGGTCCAGGTTCAGGAATGGAAGAACGTGCTGCTGCGCGGCAAACAGCCTGACTCACGCAACCGCTACTGGAGTCAGTTCGAGGCTCAGGAAGCCAAGGTGCAGAAGATTCTTGGCGACCTGCTGGTACTGACCGCCGACGAGCCTGAAGTGACTAAGCAGATCGAAAGTCTGCGCAGCGAGCACCGCACACTCGGCGTTGCCTATCGCAAGGGCCTGGATGCCTTCATCGCTGCCGACAGCGACCCGCTCGCCGGGGACGCCGCGGTAGCCGGTATCGACCGGGCGACCAGCGCTCAGCTGAGCGAGCTGGTCAAACAGCTGGGCGACGCCGCCGCGCAGCGCTCGGAGACCATCCGTGCCGACGCACAGACCACCGCATCCTTCGGTCCGATCATCATGATCCTTGCCGGTGTGGTAGTGGCGCTGTTCAGCCTGTGGCTGGTCAATCGTCGGATCATCGAACCGATACGCAACCTGATCGAGCACATCGCGCGCCTCAGCCAGGGCAAGTTCGCCGACCGCGTGGATGCCAGCCGCAGCGACGAACTGGGCCGCCTCGCCGCCGCCGCCAACGTGTTGCGCGATTTCCTCGCCGATACCTTCACGCGCCTGCAGCAGAGCACCTCGAATCTGGACAGTGCCAGCGGCGAGCTGAACGCCATCGCCAGGCTGATGGCCGACGGCGCCCGCGAGCAGTTCTCGCGTACCGATCAGGTCGCCACGGCGATGCACGAGATGTCCGCGACCGCCCAGGAAGTCTCGCGGCATGCCGCCGAAGCCGCGCAGGCCGCCGACGCCGCCGACCATTCCGCCCAGCAGGGCGAAGCGGTGATGCGCGGCACCATCGCCACCATCACCGACATGAGCAACGAGATCGCCAGCACGGCAGACGTCATCCGCCGCCTGGAGGGTGATAGCGGGCGCATCGGCAAGGTCTTGGAGGTGATCCGCGGGATCGCCGATCAGACCAACCTGCTCGCGCTCAATGCCGCCATCGAGGCAGCTCGAGCGGGTGACGCCGGCCGCGGCTTTGCCGTGGTCGCCGACGAGGTGCGCACCCTGGCTCAGCGCACCGCCGAGTCCACCGCCGAGATTCACCAGATCATCGACACCGTGCAGACCGGCGCGAGCAATGCCGTACGCGCCATCGAGAGCGGTCAGGCGCGCAGCGAACAGGGCGTCGGCCAGGTGACCGAGGCCGGTCAGATGCTGCAGCGCATCACCGAAGCGGTCGAGGCGATCCGCGACATGAACCGCCAGATCGCCACGGCCGCAGAGGAGCAGACCGCGGTGGCCGAAGACATTTCGCGCAACATCACCGAGATCACCTCGATCGCCACCATCAACCAGCAGAACGTCGAGCGCACCGAAACCGCCAGCCAGAACCTGCATGGGCTGTCCGCGCAACTTACCGAAGTCACCCAGCGCCTCGCCGGCTGATGATCTGCGGGCGGGCCGACAGTCTGTCGCCCGCCCCGCACCTGCGCTGCTTTCCGCCCCCCTCCCCCTTTACTTGGCCTCGTTTCGGGGCTAAGTTCCTCGCTCTCCGGTCCTGCTGAGTCAGGTGCCAGCAGGTCGCCGAAGCTGGCGACCGGACCGTTCGAACGGCTGCCTCGATCACGGCAGTAGACAGCCGGCTCACATCTCCAAGGAAATCGGAAAATGTTGCGCCGCATGCTGTTCATGCTGGGCGCGGTGGTCGTCGTCGTTGCGATCCTCGCCGCACTCAAGTTCAACTCGATCTATCAACAGATTCAGCAATTCCAGGCACCGAAGCCGGCGATCGATGTCGAGACCGAGATTGCCCGGCGCATGGACTGGCAAAGCCGCCTACCGGCCATCGGCACGCTTAAGGCATCCCAGGGCATCGATCTGAGCGTCGAGATCGCCGGAACGATCACCGACGTGCAGTTCCAGTCCGGCGAGAAGGTCAGCAAGGGCCAGGCCATCGTGCTGCTCGACAGCGAGATGGAGCAGGCCAGCCTGGCCAGCGCCGAAGCCGACCTCAACCTGTCGCGCCTGGAATTCCAGCGCGCGCGTAGCCTGCTGGATCGCCAGGCCATTTCGCGCAGCGAGTACGACCGGCTCAATGCCGAATCGCAGAAGGCCGCGGCCAGCGTCGCGCAGCTGCGCGCCAGTCTGTCGAAGAAGCGCATCCTGGCGCCTTTCTCCGGCACCATCGGCATCCGTCAGGTGGATGTCGGCGACTACATCGCCGCCGGCACGCCGATCGCGACGCTTCAGGACCTGTCCACGCTGTACGTCGACTTCTTCCTGGCCGAGCAGCATGTGCCGCTGCTGAAGCTCGGCCAGCGAGTGCAGCTACAGGTCGCCGCTTATCCCGGCGAACGCTTCGAAGGCGTGATCAGCGCGCTGAACCCGAAGGTGGAAACCACTACCCGCAACGTTCAGGTGCGCGCCGAACTGGGCAATCCGGACGGACGTCTGCTGCCCGGCATGTTTGCCGACCTGCAGGTGCTGCTGCCGACCGAGACCGCCCAGGTGGTGGTCCCGGAAACCGCCATCACCTACACCCTGTATGGCAACTCGGTGCTGCTGGTGACCGAGGGCACGCCGCCGGAAGGCGTCAGCAGCGACGAGCCCTACCTGGTGGTTGAGCGCCGCTTCGTCACCACCGGCGAGCGGCGCGACGGACTGACGGTCGTCCTCGACGGCCTGAAGGGCGGCGAACAGGTGATCACCGCCGGCCAGCTCAAGCTGGACAGCGGCGCCCATGTCGCCATCGCCGAAAGCCGCACGCTCAAGCTGGAAGGCTCTCAGCAGCCGGCGACCGAATAGAAAAGCCTGTTCCTCACGCGGCAGGCCCGACGCACAGCAGACTCAGACAAGGTTCCAGGGACTTCCCATGGCGTTCACCGACCCCTTCATCCGCCGCCCCGTGCTGGCGAGCGTCATCAGCCTGCTGATCGTGCTGCTCGGCATCCAGGCCTTCAACAGCCTGACCATCCGTCAGTACCCGCAGATGGAAAGTGCGCTGATCACGGTGACCACCGCCTACCCCGGCGCCAACGCCGAGACCATCCAGGGCTACATCACCCAGCCGTTGCAGCAGAGTCTGGCCAGCGCCGAAGGCGTCGACTACATGACCTCTGTCAGCCAGCAGAACGCCTCGGTGATCTCCGTCTATGCGCGCATCGGTGCCGACACCGATCGCCTCTACACCGAGCTGCTGAGCCAGGCCAACTCGGTGAAGAACCAGCTGCCGCAGGATGCCGAGGACCCGGTGCTGAACAAGCAGGCGGCCGACTCCACCGCGCTGATGTACATCAGCTTCTACAGCGACCAGCTGAGCAACCCGCAGATCACCGACTACCTGTCGCGGGTCATCCAGCCCAAGCTGGCGACGCTGCCGGGCATGGCCGAAGCGGAAATCCTCGGCAACCAGGTGTTCGCCATGCGCCTCTGGCTGGACCCGGTGAAGCTCGCGGCCTATGGGGTTTCCGCCAGCGACGTGAACGAGGCGGTGCGCAAGTACAACTTCCTCTCGGCGGCCGGCGAAGTGAAGGGCCAGTATGTGGTCACCAGCATCAACGCCGACACCGAACTGAAGACGCCGGAAGCGTTCGCCGCCATCCCGCTGCGCACGCAGGGCGACAGTCGCGTTCTGCTGGGTGATGTGGCGCGGGTGGAGATGGGCGCCGAAAGCTACAACTCGATCAGCTCGTTCGACGGTATCCCCTCGGTCTATATCGGCATCAAGGGCACACCCAGCGCCAACCCGCTGGACGTGATCAAGGAAGTGCGCGCGATCATGCCGCAGATCGAGGCACAGTTGCCGCCGGGCCTGAAGGCGACCATCGCCTACGACGCCACCGAGTTCATCCAAGCCTCCATCGACGAGGTGGTGAAGACCCTGGCCGAAGCCGCAGTGATCGTCATCGTCGTGGTGTTTCTCTTCCTCGGCTCGCTGCGCACCGTGCTGATTCCGGTGGTGACCATTCCGCTGTCGATGATCGGCGTGCTGTTCTTCATGCAGGCGATGGGTTACTCGATCAACCTGCTGACGCTGCTGGCCATGGTGTTGGCGATCGGCCTGGTGGTGGACGATGCCATCGTCGTGGTGGAGAACATCCACCGGCATATAGAACAGGGCAAGTCACCGTTCCAGGCGGCCATCGACGGCGCACGGGAAATCGCCATGCCGGTGGTGACCATGACCATCACCCTGGCGGCGGTCTATGCCCCCATCGGCTTCCTGCAGGGGCTGACCGGCGCGCTGTTCCAGGAGTTCGCCCTGACCCTGGCCGGCGCGGTGCTAATTTCCGGAGTCGTGGCGCTGACGCTTTCACCGATGATGTGTTCGAAGCTGCTGCGCCATGAGGAGAACCCCAGCGGCCTCGCCCATCGCCTGGACGAACTGTTCGAACGCCTCAAGCAGCGTTACCAGCACGCGCTGCACGGCACCCTCAATACCCGCCCGGTGGTACTGGTGTTCGCCGTGCTCGTGCTGGCGCTGATTCCGGTGCTGCTGATGTTCACCGAGAGCGAACTGGCACCGGAGGAGGACCAGGGCATCGTCTTCATGATGGCCAGCGCACCGAAGACCGCCAACCTGGACTACCTGAACGCCTACACCGATCAGTTTCTGGAGATCTTCAAGAGCTTTCCGGAGTACTACTCCTGGTTCCAGATCAACGGTTTCGACGGCGTGCAGAGCGGCATCGGCGGTTTCCTGCTCAAGCCCTGGGACGAGCGCGAGCGCTCGCAGATGGAGATCCTTCCCGAGGTACAGGCCAAGCTCGATCGCCTGCCGGGCCTGCAGATCTTCGGTTTCAACCTGCCGTCTCTGCCGGGCACTGGCGAAGGCCTGCCCTTCCAGTTCGTGATCAACACCGCCAACGACTACGAGACGCTGCTGCAGGTGACCGAGCGCATCCGCAAGCGCGCCGAGGAGTCCGGCAAGTTCGCCTTCCTCGACGTGGACCTGGCCTTCGACAAACCGGAAATCGTGGTCGAGATCGACCGCGAGAAGGCGGCGCAGATGAGCGTATCCATGGAAGACCTCGGCCTGACCCTGAGCACCCTGCTCGGCGAAGGCGAGATCAACCGTTTCACCATCGAAGGCCGCAGCTACAAGGTCATCGCCCAGGTCGAGCGCGCCTACCGCGACAACCCGGACTGGCTGAGCAACTACTACGTGCGCAATGGGCAAGGCCAGATGCTGCCGCTGTCGACGCTGATCCAGGTGCACGATCGCGCTCGACCGACTCAGCTCAAGCAGTTCCAGCAACTCAACGCCGCGATGATCCAGGGCTTTCCGATCGTCAGCATGGGCGAGGCGATCGAAACGCTGCAGACCATCGCCCGCGAAGAAGCGCCCGAAGGTTTCAGCTTCGATTACGCCGGCGCCTCGCGCCAGTACATCCAGGAAGGCAACGCGCTGTATCTGACCTTCGCGCTGGCCCTGGCCGTGATCTTTCTGGTCCTGGCCGCGCAGTTCGAGAGCTTCCGCGATCCTCTGGTGATCCTGGTCACCGTGCCGCTGTCGGTCTGCGGCGCGCTGGTGCCGCTGTTCCTTGGCCTGTCGAGCATGAACATCTATACCCAGGTGGGCCTGGTGACGCTGATCGGCTTGATCAGCAAGCACGGCATCATGATCGTCGAGTTCGCCAATCAGCTGCGCCGCGAACAGGGCCTGAGTCGACGCGAAGCGGTGGAAGAAGCGGCGGCGATCCGCCTGCGGCCGGTGCTGATGACCACAGCGGCGACGGTGTTCGGCATGGTGCCGCTGATCATCGCCAGTGGGGCCGGCGCGGTCAGCCGGTTCGACATCGGCCTGGTGATTGCCACCGGCATGTCGGTGGGCACGCTGTTCACCCTGTTCGTGCTACCGGCGGTCTATGACCTGCTGGCCAAGCCCGACCAAAGCCCGTCCGCGGCGGCCGTACCGAGCGCCGGCTGAGTGCGGTGTGGCCTGCGAGGATAGCCTCCAGCTCAGCGCATGCCCTGGGACAGGCCATACAGCAACAACAGCAAATCCTGATCAGGACGCATCGCCTCGAACTGCGGGCGCCCACCAGGCGGCACCGGGCAATAGCTGCGGCTTTCGCTGCTCTGCACCAGCGTCGCTCCGGGCTCATTCCAGGCCGCCACGCACAGCGTGGTCACTCCCAGAGCGCCAACTAGGAACAATCCTCGAGCTATTTCCAGCTTCATGGCGTAAGCCCTTGATTAAGCGAGTAGTTAACTGACCGTAGTTCAGTTGTTTAATTCCTGTGCAATTTTGGACGAACGGTATGTACAGCCTGTGACGTCACTGTTCAGCAGGCATAAAAAAAGGTTCTTCGCGGAGTCTGGGGGAAGAGCGAGTTGACAGTCAGGGAAGCAGGTAAATTGGCAGTCGCCAAACACACCCTTCACCTGTCCCTGCTGTCGCCGTGCATCCTATTGATCTTGCC
>NZ_JACXXG010000089.1 GCF_014764705.1 Stutzerimonas kunmingensis
GGAGACACTGCATAAATAGCCAGCCGCCCCCACCCTTGGCACACTGAGCCCCCTCAACCAGCCCCCTCCATGAGCTTTGTTACGCGCGTGCAGAAGACCTTCTCCGAACTCGAATATACCGGCAAGAAAAAGCAGACTCGCCGAGATCGCTTCCTGGCTGACCTTGAACAGCTGGTGCCCTGGGCACAAGTGGAGGCGCAAGTGGCGCCGTTCTATAGCGACACCACAGGCAAGCGTGGACGCCCTGCGATTGGGTTGTCGCGCATGCTGCGCATGTATGTCGTGCAGCAGTGTTTCGGTCTCTCCGATGAAGGTACCGAAGATGCCGTCTACGACAGCCAGGCCATTCGTGGTTTCATCGGCATCGACCTGGGCCGTGAGTCGGCACCGGATGCCACTACCTTGTTGCGATTTCGCCGCTTGCTGGAAACCCATCAGCTAACGCGGGTGCTGTTTGAAACGATTAACCAGCATCTGGCCAGCCGGGGTCTGCTGCTCAAGGAAGGCACTATCGTCGACGCTACCCTGATCGCCGCGCCGCCCTCGGTCAAGAACCGAGAAGGTAAGCGTGATCCTGAGATGCATCAGGCCAAGAAAGGCAATCAATGGCACTTCGGGATGAAGGCCCACGTTGGTGTCGACGCCACATCGGGACTCGTGCACAGCGTGGTAGGGACTGCCGCCAACGTGGCGGATGTCACCCAGGTCGATCAGTTGCTGCACGGCGCCGAAACCTATGTTTCGGGTGACGCTGGATACACTGGTGCGGCCAAGCGACCGGAGCATGCTGAACGGGACGTTGTCTGGTCGATTGCAGCACGGCCAAGCAGTTACAAACATCACGGCAAAGACAGCGTGCTGTACCGAGTCAAGCGCAAAGTCGAATACGCCAAGGCGCAGCTGCGTGCCAAGGTCGAGCATCCCTTCCAGGTGATCAAGGTGCGCTTCAATCATCGTAAGGTTCGCTACCGTGGACTGGAAAAGAATACGGCGCAGTTGTTCAGTCTGTTTGGGTTGGCCAATCTGGTACTGGCCAAGCGGTATTTGCAACGGACGGCGGGATAAGTCCGTCCGAAAGGCGGGGCTGGCCCGCTAATCAGCAAAATCAGGGTAGAAATCGGCCCAAGAAACGCAGAATAAGGCCGGTAGGTTGAAAAAACCGGGTTGAAAAAGGGGGACGGTGAGAATTGGCTAATTGTTCAGCGTCTCC
>NZ_JACXXG010000090.1 GCF_014764705.1 Stutzerimonas kunmingensis
CTAGTGTCCTGAGCGGTTAGTTCAATAATCTATTTTTCATCGCGCCCAGTTTAGCTTTGTGCACTGAGCTGATGATCGATTCGGCCGTTTTATTCCATTTGAATGGCTTGGCGGAAAGCTCGTTGTGGGCCTCGATGAAGTGGCGAATAGCCGTTTTCAGATCTGCCACACTGGTAAACGCGCCACGATACAGCGCTCGCCTTTCCAGTCGCGCGAACCAGCCTTCCACCGCGTTTAACCACGAAGCACTGGTCGGCGTGAAATGCAGCTTGAAACGTGGGTGCTTCTCCAGCCACTGCTTGATGGCGGGGGTCTTGTGCGTCGAGCTGTTATCCAGGATCACATGCAGATCCAGTTCGGCGGGCGTACTGCGGTTGATCTGTTGCAGGAACGCCAGAAATTCCTTGGCCCGGTGGCGCTGAGTGATTCGCCCGATGACCTTGCCCGTCAGGATGTCGAAAGCGGCATACAGGCTGGCAGTGCCATGACGCTTGTAGTCGTGAGTACGTCGCTCAATCTGCCCCGGGCGCAATGGCAACATCGGTTGGGTGCGGTCCAGCGCCTGGATCTGGGTTTTCTCATCAACCGATAGCACCAGAGCGTTATCCGGCGGGTTTAGGTAAAGCCCGACTACATCGACAACCTTGTCCGCAAAATGCGGGTCGTTGCTGATTTTGAACGTCTTCAGGCGATGCGGTTTGAGGTCGGCAGCGGCCCAGACCTGGCGAACCTGCCAGGTCGTGACGCCAGCATATTTGGCCATCAACCGGACGCTCCAATGCGTTGCCTCACGGGGCACGCGGCGGGTCGTTAGCGTGAGGATGTCGTTGACTTTCTGCGCGCTGAGCTTGCGTGGCTGACCACTGCGAGGCAGGTCGTTCAGGCCCTCGAGACCGGCCTCTAGATAGCGTTTGCGCCATTTGAACACCACCGGCGCGGAGACCAGAAGCTGCTCACTGACCTCTTTGGGCGTCACTCCGTCAGCCAATAGCAACAGAATACGAGCACGCTGCGCGAGGTTCTGCGCCAGCGAGCCCATCCGTAACCACCTTTGCAGGGTGGAGTGATCGGACGGCGTTAAGACAAAGCAGGCGGCGGGCTTGGCCATGTGGGTTACCGGTCAGTGGCTTCGGAGCCACGCCAGTATAACGTTACATCATTAAATAAACGAACTACCCGCTCTGGACACTAG
>NZ_JACXXG010000091.1 GCF_014764705.1 Stutzerimonas kunmingensis
GGCGGCGGCAAAAACTGAGTGCAACACCTGACCTTTCCGGTACGGTGCTGCCCCTATGTCTTATTCCGAACTCAGCGTTGAAGAACGCGCCACCATTCAAATCAGCCGTGCCCAAGGGTTCAGCCTGCGCAAGATTGCTTGCTTGATCACCCGATCCCCTTCGACCATCAGCCGGGAGCTGCGCCGCAATCGAGATGTCTGTGGTGGCTACTCGGCCCGCATGGCCCAGCAGCAGATGCAGGCCCGCCGCCAAGGCTGTCGACCGAAACGAAAGCTGTTGCCGGGTGGTGAGCGCTTTCAGTTGGTGGCCCATATGCTGCGCGAGCGTTTGTCTCCCGAGCAGATTGCCGGCAAGCTGCGCAGCATGAACATTCCCAGCCTCAGAGATGCATACGTCTGTCGCGAGACGATCTATAACGCCATCTATGCCTTGCCGGTCGGCGAGCTGCGTAAGGAGCTGATCATCTGCCTGCGCCAAAGTAAGACGACGCGCCGGCCGCGCTCTGGCGGCGTGGATCGGCGTGGCCAGATCCCCGAGATGGTCAGCATCCATGTGCGCCCACCGGAGATCGAAGACCGACTGATGCCAGGGCATTGGGAAGGCGATCTGATCAAGGGCAAGGCCAACGCCTCGTCTGTAGGCACGCTGGTAGAGCGCACCAGTGGCTACCTGATGCTGGTAAAGATGAACGACGCGACGGCGACATCGGCGATGGAAGGCTTCAGTGCAGCGCTCAATGGCATGCCGCTGGCGATGCGCAAGAGCATGACCTACGACCAGGGCCGAGAAATGGCGCGGCATGCTGAAATCACCCAGCAGACCGGGGTGGCGATTTACTTCTGCGATCCGCATAGCCCTTGGCAACGCGGCAGCAACGAAAACATCAATGGCCTGATCCGCCAGTACCTGCCCAAGGGCACGGACTTGTCGGTACACAGCCAAGAAGAACTCGACGCTATTGCACTGCAACTGAACATGCGGCCGCGTAAGCGCTTCGACTTCAAGTGCCCCATCGAAGTTATGGGTGAGGTGATGCAGAAGGCCATGGCTATGCGGCATGATGCTCCAGCTTCAATTCAATGACCGTGTTGCACTCAGCTCCTGCAACCGCC
>NZ_JACXXG010000092.1 GCF_014764705.1 Stutzerimonas kunmingensis
GGCGGCGGCAAAAACTGAGTGCAACACCTGACCTTTCCGGTACGGTGCTGCCCCTATGTCTTATACCGAACTCAGCGTTGAAGAGCGCGCCACCATTCAAATCGGTCGTACCCAAGGCTTCAGCCTGCGCAGGATTGCCTGCTTGATCAACCGATCCCCTTCGACCATCAGCCGTGAGCTGCGCCGTAACCGAGGTGCTTGCGGTGGCTACTCGGCCCGCCTGGCCCAGCAGCAAATGCAGGCCCGCCGCCAGGTTTGTCGACCGATGCGAAAACTGTTGCCGGGTAGCGAGCGCTTCGAACTGGTGACCCATATGCTGCGTGAGCGTTTGTCTCCCGAGCAGATTGCCGGCAAGCTGCGCAGCATGAACATACCCAACCTGCGAGATGCCTACGTCTGTCGCGAGACGATCTACAACGCGATCTATGCCCTGCCAGTGGGTGAGCTGCGTAAGGAGCTGATCATCTGTCTGCGCCAAGGCAAGACGACGCGCCGGCCGCGCTCTGGTGGCGTGGATCGGCGCGGCCAGATCCCCGAGATGGTCAGTATTCATGTGCGCCCGCCGGAGATTGAAGACAGGCTGATGCCGGGGCATTGGGAAGGCGACCTCATCAAGGGTAAGGCCAACGCCTCGTCCGTCGGTACGCTGGTGGAACGCACCAGTGGCTACCTGATGTTGGTGAAGATGAACGACGCGACGGCGACTTCGGCGCTGGAAGGCTTCAGCGCCGCGCTCAATAGCATGCCGCTGGAGATGCGCAAGAGCATGACTTACGACCAGGGCCGGGAGATGGCGCGACACGCCGAGATCACCCAAAGAACCGGCGTGGCGATCTACTTCTGCGACCCGCACAGCCCCTGGCAGCGCGGCAGCAACGAAAACATCAACGGCCTGATTCGCCAGTACTTGCCCAAGGGCACAGACCTGTCGGTACATAGCCAGGAGGAGCTGGACGCCATTGCGCTGCAACTGAACATGCGACCGCGCAAGCGCTTCGACTTCAAATGCCCCATCGAGGTGATGGGAGAGGTCATGCAAAATGCCATGGCAATGCGGCATGATGCTCCGGTTTCAATTCAATAACCGTGTTGCACTCAGCTCCTGCAACCGCC
>NZ_JACXXG010000093.1 GCF_014764705.1 Stutzerimonas kunmingensis
TATTAACCCGGCAATCAAATACACCAAATCATGCTGCGTAGGCGATACGTGGATGCCGGAAATAAGAACGGATTCTTTGAGGGCGTAATTGCAATCGTCTCATGACCGAGCGAACACGCCTTTCCAGTTCGTCCTGATTACGCGCCGGCAAGCCCGTGCGAACCTGATGTTTCAAATCACAATTCAAATACTCGTCAGGGTTCAACTCCGGGGCGTAGGCCGGCAAGAAGAACAGTTCGATTTGCTCTTTGCGGTCGCCAACCCAGGCGCTCACCTTTTTGCTGTGGTGTACGCGCAGGTTGTCGAGAATCAGAAACACCTTGCGGCCCTGAGCATCGCGAATCAGGCGACTCAGGAAGCGAATCAGCACTGGGGCTGTCAGCGTTTCCCGATACAGCATGAAGCGCAGTTTGCCCCGATTGGTCACGGTGGAAATCATGTTGGTGGAAAAACGACTGCCGCTGACCAGGCGCACCGGCGTTTCGCCAATAGGGGCGTAGCTGCGGCCAGCATGGCTGTCACTGCGCATACCGGTTTCGTCGCCCCACTGAATCTCACCATTCTCAGCCCTGGCCCGCTGTGCGATGCGTGGATATTCATTATCCAGCCAGTGCTGAACCACTTCAGGTTTCTGCTGATAAGCCCGATGCAGTGGGCGCTGCGGGGTGTAGCCCCAACGCTTGAGGTATTCACCAACCGTTCGAACCGGCATGAGAAAACCACAGCGCTGGCGGATCAGTTCTCGCACCGCATCACGCGTCCAGAGCGCAAAGCCGAGCTTGAGTTGGTCGGGCATCTTATCGGTCATCAAGGTGCGAATCAGCACTTCCTGGCTGGAGCTCAAACTGCGGCGATCACCCTGGCGCACACCACGCTGGCCGCCAGCAATGGCAGCCTTTTCGCCTTTATGTTCTGCGACCTGCGCCCAGTGAGCAATAGTGCGGGGGTGAACACCAACCGCTTCGCCAATAGCCTTGTAGGTGTAACCCTGCTCACGCATGCGTAGGGCCGTGGAGCGCTTTTCACGTTGTTCTTGGGGGCTGAGTTTACGGGCATCTATTTTCATGGAGACAGATTATCTAATATGCCCTATTTATTTGCCAGGTTAATA
>NZ_JACXXG010000094.1 GCF_014764705.1 Stutzerimonas kunmingensis
CCGGGCTGAGCCTGATGACCCGCTACGTCTCCGGCGATAACGTCGACCGCGGCGCCGGCGCCAGCGAAGGCAAGACCTGGGAGCGCAACACCGACATCGCCTACGTCATCCAGAGCGGCCCGCTGAAGAATCTTGGCCTCAAGCTGCGCAATGCCACCACGCGCAGCAACTTCCAGAGCGATCTCGACGAGAACCGCTTCATCGTCAGCTACAGCCTGCCGCTCTGGTAAACACCCACGCCGCAGCACCTCTCCTCGTTGGACTTCGCCGGGCTTGCGCCCGGCTTTTTTCGGGCATGAAAAAGGCGACCCGCGGGCCGCCTCTTTTTTTAATCCGCCGCCTTGCCTCTCGGCTCAGCTCTGCTTGGTATTACGCCGCAGAATCTCGTTTACCCGCTCCGCGGTATACACCCGCTTCGCCTCGTCGCTCGGCTTGTGCCGAACATCGAGCATCACACCCGCACTGATTGCCAACACACAAACGATCACCGAGACCGCAGACAGCAACGTATTCATCACACGCCCTTCAGACACCAAAGAAAACCGCTAGCGGAGGATAGCTCCCCGCGAAATGGCGCCGATTCTGCGCCGCACCACGGGTAACGTCAACGGCAAGAGAAGGCGCCACAGCCCGCTGATACCACGGCCTCAGAAGAACCTGTTCGCCAGCCTAGCGGCCCAGCTTTCACGGCACCGCAATCTGCAAACCGCCCATCGCAAACCGCACAGCCACCGCCCAACCCACGGCACTCAAAACACCCAACGCCAGATAACCCACCACAATCCCCAACGCGATCTGCTTCCACAGCCCGGCATGGGGATCACGGTTGTAAACAACCGGCTCCACGGCATGAACATCCCGCTCGGCACGAATCTCATCGAAACGGTCACGCATGGCTTACCTCGGTAAACGGAACAGCAAACAGAAAGGAACGAAAAAAGGCGGCTAGCTTTGGCCAGGCGCCTTTGGATGTCTAGCAGGCCGTTGAAAAACTCGGCTTCAACTGCCCCAACCCGTCCGGTTTGGCGCTTTTTCAAGCGCTTTGGCCTAACGGAGTCCACACAAGGCCTGACTTCAGGCCTTTTTGACAGGTTTCAGCACCAC
>NZ_JACXXG010000095.1 GCF_014764705.1 Stutzerimonas kunmingensis
CCCTCAAGGACGCTGGTATGCATATGGAAGTTGGCACTGGCGAGGATGCCTCGGGCGTATTTGCGCAGGTTGCGAGCGAAGCGCTGTAGCGGCGCGAGGCCGCTGTCCCGGGCGTGCCGCAACCAGGTTCGCCAGCGGCGCCAGCCCTCTCGTACGCTGGGGGCGAACCAGACATCCTTCAGCGCATCCTTGAGGACATAGACCGTAGCCAGCGGCTGGTTGGCCGCGAGTAGTTCTTGAAGCTGCACGGCTTGTCCGTCCTTCAGGTTGTTGCGATTGCGCAGCAGCAGCCAGCGGCTTTGCTTGACCGCCTTTCGTGCCGGCTTGTCTTCGCGCAGGAGGTTGGCCTGGTCAACCCGGATACGGTCGATCACATCCCGACCGTAGCGCGCGACGACGTGAAACAGGTCGTACACCACTTCGGCTTGCGGGCAATGCTTCTTCACCTCCAAATCAAAAGCCGTGTTCATGTCCATGGCCACCGCCTCTATCTGCTGGCAGTGCTTGCCGAGCAATTCAAAGAACGGGCGGACCGCCTCGCGGCTGTTGCCGTGGCCGACCCACAATACCCGCGTTCGCTCGGCATCCATGATGACCGTGGCATAGCGATGCCCTTTGTGCAGGGCGAACTCGTCCATCACCAGGCGGCGGACACCGGTTGAATCGAAGTTGCCTACCTCGGCTTGAAGGCGTCGTTTATCGAGCGTTTTGAGGGTGTGCCAATGCAGGCCGGTGAGCTGGCTGACGTGGCTGATCGGCAGCAGCCGCAGCAAGCTTTCGAGCCATATCCGTAACCGCTGGGTCAGCCGAGATGCTGGCTCCAACCAGTCGATCCGCTCGGTCACCCGCCCACAACTCAGGCAATCGACTCGGCGCACTGGTAGTTGAAGCAGGACGCGCTGATCGAACAGATCACGATCACGCACCAGACGAATCCGGCGATCGTGAATCAACGGGCTGAACTGGCCACAACGCCCGCACTTAGGAAGAGAGCCGGCTTGAGGTTCAAGCTCAATGAGGAGGGTGTTATCGGTAGATGGGCGACAGGTAACGGCGTCGTAGCCTGGCCAGAAAGCGGCAAGATCAATA
>NZ_JACXXG010000096.1 GCF_014764705.1 Stutzerimonas kunmingensis
CCGCCGGTGAGGATCTGTGCGCCTTCCTGCTGAGCGATCTCCATGTAGGAAAGGATCTTGTCGAACTGCTGCTCGGACGCCTGGGCGCCAACCATGGTGTCGGTATCCAGCGGGTTGCCACGCTTGATCGCCTTGATCTTCTTCATCACCACTTCCATGAAGGGCTCGAAGATCGATTCCTGAATCAGCGCACGCGACGGGCAGGTGCAGACTTCGCCCTGGTTGAAGAAGGCCAGTACCAGACCTTCAGCGGCTTTCTCGATGAACGCAGGCTCTGCATTCATGATGTCTTCGAAGAAGATGTTCGGGCTCTTGCCACCCAGCTCCACGGTGCTCGGAATGATGTTCTCGGCGGCGCAGCGCATGATGTGCGAGCCGACCGGGGTCGAGCCGGTGAAGGCGATTTTGGCGATGCGGGTGCTGGTGGCCAGCGCCTGACCAGCTTCGCGACCGAAACCCTGGACGATGTTCAGTACGCCCGGCGGCAGCAGGTCACCGACGACTTCGATGAATACCATGATCGACAGCGGGGTCTGCTCGGCCGGCTTGAGCACGATGCAGTTACCGGCAGCCAGGGCCGGCGCCAGTTTCCAGGCGGCCATCAGCAGCGGGAAGTTCCACGGGATGATCTGGCCGACAACACCCAGCGGCTCATGGAAGTGATAGGCAGCGGTGTGCTCGTTGATCTCGGCGACGCTGCCTTCCTGGGCGCGAATGCAGCCAGCGAAGTAGCGGAAGTGGTCGGCAGCCAGCGGCACGTCGGCGTTCAGGGTTTCACGAACCGCTTTGCCGTTGTCCCAGGTTTCGGCGACAGCGAGCTTTTCCAGGTTGGCTTCGATGCGATCGGCGATCTTCAGCAGAATCAGCGCGCGGTCCTGCACCGAGGTCTTGCCCCAGGCATCGGCAGCGGCGTGAGCAGCATCGAGAGCCCTCTCGATATCCTCGGCACCCGAACGCGGGAATTCGGCAATCACTTCACCATTGACCGGCGAGGTGTTGACGAAGTATTCGCCTTTGACCGGCGGCACGAATTCACCACCAATGTAATTGCCGTAGCGCGGCTTGAA
>NZ_JACXXG010000097.1 GCF_014764705.1 Stutzerimonas kunmingensis
CGAAGGAGTGGGGGCAACAGCAGCTGCGCTGGTAGACTTATCCACAGTTGCTGGTAACAAAATCAGCAATCCGCCCTGGGTCAAATTTCAATCGGCAGGGTGGGTCAATTTTCCATCAGCGCCAACACGGCATACTCAACCTTCGGCCCAAAAATCATCCTTGCGCACCAAACCGAACTCATCCTGATTGGTGTCAAGATCATCATCAAACATGGTGTTAACCATTCGCTCCCGACGTAGCATGGCCAGCGTTCGGAAAAAGCAGGGCTCGCAGAGGTGAACCTCATAACGTTCACCATCATGCTTGGAACCATAGCCCCAACACGCTTGAAGAACGCCAAACTGCTGGCCATAGCCCTCAATACTTGTGCTTTGGCAACAAGCGTCACAGGTAACGTCTGAAGTCGTTTCCGTTGGCTGCATTGCAACGTGCCGCATGATCCTCACCTCCGAGGAGAGAAAGTTTACAGCTGCCATCGAGCCCACATTCGAGACCGAAAATGGAAGATGTCGCGAAGGCCGCCTCGAACCATCACTGGGGAGAAGGATGCCTTGGGATTAATTGGGGGTGGGCGAACATGCGCAAGCATGTGAGAGCAACACAAAGCCTAGAAATCAAACATTTATGGTTTGAATGTCTTAATTTCTCCGTTATCTCGTCATGCTTCCATAAAAATCCCCATCATGGAAAAGGCCTGATAAATCAATCAGGTAGGAGAGATGTGAGTGAATTTTCCCCTTATCTCGGCATGGCCCCATGTTCATCTCGCCGTACGATGGGGTCGATGGCCGAGTCTGTGGCTTACCACGGTGGGAAGGTCAACGCTTGCGCGGCCGGCCTGTGAACCCTTGACCTTCCAACGATGGCAAGGTCCATGATAGCCGTACGCAAACCAACAGGAGTTGTCCCATGCAGACGTTCCACATCCAGAACATGACTTGCGGCGGCTGCGTCCGAGGCGTCACGCGCGCCATCCAGTCCGTCGACCCGGCTGCGC
>NZ_JACXXG010000098.1 GCF_014764705.1 Stutzerimonas kunmingensis
GATTAGGACTTGCCACTGTTCTGCGGTGCGGTGTTTTCTCATGGAAATAACCTCGCGTTGTTGAATGCGAGGTCACTCTAGGGCGGAAGTCAGCGGGATGGCAGGATGTCTTGGAATGAACGCTTACGCGTAACTGGCGCAGGTGCAGGTAATCCTCAAGATCCTGGCGGCACTGAAAACCACGTGACTCCGGGCCTATGTCCACCGATTCGTAACGGTAGATGCCCAGATCCGTCAGCACGAACTCGGACCAGTCCTGGGCCAGATTGCCAAAGGACATCAGGCGCAAACGATCACACAACTCGCCCACCATCAGGCTGAGTAACTGATCATCCAACATAGGGCACCAGTCCGTGAAGGTCTGGGCAGGTAGCTCCATTGCGCGCAGTGGTTCGAGCAGCTCGGCCTTTTTCTGCGCCGCGCGGCGGTCTGTGAGCGGCATATGAGTCAGCACCTCATCCTTGCGCAGCAGCTCGGCAATCTCATCGGCTGTGAGCAGCGCCTGCTCGGTGATCCATCCCTGTTCAAGCAGTGGATCGGCAGCAGCCAGGCAGTCGCCGATTTCCGGGTAAACGAGCTTGCTCAGACGAAAATGACAGCCCTTGCGCTAATCATGCGCACCAGCAACGCCTGGGATGGCCAGGGCAGGGTATTGAAGGTGTCGAGAAAGGCACGTTCTTCATCCGCCAGTAGATCTGCATAGCGCTCAGCCACCCAGGCGAGTGCCGTACGGAAATTGCTGAGGTAGTAAAGCTCAGGGGCTAACGAGACGGACATGGTAGTGATCACTGTATTCTTGTATTAACCCGGCAATCAAATACACCAAATCATGCTGCGTAGGCGATACGTGGATGCCGGAAATAAGAACGGATTCTTTGAGGGCGTAATTGCAATCGTCTCATGACCGAGCGAACACGCCTTTCCAG
>NZ_JACXXG010000009.1 GCF_014764705.1 Stutzerimonas kunmingensis
GACGGCGCCATTTGAAGACGAGGTTGGCGTTGACCTCATGCTCTCGGGCGATCAACGCGACGGATGCGCCGGGCAATAGCGTGGCCTCGACGACACGACGCTTGAACTCCACCGAAAAGTTGGGGCGTCGACTGCGGCGAGGAGTAGAAGGGAGCGTATCCACAATGGTGTCCACTAAAAAATGGTGGGCACCATTGTGGCTATTCAAGGCTTCGGTCGGCAGTGGGTGCAGGGCGGACGCTTACGATGGATGTGACGGTTGGATGAATGGGGTGGGGGTTGAATTGGCTCAGGGGTTTTTTGGTTTGGTTGATTTGCTGGGTGAGATTGGGGATGTGGTTTGCCCTGCTGGATTTGGATCAGTTCTGGACGAGGGGCTTGCTGGCATCGAGTCGATGCCGATTGCCGAGTTGCCTGGCGATTCAGGTTTCGCCCTGCTGGGCGAGTCACTTTTTCCAGACGCGGAAAAAGTAACCAAAAACGCTTTGCCCCTGCATCCGGCCCCGCGCTCCGCGCGGGGCCGGATGCAGGGGCGAGGGTGGGGCCTGCGACGATTTTCAACAGATGGGTGATGACGATCAGCCGACCCGTGTCGTTCGTTGGAAACGTCCTTTACGGTTTTCCCTCATATTGGATCCTCGCAATCACGGACTTGCAGGCGACATCGACCGCCCCTTTCAGGAGGCCGAATGTAATCGCTACGTAGAGGGGCGAGCGGCATGGATGCCGCGAGAGAACTAGGCGTCCCCCCGTAAAGGGCCATGGATGGCCCTTGCACGGTGACCCTCGGAGAAGCGATGGAATGAGGGAAGTCTCGCGTAGCGAGACCCGGATGTAAGGGCAAGACTTTTTGGTTCCTTTTGGCGGGGCCGGCCATCCGGGCGACTGCCAAAAGGAACTCGCGCAGCAGCGCGAAACAGAAGTACCGGAACACCCGGAAAATGGGTTGCTCCCCCAACTTGATCCCAGCGTGTCTGCGATAGGCATTTCCATATCCATACTGCTAAAAAACAGGTCATATCAGCTCAATCCCGCTCGCAAAATCCCCGAAAACTCCCTATTCCAAGCCCTCCCGAACCTCCTGTCACAGAACCGCCATATCCCCCACCTACCGTCCGCTGCAGTTCCGGGATGGACCCGGTAAACACCGTTCGGGGGATTGTTCATGAGCACATACCGCAGCGGCATCCGCCATGCAGGATTCCGCATCAGCCTGCTGGCCCTGGCCGTCAGCGCCGGTTCGGCGTGGGCCGAGGAGCCGCTTGTCATGGAGCACGTCGAAGTCATTGGCCAAGCGGTCAGCATCGATGAGGCACTGAAGGACCAGCGCAATTCCGACAGCGTGAAGAGCGTGGTGCATGCAGACGGCATCGGCCAGCTGCCGGACGACAACGCCGCCGAGGCGCTGCAGCGCATTCCGGGCATCTCGGTCGAGCGCGACCAGGGCGAAGGGCGCTTCGTCAGCGTGCGCGGCATCGCGCCGGATCTGAACAGCGTCACCATCAACGGCACCCTGGTCCCATCGCCGGAGAGCGATCGCCGTGCCGTGGCGCTCGACGTGCTGCCATCGGAGCTGGTGCAGTCGCTGTCGGTGGTCAAGACGCTGACGCCGGACATGGATGCCAATTCCCTGGGCGGCACCATCGAGGTACAGAGCCTGTCGGCCTTCGACCATGACGGGCTGTTCTACAGCCTCAGCGGCGAGGGCAGCCATGACGACAACGTCGACAAGACCAGCCCGAAATTCTCCGGCGCCATCAGCGACCGCTTCAGCCTGGGCGATGGCGTCGACAATTTCGGCGTCGCCGCAGCCGTCAGCTGGCAGGAGCGCGACTTCGGCTCGGACAACGTCGAGACCGGCGGCAAGTGGGACTTCGCCGACGACGGCGCGCGGCTGGAGGAACTTGAGCAGCGCGACTACGAGATCACCCGCGAGCGCACCGGCTTCGGGCTGAACTTCGACTACAAGCCGGACGATGTCAGCAGCTACTACCTGCGCACGCTGTACAGCCGCTTCAAGGACACCGAAACGCGTAACGCCGCCGGTGTTGCCTTCGAGGATTCGCAGCTGCCGGGCGAGACCGGTGACGCCGAGGGCTGGCGCGAGCTGAAGTCCCGCGAGGACACCCAGACCGTGCAGTCCTACGTGTTCGGCGGTGAACGCATGATGGGCCTGTGGACCCTGAGCGGGCAGGCCGGTTACAGCCAGTCGCGCGAGCGCAATCCGGGCGGTATCGCCAGCGCGACCTTCGAGGGCGATTTCGCCGATGCCGGCTTTTCCAGCAGCCGCAAGCCCCGCCTGACGATCGATTCGCCCTTCTACGACCCGGCGTCCTTCGAGCTGGATGAAGTGGAGTGGGAGAAAAGCGACACCCGCGACCGCGAGAAGAACATCCGCCTGGACCTGGCGCGCGAGTACGACATCCAGGGTTACGCCGCGCAGGCCAAGTTCGGCGGCAAGCTCAGCCGCCGGCACAAGGACAACGATAACGAGGTCTGGAAATACGACGATTTCGACGACCTGACTCTGGCCGACTTTCAGGGCGGCAACGTCGACTATGCGCTCGGCCGCTTCGGCCCGGGCATCAGTGCCTCGGCCATCGAGGGCGCGATTGGCGGTCTGGATGCCAGCGAGTTCTACGACGAGGAGGAGTCGCGCATCAATGACTTCGACATGCACGAGGACATCAACGCCGCCTACCTGATGAACACCGTGGATATCGACCGCTGGCGCGTCATCGCCGGCCTGCGCTACGAGGGCACGCGCTTTCGCGCCAAGAGCACCGGCCTGCGCGATGACCAGTTTGAGTCGATCTCCAGCAGCAGTCGTTATGACCACTGGCTGCCGGGGCTACACCTGCGCTACCAACTGACCGACGACACCATGATCCGTGCCGCCTGGACCAACAGCGTTGTGCGCCCGACCTTCGGCCAGCTGGCGCCCGGTTTCGTCATCGACGGCAACGACGCCGAGTTCGGCAACCCCGATCTCAAGCCGCTGGAATCGATCAACTACGACCTTGGCATCGAGCACTACATGGGCCGCGCCGGCGTGGTGTCGGCGTACCTGTTCTACAAGGACATCGATAACTTCATCTACAACACCGATCTGGCCGGCACCGGCCAGTGGGCCGCGTTCGACGAAGCGCTCAGTTTCCAGAACGGCAGCAGCGCGAAGCTCTACGGCCTGGAGCTGGCCTACTCGCAGAAGCTCGACTGGCTGCCGGCGCCGTGGAACGGTCTGTTGCTGGGCGCCAACGCCACCTTCAGCCAGTCCGACGCGGACATCGAAGGGCAGGGCATGCAGCGCAGCATCGACCTGCCGAATCACTCCGACACGGTCGGCAACCTGATGCTCGGCTGGGAAAACGACCGGCTCAACCTGCGCCTGGCTGCGAACTACAAGTCGGACTACCTCTACGAGGTGGCTGGCATCGACGACGAGGCGCACGACCTGTACGTCGACGATCAGCTGTTCGTCGATTTCAAGGCGGGCTACTTCATCACGCCGAGCCTGCAGCTGACCTTCGAGGCGCTGAACCTGACGGACGAGTCCTACTACGTCTACAGCGGCCGCCGCGCCTACAACGCCCAGTACGAAGAGTACGGCCCGACCTACAAGCTCGGCCTGACCCTCACCCACTTCTGACCCCATGCCGCTCCGGTGCCCGCCGTTCCCCTTTTCGGTCGGGCGCCGGCAGGCGGCAGCCTGAATGGATACACCATGAACGCATTACCCAAAACCATGCTGCTCGGCCTGTGCATCGCATTGGCGGCCTGCCAGTCCACGCAACCAGATACACCGGCGAAGTCGGCCCAGCTGAACATCAGCGAACCGCTGCTGGTCGGCCTCGAGTACGCCCAGCTGCTAAACGGCGACACCCCCTGGACCGGCGCCGACCGTGTGCAGGTCGATGACCAGGGCCTGCAGCTGCTGGATGCCGCCGGTAACAGCCTGGCGCGCCACGCCGGGCGCTTCGAAGGACTGGACCATCGCGTCGACCGCCAGGGCCTGCTGCTCGCCACGGTCGAGCGCAAGCGCCAGCAGGCGATGCTGATCGGCCTGAATGCCGCGCGTGCCTGGAGCCAGCCGCTGTACCTGCCGCGCACAGCATTCGCCATCGAGGGGCTTTGCCTGTACCGCGACAGCGCGCACAACGACTTCGTGTTTCTGCTCGGTGAGGAGGGCGTCGGCGAGCAATGGCTGGTCGGCAGTCAGGGCCGCCTGCTCGGTGAGGCGCGGCGGGTGCGCGGGCTCAGCCTGCCGCCGCAGAGCGCCTTCTGCCAGACGGACGATGCCAGTGGGCAGCTCTATGTCAACGAGGAGTCCGTCGGCTTTTGGCGTTACCCGGCCGACGCCGAGGCGCCGTTGCAGCGTGAGCCGGTCGATCTGCGCCAGCCGTTCGGCAGCCTGGCCCATGCCGCAGCGGGCATGACCTTGGTGCCGGGCGGACTGCTGGCGCTCGATCCCGAAGCCTCGGTGCTGCATCTGTACCGGCAGAACGAAGCAGGCTGGCAAGCCGATGAGGTCATCGCACTGGACGGTTTCGACGAACCGGAACGCATCAGCGCGCGCCGCAGTGCCGAGGGCGTCGAGCTGCTGCTGGCGGATGAACGCGGCCTGCAGTCGGCCCGTCTGGACTGGCAACCGACCGCGCTGTCGCAAGCCGAGCCGATCGTCAGCCTGCCGGCCGCAGTTGAGACAGGCCCGGTGCCGAGCCTGGGTGATGCCGCCGATGATCCGGCGATCTGGGTCCATCCGCGCGATCCGGCACAGAGCCGCGTGCTCGGCACCGACAAGAAGGGCGGCCTGGTGGTGTACGACCTGGACGGCCGTCAGGTGCAGGACCTGCGCGCCGGCCGGCTGAACAACGTCGATGTGCGCAGCGGCTTCCGCCTTGGCAGCAAGCGCGTGGACCTGGCCGTGGCCAGCAATCGCGATCACAACAGCCTGCACCTGTTCGCCATCGACCGGGCGAGCGGGGTGCTCCGCGATGTCGGCGAGGTCGCCACGCCGCTGAGCGAAATCTATGGCCTGTGCATGTTCCAGGATCGCCAGGGCACTACCTACGCCATCGCCAACGACAAGGACGGCACCTTCCTGCAGTACCGCCTCGATGGCAGCTCCGGCCAGCCGCGTGGCGAGCTGGTGCGGCGCTTCAAGCTGGACAGTCAGCCCGAGGGCTGCGTGGCCGACGACCGCAGCGAGCGGCTGTTCGTCGGCGAGGAAGACGTCGCGGTGTGGGTGGTCGATGCCCGCGCCGATGTGCCGGCGGTGCCGGAGCAGATCATCGGTGTCGGCGGGCCGGTCTACGACGACATCGAAGGTCTGGCTATCTACCACGGCGAGCGCGGCGACTACCTGGTGATTTCCAGTCAGGGCAACGACAGCTACGTGGTGCTCGATGCCCAGGCTCCCTACGCCGTGCGCGGCGCCTTCCGCATCGGCCTGAACGCCGAGCGCGGCATCGACGGAGCGTCCGAGACCGATGGGCTGGAAGTCACCTCGGCCAACCTCGGCGGCATCTGGAACCGCGGAATGCTGGTGGTGCAGGACGGCCGCAAGCGGATGCCCGAGGGGACGCAGAACTACAAGTACCTGCCCTGGTCGGCGATCGCCGATGCGCTGGGGCTGGATTGACGTCATCGCCCGCTAACCGACCCGCAATCCAATAGCAGCTGCCCCAGTCGGGGCAGGAGGAAACGATTCATGCAAACGACTCTCGAGCACATGTCCATCTGGGGCCTGATCAGCGAAGCCAGCCTGGTGGTCCAGGCGGTGATGATGATTCTGGTCCTGGCCTCGGTTTCGAGCTGGTACCTGATCATCCGTCGCAGCGTGGCGTTGCGCAGCGCCGAACGCCTGCAGCGCGGCTTTCTGCAGCGCTTCCGGCAGGGCGGCGATCTTGCCCAGCTCTATCGCGAAGGCCAGGCGCAGCCGTTGCCGGACGAGGCCGCGCTGCAGCGCATCTTCCTCGCCGGTTACGGCGAGTTCGCCCAGCTGCAACGCCAGCCGGGGATCGCGCCGGATGTGGTGGCGCAGGGTGTCGAGCGCAGCCTCTACGTGGCCGTCGCCGAGCAGGAGGAGCGTCTGGAAAAGGGGCTGCAGTTTCTCGCGACCGTGGGTTCGGTGAGCCCCTATATCGGCCTGTTCGGTACCGTGTGGGGAATCATGAACTCCTTCCTCGGCCTGTCGCAGGTGCAGCAGGCGACGCTCTCGACCGTCGCACCGGGCATCGCCGAAGCGCTGATCGCAACGGCCATCGGCCTGTTCGCGGCGATTCCCGCGGTGATGGCCTACAACCGCTTCGCTGCCCGTGGGCAGACGCTGGTCGGCCGTTACTACGCATTCGGTAACGAGCTACAGGCGCGCCTGCATCGGCGCCTGCACGCCGCTTCACCCAACGTCGCCGCAGCCGCCTGAGAAGGACGCCTTCATGCTGGTCAAACCACAGCACAAACACGGGCCCAAGGCGGAAATGAACGTGGTGCCCTACATCGACGTGATGCTGGTGCTGCTGGTGATCTTCATGGTCACCGCGCCGATGCTGGTGCAGGGCGTCAAGATCGAGCTGCCCAAGGTCGCAGCCGAAGCGCTGCCGGTGGAGAACGAGCGGCAGATCCTCACGCTCTCGGTAAAGGCCGATGGCGGCTTCTACTGGAACCTGGGCAGCGAGCTGGACATCGACAACCAGACCGACAGCGCCGTCGACCTTGCCGAGCTGCAGGCCAAGGTCGGCGCGATCATCGCCGAGTGCGGCGACACCCAGGTCTATGTCCGTGCCGACGAGGCGGCGGACTACGGTCGTGTGGTCGCCGGTATCGCCGAGCTGCAGCGCGGCGGGGTGGTCAACCTGGGGCTGATCACCGAGGCGCCGGCCGGAGTCGGGCAGCCGTGATGATGACCTTCAGCACGCCCGCCGCGCATGGCAGCGAAGTTGTCCCGCGACAGTGGATCGGTCCGGCCGGGGCTGCATTGCTGACCCTCGGGATGCACGCCGGACTGTTCGCGCTGTTGCTCGACAGCTGGTCGCCAGCGCTGGAAATGCCGGTCGCCACCCAGGTGATGCAGACCCAGTTGATCAGCCTGCCGCCGCCGGCGCCAACCGAGAGCGCAGTGCCGGTCGAACCGCCCGTCGAGCCCGCGGTCGAACCGCCGCCGCGTGAGCCACAGGTCGATACCCACGCCCAGCAGCAGCGACTCGAGCAGGCCGAGCTGGCCTTCAAGCGCGCCGAAGAGGAGCGCAAGGCCGAGCAGCTGAAGCAGCAGCGCGAGCAGTTGGAACGCCAGCGGGAACAGCAGCGTCAGCGCGACGAGCAACGCCGCCAGGAACAGGCACAGGAGCGGGAACGGATGGCTCAGGAAGAGGCACGGTTGCAGGCGGCGCGCGAAGCCGAGGCAACGGCACGCGCGGAAGCGGCTGAGCGCGCACGACAGGCTGCAGCGGCCGAGGCAGCCAGCCGGCAATACCTGCCGATTGCCAAGAAGCTGCCGGTCTACCCGCAACGGGCGCTGGACTCCGGGCTTCAGGGTTCCTGCACGGTCAGCTACACGGTCGATGTGCAGGGGCGCGTGCGCTCGCCCGAAGTGGTCGGCGACTGCCATCCGCTGTTCATCCGCCCATCACTCACCGCCGCCAAGAGCTTTCGCTACCAGCCGCGCATCGTCGAAGGCCGCGCGGTTGCCGTGCCCGACGTAAAGAACACCTTCCATTACCGCATCGAATGATGCCGTTACGACTCAGGAACCGTTTTCGATGAAACAGGATTTCACCGATTTTCACGCGAGCGTGGGCGCTCATGACGACCAACCGGTCAATCCGAGCGGCAACCTGCCGCTGCAGCAGGCGATCGATCACCGCCGGCGCGGGCTGCTCAAGGGTGGGCTCGGCCTGGCCGGCATCGCCTTTCTCGGCGGCGGGATGGCCGGCGCGCGAGCCGCGACCCGGGGCGATTCGCTGCTCGGCTTCGAAGGTATCCCGACCCAGCTCGACCCGCATTTCGACCGTGTCGAGGTGGCGCCGGGCTACAGCGCCCGGGTGTTCTTCTCCTGGGGCGATCCGGTGCATGCCGACGCACCCGAGTGGCAGCCGGATGCCAGCGACGATTGGCAAGCCCAGCTCAGGCAGGCCGGCGACAACCACGACGGCATGCATTTCTTCCCGTTCCCCGACGCGCCCGACAGCCGCGGCCTGCTGGCCATCAACCACGAGTACGTCAACCCGACGCTGCATCCAGAAGGCATCGCCGTGGTCGATGGCCGGCGCCCGCTGGAACAGGTGCGCAAGGAGCAGGCGGCCCATGGCCTGAGCGTCATTGAGGTGCGCAAGGATGCGCAAGGCGAATGGCAGCGGGTAATGGATTCACCCTACAACCGCCGCATTTCCGGCATGACGCCGATGGCCATTGCCGGGCCGCTGGCCGGCCATGCAGCGATGCAGACCATGGACGACCCGGAAGGAAAGAGGGTGCTCGGCACGCTGAACAACTGCTCCAGCGGCTTCACGCCCTGGGGCACCTATCTGGTCTGCGAGGAGAACTGGCACAACTACTTCGTCAACCACGACGCCGACGATCTTGCCGCGCGCGTCTCGCACAACCGCTACGGCATCGCCGGCAGCGGCGTGAGCAAGCTCTACGGCTGGGGCACGGTCGATCCGCGTTTCGATGCCACGCCGCAGGCAGGCCAACCCCATGGCGGCTTCGTCAACGAGCCGCACCGGTTCGGCTGGGTGGTGGAGGTCGATCCGTTCGACCCGCAGAGCGCGCCGGTCAAGCGCACCGCCTTCGGCCGCTACTGCCGCGAGTGCTCGGTGCTGTCGCTGGGCGAGGACGGGCGCATGGCGTTCTACTCGGGCGACGACACCAAGGGCGAGTACGTCTACAAGTTCGTTCCCAGCGGCCGTTTCGTGCCCGGTGCGGACGCGGCCAATCGCCGCTTGCTGGATGAGGGCACCTTGTATGTCGCGCGTTTCGATGCCGACGGCAGTGGCCAGTGGCTGGCGCTGGTGCATGGCGAGCATGGCCTGACCGCGGAAAACGGCTTCCCCAGCCAGGCCGAGGTGCTGCTCAACGCCCGCGCCGCCGCCGACCGCGCCGGCGCGACGCCGATGGACCGGCCGGAGTGGGTCGCAGTGCATCCCGATACCCGCGAGGTCTACGTCACCCTGACCAACAATGACGCGCGCGGCACCAAGCAGCCGCTGGACAAGGCCAATCCGCGACCGAACAACCTGCACGGGCAGATCCTGCGCTGGCAGGAAGAGGGTGGCGACCCGGCGGCGACGCGTTTCCAGTGGGAAGTCTTCCTGCTCGCCGGCGAGCGCCGTGGTGCGCGAGATGCCCAGGGCCAGTCGGTTGCCTCCAACCTGATCGGCACGATCGACGGCGACTGCTTTTCCTCGCCGGACGGGCTGGCCTTCGATCGTGACGGGCGTTTGTGGATCGAAACCGATTTCGACGATGACGAATCGGCGATGCAGGCCATGGGCACCAATCAGCTGCTCTGCGCCGATCCGAAAACGCGCGAGGTGCGGCGTTTCCTGGTCGGGCCACGGGGTTGCGAGATCACCGGTATCACCTGGAGCCCGGACTACCGCGCCATGTGGATCAATGTGCAGCACCCAGGGTTGAGCTTCCCGGCCAGCGACGGCCAGTCACGCCCGCGCTCGTCCACCGTGCTGATCACCAAGGATGATGGCGGCGTGATCGGCAGCTGACGATCGTGCCGGCGCCATCTGGTCAGGAGGTGCCACGCAGCTGCTCGACGGCATCTAGCAGCTGGTCCTGGGTGAAGGGCTTGGCCAGTCGCTGCAGCGGCAGCGCCGGGGTGGCCGACGGCAGTTCGGCATAACCGGACACCAGCAGGATCGGCAGCTCCGGCCGGCTTGCCCGTACCTCGGCAGCCAGTTGCGCGCCGCTCATCAGCGGCATGGCGTGGTCGGTGACGAGCATGTCGATCTGCGCCACCTGCAGCAGCTCCAGCGCCTGCGCAGCGGAGCGGGCCGTCAAGACGTGGTGGCCGGCGGCCTCGAGCATGCCGGCGGTGCCGAATAGCACCAGCTCGTCATCATCCACGGCCAGCACGGACAGCGGACGCGTGGTCCTGCGCGGGAGGTCATGCGGTGACGGGTTGTGAGTCGGTTCCGCGGCTGGCTCGTCCTCCAGTGCTGGCAGCCAGATTTGCGCGGTGGTGCCGGCGCCCGGGCTGCTGCGCAGCACCAGCCGCCCGCCGGATTGCTCGGCCAGGCCATGCACCATTGACAGGCCGAGACCGGTGCCCTTGCCGACGCCCTTGGTGGTGAAGAACGGCTCGACCGCGCGCTTGAGCGTCGTCTCGTCCATGCCGGTGCCGCTGTCGCTGACATTCAGGCGAACGTAGCGCCCGGCTGCGAGGCCGTGCTGCTCGCCGGGCAGCGTCACCTGTTCGGCGACGATGAGAATGCGGCCCTCGCCGGCCATGGCGTCGCGCGCGTTGGCGGCGAGGTTGAGCAGGGCGGTTTCCAGCTGGTTGGGATCGGTCTTGACCCGCGCCAGTCGCTGCGGCAGCTCCACCTCCAGCTGGATGGTCGGGCCGAGCGAGCTGAGCAGAAGTGCCTGCATACCTTCGATCAACTGGCGCAGATCGATCGGCGTCTTGTGCAGTTCCTGCTTGCGGGCGAACGAGAGCATGCGTGCCGTGAGCGAGGCGCCGCGTTCGGCACCAGCGCGGGCGTTGTCCACCAGGCGCAGCAGGGCCGGATCGGCCGGCATGCGCCGACGCAGCAGCTCCAGGCTGCCGAGCACGGCCATGAGCAGATTGTTGAAGTCGTGGGCGATGCCGCCGGTGAGGTTGCCCAGCGCTTCCATCTTGTGCAGCTGTTGCAGCGTCTGCTCGGCGGCGACGCGCTCGCTGATATCCAGCGCCTCCGGGACCAGGGCGACGACAGTACCGTCGTCACCCAGCACCGGGCGCATGGAGAAGTCGAACGTGCGCGTGCCGCCCGGCATGTTCAGTGTCATGGTGCCGTGCTCGGTGGCGCCGGCCGCGACGCGCAGGGTCATCGCCTTCATCGCTTCCGGCATGCCGGGGGTGGCACTGAACCAGGGCGAGTCCCAGAACGGCGTGCCCGCCAACTGATGGAAGCGTGCGTCGATGCCGGCCAGTGCTGTGGCGTTGACGTAGAGAATCGAGCCGTCCGGTGCGAGCATCGCCTTGTACAGGTGCGAGGTTTCCAGCACCGCGCGGATGTTCGCCTCGCTGCGTGCCAGCGCCGCCGTGCGCTCGGCGACCTTGGCTTCGAGCTGTTCCAGGAAGCATTGCTCGCGCTGCCTGACCGCTGCCGCCGAGCGCACGCGCTCGATATGTGCCCAAGAGCGGTCGGTAACTTCAGTGAGCAGGGCGAGTTCGTAGGCGCTCCAGGCACGGGGCGCGCGATCATGGATGGCCATCAGGGCGGTCAGCCGGCCTTCCTTGACCAGTGGCAAACAGATGGTGGCGGCAATATCGAGCTGCTGAAAGGTGGCAGCCTCGTCCGGTGGCAGCTGCGCACAGTGATCGTCGACGATGAAGGCTTCACCGCCACGCAGTTTGGTTACTGCCAGTTTGCCGAATGCCTCCAACCGATAGCGTCCGACGATGCTGGTGCAGCCGGGCGCGGCCCAGTCGCCGCGAATGGTAAAGCCGTCCTGGTCGGGGTCCATGTCGGCGTAGGCGCAGCTGGACAAGCCCAGATGCTCGCCGAGCATGCGTGTAGTGGTGGTCAGGATGGCGTCGGCGTCGACGCTGCGGGCGGTTTCCTTGGCCAGGGCATCGAGAAAGCGCAGGCGCTGTTCGTTCTCGCGCAGGGCCTGTTCGGCCTCGGCGCGCTCGGTGACGTCATTACCTTCGACGAAGATGCCGCTGACATTGCCATTCGCGTCGGCCACCGGCTGGAAGACGAAATCCAGCAGACGCTCTTCCTCTGCTTCGCCTTGGGTACGCTGCAGGCCGATGCGGATACCGGAGCCGACGAAGGCGGTGCCGCTGCGATAGACCCGGTCGAGAATGTCGATGAAGCCCTGCCGCTCGACTTCGGGCAGCGCCTCACGCACCGGCTTGCCGATGACGTCGCGTTCGCCCACCACCCGGAGATAGGCCGGGTTGGCCATCTCGAAGACGTGTTCAGGGCCGCGTAGCATCGCCATCAACCCCGGTGCCTGTTCGAACATCTGTTGCAGGCGTGCCTGCTGGCCCTGCAGCTCTCGTTCGGCCAGTACCCGTTCGGTGGTTTCCACGACCAGGGCGATGACACCGGCCGGCTGCGCCTGATCGTCGAACACCGGCGAGTAGTCCAGATTCATCCAGGCACGCTCAGGACGGCCGTTGCGGTACAGCACCAGCTCCTGATCCTTGTACGAAAGCGTGCCGCCTGCCAGGCCGACCTTCATGACGTTGTCGTTGAAATCGGCGACTTCCGGCCAGCCTTCGCGCACCTCCGAGCCCAACAACTGCGGGTGCCGGCTGCCGGCGAACACGGAATAGGCGTCGTTGTAGATCATGATGCCGCGCTCGCCCCAGAGCAGCACGATGGGCGTCGGCGAAAGCAGCAGCATGGCGGTGACGGTCTTCAGGCTCGCCGGCCAGCCAGCCAGAGGCCCCAGCGTCGTTTGCGACCAGTCGAAGCGACGAATCAGTGCGCCGAGTTCGCCGCCGTCGGGGAGGAATACATGGCTTGAGACGTCAGGCGCGGGGTGTGCTGCTGGGTCCATCAGTAGCGATCCGTATCCGGTGTGAAGGCAGGGCAGGGTTATCCAGATCAGAGCTGGTTCAGCTCGGACAGCCGATAGCCCAGGAAGTCTTGCCGGCGACGCGAGCGATTGCCACATTCATTCGCTGCTGTTCGTCCTTGTAGCGGCCAGAGTACAGGGAAAAACCCGTACCATATCAACGATATGCAATGCCCACGGTGATTTCCGATGCTTTCTGCCGTCAAGCGCTACAGGGCCCTGGTCGCTGGGGTGCTGCAGCGCTGTTTTCCACGTACCTCGGCCCATCTGCGCGAAGAGGACGAGCTGTTGTTTCGTCGCTGGGGCAGTGCGCCCGGCAAGACGAACAAGGCTGCGACCGCCAAGCGCAAGGGCAAGTCTGCAGCCAAGGCCAAGCCGAAGAGCGCCTCGGAAGCGCCGGCGCGTGCTGCCGCCAAGCCGCGGGGGACGGCAGCGCAGGGGATCTACGCCGCGGCGCAACTGAAAGTGGATGACGCCAAGGTTCAGGCGATGCGCGACCGCGTCGAGCAGGCGGTGGCCGCGGGTATCATCAGCGCGCCGTCGGACGAGCAATGGGCGATGATCCTCAGCCGCAGCCCGGTGACGCGGATCTTCGCCGGTGCCGGTTCCGGCAAATCCACCACCTTGTTACTGCGGGTGGTGTTCATGCTCTGCCACATGGGCATCGAGCCCGGACGCTTGACGGTCATCTCGTTCACCAACGCCTCTTGCGCGCAGCTGCGCGAACAGTTGGTGCGCGTGCTCGGCTTCTGGCAGGTGCCGTTCGATGCACAGCAGGCGCGTCAGTGCGTACGCACCTTCCATTCGGCCATGGCGCAGCTGGCGCGTGAAGTGCTGAGCCGGCCGCTGTGGTTCGAGCAGTTGGACGACAAGGCCGCCGCGGCGGACGAACCGGATAACCCGCTAGCCACCGCACGCCTGCGTCCGGCGCAAGTTCGCCTGCTCAAGCAGGCCTATCAGCAGTGTTACGCCGAACAAGCGACATTCCGTGAGTTGGTGCATCGACTGCTCGACCTGTCTGCGCCGCCAACCGAAAGCGAACAGGGCAAGCGCGCTGCCCCGAAAGCGCCCGGCGATACCTTCACCCTGGCCGGCGAGTTCACGCCGCTGCCGCTGTACGAGGCGTTCCATGCCCAGGCAGGCTTTATCGAGAGCATCGGCATTCGCGTTGATCAGCTGCAGCCAGGCAAGCTGCAGTGCGCGCCGCGCGAACGGGATTTCGTCGAAGCGCTGGTGAGCTTCCATGGCTACTTCCGGGCCGCGCTGCGTGAGCAGGGGCTGATGACCTTCAATGAGGCCTTTCAACAGCTCACCGAGCGTTTGGGCTCGGGCACGGATGTGCCCCAGGCCAGCCTTGCGCCGTTCGAGCACCTGCTGATCGATGAATTCCAGGACATTTCCCCGCAGATCGTCCAATGGCTGCAGGCCTTGCATCGCCAGCTGGCGCGCCAGAAGGCCGGCCCGAGCCTGATGGCCATCGGTGACGACTGGCAGTCGATCTACGGCTGGCGCGGCAGTTCGCCGGAGTTGTTCATGGACTTCGACAAGTACTTTCCGCGGCGCGGCGCCAAGGGCAGCGAGACGCTGCTGCTGGAAACCAACTACCGCTCCATCGAACCGGTGATTCGCGATGGCGAGGCGGTGCTGGCCGGGGTTAGGTTCAAGCAGGCCAGGACCAGCCGGCCATGCAAACCGACGCAGCCGGGTGACCACGGGGTAAAGCTGGTCACCGGTTTCGACCTGAACAAGGACCTGCCGAAGCTGATCGAGGCGATCACCGCGCAATGTGCCCATGTGGCCGAACGGCAAAGCCGCGAACGCACCGCCGTGCTGCTGCTCAGCCGGCGCAACGAGCCGTTGCGGACCATCCAGGCGCAGCTGGACCGCAAGCTGCCGGTCAAGGCCTACACCATCCACCGCGCCAAGGGGTTGCAGGCCGAGGTGGCGATCATCATCGACGACTGCGCGCCGGTGCAGGCGCACCCGCTGCGCAACGCGCTGTATACCTACTCGGGTTTCTTCCGCAACAGCTATGACCAGGCCATGGCCGATGAAAGCCTGCGCCTGGGCTACGTGGCAATCACCCGCGGCGTCAGCCGAGTGTTCTGGTACACCCGCAAGGCCCAAGGCGCCACCGAGCGCCTGGGGCGGCGTGGCTAGGGCTCAGCGCAACAGCAGCGCAACTACTGCACCAGCCAGCAGCAGTGACAGGCCTTTCCAGAACAGCAGCGGGTTGCGCTCCAGCAGCGGCGGGCGGGCGCGGTTGAGAAACGCCGGGTTGGGCTGGTGCAGCTCGAAGACGAACTCCGACAGCTCGGCATAGCGCCGGGACGGATCGGGATGCAGCGCCTTGCCCAGCACTTCGTCGATCCATGCCGGGATATCGCGCTGTGCATGGCGCAGCGGCTGATAGCACAGGCGTTTCTGCGCTGCAGTGGTACGTGCCCTGGCGACGTCGGCGCCGTAGGGCAAGCGACCGCTGAGCAACTGATAGGCGATCACCGCCAGCGAATACTGATCCGAACGCGGCGTGCCGGCCTCGCCGAGGAAGTATTCCGGTGCGGTATAGGCCGCGGTGCCGAGCAGGTTGTCCTGCGTGCCCGGTGCGTTGCGTTCGGCCAGCCCGGCGACGCGGGTCGAGCCGAAATCGATGATCTTCAGCGTGCCGGTGGCGTCGATCATCAGGTTCTGCGGGCGCAAGTCCTGATGCAGCATCTCCAGGCGGTGGAAGGCGCGCAGGCCGCGGGCGATCTGCTCGACGATGCCGCGCACGGTTTCCAGGTCCGGCTGTGGATGGTCGAGCATCCACTGCGTCAGCGTCTGGCCGTCGATGAACTCGCTCACGGTGTACAGGTAGCGGCGCTGCCGCGGCGGCGGGCAGGCCTTGACCACGTGGGGATTGTCGAGGCGCCGGGCGATCCACTCTTCCAGCAGGAAACGCTCCAGATAGGCGGGGTCGCCACGCAGATCGAGCGAGGGCGTCTTCAGTACCACCGTGGCGCCGCTGGCTTTGTCGACGGCCAGGTGCACATGGCTGCGGCTGCTGACGTGCAGCTCACGGACGATGCGATAGCCGTCGAACTGCATGCGCGGCTCCAGCAGCGGCGGCAACGCCAGTTCGCCGAGCTGACGCTGCACGTCGTCGACGGCCTGCTCCGGCAGGCTGTCGATGCGCACCAGCTGTGCGGTGAGGTTGTCGTCGCTACCGTTCGCCAATGCCCGCTCGACGATCCGTCGCGCCGCCAGGTCGAGGTTGTCGCCATGCTCGGCAACGAGCTGCGCCACCTCCCGCGCGCCGATGTGCTCGTAGACGCCATCGGTGGCGAGCAGGAACAGATCGCCGACCGCCAGCGGCAGATTGCGGTAGTCGATCTCCAGGTGCCGGTCGATGCCCAGCGCGCGGCCGAGGTAGCTGGTTTCCGCCGACACGCGCACGCGGTGATCTTCGGTCAGCTGTTCGAGGCCGCCGTCGCGCAGTCGATAGATGCGCGCATCGCCGACGTGGAACAGGTGCGCGCTAGCGGACTTGAGCACCAGCGCGCTGAAGGTGCAGACATAGCCGCGGTCGCGGTCATAGCGGTGCGGGCTGTGGCGGGTCTGCGCATGCAGCCAGGAATTGATCGCCACCAGCACCCGCTGCGCCGACTGCTTCACCGACCAGGCGTCGGAGGTGCAGAAATAGTCGGAAAGAAAGCTCGCCACCGCGGTTTCGCTGGCGACATGGCTGACCTCGCTGCTGCTGATGCCATCGGCCAGCGCAATGGCGATGCCCTTGCTGGCGAGCTGGGCGTCAGCGGGCACGCAGGCGCCGTGAAAGTCCTGGTTGGCCGGTTTGCGTCCGCGGTCCGAATGCTGGCCGAGGGAAATGGCGAGTTGGCTGGGCATCTTCAATCTGCGCAAAAGCCCCGGCGCGCATGCGAGCCGGGGCCTTCGTTCACTCCAGGGTCAGTAGACGGTGCGCTTGGGTGCGGTGCGCACGTGGGTGGTGTAGAGCGTCAGGCCGGTGAAGGCCAGGCCGCCGACCAGGTTGCCCAGCGCGGTGGGGATCTCGTTCCAGAGCATGTAATCCATCACCGAGAAGTCGCCGCCCATGATCATCGCCGAGGGGAACAGAAACATGTTCACCACCGAATGCTCGAAGCCCATGAAGAAGAACAGCATGATCGGCATCCACATGGCGATGACTTTGCCGCTGACCGAGGTGGAGATCATCGCGCCGACCACGCCCATCGAGACCATCCAGTTGCACAGCATGCCGCGCAGGAAGATGGTCGCCCAGCCCGCTGCACCGAACTCGGCGTAGCCCAGTGTGCGTGCCTCGCCAATGTGCGAGATCTTCTCGCCGATCGGCCCCGGGTCGGTGGAAAAGCCCATGGTGAAGACGAAGGCCATCATGAAGGCAACCACCAGCGCACCGGCGAAGTTGCCGAGAAATACCCAGCCCCAGTTGCGCAGAATGCCGCTCACGGTCACGCCAGGACGGCGGTCGAGCAGGGCCAGCGGAGTGAGCATGAATACCCCCGTGAGCAGGTCGAAGCCCATCAGGTAAAGCATGATGAAACCGACCGGAAACAGCATCGCGCCGACCAGCGGCGAGCCGGTCTGCACGGTCACGGCCACGGCGAACACCGCGGCGAGGGAGAGGATGGCGCCAGCCATGAAGGCGCGGATCAGTGTGTCGCGGGTGGACATGAAGATCTTCGATTCACCGGCGTCCACCATCTTGGTGACGAACTCGGAGGGGATGATGTAGGACATGGCGGGTTTCTCTCGAATAGTTGGCAGAAGCTTTTAAATTCGGTGTTTCCGGGCGCCGCCGACAGCACGCGCGGCGGCGCGGAACTCAGACGAGGCCGATCTCGACGGCATCGCCGTTGAGGCGTGCCGGCCAGACGCGCAGGCTTTGTTCGGGGTATTCCATGCAGGTGCCATCGGCGAGGCGGAAGTGCTGTTTGTACAGCGGCGAAGCGATCACCAGCTCACCCTTGAGGTTGCCGACGATGCCGCGACCGATCACGTTGGCGCCGGACTTGGGGTCGCGATTGTCGATGGCGAACAGCTGCTCGCCTTCCGGGTTTTCGGGCAGGTGGAACAGCGCCACCTGGGCGCCTTCGTGCCAGGCCACTACACCAGAATTGGCGACCAGATCGGCACGGCTGCACAGTGCCTGCCAGGCCGCCGGGGCTGCGGAACGGGAGTCGAGACGAACGACGTTGGACTGGCTCATCAGAGCACCTCCTGGGTAAGTGGGATCAGGTGAAGTTCGCTGGCGCGCACCGGCCGACGCTGGCCGCGCTCCTTGACGAAGTGGATGTCGGGGTCGCCGCGGCCGTCGTTGACGAAGGTGCGGAAGCGCTTGAGCTTTTCCGGGTCGCTGATGGCATTGGTCCATTCGCACTGGTAGCTGTCGACCACGTGCTGCATCTGGCTTTCCAGCTCGGCAGCAAGGCCCAGGCTGTCGTCGAGGACCACTGCCTTGAGGTAGTCCAGGCCGCCTTCCAGGCTTTCGCGCCAGACCGAGGTGCGTTGCAGCTTGTCTGCGGTGCGTACGTAGAACATCAGCACGCGGTCGATGGTGCGGATCAGCGCTTCATCGTCGAGGTCGGTGGCGAACAGCTCGGCATGCCGCGGGCGCATGCCGCCGTTACCGCAGACATAGAGGTTCCAGCCCTTGTCCGTGGCGATCACGCCGATGTCCTTGCTCTGCGCCTCGGCGCATTCGCGGGTGCAACCGGATACGGCGAACTTGATCTTGTGCGGCGCACGCAGGCCCTTGTAGCGATCCTCCAGGCGCAGCGCCATGCCGACGCTGTCCTGCACGCCGTAGCGGCACCAGGTGCTGCCAACGCAGGATTTCACCGTGCGCAGGCTCTTGCCGTAGGCGTGGCCGGTCTCGAAACCGGCGGCGATCAGCTCGCCCCAGATGTCCGGCAGCTCGTGCAGCTGGGCGCCGAACAGGTCGATGCGCTGGCCGCCGGTGATCTTGGTGTAGAGGTCGTATTTCTTCGCGACCTGGCCGATGGCGATCAGCCCCTCGGGGGTGATCTCGCCACCCGGGATGCGCGGCACCACCGAGTAGGTGCCGTTCTTCTGCATGTTGGCCATGAAGGTGTCGTTGGTGTCCTGCAGCGGAATCAGCGCCGGATCGGTAATTGGCTGGTTCCAGCAGGAGGCGAGGATCGAACCCACCGTCGGCTTGCAGATGTCGCAGCCGACATGGCCACGGCCGTGCTTGGCCAGCAGTTCGGCGAAGCTCTGGATGCCCTCGACGCGGACGATGCCGTAGAGCTCCTGGCGGGTGTAGGCGAAGTGCTCGCACAGGCTCTTGTCCACCGCCACGCCGCGCGCCGCCAGTTCGGAATCGAACACCAGCTTGAGCAGGGCGTTGCAACCGCCGCAGCCAGTCGCTGCCTTGGTTGCCGCCTTGAGTTCGCCGAGATCGGTGACGCCGGCTTCGACCTGGCAGCACACCGCGCCCTTGCTGACGTTGTGGCAAGAACAGATGGTCGCGCTGGCCGGCAGGGCGTCCGGCCCAAGGGTCGGAGCGCCCTCGGTCTGCGGCAGGATCAGCGCGGACGGATCGGCCGGCAGCTTGATGCCGTTCTGCGCGTACTGCAGCAGGGTGTCGTAGTAGCTGTTGTCACCGACCAGCACCGCGCCGAGAACCGTCTTGCCATCGGCGGATACGACCAAACGGCGGTAGCTGGCGCTGGCCTCGTCGATGAAGCGGTAACTGCGCGAGCCCGGCGTGGCGCCGTGGGCATCCCCGATGGAACCGACGTCGACGCCGAGCAGCTTGAGCTTGGTCGACATGTCGGCGCCGTAGAAGGGCTCGTGGGGTTCCTCGGCCAGCTGCGCGGCGACACTGCGGGCCATGCTGTAGCCCGGTGCAACCAGTCCGAACACGCTGCCGTTCCAGCTGGCGCACTCGCCGATGGCGAAGATCGCCGGATCCGAGGTGCGGCATTCGCTATCAATGACGATGCCGCCGCGCGCGGCGATCTCTAGGTCCGCGACTCGGCCGAGGGCATCCTGCGGGCGGATGCCGGCGGAGAATACGATCAGGTCGGTTTCAAGAAACTCACCATCCTGGAAAACCATGCGGTAGGCGTGTTGCTCGCCGGCGATGATCTCCTGGGTGGCACGCGACAGGTGCACGCCGACACCCAGCGCCTCGATGCGCGCCTTCAGCGCCGCGCCGCCGGCATCGTCCAGCTGCACCGGCATCAGCCGCGGGGCGAACTCGACCACGTGGGCTTCCAGGCCCAGCGACTTCAGCGCATTGGCCGCTTCCAGGCCGAGCAGGCCTCCGCCGACCACCACACCGCGGCGTGCGCCGGTTGCGGCCGCGCGAATGCCGTCGAGATCCTCGAGGGTGCGGTAGACCAGCCGCGAGTTGCCTTCGGCACCAGGAATCGGCGGCACGAAGGGGTAGGAGCCGGTGGCCAGGATCAGCTTGTCGTAGGGCTGGCGGCCGTTGCCGGTGACCACTTCCTTGCGCTCGCGGTCGATCTCCAGCACCTGCTCGCCCAGGTGGGCCTGTACGCCGTGGCGGCTGTAGTAGTCGGCTTCGCACATCGCCAACGACTCGGCATCGCGGCCGCCGAAGTACTCGGACAGGTGTACGCGATCGTAGGCGCGCTGGCGCTCCTCGCCGAACACGTGCACGTCGTAGCGGGTGAGGGCGCCGCGCTCGATCAGCTGTTCGATGCAGTGATGACCGACCATGCCGTTGCCGACGATGACCAGTTTTTCGAGCGTGAGCGGAGTGACGGTAGAACTCATGGCCTTTCCTCAGTCGAGCTGCTGCGGCACTGGGCCGGCAAAACGCAAAAAGGCGCCTGGAGCTGGCATCAGCTCCAGGCGCCTTTGCCTGGTAATTAGTGGTGTGTGGGGTGGTCGGTCAGGCCTCGTTGCCTGCTACACCCGGTCCCGCGCCTGTTGGCTTGACGGTCGCCGCTGACCGTCTGGGACGTCCTGCCGCGAGGCGGCAGGTGTTGTCAGAGTGGTTGCAGGTTGTATGCCAGCTTGTCCGGCAGCATGGACTTGCGGCTGCCAGGCGCGCGATTGCGCGGTGTTGCGCAGTGCTGGTCGCTCGGATGCTGAGCGATTAGCCTCCGTCACTGCGACCTGAGCGGGGCAGGCTTGAACCAGAACAGTGCGACGGTGCGGGCGCGCTCCCCGCTTTGGGGCGATCAGGACCCGAGGCCGGGCGCAGATTGTTTCTGCATCAGGCGCCAAACGCCTCGTGGAGCAATTCGGGCAGTGCCTTGCCGGCGGGCAGTGCAAGCAGGTGTTCGCGGTTGCCTGCAGTCGGTTCGCCCTGCGGATTGATATGCACCACGGTGGCTCCGGCGTCACGCGCCCGATGCGGCACCTCCGCGGCGGGGTAGACCACGCCGGAGGTGCCGACCGACAGCAGCAGGTCGCATTCGCCAACCGCCTGGAACGCGGCACTGAGTGCAGCGACGGGCAGACTTTCCCCGAACCAGACGACGCCGGGGCGCAGCCGTCCGCCGCAGTGGCTGCAACGGGGCGGTTCGAGGCGCCTGCCACCTTCGGGCTCGTCGGCAGCCGGCAGCGGCTCGGCTGGCTCGCGGGCGCAGGCGAAACAGCGCGGTCGGTGCAGGCTGCCGTGCAGGTGAATGACATCCTGGCTGCCGGCACGCTCGTGCAGGTCGTCGACGTTCTGTGTGATCAGTGTCAGTTGCGGTACATGGCGCGCGAGGTCGGCGATGGCCAGATGAGCAGGATTCGGCTGGGACTGGAGGACGCGCATGCGCCGCCATTCATACCAGCCCCAGACCAGCGCCGGATCGCGGCGAAACGCTTCGGGCGTGGCCAGCTCGCCCGGATCGAAACGCTCCCATAAACCGGTCAGCGCGTCGCGGAAGGTCGGGATGCCGCTCTCGGCGGAAACGCCAGCACCGGTGAACACGACGACATGGCGCGCCGAGCGCAGGGCGGAAATCAGGGACGCTGGAATCACGTTCGGGCTCCGGGGTGCGTGGATGGCGCACTATCAATACCATCGTGCTGCTGGCTTCTTCAAAACGTCGGCTGGTCGAACGGCGTTCGCGAGGGGCTGTTGCTCAAGCAGCACATCGTGTTTCGCGTCGGAGTTCTGACCGTCCGGCTGCTCGCCGTGGCCATCTGTCACCTACTTGACGGACGTCAACGTCGCCCGCAGCGGCTCGCGGATGATGCCGCGTAAAGCAACAGACGCGATATTCGCAGCCGGGAGGCTCTCATGCTTGGCTCAGTGACCTGGGACGACGCGCTGGTACAACGCTACGGACAGATCGGGCAGAGGCACTGCACCTATCCGGCTGCGGCCGATTTCAGCGACCGGATCGCCCCGCTGGATCTGCTGCGCGCGTTGCGCGAGGGGCGTCGCGCCGGCCGCCCGCTGTCGATATCCATTCACCAGCCCGGTGGCGTCGAGCTGCAGCCTGGCGAGGCCGCGGCCTATCAGCTGCGGCTGCACCGCGAGATCGAACAGCTCGGTTGCCATGCCGGGCCGCTGCAGCAGGTCGAGCAATTGTGGCTGAGCACCGGCACGCTGGGCATCGCCGCGTTACGAGAACTGATGACGCTGCTCAGAAGCCGTTTCAGTTTCGTCGATTCCCATGCCGGCAGCTTTCTCGCTGAAGTCGAGCTGGCTCATGTCGACTGGCCGCTGATTGGCGCACTGCACGAGCTCGGCTTCAACCAGCTCAGCGTCGCGGTGCCCGATCTGCGCGCGGACGACGGCAGCACGGTCGAATATTTCCGCAGCTCGGCGCGCATCCGCGCGGTGATCGAAGCCGCCCATGCGTTGCATTACCGCTCGGTGAATCTGGATCTTGGCTACGGCAGGTCCTGGCAGACGCCGGCCAGCTTCGCGCGCAAGTTGGCGTCGATCATCGAGCTGGCGCCCGATCAGGTGACGATGTTCGATTACCGCGACGCGCCTCTGGTCGCTTCCAACCCCGCGCGCCTCGGCCTGGCTTCGGTGGCCGATACGCTGGCGATGTACCGCCATGGTGTCGAGCAGCTCAGCGCCGCCGGCTACCGCTACATCGGGCTGGGCAAGTTCGTCCTGCCTCACGACGATCTGGCGATGGCTCAGGAGATCGGCGCGCTGCACCACGATATCCATGGCTACACCCTGCACAGCGAATGCGATCACCTGGGGTTCGGGGTGGGCGCGATAAGCCGGGTCGATGGCCTTTATTGTCAGAACGCCAGCACCGCGCAGGCCTATCAGCAGGCGCTCGACCAGGACCAGCTACCGAGCATTTGCGGTCTGCACGCCAGCCATGTCGATCCGCTGCATCAGTCGCTGCTCGAACACCTGCGCTGCACCTTCGCGCTGGACTTCGACGCGCTCAGCCAGCACTGCGGCGTGGATGTGCGGCAGCGCTACGCGCGGCATTGGCCCGCGCTGCAGCAGCTGCATGCCGATGGGGTGATCGTGCTGGACGACAGCGGGCTGGAAATCCCGCTACACGCTCGGCTACTGGTGCCGGCGGTGTGTGCGGCCCTCGAACAGCCAAACGCAATGGCGATTGGTCATTCGGCCGGGCGCCGGCGGCGCTGACTGGCGCCGCCGCTTCACCGCACGGTGAAGCGGCTGCTGAGGCTGCCGAGGCGACCGGCCAGCTCGTGAAGCTGACGACCATCGTTATCCAGCTCGCTGGCGTCCCCGGCGTTACGCTCGGCGACCTGCTGCACGCTCTGCAGATGACGCCCCATATCGGCTGAAACCGCGGTCTGTTCGTGGGTCGCGGCGGCAATCATTTCGTTCATCTGGCTGATGCCCTCGATCTCGCTGGCGATGGCGTCCAGCAGGGCGGTGGTGTCCTGGCTGCTGCTCACGCAACGGGCCACGCTGTCGCGGCTGTTCTGCATCGCTTCGGTGGCCTTGCGACTGCCTTGCTGCAGGCGGCTAATGATGCCCTGGATCTCGGTGGTGGAAGCTGCGGTCTTCTGCGCCAGATTGCGCACCTCGTCGGCGACCACGGCGAACCCGCGACCCTGTTCCCCGGCTCGTGCGGCCTCGATGGCGGCATTGAGGGCGAGCAGGTTGGTCTGTTCGGCGATGGTACGGATCACCTCCAGCACGCGGTCGATTTGCTCCGATTGCGCGGCCAGGTCCTGAACCACGCGGTCGGTGCCTTCGATGTGTTCGGCAAGGGTGCCGATCTCGCTGCGCACGCCGCTGACCGCGATGCGGCCCTGGCCGGCCTTCTGGCTGGCACCCTGGGCAGCCTGCGCCGCGCGATCGGCGTGGCCGGCGACGTCATAGATGGCTACGGTTATCTGCTGCATGGCTTCGACCATGTAGGCAGTCTCGTCCAGTTGGCGGCTGGCACCGTCACGCAGCTGGCGGGTTGCCTCGCTGAGGTTGGCGGCGGTGCCGCCCAGCCCCGCGGTGTCGCGTACCACGGCGCCGACCAGATCGCCCAGTTGGTCGAGCAGTTGATTGAAGCGCTGGGTGACCGGCCCGCTGACCTGGCTGCGGTAGCTCAGATCGATGCGTTCGGGACGCGCGGTGATGGCGGCGGCAGCGCCGAGCAGCGCTTCGCCTTCGCGGGCCTCGGCGGCGGCACGGATTGCCAGATAGACCAGGATTGCGCTTTCCAGCACCACGTAGAACGCATGCAGGAATACCTCGCCCCAGTTGCCATCGGGCATCAGGAATACGTCGGTGCCCTGTTGTTGCAGGGCGAAAAAGCTCAGGTGGTGCACGGCGATGGTCAGCGCGGCGACTACGATGGGCAGCCAGTCGCGGTAATACACCAGGAACGCCAACAGGGCGAAGATGCCGAAATGCATCTCCAGCATGCCGTGTGCCTGGTTGATATGCAGCGCGGAGAACACCATGAATGCGGCGCCGATCAGGCAGCGCAGCAGACGTTGACCAGGGATCAGCATGTACAGCGCAGTTACCGCCACGCCGGTCAGCCCGCCGATGACCAGTGCTTGCGCCCAAGTGCCATGGAAAGCCGCCACGCCGAACGAATAGGCGACCAGAAACCAGATCACACCCAGCATGATGCGATCGGCCTTGAGGTAATGCGCTTGCAGCGTGACGCTTTCGCTGTTCATGGATGACTCCGGGTAGATATCCGCACCATTGTTATCGGGCGCCTTATGCCGCGCTTGACCCGTCGTAGAGCGGTTTCCGACGAGCGCCCGGTTTGGCCAGCAGCAGCTGTGCGGTGCCGATGGCGCGCTCGATGAAGCCGCCCTCGCAGTAGCACAGGTAGAACTCCCAGAGCCGGTAGAAATAGTCGTCGTAACCGTGGCGCTCCAGCTCGCCGCGGGCGCGGCGGAAGTTCTCGTGCCACAGGCGCAGGGTGCGCGCGTAGTGTTCGCCGAAGTCCTCCATGTGCAGCAGGTTCATGTCCGAGTCGCTGGTTACGACATTGAGCATGCGCTGCATGGAGGGCAGGGCACCGCCGGGGAAGATGTAGCGCTGGATGAAGTCGACGCTGCGGCGCGCCTGTTCGTAGCGCTGGTCGCGAATGGTGATGGCTTGCAGCAGCATCAGCCCGTCATTCTTGAGCAGCCGCGAGCACTGTCGGAAGTAAGTCGGCAGGAAGTCGTGGCCGACCGCTTCGATCATTTCGATGGACACCAGCTTGTCGAACTGACCGTCGAGATCGCGATAGTCCTTGAGCAGCAGGGTGATGCGGTCCTGCAGGCCCTGTTGTTCGATGCGCCGCTGGGTGTAGGCGAACTGTTCGCGCGACAGCGTGGTGGTGGTCACCCGGCAGCCACGGTGGATGGCGGCATAGAGCGCCATGCTGCCCCAACCGGTGCCGATCTCCAGCAGATGGTCCTCGGGCTGCAGGTCGAGCTTTTCGCAGATGCGTTCGAGCTTGTGCAGCTGGGCCTGTTCCAGATCCTGTTCGGGGCTGGTGAACATTGCCGCCGAGTACATCATGGTCGGGTCGAGAAACTGCTCGAAGAGCTCGTTGCCGAGGTCGTAATGGGCGGCGATGTTGCGCTGTGAGCCGCTGCGGGTGTTGCGGTTGAACCAGTGCAACGCCTTGATCACCGGCTGGCCGAACAGCGCCAGGCTGCCCCGCTCGATGTTGTCGAGCACGTCCATGTTGGCGACGAACAGGCGGATCACCGCGGTCAGGTCCGGGCTGTGCCAGTAGCCGTGAATGTAGGCTTCGCCGGCGCCGATCGAGCCGCGCGCGGCGATCAGGCCCCAGGCGGCACTGTCGGTTATATGAATTTCTGCCTTGAGCGGGCTCGCCAGATCGCCGAACTGCTGACAGACATCGCCGTGTTGCAGTCTCAGCAACCCGTGGCGCAGGTGTTCGAGCTGATTCAGCACGGTACGGCGCAGCAGGCTGCTGGCCAGTCCCATGCCCGCCAGCGGACGGACTTTGACGGTCAGGCTAGGGCTCTTCATGGCGGGCTCCGGTGGGTTGCGGGACGGCCAGCCCGTACGCCTTGGTAGCGGGCTGATGGGTGAAGATCGGTGTGCGCTTGAGCAGCAGGCGCAGCGCCTGCCAGTAGATGGCGAGCAGGGTCTTGGCGGTCATCCAGGGGAAGCCGAGCAGGTAGCGGTGCACCGCGCCGCAAGTCAGCGTCTGGCGTTGCAGACCGAGGGTGGCGTCGAACAGCTTCTGCTCGCCCTGCCAATCCTCCATGTGCACGCCGATGCGTCGTCCCGGCGGGTTGAAGCGCATGCGGTATTCCAGCTCGCCGGGCAGGAACGGCGAGACGTGGAAGGTCTTCGCCACGGTGCAGCGCAGGTTGCGATTGCCGGATGCCGGCAGCACGTAGTGATAACGCTCGCGCCAGGGCGTGTTGCTGACTTCGCAGAGCACCGCGGTCAGCTGTTCCTGTTCGTCGAAGCAATAGAAGAAGCTGACCGGGTTGAAGCACAGCCCCCAGCTGCGCGGCTGGGTCAGCAGGCGCACGGCACCGGTGACCGGCCGCCCGAGGGCTTCGCTGACCCGCTGGCGGACCGCGTCGGCCAGCGCGATGCCCTGGCGGGTGTATTCCGGCAGGTAGTCGCGCTCGCGGAAGGAAAATGCGGCGAAGCGGGCACGCCCACTCAGGGGCGAAAGCCCGAGCACGGCGTCCTGTTCGGCCAGGTCGAGGTACAGCAACCCCATGCGATAGCTGAACGCATGGGCCCGCGGCGCGAAGCGCCGATGCTGCACCCAGCCGCTGTACAGCGCGCTGTGCACGATGGCGCTGCTCACAGCGACTCTCCGAAGGCGGCGGCGACGCGCAACGCGCTGACCACACCGTCCTCGTGGAAGCCATTGCCCCAGTAGGCACCACAAAAGTAGCTGTGCCGGGCGCCGAGGAGTTCGTCGGCACGGGTCTGCGCGTCGATGCCGGCCAGGCTGTACTGCGGGTGGGCGTAGGAGAAGCGCGCGAGGATCAGGTCCGGATCGATCGCTTCGCTCTGGTTGAGGCTGACGCAGAAGGTTTCCGGCGACTCGATGCCCTGCAGGATGTTCATGTTGTAGGTCACCGCGGCCTGCTGCGTGGTCGGCCCACCGAGGCGGTAGTTCCAGCTGGCCCAGGCGCGGCGACGCTTGGGCAGCAGGCGCGTATCGGTGTGCAGCACCACGTCGTTTGCGGCGTAGCCGATGGCTCCGAGGATCTCTCGTTCGACCCGGCTCGGTTCGGCCAGCAGGCTCAGCGCCTGGTCGCTGTGACAGGCGAAGATCACCTTGTCGAAACGCTCGGCACCGGCCGGGCTCTGGATCGTTACGCCGTGCTCATCGCGCAGCACCTCGAACACCGGGCAGTTGAGACGGATGTGCTGGCTGAAACCCCGCGTCAGTGGCGATACATAGGCGCTGGAGCCGCCTTCGACGACGTACCACTGTGGGCGATCGCTCACCGACAGCAGCCCGTGGTTCTTGAAGAAGCGGATGAAGAATTCCACCGGGAATTCCAGCATGTCGGCCAGCGACATCGACCAGATCGCTGCGCCCATCGGCACGATGTAGTGATCGATAAAGCGCTGGCTGTAGCGGCCCAGCTCGAGATAGGTACCCAGGGTGACGTGGGCACCGAGGCGGCCGTGCTTGTAGTCGTCAAGCGCTTCGCGGTTGAAGCGCAGGATGTCGCGGATCATGCCCCAGAACGGTGGCGAGAACAGGTTGCTGCGCTGGGCGAACAACGTGTTGAGGTCGTGGCCGTTGTATTCCAGGTCGCTGAGCGGATCGCTCACCGAAAAGCTCATTTCGGTCGGCTTGTAGCGCACTCCGAGCTTGTCCAGCAACTTGATGAAGTTGGGGTAGGTCCAGTCATTGAAGACGATGAAGCCGGTGTCCACCGCGTAGTCCCGGCCGTGCAGGCGGAAGTCCACGGTATGGGTGTGGCCGCCGATCCAGCTGGCCGATTCGAACACCGCGACCTGGTGCTGACGGGACAGCAGATGCGCACAGGTAAGTCCGGCAATACCGCTGCCGATGATGGCGATTTTCATGGTTATCCTTCCTTGAGAGGCGTACGCGCCAGTCGCCGGCCGAGGGCGAATTGCAGGCGTGCGGGCAGCAGTGAGAGCAGGCGCAGCACAGAGATGAACGGCGCCGGAAACGCGATGTGCAGCGGGCGGCGTTCCAGCCGTCGGGCGATCTGCCGTGCGGCCTTGTCCGCCGGCCAGCTCATGGGCATGGGAAAGTCGTTGCGACGGGTCAGCGGTGTGTCGACGAACCCCGGGCTGACGAGGGTGACGTCGATGCCTTCGTTGGCCAGATCCAGACGCAGCGATTCGAGCAGGTAGCGCAGCGCCGCCTTGGATGCGCCGTAAGCCCCGGCACGCGGCAGCGGCAGCCAGGTCACCGAGCTGCCGACGCCGACCAGATGCGGGCGCACCCCTTGGCGCAGCAGAGGTAGTGCCGCCTCGATGCAGTAGCCGACAGCGAGTACGTTGGCGCCCATCACGCGCTCCAGCAGCGCCGCGTCGAATCGGCCGGCGTCGATGTATTCGCAGGTGCCGGCGTTGAGGATCACGCTGTCCAACGCGCCCCATTGCGTCTGGATGGCGGCGCCGATGTCGCGCACCTGTTCGCTGTCGGTGAGATCGCCGGGCAACACCAGCACACGCCCCGGGTAGCGCCGGGCAAAGGCCTGCAGCGGCTCGGCGCGGCGTGCCGACAGCGCCAGGCAGTGCCCGTCGGCGAGCAGCTGACGCGCCAGCTCCAGGCCGATGCCACTGCTGGCGCCGGTCAGCCAGATACGTCGCGAGAGGTTCACGCGAGCCTCCGCTGCAGCCAGCGAATGGCCGCGCCGAGCAACGGCACATGCTGATAGAGCAGGGCACCGGCATCGAAGTAGTCGCGGTGGCGGACGACCTTGCCGGCGCCGTTCCAGCGCAGCAGCGAGCAGCCTTCGAGGCTGATCAGCTTGCCGCCGTTCAGCCGTGGATGTCGGTAACTCATGATCCAGCGCAGATAGCCCTGGCCGTCGCACGTCTCATCGTGGCTGATGAACTCGAAATGCAGATGTTCGACGTTGGCATACAGCTCGCTGAAATAGCGCTCCAGCTCGACGAGTCCGCAGACCTCATGCAGCGGGTCGGTGAAGTGCACGTCGGCGCTGTAGAGGTCGCGCAGGCGGTCGAGATTGCTCGCGTCGAGGCGGGCGAACTCGCAGGCGAAAGACTGCAGGAAGCCGCTCATGCTTGCGCATCCGGCAGGTTGCGGAAGGCATCCAGAGCCCGCGCCCGGCTGGCGCCGAGGTCGACGATGGGGGCGGGGTACTCGGTTACGCCGAACAGGTTGCGGTGCGCCGACGGGTTATGCACGTCGCGCCTGCTCAGGTGCTGCAGCTCGGGAAGCCAGCGGCGCAGGAACTGCCCGTCCGGGTCGAAGCGTTGCGACTGGCTGATCGGATTGAACAGGCGGAAGTAGGGCACCGAGTCCGTGCCGGTGGACGCGCTCCATTGCCAGCCGCCATTGTTGGCGGCCAGGTCGCCGTCGATCAGGTGACGCATGAACCAGCGCTCGCCCTCACGCCAGTCGATCAGCAGGTTCTTGCTGAGGAACATGGCGACGACCATGCGCAGGCGGTTGTGCATCCAGCCGGTTTCCTGCATCTGGCGCATGGCCGCATCGATGATCGGAAAGCCGGTGCGGCCCTGCTGCCATGCTTCCAGCTCGTACGGCGCACGCCGCCAGGGTAGTGCCTCGGTTTCCGGGCGGAAGGCGCGGTACATGGATACCCGCGGATAGCCGACCAGGATGTGCTTGTAGAACTCGCGCCAGAGCAGTTCGTTGATCCAGGTGGTGACGCCGGTGCTGCCGCTGTCCAGCTCGCCCTGGTTGTAGCCAAGCGCCGCGTGCAGGCACTGGCGGATGGAAATGACACCGCCGGCGAGGTAGGCCGACAGCTGGCTGGTGCCGGGCTCGGCGGGCAGGTCGCGGCGCTGGTGGTATTCGTTCAGGTCGTCCTCGACGAACGCTGCCAGGCGCCGCTGGGCGAAGGCTTCGCCGGCTGGCCAGAGCGCGCGCAGATAGTCCGTGGGTCGCGGAAAACCGGTGACCGTCGTGGGTATCGGGTCACTGGTGATACCCAGCGGCGCCTGGGCCGCAGGCACCGGCTCGCAGGCTGGCAGCGATACGCTCAGGTGGGCGAGGCAGGCCTTGCGGAACTGGCTGAACACCTTGAAGTAGCTGCCCGACTGCGTCTGTACGCTGCCCGGAGTGAACAGCAGCTGGTCGAGATAGCCGCGCACGCTGATGCCGGCCGCTTCCAGATGCGTCGTAACTGCCTGATCGCGGCGCTGCTCGTTTACCCCGTACTCGTCGTTGTAATGCAGCCGCTGCACGCCCTGTTCGCGGCAGACCTTCAGCAGCGCGTCGGGTACCGCCTGCCAATCATCGACCTCGCGAATCAGCAGCGGGACGTTGAGCGCGCCCAGCCGCGTCGACAGCTCGGCGAGGTTACGCAGCCAGAAGTCGACTTTGCACGGGGCATCGTCGTGGGCGAGCCATTGCCCCGGGGTCACCAGATACAGCGCCACGGTAGGGCCGCAAGCCATCGCAGCCGCGAGGGCGGTGTTGTCGCTTGTGCGCAGATCGCTGCGCAGCCAGAGCAGCTGGGTCATGATGCACTCCCTTCGCTACCGGGCAGCAGGCCGGCGCCATGCAGCTGCCGCAGGGCGCCGAGGGGACCCTCAGCGAGCATCAGCCCGCGATGTCGGTGCAGCTCGGGTGCATGGATATGAACGGCCGGCCCGGCCACACAGAGCGGCGCGACGCTTTGCTCGATCAGACGCGGCAGGTCGCGTTGCAGGCAGTTGCCCGGCAGGCTGTTGCTCGCATAGAGCAACAGGGCGCGCGGCAGGATGCGCTCCATCGCCAGGTTCAGCTCGTTTAGCGGTACCGGCCACTCGACGACTTCAACTGGGCAGTCGGTGCTGGAGACGAGCCAGGCGGTCAACCACAGACCGGGTGCGAAGGACTCGTTATCCAGATTGGCGAGCAACAGCGGACGCCCGACCTGCTGCCGGTTGTTGAAATAGATGCGGGTCGCCAGTTTGCTGCGCAGCCAGGAATGAACCAGCGCCCGCTCCACCGCTGCACCGTACTGGCCCTGCCAGCGCTGTTCGAGTGCCTCGAGCAGCGGATGCAGCAGGTGCTGGCAGAGCGTGCGCGGCGGATACAGCGCCATGGCCCGGTTGAAGGCATCGTCCAGGCGTCGTTCGCTGAGGCGGTCGATGGCCTGCAGCAGCTCTTCGAGCAGCTCCGACCACTGGTTCTGCCTGGGCAGCTCCGGCGGCGTGGTGGTGTCCAGCAGCGGCTTGATCTGGCTGACCGAAACGCCGCGATTGAGCCAGGTGAGGATGTCGCGGATGCGCTGGATATGTGCTTCTTCGTACAGCCGATGACCCTTGGGCGTGCGCAGCGGGACGATCAGCCCGTAACGGCGCTCCCAGGCACGCAGGGTCACGGCGTTAACGCCGGTGATGCGCGCCACTTCGCGGATCGGCAGGAGGCCGTCGGCCGTCAGCTGCGTCAGGTCCGTTGATTCATTCATGTTCAGATTCCGTTGCGCAGGCTGAGGGTTTCGGGATGCGGCTGCATGTAGGCCTGGCGTGCGACGTAATGATCGGGATGCCGACGGAAGTGGTGCTTGAGCAGGGTCAGCGGCACCACCAGCGGAATGACGCCGGCGCGATACTGATCGATGAGGTGGCGCATCTCGCGGCGGTCCTCTGCGCCAAGCGCGTCCTTGAGGTAACCGCTCAGATGCAGCAGCACGTTGCAGTGCGTACCGCGGGTGGCCGGCTTCTTCAGCGCCTGCATCAACTGACTGAAGTACTGCGGTGCGAACTCCTCCAGCGAGTGTTCGGCCAGTTGCGCGACCAGCCGGCCGAGCACCTTGTACTGCAGCGGGTTGCTCGCCATCAGCTGGTACTTGTAGCGCGAGTGGAAATCGACGATGGCCCGGCGGCTGAGGCCGGCCTGGCGCAGGCGCTGCCAGTCGGCATGGGCATAGACGCGGGTGAGGAAGTTTTCGCGCAGCACGGCATCGTTCAGTCGACCGTCCTCTTCGACCGGCAGATCCGGACAGGCCTGCATCAGCGCCTGGGCGAACACGCCGCTACCACCTCCGGGCTGGGTATGGCCGTTGGCGGCATAGACCTTGACCCGCTCCATGCCGCAGGACGGCGATTTCTGCATAAGGATGTAGCCGTTGATGTCGTGCAACTGCTCGGCGATCTGCCGACCGTAGGCGGCGAGGGCTTCGGTGACATCCAGCTCGGGACGTACGGTGCCGACAGCCTTTGGTGCGTCGGTGTCGCCGACCAGGCGGATCGGCTCGCGAGGTGTGCCAAGGCCGATGGCAACCTCCGGGCACACCGGCACGAACTCGAAGTGTTGCGCCAGGGTTTCGCTGCACAGGCGCGATTCCTTGTGGCCACCGTTGAAACGCACCGGATTACCAAGCAGGCAGGCGCTGATTCCAATCTTGGGCGTGGGGAGCTTGGTGTGCATGATGGCGACCTCGTCTTGTACAAGTTGGGTTTCTGTACAACTTGTGGCCATCATAATCGTGGTGTTGTACAAGTCAATACAGAATGTACAACTAAGTGCATAATCCTGTACAAATGTCGTCAACGAGTGGCTTTGGATAGTTGTCGCCGCGTACGGAGGGGTTTTTTGGTGGCTGAGCGATCTACAGCGCTTGTCGGCCAGCCTGATGTGCGCCAGTGGCTCAGCCGAAGCGGTGGCGTGAAAATGCTGTACGGTTCATGTGCCTGTGTATAGGTGTATGCTTTCAAGCAAGTCGTCAAACCCGCGCAATGGCTGCGCGCCAGGAGCTCACCATGAACATCTTGTTGACGGGCGGTACCGGGCTGATAGGCCGCACCTTGTGTCGGCGCTGGCTGGCGGACGGGCATCGGCTGTGGGTATGGAGCCGCACGCCGCAACGCGTTGCCGCGCTGTGTGGTGCCGAGGTGCAGGGTGTGGGCAGCTTGCAGCAGCTGGATGCCGTGGCGCTGGACGCGGTGGTCAATCTGGCCGGCGCCCCCATCGCCGATCGGCCATGGACCAAGTCGCGCAAGGTGTTGCTATGGGACAGTCGGGTCAAGCTCACCGAACAGCTGGTCGAGTGGCTGGGCCGACGCGAGCAGAAACCGGCGCTGCTGATTTCTGGTTCCGCCGTGGGTTGGTACGGCGACGGCGGTGAGCACCGCCTGACCGAAGCCGATCAGCCGGTCTCCACCGATTTTGCCAGCCAGCTGTGCAATGCCTGGGAAGAGCGCGCGATGGAGGCGACAGTGCTGGGAATGCGTGTGGTGCTGGTGCGTACCGGGCTGGTGCTGGCGCGTGACGGCGGCTTTCTCCAGCGGTTGCTGCCGCCATTCAGGCTTGGTTTGGGCGGGCGCATCGGCGATGGTCGGCAATGGATGCCGTGGATTCATATCGAAGACCAAATCGCCCTGATTGATTTTCTTCTGCGCCAGCCGGCGGCAAGCGGGCCTTACAATGCCTGTGCGCCGGCCCCGGTGCGCAACGTCGAGTTCACGCGCAGCCTTGGCCGCTGCCTGCATCGCCCGACGGTATTGCCAGTCCCGGCAGCGGTGCTCAAGCCCCTGCTCGGCGAGTTGGCCGGACTGCTGCTCGGGGGGCAACATGCGTTGCCGCAGAGGGCCGAGGCGGAAGGTTTCCGCTTCCGTTTCAACGATCTGGATTCAGCCCTGGCCGACCTATTGACGCCTCCCTGAAGGTGGCGCCCTGTGTGAAAATAGCGCGCCCCCCGCTTGGGGTACGGCGCAACCTAAAAAACAGTAGTCAGGAAAGTTGCATGACAGAGCAGGCGTTGTTGTTGGTTAATCTGGGTTCGCCGGCCTCCACGGAAGTCGCTGATGTACGCCGCTACCTCAACCAGTTTCTGATGGATCCGTACGTTATTGATCTGCCGTGGCCGTTGCGGCGCCTGCTGGTCTCGCTGATCCTGATCAAGCGCCCCGAGCAATCGGCGCATGCGTACGCCTCGATCTGGTGGCCGGAAGGTTCGCCGCTGGTGGTGCTGAGCCGCCGTCTGCACGAGGCGGTACGTCCGCACTGGACGCAAGGCCCGGTGGAGCTGGCGATGCGCTACGGCGAGCCCTCCATTGAGACCACGCTGACGCGTCTGGCCGGGCAGGGCATCACCCAGGTCACCCTGGCGCCGCTTTATCCGCAGTTCGCCGACAGCACCACGACGACGGTCATTCAGGAAGCGCGCCGGGTCATCCGCGAGCGCGGACTGTCTCTGCAGTTGTCGATCCTGCAGCCGTTCTACGACCAGCCGGAGTACCTCGACGCGCTGGTAGCCAGTGCCAGGTCGCATCTGCAACAGGATTTCGATCATCTGCTGCTGAGTTTCCACGGGCTGCCCGAGCGTCACCTGCACAAGACCGATCCAACCGGCGCGCACTGCCTGAAGGGCGATGATTGCTGCCAGCGTGTCGAGGGCGAGGTACTCGCCAGCTGCTACCGCGCGCAGTGCATGCGCACCGCCGCCGGCTTCGCGGCGCAGGCCGGGTTGCGTGACGATCAGTGGTCGGTGTCTTTCCAGTCGCGCCTCGGCCGCGCCAAGTGGATCGAGCCCTACACCGAGACGCGTCTCGACGAGCTGGCGCAGCAGGGCGTGAAGAAGCTGCTGGTGATGTGCCCGGCCTTCGTCGCCGACTGCATCGAAACCCTCGAGGAGATCGGCGATCGCGGTCGTGAGCAGTTCATCGAGGCGGGTGGCGAGGAACTGGTGCTGGTGCCCTGTCTGAATACCCACGAGGATTGGGTAAAGGCGCTGGTGACACTCTGCGGTCGCGCGCCTCTGGCGCTCTGACCGCAGGCTCGGGGACGCATCGCGCGGTGATGCGTCCCACGTCAGGCTGTCACGCCGTCGTCCGCCTCGGTGCTGCGAACCAGCTCCTCGAACGCATCTGCCGATAGCGGTCTACCGAACAGATAACCCTGATAGCGATGGCAGCCATTGGCGAGCAGCATCGCCCGTTGTGGCTCGCTTTCGACGCCTTCGGCGATGACCTCCAGGCCCAGACCGGTCGCAAGGGCGCAGATGGCCCGCACGATGGTCAGGCTGCTGCTGTCGTCCGGTAGGCGGCGAATAAAGGTCTGGTCGATCTTCAGCTGATCCAGCGGCAGCTGCTGGAGATAGCTCATCGAGGAATAGCCGGTACCGAAGTCGTCGATGGCGAAACGGATGCCGTGCTGCTTGAGCCGCGTCATGCGGGCGATCGCTTCGGGCATGTTGTCCAGCAGCAGCGTTTCGGTCAGCTCCAACTTCAGTCGGGCCGGATCGGCACCACTCCCTTCCAGCAGCTCGAGCACCCCCTCGACGAAATTGTCCTGGTACAGCAGGTGTGCACTGAGGTTTACCGAGAGGCTGAGGTGGGCGAATTCCGGCGTTTCGGCCCAGCGCGCCAGTTGTGCGCAGGCCTGCGCCAGCACCTGTTGATCGAGGGTGTGGATCAGACCGGCGTGTTCGGCCTGGGCGATGAATGCCGCTGGAGTGAGTAGACCGCGCAGCGGGTGCTGCCAGCGCACCAGCGCCTCGGCGCCAATGATGCCTTCGGTCTGCTCCAGCTGCGGCTGGAAATTGAGTATGAATTCGCCGTTCTTCAAGCCCAGGCGAATATCTTCCTCCAGACGCAACCGTTCCTGCACGGCCAGCTGCATGCGTGGATCGAAGAAGCGCAGGGCGTTCTTGCCGGAAATCTTCGCTTCGTACATCGACATGTCTGCGCGCTTCATCAGCTCGTCGCTGCTGCTGGCTTCGGCACCGAACAGCACCACGCCGATACTGGCGCTGCTGTACAGCGCGAGATCGGCCAGGCGATACGGCCGGTCCAGTGAGTTCAGCAGCTTCATGCCGATGTGCTCGGCCTGGCCCGCTGCGCGTAGCGGGTCATCGCCGAGGTTCTCCAGCATCACCACGAACTCGTCGCCACCCAGGCGCGCCACCGTGTCGCTGGCGCGCACCTCGGCGTGCAGACGTTCGGCGGCGATGCGCAGCACCTGGTCGCCGGTCTGGTGCCCGTGCAGGTCGTTGATGTTCTTGAAGTTGTCCAGGTCGATGAACATCAGCGCGCCCAGCTGATTGCCGCGGCGGCTGGCGGCCATGGCCTGGTGCAGGCGGTCGAGCAGCAGCCGGCGGTTGGGCAGACCGGTCAGCGGATCGTAGAACGCCAGATTATGAATCCGCTCTTCGGCCGCCTTACGATCGGTGATGTCGGTAAAGGCGGCGACATAGTGAGTCACTTCTCCGAGCGCGTTGCGCACCGCGCTGACGGTCAGCCATTCGGGAAAGATCTCGCCACTCTTGCGCCGGTTCCAGATTTCGCCTTCCCATACGCCGGTGGTTTCGATGCTCGACCACATGGCGCGATAGAACTCCGGGCCGTGCTTGCCGGACGCGAGCAGAGCGGTGGTCTGACCGATGGCTTCGGCGGGGCTGTAGCCGCTGATGCGGGTGAAAGCCCGGTTGACCCGCAGGATGCGGCTCTGCGCGTCGGTAATCAGCATGCCCTGTTGCGATTCGAAGGCGATGGAGGCGATCCTGCGCTCCAGCTCGCTGTTCACCCTCTCCGTGATATCGCGGCTCAGCCAGACCACCGCGCGCTTTTGCCCTGGTGGTTGCTCCAGCGGTAATGCACGACCTTCGAACATCCGTATGCCAACCCGTGTCGGTAAGCTGTATTCGATTAGCTGCGGCGTATCGCTGTTCAGCGTCTGTCGGATGTAGTCGAGGTAGCGCTGTTGGTCCGCTTCCGGCATAGCGTCCTGCACGGTTTTGCCGCGCAGGCGGGTGGCTTCGTCATACAACAGATTGCGTTCTGAGCAGATCACGTCCAGGCAGCGACCGTCCTCGTCGACCACCAGTAGCGGGTCAGGTATAGCTTGGCCTATGGCGCGCAGCCGGGCTTCGCTGAAGCGCAGCGCCTGCTCGATCTTGTCGCGCTCCAGCAGATCCTTGAGCAGGACGCCGAGGGTCGCGGTGGCGATGGGCAGCGCCAACAGCGCTGGCAAGGCAGCTTCCCGTACGGCGGCGGCGCCGAGCCCGTTGGGCAGCATCAGTGCAACCAGCGCCAGCGCGCCAAGGTGCAGCAACACGCCGAACGTGAGCAATTGCCAGAAGCCGATGCTGACCAGACGCTTGCGATATGCACAGCCATAGGCGAGCCCCAGAGCGATCGGCAACACCACGTTCGCCAGCCCCGGTACCACACCGGGCCCGCCCAGCCAGAGGCGGTAGGCGCCAGCCAGGGTGCCGGCGATCGTGGCCACCAGCGGCCCGCCGAACAACCCGGCCATGCTCAGCACCACGGTGCGCGCATCGAGGATGATCCCGGTGTGGCCGACGCTGGTGATCAGCATGCCGATGATGCAGGCGCTGCCGAACCAGAGTCCGGCGAGCAATTGAGCGGAGAGCTGACCGCTCCGGTTCCAGCTGCGGGTGGTAAAGGCCAGCAGCCAGCACAACGCGAGCAGCATGACCGCGTTCTGTACGACGGCATTGAGAGTCAAGACAGAATCCTAGGGCGCAACCGCCCACTGCAGGATGGTGAAATGGCGATTTGCCAGTATCCCATATCCACCGCTACCGAGTAACGGCACTTAGGTAGGGTTGTCCGGGTACTTGAGGGCGCAGCGCTGCCGCATCGTTGAGCCAACGGCCCGCCGGACGCGGGCCGGGCGGCGTGCTCAGTTCTGCGCGAGCTTTGCCTTCAGTTCGCGAATCTCGGCTTCCAGCGCTTCGACGCGTTGCAAGGCGTCGACCTCGGCGGTGACGTTCTTCTGGATGCCGATGAAGTAGGTCAGCTGATCGGCCTCGTTGAACACCGGCGTAATGGAAAGCTCGTTCCAGAACGGCGTGCCGTCCTTGCGGTAGTTGCGGATGATCTGGCGGCACGGCTGGTTGTTCTTCACCGCCTCGCGAATGGCCTGCAGGGCCGGCTGGTCGCGGTCCTCGCCCTGCAGGAAGCGGCAGTCGCGGTAGAGGATGTCGTCCACCGCATAGCCGGTCAGCCGCTCGAACGCCGGGTTGGCGTAGATCAGGATGTTGTCATCGCCTTCCTGTTCGGCGACCACGATTCCGTCGTTGGAGGCTTCGATAACCAGTTGCAACAGCTTGGCATTGATCATGTCACGACATCCTGAAAGGGCATGCCGCGCATTCTAGAACAACTTGGCCCGCTCGGTGCCCTGCAGGTGCCATCAGTGGCCTGTTTAGCAAGTTCAGTTGGTCAATTTCGGCGCCTATGGCCCCGATACTGCGTTGCTGCTCCTCACCATAGCCCGCTATGACTCGTCGCAGCGCCTTGTCTCGGAAGCATGGTCATCCGAACGTGCCTCAACCAACTCACCGCACAGGCCACCCGCTCATTCGTTGCGTTTGCGGAAGAACAGGGTGACCTGTCCCACCTCGACGCCAAACTTGCTCATGAACGAACGGTTGGCCAGGGTGTTCTCGTCGATCAGGTACATCCAGTCGTCCAGGTGTACGTCGTAAACCTTGTCATCCACCGGCAGGCTGAGCACGTAGCGCCAGCGCAGGGCATTGCCGGCCACTTCGCCAACGGCCTCGCCGACCACGTCTGCAGCCGTGCCGCGCCAGTGCCCCGGGCGTTCCTCGGTCAGCGTCCAGACGCGTTGCTGGGTAGTGCCGTCGCTGTAGCGGAAGTGTTCGTCGAGGATCAGCTTGTCGCCATCGAGGCTGCCTTCGATCTCGACATGAAAGCGCTTGACGACCTCGCCGGAGCGCTTCTGGAACATGCCCCAGGCATCCACCGTGCCGACGAAATACTTGCGCAGATCAAGCTGCGGCTCCTCGTCTCGGTAATGCTCGACATCGACGGCGGTGCAGCTGAGCAGCAGCAGGCAGCAAGCCAGGATCAGTACCTTTTTCATGATTTCGTTTCTCCGCAGGGCAGGGAAGTGAGCAGCCGCGCCGCCAGTAGCTTCAGCAGGCAGGGCAGGCCGGCGTAGACCAGCGCAAGGTTCCAGCCGGCCGCGGTGCCCGGTTGGTAGTCGCTCAACGCCAGCAATGGCAAAGCCAGACCGGCGAGTGCCAGCGCCAGCTTGGCGAGAAAGCTCCACAAGCCGAAGTAGGCGGCGGTGGAATCACGGTCCTCGACTGGGATGATGTCGGCCAGCAGCGCTGGTGGCAGAGCCAGATCGGCTCCGAGGGCAAGGCCGGACATCATGCAGACGCCGGCATAGGCCCAGGCCGAGCCCGGTTCCAGCAGCACCGCCCAGATAAAAGCGGCGCAGGCCGTGAGCATACCGATCCGCCAGCTGCGTCGTTTGCCGATGCGATCGGCCAGACGGGTCCAGAGCGGCAGGCCCAATGCGCCGCTGATGAAGTACAGCGCCAGGAACAGCCCGGTCAGTCGCGCCAGTTGCAGGCGGTCGGCGATGAAGAACAGCGCCAGGGTGGCCGGAATCGCCACGGCCACGGCATTGATGAAGTAGACGCCCGCCAGCCGCTGGAACGCACGATTGCGCAGCGGCAGTCGCCAGCTGCTGGCTTGCGTGCGCACGGCGCGATGGGGGCGTGGGGCGCCGAACAACAAGGTCGCCGTGCCGAGAAACAGCAGCACGGCGAAGGTGGCGGCGAAGGTTGCCAGTGCCGCGGCCATGCCATATTGCGTCGCCAGCACGGTAGGCAGCACGCTGGCGAGCACCACGCCGAACAGCCCGGCACCTTCGCGCCAGGCAGCGACTCGGGTGCGGGTATCCGGCTGGTCGGAGAGGCGCGCGCCCCAGGCCAGATAGGTAATGTTGATCAGGCTGTGCAAGGTATAGGTGAGCGCCAGCAACGCGCCGAGCCAAGCGGCTAGGCCGAAGCTGCCGAAGTTGCCGGGTGGGATCAGCAGTGCCGCCATCGCCAGGCTCAGCAACACAGCCGCGCCGCCGAGCAGAATGGTCCAGCCGCGTGGTGAGCGACGATCGATAAGGCGGCCAAGCCAGGGGTCTTGCACGGTGTCCAGCAGACGGGCGAGAAACAGCACGGCGCCGGTCAGCGTCAGACCGAGGCCGAGATCGGCCGCATAGAAATTCGGTACCAGCACATAGATCGGCAGCATGGCCATCGCCAGCGGCAGGCCGAGCATTCCATAGGCTGCCAGCGCCGGGCTTTTCATCGCTGGCCCAGCAGGTTGCGCCGCAGCTTCTGGTCGCGGCTGCGCGGGTCGAGCCAGATGGCGAAGAAGGCGTCGGCGAACGCAGCGTCGGCGACCTCATGCTGCAGGCGATCATTCACATAGAAGCGGCAACCGCGCCCGGGCAAGAAGACGCCGGTGATTCGGTCACCCGCCTCGACATCGACGAAGGCCTGCTGCATGTCTGCGCGCCAGCGGCGCAGCTGTTCGGCTTCGAGCGGCTCGCCGGAGAGTCGCTGAATCTCTTCCAGGCTGGTGCGAACCAAGTCGTCGCGGCTGATGGAGCGGTGATAGGTCAGTTCCAGTGCGAACGCCGTCCGGGCTTGCAGCGGCGCGGTTTCGCTCCACAGGCGCGCGTCATAGATGCGCAAGCCGAAAAAGCGCAACTGGCCTTCGCCAATCAGTCGCGCCTGCGGCACGGCTTCGCGCCAGCTCGCCGCTGCGATCAGTGGGATCAGCGACAGCAGGCTGGCGAGCACAACGCGGCGGATATTCACGACATCGTGCTCAGCGACTGCCGGCGAGGGTGATCGAGACCGAGTCGGCAAAGCGCAGCGCGTGGGGCTTGTCGACTTCCACCTCGGCGTAGCTCACCGCGGGATGTGCCATCACCAGGTCGAGGATTTCCTGGGTCATGCGCTCGAGCAGGGCGAAGCGGTTCAGCTCGACATGACGAATGATCGCCTTGGTGATGGTGCGGTAGTTGAGCGCCTGCTCGATGTCGTTGTCGCGCACCGCCTCGACCGCCGGGTAGAGGATGCTCAGGTTGATCAGCACGTCCTGGCGGTTGAGGATCTCGTCCTCGTTGATGCCGATGTAGGTGCGCAGGCGCAGATCCTTCACCCGGATGCGCGCCATGCCAGGTTCCAGGCGCGGCATTACTGGCCCCTCCCGATCAGCTGTAGAAATTCCATCCGTGTGTTGCAGGAGCTGCGGAAGGCGCCGAGCATCACCGAGGTGTTCATCACCGAGTTCTGCTTCTCCACGCCGCGCATCATCATGCACATGTGCTTGGCTTCGATGACCACCGCAACACCAGCGGCGCCGGTGACTTCCTGAATGGCTTCGGCGATCTGGCGGGTCAGGTTTTCCTGGATCTGCAGGCGGCGGGCGAACATGTCGACGATTCGCGCAATCTTCGACAAGCCCAGCACGCGCCCGGTGGGGATGTACGCCACATGGGCCTTGCCGATGAAGGGCAGCATGTGGTGCTCGCACAGGGAGTACAGCTCGATGTCCTTGACGATGACCATCTCGTCGTTGTCCGAGGCGAAAAGCGCGCCGTTGACGATCTCTTCCAGGCTGCGGTTGTAACCGCCACACAGGTATTGCATCGCCTTCGCCGCGCGTTGCGGCGTGTCGCGCAGACCTTCACGCTCCGGGTTTTCACCCACCCCGGACAATATTTCGCGGTAATGACCAGGCAGATCGTTCATGACGGTTCCTTTCGTAAGGCGGGCGCTGTTGTGGATGCACAGCGGGTACTGGATGCAATAAAGCTATACGAATATTCGTTGTTGTACAGATAAATGTACAGGAATATTCTACTGAAACGAAAGCTGCTTCGCTGGAACCCGCAGTTTGGCAGGCAGAGAGCAATTGCCTGGCTATGCGGACAAGCGAATCTGTACAGGTATCCGAATATGAAACTGAGCGTATCGAGGTTGAGGCTACGTATTGCGCTATGTCTCGGCCGAATAGAGCGGGTCGAGCTGCATGGTTTGCGCTGCTGTGGATACAGCGCCTGGGTGGTCGAGCGCAGCGGTCGCCGGCGGCAGTTCGCCGTAGGCCAGCGTAACGTCTGGAGCGACCAGGGCAGCTTGAAGCGGGAGCTTCGGGCGTGCGGTGTGCGCGAGGTCTACTGGCGGCAGCCGGTCAGCCATGACGAGATGATCGGCCGCCCGGCAGCTGTGGAGTTCGGGCTCGGCCTGCGCATGCCGCTGCTCGCACAGAACTAACGGTGATCTTCGGTTGTGCCGTCAGCGTTCGACGGCTTCTGCGGGACGTTGCACTGGGTGGCACAACGATTCGCACCGTCGGGATGCGGCAGCCAATCCAGATGGGGGCGTAGCACGGCGAACAGCTGGTAGCCGAGCAGTAGCAGCGGGCGCAGTGGCCGCCAGCCGAGCGGGGTGGCCCAAACGCCGTGGCCCGCCAGACGCCAGCTCCAGTAGGTAGCGTCCACGCCAGTCAACCAGACTCCGCTGGCGCTACGCGCATGTAAGCGCCTGCGCAGTTGCGTTACGTCTCGGTCGAGGCCGTCGGAGTTGAAGTCTGCAGCGCTGATATCGACTAGTAGCAGCCGTGCAGGATCGGCCTTTTTTTCTAGCCAGCGGACTTCACGGGCGCAGAGCGGGCAGGCGCGATCGACATAGAGCGTCAACGGCAGATCGGGCGTCATTTCATCGCACCTCGGGTTTGTACAACGTTTGTAGAGGGTATGCTGCGAAACGCTGGGTTACAATCTCGGCATTCTCTTCCAGCGAGCCGCCCCATGACCGATTCTTCCGGCGCTTCGAACCTGGCCTCGAATGCGTTCGAGCAGCAGGAGCTATTTCCTATCCGCGAGGTTTCCCGCCTTACTGGTGTCAACCCGGTGACTTTGCGCGCGTGGGAACGCCGCTACGGACTGATCCGGCCGACACGCACGGACAGTGGCCATCGGCTGTACTCGATGGCAGATGTGGAAGCGGTGCGCAGCATCCTTTCCTGGACCGAGCGTGGCGTGGCGGTAAGCAAGGTCGGCAGCATTCTGGCGCGCAGCGCGGCAACCCGCGAAGCTGAGGAGCCCGCAATAGTTGTCAGTGGGGAGTGGGGTGAGTGGCAAGCGCAGCTGCGCGAAGCCGTGAATAGCTTCGACGAGGTGCGCCTGGAGCAGCTTTATGGCCAGGTCTTCTCCACCTATCCGCTGGCCGTGGTTTTTCAGGATGTTCTGTTGCCGGTTTGGCAGGAGCTTCTGCTGCGTCAGGATGAGTTCGGCGGCACCAGCGAGTGGCTCTTTCTCGATGCCTTTCTCCGTGCCCGGGTGCTCCAGCGGTTGCAGCTGGCTCGCATGCCGGCTGGCGAGCGCGTACTGCTCGCCGCGATGCCAGGGCAGTGCCGCGAACTGGAGCTGCTGGTAGCAGGGCTGATGTTGAGCGGCGACAGCCTGGCCGTCAGCGTGCTGCCGATCGGGCAGCCGCTGGAGGAGCTCGCGCTGGTCTGCGACAAGATGAAACCGCAGGGCCTGGTCCTGTTCTCCAACGTTCCCCACGGCGAGGCGCAACTACGCCAGCTCAACAAGCTATCGCTAGGGCTCGATTGCCCGCTGGCGGTGGCCGGTGAGGCCGCCGAACTGGGTCGTGAAGCGCTGGCGGGTACGCCGATCGCCTGCCTGGGTAGTTCCGGCAAGCTGATGCAGCGCCGTTTGCGGCAATTTCTCGCCGGCCAGCTGGATACTTGAGCGATGCGCGTGACTGTCGGGCTAGAGGAGAGTAATCCATGACGCCAGACAGCGTTCCTTCTACCTTGCTACCGTTGCGCCACGTGCTTTCCAATGGTCTGCAGGTGGGCTTTATCCAGTTGCCGACTGGCAGCCAGGCGGCAGCGCTAGTGCGCGTGCATGCCGGTGCGCACGACGCGCCGAGTCAATATCCGGGGCTCGCGCATTTTCTCGAGCATCTGCTGTTTCTAGGCAGCCATGCCTACGGGCCGTCGCAAAGTCTGATGCCGTTCGTGCAGGGCTGTGCCGGGCTACTGAATGCATCGACCCGCGAGCGCCACACCGATTTCTTCTTTCAGGTTTCGCCTGCGGCCTTTGACGAAGCGTTGAAGCGCCTGCTCGATATGCTTGCTCGGCCACTGCTCGATCCGGCTGCGCAGCTTCGCGAGCGCGAGGTGTTACAGGCCGAATTCCTGGCGCGTGGGCGGGATCGGGAAACCCTGTGCGACGCCGCTATTGGTACGGCGCTGACCACCCCGCATCCGTTTTCTGCTTTTCACGCGGGCAATCGCGACACGCTGCCGGTAGAGCTGCTGGCGTTCCAGCAGGCGCTGCAGGGCTATCACAGACGCTTCTACCACGCCGAGCAGATGGAGCTGCTGGTTGCCGCTCCCTGCAGCCTTGAGCAACTGATTGAGGTGTTGAGTTGCGTCGAGTGCCAGCTGCCGGCTGCACCTTTGGTAGCAAGGCCGGTGCCGCCGTTGCGCGCTGATGACGGCGCCACGTTGCAGCTGAAGGTTGACGCTGCAAAGCCCTGCCTGGCCATGGCATTCGCGCTGGACGACCTGCCCGAAGGCGTCGCCGTGGCGCTGGATGTCCTGCGGTCATGCTTGGCCTCCCAGGCCAATGGCAGTTTCTTCGCGGCAATGCGCGAGGCGCACTGGTGCGATGCGCTGGGGCTGCGGACGCCCTACTGGCACGCGGGGCAGGGCGTGGTCGTACTCGAATTTCAGCTGACAGAGCAGGGCATGGCGGATCGCGGTCAGCTCGTTGCGGCAGCGCGTGGCTGGCTGCACTTCATGACATCGCAGGCGCCCTGGTCCGAGCTGTGGAGCGAATACGTGCATATTCGCCAGCGCGAGCTGCTGGGCAAGGAGCCATTGGCGCTGTTGCGCTATTGGATCGATCCGGGAGCCTGGTCGCCGTCTACCAACGCCACAGATGTACAGCATGCGTTCAGGACGCTGGGCACAGCGTTGCACGGCTGTGAGCCGATCATCCTTACCGTCGATGACAGCGACGGTGACGGTCACGCGCGCATCGCTACGAAAGGCGCGGGATTTGCGCTGCAGGTGGCTTCGCAACAGCTGCCGATTCCAGATCCCAGAGCGTGGCAATGGCAGCTCCCCGAGCGCAATCCCTGGTTGAGTGAGCGAGTGCAGCCGCGGACGGCGCCGGTGCTGTCGCCATCGCTGTGTTGGCTCGAGCACGGCGACGGTGCAAGTGGGCAGGGTGCACTGTATGTCAGGTGGCGCCTGTCCAGTGGGCAGCCGGCGGCCGGCCTGTGGCACGTGCTGAACGCTGCATTGCGACCACATACCCATGCCGCCGCACAGGCGGGGGTCGAGGTGCGTTTCGAAGACCACGGGCGCAGTTGGTGTCTGTCCCTGGTCGGCCATGCCGAGGCGGCACCGATCATTCTTCGGGACTTGCTCAGGGTACTGAAGGCGCCACCAGCCAGTGCGTTCGATGAAGGTTCGCGCCTGCTCAGCAAAGCCGAAACCCCGTGTGCCGACGAGATACTGATACGGCAGCTGCTACGCCGAATTCCTGCTCTGCTGGAGCCGATGACGTCCGTTGATGGCCTTCCTCTGCATCAGGCCGGACTCGATCAGCTCTGGCTCCGGTCACACTGGGATGCATTGGCGGTTGGATTCTCAGTTCATCTGAGTGGACCGTTGCAGGATGTTCTCGATGCTGTGCCCGGCATGCCGGACCTCATCAGCAGTGAGCAGGCCGCAGGCGTGCCGCGCTACCAGTGGTCTCGCTTTGGCGAGCCGGGTGAAGAAACTGCGCTGGTCCTGTTTTGCCCTCTGCCGGATCGTATGGCGGCCACGGAGGCGGCTTGGCGACAGCTTTCACGGCTCATGGAGGGCGCGTTCTTCCGCCGCCTGCGTAGCGAGCTGCAACTGGGCTACGCGGTGTTTTGCGGCTTTCGCCAGTTCGGCGAGCGGCCCGGTATCGTGTTCGCCGTGCAATCCCCCAGCGCTTCGGCCCCCGAAATTCTTGGCCATATCGAAGCCTTCCTTGAAGCCTTCGCTGGCAACCTGGCTGCGCAGACCACCGCGGCGTCCCTCGACAGCGCGTCGCTGTCAGAACAGAGCGCGGACTTGCGGCGGCATGCCGAGCGCATCTGGCAAGCTCGCTTGGCTGGCGGCGACAACAGCCATCCCGCCGCTGTGAACGCCGCCATGGCTGTCCTCCAGGTTCAGGATATGCGTGATCAGCTACATGCACTGCGCAGCGCCATCGGCGGTTGGTGTGTCGTGGCCAATGCAGACGCACCGGACGCGCGCTGGCAGCAGCGCTGACCGAACCCGCCCCCGTCGTCAGACGGTAGCCCTGTACTGCCGGGCGTTCCGCATCCACTACGAGCAATAGAAGGATCGGGCTTTTGTCTGCGCCGGATTAGGCGCGCGCTGCTTTGGATGTAGTACCTAAGCCCACATCTATGACGTCAGCGGATGACATGCTTTGCGCGCAGATCGACCCCCGCGGCGAAAGTACTAGCCTTTCGCCGCCATCGAAGCGTATGTGCGCCCTGATGGCCTTTCGATAATCGCTCCCGTCACGACTGCTTGTCGTCATTACCGCGGAGAGCGCCATGCACAAGAACAAGAAAGCCGTATCAACCCTGCTACCACTGGCCCTTGCCAGTGCCGTCGCCATGACCGTAAGCCAATCGGCACTTGCCGAAATCATGCTTTACGATGAAGGGGACACCACCTTCGCCGTAGATGGTTACTTCAACACCTTCTACGTCCACAGCGACATCGATCGGGATGGTGAGCAGTTCGACCGCAAGCAGTCGCGGGTGAAGATGGGCTTTCTGCCCAACTGGATCGGCTTCAACTTCGGCAAGCAGGTCGGCGACCTCAAACTCGGTGGCCGCTCATCCTTCTGGGTAACGATCAACGACAGCGATACCAACGGCACCGAAACCGGCATCGACGTGCGTCAGTTCTACGCGACCGCAGCGAGTGAGCAGTGGGGCGAAGTGCTTTTCGGTAAGGATTTCGGCCTGTTCGGTCGCTCCAACATCCTGCTCGACGAAATGCTCAGCGGTTACGGTCAGGTCAGCGATACCCTGGGCCTGGTCGATGGCGGCGGCGTCTCCTTCGGCAATATTGGTACCGGCTATCCATACCCGTTCCCGACTTCGCAGATCACCTATCGCTCGCCGAAGATGAATGGTCTGCGCATCGCCGCAGGCATCATGGACCCGGTGGATACCACCGAGGACACCTCGTCCACTCTGGACAAGGCGTACCAGGAAGCACCGCGTTTCGAAACCGAGATCACCTACGAGTTCGAGATGGGCGGCACGCAGTTCTACACCTGGATCAACGGCATGCAGCAGAGCTCGGACAACACCGACAGCAGCATCGACAAAGTCGATTCCAAGGGCCTGGGTTACGGCGTGCAGGCCAAAATGGGCAGCCTGTCGCTGACCGCCTCGGGCTTCCAGGCCGAGGGCATCAACCCGTTCTTCACCAACAACGCCGGCGAAGCACTGCTGCGTGAGGTGGACAGCGACGGCTACCTGCTGCAGGGTTCCTACCGCTTCGGCAAGAACCGCGTAGCCCTGTCCTACGGCAAAACGAAGGATGACGGCAACGGTCTGGGCAGTGCGGCTGACTACGAGACCCGCGGCATCGCTCTGTTTCACAGCATCAACGACAACCTGACGCTGGTTGCCGAGCTGAACCAGTTCGAGATCGAAGGCAAGGATAGCCCGGCGCTGGATGAAGAAACCCGCACCTTCGCAGTGGGTGCTGCGCTCAGCTTCTAAGCAACAGCGACGGAAGGGCGCGGATGGCAGTCGAACCGTAGGTCGTGCCATCCGTTGCGATGCAGTGGTGCGTACGTTGATCGTCCCCACGCCCTGAGTGCAACGACAACCGCTGCACCTGAAAGGCTGGTACCCGTGAGGGGCCAGCCTTTTCGCCATCTGCTCAATTCGACATCACCGCTCTCGGCAGCGGAACTGTTGGCAACCTGCGTTGTTTCGTCGCGATGCTACCTAGGCAGGCCTTTACCGGTACTCAAGTAGCATTTTCGTCCCATATGCCCTGCCCAAGAATGGGGACATCCGATTCAGGTGGTGCGGGGTATCGTGCGTGACCGATGAACAAGGCGAAGTGATCCGCACGGCGATGTCCGAGGCGCGGCTACCCGAAACGGTGGCGCAGGACCTGGCGCGCCAACTGATGCACCCGCATCTGGGCTTCGTGCTGTTCTTCTGTTCCGCTGAATACGACCTGCCGGCGCTGGGCGATGCGCTGCGCCAATACTTCGGTGGCGTGCGTCTGGTCGGTTGCACCTCGGCAGGCGAGATCACCTCACAGGGCTATGGGCGCAGCTGCGTGACGGCAGTCGGCTTCGACCATCGAAGCTTTTCCATCGCCTGCGAGCTGATCGACGAGATGGATCGCTTCAGCCTGATCGAGGCACAGCAGTTGGTCGAACGCCTGGGTAGCGACTGCCGCAGCAACTCGCTGGCGCCGATCAAGGACCACAGCTTTGCGCTGACGCTGCTCGACGGGCTGTCCAGCCGTGAGGAAATCGTGTTGTCTGCGCTTAGCGCCGCGTTCGGCAGCATTCCGCATTTCGGCGGTTCGGCTGGCGACGACAATCACCTCAGCGATACCTACGTCTATTACGACGGCCGGTTCTACAGCGGTGCGGCGATCGTGGTGCTGATCAACACCTGGCTGGATTTCGAGGTGTTCACCACCCATCACATCCTGCCACTCGAAGACAAACTGGTCGTGACCCGCGCCGACAGCAACAGCAGGCGGGTCTACGAGCTGAACGCCGAGCCGGCCGCCGAGGAATACGCCCGGCTGATCGGTGTGCCGGTCAGCGATCTCGATCACCGTCTGTTCGCCGCCCATCCCTTGGCGGTGCGGATCAACGAGCATTACTACGTGCGCTCGATCCAGAAGGTCAACGAGGACATGAGCCTGACCTTCTATTGCGCGGTGGAGAACGGCATCGTGCTCACCGCCATGGAACCCGGTCCGCTGATGCCGAATCTGGAAGCCCTGTTCGAGCGGCTGGAACAGCGCCTCGGGCCGCCGCTGTTGACCATTGGTTGCGACTGCTTTCTGCGCCGGCTGGAAATCGAGGGCAACGACACCAGCGAACAGACCTCGGCTTTTCTCCGACGCCAGCAGGTGATCGGCTTCAACACCTACGGAGAGCAGTTCAATGGCATGCACATCAACCAGACCTTCACCGGTGTCGCCATTGGCCGACCCGGAGGCCGGGCAGGTCGCTGAGCTGCTGGCGCGCCAGGCCGAACTCGAGCGCGAAAACCTCAAGCTCAAACGCATCAACGCTGCACTGATCGAGCGCGTCGAATCCAGTGGCGCCGGACGGGATGCATCCTATGCGGCGTTCCAGCATTCGGTGGAACTGGCCGAGCAGGTGCGCGAGCGCACCGACGCGTTGAACCAGGCGATGGCCGAGCTCAAGGGCAGCAACCAGTTGCTCAGCGATGCGCGGCTGCGTGCGGAAACCGCGCACCAGCACCTGGTAGACGCCATCGAAAGCATTTCCGACGCCTTCGTGCTGTTCGACCGGGATCAGCGCATCGTCCTGTTCAACCGTCGCTTCAAGTCGCTATGGACGCGCACGCGCGCGCGCATCAACGCCGGCACGCGGCTGGCCGAGGTCCGCCGGCTGGCGGAAAGCACCGGTCTGATCGTCGAGGAACACCGCGGCAAGGGCGATGAGCCCACGGTGTATCGACTGAACAACGGCCGTTGGGTGCAGGTCAGCGAGCGGCCGACCCGTGAAGGCGGGCTGGTGATTCTCTACACCGACATCACCGAGGTGAAAGTCAGCGAGACCATGCGTCGCGAGCAGGCGCTGGCGCAGAAGTCGAGGCTGTTGCAGCGCGCGGTGGACAACCTGTCCCAGGGCGTAGCGATGGTCAGCGCCGAGGGTGCGCTGGAGCTGTGGAACCGGCGCTTTCTCGAACTCTGCGGGCTGGCGCCGATCGAGGCACATCGACCGTTCGAGGAGGTCATGGCCGACAGCGAGCTGACCCTGCTCACACCCAACAGCCGTGACGCCCGCGGCCGGCCAATCCGCGAGCTGGAGCAGCGCCTGTTCGATGGCCGCGTGCTGGAAATTCGCACCCATGCGCTGCCCACCGGCGGCTTCGTCAATACCTTTACTGACATCACCGAGCGCTACCGCCATGCCGAGGCGCTGCGCGAGAGCGAGCGCTGGATTCGCCTGATCACCGACCATGTGCCGGCGCTGATCGCCTACGTCTCGGCCGATCTCACTTACGAGTTCACCAACAAGGTCTACGAGGAATGGTATCGCTGGCCCAGCGACGGCATGCTCGGCCAGTCGCTGCGCGAGGTCCACAGCGGCGAGCACTGGCGGCAACTGGAGCCCTACATCGATCGCGCACTGTCGGGCGAGAGCGTCAGCTTCGAGATGGCCGAGCGCAACCATGCCGGCCAGCAGCGCTACATGCTGCGCTCCTATGTGCCGAACCGGCAGGCCAATGGCGAAGTGGCCGGTATTTTCGTGCTGATTCAGGACATCACCGATCGCCGGCGCACCGCTGAGGCGCTGCACCAGGCCTATCAGAATCTCGAACAGCGGGTGCGTGAGCGCACTGCCGAGCTGACCAGCCTCAACGACCAGCTGCTGCGCGAGATCGACGAGCGCAGCCATGTCGAGGCGCGGCTGCGCGAAGCCAAGCGCGAGGCGGAAGTGGCCAACCTGTCCAAGACCAAATTCCTTGCCGCGGTCAGCCATGACCTGCTGCAGCCGCTCAACGCCGCGCGGCTGTTCACCAGCGCCTTGCTGGAACAACCGGGGGCGCCCAACGGCGGGCTGATCCGCAACATCAGCAACTCGCTGGAAGACGTGGAGAACCTGCTCGGCACGCTGGTCGATATTTCCAAGCTGGATGCCGGCGTGATCAAACCGGATATCGCCCCGTTCGCCGTCAGTGAGCTGTTGGAAAACCTGGCCATGGAGTTCCGCCAGATCGCCGGGGCCGAACAGTTGCAGCTGGACTTCATTCCCTGTTCGGCGCTGGTGCGCAGCGATATCCAGCTGCTCGCGCGCATCCTGCGCAATCTGCTGACCAACGCGATTCGCTACACACCCAAAGGACGCGTACTGCTCGGTTGTCGTCGCCACCGGCAGAGTCTGTCCATCGAAGTCTGGGATACCGGCGTGGGCATCGCGTCGGACAAGCTCGAGGAAATTTTCCAGGAATTCAAACGCGGGGAGGGCGTGCGTCCCAACCAGGATCGTGGTCTCGGCCTTGGCCTGGCCATCGTCGAGAAGATCGCCCGTATGCTGGGCCATCGTATCCGGGTCAGTTCGCACCCGGGACGCGGCTCGTGTTTCGCCATCGACGTACCCTTGGCCAAGCGCGCACCCAAGGCGCGGCCTGAGACGAGCACCACGGAGCTGGTGCTACAGCGGCTGCAGGGCGCCCGGGTCTGGGTGCTGGATAACGACACGGCGATCTGTGCGGGCATGCGCACGTTGCTGGAAGGCTGGGGCTGCAAGGTGATCACGGCGCTGTCCGAGGAGGACCTGGCGAGGCAGGTGGACAACTTCCATGCCGAGGCCGATCTGATGATCGCCGACTACCACCTGGACAATGGCCACACCGGCATCGATGTCGTCGCCACCGTCAATGCGCGCCGCGCCAGCCCGCTACCGGCGCTGATGATCACCGCCAACTACAGCAACGAACTCAAGCAGCAGGTCCGCGAGCTGGGCCATATGCTGATGCACAAGCCGGTGCGGCCGATGAAGCTGAAGACTGCCATGTGCCATATGCTCGAGCATGGTACAGCTGGATGACTGATCCGCTGGCCCCGGCAGCCGCCGGATGTGACCGCATCGCCGCGGGCGCGCTTCCCACAGGACCTGGAGTTTTGTAGAAGCACGACATCTGGGCGATGGTATGGCTTTCAGGCTAGCTGTGCTCCGATCTCACCCAGATGCCGTTGCCTCGCAGGCGCTCGCGATCATGTGGTCGATCCAGTCCAAGAAGCGGACCTTTCGGCACGATGCCATTTCCGTTGATCTGTCGATGGCTGGCGTAGTAGTGGTTCTTGATGTGTGTGAAATCCACCGTTTCGGCAATTCCCGGCCACTGGTACAGCTCGCGCAGCCAGTTCGACAGGTTCGGATAGTCCTCGATGCGGCGCAGGTTGCACTTGAAGTGGCCGTGGTAAACCGCGTCGAAGCGAATGGCTGTGGTGAACAGGCGCCAGTCGGCCTCTGTCAGGTACTCCCCGGTCAGGTAGCGCTGCTTGCCCAGGCGTCGCTCCAGCCAGTCGAGCTCACGAAACAACTCGTCGAAGGCCTCTTCGTAGGCCTCCTGGGTCGTGGCGAAACCTGCTCGGTAGACCCCGTTGTTGATCGCCGGATAGATCCGCGCGTTTAGCGCATCGATTTCGCCATGCAGCGCCTCTGGGTAGAAATCCAGCGTAGAGCCGGTCAGCTCGTCGAAAGCGCTGTTGAAGATGCGGATGATATCGGCCGACTCGTTGTTGACGATGCACCGGCGCTCGCGATCCCAAAGAACGGGAACGGTGACCCGGCCCGAGTACTTCGGATCGTCACGGGTGTAGCGCTGATGGAGGTAGTCGAATTCGTCCAGCGCATCGCCGCTGGAGCCGGTGGACTTGTCGAAGGTCCAGCCGTGTTCGGCCATCAGCCAGCTGACCACGGACACGTCGATCAGCGGCTCGAGCCCCTTGAGCTTGCGGTAGATCAGCGTGCGATGCGCCCACGGACAGGCAAGCGAAACATAGAGATGATAGCGACCGGCCTCGGCCTGGAAGCCACCCTGGCCGTCAGGCCCGGGCGCGCCGTCGGGCGTGACCCAGTGCCGGCGCTTGGCCTGTTCGCGTTCGAATTTGCCATCGCGGCTTGCGTACCAGCGGTCGTGCCACTGGCCATCGATCAGTAATCCCATGGTGCCCTCCTGTTACGGCATAGGAGGCCAGTCTAGGAAGCATCGTTCGATCGATGTGACCGAATGGCGGGTTAATCCTATCGCTTAAATCGATGAATGGCGGGTGCGCCAGTAGCTTTGCGCTTGCTCGAAAGCTGCCTCCCGCGTGGCGCCAAGGCCTCGCAGGGCAAGGGCCATGGTGGCGATCACAGCGAATTCACCGTAGGCGTCTTCCTGCTCGCCAGCCCAGACGGCAAGCAGCTGCTGCGGGTCGAGCTGTGCGGGCTTCACGTGGCGCCGCTCGGACAGTGCCGGCCATTCCTCGTCCCACGGCGTGCCGCCAGTGGTGCCGTAGAGATGGGAGATGTTGTCCGGGTTCATCTCGATCTCGCCGCCTTCGCCCTTGATGACGATGGCGTGGTCGCCGAGCAGGGTGCTGGCCTGGCGATGGGCATCCTGATAGCCGGGGTGGAAGATGCTCTGCAGACCGCAGCGTGCGCCCAGCGGGTTGAGCAGGCGCGCCAGCGAGTGGATTGGCGAGCGCAGGCCGAGCAGGTTGCGCATGTCAATCATGCGCTGCAGCACCGGCATCCAGGCTCCCAGCGGGATGAACGCGAGATTGCTCTGGTCCAGTGCCACGCTGACCTGTTGCCAGTTCTCGCATCGACGAATGCCCAGCAGCTCAAGCTGCTGTTCGCTATAGATGCGCCCAGCAGTATGGGCACCGCCACCGTGCATGAGGATGCGTATGCCATTGGCTGCCAGGCACTTGGCTGCCAGCAGATACCAGGGCAGGTGGCGCTTCTTGCCGGCATAGGTCGGCCAGTCGATATCGACCGGGATAGTCGGTGCCTGCACGCGCTCACGCACGGCCTGGGTAAAGCCCGCCAGCTCGTCGGGGCTTTCTTCCTTGTGCCGCAGCAACATGAGGAAGGCGCCCAGCTGAGCGTCCTCCACCTTGCCGTCGAGCAGCATGCCCATGGCTTCGCGGGCTTCTTCGCGTGTCAGGTCGCGGGCGCCGCGCTTGCCTTTGCCAAGGATGCGCACGAAGGCGGCGAAAGGATGTTCTGCAGGCGTTTCGAGGCTCATAGGCAGTTGCTCGGTTTTGGCAGCCCGGCCAGCTTGGCGGCCAGTTTGGCAGGGGTGCCCTTGAACAGGCGGTTGAGGTGCATGCTGTTGCCCTTTTCAGGCCCCAGCTTGAGTGCGGTGTACTTGATCAGCGGGCGTGTAGCCGGCGACAGCTGGAATTCGGCATAGAACTCGCGCAGCAGCCGAAGCACTTCCCGATGTTCGTCTTCCAGCTCCAACTCTTCACGGCGCGCCAGCGCTTCGGCAACGGCTTCGTTCCAGTCGCTCAGATCGACCAGAAAACCGTCCTTGTCCAGCGCGATTTCGCGCCCTTCGACGATCAGGCTCATAACCAGCTGTTGACCCGCGGATAGCGACAGGTCAGTTCGACGAAGCCGGGATAGTCCAGCAGCTGGACGCGCGGCGGCAGGGCGGCGATCGCGCGGGCCTGCATGTCTTCTTCCAGGGCGAACAGGGCGACCTGCTCGGGCAGCTGCTCCAGCGCCTGGCACGGTTGGCTGCCGGGCTGTAGCGCATAGGTGGCGTCACCGGTCAACAGCAGGGCGTCGGCGTCGCCCAGCAGCGGCAGGCAACTGGCGAAGCGGCTGTCGCTGAACGGCGAATGAGAAAGCAGGTGCAGAGTAGCCATCAGATCGTGATCACATGGTCGTAGCGGTTGATCAGGGTGTGCAGGCCGGCATCGTCGAGGATCTCGACCGGCAGTGCCAGCGCCGATTCGGCGAGGTTGCGCTCGCTGAGACTGCGTCGTGCGGCGAACAGGGCATCGATGCCGAACAGTGGCAGTGCCTGCAGATTCGCAGTCAAATCCTTCTGCTCGATGGGTGCCGCCTGCTGCGCGGCGGCGAGCTGGAATACGCCGTCGTCGAGGAACAGCATTCCCAGCGGCAGCTCGAAGGCGCCGCCGGCCAGCACGATGTCCAGCGCCTCGCGGGCGGATGGGCCGGACCAGGGCGCCTGGCGGCTGATGATGAGCAGGGAACGCGCCATCAATGACCTCCGAAGCAGATGAGGCGATCGGCTTGCTGTGCCGCCTCGTGCAGTTGGCCCAGCCCGGACAGCTCCCAGCCGGCCGCGAGGTTTGCCGCGGGTCGCTGATAACGCTGCGCCTCGCCGGCATCGAGCACGCCGCGCCGCAAACCCGCGGCGATGCAGACCACGCCGTCCAGCTGGTTAGCGCTGACGAAACGACTCCATTCGGCCGCCACGTTCAGCTCATCCTGGGCCGCGACGATGTTCGCCGAGGCGCTGTGCACGCCGTCCTGATAGAAGAACAGGCGGCTGATCTCGTGGCCGCCAGACAGCGCGGCTTCGGCGAAGCGCAGCGCGCGACGCGCGGCCGGCGAGTGGGGTGGGGCGAACAGGGCGATTACGAATTTCATCGGGGCACCATTGCGAAACAGCCGACATGATACGCCAGCTGCGAGGATGAAGAATCCGTCGTCGCCCATCCGGACTGTCGTCGCGCGGTAAGGCTCCGCGGGATACCCGAGCTAACGGGCTGCGCCCGGGCGGGCCAGCATTGCTCGGGTCTTCGCCACTCCGGTAGATTGGCCGGCTTTCTGCCCGTACCGGGCCTGGCTGTCTGGATATCCCATGTCTGTAGCCGACACTTCCGCTTTGCCTGATTCCGTCTACCGCCAGCCTGGCTTTCTGCCGTTTCTGATCAGTCGCGTGCTGGCCATGTTCGCCGTGCAGATCCTCGCCGTCGTGGTGGCCTGGCAGGTGTACGACATGACCCGCGATCCGCTGTCGCTGGCCTATGTCGGCCTAGCCCAGTTCATCCCGATGTTCCTGTTGCTGATGCCAGCCGGCGACCTGATCGACCGCTACGATCGCAAGCGCATCCTCGCCCTGAGCTGGGCGCTCGAGGCGATCTGCGCGGCGGCTCTGTTGTGGCTCTCGCTCAGCGGCGGGGCGGTGCCGAGCTTCTATATCGTGCTGGTGTTCTACGGTTGCGCCCGCGCCTTCACCGCGCCGGCGTTGTCCAGCCTGTTGCCGCAGATCGTGCCGCGTGAGCGCCTGGCTGCAGCCATTGCCGCCAACAGCATGATCGTGCGCGGCTCGACCATCGCCGGGCCGGTGTTCGGCGGTGGCCTTTACGCACTCGGCGGTGGCGGGCTGACCTATGCGGCCTGCCTGCTGTTCTTCCTCGCGGCAATCGTGTTGTTGCAACGGGTACCGGTGCGCTACGGCGAGGCCATGCGGGCGCTGGAGGCTACCGCATGGCAGCGCTTCACCGCGGGCATTCGCTTCATCCGCTCGCGACCGATCATCCTCGGCACCATCTCGCTGGATCTGTTTGCCGTGCTGCTCGGCGGCGTGGTCGCGCTGTTGCCGATCTACGCCCAGGAGGTGCTGGACGTCGGCCCGACCGGCCTCGGTGCGCTGCGCAGCGCCATGGCGCTGGGTGAAGTGGTGGTGGGCTTCTACCTGAGCACGCGGCCGTTCAACCGCCATGTCGGCATGACCATGTTCATTGCCGTGGCGGTGTTCGGTCTCGCCAATATGGTCTTCGCGCTGTCCAGCCTGTTCTGGCTGTCGTTCGCCGCGCTGTTCGTCGCCGGAGGCGCGGACATGGTGAGCATGTACATCCGCTCGTCGCTGATTCAGTTCTCCACGCCTGACGCCATGCGTGGGCGCGTCAATGCGGTGAACATGCTGTTCATCGGTTCGTCCAACGAGCTCGGCGAGTTCCGCGCCGGCATCAGTGCCGCCTGGTTCGGTGCGGTACCGGCGGCGCTGCTGGGCAGTTTCTGCACGCTGGCGGTGACCGGCGGCTGGATGCTCGGCTTCAGGAGTCTGCGCCAGGTAGACCGCTTCGAGGATGCCGCGCCCGAGGCTCAGACCTCGCGCGCCGGCTGAGGCGCGACGTATTGACCGCCCAAACGAAAACACCCTGCGAAAGCGTGGCCTTCGCAGGGTGTCGGATTGCTCGCCGAGGCGGGCAGGCTCAGCCGTGAATCAGTCGTCGCCGCCGAAGATGCCCAGCAGCTGCAGGAGGCTGATGAACAGGTTGTACAGCGAGACGAACAGGCCGATGGTGGCCATGATGTAGTTGCGCTCGCCACCGTGGATGATCGCGCTGGTCTGGAACAGGATGCAGGCCGAGGAGAACAGCACGAAACCTGCGCTGATCGCCAGCTGCAGCCCGGTGATCTGGAAGAAGAAGCCCGCCAGCATCGCACCGATCAGCACGAAGAAACCCGCGGTGATGAAGCCGCTGAGGAAACTCATGTCCTTGCGGGTGATCAGCACGTAGGCCGACAGTCCGAAGAACACCAGGGCGGTCATCGACAGCGCCGAGCTGATCAGCTCGCCACCGTTGGCCAACCCCAGGTACATGTTGAGGATCGGACCCAGCGTGTAGCCCATGAAACCTGTCAGGGCGAAGGTGGAGACCAGGCCCCATGTCGAGTTGCGCAGCTTGGCGGTGAGGAAGAACAGGCCATAAAAGCCGATCAGCACCACGAAGATGTTCGGGTAGGCCGCGTTGGCCTGCATGGCCAGGTAAGCCACCAGGCCGCTGAACGCGAGGGTCATGGCCAGTAGCCCGTAGGTGTTGCGCAGGACCTTGCTGACCTCACGCTGTTCGACCTGCGTGTGGCTAAGCGCGTATTCGTGTTCGTGCATGGCGACACTCCTTGGATGAATTCAAGCCTGAGACGATTTGTCCCGGATCATAACAGAGGCAAGTTGGATGCCTAGCATCAGTGTTTGACAGTGTATTTCTATCCGGTACTATTGCGCCCGCTTTATCCGGAAGTGTGGCCGAGTGGTTGAAGGCAGCGGTCTTGAAAACCGCCGAAGGGGAGACCCTTCCCAGAGTTCGAATCTCTGCGCTTCCGCCATCTGCAATCCTGAAGGCCCCGTATTCCGGGGCCTTCAGCGTTTCTGAGGTGCGGAAAAGTGGGTGAAAATGTTCCCATATTGTTCCCATAAGCACCTGCCTTTTCCCGGCCCCCAGCGTCGAGCCCGGCGTTCCGTTTGGTGCCTCTCTCACCGCGTACCGTGATATCTCCATCCGGCTTGTGGCGCTGTTGGCAATCGGGCCGCCTGCGAGGCGGCCGCTGCTGCTAGAATCCGCGCCCCGACAAAAGGAGTTGTCGCCATGAAACGATTCAGACAGCCCGAGGCCTTTGCTCTGGTCCAGCAATACTACGAACCGCTGGTGTTCAACGCACGGATGGACTCGCCAACCACGGTGCGCGTGATGTTGCTCGATGAGGCCACTGGCGAATCCCTGTTGCTGACCGGACTGCCGTGCCGCATCTCGCTGTCGCGCGCTGAAATCGCCGGTCTGATCGCCGCCATCGACGCCGATGCCGCCGCGCTCCGCCCCGGGTTGCTGAACAAGCTCAAGCGTTCGCAACGACTCGGCTGATCACAGCGTTCCGCTTGTCCTCTCTGCCGTCTCCAACCCTGGCGCCATCGAGTTCAACAGGCGCCTGGTGAGAAACGGTGCCTGTTCCCTCAGCGAAAAGAGTTTGGGCGATAGCAGCCAGGTATGGGTGATGCCCATCAGGCTCGAATAGAGCAGCAAGGCCAGTGAGCGCGCCGATCCTTCATCCGCGTGCGCCTTGGCGATCAGTTCTTCCAGCAGCTGCACCATGGCGCGGGTGAGCTTGCGTTCGCGTTTCAGGGTGCTTGCCATCTGCGCGGTGAGTTCGGTCTTGTTCAGCAGGATCTCGAAGGACTGCCGATACCAGCGCTCGTCCAGCAGCAGGCGAAACCATTCACCGACGAAGTGCTCCAGCGCAGCCTGCGGGTCACCGGCCAGCTGACGACTCTGCTCGATCAGCTGCTCCAGCGGCTCCTGGGAATAGGCCAGGACCGCTTCGTACAGCTCGTCCTTGCTTTTGAAATGCCAGTAGATCGGGCCGCGGCTGAAGCCGGCGCTGTCGGCGATCATCGCCAGCGTGGTGTTCGTGTAACCGTTGCGGCTGAACAATTCCAGTGCTGCAGCAATGATCTTCAGACGGGTCTGTTCGGCGTCTTCTTTGGTCCGGCGCATGTGGGGGCCTCAGATGATGCGCGGTGGCTCAGCCAGAACCCACTGTGCGACAGCGCGCCGTGGCTGATGATACGGGCGCTTGGCGCCCGTCACGCTGAAGACTCAGAGTTTTCCGTCCGCGGCCATTTGCATGTAGGTGGTATCGAAGCGCAGTTTGACGTTGGCATCCGAGCCCATCAACTTGCCGCCAGGCATGGCGATGCCGATAAAGTCTACCGAGTCCGCACCGTCGCCCAGCAGACCGTGGTCGAAGGAGAACCTGCGCACGCTGTCCATGGCCTGATACGCCTCGTCGCTGTTGATGAACGCGAGCGAGTCGGCAGGCTTCCAGAACATCTTCATGCCCTTGAGCTGGCTTTCGTAGCCGGCCTGATCGGTTCCGGAGGCCTGGCCCAGCGAGGCACGCGCCTTGGCGCCTTCGTCGGTGTCGCTTTCCAGGATCGCCATCACTTCATACCAGGCGCCAACCACGGCTTTGCCGAAATCAGGGTTGTCGGCCAGGGTTTCGCTGTTGACGATGGTCAGGTCCTTGATGTGGCCGGGGATCTGGCTGGAGTCGAAGGTGCGGTGCGCACCGGGCGTGGCGGCGACTTCGTCGAGTAGCGGGTTCCAGGTGACGACATTGCGCACTTCGTCGGTGCTGAACGCCGCGACCAGATCGGCGTCCGAAGTGTTGACCACCTGTACGTCGCGCTCGCTCATGCCGACGCTATCGAGCGCCTGGGCCAGCAGGTAATGCGAAACCGACAGCTCGACCAGATGGATCTGCTGATCCTTGAGGCTCTTCAGGTCGGCGCTGTCCTTCATCACCATCCCGTCGTTGCCGTTGGAATAGTCACCGACGATCAGTGCCGTGGTATCGATGCCGCCGGCTGCCGGAATCGACAGCGCATCCATGCTGGTGGCGACCACCCCGTCGAACTGGCCGGCGCTGTACTGGTTGATCGACTCGACGTAGTCGTTGACCTGGGTGATGTTCACTTCGATCCCGTACTTGTCGGCCCACTTCTTCATAATTCCCGACTCATCCGCATACTTCCATGGCATCCAGCCGGCGTAGATGGTCCAGGCAATATCGAAGCTTTTCTTTTCCTCGGCCTGCGCGGCAAAAGGCGAAAGGGCTGCAAAGATCACGGCGCCGGCACAGAGTGCCCGCTTGAACGTATTGGCTTGCATGGTGAATCTCCTTTTCATCGAGTCAGAAGAATTTCAGATAGCGCTGGATTTCCCAGTCGGAAACATGGGTGTGGTAGGCATTCCATTCGTCGCGCTTGTAGTCGACGAAGGCTTCATACATCGCATCGCCGAACACCTGGCGCGACAGCGGATCGGCCTCGAAGGCGTCGATGGCTTCGCTGAGGGTGCGCGGCAGGGTCTCGATGCCCATATCCGCGACGTCCTTTTCGCTGTAGTCGTACATGTTCTCGCGGTGCGGCTGGCCCGGTTCGAGCTTGTCCCGGATGCCTTCAAGGCCGGCGGCGAGGATCATCGCGGCGCCGAGATAGGGGTTGCAGCCGATATCCGCGGCGCGGCATTCGACCCGCGCGCCCTGGGACGGAATGCGCAGCATGTTGGTGCGGTTGTTGTTGCCGTAGCAGACGAACACCGGCGCCCAGGTCGAGCCGGACATGGCGCCCTTGCGGATCAGCCGCTTGTAGCTGTTCACCGTTGGCGCGATGACCGCGCAGATCGCCTTGGCGTGTTTCAGCACGCCGGCGATGAAGTGATAGGCGAGCGGGGTGACACCGCAGCCGTGAGGGTCTTCGCCATCCACTTCGAAGAGGTTCTTGCCCGAGGTCAGGTCTGCCAGTGACATGTTGTAGTGCGCGCCGCTACCGGTGCGCTGCGCCGAGGGCTTGGGCATGAAGGTGACGAAGGCGCCATGCTTGCGGGCGATCTCATTGGCCATCATGCGGAAGAACACGAAGCGGTCGGCCATGGTCAGCGCGTCGGCGTACTTGAAGTCGGTTTCGAACTGGCCGTTGGCGTCTTCATGGTCGAACGAGTACACGCCCCAGCCCATCTCGTTCATGGCTTCCACCAGCTCATCGATCACCGGCAGGTTGTCCATCAGCAGGCGCGGGTCGTAGCAGGGCTTGGCCGCGGTATCACGATCGCTGAGCGGGGCGAAGCCGCCGTCCGGGGTGTCCTTGTAGAGGAAGAACTCGGTCTCGATGCCCAGATTGAAGCTGTAGCCCATCTCGGCCGCAGCGTCGGTCTGGCGCTTGAGAATGCCGCGCGAGCAGGCGTCGAACGGCTTGCCGTCCAGGTAGAGGTCGCTGGCGAACCAGGCGAGATCGCGGTTCCAGCTGCACTGGGTGGCGGTCGCCGGGTCTGGCATCGCCGCCACCTCGTTGTCGCTGATCTCCTGCGGGACGCCGTCCAGTGCCGCACCGGTGTAGAGCTCGGAGCCGCGGAGCATCTGGCCGAGATGGGCGATGGGGACGAACTTGCCCTTGATCACGCCGTGCATGTCGACGTAGCTGGCCATCGCGTACTTCACACCCTTGTCCTGCAACTGCTGTTTCAACTCCTCGACGGAGGAGAGGGGAAAGCTGGTCATCGGCTTGTGCTCCTTGGAGTCATGAGTGGCGGCGCTTGGCACCGCTGGCACGATTCCTTCATCCAATATACATGCCAGCGTGTATAGAAACGGGCTACGGCTGGTGCCACTGCTTGCCCGTTTCGCAGATGTGGGAGTCATGCAGATGATTGAAATAAAAAGGGAAAAGAAACTTCACGCGCTGGGCGAAATGCGCCTGGAAAGTGGCGAGCGATTGCGCAATGCACGCATCTGCTATCAGGTAATCGGTACGCCGAACCGCGCGCGGGACAACCTGGTGCTGATTCCGAGCTACTACGGCGGCACACATTGGGGCAGCCTGCCCCTGCTTGGTGCGGAGGGGCCACTGGCAGGCGGCGATTACTGCGTGGTGCTGACCAATCTGTTCGGCGCCGGCTGGTCGACTTCGCCGAGCAACGCGGCGCCGGGACAGGAGGGTGCGGACTTTCCGCAGGTGAGCCTGCTGGACAATCTGCACGCCCAGAAGGCGTTGCTCGACCGGCTGTTCGGTGACGACTGGCAGCTCGCCTTGGTGACGGGCTGGTCCATGGGCGGCATGCAGACGCTGTTCTGGGCGATGGCCTATCCCGAGCGGGTGCGCGCCATCCTGCCGTTCTGCTGCACGGCACGCTGCTGGCCGCACAATCGGGTGTTTCTCGAAGGGGTGAAAGCGGCGCTGTGCGCCGACGCCGCCTGGCTGGGTGGTCGCTACAGCGTGCCGCCGGAACGCGGCCTGCGGGCTTTCGGCCGCGCCTATGCCGGCTGGGCCTATTCGCAGGCGTTCTATCGTCACGAGCTGTGGCGCGAGCTGGGCTTCGAGAGCCTGGAGGCGCTGCTCGACTACTGGGAGCAGGATCATCTGGAGCAGGACGCCAACGACCTGCTCTGCGTGCTGCATACCTGGCAGTCGGCCGATCCGGCCCGCAGCTTTGGCGATGGCTCGCTGGCCGAAGCGCTGGGGCGCATCCGTGCGCGGTCCATCCTCATGCCCGGCAGCAGCGATCTGTATTTCACCGTCGAGGATGCCCGCCGCGAGGCCTCGTTGATTCCCGCTGCCGAACTGCGCGTGCTGGAATCGGACTGGGGTCATTGCGCCGGTGGGCCCGGCCGCAGCGCGGCGGCCATGCAGCAGGTCTTCGCAGCGATGGCCGAGCTACTCGGGCGCTAGCCTTCAGCCGGCCACGGCGCTGAGCTTGGCCAGCTGCTCGAGGTCGGTCTGCATGCCAGAGGTTTCGCGGATGCGGGCGAGGATCTCTCGCTTGAGTTCGGTGAATTCCGGCGCGAGCTTCATGTCCTGATGCCGCTGGGCTGGCAGCGGCACCTCGTAGATGGAATCGATGCGTCCGGGGCGTGGCGCCATCAGCACAATGCGGCTGCCGAGATAGATGGCTTCCTCGACATCGTGGGTGACGAACAGGATGGTGCTCTTTTCCAGCCGGTGCACGTGACGGATCAGGTCGTGCATGACCTCGCGGGTCTGCGCATCCAGCGCGCCGAACGGCTCATCCATCAGCAGCGTCGCGGGCTTGGGGAGCAGGGCGCGGGCAATGGCGACGCGCTGCTGCATGCCGCCGGAGAGCTGGCTGGGATAGGCATCGGCGAAGCGTGTCAGGCCCATCAGGTTGAGCAGGGCATCGGCGCGGCCGGCGGCGGACTCCACGTCACCGTCGTGGCGCACGGTGTCGCCGATCACCTTGAGTTGGCGGCAGAACTTGATGTTCTGCATCACCGTCAGCCAGGGGTAGAGGCTGTAGTGCTGGAAGACCATGGCACGGTCAACGCCAGGACCATCGATGGGCTTGCCGTCGAGCAGGATTTCGCCGCGGCTCAGCGTTTCCAGCCCGGCGATGATTCGCAGCAGGGTGGATTTGCCGCAGCCCGAGGCGCCGACGAAGGTGACGAACTCGTTGGGCTGGATATCCAGGTCGATCGACTGCAGCGCCTGCACCTCACGGCGCTCGCTTACGAAGGTCTTGCCGACCTGGCGGACACGAATCTTGGCATCGGACATGGTCATTTCCTCATCCAGGGAAAGGCTCGGCGGTGCAACCAGCGGAAGGCTTGATCGGTGAGCAGGCCGATCAGGCCGATCAGCAGGATGCCGGCGAAGATCTTGTCGGTGTGCATGTAGCGCTGCGCCTTGAGGATGGCGTAGCCGAGGCCGGAGTTGGCCGCAACCAGTTCGGCTACTACCAGGTAGGTCCAGGCCCAGCCGCAGGTGATACGCAGGGTGTCGAGCAGCGCCGGCTTGGCCGACGGCAGGATCACCAGCTTGACGATCTCGCTGCGGTTGGCGCCCATGGTCTGCGCCGCCTCGATCTGCGCCATGGGCACGCGGCGGACGTCCTCGGCGACCATCAGCACCATCTGGAAGAAGGTGCCGATGAAGATGATCAGTACCTTGGAGCCCTCATCAATACCGACCCAGAGCATCACCAGCGGAATGAAGGCTACCGCCGGCATATAGCGGATGAAGTCGGTGAGCGGTTCGAGAAAGGCCTGCACCGGCCGATAGGTGCCGATGTACAGCCCCAGCGGCAGGGCAATCAGTGCCGAGGCACCGAAGCCCGCCATGACCCGCCAGACGCTGATGCCGATGTCTCCCAGCAGCCCCTCGCTGGTCCACCAGCGACCGATGCGTTCGAGCACTGCGCCGGGGCTGGGCATGAACATCGGGTCGGCGAGGCCGAGCGCCGTCCACAGCCACCAGATGACGAAGGGCAGGCTCAGCCCGGCGCCGGTGAGTAGCCAGGCGCTGCGCCGGGATATCTCGCCGCGAATGCGCCAGAAACTGCTCTTGCGCACCACCTGTTCGGCCGGTGCGGCCGGTGTTGCCGTGTGTCGCTGCTGCGCGGCGGTGGCAGCGGTGGGGATGCTGATCTGCGCTGTCATGCGGGAACCTCCTGTGAAACGGTGGGCACATCGAGTTCAACGCGTTGCCAGCCACCGGCCGCCGGATAACGACCAAGCGCGGCGAGGTCAGCAGTCGGCAGGCTGGTGGGGTCGGCGAAGTTCCAGTAGCTCGACAGCAGGGCGTCGCCGACGCGGCCGGGCAGCGTCGAGTGGGTGATCTGCCAGGGTGTTGCGCCGTTGCGGTGGCGGCCGAAGGATAGCTCGCAGGCCAGCAACTGTGGCCGCAGCGCGGGGCTGACGGCGGCCAGTTGGTCACGCAGATATCCTGTGCTGGCCGGCAGCAGAATCGGCCGCTCGGCAGCGAACAGGAAGTAGTCGCCCGCTACCAGCAGACAGGCCTGCCGGGCTGGCTGCTCCGCCGCGCGCAGCCAGATGCCCCAGTTGCGCCCCTGCGACTCCGGCAGGCGCTGCCAGATTTCGTGATAGCTGCCGTCCAGCCCGTCTTCCAGCAGCCGCTCCGGGGTCTCGAAGTGCATCAGGCCGATATCCGCAGGTCCGCCCGGCGGCTGGAAGTCGATCAGCCGATGCCACTGGCAGATATCGCCGTTGACCTCGGTGACGCCGGCGAAGCCTGCCTGTTCGCTCAGGGCCAGCTGCTGGGCATGGCTGCAGGTTTCCAGCGAGGCGGCTGGCGGCAGCGCTTGCGGCCGCGGCAGGCGCAGGTCGGCGTGCAGGCTGGCGGTTTGCAGCCAGTACACCTCGCTGGTTTCGTCACGCAAGCCGGCCGTGGTGGTCAGCAGGCGCCGGCGCCACACGCCAAGATAGGCATCGGGAACGCTCTTCATGCGTGGTACTCCGGAAAGCGTTTGAGGGTGCGCCAGAAGGCCATGTCGTGATTCGGCCAGATTGCGGCGTCGGTTTCGGCAGCGGTGGCCTTGAGCTTGCGGATGCTGGCCAACGCCAGGTCTTCGCGGTCCTGCCAGCAGAGGCCGGGCGCCACTTCGTCGACCAGGTTCTCGCTCAGGTCCGCAGCGTCCCCGGCGAGAATCACCGGCTTGCCGTGCGGCAATTCGATAAACAGCGACATGTGGCCGGCGGTGTGCCCAGGGGTATTGATCGCGCGCAGTCCGGGCAGCAGCTCGTACTCGTCGCGCTGCAGCTTCCAGCGATGTTCGCCGGCAAAGTCATCGGCGAAATAGGCGTCGTCCGCCTGGGCGCGGGCGGCGGCGAGCTCCGCTTCATGCACATGCACATGCACATCGCAGCCGCACAGTTCGCACAGGCCACCGGCGTGATCGAAATGCAGATGACTGAGGAACACGAGATCAATATCGGCGGGGGACAGCCCGTGTCGGTCCAGATGGGCGGGCAGACGCTGCTCCTCGGTCATCTCGGGCGGCCCCATGGGAAACTCCACCGGATCGAACCAGCGCGCACGCAGCTGCGGATCGCTGAGCTTGGCGTAGTCGCAGCCGACGTCGAACAGCACGCGACCCTGCCGGGTTTCGATTAGGAAGGCGAGGATCGGTGCATCGATCAACGTGCCCTGGCCGCGATTGCGGGTGGAAATCGACTTGTCATAGCGATGCGTGGCAGTCAGCAGCGGCCAGAGCTTCAGCACATCGGTCATGCCGTACGCTCCAGACGCCGGAGCAGGCTGGCGCTGTCGATCACGCTGCCGAACAGGCCGCCTTCCACCTCGATCATCGCCAGCGCAGCCGCATGCAGTTGCGGGTCGGACGAGGCGCAGGCATCGCTGACGGTCAGGCAGTCGAAGCCGAGATCGATGGCCTGGCGCAGCGTCGAGGCCACGCAGACCTCGGTGGTGACGCCGGTCAGGATCAGCCGCTCGATGCCGCGGCGGCGCAGGATCAGTTCGAGATCGGTATGGGCGAAAGCGCTGTAGCCGGGTTTGTCGATCACCGGCTCGCCGGCGCGTGGTTGCAGTTCGTCGATCAGGTCATGGCCGAATTCGCCGCGCACCAGCAGGCGGCCGAGGGGGCCGGGGCTGCCGATGGGGGCGCCGGTCGCTTCGGCACGGCGGCGTTTGGGGGCGGGCAGGTCGGAGAGATCCGGACGATGCCCCTCGCGGGTGTGCACGACCAGCATGCCCAGCCCGCGAGCGCGATCCAGCAGCGCCTGAATCGCCGGAATCGGCGCGCGCAGGCGGCTGACGTCCATGCCGGCCTGGTCGGCGTAACCGCCCAGGGCACAGAAGTCGCGCTGCATGTCGATCACCAGCAGCGCCGTGCGCGCGGGGTGCAGGTCTTTCAGGCTCACAGGGCAAACTCCTTGCACACTGCGGTGGCGATGCCGTCGACGATGTCTTCGGCCAGCCGCTGGCCTTTCTCTGCGCTGGAGCCTCTGGCCGAGGACAGCACCCCGGATGGCGGCACCCATTCGGTACGGGTGGGGTACATGTCGTAGGGCGGAAAGTCGGCCGGGGCGTCGTCGGGAATCTTCTCCAGCGCGACCAGCTGCGGATGGAAGTGCAGCATCAGCGAGGTCTCGATCACCGCAGCGTGCTCCAGAGCGAAGCCGGGGAATCCATCGGGGAAGACATCGGTCAGGGTCTGCTCGCTGCAGAAATCCCAGTGCTCCAGGCGCATCACCTCCAGCCCGGCGTCCGGTCCGAGGTCGCGCAGCGCGAGCTGGATGCCCTCGGCGACGAACCACTGGTTCTCGTAATGGCCGAGCACCAGCACCAGGCGGCGCACGCCGTGGCGGTGGAACTCCCGCACGGCGTCGCGCACCAGGGCGCTCAGGGTCGCGCCATCCAGGCTGGTGGTGCCGCAGAAATGCTGACCGCCGCCGCATTTCGGTTGCGACTTGTAGCCGTAGGACAGCGCCGGCGCGACCAGCCCGCCGACTCTCATCGCCACTTCGGCGCTGATGACGCTGGCCAGCAGCGCGTCGGTGCCCAGCGGCAGGTGTGGGCCATGCTGCTCGGTGGCGCCGCAGGGCAGGAAGACCACGGCGCCTTCGCCGATACGGCGTTCATAATCGACCCAGCTCAGTTGATCCATGTGCACGCTCATGCGCAGGTGCTCCTAGTCGCGATGGGGAGGGGGCGTTCCGGCCAGCCGGCAATCAGCGCGGCGGTGGTGATCAGGGCGGCGCCGAACCATTCGTTCGGGCCGATGGCGTGGGCGCCGAACCAGGCGGACGACAGCACCGCGGCGATCAGCTCGAACACCACCAGCACCGCGGCGCGGCCGGCTTCCAGATGAGTCAGGCCGTACTGCACAGCGGCCATGCTGACCAGCCAGCCGAGGGCGAGCAGGCTGATCTGCCAGGTCAGGGTCAGATCCAGCGGTGGTATCGACTGACGAAACAGTAGGCAGAACAGTCCGCCGAGCAGCGCACTGCCGATGAAGCTGACCAGCGCCTTGCTCGCCAGCGGCACCTGGTTGGCAGCGCGGGTGGCCAGGTTGTTGAGGCTGAAGGCGAGGCCGGCGGAGAGCGCCAGCCAGTCATTCGCGCCTGGCGCGTCCAGGGCTTCGCCAGTGATGCCGAGGGTCAGGCCTATGCCGAGCATTGCCAGCCCCAGAGCGAAAAGCCGTGCGCCGCTGAGGCGTTCGCCGAGCAGCAGCCAGCCGCCGACCATCGCCCACACCGGCGCCAGATAGAACAGCAGCATCACTCGCACCACGTTGCCGTCGGCCAGGGCGGTGACCAGTGCCGCGGTTGCCCACCCGCCGCACAGGCCCATGGTGAGGACCTGGCGATACTGGCTCGCCCACTGGCGGCGCTGCTGCCAGAGCACTGGCAGCGCCAGCAGGCTGAGTAGCGAATAGGTCAGCAGCACCAGCGGCATGCCGGCCAGGCCGCGGGCCGCGAAGAACTGCAGCGGCAGCCAGCCCAGCCCCCACATTATGGCGCCGCCGATCAGCATGCCCTGTGGCATCAGGCTGTTCATGTGCCCATCCAAGAGCCGCCATTGGGCCCAAGCAGCTGTCCAGTGAAATAGCTCGCCTGCGGCGAAAGCAGGAAGACGATGGCGGCAGCAACTTCCTCCGGCGTGCCCAGGCGCGCCATGGGGATCGCCAGCTCCTTGGCCATCCACTCGTCGCTCATGTGCTCCGGGCTGACCATCGCCGTGGCGATGGGGCCGGGGGCGACGCCATTGATGCGGATGCCGTCTGCAGCGAATTCGCGCGCCAACGAGCGGGTCAGGCCGATCACCCCGGCCTTGGCCGTGCAGTAGGCGACGTACTGTTCGCGGCCGAGAAAGCCGAGGTCCGAGGCGACATTGACGATGGCGCCGCTGCGCCGCGGCTGCATCTGTGCCAGTGCATGGCGGCAGCAGCGGTAGACGCCGGCGAGATCGACGCCCAGCACCATGGCCCAGTCTGCCTCGCTGGTCTCGAGAAAGGGCTTTTCCAGGATCACTCCGGCGTTGTTGACCAGCAGATCCAGCGGTCCCTGCGCCTCGATGGTCTCGAACATTGCCGCGACCGCGGCCGGATCGCTGACATCGGCCTCGATGGCCGAGGCGTCGCCGCCGTTGGCGATGATCTGCTCGACCAATTGGTTCGCCAGATCATGCCGGTCGCAATGGTTGATCCAGACCCGCGCGCCTTCGGCGGCCAGCGCGAGTGCAGTGGCGCGGCCGATACCGGTCGCTGCGCCGGTGACCAGGGCGGTCCGGCCAGTAAAGATGGCAGCCATCAGTGCATCACCTCGCCATGGCTGACCGACAGCGCCTGGCCGGTCAGGGCGGCGGCCAGCGGTGAGCCAAGGAACAGGAAGGTGCCGCCCAGATCGGCCGGTGTCAGCAGCTCCGGAATGGCCTGGTTGGCGAGTATCGCCGCGAGCTCGGCGCTGTCGCTGCGGCCGTTGGCGTCCGCCATCACCTGCAGCGAGCGCATGGCCGCATCGGTGCCGATCCAGCCGGGGCACACCGCGTTCACCCGGATGCGCCGCGGGCCCAGCTCCCAGGCCAGCGAGCGTGTCAGGCCGACCACTGCGTGCTTGCTGGCGACATAGGCGGAAAAGCCCGGCACGCCTTTCAGACCCCAGATCGAGGCCTGGTTGATCACGCTGGCGCCGGCACGCAGGCGTGGCAGCAACGCACGGGTCAGGCGTTGCATGGAGCCGACGTTGTTCTCCAGTAGGGTCGACCAGCGCTGATCGGCCTCGAAGCTGCACTCATCCAGCGGCGTGGCGTATTCGACGCCGGCGTTGTTGACCAGCACATCGGCATTGAGGCCGCGGCAGGCGAGGTCATCGGCGTAGTGCTGCACTGCCTGGCGATCACCGAGGTCCAGCGCGGTGCAATGCAACGGCGTGTCGCCAGCGAGTTCGTCGGCAAGCCGGGCGAGGGCGTCGGCGTCACGATCGAGCAGTTCGAGGGTGGCGCCGGCAGCGGCGAAGCTCTGCGCCAGGCCACGGCCGATGCCCCCGGCGGCGCCGGTGATGACCACGCAGCGGCCGCAGTAATCCAGTGCCTTGTGCATATCACACCGCCGTCAGGAAGGAGACGCCCACGGCGCCGTAGAAGTTGTCGGCCTTGTGCGGCCCCTCGCTGACCACACCGTAGTCATCGTCCAGCACGCGGCGTACGCGGTAGCGGTGGAAGCTGCCGAGCAGCTTGCGCATCGGGATGACCTGGTTGTAGGTGCTGCCGTACAGCTCGGCGTGCAGCCTCGGCAGGCGATACCAGGGCGCCACCGGCTTTTCGTGGTGGGCGTTGTGGAAGGAGAAATTCAACAGCAGCAGATTCAGCACCGGCCAGCGCTCGGAAACCACGTTGCTGTAGGTGTTCTGCTGCTCGTAGCTGCGGTCGCGGCGCTTGTCCTCCGGCAGCTTGCCGCCATCTTCCAGCACGGCGAAGGCCTCGTAGGTGTGCTGATAGGCATCGGCGAAACGCAGCACGCTGAGCATGATCATCCAGGCCACGGCGTAGAGCAGCACGGCCTTAAGCGACAGCACTGCGAACCCGGCAAAAAGCAGTGTGCGAACGGCCAGCACAGCGGCGACCTTGCCACGCCGGGCGCGGTGCTTGTCGTTGTCGGTGATGAAGGGCAGGGCGATCACGTAGAAATGCATGATCAGTTCCACCGCCGGCACATAGGCCCATTCCAGCGCCAGCACCAGCTTCTGGAACCACAGCGGGCGTGCCTTGAGAAAGGCCTTGCTGTCGAAGGTGATCACGTCGGCGCGGTCGACGTGATGGCGCATGTGTTTCTTGCGCAGGTCCTGAAACTCGGCGTAGCAGCTGCCGCACAACCAACTGCAGACTTTGCCAGCCCATTCGTTGTGCTTGGGCACGCTGAAAATGGCGCCGTGGGCGAATTCGTGAATCAGGTAGGCAGCGATGATCATGCCGTGGGCCAGCAGCAACGTGCCCAGCGCGTTCAGCCAGCCACTGCCGGCGAACAGCAGGGCCAGGCCGCCGCCGTAGGCGAGTACGGTATAGAGGATCGCCAAGGTATTTGGGACGCGGCCATCGGCGTAGCGGTACAGGGGTTTGGCGTTCATGGTCTTCTCCAGCACAGGCGGGCGATGGCCCGCCTGGCGTCGGCTTTACTGGGCGAGCGCTTCGGTGAACTGGGCGTCGTAGGTCTGGCTGAAATCGGGGATGCTCGGGATCTGCCCGTTGTCCTTGAGCAGCTTGGCGATGATCGCGCCGCTGCCATGGAACGAATGGGTGTCTTCGCCCGGGGTGAAGCTCTTGCCCATCTCGGCAAGCGGGATGTTGTAGGCACCGGTCATCTGCTCGACGGCTTCTTCGGCGCTGACGCCGAGCACCTCGCCGATGATTTCAGCCGACTCCTCGGGGTGCGCCTGCATGTAGGCCAGTCCATCGAGATAGCCCTGGATCATCGCCTTGATGGCGGCGGGCTTCTTGGCGATCACAGCCTCGTCGAAGACCAGCACGTCGGTGATCAGGCCCGGGGCGTCCTTGGACGAATAGACCACCTTGAACTTGTCGCCGCCGCCCATGGAAAGGATCTGCGAGACGTTGGGCTCGTAGGTCACACCAATCGGCAGATTGCCCGAAGCCATGGCGCCGGGGATGCCTTCCGGGGTCATGTTGACGGCGTCGATATCCTTGTCGCTCATGCCGTTCTGCTGCAGCGCATAGGCCAGCAGGAAGTCCGAGGGCGACAGCGGATTGAAGCCGACCTTCTTGCCCTTGAAGTCGGCGACCGACTGAACCGAGGCATCGGCGACGATGGCGTCACCGCCGTTGGAGAAGTCGATGGGCATCACCACGCGATGCTTGAGGCCCTTGGCGACCGAGGCCACTACCTGGTCGTAGGTGAGCATGCCGCCGTCCAGCGCGCGGCTGAGCATGGCGGTGGGGATCAGCGCCGGGTCGTTGAAGAACTGCAGGTCTACATCCAGGCCGTGGGGCTTGAACAGGTCTTTCTTGTCGGCGACGTAGAAGGGGCCGTAGCCGGCCCAGACCACGGTGCCGATCTTCAGCTTCTCGGCGGCCTGGCTGGCCAGCGGTGAAAACAATGTCGCGACGGCCAGGCCGGCGGCGAGGAGGGTCTTGTTCAGCGAGCGCAGTGTGGACATGGCGTGATTTCCCTACACATTGGAATGACAAGGCACGGGATGACATCGCGTCTCCCGGGCTTTTATCCCTCCGTGTAGTCCCGTCCCTGGGACCGGAGAACTCTCGGACCAGCGCCCACTCCCTGTGAGCCGGAACCCTAGTTCTCCTTGAAGCTGCTCCTGTGTTTTGTGCCAAGCGTCATGAGTGCCGGTGGCGACTCATCCCGTTCACTTGGGATAGAGCAGGTTGCGTGCCAGATGCCGTGCAAGCTCGGCAAGCCCGCGTGGTACGGCGCGTCCGCTGCGGCACGAGGCTTTTCGTTGAGCGGCGGGCATGCTCGGATGCAGGTCAATTTCTGAAAGGGCGCTCCCGAATGGTGCTGCGGCGCGTCTTAATGACGATCGGGATACAGTCGCGAGATGTACTGGTCGGCGAAAACCTTGAACGATGGAGGTGCCTGCCAGTCGGAACTGATGAACTCACGAAAAACGGGAGCCATCACATGCTGAAGTTTCTAGGTAGCACCATTGGCATCATCTTTCTGATCGGCCTGATCGTGGTCATCGGCCTCTTTGCACTGATCTTCTGACACGCCCGCGTATGCACACTGGGTCGCAGATGGCACATCGGTCGGCCCAGGGGTGCGCTCTTCTCGCAATATCTCTTTCCATGACTCGACTGATGCATCTGCCGATGGCCGTGCTGCTGGTGCTGCTCGCCGTGTTTGCCTCATTGCCCGCGACCGCGCAGGTGGATGATGGTTTGGCGACGGTGCGGCTCGACGGCCGCGCGCTGTTTCGTCTTGGCGGAACCGAGGAGCTGGAGGCGCGCCTGCGGGCTCGGCAGATAGAGCGGCAATTGCTGACGGTGTTGGAAACCCCGCAGGGCATCAGCAGGGCGCGCATCGCGCCGGCCGGGGAAAACGCCGAGGCGCGCCAGATCACCATGGCTGGGCGCATCCTGATGCAGGTCACGGAGGAGGATGCCCAAGCCAACGGCCAGGCGCTCGAGGCGCAGGCGCGCGAGTGGGCGTCGGTTCTCGAAACTGCGCTGGCGCAGGCCAGCACACGGCGGACGTCGGAGCGAGCGCGCTTCGTGACCGACGTGCGCGCCAGCGTCGATACTGCCTTCGCCCGGCTGCTGGAAGCGGCCATCAGCATCGTGCCGCGGGCACTGGCGGCGCTTCTGGTGATCGGCGTGTTCTGGGCATTGGCTGCGAGTGTGCGGGCAGGGGTCCGGATGATCTCTCATCGGCTGATACGCGATCGGACGGTGGAGAACCTGATCAAGCAGGTCAGTTACTACACCGTCTGGCTGCTGGGCCTGATCGTCGCTGCCACCGCCTTTGGCCTCGAACCCGGGACGCTCGCCACAGGCCTCGGGCTGACCAGCCTGGCGCTCGGATTCGCCCTCAAGGACATCCTTTCCAACTTTGTCAGCGGCCTGCTGATCCTCACCTTGCGGCCGTTCCAGCTCGGCGACCAGATCATCATCGGCGACACCGAGGGCAGCGTGGAGCGCATCGAACTGCGTGCCACGCAGATCCGCACCTACGACGGACGCCGGGTCCTGGTGCCGAATGCGGAAACCTTTACCTCGCGGGTCACCAACAACACCGCTGCGCCGGTGCGCCGTGGTCAGGTGATCTGCTACCTCGGCTACGAAGTCGATCTGCCACAGGTAATGCGCGTGCTCAAGGAGGCAGCCCGGGGTGCTGAAGGAGTCATCGCCGAGCCACCACCCACAGTGGCGATACGCGAGATGGGCCAGAGCGAGCTCGCCTTTCAGGTGCAATTCTGGTGCGACTCGCGCCGGTCGGACTTCATGCTCACCGCCTCGCGTGTGCGGGCAAACCTGATTGAGGCACTGCGCGCTTCGGGGATCGCGCTGCCTGGTCCGGGGGTTCATCAAGTCGTGTTGCGAGAGGGTGGGTCAGCGCTGGACGAGGCTTTGCCGAGGCGCAGCAGCAGCGACGAAGACTAGCGTGAGGACTGGATGAGCGCACCCTGGCCCGAGATGGCTACCTGACCGGCGTTATAGGAGCTGCCGTTAAGGCGCTGAATCGCTATCGAGCGCTGCGCGGGATGTACCAGATGCATAGTTGTTGGTCAGTCCCGCGCATTCATTTCTCACTGGCTGCGTTTCGCTCCTTACCGCTTACAGCCAGATAAGTGGTTTCGCTATCTCAACCCCGCTGCGCCAGCCAAGCCTTCCAGCCGCCGAAGTGGGTGATGTCCTCGGCGCCTCCAAGGCCGTAAGCATCGCAGATAAACCCGGTATCCCAGCGGCCATCCGCCAGCTCCAGCTTGCCCAGGCCCAGCGGCGCTGGGATGCCGGTGAGGAACGAGCCCAGCTCGCTGCTGGGGATGTCCCAGACTTCCACGGCGATGGCCGCCCCTCCCTCGGCGACGCGCACCATCCCCGGGCGTAACAGCGGGCCGCCGGCCAGGGCGTAGAGCTTGTACGCCGCGCTGCTGGTGGTTGCCTCCAGCAGCCGACCGCCGCGCTGGCGAAGTTGCCAGTTCAGCGGCAGGCCATCGAGGTGCGCGCCGCAGACCACCACTCTCGTCCGGTCGTTGCGCGCCGGATTCTGCGGGGCAGGTGTTGTGATCGCATTGCTGCCCACCAGGGCCAGGCCGGTCCGGCGTTGCAGTGCATCGGCCAGGCTCAGCAGGTACTGGTCGGTGAACACACGGCCAAACAGCGTCACGCCCCAGGGCAGCTCGTTCTCCATAACGCCGGCAGGTACAGCCACGGCGGCGTAATCCAGCATGTTCATGAAGTTGGTGTAGTAGCCCAGGTCCGAGTTGCGCTTGACCGGTTCGGCGTGAAGCTCGGCGAGCGTCACAGGGCGCGGGTACGCGGGCGTCAGTACGCAATCGACCTCGGTCATGATCCGGTCGCAAATGGCCTTCAGCTGCTGCAGGCGGTATTGCGCTTCGAACAGCTGCACGGCGGTGGTGCCCGGTGCCTTTTCCAGTACCGCCTTTATCACCGGCAGGACGGCGTCGGGTTGCTGCTCGATCAGCGCGCCGGCCACGCTATAGCGTTCGGCGACCCAGGGGCCTTCGTAGAGCAGGCGCGCGGCTTCGAGAAAGGGCGAAAAGTCCACTTCCACTGGCTCGCCACCGATGGCTTTTAGCTGCTCAATGGTGGCGGCGAACAGCGCCGGACTTTCCGGGCAGCCGAGGAACTCGAGCTGCTTCGGCACGCCGAAGCGAAAGGACTTCACCTGGCCGAAGGCCGAGCCGTCGTTCCACAGCGGGTTGGCGCGGCTGTACTCGTCGCGCGGATCGAGCCTGGCGGTCAACGCGAGCAGCTGACTGGCTTCAGCGGCGCTGGCAGTGAAGAAGGTCACGCAGTCCAGCGTGCGGCAGGCGGGCACGACGCCAGCGGTGGAGATCAGCCCTTTGCTGGCCTTGAGGCCCACCAGATTGTTCAGCGCCGCCGGCACGCGGCCGGAGCCTGCGGTGTCAGTGCCCAGGGCAAAGGTGCACAGGCCCAGTGCCACGGCCAGGGATGAGCCGGCGCTGGAGCCGCCGGAGGGGTAGTCGGGGTGCACGCTGTTGCGGCACTCGCCGTAGGGCGAGCGGGTGCCGTTGAGGCCGGTGGCGAATTGGTCGAGGTTGGTCTTGCCCAGCGGCACCGCGCCCAGGGCGATCAACTGCTCGACGATGGTGGCGCTGGTTTGAGGTGTGTAGGCAAAGGCCGGGCAGGCGGCGGTGGTGGCAATGCCGGCCAGATCGATATTGTCCTTGATGGCGAACGGGATGCCGTAGAGCGCTAGCTCGGCGGGCGTCTTGCTCTCCAGTGCGGCCAGGTAGGGCTCGAGTTCTTCGACGCTCATCAGGTGGATAAAGGCGTTGAATTCGCCGTTCAGTTCGGCGGCCTTGGCGTGCAGTTCGAGGATCAGCTGACGCGGGGTCGTGGTGCCGGCTTCATAGGCATTGCGCAGCGTATCGAGGCGAAGATCGAAATGGGTCGTCATGGTTGGCTTCCTCTGTGGCAGGCCTAGTCTGTTCGGGCGGTCGGGATTCAGGTCAGGCTGGCGGCCGTTTCCCCTCACCCCAGCCCTCTCCCCAAAGGGGCGAGGGGGTTAATCCGGTGTTGCTGGCGATCTGGTGGTCCGGCGTTGCTTTAGTGCTGTTGGTCCGGAGCCTTTGGTACGTCGTGGCGGAGGAACTTGGTTGGGCCTCTTTCCCCTCTCCCCAGTCCTCTTCCCAACGGGCGAGGGGGTTGATTCGGTGTTGCTGATGGTCTTTTGGTCCGGCGTTGCTTTCGTATCGCAGGCGCTGAGAGTTCGTTACGCGGCTCATGGCAATGCGCGAGCTGCGTCGATGTCCAGACCCCCGAGCCCGCGCCGAACCGGTCCCCTCTCCCTGAGGGAGAGGGCTAGGGTGAGGGGGAAATGGTCGGCAAAGACCACAGTTCTCAAACCTCCTCGATCACCACCACCCGTTGGCCGGCGCGCACCGGGGAGCCGGGTTGCACACGGATGTCCTTCACCACCCCGGCGACCGGAGCGATGAGCGGAATTTCCATCTTCATGCTCTCAAGGATCATCAGCACGTCGCCGGCAGCCACGCGCGCTCCCTCGGCCACCGACACCTGCCAGAGATTGCCGGCGATATGGCTTTCGATGCCGTGCTCACCCGCGCCAAGCGGGGTGTCTTCACCGAGATCGGCCGCTACTTCCTCGCTCTCGAAATGCGCCAGCCCCGATTCGATCCAGCGCTGGCGCTCGGCGTCGAAGGCCGCGCGCTGCTGGCTGCGGAAGGCCTCGATGCCTTCGGCTTCCTTGACCAAGAAATCCTGGTAGTCGGAGAGGCACAGCTCGGTCTCCTCGATCTTCAGCGGGTAGCGGCCCAGCGGGAAGTCGCGGCGAATCTTCAGGAGCTCCTCGGCGCTGACCGGGTAGAAACGGATCTGGTCGAAAAAACGCAGCAGCCAGGGCTGGCCGCCGAACGCCTCGAGCGCGCGGTAGCGGTTCCACATCTGCAGGGTGCGACCGACGAACTGGTAGCCGCCCGGGCCTTCCATGCCATAGACGCACATGTAGGCGCCGCCAATGCCCACCGAGTTCTCGGCGGTCCAGGTGCGCGCCGGGTTGTACTTGGTGGTGACCAGACGGTGGCGCGGGTCCAGCGGGGTGGCCACCGGCGCGCCGAGGTAGACGTCGCCCAGGCCCATCACCAGATAGCTGGCCTCGAACACCGTGCGGTACACCTCGTCGAGGTTCGGCAGGTCGTTGATGCGACGGATGAACTCCAGGTTGCTCGGGCACCAGGGCGCGTCCTTGCGGACCGTGGTCATGTACTTCTCGATCGCCAGCTGGCAAGCCGGGTCGTCCCAGGACAGCGGCAGGTGGACGATGCGCGAGGGCACTTTGAGATCCTGCGCAGCGCACACTGCGTCCCACAGCCCGGCGACGGTCTCCAGCAGCACGGCCAGCGGCAGGGTTTCCGGCTGGTAGTGGACCTGCAGCGAACGGATGCCGGGTGTGAGGTCGATGACCCCGTCGAGTCCCTTGGCTTCCAACGCCTGCATCAGCGCATGGCCGCGGAAGCGCAGCACCAGGTCCAGTTCCGGTGCGCCGATTTCTAGCAGCAGATGGGTGTCGCCGGAGAGTCGGGCGACCAGACGGGTGTCGTCCTGGCCGAGGTCGAGGACGATGGGGGAGGTGAGCGCATATTCCGCAGATTGCGCGTAAATGCCCCCTCTCCCCCTGGGAGAGGGCTGGGGTGAGGGGCTTTTGCTGTCGGTTGAAACAGTCCTCACCCCGATCGCGGGCCGCCCCGGCCCCTCTCCCGGAGGGAGAGGGGAGACAAGCGCGCACTCTTCGCGCCGGGCTCTTGCCAGCTCCCGCGCTGTGGCGATATCCACCGGGACAAAGCGCACTTTATCCCCTGCCTTAAGCTGCCCGAGCTGCCACAGGTCGGCTTCGATAATGGTCACCGGACAGACAAACCCCCCCAGGCTCGGGCCGTCCGGGCCGAGGATCACCGGCATGTCGCCGGTGAAGTCCACCGCGCCGATGGCGTAGGGGTTGTCGTGGATATTGGATGGATGCAAACCGGCTTCGCCGCCGCTCTCGCGCACCCATTCGGGCTTGGGCCCGATCAGGCGCACGCCGGTGCGGCTGGAGTTGAAGTGCACTTCCCAGTCGGTGGCGAAGAAGCGCTCGATATAGCCTTCGGTGAAGTATTCCGGCGCACCGTGGGGGCCGTAGATCACGCGAATTTCGCGCACCGCCGGCAGGGCGCTGCGCAGCTCGGCGGCCAGCGTGGCGCCGGCAGACGAGTCGGTCAGCGGTGACAGATGCAGCACGTCGCCGGCACGCAGGGCGCGGCCGCCGTGGCCGCCGAACTGGCCGAGGGTAAAGGTGCTCTTGCTGCCCAGATACTCCGGCAGCTGCAGACCGCCGCGCACGCACAGATACGACCGCGCACCGGCGCCGGCAATGGTGCCGATCGTCAGGGTGCTGCCGGCCGGGATGAACAGCGCAGTGCTCATCGGCTGCGGCACGTCATCCAGCTTCAACGGTATTTCCGCGCCGGTCACCGCCACCACCGCGTCGGTGTTGAAGCGCAGGATCGGCCCGCTCATGGTGATTTCCAGCCCGGCGGCGTCTTCGGCGTTGCCGAGCAGGGCATTGCCCAGACGCAGGGCGCGGCTGTCCATCGGGCCGGACGGCGGCACGCCTACCGCCCAGTAGCCGAGGCGGCCAGGGAAGTCCTGTACGGTGGTCTGGGTGCCGGCGCTGATAATCTCGAAGGCATTGGCCTTGTAGCTGAGACCCTCCAGGCAGCGGGTCCAGGGGTTGCCGCTGGCGAACGGGGTAAAGGCAAGGATCTGGCGCAGGTAATCGCGGTTGGTTTCCACGCCGTAGAGCTGGGTGTCGCCGAGCGCCTGGTCAAGCGCTTGGCGAGCCTCCTCGCGGCTCGGCGCCCAGGTGATGACCTTGGCGATCATCGGGTCGAAATACGGCGGGATCTCGCAGCCAGCCTCGACCCAGGTATCGACGCGCAGGGCCTTGCCGTCGGCTACCGGGAAGCTCGCGGCGGTGAGCAAACCGGGGCTCGGCTGGAAATCCCGGCCGGGGTCTTCGGCATAGACGCGCGCCTGGATCGAATGCCCGCTGGGCTTCAGCGTCTTGGCCAGCTCCGCCAGCGGCGGCAGGTCGCCGGCGGCCAGCTTGATCATCCAGCGCACCAGATCGACACCCCAGACCTGCTCGGTGACGCCGTGCTCGACCTGCAGGCGGGTGTTCACCTCGAGGAAGTAGAAGCGCTGGGCCTCGGCGTCGTAGACGAACTCGACGGTGCCGGCGCTACGGTAGTCGACGGCCTTGGCCAGCGTGATAGCCGCTTCGCACAGTGCCTCGGCCATGCCGGCCGGCAGGTTCGGTGCCGGAGTTTCCTCCAGCACCTTCTGGTTGCGTCGCTGCACCGAGCAGTCGCGCACGCCGAGGGCGATGACGTCGCCGGCACCATCGCCGAACACCTGCACTTCCAGATGGCGGGCGCGCTTGATGTATTTCTCGATGAATACGCCCGAATCGCTGAAGTTGTTCTGCCCCAGGCGCTTGACCGCGTCGAAGGCCTCGGCGAGTTCCGCCGTCGAGCGGCACACGCGCATGCCGATACCGCCACCGCCGGCGGTGCTTTTCAGCATCACCGGGTAGCCGACCTGCTCGGCTGCGCCGAGGGCATCGGAAAGGCTGTCGAGCAGCTCAGTGCCCTCCAGCATCGGTACGCCGCGTTGTTTGGCCAGGGCGCGGGCGGTGTGCTTGAGGCCAAACACCCGCAGCTGTTCTGGCGTCGGGCCGACAAAGGCGATGCCGGCGGCTTCACAGGCTTCGGCAAAGGCGGCGTTCTCGGAGAGAAAGCCGTAGCCGGGGTGAATGGCTTTCGCGCCGGTTTCCCGGGCGATGCGGAGAATCTTCTCCACCACCAGATAGGTCTGCGCTGCCGGGCCTTCGCCCAGGCTGTGGGCCTCGTCGGCCTGCTGGATATGCAGGCTGGCGGCGTCGGCCTCGGAGTAGACGGCCACGCCTTTCACATCCAGGGCGCGCAGCGTACGCAGGATGCGGCAGGCAATGGCGCCGCGGTTGGCGATCAGAAGTTTGTCGAACATGTTCAGTAACCCTCGAAGGCTGGCGGGCCGTCCCGCCTTTATTCATCTGCGCCACGGCCGTCCGTGGTTGGGGAGGGTTGCTTCGCTGTCGGCAGCTCGGGCCGCTGCCCGGCGCGCGCCTGCAGCAGCGGCAGCAGGTGGCGTCGTAACAGCGCCATCAGTCCCACACCAGCACCTCGGCGGGCGTCGGGTTCCAGCCGTTGCAGGGGTTGTTCAGTTGCGGGCAGTTGGAGATCAGCACGATCACGTCCTGATCGGCCTTGAGCTCCACGTACTTGCCCGGTGCGGAAAGGCCGTCCTCGAAGGTCAGGCCGCCCTCGGGCGTCACCGGAACGTTCATGAAAAAGTTGATGTTGGCGCCGATGTCGCGCTTCTCCAGACGGCCGTCGTGCAGGCTGGCGCGCAGAAAATTGTCGCGACAGCTGTGCATGTAGCGCTTGTCCAGGGCGTAGCGCACCACGTTGCTCTCCTGGGCGCAGGCGCCGCCGAGGGTGTCGTGGCGACCGCAGGTGTCAGCGACGATGGTCAGCAAGGGGTTGCCGAGGTTGGAATACAACACCGTGCCGGCGGTGAGATAGACCTTGTTCTGTCGGCGCAGGGTGCGCTGCGGGTCGAAGCGTTCGCGCGGGTTCTTCGCGCTGAAGAACAACGTGTCGATGGCTTGATTGCCCTCGACATCCAGCAAGCGCAGGGTCTGTCCGGCCTTTACTTCGAACAGGTACGGCTCGCCGGCCGGGATCAGGTGGCGGAAGCTGGCGGTTTCGGGGTGCAGGCTGCTTTCTACGATGGTCATGTCGGCAACCTCCTCAGATGTAGAGTCGCTCGGTGTTGTGGAAGCCGCGGCCGTTCTCCGGACGCGAAGTGCGGCAGAGCACGCTGATGCCATCGCTCTGGACCTTGTGCCAGCTCAGCTGCACCGGTTTGGGTGCGTACAGCGGATTGGGGTCCAGCGGATGCTGCAAGGCGGTGAGGATCACCAGGGTGTCCATTGGCGCGTATAGCTCGATGTAGTCGCCCGCTTTGGAATTGCCGCTGTGGAAGGCAAAGGCGCCGTCGGCGGTGACGTCCACCCGGCTGAACAGATTGAGCACCATGAGCAGGTCCTGCAGGTTGAGGTTCCACTTGCCCATCTCCACCAGCAGGTTGTCGGTGCCGTTGCGGAAGAAGCCGTTGCGCAGTTCCTGATAGCGGCCCTGGCCGTACTTCTCGGCGACTTCATCGGCGTTCAGCACGCCGCCAAAGCTGTCGTGCCAGCCGCAGGTGTCGGCGGTGATGGCAGCCAGTACGCGGCCCATGTCCGAGTAGAGGCAATGACCGGCGGTGAGCTTGGCGGTGTGCTGGCACTTGAGGGTGTCGGGCAGGTTCAGCCGCTCGCTCTTCTCCTGGGCGTTGAGCAGCATCAAGCTGACGTTGGCGCCGCCTTCCAGATCGGTCAGGCGCAGCAGCTGGCCACGCTTGAGGACGAAGGATGTGTGGCCGCCACCGGGAACGGTTTCCTCGTACAGCGTGGGGCGGATCGCGAGTGAAGCGCTCATGTCAGGCTCCTTGATAGGCAGTTCGGAATTTCTCGCTGAGGGCGACCGGAACGCCAGCGGACGCGCCGGGCGCGTGGCGGCCCTCGTGCAAGGGAATGTCGTAGGTCACCCGCGCGCCATAGGCACCCGGGGCGTGGGGATCGATGCGGGGCTTGTCGAAGACCAGGATGCGGCTGCCGAGGGTGAAGCCTTCCGACAGGTCGTGGGTGACCATGAACACCGTCAGCCGGGTTTCCCGCCACAGCTCCAGCAGCAGCTCATGCATGTCCTTGCGGATGCCCGGGTCGAGTGCGCCGAAGGGCTCGTCGAGCAGCAGCACGCGGGGCTTCATGATCAGCGCCTGGGCGATGGCCAGGCGCTGCTGCATGCCGCCGGACAACTGCGCCGGGTACTTGTCCAGCGCATGGCCGAGGCCGACCTTGTGCAGCATCTGCGCGGCCTGCTCGCGGGCATCGCGCTTGCGGTGACCAAGCAGACGGCCCAGTAGCGGGGCGCGCGGCAGTTCCAGGCCGAGGGCGACGTTGTCCAGTACGGTCAGGTGCGGAAATACCGAGTAGCGCTGAAAGACCACGCCGCGGCTGGCATCCGGTTCGTTTGCCAGCGGCTGGCCATCGAGCAGGATCTCGCCGCGGCTGGGCGCTTCCTGGCCGAGCAGCAGCCGCAAAAAGGTGGATTTGCCGCAACCGGAGGCACCGACCAGGGTGCAGAACTCGCCTTCGGCGATGTTCAGGTTTAGGCGCTCCAGCACGACCTGATAGCCGTACTGCTGCCAGACGTTCTTCACCTGAATGAAGGAGCCGGGGTCGCCGCCTGCGCGAGTCCCTTGTTGCGTTGTGCATTGGCTCGACTGTGCGGCAACGGGTGCCTTGGCGTTGTTCTCGCTCATGCCTTGGCTCCTTCATACCAGGGGAACAGCAGCTGGGTCAGGCGCCGCAGCAGGTAGTCCATGGCCCAGGCCAGTAGGGTGATCCAGGCGACATAGGGCAGGATCACGTCCATCGCCATGTAGCGACGCACGAGAAAGATGCGGTAGCCCAGGCCATCGGTGGAGGCGATGGCCTCGGCGGCGATGAGGAACAGCCAGGCCGAACCGAGCACCAGGCGCAGGCTGATCAGCAGGCGCGGCATCAGCTGCGGCAGGACCAGGCGCAGGATCAGGGTCCAGGTGTTGGCGCCCAAGGTTTGCGCCTTGATCAGCAGCTCGCGGGGAATTTCTCGTGCTCGGTGTTCAAGGTCGCGAGCCAGGATCGGCGTGATACCGATGACGATCAGCATCACTTTGGACAGTTCGCCCAGGCCGAAGACGATGAACAGGATCGGCAGGATCGCCAGCGGTGGCACCATCGACAGCACCGTGAGCAATGGCGAGAGCGGCGCGCTGAACAGCGGCAGAGTGCCGGCAACGATACCCAGGCACAGGCCGGCCACTGCCGCGATGGCAAGACCGGTGCCGAGGCGCTTGAGGCTGGAGGCGGTGTCCTGCCAGAACAGATAGTCGCCGGAGCGTTTGTCGGGGGTGAAAGCGAGGCGTTCGACGGCTGCGCTCATCTGGCCGAAGCTGGGCAGCAACTTGTCGTTGGGGTTCAGTTCCAGGCGCTGGGCCGAGCTGGTCAGGTACAGCGCCAGCAGCATGGCGAAGGGCAGAATCGCCAGTGCCAACCAGCCGCTACGTCCGGGAGTGCGGTTGATCAGACGCATGGGCAGATACCCCGTGCAACGGCCGCGGCAACAGGTGGAATACTGTGAAGTTCGGGTGCGGCAGACGCCCTGGCGCAAGGCAGAGCGGAGAACGGCAAAGCCGTTTCGAGCGGGCACATGGCAAACCCTCCAGTGTTGGGAATAGCGCAGGAGCTGCGTGCAATCACGCTGTCTCCCGGGCTTTTATCCCGCCGTGTAACCTCGCTGGAGGTCGCCAACTCTCGGACCAGCCACTCGCGTCAACGAGTCGGAACCCTAGTCAGCTATTTCAAATTGTCTTCGCAGGTGCAGCAGCTTTTCTTCGCAAAGGATGCAAAGCAAGAGGGATGCCAATGCACAAAAATCGCGCGGTGCAGGCGTCGTGGGGAAGAGCGGCGCTAGGGGAGTGCCCTGTTTTGGGGCTGCGCTCGAGGCGGTGCATGCTTTTCGAGCGCGGAGGACGTTGCACGAGCGCAACGCCGCATTGGCAGGAAGCTAGAGCTAGAGCTTGAGCTGGCCGATGGCACGGCTTAGATCGGTGGATAGCGCGGCCAGCTCGGCACTGGTGCTGGCCGAGCTTACGGTCTGCTCCACGGTGCGTTCCGTGACGTCGCGGATGCCGGTAACCGAGCGGTTGAGCTCTTCGGCGACCTGGCTCTGCTGCTCGGCGGCAACGGCGATCTGCGTATTGCTTTCGCGCATCTGTGCTACCGCGTCGGCGATGGCTTCAAGTGCCTGCGCTGCTTCATGGGCCTCGCGCACGCAATCGTCGGCTTTCAGTGAACTCTCCTGCATGAACTCCACGGCGTCGCGAGTCATCGCCTGCAGGCCGGAGATCATCTGGGTGATTTCGTCGGTGGAACTTTGCACACGCTTGGCCAGGTTGCGGACTTCATCGGCGACCACGGCGAAACCGCGGCCCTGTTCACCGGCCCGGGCTGCTTCGATTGCGGCGTTGAGCGCCAGCAGGTTGGTCTGTTCGGCGATGCTGTGGATCACGTTGACGACGCCGTTGATCTTCTGGCTATCCGCGGCGAGCTGCTCGATCATCTCGCCGGTCTGCTGCACGCCCTGAGAGAGGCTGGAGATGGACTTCTCCACACGGCCGACGACCCGGTGGCCATCGCCCGCAAGGCGGTCGGCGTTCTGTGATTGATCGCGAGTTTCGCGTGCATGCTCGGCGATCTGGTGCACCGTGGCGCTCATTTCGTTGATGGCCGTGGCTGCCTGGTCGGTTTCACCCTGCTGACCGCGCATGCCCTTGTGCACGTCGTTCATGCTCGTGGCGAGCCGGCTCGCGCCCTCGTCGAGACGCGCAGCAGCCTGGGCGACGGTGCTGACCACGCGTTGATAGCCGCCCTGCATGGCGTTGAATGCGCTGGCCATCTGGCCGACTTCGTCACGGCTGTCCAGCGGAACCCGTGCCTGCAGGTCGCCACTGTGCTCCACGTGCAGCATGACGTCCTTGAGCGTGTTGAGGTGGCTGAGCAGAAAGCGGATAAGCAGTTGCGAAGCGCCGAGCAGGCCGAGCATCAGCACCGCGACCGCCACGGCGTAGCTGAAAAAGTGCTGGCTCAGTACCTGAACAGCGCTGGGCGCGCGGGCCAGTACAGCCAGCTTCTGACCATTCGTCGCGGAGATCAGGTGGGCGCCGACCACGGGATTGCTGGAGAACAGTCGGTCGTGGGCGAGGGTGGTCCAGCCGCTTTCGGCGATAGCCTGACCCTCGACCGCGGCGCGCTGATCTGCCTGGAACGCGATCAGGTCCGCACCCTGCGGCAGCGCAGCATCGGCCGGCCAACTCGCCAGCAGTGATGCACGCGCCTGCGCTGCAGCGACGGCGTCGGCGCTACGGGCGCTTTGCTCCAGTTGTACGGCGTAAAGCACCAGCAGCAACGCGATGACGAAGGTCACCATGTTCAGTGCCCAGAACTTGTACTTGAGCGACAGATCGCGAATCCAAACGGCCATGACTGCTCTTCTTCTATAGGAGGTTGCGCGCGCGTAGCGGAACGCTTGCTTGCACTGCGGCTTAACATTTAACGGCCGCCTGAGGCAGAGCTTGAGAAATTTCTGTGACTCAGTCGAGGTCCGGCAGGCCGAAGAACGCGCGCGCGCAGCGTGTGGTGTGAGCCGCCAGCGACGCTTCGCTCTCGCCGCGATGGAGCGCGACTTCGCGCAGCACTTCCAGCAGATAGGCCGGTTCGTTCTGGCCGCTCTTCGGTTTCGGGCGCAGGGTGCGTGGCAGCAGGTAAGGTGCGTCGCTCTCGAGCATCAGACGACCTGTAGGGATGTCCTTCACCAGGGGATGCAGATGGGTACCGCGGCGTTCGTCGCATATCCAGCCGGTGATGCCGACATGTAGGTCCAGGTCGAGATAGCCGTACAGTGCCTGTTTTTCACCGGTGAAACAGTGCACCACCGCCGCAGGGAGGTGGTCCCGAAACGGTCGCAGAATCGCCAGCAACCGGTCGCTGGCGTCGCGTTCGTGCAGAAAGACCGGCAACTGCAGTTCGACGGCGAGTTGCAACTGTTCCTCCAGCGCGCGCTCCTGTAGCGGTCGCGGTGAAAAATCGCGATTGAAGTCCAGGCCGCATTCGCCGACTGCGCGCACTTCGGGCTCGGCGAGAAGGCCGCGCAACTGGCTGGCGCTGTCAGTCGTCCAGTGGCTCGCATCATGCGGATGCACACCCGCGGTACTGAACAGGTGCAGGCGGGACTCGTCCAGTTGGCGACAGAGTTTGAGAGCAGCTTCGCTTTCTTCGAGGCTGGTGCCGGTAAGCACCATCTGCACGACGCCGGCCGCTCTGGCGCGCTCGACGACCGCAGGTGCGCTTGAGGCGAATGTCGGGTGGCTCAGATTGACGCCGATGTCGATAAGCTGCATGAATACCTCGAGCCTAAAAACTAACTAAATCAATAATATAGGAGTTATAGCTAAACCAGTTTGGAGAGTAAACTGGCGGAATAAGCCAACCTGTGAGAACCTTTGCCCCCTTTTGCGGGCAGGGAGCACCGCACCAGCGTTCTCTGCGTCTTCACACCGGTGCATCCTGATGCCACGATTGCTGCCACTCATGTTCTGCCTGCTGCTGGCCCTGATGCCAACGATGGCGACTGCGCGCGTGGCGGGTCCCGAGGCGTGGCAAGCGAACGACAAGGTACGTGATCTCGCCGAAATTCGCCGTAGTGGCGTACTGCGCGTGCTGGTCAATCAGAGCCGGAACAGCTCCGGTGAGGTGAAAGGCGAAGCGATTGGCGTCGAGTACGCGCGGCTGCGGGCCTTCGAGCAGTACCTGAACCGCAATGCTGCATCCGCGCGGCCGATTACCCTGAAGATCATTCCCAAAGCCAAGGATCAGTTGCTTGGCGCGCTGCAGCGCGGCGAAGGGGATCTGGTAGCGCCCGGCGAATTACTGCCGCTGGCGGGCATGAAAGGCATCAGCCGCAGCCGGCCGGTAGTCAGCGACGTGTCATTGGTGCTGGTCGGCCGCCAGGGCGGCCCACGCTATCAGCGTCTGGACCAGCTATCCGGGCGCAGCCTTGCGTTGCCACCTGGCAGCGCCGCAGGGCCGGCGCTCGCGCGGCTGAACAAGCAACTGATGGAGCGCAAGCTGGCGCCGATCGTTGCCGAGTGGGTCGACCCCACGTTGGCTGTCGAGGATGTGCTGGAGATGGTGCAGGCCGGCGTCTATCCGGCAACCGTGGTCGAGCAGACCATCGCCGAGCGCTGGGCCAAGGTCATGCCGAAACTGCGCATCGAGCAGCACCTGAGCCTGGGCGACAAGGCCAGCATGCACTGGTTCGTGCGGAACGACGCCAGCATGTTGCGCGCCAGTGCTGATCGCTTTCTCAAGGATTTCGACCCGCCAGACAACCAGGATGCCGCCTTCGAGCGCGTCTACCGGCGTCTGTACAAGGTCCAGTACCCGCTCGACCGAGTGGGCCGCCAGCGCCTGGAAAAGGTTCGTCCGACCCTGCAGCGCTATGCCGAACAGATCGAGCTGGACTGGCTGAACCTCGCCGCCCTGGCGTTCAAGGAGTCCACCCTGAACCCCGCGGCGCGGGGCGCCGGCGGTGCCACGGGGTTGATGCAGGTGACGCCGGCCACGGCTCGTGCGATGGGTGTCAGCAACATCCACCAGTTGGACAACAACGTGCAGGCCAGTGCGAAGTATCTGGCGAACATCCGTCGTAACTTTTTCGCCAGCCCGCGACTGAACGAGCGTGAGCGCATGGCGTTCATTCTCGCCGCCTACAACCTCGGCCCGCAGCGGGTGCAGAGTATGCGCGCCGAAGCCCGTCGGCGCGGTCTGAACCCGGATCAGTGGTTCTTCCAGGTCGAGCGTATCGCCATGGAAACTGTTGGCATGGGCGTAGTGGCATACGTCAACAGCGTCAACAAGTACTACCTGGCCTACCAGCGCGAGCGCTATCTGCTCGAGGCCGACCGCAAGACCGCGGCCAACTGATCGCTCTCAGCGCTCCGCCACTTCCTGCTGCTGAAAGGCAGCGACAAGCCGCAAGCGTTCGCCCTCGTCAAACTGCTCGGCCTCCAGCCGCTCGATAGCGCTGCGACGCTCGACATCGTCCAGGCCGCGAGTGGCTTCGATACGCTGACGTTCCTGCCGATAGACAGCGACCCGTTGCTGCCACTGCGCGCGCTGTAGATCCAGTGCTTCGAGTCGGGCGGCAGCCTCGCTGCCCACCAACTGCTGGCGCAGCTGGCGGATCTGCTGCGCATTGGCACCCTGGGCCTGCAAGGCGACAGTTTGCTCTCGCAGCTCGCTTTGCAGCTGCGGCACGAGCAGCTCTTGCAGATCGCCGGGCAATCCGGCGCGCAGCTGGTCGATGGCGCGGCCCTTGGCGTCGCTGTCCAGTGCGGAATCGGCTTGAATGGCCAGGCGCTCCAGGCTGAAGCGATCATAGGCCTCGTCCAGGGCGAAGAACGCCTGGTGAACAGCCGGCTCCAGCACGCGTGCGCGCAACGCCTGCACGGCACTCAAGCGTTGGCGTAGCGCTGAAATGTCCGTGGTTCGCGAATAAGTTGCTTCCAGATCAAGCAGTTGGCGCTTGTAGTTGAGATATTGGGTGAGAACTGCTGATGCCTGGCTCTGAGCCGGCTGCGGCAGCTCGGCAGCGATGTAACGGCGCAAGCGTTCGATACTGTTCTTCAACGGCTCCTCTCCGGCTGCGGCGAGAAAGTAATCGAACAGATGCCGAAGTTCGGCGCCGATTAGCAGGTTGCCGGCTTCATCCAGACGGAACTGGCCATCGACCTGGGTGCCCTTGAACGACGTCGGCAACTGCGGCGTGCCTTGCGGTGCCGGTTGGGTTTTCAGCGGCTTCTGGGGTGGTGTTGGGGCAGCCGTGGCGGGTGAGGTGGCCGATGGCAATTCGGCCACTGCAGCCGGGCCGGGTGTCGATCGGCTCTGCATGATGGTCAGGCTTAGCGCCACGGCCAGCACCAGAAGAATTATGTATTTGCTCATGGGGTGCTCGGTGATAGCGGCCGGGATCGACGATCCCGGCCTGGTTCACGAAGAGTCGCGCGTCAAAGGCCCGCGTTCTTCAGGCGGTTCGCGTGTTGGCGATAGACACTGACCGGATCGGTCTCGAACAGGCTGGTCAGCCCCATGAACTGATTGACCTCGTCCAGGTGGTTCATCCGGTAGTTATCGCGGATCACCATGCCCAGGTGCGAGCTGCAGCGCCCGACCAGTCCATCGTTGGGCCCGCTGAATGCCAGGGCTCCGGCACCCATCATGGCGTCGCTGATATCCAGTGGGTTGGTCAGCGGGCTGGTGCCACTCCAGGAGTAGTAGCGCACGCCATTGACCCTGTAGGCGCCCTCGCCGCAAGCGGTGGTGGGAATGCCTTGCGGGAATTTGGCGTTGAAGCGGGCGGCGCCTTCGCTGTTGAGTGACTCCAGCGAGCCGAGAGAGTCCTGCGGGGCCGTGCTTGAGCTGCCGGAAACGAAATTGATGAAGCTGCCCATGGCGTTCACCAGTCCGGCGATGATCGCCTCGCCAGAGGAGCCCTCGGGGATCTTGCGGATCAGATCGGCGACGTCCGAACCCTTGTGAGGTGCGCCCACGCTGGTTACCGAGGCGATCAGGTCCGGCCGGACACCGGCTACATAGCGCACGGTTGGGCCGCCGTGGCTGTGGCCAACCAGATTGACCTTTGGCTTGCCGCTGATGGCGACGATTTCCTCCACCTGCGCAAGCAGTTCCTCACCGCGCAATTCGGACGTATTGAGCTGACTGACTTCGGTGACGTAGACCTGCGCACCGTCGCGGCGCAGCGCGCTGGGGATGCCGTACCAGTAATCGATGCCCAGCAGGCTGTCGAAGCCGAGCATGCCGTGGGCGAGCACGATCGGGTACTTCGTAGCGGTGTAGCCGCTGCCAGTAGCAGCATGAGCCTGACCGGCAAGCGCCATGGCGCTACCGAGACAGAGAGCGAGCAAGGTTTTGTTCTTGTTCATGGACGCACTCTTCGAATGTGAATCGGGCTGTGGGCAGTCCATTGCCGTTCACCGCGCATGGCGCGTACTGCGCGCTGAGGAGCGCAGCATTCGTGCCATAAGTGCCGAGCGGGGGCGCGTCCGCTCTAGTCGGGCAATTACGACGGGAGGTGATATTGCGGTGATATCTGTGCGGCGTGCGGCGGTTGTTACCGAGCGAAACGGCGCCTGGGTAAGAAAGTGATGATATTTCTTTTTAGCCGCCAATCGCTTTGAGAAGTCAGCACAATCGCCGAAGATCATGACCAGTTCGTCTGATATTGACCTACCGGTCACTGATACTCGACAGCGACCACGTACCAGCGCTTTATCCCGGTCGGGGTTTGCACCTGGACTTCGGCATCCAGGCTTTTGCCCACCAACGCCCGCGCCAGGGGCGAATCGATGCTGATCAGACCCTGGCGCAGGTCCAGTTCGTCAGGACCGACGATCCGATAGCGCGACTCCTCACCATCCTCGTCCTCCAGGGTCACCCATGCGCCGAAATACACCTTGTTCGGGTCGCTGGGCCGGTCGCCTACGACCTTGAGCTTTTCCAGACGCTTGGTCAGAAATCGCACGCGGCTGTCGATCTCTCGCAGCATCTTCTTGCCGTAGGTGTATTCAGCATTCTCCGAACGATCACCCTGCGCCGCCGCTTCGCTCACCGATTGGGTCACCTGCGGGCGCTTGACGTGCCAGAGTTCGTGCAGCTCGGCACGCAGCCGAGCCTCGCCTTCTGGGGTGATCAGGGGCGTGCCGGCCGGGCGCGGTGGGCGATAGCGACTCATGGATTTGCGTCCTCGCTGAAAAGTCGCCGATTGTAGCGCTTCAACTCTCGCGCAGTACGGTCAGCGGGCTCGCATTCAGCGCGCGTCGAGTACCGATCAGACCCGCGCCACCGACCAGCAAAGCACCTATCAACGGCAGTACCAGCAGCCATGGGTGCGGCTGCCAGCGCAGATCGAATGCGTAGTGATAGAGCAGGGCGCTGACCAGCTCGCAGCCGAGCGCGGCGAGCAGGCCGCTGGCGGCGCCCAACAGGCCGAACTCGGCTCGGCGCGCACGAAGCAGCAAGCCCCGCTCTGCACCGAGCGCCCTGAGCAACGCGCCCTGACGAATGCGCTCGTCCAGCGTCGCTTGCAGCCCGGCGAACAGAACCGCCAGGCCGGCGGCCAGGACGAACAGCAGTACGTATTCCACGGCCAGTGATACCTGCGCAAGGATGCTGCGCAATTGAGCCAGCAGCGCCTCGACCTGCAGCAGGGTGACTGAAGGAAACGCGCGGGCCAGCTCAACCAGTTCGCGTTCCTTGCCAGGCGGCAGGTGGAAGCTGGTCATGTAGGTGGCCGGCATGCCCTGGAGAGTGTCCGGTTCGAAGATCATGTAGAAGTTGGGCTGGAAGCTGTCCCAGTTGACCTCGCGCAGGCTGGTGACGCTGGCCTCGCGGGTCAGCCCGCCTATGGTGAAGGACAGTCGATCACCGACCTTCAATTGCAGGCTTTGCGCAAGTTCCGCCTCGACGGATACCCCGGGAATGTCAGCGTCGCCCTGATTGCCCCACCAGGTGCCCGCGACGATGTGATTGTCCTTCGGTAGTTCGGCGGCCCAGGTCAGGCTCAGGTCGCGGCGGATCGCGCGCTCACCCTGGGATTCCTTGCTGACCAGCTGGCGCACCGGCTCGCCGTTGATTGCGATCAGGCGTCCTGGCACGACCGGATACAGTGGCGCGGCATGGTCCGAGATGGCTGCGATGCGCTCGGCAAAGGCATCCTTTTCCGCCGGCAGAACATTGAGCACGAAATGATTCGGTGCGTTGTCCGGCAGCTGGTCCTGCCAGGTATCGAGCAGCTCACCTCGCAGCAGCGCGATAAGCGCCATGGCCAGCAGGATCAGGCCGAAGGCAAGGGCCTGTCCGGCGGCAGCCAGTGGATGGCGCAGCAACTGGCCGAGGCCCAGGCGCCAGCTCAGCGAGGCACCGGCAAGCAGGCGGCGCATGGCCTTGAGCCCCATAAGAAGCACACCGCCAAGCAGCAGCGTGGCGAGCAGGCCGCCGCCAAGCAGTGCCAGCGTGATCTTCAGATCCAGGCTCAGCCGCCACATGATCAGCCCGAGGGCGAAAATCGCGGTCCCATAGACCAGCCACGCACTAGGTGGTACCGGCAGCATGTCGCGGCGCAGCACGCGCAGCGGAGGCACGCGCCCCAGCCCCGCCAGCGGCGGTAGGGCAAAGCCTGCCAGGGCCACCAGCCCGGTTGCGATGCCTGCCGCGGCCGGCCAGATGCCGCCAGGTGGTATTTCCTGGGCGAGCAGATCGCGCAGCAAAAAGAACAGTCCGTGCTGCGCGGCCCAGCCGAGCAGCGCACCGGCGATGCTCGCCAGCAGGCCGAGCATGCCCAGTTGCAGGGTGTAGAGCAGCAGGGCGTCGTGACGCGACAGGCCCAGGCAGCGCAACAGTGCACTGGCATCGAAGCGCCGCGCAGCGAAGCGGGCGGCGGAGAGCGCGACCGCCACCCCGGCCAGCAGGATGGCGGCAAGGCTGGCCAGGTTCAGATAGCGTTCGGCGCGACCAAGGGCACCGCCGATCTGGCGATTGCTGTCGTTGGCCGTTTCGATGCGTTGGTGCGCCTGCAGATCGCTTTGCAGTGACTGCTGATAGGCCGCCAATGCCGCGCTTTCACCTCGCCACAGCTCGCGATAACGGACGCGGCTGCCGGGTTGCACGACACCGGTCGCGGCCAGGTCGTCCAGGTGCATCAGCACCCGAGGCGTCAGGCTGTAGAAGTCGCCAACCCGGTCCGGCTCGTAGGTCAGCACGCGGGTCAGGCGCAGCGGCTTGTTGCCGACCTCGATGCTGTCGCCGATCTCCAGGTCGAGTGCTGCAAACAGCCGCGCCTCGGCCCAGGCTTCGCCGGGTGCAGGCGAGCCGCCGGGCTCCTCGGCTTCATAGGGCTGCGCAGCGCTGCGCAGGGTGCCGCGCAACGGATAACCGTTGCCGGCGGCCTTGACGCTGGCAAGCTGCAAATCCTCTTCGGTCGCGATGACGCTGGAGAACTCGACGACCTGGGCATGCGCGAGACCTTGCGCCGTGCCCGCTTCGATCTGCGCTGGCGCGGCCGGCGCGCTGCCGTTCAACACCAGGTCAGCGCCGAGGAATTCGCTGGCGCGCAGCAGCATGGCGCCGTTCAGGCGTGCGCCGAAATAGCCGATCGCGGTACTGGCGGCCACGGCGATGACCAGCGCGAAGAACAGCACGCGCAGCTCACCGGCGCGAGCGTCACGCAACAACTGCCGGTAGGCCAGGGCGAACAGACGGGCCTTGGGCATGTGCATCATTCGGCCGCCTTGGCAGCGATCTGCCGACCGCCCTCGAGGCGAATCATGCGGTGGCAGCGTTTGGCCAGGCGTTCGTCGTGGGTTACAAGCACGAGCGTGGTGCCACGCTCGCGATTGAGTTCGAAAAGCAGCTCGGTAATGTGCGCGCCGGTATGGGTATCGAGGTTGCCGGTGGGCTCATCGGCAAATAACACGTCCGGTTCGGCAGCGAAAGCGCGGGCCAGTGCAACCCGCTGCTGCTCGCCACCCGAAAGCTGACGCGGATAGTGGTACAGACGCTCGCCGAGGCCTACGCGGCCAAGCAGTTCGGTGGCGCGCTCGCGGGCATCGCGGCGGCCATCCAGCTCAAGGGGCAGCATGACGTTCTCCAGCGCGTTCAGGCTATCCAGCAACTGGAACGACTGGAAGACGAAGCCGACGTGTTCTGCGCGTACGCGCGCACGCTGATCTTCATCAAGCGCGGCCAGCGCGTGGCCCGCCAGGTGCACTTCCCCGGAGCTCGGCAGATCCAGCCCGGCGAGCAGGCCGAGCAGGGTCGACTTGCCGGAGCCGGAAGTGCCGACAATGGCGAGGCTGTCACCTTTTGCCAGCTGCAGCGAGAGGTCGGCCAGGATGCTCAGCTCGCCTTCCGCGCTGGGTACCACTTTGTTAAGGTTCCGGGCGTCGAGAATATTGCCGCTCATGAGGGGATCCGATGCGAAGGTGGCTGAAATGCGGGGCTCTGGCGTTGCTGTGCTGGACTCAGGGAGCCCTGGCCGGAACCGTACTGGTGGTCGGCGATAGTATCAGCGCGGCTTTCGGGCTGGATACCAGCCAGGGCTGGGTGCATCTGCTGCAGGAACGCCTGGTCGAGGCGGATGATTCGTGGCGTGTGGTGAACGCCTCGATCAGTGGCGACACCACGGCTGGTGGGCTCGCGCGGCTTGATCCGCTGCTCGAGGAGCATGCACCCGAAGTGGTGATTCTCGAGCTGGGAGGCAACGATGGTCTGCGTGGGCAGTCGCCAGCGCAATTGAAACAGAATCTTGCCGAGATGATCGATCGCAGCCGCGAGGCGGGTGCTGAAGTCCTGTTGCTTGGAATGCGCATGCCACCCAATCTCGGGCAGCGTTACACCCGCGCGTTTGCCGAGGCGTTCGACTCGCTGGCAGCGGAGAAGCCAGTGGCCTATGTGCCGTTTCTGCTGGAGGGTGTTGGTGGCGTCGCTGGGATGATGCAAGCCGATGGCATTCACCCGACCGCAGAGGCCCAGACCCAGCTGCTGGATACTGTCTGGCCGGTGCTCGAACCCTTGCTTTGAGGCGTGCGCGCAGCTACTGTCGCGCCCTCGATTGGAGCCTCAGATGTCGCGCTCAGCCAGGACCCTTTACGCTTATCGAATAATCGTGCCGGACGAACAGTACGACATGTTCGCCTGCCGCGAGAATCGACTGCACCTAGCGTTGCGTCAGCTTGAGCTGAGCGGCAATGCGGACCGTACCCTCTGTGGCGGTCTGCTGCCTGCGCAGCCTCGCTGGAGGGAGCTCGAGCGCGCCACGCTGAAGGACCGACAGCTATGCCCGAACTGCAGGCAGTTGCTTGAGGCGCGACGCAAGGGCCTTCCGTCTGCCACCGCTGCCTGGTAGCTCACGTTTAGCCCGGTTCACGTACAATCGCACCATTCCATCACACCAAGTTCTCAAGGATTTTCTGAATGCTCTCGCGCGCGTTTGCAGTCGCCTCCTGTTTGTCACTCGCTGCTTTGCTTTCAGCAGGCACCAGCGCGGCGCTCGAGCTGCCGCTGCCGCCCGAAGGCGACGACATCGTCGGCCAGATCCAGGTGATCAAGGCCAAGTACGAAGACACCTTCGCGGCCATCGGTGAAACCCATGACCTTGGCTATCTGGAGCTGGTAGCGGCAAACCCGGGCGTCGATCCCTGGCTGCCAGGCGAGGGCACGGACATCATTCTGCCGACCCGTTTCATTCTGCCGCCGGGCCCGCGTGAAGGCGTGGTGATCAACATTGCCGAGTACCGCCTTTATTACTTCCCGGAAGGAAAGAATGTCGTGCATACCTTCCCCCTCGGTATCGGGCGCGAGGGTTGGGGATCGCCGGTAGGTAATACGCGGATTTCGGCAATGACCAGCAACCCCGCCTGGTACCCTCCGCAGTCCATCCGTGACGAGCACGCCGCTGATGGCGACCCGCTGCCGAAGGTGGTGCCGCCGGGGCCGGATAACCCGCTGGGGCCGTACAAGATGAGTCTGGCACTGCCTGGCTACCTTATTCATGGCTCGAACAAGAAGTTCGGTATTGGCATGCGCGTCAGTCACGGTTGCTTCCGCATGCTCAACCACAATGTGCTGGAGCTGGCGAAGATGGTGAAGGTGGGGACGCCGGTCCGCATCGTCGATGAGCCCTACAAATTCGGCGTGAGCGAAGGCAAGGTTTATCTCGAGGCCCATGCGCCGCTGGAAGAGGGTGATCAGCAAACGCTTACCCTGATGGATAAGCATGCAGTCGTGATCAATACGCTACTCAAGCGTGACGATGCTGCAGGCAAGCTGCATCTCGACTGGGAAATGGTGCGGGAGATCATCGCAGGCGAGGACGGCCTGCCGGTCCAGATTGCCGAACAACGTACGGAAGTGGCCGTACAGGAAGACCAGTTGTTTTGACTACTGATCTGCGCGCATAAAAAAAGCCGACCTCGAAGGTCGGCTTTTTTTATTTCTACAAGCTTACTTGCGGCTGGCGCGTTCCAGCATACGCAGAGCACGCTCGTTGGCTTCGTCAGCGGTCTGCTGAGCCTTCTGAGCGGCGGCCAGAGCTTCGTCGGCCTTGCTGTACGCTTCGTCAGCGCGAGCCTGGGCGCGGGCAGCGGCGTCCTCGGTCGCGGTCAGGCGAGCTTCGCTTTCTTTGGTCATGCTGTTGCTGCAACCGGTAGCCAGAACTGCGGCCAGAGCCAGAGCAGAGAATTTCAGAACGTTGTTCATCTTGTTCCCCTTAAGGTGGAAATCCATAAGCAACTTCCGTTATGGAAAGTTTGCGCGCACATACTACCTAGAACTTAGCTTAAGTAAACGGAGCGAGCCTCGGAGCCACAGGTTTTTTTTCAAATGGCCTTTTGCTTTACCACCCCTTTGCGAAAGTTGGATAAAAAACACCCAGTGTTCGCCGGGAATACATGCACTCATAGTTGCCTGATCTTCTGTTTGATCGAAAGTTCCTTCAATGCCGCGCACAAATATTGATCAGCTGAGGCTGTTCGAACGGATGCGAAACAGGTAGAAAAGACACCTGTGTATGTTTCGGCTGCCAGTTCTGCGTCATGGACCGCAGCGTGATCGAGAACAAGAAGACAGGGCAATCCTGCTGAGGAGTCAAAATGAGCGATACGGTGCGTGTTCACCATGACCTGGCGGGGCATCGCTTCGAGGCCGTGATCGACGGTCATTGTGCCTATCTGGCCTATATGGATTTGGGCAAGCAGACGCTGGACATGTACCGGACCTTCGTTCCGGATGCGCTGCGTGGGCGAGGCATCGCTGCTGTGCTGACGCAGCACGCGCTCGAATATGCCGAGCGCGAGGGGTACCAGGTGATTCCGTCGTGTTCCTATGTCGAACGTTACATCGAGCGCAATCGACCGACCTCGGGCAGGGTGGAACCGACCCCATAAAAAAACGCCGGGAGACCGGCGTTTTTCGTTTCAGTCGCGCTGCCGTCTTGGCAGTACGTCCTTTAGCTTGTCGTGCATGCTCATCACCGCCTTCTCGGTGGTTTCCCAGTCGATACAGGCATCGGTGATCGATACGCCGTACTTGAGATCACTCAGATCCTTCGGAATGGACTGGTTACCCCAGCCAAGGTGGCTTTCCACCATCAGGCCAACGATGGAGTTGTTGCCTTCCAGAATCTGATTGGCGACGTTGTCCATTACCAGCGGCTGCAGGGCAGGGTCCTTGTTGGAGTTCGCGTGGCTGCAGTCGATCATCACATTGGGGCGGATGCCCGCCTTCTTCAGATCCTGCTCGCACAGCGCGACGCTGACCGAGTCGTAGTTGGGCTTGCCGTTGCCACCGCGCAGGACCACATGCCCGTAGTTGTTGCCCTTGGTGGTGACGATGGAGACGCCGCCGGACTGGTTGATGCCGAGGAAGCGGTGCGGGCTGGAAACCGACTGCAGGGCGTTGATTGCCACGGTCAGGCTGCCGTCGGTGCCGTTCTTGAAGCCGACAGCGGAGGACAGGCCCGAGGCCATCTCGCGGTGTGTCTGGGATTCGGTGGTGCGTGCGCCAATCGCTGACCAGCTGATCAGGTCCTGCAGGTATTGCGGCGAAATCGGATCGAGCGCTTCGGTCGCGGTGGGCAGGCCCATCTCGGCGAGATCGAGCAGCAGCTTGCGGCCGATGTGCAGGCCGTCCTGGATCTTGAAGGAGTCGTCCATATACGGATCGTTGATCAGGCCTTTCCAGCCGACGGTGGTGCGTGGCTTCTCGAAATACACCCGCATGACGAGGAAGAGGCTGTCGGACACCTTTTCTGCCAGCACCTTGAGACGCTCGGCGTACTCGTGGGCGGCCTTCAGATCGTGAATGGAGCAAGGGCCGATCACTATGAACAGGCGGTGATCCTTGCCGTCGAGAATGTCGCGTACCACCTGGCGCCCGTGGGAGACGGTCTGCAGTGCCGAGGCGGTCAGCGGAATTTCACGCTTCAGTTGCTCTGGCGTGATGAGGGTCACGTTGGAGGCAACGTTAAGGTCGTCGATTGGTAAATCAGCCATTTGTTACTCGTCAGGAATCACGGGAGCCGTCCGCCAGCGATCCCGGTGCGGCGGAACACAGCCTGAGGGCGCAGCGGGGAAACGGAACCTTATCGCTAAAGGCCGCACTCGACAACGAGATTGATGGCCTATTGAGGCTTGCCCCCAGTGCACCCATCACGCTGCCACGCCAGTCACTGGGACGTTGCGTGCCGGACTGCTATCGTTCGACCTTTTACCGGTTGGCGCGGCGAGCGCAGCCGGTCCCCTGATCTGGAGTGCTTATGTCTGCAGTGAGTCCACGTATCGGCATCATCGGCACTGGTGCCATCGGCGGTTTTTACGGGTTGATGCTGGCGCGTGCCGGCTACGATGTGCACTTTCTTTTGCGTAGCGAATACGCCGCGGTGTGCGAGCGCGGGCTACAGGTAAACAGTGCCGTTCATGGAACGCTGCAGTTGGAGCGGCCGCAGGTCTACCGCGATGCAGCGCAGATGCCGGCGTGCGACTGGTTGCTGGTCGGTGCCAAAAGCACCAGCAACGAAGCACTCGCGCCGATCATCGCACAGCTAGCCGCTCCTGGTTGTAAGGTCGTTGTACTGCAGAACGGTTTGGGGGTGGAAGATGCCATCAGGCCATTCCTCCCTGACACCGTACATCTGCTCGGTGGCTTGTGTGCGATCTGTGCCCATCGCTCGGCGCCCGGCGTGGTGGAGCATCAGGCACTGGGCGGGGTGAATCTCGGTTACCACTCGGGACCTGCCAGCGGCGACGAGCAGGCTCAACTTGCGCTGCTGAACGCGATGGTCGAGATGCTCCGTCAGGCAGGCGTGGACTCGTCGCCGATGCCCAGCCTGGCACAGGCGCGCTGGATGAAGCTGGTGTGGAATGTCCCGTTCAACGGGCTGTCGGCGTTGCTCGACGCGGGCACCGAGTCACTGCTCAGTAGCGATCACTCGCGCGCGCAGGTCAAGGCGATCATGCAAGAGGTCTGCACGGCGGCGCACGCGCTGGGCTGTTCGCTGCCGGAGGACTTTCCGGAAAAGCTGCTGATGGGCACTGCGCGTATGCCCGATTACCTGCCCAGCATGTATCACGATCGTTTTCAGAACCGGCCGATGGAGCTTGAAGCGATCTATGCGGCACCGCTCGCTGCCGCAGCGCAGACTGGCGTTTCGATGCCCAGAACAGAGATGTTGTATCACCTGTTGCGTTTTCTGGAGCAGCGCACTGGTGGCTGAGCAAACGCCAGGCCCGGTTTTCGCCGCGCTGCTAAGCTCAACGGCAGTCGCGGCGAGTCAGACCAAAGGTCGCACAGCAAACGCCAGGCGGAACATCTATCATCCGTTGGCGCGTCGTTCATAAGGTTATAAGTGTTGCGGCAGGCGCAGTGGTGCCTTTGCCTTGAGGGATTTCTATGAAGCTTCAACAACTGCGTTACATCTGGGAAGTGGCGCACCATGACCTCAACGTTTCGGCAACGGCGCAGAGTCTGTTCACCTCGCAACCCGGGATCAGCAAGCAGATCCGACTGCTGGAAGACGAGCTCGGCGTCGAGGTGTTCGCCCGCAGCGGCAAGCATCTGACCCGTGTCACGCCAGCGGGGGAGCGCATCATCACGACGGCAGGCGAGATCCTGCGCAAATGCGAGAGCATCAAGCAGATCGCTCAGGAGTTCTCCAACGAAAAGAAGGGAACCCTGAGCATCGCCACCACCCATACCCAGGCGCGCTACGCGTTGCCCCAGGTTATTAGCAGCTTTATCAAGCAATACCCTGACGTTTCCTTGCACATGCACCAGGGTACGCCGATGCAGATCGCCGAAATGGCCGCCGACGGCACCGTCGACTTCGCCATTGCCACCGAAGGGCTGGAGTTGTTCGGTGATCTGGTGATGATGCCCTGCTATCGCTGGAACCGTTGTGTGATCGTGCCTCAGGGTCATCCGCTGGCAAAGCTCGAAAAGCTCACGCTCGAAGCACTCGCCGAGCATCCGATCGTGACCTACGTATTCGGATTCACCGGCCGTTCCAAGCTCGACGAGGCGTTCGGGCATCGCGGTCTCGTGCCGAAAGTGGTCTTCACCGCCGCCGATGCCGACGTGATCAAGACCTATGTGCGGCTTGGGCTGGGTGTCGGGATCGTTGCGCGAATGGCTGTGGATTCCAAGCTCGACTCCGATCTGGTTGTACTGGATGCCAGCGAGCTGTTCGAATCCAGTGTGACCAAGATCGGCTTCCGCCGCGGCACCTTCTTGCGCGGCTTCATGTGCGACTTCATCCAGCAGTTTGCCCCGCACCTGGATAGGGACATGCTGGAGAAGGCGATCCAGTGCCGTAACAAGGCGGAACTGGATGAGCTGTTCGACGGCATGGAACTGCCGACTTACTGAGCCATGCCGAGCACGCCGGGAGCCCAGCCTGCTGTCCTTTTATCGTTGCTTCGCTGCCGGCCCTGGCTGAGTTTCAGTTCTTGGCGATCAGATTGCCGGCATGCAGCCCGCATTCCTTGTGAGTGGCTTCCTCCCACCACCAGCGTCCTTCGCGCTCGTGCTGATTGGGCAGTACCGGGCGGGTGCAGGGCTCGCAGCCGATGCTGATGAAACCGCGCTCGTGCAGGCTGTTGTAGGGGATTTCCAGCATGCGGATGTAGCCCCAGACTTCCTCGCTGGTCATCTGCGCCAACGGGTTGAACTTGTACAGCGCGTTATCCGCTGTGGAGAAGGCCGTATCCAGCTCCAGCACCGATACCTGGCTGCGTGTGCCGGGGCTCTGATCGCGGCGCTGCCCGGTAGCCCAGGCGCGGACGGTGGCCAGCTTGCGTCGCAATGGCTCGATCTTGCGAATTCCACAGCATTCGCCGTGACCGTCACGATAGAAACTGAACAGGCCTTTCTCGTTTACCAGTGGCTGCAGCAATGCCGGATCGGGGGTCATGATTTCGATGGCAGTGCCGTAGTGATCGCGTACCTGCTCGATGAAACGGTAGGTTTCGCTATGCAGTCGCCCGGTATCAAGGGTGAACACCTTGACGTTCTTGTTCAGCTTCCAGGCCATGTCCAGCAGCACGACGTCTTCGGCGCCACTGAAGGAAATCCACAGATCATCGCCGAACAGGTCGAAGGCGAGCTTTAGAACGTCTTGCGGGGATTTCTCGGCGTAGGCTGTGGCCAACGCGGCGACGTCGATAGAGGGGCTCATCGGGCGGCTTCCTTATAGATGGCATTGGCGCTTCGGCGCTCTGAGGCCGCGGATGGTAGCAAAAGGCGTTTATGCCGCTAAATAACGTTTAGGCACTCTGATCAGCTGCTTCGGGTATAAGCCTTGCGTTGCTTCGGTGGCGAGCTGCCGTTAGAGTGCCGCCTTCAATTTTCTGCATTGAGGAGTGGCCCCGTGGAAATAGCCTGTCTCGACCTGGAAGGTGTGCTGGTTCCGGAAATCTGGATCGCCTTTGCCGAGGCCACCGGAATCGAATCGCTCCGGGCGACCACGCGGGACATTCCCGACTACGACGTGTTGATGAAGCAGCGCCTGCGCATCCTCGATGAGCACGGCCTGAAGCTCGCCGACATCCAGAAGGTGATTGCGACGCTGAAGCCACTGGAAGGCGCACCTGAGTTCGTCGACTGGCTGCGCGAGCGCTTCCAGGTGGTGATCCTGTCTGACACCTTCTACGAGTTCTCGCAGCCGCTGATGCGCCAGTTGGGGTTCCCGACGCTGCTTTGTCACCGCCTGATCACTGACGAAACCGATCGCGTCGTGGACTATCAGCTGCGTCAGAAGGACCCCAAGCGTCAGTCGGTCATTGCGCTGAAGAGCCTCTACTACCGCGTCATTGCCGCGGGCGATTCCTACAACGACACCACCATGCTCAGCGAGGCCCATGCTGGCATCCTGTTCCATGCGCCGGACAACGTCATCGCCGAGTTTCCGCAGTTCCCGGCAGTGCACACGTTCGACGAGCTGAAGCAGGAGTTCCTCAAGGCATCGAACCGCAAGCTCGCGTTGTAAGGCCGTGACGCTAGGGCGACTGGTTTAGTCGGTCGCCTCAACCTGGCAGCTGCTCCAGTGTCTGCAGCAGCACCTTTACCTTGTCGATCGATTCCTGGTACTCCGCCTGCCAGTCCGAGTCGGCGACGATGCCGCCACCGCCCCAGCAACTGGCTTGACCGTCGCGGATGAGCAGTGTGCGAATGGCGATCGAACTGTCCATCTCCCCCCTGACATCCACGTACAGCAACGATCCGCAATAGATAGCGCGGCGCGTCGGTTCCAGCTCGTCGATGATCTGCATGGCGCGGATCTTCGGCGCTCCGGTGATCGAGCCGCCGGGAAAGCTGCCGGCCAGCAGATCGAACGCGTCGTGGCCGTCGGCCAATTCGCCGGTCACGCAGCTCACCAGGTGATGCACGTTGGGGTAGCTTTCCAGTGCGAACAGCTGCGGAACGCGCACGCTGCCGATGCGGCAGCTGCGGCCGAGGTCGTTGCGCAGCAGGTCGACGATCATCAGGTTCTCGGCACGATCCTTGGCGCTGGCGAGCAGCGCTTGCGCTTGTGCGGCGTCGCTGCGCTCGTCCGCACCGCGTGGACGGGTGCCTTTGATCGGGCGGGTTTCCACGTGGCCCTGCTGCAGGCGCAGGAAGCGCTCCGGCGAGAGGCTGGCAATGGCGCCGTCTTCCAGTGCGACGAAGCCGGCGTAAGGCGTTGGACAAGCTTCTCGCAGCGCGCGATAGGCGCTCCATGGCTCACCCGAGCAGTCGGCACGAAAACGCTGAGTGAAATTGACCTGATAGCAGTCACCGGCCTGGATGTAGGTCTGAATGCTCTCGATGCCGTTCCGGTAAGTGTCGACAGAAAGATCGGCGGCGAAACGGCTGTGCAGCCTGAATGGAGCGCTTTCGGCGGTGGTGGCTGAATCGAACAGCGCGATCAGTCGCATCTGCTCGGAAGAAGTCGTTGCTGGGTGAAACACCAACTGACTGGTGCGCCTCTGGTGATCGCTGATCAGCGCCCAGCCATAAAGGCCGAAACGTGCCAGTGGCAGACCGTTGTCGTCGAGGGCGCGCTGGGGCAGGGTCTCGAGGCGGGCACCGAAGTCGTAGCTCAACAGGCCGATCAGGCCTCCGGCAAACGGCAGCTCACAGCTCTCGGGCAGCTCGGCGGAGCCAAGTCCGCGCAACGCCTGGCGCAAACGGTGGAAGTAATCACGCCCTGATTCATCGTCGCGTGGCTCGTGCACAGCCAGTGGCCAGGCGCTGAGAATGTCGAAGCGCCCACGCTCGGCCTTCGGCCTGCCTGAATCGAGCAGCACCGCACCTGGGGCATGGCGGATACGCTCGAACCAATAGGCGGGATCGGCCTGGTAGGGCAGGGCATGCAGCGTGCAGATGGACATGGGTCGAGTCGATGAGGGGGCAGCCCGAGAGGATACGCGGGCTACCCGGCTTGCGTCATTCAGGCGTGGGGCGGGACGTGGCCGAACAGTTCCTGGGAGAACTTCACCCGTTCCTCCGGCGTTTCCTGGATGCCTTTCTCCTTGAGTTCCGCCAGGCGGTTCTCGACTGCATGGGCCCGGTGCGTCAGCCCACAGTCGTTGGCGATCTGGATGTTCAGGCCAGGGCGCGCGTTCAGCTCGAGAATGAGCGGGCCCTTTTCCTGATCGAGCACCATGTCGACACCGATATATCCGAGCCCGCAGAGCTCGTAACAGCCGGCGGCGAGCTTCATGAAGCCGTCCCAGTTTGGCAACTGCACGCCGTCCACCGCGTTGGTGGTGTCCGGGTGTTTGGTGATCTTGTTGTTCAGCCAGGTACCGCGCAGGGTGATGCCGGTGGCCAGATCCACGCCGACGCCGATGGCGCCCTGGTGCAGGTTGGCCTTGCCGCCGGATTGACGGGTTGGCAGGCGCAGCATCGCCATGACCGGGTAGCCCATCAGCACGATGATGCGAATGTCCGGCACACCTTCGTAGCTGATGCTCTTGAAGATCGGGTCGGGCGTAACGCGATATTCGATCAGTGCTCGGTCACGATGGCCGCCCAGCGAGTACAGCCCGGTGAGGATATTGGAGATCTGATGCTCGATCTCCTCATGGGTCATGATCTTGCCCGAGACGGTCTTGTAGCGGCCTTCGAAGCGGTCGGCGATTACCAGGATGCCGTCGCCGCCGGCGCCCTGGGCCGGCTTGACGACGAAATCGGTGTGATCCTTGACGATATCCTTGAGTTTGTCGATGTCCTTTTCGGTTTCGATGATGCCGTACATCTCCGGCACATGAATGCCGGCCTCGATGGCGCGCTCCTTGGTGATGATCTTGTCATCGACGATCGGATACAGGTTGCGCTTGTTGTACTTGAGCACATAGTCCGCGTTGCGGCGGTTAATGCCCATGATTCCCTTGGCCTCGAGGGCCTTCCACGTCTTGATCAGACCGAACATGGCTCAATCCTTCAGAAAGGCTTTGAAGCGGAACAGCTCGGTCAGGCGGTAGCCGCGGTAGCGACCCATCGCCAGCATGAAGCCCACCATGATCAGCAGCACCGCTGGGAAGGTGAAGATGAAGTAGGTCAACTCCTGAATGTTCATCAGCATGAAGGCCAGGCTCGCGGCGATCAGGGTGCCGACCGCCACCTTGAAGGCATGGCCGCCGCCACGTTCTTCCCAGGTAATCGACAGGCGCTCGATGGTCATGGTCAGAATCACCATCGGGAACAGGGAGACCGACAGGCCGCGCTCCAGGCCGAGCTTGTGACTGAGCAGGCTGATCACGGCGATCAGCACCACGACGAACGTCAGTACCACCGAGAGGCGCGGCAGCATCTGCAGTTTCAGGTGTTCCAGGTACGAACGCAGCGACAAGCCCAGCGCCGTGATCAGCGTGAACAGGATGATGCCGAAGCCGATCTGGGTTTCACGGAACGCCAGGGCAATCAGTACCGGGGTGAAGGTGCCGAGAGTCTGCAGGCCGCCGAGGTTGCGCAGGATCAGGATCACTAGCACGCCGATCGGGATCATGATCATGATCTGGTAGGTCTGCTGGGTCTGCAGGGGCAGGCCATACAGCGAGTACTCGAGGAAGTCGGCGTCGGTGTTCTCGTCGGTCAGCTTGGCCAGGCGGATGGCGTTCATTTCGCTGTTATTGAGCGTGAAGGTCACCTGCGGATTGCGTCCGCCTTCCAGATTGATCAGCGGCTCGTCACCGGTCCACCAGACCAAGCGGTCATTCGGCAGGCCTTGCTCGCCGGTGCCGGGGTTGAAGAACAGCCACTTGTCGCCGTTGAAGCTGCGTAGCCAGAGTTCCGGGGTTTGCGGCTGGTCTGCGTTCAGGCGAATGGTATGCACGCGCTCCATCGGCACGTGAGCGATGGACAGCAGCAATTCGATGACGCGTGCCTTGTTCGGGATGGATGCATCGCCGCCCAGTAGCAGCTTGACGTTGTCATCGTTGGGATTGTTGACCCGCTTGATGGCTTCGCTGATGAAGGTTTCCACATCAGCGGAATGCTGACGAATCGGAGAAAGCAGCGCTTCGGCAGCGATCTTCTCGGCGCCTTCCACCGGAAGACTGTCGCGGAAGATCGGCCCGGTGGCCTTGGTCTGCTCACCGCTGTAGCGCTTGGTGAGCACGAGGCGGTAATAGAGCGTCTGGTTTCCGCTCGCACGGCGCGCAGACCAGGTGACGCGGCGGTTGCCGTCGGCCCGGTTGATGCTGACGCCGTAGTTGTTGGATATGAAGCTTTCGTTGAGGCTGACGAATTCCTGATTCAGTGGCGGCACGTACATCTGCAGCTTGACCGGCTCGCGTGGGCTGGCCTGGAACTCGACCTTGGCGTCGATATTCCACAGGTCATCGGTTTCGTCTTCGGTAACCGGAATGCCCAGTATGAAGATCTGGTAGGCGGTGATCGAAATTCCCAGAGCGACGAGGATGAAGATCAGGACTTTCAGATGCAGAGTGAGAGCGCGCATGGGTATTACTCGTCAGCGTCAGATTCGTTGAGGCAACCGGGTTTGCCGGCAATAAAGGTGCGACTTGGGTCGACCAGGGCGCCGAAGCGGGTGAGCGCGTCGGAACCGATCAAAAGTGGGTATTGGAAAGCGGTACGGTCCGTGAGGTTCACTTCGATTGTGCGTTTGGCCTTGCCCATGCACAGATCGAGTTCGATAACCGGGCGCGCCGTGTAGGTTTTTTCCTCTTCCGGATCATAGTCGCCAGCCCGGCGCTTGATCTTGCTGATGCGTGCCAGCGGGCGCTCGATGGGGTGTGCGTGGGCGCTGTCGACGGCAAGGTAGAAGCGCACCCACGACTCGCCTTCACGCTTGAATCGGGTGATGTCACGCGCACTGAGCGACGCGGTTTGGGCGCCGGTGTCGAGCTTGGCGTCCACTTCCAGATTGAAGTCGGGGATTCCAACGTGTTCGTTCAGACCGTAAATCGTATTGTCGGCAGCGGTGCCGATCGCGGGCAGGAGTAATGTACAGAACAGCAGGAAGTGGGCTTTTACTCTCATGGAACCTGTTGTCTTAAGGAAGGGATGACTAGAGATCGAGTGGCGACAGGCATTGCGGGCAGACGCCGGGAGCGCGAAAGGCCGGCATTCTAGCATGCTGGTTTCACGGCGCTACAAGGCGCTCTGCCCTGGCTCAAGCTAATCTCGATCAGGTTGCCGCTTTTACGACTTTAGTAAAGGTGTCGACAATCTGCGTAGGCGGGCTGTTGACTGGTCGGAAATGCAGGCGTACTTTCGCCGCATCGAAACCTGAATTGTCGACAATCATGCTGGATACCGTTGAGCTTCACCCATCCGCGCAACAGCTCGACAGTGGCACGCTGGCCGAGCATGTGTTTCGTCTGATCCAGGCTGCCATCGTCAAAGGCGAGATCGCCCCGGGTAGCAAGATCTCCGAGCCGGAGCTGGCGCGTACCTATGGCATCAGCCGCGGGCCGTTGCGCGAGGCGATCCACCGGCTGGAAGGGCAGAAGCTGCTGGTCCGCGTGCCGCATGTTGGCGCGAGGGTGGTGTCGCTCAGTCATGCCGAGCTGATCGAGCTCTACGAGATTCGTGAATCCCTGGAAGGCATGGCCTGCCGCCTGGCGGCCGAACGTATGACTGAGGCGGAAATCGACGACCTGCGCCGGGTACTGAGCACCCACGAGCGCGATGAGGCGTTTCAGGCCGGTGTCGGCTATTACCAGCAGGAAGGCGATTTCGACTTCCATTACCGGATCATTCAGGGCAGCGGCAACCGCACGCTGGCCAAGCTGCTGTGCGACGAGCTCTATCAGCTGGTGCGCATGTACCGCATCCAGTTCTCCACCACGCCGAACCGTCCGCATCAGGCCTTCGCCGAACACCACCGGATTCTCGATGCCATCGCCGAACGCGATGGCGAGCTGGCGGAGCTGCTGATGCGCCGCCATATCGCCGCTTCCAAGCGCAATGTCGAACGTCACTTCACGGGCGTTCTTGAGCAAACACCACATGAAAGGGGTAATGCATGACTCTTCCTTCTGCCGGTCAGCGTTTCCGTGACGCCGTCGCCAGCGAGCATCCGCTCCAGGTCGTCGGCGCGATCAACGCCAACCACGCCTTGCTGGCCAAGCGTGCCGGCTTCAAGGCCATCTATCTGTCCGGCGGCGGCGTTGCTGCCGGCTCGCTGGGTCTGCCGGATCTTGGCATCACCGGGCTCGACGATGTGCTGACCGACGTGCGCCGCATCACCGATGTCTGTGATCTGCCGCTGCTGGTGGATGTCGACACCGGCTTCGGCTCCTCCGCGTTCAACGTGGCGCGTACCGTCAAGTCGATGATCAAGTTCGGCGCCGCGGCGATCCACATCGAGGACCAGGTCGGTGCCAAGCGTTGCGGCCATCGTCCAAACAAGGAAATCGTCTCGCAGCAGGAGATGGTCGACCGCATCAAGGCGGCCGTGGACGCGCGCACCGACGACAGCTTCGTGATCATGGCGCGTACCGATGCGCTGGCGGTGGAAGGTCTGAACTCCGCTCTGGATCGTGCCGCGGCCTGCATCGAAGCGGGTGCCGACATGATCTTCCCCGAGGCCATCACCGAGTTGGCGATGTACAAGACCTTCGCCGACCGCGTGCAGGCGCCAATACTGGCCAACATCACCGAGTTCGGTGCCACGCCGCTTTACACCACCGAAGAGCTGGCCAGCGTCGACGTCTCCCTGGTGCTCTACCCGCTGTCGGCGTTCCGTGCCATGAACAAGGCCGCGGAAAATGTCTACACCGCGCTGCGCCGTGACGGCACGCAGAAGAACGTGATCGACACCATGCAAACCCGCATGGAGCTCTACGATCGCATCAACTATCACACGTTCGAGCAGCACCTCGACGCGCTGTTCGCTCAGAAGAAGAGCTGACCAGAAGGCCCCATTGGGTTTGCCAATGGGGCCTTTGCGATCCATTTTTCAACGTGATTTGCAGTATCCAGAACAAATCCAAGAAGGAGATAGCAATGGCTGAAGCAAAAGTTTTGAGCGGCGCGGGCCTGCGCGGACAGATCGCCGGACAGACCGCCCTGTGTACCGTGGGCAAGACCGGTGCCGGGTTGACCTATCGTGGTTACGACGTGCGCGACCTGGCAGCCGAGTGCGATTTCGAGGAAGTGGCCTACCTGCTGTTCTACGGTGAGCTGCCGAACACCCAGCAGCTGGCCGATTACAAGAGTCGCCTGAAGACCATGCGTGACCTGCCGCAGGCACTGAAGGAAGTGCTGGAACGCATCCCGGCTAGCGCTCATCCGATGGATGTCATGCGTACCGGTTCGTCCGTACTTGGCACGCTGGAGCCGGAGCTCAGCTTCGACCAGCAGCGCGACGTGGCCGAGCGGCTGATGGCCGCTTTCCCGGCGATCATGTGCTACTGGTATCGCTTCACCCACGACGGTGTTCGCATCAACTGCACCAGCGACGAAGAGACCCTGGGCGGCCATTTCCTCGCTCTGCTGCACGACAAGAAGCCGAGCGATCTGCACGTCAAGGTGATGAACGTCTCGCTGATCCTCTACGCCGAGCACGAGTTCAACGCCTCGACCTTTACCGCTCGTGTCTGTGCTTCGACGCTGTCCGACCTCTATTCGTGCGTGACCGGTGCCATCGGTTCGCTGCGCGGTCCGCTGCATGGCGGCGCCAACGAAGCGGCGATGGACATGATCGAGCAGTGGAAGAGTCCGGAAGAAGCCCGCGAAGCGATCCTCGGCATGCTCGAGCGCAAGGACAAGATCATGGGCTTCGGCCACGCGATCTACAGCGTTTCCGACCCGCGCAACGAGGTGATCAAGGTCTGGGCCGAAAAGCTCGCGGATGAAGTGGGCGACACCGTGCTTTATCCGGTCTCGGTGGCTGTCGACGAAACCATGTGGGAGCAGAAGAAGCTCTTCCCGAACGCCGACTTCTACCATGCGTCCGCCTATCACTTCATGGGCATCCCGACCAAGCTGTTCACGCCGATCTTCGTCTGCTCGCGCGTCACCGGCTGGGCGTCCCATGTGTTCGAACAGCGCAGCAACAACCGGATCATTCGGCCGAGCGCCGAGTACATCGGTCCGGAGCAGCGCAAGGTTGTCCCGATCGCCCAGCGTTGATCGGAGCGGGGAGCTCGTCGTCGGGCTCCCCGCACCTTGCCCCACAGAACATTACTGAATTGGGTTCTTCCGGCATGAATACACAACACCGCAAACCTTTGCCAGGCACTGGGCTTGACTACTTCGATACCCGCGAGGCGATCGAAGCCATTCAGCCGGGCGCCTACGACAAGCTGCCCTATACCTCCCGCGTGCTGGCCGAACAGCTGGTGCGTCGCTGTGAGCCCGAAGCGCTGACCGATTCGCTGAAGCAGATCATCGAGCGCAAGCGCGATCTGGACTTCCCCTGGTATCCGGCGCGCGTGGTCTGCCACGACATCCTCGGCCAGACCGCGCTGGTCGACCTCGCCGGTCTGCGCGATGCGATCGCGGAGCAGGGCGGCGACCCGGCGAAGGTCAACCCGGTTGTTCCGACCCAGCTGATCGTCGACCACTCCCTGGCGGTTGAATTTGCAGGCTTCGATCCCGATGCGTTCGAGAAGAACCGCGCCGTCGAGGAGCGCCGCAACGAGGACCGCTTCCACTTCATCGAGTGGACCAAGACCGCGTTCAAGAACGTCGACGTGATCCCGGCCGGCAACGGCATCATGCACCAGATCAATCTGGAGAAGATGTCGCCGGTGATCCAGGCCCGCGGCGGTGTGGCCTTCCCGGATACCTGTGTCGGTACCGACTCGCACACCCCGCACGTCGATGCGCTGGGTGTGATCGCCATCGGCGTTGGCGGCCTGGAGGCCGAAACCGTGATGCTCGGTCTGCCTTCAATGATGCGCCTGCCTGACATCGTCGGCGTACGTCTGACCGGCAAGCGTCAGCCTGGCATCACCGCCACCGATATCGTCCTCGCGCTGACTGAGTTCCTGCGCAAGGAACGTGTGGTCGGGGCCTGGGTCGAGTTCTTCGGCGAAGGCGCCGACAGCCTGACCATCGGTGATCGCGCGACCATCTCCAACATGTGTCCGGAATACGGCGCCACCGCTTCGATGTTCTACATCGACCAGCAGACCATCGATTACCTCAAGCTGACCGGTCGCGAGCCGGAGCAGGTTGCGCTCGTCGAACAGTACGCCAAGGAAACGGGCCTGTGGGCGACGGCTCTGGAAGGCGCCGAATACGAGCGCGTGCTCGAATTCGACCTGTCCAGCGTGGTGCGCAACATGGCGGGCCCGTCCAACCCGCACAAGCGTCTGCCGACCTCGGCGCTGCACGAGCGTGGCATCGCCGACGAAGACAAGCTGGCTGCGGCGCGCGCCGAAGAGGCCGAAGGTCTGTTGCCCGATGGTGCGGTGATCATTGCCGCCATCACCAGCTGCACCAACACCTCCAACCCACGCAACGTGGTGGCCGCCGGCCTACTGGCGAAAAAGGCCAACGAGTTGGGCCTGGTGCGCAAGCCCTGGGTGAAGACGTCCTTCGCGCCGGGTTCCAAGGTCGCCAAGCTGTACCTGGAAGAAGCTGGGCTGCTCAGCGAGCTGGAAAAACTAGGTTTCGGCATCGTCGCCTACGCCTGCACCACCTGCAACGGCATGTCCGGTGCGCTGGATCCGGTGATCCAGCAGGAGATCATCGAGCGCGACCTGTACGCCACTGCAGTTCTCTCCGGTAACCGCAACTTCGATGGCCGTATCCACCCGTATGCCAAGCAGGCCTTCCTTGCCTCGCCGCCGCTGGTGGTCGCGTACGCCATCGCCGGTACCGTGCGTTTCGATATCGAGCAGGACGTGCTGGGCACCGACAAGAACGGCAACCCGATCACCCTGAAGGACCTCTGGCCGACCGACGAGGAGATCGACGCCATTGTCGCGTCCTCGGTGAAGCCCGAGCAGTTCAAGCAGATCTACATCCCGATGTTCGATCTGGGCACCATCGAGGAAGCCAAGAGCCCGCTGTACGACTGGCGCCCGATGTCGACCTATATTCGCCGCCCTCCGTACTGGGAAGGCGCGCTGGCCGGCGAGCGTACGCTCAAGGGCATGCGTCCGCTGGCGATCCTGCCGGACAACATCACCACCGATCACCTGTCGCCATCCAACGCCATCCTGCTGGATTCGGCCGCCGGTGAGTACCTGGCCAAGATGGGCCTGCCGGAAGAGGACTTCAATTCCTACGCAACCCACCGTGGCGACCATCTGACCGCGCAGCGGGCGACGTTCGCCAACCCGCAGCTGGTCAACGAGATGGCGGTGGTCGACGGCAAGGTGCAGAAGGGTTCGCTGGCGCGCGTCGAGCCGGAAGGCAAGGTGATGCGCATGTGGGAAGCCATCGAAACCTACATGACTCGCAAGCAGAACCTGATCATCGTGGCCGGTGCCGACTACGGCCAGGGCAGCTCGCGTGACTGGGCGGCCAAGGGCGTGCGCCTGGCCGGTGTCGAGGTGATCGTCGCCGAAGGCTTTGAGCGTATCCACCGCACCAATCTGGTCGGCATGGGCGTGCTGCCGGTCGAGTTCAAGCCAGGCACCACGCGCCTGACTCTTGGCCTTGATGGCACCGAAACCTTCGATATCGAAGGTGAGCTGTCGCCGCGCTGCGATCTGACCCTGGTCATTTATCACAAGAGCGGTGAAGAAACCCGCGTCCCGGTCACCTGCCGTCTCGACACCGCGGCCGAAGTCAGCGTGTATCAGGCTGGCGGCGTGCTGCAGCGTTTCGCCAAGGACTTCCTCGGGCAGGCGTGACCGGCCGTCCTCGTAGGGTGGATGGCGCTTTTCCATCCACCGCACCAGCCCGCGCGGTGGATCGGTCAAGCGCGATCCACCCTACAACCCATTCATCTTCCAGCCAGGACTCACTCATGGCTCATCAAACCCAGATCAGAATTCCCGCGACCTACATGCGTGGCGGCACCAGCAAGGGCGTATTCTTCCGCTTGCGAGACCTGCCGGAAAGCTGTCAGGTGCCTGGCGCTGCGCGCGACAAGCTGTTCTTGCGCGTGATCGGTAGTCCCGACCCTTATTCAGCGCACATCGACGGCATGGGCGGCGCAACGTCCAGCACCAGCAAATGCGTCATCCTGTCCAAGAGCACTCGACCTGATCATGACGTCGAGTATCTCTATGGTCAGGTGTCGATCGACAAGCCCTTCGTCGACTGGAGCGGCAACTGCGGCAACCTTTCAACCGGCGCCGGCGCGTTCGCGCTGCATGCGGGCCTGGTGGATGCCGAGCGCATTCCGCAGAACGGCACCTGTGTGGTGCGGATCTGGCAGGCCAACATCGGTAAGACCATCATCGCCCACGTGCCGGTGGCCAACGGCCAGGTGCAGGAGACTGGCGATTTCGAGCTGGACGGCGTGACCTTTCCGGCTGCCGAGATCGTGCTGGAATTCCTTGATCCGTCCGACGACGGCGAGGAGGGCGGTTCGATGTTTCCCACCGGCAATCTGATCGATGAGCTGGAGGTCCCGGGCATCGGTACGCTCAAGGCGACCATGATCAGCGCCGGCATTCCCACTGTGTTCGTCAATGCCGAGGACATCGGCTACCAGGGCACAGAACTGCGCGAGGACATCAATGGCGATCCGGAGGCTCTGGCTCGTCTGGAGTCGATTCGTGTAGCCGGTGCTCTGCGAATGGGCTTGATCAAGACCGCGGAGGAGGCGCTGACCCGTCAGCACACGCCGAAGGTTGCGTTCGTTTCCCAGCCGAAAAGCTACCGTGCGTCTTCCGGCAAGAACATCGATGCAGGTGAGGTCGATCTGCTCGTGCGGGCGCTGTCCATGGGCAAGCTGCACCACGCCATGATGGGCACCTGTGCGGTGGCCATTGGCACCGCGGCGGCAGTGCCCGGTACGTTGGTCAATTTGGCCGCAGGTGGTAGCGCGCGCCAGGCCGTGCGCTTCGGGCATCCGTCCGGCACGCTGCGGGTCGGTGCCGAGGCGAAGCAGATCGACGGTCAGTGGACGGTTACCAAAGCGATCATGAGCCGCAGCGCGCGCGTGCTGATGGAAGGCTGGGTACGTGTGCCAGGTGACACTTTCTGATGCGCTTCAACTGCCGGAAATCGAATTCTTCCGGCTGAAAAACGCAAAAAGTCCGCACCAAGCGGACTTTTTGTTGTCTAGCGAAGCGGCACTTATTTGAGTCGACGCTCGACGCCTTTCTCCACGAGGATCTTTGCAGAGATTTCTTCGACGGAGAAATGGGTCGAGTTGATGTAGTTGATGTTCTCGCGGCGGAACAGGCTTTCCACCTCGCGGACTTCGAATTCGCACTGAGCGAAGCTAGCATAACGACTGTTGGGTTTGCGTTCGTGGCGAATGGCGGCCAGGCGATCCGGGTCAATGGTCAAACCGAACAGTTTGTCCTTGTACTCCTTGAGGGCGCTCGGCAACTGCAGACGCTCCATGTCGTCCTCGGTCAAGGGGTAGTTGGCAGCGCGGATGCCGTACTGCATCGCCATATACAGGCAGGTCGGTGTTTTGCCGCAGCGGGAAACGCCGACGAGGATGAGGTCCGCCTTGTCGTAGTAGCGAGTGCGGGCGCCGTCATCGTTATCGAGGGCAAAGTTAACCGCCTCGATACGCTCCATGTAATTGGCGTTGTGGCTGATGGAGTGGGATTTACCAACGGAGTAGGAGGAACGTGACATCAGCTCATGTTCCAACGGCGCAAGAAAGGAAGAGAAGATGTCGATCATGAAGCCATTGGATTCGGCCAGAATGTCACGGATTTCCTGGTTCACCAGGGTGTCGAATATGATCGGCCGGCCACCGTCCTTTTCCGCGGCATTATTGATTTGCTGTACCATGGCCCGCGCTTTTTCGGCGGTGTCTATGTATGGGCGGGTCAGCTTCGTGAAGGTGATGTTCTCGAACTGTGCCAGAAGACTCTGGCCCAGGGTTTCCGCGGTGATGCCTGTGCCGTCAGAAATGAAGAAAGCAGTTCGTTTCATGTGCCTTGGGCCTTAAGTCGAGAACGGTTCCCAGCTATAGTAGGCCCTTCGCCGAGCCCGGTTGGCGGGCATTGTTACTTATTTTGCAGGGTCGGGCCACAGTCGTGCGGCCAGGCTCCGGTTGAGTTTCCAACACTAATGTGGAGAGATCACCTTGGTAGAGTACGTAGTTTCCCTCGATAAGCTCGGCAATCATGACGTTGAGCGTGTAGGGGGCAAGAACGCCTCCCTCGGCGAGATGATCAGCAACCTCGCAGGCGCGGGTGTTTCGGTGCCTGGCGGTTTCGCCACTACGGCCCAGGCCTATCGTGATTTCATGGAGCTCAGCGGTCTCAACGAGCAGATCCATGCGCTTCTCGATGCGCTGGACGTGGATGACGTCAATGCCCTCGCCAAAGCTGGCGCGCAGATTCGTGGCTGGGTGATGGAAGCTGAATTCCCGCCTCAACTGGATGCCGACATCCGCACCGCATTCGCGGAAATGTCGGGCGGCAATGACAACATGGCGGTCGCGGTACGCTCCTCGGCCACCGCCGAAGACCTGCCGGATGCGTCTTTCGCCGGCCAGCAGGAAACCTTCCTCAATATACGCGGCGTGGACAACGTGATCCGCGCAACCAAGGAAGTGTTCGCTTCCCTGTTCAACGACCGTGCGATTGCCTATCGCGTGCACCAGGGCTTTGACCACAAGCTGGTTGCCCTGTCCGCCGGCGTGCAGCGCATGGTGCGCTCGGAAACCGGCACTGCAGGTGTCATGTTCACTTTGGACACCGAATCCGGCTTCCGCGGTGTGGTGTTCATCACCGGCGCCTACGGCCTGGGTGAGACTGTCGTTCAGGGCGCGGTCAATCCGGACGAATTCTATGTCCACAAGCACACGCTGGAAGCCGGTCGCCCGGCAATCCTGCGCCGCAACCTGGGCAGCAAGGCAATCAAGATGGTGTACGGCGCCGAAGCCAGCGCCGGCAAGTCGGTCAAGACGGTCGACGTCGACCAGGCCGATCGCATGCGCTTCTGTCTGACCGACGAAGAAGTGACCAACCTCGCCAAGCAGGCCATGACCATCGAGAAGCACTACGGGCGTCCGATGGACATCGAGTGGGCCAAAGATGGCGACGACAACCAGTTGTATATCGTCCAGGCACGTCCGGAAACCGTTAAGAGCCGCAGCAGCGCCAATGTCATGGAGCGCTACCTGCTGAAGGAAAAAGGCACCGTGCTGGTCGAAGGTCGTGCCATCGGTCAGCGAATCGGCGCCGGCCCGGTCAAGGTCATCCACGACGTCAGCGAAATGGACAAGGTTCAGCCGGGCGACGTGCTGGTTTCCGACATGACCGACCCGGATTGGGAACCGGTGATGAAGCGCGCCAGCGCCATCGTCACCAACCGTGGCGGGCGCACCTGCCACGCGGCGATCATCGCTCGCGAGCTGGGGATTCCGGCGGTCGTGGGTTGCGGTAATGCCACCGAGTTGCTGAAGGACGGTCAGCGCGTGACCGTTTCCTGCGCCGAAGGCGACACCGGTCTGATCTTCGATGGCGAGCTGGGCTTCGACATTCGTCAGAACTCCATCGACGCCATGCCGGAACTGCCGTTCAAGATCATGATGAACGTCGGCAACCCTGACCGTGCCTTCGACTTCGCGCATCTGCCGAACGAGGGCGTCGGCCTGGCCCGCCTCGAGTTCATCATCAACCGCATGATCGGCGTGCACCCCAAGGCGCTGCTGAACTTCGACGGTCTGCCTGCAGATGTGAAGAGCAGCGTGGAGAAGCGCATCGCCGGCTACGACGATCCCGTCAACTTCTACGTCGAGAAGCTGGTCGAGGGCGTAAGCACCCTGGCCGCCGCGTTCTGGCCGAAGAAGGTCATCGTGCGCCTGTCGGACTTCAAGTCGAACGAGTACGCCAATCTCATCGGCGGCAAGCTGTACGAGCCGGAAGAAGAGAACCCGATGCTCGGCTTCCGCGGTGCGTCCCGCTATATCAGCGATTCGTTCCGTGACTGCTTCGAGCTCGAATGCCGCGCGATGAAGAAAGTCCGCGACGTGATGGGCCTGACCAATGTCGAGCTGATGGTGCCTTTCGTCCGCACTCTGGGCGAAGCGTCGCAGGTCATCGATCTGCTGGCGAAGTACGGCCTCAAGCGCGGCGAGAATGGGCTGCGCGTCATCATGATGTGCGAGCTGCCGTCCAATGCGCTGCTGGCAGATGAGTTCCTGGAGTTCTTCGATGGCTTCTCCATCGGCTCGAACGACATGACCCAGCTGACCCTCGGCCTGGACCGCGACTCCGGCATCATCGCCCACCTGTTCGATGAGCGTAATCCGGCGGTGAAAAAGCTGTTGGCCAACGCCATCCAGGCATGCAACAAGGCCGGCAAGTACATCGGTATCTGTGGTCAGGGTCCTTCGGATCACCCGGATCTGGCCAAGTGGCTGATGGAACAGGGCATCGAGAGCGTCTCCCTGAATCCGGACTCGGTGCTCGATACCTGGTTCTTCCTGGCCGATCGCGAGATCTGACGGTTGAGTCGGTAACAAAAAACGGGGCGTCAGCCCCGTTTTCGTTGGCGCTGATAATCGTCATTCCAGCGATTTCGTTCCGCCTAGAGCGTCCAGCGGCTAATATGCGCGCCTATATGGCTGTACGCTGGATGTCGCCGTAATTTCCAAGCAGAAGGAGTTTCCCATGCAATACGTCACGCCTGATCTGTGCGATGCCTATCCGGACCTGGTGCAGGTCGTCGAGCCGCTGTTCAGCAACTTCGGTGGTCGCGATTCCTTCGGTGGCGAGATCGTGACCATCAAGTGTTTCGAGGACAATTCGCTGGTCAAGGACCAGCTCGACGTCGACGGTGCGGGCAAGGTGCTGGTGGTCGACGGCGGCGGCTCGCTGCGTCGTGCGCTGCTGGGTGATATGCTTGCCGAGAAAGCCGCACGCAATGGTTGGGAAGGTCTGGTTATCTATGGTTGCGTTCGTGACGTCGATGTTCTCGCGCAGACCGAGCTTGGCGTTCAGGCCCTGGCCAGTCATCCCATGAAGACCGACAAGCGCGGCATCGGTGATCTCAACGTTCCGGTGACGTTTTGCGGTGTGACGTTCCGTCCCGGTGAATACGTATACGCCGATAACAACGGCATCATCGTGTCGCCTGAGCCGCTTTCCATTCCGGAGTAAAGCCGGCTCTAACGGCTGTGCGTGCCATCATTCCTGAGCCCGGCGATGCCGGGCTTTTCATGACCAGCGACGGAACGGATAGATGCGGGAAACCGAAAGCGAACAGCGCGGGCTGATCCACGCCTTTGTTCTCGATGGCAGCGGCGGGGCTCGCCAGATCGGCTATAGCGATCTGCCTGAGCTGCAGCTTGCGGCCAATGAGAGCATCTGGCTGCACTGGGATCGTGGCCAGCCCCAGGCGCAGGATTGGTTGCGCAGGCAAAGCGGGCTCAGTGGGTTCGCTTGTGATGTACTGCTTGAGGAGAACACGCGCCCGCGCGTCTTGGCGCTGCCGCAGGAAGGGCTCTTGCTGTTCTTGCGGGGGGTTAATCTGAACCCCGATGCCGAGCCGGAAGACATGGTTTCCGTGCGCGTATTTGCCGATCAAAAGCGGGTCATCTCGCTTCGCCTTCGGCCGCTGCGCTCCACCGAAGTAGTGATTCGATTGCTGTCGGAAGGTAGGGGGCCGAAATCGACCTCTGAACTGCTGCTCTATCTGGCAGAGGCGATGACAGAGCGAGTCGATGATCTGGTCACTCAGCTGGCCGAGCGCATTGACGCCGTGGAAGAGCGGCTCGAGGGAGATGAGCAATACACCCTGGAACATGCTTCGATGCTTTCCTTGCGCCGGCAGGCCGCGAGCCTGCGGCGCTTCCTGCTGCCGCAGCGCGAGCTCTACGGCCAGATGACGCGTAATCAACCGAGCTGGTTTGCCGAGGATGACACTGAATACTGGAACGAGCTGAGTAACCGGCTCATCCGTTATCTGGAAGAACTCGAGATGGTCCGCGAGCGCGTGAATCTGGTGTTGGAGTCGGAGCATCGCAGGCTGAGCGAGCGGATGAACCGCACCATGTACCTGCTGGCTATAATTACCGGCTTTTTTCTGCCGCTCAGCTTCCTGACTGGGCTGCTGGGGATCAATGTGGGTGGTATTCCCGGGGCCGAGTTTTCCTACGGGTTCGTCGTTGCCTGCCTGCTCATCGGCGGCGTTGCGCTGTTGCAATGGTGGATACTGCGCCGCCTGCGTTGGGTGTGAATGTGACTCCCACCTAACTGTAAGCCGTCTAGACCACATACTTTAGCGAGGTTTGCATGCGCGATCCCTTCGAAGAATCCCTGCGCGATCTGCTCAACAAGCCCTCGGTTCATGATGACGACGCTTGTCTGGGCCGTGTGTTGAAGACGGCCAACCGGCAGGTTGGCGCCGGGGACCTGTTTGCACTGATCGGTCACTGGCTGCAGGCCGTGATGATCGCAGTCAACAGCGGCTCAGGCCATGTCGCTCCGGTTTCTCGCCGAGAAACACCTAACTGTTCGTTCGATAAGGCTGATTGATCATGGAATTCGATCCCTGGACCCAGAGTCTGTTGTCGGCGATGAGCTCCCTTTGGGCTTCCGTCGCCGCGTTCATTCCCCGATTGTTCGGCGCATTGGTCGTCGTCCTGCTTGGTTTCGTCGTTGCAAAGCTCCTCGACACCCTGCTTTCCAAAGTGCTTGCCAAGGTGGGCCTGGACCGGCTTATGGCGGGTACCGGTCTGACCAAGCTGCTGGGGCGGGCGGGGATCCGCATTCCGGTTTCCGCGCTGATCGGCAAGGTCGTGTACTGGTTTGTGCTGCTCATTTTTCTGGTTTCAGCCGCTGAGTCGCTGGGGCTCGAGCGAGTGTCGGCAACGCTGGATATGCTGGCCCTCTACGTACCTAAAGTCTTTGGCGCGGCACTGATTCTGCTCGCAGGCGTGCTCTTGGCGCAGTTGCTCAGCGGCCTGGTGCGTGGCGCTGCCGAGAGTGTCGGGCTGGACTATGCCAACGGCCTGGCGCGGATGGCGCAGGGGCTCGTGATCATCATCAGCATCTCCGTTGCGATCGGACAGCTCGAGGTCAAGACCGAACTCCTCAACTATGTCATCGCCATCGTGCTGATCACCGTCGGCCTGGCAGTTGCGCTTGCGTTTGGACTCGGCAGTCGCGAGCTGGTATCGCAGATACTGGCTGGCATCTATGTGCGTGAGCTTTACGAGGTAGGGCAGCGCGTGCGCCTGGCGGATATCGAAGGACAGATCGAGGAAATCGGAACGGTCAAGACATTGCTACTGACCGACGACGGCGAACTTACCTCTGTCGCTAACAGAGTACTGCTCGAACAACGCGTCGGCAGCCGTTAGCCTTGCGATTCTGGTAAAGTACGTCGCCTTTTTTCCGGTTTCCTTAATGGTGGCCGTGCCCCCGACTGCCGGCTCGAAGCGTCTTGACTAAAACCCCATCGTCCATATCGCGCTACGACCCTCGCCAGCTCACCGACGAAGAGCTGGTGCAGCATGCTCATGTCGAACTATTTCATATAACGCGTGCATATGAAGAGCTTATGCGGCGATATCAGCGCACACTGTTCAATGTATGTGCGCGTTACTTGGGGAACGAGCGGGACGCCGACGATGTATGTCAGGAAGTTATGCTCAAGGTTTTATATGGGCTGAAAAACTTCGAGGGCAAATCGAAATTCAAGACGTGGCTATATAGCATCACTTATAATGAATGCATTACTCAATATCGCAAGGAGCGCCGCAAGCGGCGTTTGCTTGACGCACTCAGCCTCGACCCGCTTGAAGAGGCATCCGACGAGAAGGCGCCGAGAATCGAGGAGAAGACTGGGCTCGACCGGTGGCTCGTGCATGTGAATCCGATCGATCGAGAGATACTGGTGTTGCGTTTTGTTGCTGAACTTGAGTTTCAAGAAATCGCGGACATCATGCATATGGGTTTGAGTGCAACGAAGATGCGATACAAGCGTGCGCTCGATAAGCTGCGGGAAAAATTTTCCGATACTACTGAAACTTAATCCTGGAAACTTGTCTTATACCTTGCGAACAGCTTGGGCATACAGACAGCCGGTTTCCTTAGATTGTTCTGACTCTAACCACCAGATGGGGATTTACGGATGAAACTTAAAAACACCTTAGGCGTCGTTATCGGTTCGATGGTTGCCGCCACTTCTCTCAGCGCGCTGGCCCAAGGACAGGGCGCCGTAGAGGTGGAAGCGTTCGGTAAGCACTATTTCACCGATAGCTCGCGTGACGTGCAGCGTGACGGCGAGCTTTATGGTGCTGGCGCCAGCTACTTCCTTACCGATGATGTTTCCCTGGGCCTGTCCTACGGCGAATACCATGACCTGACCTCCAAGGATCCGGTCGGCGCCGATGGCAGCCACAAGAACATCAAGGGCAGCCTTACTTCGCTGGATGCTGCCTACCACTTCGGCGCGCCAGGCGTAGGTCTGCGTCCGTACGTCTCCGCTGGTGTGGCTCATCAGAGCATCGGCCAGGCGACTCGTGGCGGTCGTGACAGCAGCACCTTCGCTAATGTTGGTACCGGTCTGAAGTACTACTTCACCGAGAACTTCTTTGCCAAGGCCAGCGTCGACGGCATGTACAACATCGATGCAGACGAAGCTGAGTGGATGGCTGGTGTTGGTGTCGGTCTGAACTTCGGTGGTGGTGCTCGCGAGGTTGCAGCAGTCGAGCCGACTCCAGAGCCGGCTCCGGCTCCGATTGTCGACAACGAACCAGAGCCTGCTCCTGAGCTGGTCCGTGTCGAACTGGACGTCAAGTTCGATTTCGACAAGTCGCGCGTTCGTGAAGAAAGCTACAGCGATATCAAGAACCTCGCTGACTTCATGCAGCAGTACCCGCAGACCAACACCACTGTTGAAGGTCACACTGACTCCGTTGGTACTGACCAGTACAACCAGCGTCTGTCCGAGCGTCGTGCCGAAGCAGTGCGCAACGTTCTCGTCAACGAATACGGTGTTGAGGGTGGCCGCGTGAACTCCACAGGTTACGGTGAGTCCCGTCCGGTTGCCGACAACGCCACTGAGGAAGGTCGTCAGATCAACCGTCGCGTTGAAGCAGAAGTGGAAGCTCAGGTTCAGTAATCTGAGTTAGCTACGTCTAGAAAAGCCCGGCTAGTCCGGGCTTTTCTTTGTCTGTGGGAAAAGACTATCTAGTGGCAATCCCTTTTCTCGATGGTGTTTTTGCTGCGGCTGTGCTGCATGGTGATGGCTGGTGCGGCCGGTGCGCATTGCTGTACAGGCGTTGGTCGCCGCTCCGATTGGAAGGGTGCAGCGGCGATGGAGGCAATAAAAAACCCCGCCGAGGCGGGGTTTTTTATTGCCTTACGGCGTCATCAGACTTCGACGACCTTGATCTTGGCCTTCTCCGCAGCGTCACGGAATTCGGCGATCTGGTCGAAAGACAGGTAGCGATAGATATCGGCAGCCATGCTATCGATGTTCTTCGCGTATTCCATGTACTCCTCGACGGTCGGTAGCTTGCCGGTGATGGATGCTACTGCCGCCAGCTCTGCCGAAGCCAGGTAGACGTTAGTGGCGTCACCCAGACGATTCGGGAAGTTACGAGTGGAGGTAGAGACCACAGTGGACCCGGTTTGCACGCGAGCCTGGTTACCCATGCACAGCGAGCAGCCCGGCATTTCCATGCGCGCGCCAGCCTTGCCGTAGATGCCGTAGTAGCCTTCCTCGGTCAGCTGATGAGCGTCCATCTTGGTCGGCGGAGCCAGCCACAGACGGGTCGGAATGCCACCCTTGACCTTGTCGAGCAGCTTGCCGGCAGCGCGGAAGTGGCCGATGTTGGTCATGCAGGAGCCGATGAAGACTTCGTCGATCTTCTCGCCAGCAACGGTGGACAGCAGGCGGGCATCGTCCGGGTCGTTCGGCGCGCAGAGCACGGGCTCTTTCACTTCGGCCAGGTCGATTTCGATCACTGCAGCGTATTCGGCGTCCTTATCTGCTTCCAGCAGCTTCGGATCGGCGACCCACGCTTCCATCGCTTGAGCGCGGCGCTCCAGGGTGCGGGCATCACCGTAACCTTCGCTGATCATCCAGCGCAGCATGGTGATGTTGGACTTCAGGTACTCGGCGATCGACTCTTCCGGCAGCTTGATGGTGCAGCCGGCAGCCGAACGCTCGGCGGAGGCGTCGGACAGCTCGAATGCCTGCTCCACGGTCAGTTGGTTGAGACCTTCGATCTCGAGAATGCGACCGGAGAAGATGTTCTTCTTGCCCTTCTTCTCGACAGTCAGCAGACCCTGCTGAATGGCGTAGTAGGGGATGGCATGAACCAGGTCACGCAGGGTGATGCCGGGCTGCATCTGACCCTTGAAGCGAACCAGTACGGATTCCGGCATGTCCAGCGGCATGACGCCAGTGGCGGCGGCGAAGGCGACCAGGCCGGAACCGGCGGGGAAGGAGATGCCGATTGGGAAGCGGGTGTGCGAGTCACCACCGGTACCAACGGTATCCGGCAGCAGCATGCGGTTCAGCCAGCTGTGGATGATGCCGTCGCCCGGACGCAGGGACACGCCGCTGCGGTTCATGATGAAGTCCGGCAGGGTGTGGTGGGTGTTGACGTCGATCGGCTTTGGATAGGCAGCTGTGTGGCAGAACGACTGCATGACCAGATCGGCGGAGAAGCCCAGGCAAGCCAGGTCTTTCAGCTCGTCGCGAGTCATCGGGCCAGTGGTGTCCTGGGAGCCGACGGTGGTCATCTTCGGTTCGCAGTAGGTGCCTGGACGAACGCCCTTGCCTTCCGGCAAGCCGCAGGCGCGACCGACCATCTTCTGCGCGAGGGTGAAACCTTTGCCACTGTCAGTCGGCGCTTCCGGCTTCTTGAACAGGGTGGACGGTGCCAGACCCAGCTCGGCGCGGGCCTTCTCGGTCAGGCCGCGGCCGATGATCAGCGGAATACGACCGCCAGCACGGACTTCGTCCAGCAGGACGTCGGTCTTCAGTTCGAAAGTGGTGACGACTTCATCGGTGCCGTGCTTGCAAACCTTGCCAGCGTATGGGTAGACGTCGATCACGTCGCCCATGGCCAGGTTGCTGCAGTCGAATTCGATCGGCAGGGCACCGGCATCTTCCATGGTGTTGTAGAAGATCGGGGCGATCTTTGTGCCGAAGCAGAAGCCACCAGCGCGCTTGTTCGGCACGTTCGGGATGTCGTCACCGAAGAACCATAGCACGGAGTTGGTAGCCGACTTGCGCGAGGAGCCGGTACCGACCACGTCGCCGACATAAGCAACTGGGAAGCCCTTGGCTTTCAGTTCTTCCATCTGCTTGATTGGGCCGACCGAGCCCGGTACGTCCGGGTTGATGCCTTCACGGGCCATTTTCAGCATGGCCAGCGCGTGCAGTGGGATGTCAGGGCGCGACCAGGCGTCTGGAGCAGGCGACAGATCGTCGGTGTTGGTTTCGCCAGTGACCTTGAATACGGACAGGGAAACTTTTTCGGCAACTGCCGGGCGGTTGGTGAACCACTCGCCTTCGGCCCAGGACTGCATCACAGCCTTGGCATGCTCGTTACCGGCCTTGGCCTTTTCGGCCACGTCGTGGAAAGCGTCGAACATCAGCAGGGTGTGCTTCAGTTGCTCGGCGGCAACGGCGGCCAGTTCGGCGTTATCCAGCAGCTCGACCAGAGTGGCGATGTTGTAGCCGCCCTGCATGGTGCCCAGCAGTTCGACAGCGCGCTGCTTGCTCAGCAATGGCGAGGAGGTTTCACCTTTGGCCAGGGCGGACAGGAAGCCGGCCTTGACGTAGGCGGCTTCGTCGACGCCAGCGGGGACGCGGTTAGTGATCAGGTCAACGAGGAATTCTTCTTCGCCGGCTGGCGGATTCTTCAGCAGCTCAACCAGGCCTGCGGTTTGCTCGGCGTTCAGCGGCTGGGGCACGACGCCCTGGGCGGCACGCTCTTCTACGTGTTTGCGATAGGCTTCAAGCACAGTTTTTACCCTCATCATTGGTCCCTTGGGTGTTTCGGGACGCGCATCCGGAAGCTGTTTTCAAAGTTTTACGCCGGGCGGGCGAGGCCGGATGGGCAGGGTAAAGATAAATCTGCGCATCCGGCACGCAGCCGGTTCAACTGTGCTCGTGACGCTTTGAAAACAGCTTCGTATGGAATGTGGCGCCAAAAACGGCGGGCCGATACTACTGGAAATGGCCCCAAAAGTTAAGTCGAGCGCCAGCGACGGCCGCCGCCAAGGCGTCGTGAGCTTGCGTGAAAAGATTTCGCTCGGGCCCGCGGGGCCTGGGCTTGTGGCGGCGCAAGAGGGGCCCACGCTTTAAACAAAGATGACCCTGGTAGGACAAAAGTCTAAGATGCTCGGCCCGCCATCAACCTGCTTCGGTCATGTCCTCACAGCGCATCAAAACCCCTTGCATTGGTCTGTGCTCGACCGTGTACGGCGATATCGTCTGCCGTGGGTGCAAGCGATTCCATCATGAGGTGGTTAACTGGAACGCCTATGGCGAAGAGGAAAAGCGGGCGGTATGGCGGCGTCTGGAAATCCTCCTGGCGCAGGTCATGACGGCCAAGCTCGAAGTGTTCGATGCTCAGCTGTTGCGCCAGCAGCTGGAGGCTCGGCAGATCCGCTTTGTAGTGGAGCAGTCTCCCTACTGCTGGGCCTATCAGTTGATCGCGCGCGGTGCGCGGCTGATTCAGCAGCTCGAAGCCTATGGCGTTGCTTTGCTACCCGAATTCCGTGATCGACCGCTGCCTGAACTGCGCGACGCGATCGATCAGGAGTTCTTCCTGCTTTCCGAGGCTCATTACGAGCGCTACATCGCGCCACGCTTTCTAGCGGAAGGTATCGACTTCAAGGTCTGATGAAGCCCACGGGCCAGCGTTTTCGTTCGAAGCGGTCTGACTCAGTGGCGAACCAGGTCTTCGAGGTGATCGATGATGTCGTTGGGCTTGAGTACCAGGACATCGCTTTCCAGCGTGTCGAGCACCACCTCGGCAGTGTTACCCATCAGTGCGCCAGAGAATCCGGTCCTTGCCACTGTGCCAATCACTGTGACGACTGCCTTGAGCTGGTGGCAAACGCGCGGAATCAGCGCATCGGCTGGGCCTTCCTCGACATGTAGCCGAGCGTCAGGAATCTGAAACTCTTCCTGGAACTGCTTGCAGGCATCTCTATACCGAGCTTCGATGGTTTCCTTGAGTTGGAACGCCGGGTCGGCGGCGGAAAGCATCGCTGAAGGATGCGCACTGATGACGTGCAGCTTGCCGTCGGCGAGGCTGGCGATCTCGTAGCCGTGATTGATGATGGTCGCGTGCAGCGTGCGGTGTTCCAGATCGGCGTTGCCGACGTCCACCGCGGCGAGAATGTTTCCACCTGTCCATGGCTTGTCAGTTTTCACCATCAGCACCGGACTGGGGCAATAACGCAGCAGCTTCCAGTCCTCGGGAGTGAGCAGGGCGCGCTTGAGGGGGTTGTCCGGCACGTGCTGCTTGACGACCAACCCGCAACCTTCGGCCTGCTGCACGTTGATGATGGTCTGATGGATGCTCTCGTGCCACGCCTGCTGGGTGGACACCTGATGGCCCTCGCTAGCCAGCTGTTCGCTCAGTGCAGTCAGGTGGGCACCGTGGTCGTGTTTGGTATCGCACACCAGCAGGTGCAGGCGGGACTGGCTGACACTTGCGATCAGTCGCGCACGTTTGAGTGCCAGCTCTTGCGGCTGGTTCGGGTCAATTACCACGAGGATGCAGCGAATGGCTTGCATGATCGGCTCCATTTCCAGATTCAGGTTGGTCAACTATAGACAAGCCTGCGATGCCGGCCGTGATGTATATCAAGCAAGGCTGGCTGCTCCGCGCGGCATTCGCAATAATGCCCGTCCGGTGTCCGGCGGTGCCATTTAACTGTCGGCTTATTAAGTTCCTGAATATGCAAGGCTAGACATGCTTCCTGATCTCAACGAATTCCTCGGTTGTGCCACACCCGCCGCATGGGTGGATGCAGCGTTGCAGAATCAGGATGTGATGCTCATCGATCATGGAAACTGCGAGAAGAAGGCGGCAGGTGCGGCGTTCCAGTTGATGTTTCGCTACGTTGACAAACCGGACCTGCAGAACAAGATGTCGCGCCTCGCCCGTGAGGAGCTGCGTCATTTCGAGTAGGTACTGGCAATCGTTCGCCGACGTGAGATCCAGCTGCGGAACGTTGGGTCGTCACGCTATGCAGCCGGCCTGCGTGAACTCGTACGCAATCATGAGCCGTACCGGCTGACTGATACGCTGGTGATCGGTGCCTTTATCGAGGCACGCTCCTGTGAACGTTTCGCCATGTTGGTGCCGCATCTGGATGAGGAGCTGGGCAAGTTCTATCACGGGCTGCTCAAGTCGGAAGCGCGGCACTTTCAGGACTATCTCAAGCTGGCGTACCAATATGGCGATGCGGCCGATGTCGATGCGGCGATCATTCGGGTACGTGAACGCGAGCGCGAGCTGATCGAAAGCCCGGACGCCGAGTTTCGCTTCCACAGCGGCGTGCCGCTGGCGGCTTAGTTCAGATCGAACGGGGCCTGTTGAAAGCCGCTCTCGTCGACCTGTAACGCCCAGCCTTGCTGGTCCCAGTCGCCGAGCACGATGCGCCGTGCCGGGCGGCCGTCGACTTCCAGTTCGTGTGTCGCGGGGCGATGGGTGTGGCCATGGATCAGGGTCCGCACGCCATGCTCGGCGAGTACTCGAGGGATCAGCTCCGGGGTGACATCGATGATGTCCGAAGCCTTCATGCGCGTCTGGGCGCGACTTTCATTGCGCAGCTTGCGCGCGAGTTTTCGGCGAGTGGACAACGGCAGATGACGCAAGATGAACAGGCTGAGCGGATTGCGCAGCAAACGCCGTAGCCGCATGTAGCCTTCGTCGCGGGTGCACAGGCTGTCGCCATGCATCAGCAGGACGCGCTCACCGCCGAGCTCGACCACACTCGGGTCGCCCAGCAGCGTACAGCCCGCCGCGCGGCAGAAGCCCTTGCCCAGCATGAAGTCACGGTTGCCGTGCATCAGGTAAATGCGCGTACCGCGTTCGCTCAGGGCGCGTAGCGCGTCGGCGATCGATTGCTGGAAGGGTGTCATGGCATCGTCGCCGATCCAGACCTCAAAAAAGTCGCCGAGTATGTACAGCGCTTCGGCCTGGCACGCGCGAGTGGCGAGAAAATGCAGAAACGCCCGGGTAATGTCCGGGCGTTCCTCTTCCAGGTGCAGATCGGAGATCAGCAGGATCACTCGCGATTACTCGACGATTTCCGCTTTCTCGATCACCACGTCTTCCACTGGAACGTCCTGGTGACCGGATTTCATGGTGGTCGCCACGGCTTTGATCTTCTCGACCACGTCCATGCCTTCGGTCACCTCGCCGAACACGGCGTAACCCCAGCCCTGAACGGTTGGCGCGCTGTGGTCGAGAAAGTCGTTGTCCTTCACGTTGATGAAGAACTGCGCGGAGGCAGAGTGCGGCTCCATGGTGCGGGCCATGGCCAGGGTACCGGTCTTGTTCGACAGGCCGTTGTTGGCCTCGTTCTTGATAGGGGCGCGAGTCGGCTTCTGCTTCATGCCAGACTCGAAACCGCCGCCCTGGATCATGAAGTTGCTGATCACGCGGTGGAAGATGGTGCCGTCGTAGTGACCGCTCTTCACGTATTCCTTGAAGTTGGCAGTGGTTTCCGGTGCCTTGTCTTCGAACAGGTTGACGGTGATGACGCCGTAGTTGGTGTGCAGTTTGATCATCGGGGAGAGATTCCGTTTTCGTGGGGCTGGCCAAGTGCGGGACAGGCAGCTGCAAGGGTCGTCGTACCGAATGCCGTCGGGCGCTGATGGCAGTGCCGCCTTGGGCGCATTGCTCTGTCAGGGGGTTGACGGGTCCGCTATGATAAGCGCTTTGATTTGGTCGGCCTACCCTGAGCCGCACTCGCTGATCGTTAAGGACATCATGAGCAAGCCCGAGACTCCCGCCGCTAGCAACTTTCTCCGTCCGATCGTCCAGGCCGACCTGGACTCCGGCAAGCACGCCAAGATCGTCACCCGCTTCCCGCCTGAGCCCAATGGCTATCTGCATATCGGCCACGCCAAATCGATCTGCCTGAATTTCGGCCTGGCGAAGGAGTTCGGTGGCGAGTGCAACCTGCGCTTCGATGACACCAACCCGGCTAAGGAAGACCAGGAGTACATCGATGCCATCAAGAGTGATGTCGAATGGCTGGGCTTTCAGTGGGCGGGCGAGGAGCGCTATGCCTCCAACTATTTTGATCAGCTGCACGAGTGGGCTGTCCATCTGATCAAGGCGGGCAAGGCCTATGTCTGTGATCTGACGCCTGAGCAAGCGCGTGAGTATCGCGGCAGCCTGACCGAGCCCGGCAAGAACAGTCCGTTCCGCGAGCGGTCGGTGGAGGAAAACCTCGATCTCTTCGCGCGCATGAAAGCCGGTGAATTCCCGGATGGCGCCCGTGCGCTGCGGGCGAAGATCGACATGGCTTCGCCCAACATGAACCTGCGCGACCCGATCCTCTATCGCATTCGCCATGCGCACCATCACCAGACCGGCGACAAGTGGTGCATCTACCCCAGCTACGATTTCACCCATGGTCAGTCTGATGCTATCGAGGGCATCACGCATTCGATCTGTACATTGGAATTCGAGGATCATCGCCCGCTGTACGAGTGGTTCCTGGCCAATTTGCCGGTGCCGGCGCAGCCGCGTCAGTACGAATTCGCCCGCCTCAACCTGAACTACACCATCACCAGCAAGCGCAAGCTCAAGCAGCTGGTCGATGAGAAGCACGTGAACGGCTGGGACGATCCGAGGATGTCGACGCTTTCTGGCTTCCGTCGTCGCGGCTACACCCCGGCGTCGATCCGCAATTTCTGCGACATGATCGGTGTGAATCGCGCCGGTGGTGTCGTCGACATCGGCATGCTGGAGTTCGCCATCCGCGAAGATCTTGATGCCAATGCAGCCCGTGCGATGTGCGTGCTCAAGCCGCTCAAGGTGGTGATTACCAACTACCCGGAAGGCCAGGTCGAGAGCCTCGAGCTGCCGCGCCATCCCAAGCAGGATATGGGCGTGCGGGTGCTGCCATTCAGCCGGGAACTCTACATTGACGCCGGCGACTTCGAGGAAGTCCCTCCGGCTGGGTTCAAACGCTTGATTCCGGGCGGCGAAGTGCGCCTGCGCGGCAGCTACGTCATTCGTGCCGATGAAGCCGTGAAGGATGATCAGGGAAATATCATCGAGCTGCGCTGTTCCTATGACGAGAACACCCTCGGCAAGAATCCGGAGGGGCGCAAGGTCAAGGGCGTCATCCACTGGGTGCCGGCCGCCGAGAGCGTCGAGTGCGAGGTGCGTCTGTACGATCGCCTGTTCCGCTCGGCCAATCCGGAAAAGGACGAGGAGGGCGGTAGCTTCCTCGACAACATCAATCTGGAGTCGCTGGTTGTGCTCAAGGGGTGCCGTGCCGAGCCGTCGCTGGCCAGTGCCGAACCTGAAGAGCGGTTCCAGTTTGAGCGCGAAGGCTATTTCTGCGCCGACATGAAGGACAGCAAGCCGGGCGCTCCCGTGTTCAACCGCACCGTCACGCTGCGTGACTCCTGGGGTCAATGATGGCGCTGTCGATCTACAACACGCTGACCAAGACCAAGGAAGCGTTCCGCCCGCTGGAAGGCAACAAGGTGCGTATGTACGTCTGTGGCATGACGGTCTATGACTTCTGCCACATCGGTCATGCACGGGTGATGGTCGCGTTCGACGTGGTCACCCGTTGGCTGCGCCACCGCGGCTACGACGTGACCTACGTGCGTAACATCACCGACATCGACGACAAGATCATCCGCCGTGCCAGCGAGAACGGCGAGCCGTTCCAGGCGCTGGTCGAGAGAATGATCGCCGCCATGCACGATGACGAGACCCGCCTCAACGTACTGCGTCCGGATATCGAGCCGCGTGCGACTGACCATATCGCCGGCATGCACACGATGATCCAGACGCTCATCGACAAGGGCTTCGCTTATGCGCCGGGCAATGGTGATGTCTATTACCGGGTCGGCAAGTTCGTCGGTTACGGCAAGCTGTCGCGGCGCAAGATCGAGGACCTGAAGATCGGCGCGCGCATCGAGGTTGATGAGGCCAAGGAAGATCCACTGGATTTCGTGCTGTGGAAGGGCGCCAAGCCAGGTGAACCGAGCTGGGATTCTCCTTGGGGTGCCGGTCGTCCGGGCTGGCATATCGAATGCTCGGTGATGTCGACCTGCTGCCTAGGCGAGACCTTCGACATTCATGGCGGTGGTCCGGACCTGGTGTTCCCGCACCATGAGAACGAGATTGCCCAAAGTGAAGCAGCCACTGGCAAGCAGTACGCCAATGCCTGGATGCACGCCGGCGCGGTGCGTGTCGATGGCGAGAAGATGTCCAAGAGCCTGGGCAACTTCTTCACCATTCGGGAAGTGCTGGAAAAGTACCATCCTGAGGTCGTGCGCTATCTGCTGGTTTCCAGCCACTATCGCAGCCCAATCAACTACTCCGAAGACAGCCTGCGCGAGGCCAAGGGCGCTCTGGAGCGCTTCTACAACGGCCTCAAGGGCCTGCCTGAGGCGACGCCGGGCGGTGGCGACGAGTTCATCGCGCGCTTCGGCGTGGCGATGGACGACGACTTCAACTCGCCGGAAGCCTGCGCGGTGCTGTTCGAGATGATCCGTGAGGTGAACCGTCTGCGTGAGTCTGATCTGGCCGCAGCTGCGGCGTTGGCTGCACGTCTCAAGGAGCTGGCGGGCGTATTGGGCGTGCTGCAGCTTGAGCCTGAAGCCTTCCTGCAAGCTGGTGCGGCGGGCAAGGTCGATGCCTCCGAGGTCGAGGCGTTGATCGCTGCGCGCCTCACGGCTCGAGCTGAAAAGAACTGGGCCGAATCCGATCGTATCCGCGACCAGCTCACCGCGATGGGGGTGGTGCTGGAGGATGGCAAAGGCGGAACGACATGGCGTCTTGCTGAATAAAAGGGACGGCGTAATCAAAAACGGCACCGAAAGGTGCCGTTCTTGTTTTACTCGCAGTAGTTATCGATGCAAATGTTCGGCGGCGTGCAGTGTATTTTCCAGCAGGCAGGCTCGGGTCATCGGACCTACTCCACCCGGAACCGGAGTGATCCAGGCGGCGCGTTCGCTGGCTGGTCCGAATTCAACGTCGCCCAGCAGGCGCCCGTCGGCCTGGCGGTTGATGCCCACATCGATGACGATCGCCCCAGGCTTGATCCACTCACCCTTCACCAGACCGGTGATACCGGTCGCTACCACGACCAGATCAGCTCGGCGAACGTGCTCTTCGAGGTTGCGGGTGAAGCGATGGGTCACGGTGGTGGTGCAGCCAGCCAAGAGCAGTTCCAGCGCCATCGGGCGACCGACAATGTTGGATGCGCCCACGACGACCGCATCCAGACCGTGCAGATCGACACCGGTGCTCTCCAGCAGCGTGATGATCCCCTTTGGCGTGCAGGGGCGTAGCAGCGGCATGCGTTGCGCGAGACGACCGACGTTATAGGGATGGAAGCCGTCCACATCCTTGTCCGGACGGATGCGCTCGAGCAATTGCGAGGCATCGAGGTGCTTTGGCAGCGGCAGTTGCACAAGGATGCCGTCGATGGAGGTGTCGTCGTTGAGCTGATCGATCAGCGCAAGAAGATCTTCCTGGCGAGTATCGCTCGGCAGGTCATGGGCCACGGAATTGAAGCCCACCTCGTCGCAATCCTTGCGCTTGTGCGCCACGTAAACCTGGGAGGCTGGGTCGCTGCCCACCAGAATTACGGCGAGGCCGGGAGCGCGAAGCCCTTGGGCGCGGCGTTCGGCAACACGACCGGAGATCTGTTGGCGAATGTTGGCAGCAATCGTTTTACCGTCGATCAGTTTTGCGGTCATGACGCTTGGTTAACCATTGGAGAGGACTTGGAAAGGGCGCGTATTCTCGCATGTCGCAGCGATGTGGCAAAGGCGAAGCAGCTACCGGCACCTGTAACTCCTTTATCTAACTGAAATTTTTTTGAATTTGCTGTTGACGAGTGTTTGGAGCCTCTATAACATTCGCCCCGCTTGTCGAGCACAGCCTGCTGCTGGGTAAGATGGCTTTCGAAGAGGGGTTACTTCTTCAATAGCCGGAGCTTCAAGTCTGCGCTCCGAACAGAATGCAGATAAAGCGCCCGTAGCTCAGCTGGATAGAGCATCCGCCTTCTAAGCGGATGGTCGCAGGTTCGAGTCCTGCCGGGTGCGCCATTTCGGGCTCTGGCACAAGCAAATGCAATATGGTGGGCGTAGCTCAGTTGGTAGAGCACAGGATTGTGGCTCCTGGTGTCGAGGGTTCGATCCCCTTCGTCCACCCCATATTCCAGAAAGCGCCAGGCATTGCCTGGCGTTTTCGTTTAAGCCCTGCTTGGCGGACGTGGTGAAATTGGTAGACACACCAGATTTAGGTTCTGGCGCCGCAAGGTGTGAGAGTTCGAGTCTCTCCGTCCGCACCATCTCATGATTTCGAAGCTTTGCAAGAAGAATCGAAAATCTCTAAAAGCCCCGTAACAGGGGCTTTTTTGTGTCTGCTGTTGTAACACGTGAGGCTACGCACGATGCCTTGCAGCGCAGACGGCGGAGGTTCATGTGTTCACCAGCAGAGGTTATGGTACTGATCATCCTCGCCGCCACAGGCGACTCAATCGATGCCATGCGGGGCGTTGTAGCTCAGGTGGTTCAGGCCAGTGGGCCTTCTTGCTTTCGCATTGCGCGATGCCGTTGGTACCGAGCCTCAGGCGCCAGCGCTGGGCCGATGGAAAATGCTCACCGGGATTGGTATGCAACAGCAGCAGGTTGTAGTCGTGCTGCTTCTCGATGGGGTGGGCTTGAACTGAACCTTTGCTGCCATCGCTGGCGGAATCATCTTCGTCGGCCGGGACAAACAATTTGTTGTGGCTCGCCTGGATCATCGCGCAAAGCTGTTCGCAATCCAGTGTGAGCCGCTCCCGAATCTCGTCGTGCTCCAATGCTGCGTTGTCCAGACTCAGCAGCACGCGATAGCAGATGATCTGCCGCTCCTCGTTGGTGGCCCATTTGCCGGAGTGTTCCCGAACCAGGGGCGGTAGATCGGCCAGCTTGCGATAGTCAAGCCAGACCCGTTGCTGCGCGAGCAACTTGAGGGTGTAGGGCATGAACAGGCGAATCTTCCAGCGCGGCTTGCCTTTGCGTAGTCTGCGGGTGATGGCGTTGATCATGTCGTCGCGCAGCAGATCACGGACGGCGTAGACCAGCGCTATCACAAGCAGAAGAGTGAGCGAGAGTTTCTCGCTAGCGTCGCGCGCATTGAACAGGAAGTAGGTGAAGAGCGACATGATCAGCATCGTCGACGCCGCCTTGACCAGCTTGTGAGTGCCGGCGCCCAACTGCGTAACCTTCGAACGCAGCAGTACTGGGTACTCCAGCAGCCGGTGATATAGAGCCATGCGGTTCCATATGCGTGTCGGGGTGCCGTGGAAGTCGCTCAGGTACTCGCGCTCCTTACGGTATCTGTGTTCCTGGTGCAGGAACTCCGCCACTGATTGCTTGAGTTCCTCGTCGAGGGCCGCGTAGCCCTCGAGGGTCATGCTTTCCAGCAAGAATTGCTCGGCATGCCACGAGAAATAGATGTCCATCTGGCGGAAGTAGCGCTGTTGGTTGCTCTGCTTCGGACTGGACTTGCGCAGGCGTTGCGCGAAGTTCTGGCTGAGCCGCAGGGCGCGCGCTACGGGCTCTGCCACAGCTTCGGACGTGAGCATCTGCTGGCGCAACCGCTCCATTGAAGCCTGGTACTGGAAGAACCAGGAGCCGTACATGATTTCGTAGTGCGGTGAGAGCAGCACGAAGGATTGGTCAGCCTTGCTGATGCGGTCCTTCGATGGCATGCCAAGCAGCCCGAAACTGTGCGTCAGGGTGGTAAAGAAAAACTGCTCTTCCGACAGGGTCCAGGCCGACAGTGCGGATTCCACGCCATTCGGACACTCAGCCCACGCTGATCCGGACACCTGTTCCACGATCATTCGGACAGGCAGTCGGAGCGCAGCGACGCAGGGGTTGCATTGTTAGTCTGAGGCGCCCGGCG